>JAVLBW010000009.1:50857-53606 GCA_031581235.1 Spiribacter sp. | reverse complement strand
CAACTAATTCAGCGTATAGCGGGATTTCAGTTTTGGCCGGTAAGTCTTTGGCAATCGCCTGCTTGGTCCGACGCAGCAAGAATGGCGCGACCCGCTCGCGCAGTGACTCAAGGCGGCTTTCGTCTTGGTCTTGCTCAATCGGCCGGCGGTAGAGCCGCTTAAACGCCGAGGCATTGCCAAGTAAGCCCGGTGCGACAAAATCAAACTGTGACCACAACTCGCCTAAGTGATTTTCAAGCGGTGTGCCGGTCAGACTTAAGCGCTGCTGAGCATCGAGCACTCGTACCGCCCGGGCGGCCTGAGCGCGGGGATTTTTCACCGCCTGCGCCTCATCCAGCACCAACAGATGCCAGGACTGCTGCTGTAGTGCCTCGATATCGCGCACCAATAAGCTGTAGGTAGTCAGGACAACATCATATTGATCTAATCGGGCGTGCTCGTGGTGTCGGCTTGGGCCATGCAGCCGCAACACTTTCAATCCAGGTGCGAATTTCTCGACCTCGCGCTCCCAGTTAAAAAGCAGACTGGTGGGCACGACAATTAAACTCGGTGCCTGCGCGCGGCCTGATTCTTTTTCGAGCAGCTGATGGGTGATCACCTGGAGCGTTTTACCAAGCCCCATATCATCGGCGAGCACACCGCCAAGGCTTAGCTGCGCTAGGCGCTGTAGCCAGCTCACCCCCTCGCGCTGATACGGCCGCAGCTCACCTTGCAGGCCTTCGGGTACGGGCACGTTGCCGCGATCTTGAAGCGCGTTAAGCGACTCACCCAACTGACGCAGCTCAGCATCACCTTGCCAGTGCAGCGCTCGGCCTTGGGCTTTTGCGAGTTGATCGAGCACTCGGGTGCGCCCGAGCGGCAATAGCAGCCCATCGTGGCTTAGTCGAGCGGCGGGGTCATAGAGCTCGGTTAGGCCCTTTAGCAGCGGCACCAAACGCTTGGCGGGCACTGGCACCAAGCGTCCATCGCCTAAATCGATTAGCAGACTGGCCTCGGGGTCAATGGCATCGAGGTGGCGTTGCGACATGGCATCCGGATTATCCTGAATAAGCGCCAGCAACAATGGCATGAGCGCATGGCGCTCGCCGTCGACTTCAATCGAAACATCAAAATGAAACCAACCCGGCTGGGTGCGTGCGCGTTCAGCTTGCGCTTGCCATAAATCAGCGCAGGCGAGCCGCCAAGGGAAGCTTGCATCGGTCACTACCTGCCAACCCTCGGCCTCGAGGGCGGGAACACTGCCAGCGACAAATTTACGCCAGTCGCTATTGTGATCGGGGGCCAATCGGGCGCTGGCCAGTGAGCCGGCACTTTGCAGCCCAGCGGCTTGCAATCGGGCAAACGCGGTTTTCTCAGCGCTCGCGTCACGGGGGTATTCGCGCAGCTCACCGTCCTCAAAGACCGAGACTTGCGCCCCCGGCTCATCCGCACTCACCCAGTGGCCGGCATAATCAAAGCCGAGCAAGGCAACCGCCTCGCCGGCTTCAGCGCGTGCGGCAACCAATCCATCGTTAACCCGCGTCAACTGCAGCTGCGGGACGGGCGTCACGCCCTTAATACGGCGACGTTTGGGTGGCTTAGGCGCGGGCACTGGGATACCGCGTTTTTTAAGACCCTCAGCAAGCGTTGGCAGATCTTCAGGCGCCACCACCGGGCCCGCCTGCAAGGGCGCGATTAGCGCCGCCGGCAGATCAAGCGTTAATAGCCCAAACGCCCCAGTGCTTGGCTCAAGCCAAACCGGTGGGTGGCCGGCAAACGTATAGACGCTCGCCTCATCAACTTGGGGCAATAACCGCTGACCCCCATCCGATTGCACACGCCAGCCCAACACGCCAGCGCGCTCAGATGCCCGATGCAAAACCGGCTGATCGGGGCTTTGCCAATGCGCCCGCCCGGTGGCGGCAAGCGCATCCAAGAGAAAATAACGATCATCCAAGCTCATGGCCACGCCGGGTTCGGGCAGCAGCTTTAAAAGCCGCCGGTCAGCAGCGCTCAGCAGCCCCTCAGGCGCTCGTCGGCCGCCGTGAAAGGGGGTCAGCCGGCCGTAACCGCCTTTTCGTTTAGGCCGAGCGCGCCGAATGGCGACGGTGGGTTGGCCCTCATTATCGACATCGAGCAAATACACCAGCACTTCAGTGCGCGTGCCCGCCGAATCGCTTGGTTCATTGCTCGCGGCATCGAGCTCGCTCAGCCATTGGTGGATGGCGGGGTTGACTTTAACCAAGCCCGCCGGGGCCTGTCGGTCAAGGTAGTAGAGCAACGCCGCGACCGCATGGGCGCAACCACCGCCCTCAGGGCAGCCGCAAAAGGTGGTCACTGGGCGTGGCGATGGTAGCGGATGAATGCGACAGTCAACCGAATAAACTTGCCGGCGCCCGCCTTGAACGCGGGCAAAAAAGCCTTGCCCGCCGGGGCTGCAGTCGATGACGGCCTGATCACGAATCAGCCGCTCACCGGCTTCTAGCGCATCGCGACTGAATTCAGCCCAAATCGCGCCCTCGCCCTGTGTTTGTATCCATGCTTGGAGGGGTTCGGCCACCGTTGCTGCTCCTAGCGGTTAAACGAATCAACCTCACAGCATAACGCGTTCAAAAGTCATTAGGGTGAAAATCGATAAACGCAATCGACTCTCGCTGAACCGCTAACCGCCGCTGACCGGGGGTAGCAGGACGAGGGTTTCATTGGGTTGGAGTTGGTCTTGGCGTGAGCGCATGGCATCGCCCACGGCACAGGCAACACGCGGCAGGTG
>JAVLBW010000009.1:23131-50758 GCA_031581235.1 Spiribacter sp. | reverse complement strand
GAGGGTTTCATTGGGTTGGAGTTGGTCTTGGCGTGAGCGCATGGCATCGCCCACGGCACAGGCAACACGCGGCAGGTGGGTGGCGAGCGCGGGATAGTCAGCGCCCAAGCGCTCGAGGACGGCACTGATGACAATCGGCGCGTCGATATCAAGTTCGAGCGTATTGGCGCCCGCGGCTTCTCGTAACACCCCAAAGAGTTCGACGTTCATAATGCCTGCTCCTTGCCAGAGAAAAAAAAGCCCCGCACAACGGCAGGGCTTTTTCAGGGGATGGCTGGGGGACCAGGATTCGAACCTGGGTTGACGGAGTCAGAGTCCGTAGTCCTACCGCTAGACGATCCCCCAAAAGCGGGTTAGCGCTTCGAGAACTGGGTCGCGCGACGGGCTTTGTGCAGACCGATCTTCTTACGCTCAACCATGCGCGCGTCGCGAGTGACGTAGCCCGCTTTGCGTAAGCTGCCCTTCATATCCTCGTCGTACGCAATCAGCGCCCGGGTAATGCCGTGGCGAATCGCGCCGGCCTGCCCACTGGAGCCACCGCCCTCAACACTCACCTGAATGTCGAGCTTGTTGGTGGTCTCGGTGAGTTCGAGCGGCTGGCGGACAACCATGCGGGCTGTCTCGCGACCGAAATATTCATCGAGCGGCTTGCCGTTCACCACAATGTTGCCACTGCCGGCGCGCATGTTCACGCGGGCCGCTGAGGTTTTGCGGCGTCCGGTTCCGTAATACTGTTCTACTGCCATCGTTGCTAGGGCTCCGGCTTAAATTTCCAGCGCCTGGGGCTGCTGGGCATGGTGTTGGTGTTCGCTACCGCTGTAGACCTTGAGCTTTTTGAACATCTCACGGCCCAGGCGGTTTTTCGGCAGCATGCCCTTCACAGCGTGCTCAATCGCCCGTTCCGGGTGCTCAACAATCAGCTTGTCGAAGGTAATCGACTTCATGTTGCCGACATAGCCGGTAAAGCGGTGATAGGTTTTCTGCTCAGCTTTGCGGCCGGTGATGGCCACCTGCTCGGCATTAACCACCACGATGTAGTCACCCGTGTCGACATGCGGCGTGAACTCGGGCTTGTGCTTACCGCGCAGGCGAAAGGCAATCTCTGAGGCGAGCCGGCCGAGTGTTTTACCGGCGGCATCAACCACAAACCAATCGCGCTGAACGTCAGCGGCTTTCGCATTAAACGTCTTCATGAACCGTTATTCCTTGAAGCTGGTGCTTCTGAATCAAGACCGCGTAGCGTACACAAACGCATCCCGCCCGACAAGCGGATTAGCCCGTGATTTCACTTTTCGATGGTCTCGTGGCTATGCGTTATTTCGACCGCTTGGCTCAACATAATCGATGCCGAGCAATATTTTTCGGCCGAAAGCTTGACCGCACGCGCCACCACCTCGGGTTTAAGCCCTTCGCCGCTGACGCGAAAGTGCAGGTTGATATGGGTAAACACCTTGGGCGTTTGCTCTGAGCGCTCAGCCTCGACCTCGACTTCACAGCCACTCACCGCCTGTCGACCGCGCTCGAGGATGTACACCACATCCACCGCCGAACAACTGCCAAGCCCCTGCAATATCAACTCCATTGGCCGCGGACCGCGGCCCTGACCGCCCAAATCGGGCGGCCCATCGACCGTTTGTCGGTAACCACTGCCTGATTCGGTCTCAAAGGCCATGCCCTCAAGCCAGCGTACATGCGCCTTCACGGCATTTCTCCCGTTGTTGAACCCCTGCATATGGGTGATGCCCATTGCCCACGGCCACTATACCGTCGAAACCGGGGGTAAAAACACAGCGCTGCGGGCGACATCAGGGAGGTCGCATGTTACCGGAGACTCATCAGTTTTTTTCTCAGCCCACGATCGTTGAGCTCCTTCGACATTGTCGTCGCAGCCGCTATCGCGTGGGATCCACACTCGTCCACCAAGGCATGCCCAGTGATCGGTTGTTTTTAATTCTCGATGGCTCGGTGAGCGTGCTCGAGGATGATGAGAGCGGCCGTGAACTAATTTTGGCCTATCTCAACCCCGGCGACTTCGTCGGCGAAATGGGCTTATTTGGTGAGGCACCCACGCGCAGTGCGTGGATTCGCACGCGGACCCATTGCGACTTGGCTGAAATTAGCTATCAGCGCTTCGAACAACTTCAACGCCATGACCCTGCAATACTCC
Source organism: Spiribacter sp. (assembly GCA_031581235.1). Lineage (GTDB taxonomy): Bacteria > Pseudomonadota > Gammaproteobacteria > Nitrococcales > Nitrococcaceae > Spiribacter. The sequence continues at coordinate 48,591 of JAVLBW010000009.1, read as the reverse complement.
ACCCGGTGGTGGCGCAAATTATTCGGCGCTTGCGCGCAACCAGTCATCGCTTTCGCAATTTGGCTTTTGAGGATGTCCGCGGTCGCGTGCTCTCGATGCTCCATGAGCTCGCCGTTGAGCCCGATTCAATTACCCATCCCGATGGCATGCAGATTCATAGCACGCGCATTGAGATCGGGCGGCTTGTGGGCTGCTCGCGCGAAATGGTCGGACGGGTGTTGCGTGACCTCGAAGCGGATGAACTGATTTACGTCAGCGGGCGTAAGATTGTGCTCTATGGGGCCCGTTAACGCGCAAACAATTCGGCAAGCTTTGCACCCGGCGCATCGGCGCGCATAAACGCCTCGCCAACTAAAAAGGCCTCAATGCCTTGATCCCGCAACGCGGCGACTTCATTGGCGGTGTGAATGCCACTCTCACCCACCAGGCGAATCGACGCGGGCACCCGGGCGGCGAGCCGAACGCAGGTCTGCAAGTCGGTCTCAAAAGTGCGCAAGTCGCGGTTATTAATGCCAATCAGCGAGGCATTGAGTGCCAATGCGCGGTCGAGCTCAGCCTCATCATGCACTTCGACGAGCACATCCATGCCCAGCTGCTCGGCGAGCGTGTGAAGCTCGGCGAGTTGTTCATCGCTCAGCATGGCGACAATCAGCAGCACGCAGTCCGCGCCAAGCACCCGGGCTTCGATGACTTGGTAGGGGTCGAACAAAAAATCTTTGCGAATCACCGGCAGTGTGCAGGCCGCGCGGGCCTGCCTCAGGTGCTCATCTTGGCCTAAAAAGAAGTCTTCTTCGGTGAGCACCGACAAACACGCCGCCCCGCCATCGGCGTAGCTCGCGGCAATGGCGGCCGGATCAAAGGCCTCGCGCAACACGCCTTTACTCGGCGAGGCTTTTTTAATTTCGGCAATCACCGCCGGCCGGCCGGCATTAATGCGCGCATCCATTTGGGCGCGAAAGCCGCGCGGCGTCGGGGCATGAGCGATTTGCTCGTGCAACGCCGATTCACTTACCTGCGCGCGGCGTGCGGCTACCGCTTGGGTTTTGCGGGCAACAATGCGCTTGAGCACATCGGGGGTGTCAGCCGGCGTTGCCATTACTGACCTCCTAAGCGCTGAGTCGTGGCAACAAACGCGGCAAGCCGGGCCCGCACCGCGCCGCTTGCAAGCAAGGCCTGAGCCTGACTCACCCCTTCAGCGAGCGTTGCCGTGAGCCCAGCGACATAGATTGCAGCGCCCGCATTGAGTGCCAGCAAATCCGTTCCCGGCCCAGGCAGGCCATCAAAAATCGCCTGAATCATTTCCAGACTTTGTTGCGCGGAATCAACCCGCAACGAGTCAAGCGCGCTGCGTTGCATGCCAAAATCTCCCGGGGCGATTGAATACGTCTTTACTTCGCCATCACGCAGCTCCGCAACGGCGGTTGGTGCGGCAATGCTAATTTCATCGAGCCCATCATCGGAGTGCACCACCAACACACGCTCGCTTCCGAGCGTCTGCAACACCTCAGCGATCGGCCGGACCCAGGCATGCGCGTAGACCCCGAGCAATTGGTTGGGAGCGCCGGCGGGGTTGGTGAGCGGGCCGAGGAGGTTAAATAGGGTGCGCACGCCCATCTCTTTGCGCGGGCCAATCGCGTGACGCATTGCTTGGTGGTGCTGCGGGGCAAAAATAAACCCAATCCCGACCGCCTCGATGGACTGTGCGACCGCCTCAGCACTAAGATCTAAGCGCGCGCCGGCGTGTTCGAGCAAATCCGCACTGCCCGATGCACTCGAAACCGAGCGGTTGCCGTGCTTCGCCACACGCCCCCCCGCCTCGGCAACGACAAACGCGCTCGCCGTGGAGATATTAAACGTCCCGCGCGCATCACCGCCGGTGCCACAGGTGTCGACCAAATGCGTGGGCTCGACCTCGACACGCAACGCCAAACGGCGCATGACCTTCGCGGCGGCGGCAATCTCGGTGACGCTTTCGCCTTTCATCGCTAGGCCGACTAAAAAGCCGCCAATCTGCGCTGGGCTCGCCTCACCGGTCATAATTTGCTGCATCACCGCGGTCATTTGCGCATCGCTCAAATCATCGCGAGCAATCACCTGACGAATAGCTGCCTGCAAATCCATGGCGATCTCCTTAACCCTAGGCAGCGATGGCCGGCCGGTTTAAAAAGTTGCGCAGCAAATCATGCCCCGCCGTGGTTAAAATCGACTCAGGATGAAACTGCACTCCCTCGATCGCGAGCTCGCGGTGACGAATCCCCATAATCTCCTCGATACCGCCATCCTCAAGCGCGGTCCAGGCCGTGACTTCAAAACAATCCGGCAGAGTGGCGGCATCAACGACCAGTGAGTGATAACGCGTGGCCTCCATCGGCTGTGGCAATCCGGCAAAGACACCCACGTCGTGATGGTGCACCGCTGAGGTTTTGCCATGCATGACTGATTGGGCATGAATCACATCACCGCCAAACGCTTGGCCAATCGCCTGGTGGCCTAAACACACGCCGAGCAACGGAATGCGGCCGGCGAAATGCTTTACCACCGCAAGCGAAATCCCCGCCTCATTGGGCGTGCATGGCCCCGGCGAGAGCACAATCTGTGCCGGTGCGAGCTGCTCGATGGCCTCAATACTAATGGCGTCGTTGCGATGGACAACGACCTCCGCGCCAAGCTCGCCAAGATACTGAACGAGGTTGTAGGTAAACGAATCGTAGTTATCGATCATTAACAACATGGTCTATCCCTCGGTTCAGTTCTGATCGAGCCCGGCCTCAGCCATGGCGACGGCGCGAAATAATGCGCGGCCTTTATTCACGGTTTCTTCCCATTCATCGCCAGCGTCTGAGTCATGCACCACGCCGCCACCGGCCTGCACATGCACTTCGCCATCCTTAATCACCGCGGTGCGAATGGCAATGGCCGTGTCCATATTGCCAGTCCATGATAGATAGCCGACCGCGCCGCCGTAGACGCCGCGCTTGACTGGCTCAACCTCATCAATAATTTCCATGGCCCGAATCTTCGGTGCGCCACTCAGCGTGCCAGCGGGGTGGGTTGCGCGCAGTAAGTCCATCGGGCCTAAGCCCTCGCGCAGCTGACCGGTGACGTTGGAGACGATATGCATGACATGGCTATAGCGCTCAATCGTCATTGGATCGGTGACATTGACACTACCGGTTTCAGTCACCCGACCGATATCGTTGCGACCCAAATCAATCAGCATTAAATGCTCCGCGCGCTCTTTGGGATCGGCAAGTAACTCCGCTTCAAGCGCGCGATCTTCCTCGGCGTTATGACCGCGGCGACGCGTTCCCGCAATCGGCCGGACCGTGGCCTCACCCTCTTCGAGCCGGGCGAGTATTTCCGGCGATGACCCCACTACCTGAAAATCGCCAAAATCAAGAAAGAACAAATACGGCGAGGGGTTGGTACAGCGCAGCGCCCGGTATAAATCGAGTGGCCGGCCTTCATAGCGCGCGCTCATCCGCCGCGAGGGCACCACCTGCATGCAATCGCCATCGATAATGTAGCGCCGAATGCGCTCCACAATCGCCTCGTACTCAGGCTGCTCAATTGATGAGCGAAAATCCTCTTCTTTGACCACCCGCGGTGGCGTCGGCCGGGCATAGGCGAGCGCCTCGTCACGCAAGCGCGCGGCCAGTTCGCCGAGCCGAGCCTCGCCGTGATCCAGCGCGTCCGGCGCTGCCGGGTCGATATTGACGATTAAATAAAGCCGGCCGGCGAGGTTATCGAACACCAGCACTTCATCGGATTCGAGCAGCAGAATATCCGGAACCCCAAGCGGATCGGGATTGGGACACTCGGCAAGCCGCGGTTCGATATACCGAATGGTGTCGTAGCTAAAATACCCCACCAAGCCGCCAAGAAAGCGCGGCAATGCCTCAACGCCCTCGACCGGTGCGGGGGTCACCGCGCGGTGCTTTGCTTCAACCCAGGCCAGCGGATCGCGAACGCTTTCACGCTCAACGCAGACACCATCATCCCAGGTCTCAATGTGTTGGCCGAACACGCGGTATTGGCGCTGACAGGGCAGCCCGATAATCGAATATCGGCCCCATTTTTCACCGCCTTGAACCGACTCAAATAAATAACTGCCCGGCGCGGCGGCGAGCTTAAGATAAGTGGACAGCGGGGTGTCGAGGTCGGCAAGCAACTCGCGCACCAGCGGCACTCGGTTAAAGCCGGCCTGGCGATGGGCGGCGAGCGTCTCGGCGTTCATGGCTCAAGCGCCTCAGCAAGCTCAACGATTGTGAGCGTGAGTTCGCTCGGGTGATTGGCGACCACCGCATCACCGCCGGAATAACCATACGGCACCCGCACCATGCCACTACCCGCGGCTTTCGCAGCGTCAATATCGGCGCGCGAATCACCGACATAGAGACAGCGAGTAATATCAACGCCAAGCGCTTGGGCGGCATGCGCAAGGGGGGCCGGGTCGGGTTTTTTCACCGCGAGCGTGTCACCACTGACACTCACAGAAAAAAAATCGGCCAATCCCATGGCTTCAACCAACGGCGCAGTAAACGCCGTGGGCTTATTGGTGACAATTCCCATCGGCAGCGCTAAAGCTTGAATGCGCTGTAAACCTTCGAGCACGCCTGGGTAGAGGCAACTGTCATCGACCAGCGTGTCATGGTAGTGAACGAAGAAGCGTTGCAATGCCGCCTCAGTGCCCTCGGGTTCAGCCTCGAGTTCGCGCCGACCGGCCAAGGCACGAGCTACCAGCCGCCGTGCACCATTGCCAATCCAGTCGCGCACCCGGGCATCATCCAGCGGCTCACGGCCTAAATCGACGAGCATCCGATTGACCGCGGTGCTTAAATCCGGCGCGCTATCGACCAACGTGCCATCGAGGTCAAACAACACTGCCTCGGGCCGCGTTAGCCGCATCAACTGACCCCAGCCGCTTGGGCGCGCATCTGTGCAATGACCGCCTGGTAATCGGGTTGGCCAAAGATTGCCGAACCCGCAACCACCGTGTCAGCGCCCGCGGCGACGATCTCGGCGATGTTATTGGGGCCAACGCCGCCATCCACCTCAAGCCGAATCGCTCGATCTTGCGCGTCGATCAGCGCTCGGGCCTCACGCAGCTTGCCAAGCGTCGAGGGTAAAAACGCCTGCCCGCCAAATCCCGGGTTGACCGACATCAACAACACTAAATCCACTTTATCGATGACGTAGCGCAAGCTATCGAGTGGAGTTGCCGGGTTAAACACCAGACCAGTTTGGCAGCCCTGATCACGAATGAGCTGCAGGCTGCGGTCGACATGATCGCTGGCCTCGGGGTGAAAGCTAATTAAGTTCGCGCCCGCGGCGGCAAACTCAGGAATCAATCCATCGACTGGGCGAATCATTAAGTGCACATCAATCGGTGCGCTCACGCCATGCCGGCGCAATGCCTGACACACCACCGGGCCAAAGCTTAAGTTGGGCACGTAGTGATTATCCATGACATCAAAATGGACCCAATCAGCCCCCGCGGCGAGCACGCAATCGACTTCCTCACCCAAGCGGGCAAAGTCAGCAGCAAGAATGGACGGGGCGATCACCAGATTTTGCATGCGCTGGATTTTAGCAGAACCGCGCTTTAGGTGCCGCTGGGCCGGAGGTTATTTAAAATCGCCCGGCCAACCCGGCGGTACTCGCCGGCGCCATTGACCCGTGCAAGCTGCAGCGCACCCTGACTCGCACTAATAACGAGCCGCGCCTGATCACTCGCGGCACCGGCAAATGCCAGCGCGCCGCTGTCACGCCCGTGCTCAAGCGTGGCGGTGAGCCAATCAATTAACGCATCACTGAGCCCTTCCGCTTCAGCACACGCCGCTGAGGGCAGGCTTGCATATTCCACCCCAGCCACCCCCAATGGACCGACGCGCTCACCTAGTGCTTCGGCGGCCTGCCACTCAAGCAATCGCCGCAACATTGTTAGCGCTCGCTCATCGGCTGCATCCGCTGCGCTTGCCCACGCCACAAACGCCGCCCGATAGCCCTGAAATAACGCCGTTACCAATGCCTCTTTGCTAGCGAAGTGGTAGTGCACAGCGCCTTTTTGGATATCTAATGCGCTCGCGATTTGGCCAAAGCTAAAGCCGTGGTAGCCACGCTCGAGCAGCCACTGCTCAGCCACCGCGAGGATTTGTCGACGGGTTTCACCGCGTGGGCGCGGTCGCCGGGCCGCCATGACTTAGGCTCCGATGGCGAGCTCAGCGAGATTGCAGGGCCGATGGCGAACATCGAGCTGGTCGCTCAAAATGCCATTCCAAGCATCCCGGCAAGCCCCGGGCGAGCCAGGCAATGCGGCAATTAAGGTCTGATTGGCAACACCGGCAAGCACGCGCGATTGCAACGTCGATGTTCCGACACTCGCATAGGAGAGCTGACGAAACAGTTCGCCAAAGCCCGGTATCTCGCGATCAAACAGCACACGCACCGCTTCTGGGGTGACATCACGCTCGGTAAACCCGGTCCCGCCGGTGCTCAGCACGACGTCCACCTCGGTACTGGCAACCCACTCGGATACCGCTGCGCGGATAGCATAGCGGTCGTCAATGACGATGCGCTGCTCGGCTAGCCGATGGCCAGCGCTCGTGGCAAGCTCGGCAAGCTTGGCACCGGAGCGATCCGTACTCGGCTCACGCGTGTCGGAAACGGTAAGAATCGCGATCGAAAGTGCTTTAAAGGGGCGATGTGGCTGTGTCATTGCGGTACCATACCGTGACACCGCGCGGCCACCAAGCCTGTAGACTAAGCGGTTTCATTCAGACGAAAGGATGGGATATGGAATCTCGGCGGATTGCGGTTGTCGGCGCGGGTGTCGCTGGCATTGGCGCGGCTTGGCTGCTTTCACAACGCCATGAGGTCACCTTGTTTGAGGCCGCCGATCGGCTCGGCGGGCATAGCAATACCGTGGTTTGCCCCCTTGCCAGTGGCGATGTACCGGTTGATACCGGCTTTATTGTTTACAACGAGCGCAATTACCCGCAGCTCTCGGCCCTTTTTCGCTATTTAGACCTGCCCACTGTCGACTCAGAGATGTCGTTTGCGTTTGCAGCAAGCGATATCAACCTCGAATACGCCGGTAATAACATTGCCACGTTGTTCGCCCAGCGCCGCAACCTGTTTCGGCCACAGTTCCTGGGTATGGTCCGCGACATCCTGCGCTTTAATCGCGAGGCCAACCGCCGTCTTGAGCGAGGGGATGGCCACCAGCAAAGCCTCGGCGAGCTACTCGACGAACTGAGCATGGGTGAGGCGTTTCGTCGCTACTACTTACTGCCCATGAGCGCGGCCATTTGGTCATGCCCACAGGATGTCATGCTGCGCTTTCCAGCACGCTCGTTTTTGCGCTTTTTTGCCAACCACGGGCTGATCCAACTGGCTAATCGGCCGCAGTGGCGGACGGTCAGAGGCGGCAGCCGCGAATATATTCAGCGCATGCAAAGCGCGATTCAAACCATTCGAACCGCGACACCGGTTAGCGGCGTTGAGCGCACCGGCCGTGGGGTAGCCCTGTCGGGTCCAACCGGCGGACTGGGTGAATTTGACGAGGTGGTGATGGCAGCGCACGCCGATCAAACGCTGGCCGCCCTCAACACACCCAACCCCGCTGAGGCGCAAATACTCGGCGCCTTTAGCTATCAGGCCAATGATGCCTATCTGCATACGGATACCGCGCTCATGCCCCAGCGCCGAGCCGTTTGGTCGGCGTGGAATCATATGACCGCTAAAAGCATTGATGGCAGCGACCCGGTATCAGTGACCTATTGGATGAATCGACTCCAGCCCCTGCCAACCGAGCAAGATATTTTCGTTACCCTCAACCCGCTCACTCCCCCAAGCGCCGACCAGATCATTCATCACCAGACCTATGACCACCCGGTATTTGATCGCGAAGCCATGCGAGCACAAGCGGCATTAAGTGATATCCAAGGCCACGACCGCCTGTGGTACTGCGGCAGCTACCATGGCTATGGCTTTCATGAGGATGCGTTTGCCAGCGCGATTCGAGTCGCTGAGCGCCTCGGCGCGCCGCCGCCGTGGACCACCGACAGCGCGCCGGCGAGCGAACCCGACCCATTGATCACACCGGCACCACTGGGAGCGGGCGCCACGCCATGAGCAGCGCTGCGCCCGCGCTTAGCATTTATCAGGGCGAGGTCTTTCACGAACGCCGCATTGCGCCACGTTATACCTTTCGCTACCGGGTATTTAGCCTGCTAGTCGATATTGATCAGCTTGATCAGGTCGATCGTGCGCAGCGGCTATTCGCGCACAATCGCTTTAACCTCATCGCCCTGCATGATGCCGATCATGGACCCAAAGACGGCACGCCGCTGCGGCCATGGATCGATACCCAACTCGCCAACGCCGGGATTGACCTAGCCGGTGGGCGAGTACAGCTATTGTGCTACCCCCGCGTGCTGGGGTACGTCTTTAACCCACTATCCGTTTGGTATTGCCGACACGCCGATGGTGGCCTGCGCGCGGTGCTCTGCGAGGTCCGCAATACCTTTGGCGAATGGCATGGTTATTTACTCCACGATCACGGCCGAGCACTGCCGGAACGCTTACGCGATGAGGCCATCAAACAATTCCATGTTTCGCCGTTTTTGCCCCGCAATGGCCATTACCGCTTTCGCCTGCAAACGCCAAATGAACACTACGGCGTGACAGTGAACTGGCATGACACCGAGACACCCGAGCGCCCAGCACTGGTCGCGGTGCAGTCAGGCACGCGCCGTCGCGGCGGTGATATGGGCTTGCTCCGTGTCGCCATCACGGTACCCTTATTAACGCTCAAAGTGATTGCCGCCATTCACTGGCAGGCGCTGAAGATCTGGCTGCGGGGCGGGCGCTACCACCGCAAACCAACGCCACCGGACACGGAGATCAGTTAATGAGCAGCACGTGGGAGGCACGCGTTGAGTTGCCATCGAGCTTGCCGGTCAGCGGCAAAGTGCTGCTGCGCTGGTTTACGCGGCTGCGCCGGGGCCGACTCGACGGTAGCCTGCCCGGTGGGCGGCGATTTATCGTTCAAGGCGCCGAGCCCGGCATCCACGCCACCCTGCACCTGCATCGACCGCTGCGCATGATTAATCGCATTATTCGGCGCGGCTCGGTGGGGTTTGCCGAGAGCTACATGGCGGGTGAATGGAGTAGCCCCGATTTACCGCATTTACTCGAGCTCATGCTGCGTAATGAGGATGCCTTTCGCGGGCGCATGAACCCAAGCTGGCTGCATCGGTTACGCCTTAGCTTGCATCATCAAAAACGCCGCAACACCCAGCGCGGCAGCCGGCGCAATATCGCCGAACACTACGATTTAGGTAATGATTTCTACCGTCATTGGCTCGATGAAACCATGACCTATTCAGCGGCGATCTTTGATTATCCGGATCAGCCACTCGTCGATGCCCAACGCAACAAATATCAACGCTTGCTTGAAGCGATTAAGGCCCGGCCCGGCGACCATATCCTCGAAATTGGCTGCGGCTGGGGTGGCTTTGCGATCGCCGCCGCGCAGCAAGGCATGCGGGTGACGGGGCTGACCTTATCGAGTGAGCAATTGGCGTGGGCGCGGCGCAGCGTTGAACAGGCGGGCGTTAGCGATCGGGTTGAACTGCGGCTTGAAGACTACCGCGACACCACCGGGCGCTTTGATCATGCCGTTTCCATCGAAATGCTTGAAGCCGTGGGCGAGGCCTACTGGCCGGTCTATTTTCAAATGCTACGCGACCGGGTGAAGCCAGGCGGGCATGTTGGTCTGCATGGCATTACCATTACCGAAGCGCGGTTTGATGAATACCGCCGCCGACCTGACTTTATTCAGCGCTATATCTTCCCGGGCGGCATGCTCCCCACGCCCGAGCGTCTCGCGCGCCAAGCCCAGCGCGCCGGCCTCGATCAGGTCGAGTCAACAGCCTTTGGCCAGCACTATGCACAGACCCTGCTGCAGTGGGACGAGCGCTTTGCCGCGGTGCTGCCCACCATCGAGCAGCTTGGCTTTGACGAGCGCTTTATCAACATGTGGCGCTATTACCTCGCTTACTGTTATGCCGGCTTTCGCAGCGGCACCATCGACGTTAAACGTCTCGTGCTGCGCCGACCTTGATCCTCCAGCGCCGGCACATACTTCTCTACGGCCTGCCGGCGCTGCCACTCGCGGTCATGGGTGTGCCCATGTATGTGTTTTTGCCCGGTTTTTATGGCGAAACACTGGGCCTTGCCACGGTCGGTGTTGCGCTGTTGGTCGCGCGGCTATGGGATGTGGTGACCGACCCGTTAATCGGCAGCCTTGGCGATCGGCTCGATACCCGCTACGGTCGGCGTCGGCCGTTGATTGCGCTCGGAATGCCGCTGCTGCTGATTAGTGCGTGGGCGCTATTTCGACCACCCGCCGATGTCGGCCTTGCCTACTTGCTCGGCTGGGGGCTTGCCGCTTACTTGGGCTGGACGCTGATGTCACTGCCCTATACCGCGTGGGGCGCAGAACTCAGCGAAGACTACGACCGTCGTGCCAGCCTCACCGCGAGCCGTGAGGGTTTTATGCTCGCCGGCACACTGCTGGCGATCGCCTGGCCTACGCTCATGGGCGCGGGCCGGGCTGATTCGGCCACCCTCGCGGGCTTGGCTTGGTTGCTGGTGCTCACCTTGCCGCCCATCATTGCGCTCACGCTCTGGAAAGTGCCTGAATACCGGCTAAGCTCACATCGCATTGGCTGGCGCGCAGGCTGGGCATTGTTGGCAAGCAACAAGCCATTTTTGCGACTGCTATTGGCCTATGTCATGAATGGGCTTGCCAACGGCCTACCCGCCTCACTATTCACTTTGTTTGTGGCGCATGTCTTGCTTGCCGAATCGTGGACCGGCCCACTACTACTGGTTTACTTCATCGTCGGGATCGCAGCGCTTCCGGGTTGGTTGTGGCTATCGCGGCGCATTGGCAAACACCGGGCGTGGGCGGTGTCGATGCTGTGGACATCGCTAATCTTTTTGGCCGTGCCGTTTTTAGGGCCCGGCGATACCCATGCGTTTTTGCTTATTTGCATGCTCTCGGGCGTCGGGGTAGCCGTGGATATGGCCCTACCCGCGGCCATTCAGGCCGATTTGGTCGACCTCGATACCGCCGCGGGCGGTGGCCGGCGGACGGGGTTTTATTTTGGTATTTGGAATATGGCCACCAAGCTTGCCTTGGCGCTCGCGGTGGGCATTGCCTTTCCGCTACTCGAAGTGTTTGGTTTTGATGCGACCAATATTGATGATCGTACCGGCACACTGGTGCTCGCGCTTTTTTATGGCGCCGTACCCATCGGCTTTAAGCTTGCCGCGACGGCGTTAATGTGGAATTTTCCGCAAGACCGTCGCGCACAGGCCGCCACCCGCGAGCGGGTGCATGACGTTGAGGGTGACTAAACCGCGGCGAGCTTGCGCTTAAGCCAACGCATTAACCCGCCGATCAGCGGCAACTGCGCGTAAAGCTCGCCAGCGGCGTCCCAGTAATCAATGTGCTCGCGCACCCGGCCATCTTCGGCAAAGACCACGCGTGAAACCCCTTCAATGGGCTGGCGCGGGGTCTTATCTCGTGGCAGCTGAAAGCTAAAGCGCCAGCGAATATAGCCCACCGATCCTTCGGCAACTGATTCGAGTATTTCAAATCGGGCCACCGAGCAGGTCGCAAACATATGCGCAAACACCGCACGGATCTCACCCAACCCCCGCGCCTCATTAAATGGATCAACAAAGCGCGCATTTTCGACAAACACCGTATCAAGCCGATCCAAATCAGCGGCGGTCATGTGGGCGAAAAACGCGCCATAGTCGGCGATTGGCGTCATGACTGAACCATGCGCCGAGTCAGCGCAAAATAAAGCCGATAGGGCAGCAGGCGCAGGCATTTAAGTGTCCAAGCGAAGCGCTTGGGAAAGAAGATCTCAAAGCCCGCCTTATCAATTTCACGATAAATCGCATCCGCTGCCTGTTCCGGCGTAATCAGCTGCGGCATGTGAAAGCGGTTCTTTTCAGTGAGACGGGTCTTCACAAAGCCTGGGTTAATCACCCGCAAGCTCACACCACTACCGGCCAGCGCAGGGCGCAGCGACTCGGCCATATTCAGCACCGCCGCTTTACTCGCGCCATAGGGGGCGGCTTGCGGCAGCCCTCGATACGCAGAAAGGCTCGCGGTGAGCAAAATCTGCCCACGGCCGCGCTCGCGCATCGGCCCAAGGGCGGCGCCCACCCCATTGACGCTGCCGAGAAAATTCACCGTTATCAGTCGCTGAAAAATTTCGGGGTCAAACGCATCGAGCGGCATCGGGTCATAGTCACCGGCGTTAAGTATGAGCGTATCAACCTCGCCAACGCCTTCCTCGACGGCCATGAATACCGCCTGACTTTCGGCAACGTCAGTGACATCCAAAGGGTAGACATGCAGGCGATCCGCAATATCCGGGTGGTCCTCGGCGATACTGCGGAGCGCGGCCTCACGCCGCGCGCAAACCGCCACTTGCCAGCCATCGCGGGCGAGCTTAATCGCCAGTGAACGACCGATGCCGGCACTGGCACCGGTAATCATCGCGACGCGGCCGCCGGCCGTTACTTCTGCGCTCATGGACACTCCTGTGCGGTTATCACCGTGTTGCGTACAATCATACGATCTGACCGTCATTCTGCGCCATTGATGCCATCTCGTTGCAAGGATGTTGTTTTATGTCTGCTGTTATCTGCTGGTTCCGACGCGACCTGCGCGTTGCCGATAATCCAGCGTTAAGCGCGGCGGCTGCCTCCGGCCTGCCAATTATTCCGGTCTATATTCATGCACCGAACGAGGCTGGCAGCTGGGCGCCGGGTGAAGCCAGTAATTGGTGGTTGCACCACAGTCTGTTGCATTTAAAAACCGCCCTTGAGCAACGCGGACTGCGTTTGGTTGTGCGTCGGGGTGAGAGTTTGGCGATGTTGCGCGAGATTATCGCCACCACCGAGGCTCAGGCCGTGCACTGGAACCGCCTCTATGAGCCCGCCTATACCCGCCGCGACACCCAGATTAAGCAAGCCCTGCGCGATCAGGGCGTGAGCGTTCAAAGCCATCAGGCGAATCTGCTTCACGAGCCATGGACGATTAAAACCGGCAGCGGCGGTGACTATAAGGCGTTTACCCCGTTTTGGCGGGCCTGCCGACGCCTAGACGACCCCGAGCCGCCGTTACCCGCACCGGATTCGCTATCAGGCTTTCATCACGACCTATCCAGTGAGGCCATCGAGGCGTTGGACCTGCATCCGGGCAAGCGCTGGACTGAGGGGCTCGCGAGTCGATGGCAGCCAGGCGAAGCGAGCGCGCAGCAACAGCTGAGTGATTTTGTTCATGGCGCCATGGGTGACTACGAACACGGCCGCGACTGCCCAGCAACCGCGGGGACATCACGGCTATCGGCGCGTTTGCACTTTGGCGAAGTCAGCCCTCGGCAGGTCTGGCAAGCTGCCCAACGCCAGCTCGCGCAAGGCAGTCCAACCACGAATCAAGCCGATTACGTGACCGGCGCGGATCGATTTTTATCCGAAATCGGTTGGCGCGAGTTCGCCCATCATGTGCTCTTTCATCACCCGGACTTTCCCGATCAGCCGCTTAACCCGCGTTTTGCGGCGTTTCCTTGGCAAGCCGATCCGGGTGACCGGCTCCTGCACACCTGGCAGCAAGGCCGAACCGGTATCCCGTTAGTCGATGCCGGCATGCGCGAGCTCTATGCCACGGGCTGGATGCATAACCGCGTTCGCATGGTCGTGGGGTCATTTTTGGTGAAAAACCTACGCCTGCCCTGGCAAGCCGGCGAGGCCTGGTTTTGGGACACGCTAGTCGATGCCGATATGGCCGCTAACAGTTTGGGCTGGCAATGGGTTGCCGGCAGCGGCGCCGATGCGGCCCCGTATTTTCGGGTCTTTAACCCCGTCCGCCAGGGCGAGCGCTTTGATGCCCAAGGCGATTATGTCGCGCACTGGGTACCTGAATTAGCCAGGCTCGCGGCCAAACACCGGCATGCGCCGTGGGAGGCGCCCGCCAGTGCGCTGGCCGATGCCGGTGTCACCTTGGGCGTGACCTACCCCCAGCCCATGGTTGATTTAAAGCAAAGCCGCCAAGCGGCGCTGGCCGCATTCGCGCAGATTAAAAAGCCCGACTAAACTAGCCGATCCAATCGACCTCGGAGGAGCGCGGTTTTGGCGCCAACAAGCCTGTACGAAAGCACCCTTGAAAGCCTGCCGTTGCTGGGGCGCGGCAAAGTCCGTGATGTCTACGCGCTTGGCGATGAGCACTTGCTGGTGGTGACAAGCGACCGGCTATCAGCCTTCGATGTGGTCCTCAATGACCCCATCCCCGGCAAGGGCGCGGTGCTCACCGATGTCTCCAACTTTTGGTTTCGTCGACTTGGCCAGCGCGTTGCCAATCAATGCGTTGATCTGCCCGTTGAGGCGGTGCTCGATGATCGCGACGAGCGTGAGCAGGTTGCCGGCCGTGCCGTGGTGGTTAAACGTCTGCAACCGCTTGCGTTTGAGGCCATTGCACGGGGCTATCTGATTGGCTCGGGCTGGCGCGACTACCAAGCGAGCGGCGAGCTTTGCGGCATCACCCTGCCCTCCGGTCTGCGTCAGGCACAAGCTCTCCCCGAGCCGTTATTCACACCATCGACCAAAGCCGAGGTGGGCGGTCATGACGAAAACATCGGTTTTGATGCGGTCGTGGCCGAATTAGGCCGTGATCTGGCCCATGAACTGCGCGCACTCACGCTATCGCTCTACACCGAGGCCGCCGAACACGCACGCCGCCAGGGCATTATTATTGCCGATACCAAGTTTGAGTTTGGGCTCGATAAAAGCGGTGATTTGGTTTGGATTGATGAGGCGTTAACACCGGATTCAAGCCGCTTTTGGCCCGCCGATCAGCATCAGCTCGATACCTCGCCACCGAGCTTTGATAAGCAATTTGTGCGCGACTACCTCGAAACCCTCGACTGGGATAAGAGCGCACCGGCACCGGCACTGCCGCAACCCATTATCGAGCGCACGGCAGCCAAGTACCGCGAGGCCGGCGAGCGCCTCGGGGTCTATCGCTAGGCGTTAGAGAATTTCGCTGACTTTCACCACTTTCATGGCATTGGTGCCACCGCGCACCCCGGCTAAATCGCCCTTGGTGATTAACACATAGTCATCGCCACTAACCGCACCCCGCGCCTGCAACTCGGCCACCGCTTCGCGATTAACCGCTTCGTGCTCGCGCATCGTGGGGTCAAAACTAATCGGGTGGACGCCGCGATACAGCGTCACTTTGGTGCGGGTGCGTGGCTGCTCAGAGAGCGCATAAATCGGAATATCGGTCCCAATGCGCGACATCCACATCGCGGTTGCCCCCGACTCGGTCATCGCAGCGATGGCCTTCACGCCAAGGCTATTGGCGGCGGTAATCGCGGTTTTGGCGATCGCCTCATCGACGCGCTCAAAATGCGGATCACGATTGAGCCCAGCGCTCAGCCGTGACTCATCGGCATAGGCCTCAGCCCCGACTGCAACGCGCGCCATTGAGGCCACTGTTTCGGCGGGATACTGGCCAACGGCGGTCTCCTCAGAGAGCATGACCGCGTCGGTGCCATCGAGCACGGCGTTTGCCACATCAAGGACCTCGGCACGGGTTGGCATCGGGTTATCAACCATGGATTGCATCATTTGCGTGGCGGTAATTACCACACAGTCGCGCTCACGGGCCATGCGCATAATGCGCTTTTGCACGCCTGGCAACTCGGCATCACCAATTTCAACGGCCAAATCACCGCGCGCAATCATCACCGCATCGGCGGCTTCCATAATTTCGCCAATGGCATCAACGGCTTCATGCCGCTCGATTTTGGCAACGATGCCACCATGCCCACCAGCGGCGCGCAACAATTCACGGGCCTCATCAATGTCGGCGCCATCACGCGGGAACGACACCGCGACATAATCGGCTTCGAGGGCGGCAGCAAGGGGAATATCGACGCGATCCTTATCGGTCAACGCCCGCACCGATAAGCCACCACCCAAGCGATTAATGCCTTTGCGATCGGATAGCTTGCCGCCGTTCACCACCCGCGTGTGCACCCGCGTGCCCTCAACACGCTCGACCTCAAGGCGAATGAGACCATCCGCTAGCAGCAGAATATCGCCGGCGTTTACATCCTCGGGCAGCCCGGTATAGGCCACACCCACGCCTTCAATGGTGCCGGCATTGCCCTCGAGGGATGGGTCGAGAAAGAACGCCGCGCCGTCTTCGAGCATGACCGCGCCATCGACAAACTGCTCAATGCGAATCTTTGGGCCTTGCAAATCACACAGCACCCCGACGACTCGGCCGGCCTTCTTAGCCGCCTCGCGCAGCGCGCCAGCGCGCTCGCGGTGTTCATCGTGATTGCCGTGCGAGAGATTCATTCGCACCAAATCGACGCCTGCCTCAACAATCGCCTGCAGGGAGTCGGCATCGGTCGTGGCGGGGCCAAGCGTTGCCACAATTTTGGTTTGTCGGGTCATTGGCAGAATCCTTTAGTCATCGAGTACCGTCACAGCGGGGAGTGCTTGGCCTTCGAGAAATTCGAGAAACGCCCCGCCACCCGTGGAGATATAACCGATCTGATCAGCTACCCCGTATTGGGCGACAGCGGCGAGCGTATCGCCCCCACCGGCAATGGAGAATCCGGGGCTCTCAGCAATGGCGTGGGCGAGTGCCTGCGTACCGTTAGCGAAGGCGTCGATTTCGAACACACCAACCGGGCCATTCCAAACGATGGTGCCGGCCTGGGCTAAGCGCTGGGCGTAAGCCGCGGCGGTTTTGGGGCCAACATCGAGGATCATGTCATCGCCGCCAACCGCGTCGATGGCACGCACCTCGGCGTGGGCCTCGGCGCTTAGCTCGCGCGCCACTACGACATCCTCCGGAATGGGGATTTCGCCGCCGGCGGCTTTAACCCGATCCATTAATGCCCGAGCGGTGTCGACCCAATCCGCCTCGATTAACGAGCGGCCAACGGAATAACCGGCGGCGGCAATAAAGGTATTGGCGATTCCACCACCCACAATCAACTGATCAACCTGATCGCTGAGCCGCTCGAGAACGGTTAATTTGGTCGACACTTTGGAGCCACCGATAATCGCCACTAACGGTCGCGCCGGCGCATCGAGCGCTTTGCCCAGCGCCTCAAGCTCGGCGGCTAAAAGCGGCCCGGCGACCGCATCGGGGGCAAAGCGGGCGACGCCATGCGTGGAGGCATGCGCACGATGCGCGCTGCCAAAGGCATCCATAACAAATAGGTCACAACGCGCCGCCATACGCTTGGCAAGGGCTTCGTCATTGTCGGTCTCGCCGGCGTTAAACCGGACGTTCTCGCATACCACGATTTCGCCTGGGGCCGGCGCAATATCGGCATCAAGCCAGTCCGAAACCAATGCCACCTCACAGCCGAGCAATTCACCGAGCCGCTTGGCGACTGGGGCCAGCGAGGCCTCGGGGTCAAACACGCCCGCCTTCGGACGGCCCAGGTGGCTCATCACCATGACTCGGGCATCGGCGGCTAACAGCCGCTTAAGCGTTGGTACGGCGGCGCGCAGGCGTGAGTCGTCACTGACTTCACCGCCCTTGAGCGGCACGTTTAAATCTTCGCGCACCAAAACCCGTTGGCCCGCGAGCGTCACATCATCCAGTGTGCGAACCGTCATTACTTTGCTTGCATCATCGCCACGGTGGTATCAATCATGCGGTTAGAAAAGCCCCACTCGTTGTCATACCACGCGCAGGCTTTGACCAACCGACCGCTGACTTTGGTTAACGTGGCATCGAAAGTTGAGGAGTGTGCATCGTGGTTAAAATCAACCGAGACATACGGCCCATCACTGTAGGCAAGAACGCCCTTGAGCGCGCCTTCAGCGGCGGTTTTTAGCACCTGATTAACCTCTTCGACCGATGTATCTCGTGAGGCAATAAAGCTCAAGTCAACGCTTGAGACATTAATCGTTGGCACCCGCATAGCGTAGCCATCCAGCCGGCCGTCGAGCTCCGGCAACACCAATCCAACCATCGCCGCGGCGCCGGTTTGGGTTGGGATTTGCGACATCGTTGCGCTGCGCGCGCGGCGCAAATCCTTGTGATAGACATCGGTCAGCACCTGGTCATTGGTGTAGGCATGAATCGTTGTCATCAGCCCCTGCTCGATACCGATGGCATCGTTGAGCGGCTTCACCAGTGGCGCCAGGCAGTTCGTCGTGCATGAGGCATTAGAGACAATTTGGTGATCGCTGCGCAGCACCGAGTGATTGACCCCATAAACTACCGAGGCATCAACGTCTTTACCCGCCGGCGCGGAGATGAGGACTTTTTTGGCGCCACCCGCCAAATGCGCGGCGGCCTTATCCTTGCTCGCAAATAGCCCCGTGCACTCCATCACCACATCAACACCAAGCTCACCCCAAGGCAGTTTGCTCGGGTCGCGCTCGGCCATGACCTTGATTTCATCGCCATTCACAACCAAGTTGCCATCGTTCACTTCAACCGTACCGGGGAAGCGCCCGTGCGCTGTATCAACCCGGGTTAAATGGGCATTGGTCTGGGCATCGCCTAAATCGTTGATGGCGACCACACGAACCTCATCGCTGCGTCCCGCCTCGTAGAGTGCTCGAAGGACGTTACGACCGATGCGGCCGTAGCCATTGATACCCACTTTAATCGCCATTGCTGTTTCTCCTAACCGTTAGCGTTGTTCGTCAATAATCGTTTGCGTTTGTTAACCAACCCGGCTACCCGCCAAGCTGTGCCTCGAGTGCGGCCACCACCGCATCGGCGCTCAAACCCATGTGCGCGTAAACCGCATCAGCCGGTGCTGAGGCGCCAAAGCCATTGAGCCCCACCAGCGCCCCCGTGGCGCCCACCAGCCCACGCCAGCTATCCGGCAGTGCGGCTTCGACCGCTACCCGCGCGCTTAAATGCACTGGCAGTACAGCCTGACGATAGTCGGCGGGCTGGGCCATAAAGCGCTCGATACACGGGATTGAAACGACCCGCACGGGGTGGCCCTCGGTATCCAGATGATCAGCCGCGGCAAGCGCCATGTCGACTTCGGAGCCACTGGCCATAATAATGCCGACGGGCTCAGCAGCTGGCTCGCGCAGAACATAGCCGCCCCGCTCAATGGCATCGACTTGGTCATCGCTGCGGGTTTGATGCGCTAGCTTCTGGCGTGATAGCGCCAGCGCCGTTGGACCCTGCCGGCGATTGAGCCCGGCCCGCCAAGCGACAGCCGTTTCCGTGGCATCGCACGGGCGCCAAACCTCAAGATTAGGGATTAGACGCAGGCTCGGCAAATGCTCCACCGGCTGGTGGGTGGGACCATCTTCGCCCAAGCCAATCGAGTCATGGGTGTAGACCAAGATGCTGCGCACACCCATTAACGCCGCCATCCGCACGGCGTTGCGGGCATAATCAGAAAACACCAAAAACGTCCCTGCATAGGGGATGAAGCCGCCGTGCAGCGCCAGACCGTTCATGATCGCGGTCATGCCAAATTCGCGCACCCCATAGGCAATATAGTTGCCATCGCCATCTTCAGCGCTAATCACCGCTGACCCCTTCCAATCGGTGTTATTCGACCCGGTCAGATCAGCAGAACCCCCAATCAGCTCCGATAAATAGGGCCCAAAGCCGTTGAGGGCCGCTTGCGAGTGCTTGCGGGTGGCATCAGCACTACCCTCAGCTTGGGTTTGCGCAATAAACGCCTGCGCGTGCTCGGCAAAGGCTTCCGGTAGATCGCCGGCCATGCGACGCTCAAAATCGGCGGCGAGCTCGGGGTGGGCTTGGCGGTAATTGGCTAGCGTCTCGCGCCAATTTGCCTCCGCCGCGGCGCCTTGGGCCCGCGCATCCCAGTGGCTATAAATGGCATCGGGAATTTCAAACGGCGCATGATTCCAGCCCAAAAACTCACGGCTTGCTTGAATTTCATCATCGCCGAGCGGTGCGCCATGCACACCATGGGTGCCGCAGACATTGGGCGCGCCAAAGCCAATCGTGGTTTTGGCACAAATCAAACTAGGCCGATCACTCACCGCCCGGGCCGCCTCGATGGCTTTTTTCACCGCCTCGGCATCGTGCCCATCGACCGCTTCAACCACATGCCAGCCGTAGGCGCGGAATCGGGCGGGCGTGTCATCGGTAAACCAGCCGCTGACTTTGCCATCGATCGAAATACCATTGTCGTCATACACCGCAATGAGCTTGCCCAAACCCAGCGTCCCGGCGAGCGAGCAGACTTCATGCGAAATCCCTTCCATAAGGCAGCCATCACCTAAGAAGCAGTAGGTGAAGTGATCCACCAGCGTGTGCCCGGGGCGGTTAAATTGTGCGGCCAAGGTTTTCTCAGCCAATGCCATGCCCACGGCATTGGCAATGCCCTGACCGAGCGGCCCGGTGGTTGTTTCAACCCCCGGCGTGTCACCGACTTCCGGGTGTCCGGGCGTGCCTGAGTCAAGCTGGCGAAAATCTTTAAGCGCCTGCATGGGTAGGTCATAACCACTGAGATGCAACAGCGAATACAACAGCATCGAGCCATGGCCATTGGAGAGCACAAAGCGATCACGATTGGGCCAATGCGGGTTAGCGGGGTTATGGCTTAAGAAGTCATTCCACAGCACCTCAGCAATGTCAGCCATGCCCATGGGCGCACCGGGATGTCCCGATTTGGCTTGTTGAACGGCGTCCATGGATAGCGCACGAATGGCGTTGGCAAATGGCTGGCGAGCGGACATGAGGTGGGTTCTCCAACGGGCACAATAGGCGGCATTAAAGGTCGTGATTGTCCAGAACTTCCTGTGCACAGGCAACCGACGGTACACTTGCGCGAATTTATTGGCCGTCACACGGAGTCATCAACTGCCCATGGGCAATCAATACTTATTTACCTCGGAATCGGTCTCAGAAGGGCATCCCGACAAGGTCGCTGACCAAATCTCCGATGCGGTACTCGATGCCATCCTCACCGATGACCCGAAGGGCCGAGTGGCCTGCGAAACCATGGTGAAGACCGGTATGGTCATTGTCGCCGGCGAAATCACCACCAGCGCCTGGATTGATTTGGAGGAGCTTGCGCGCCAAACCATCCTCGATATCGGCTATAACAGCGCTGAGGTGGGCTTTGATGGTGCCACCTGCGCGGTACTCAATGCGATTGGCAAGCAAAGCCCCGATATCAACCAAGGCGTTGACCGCGAGGATCCGGAATCACAGGGCGCGGGCGATCAGGGCATGATGTTTGGCTACGCCTGCCGCGAGACCGATGTGCTAATGCCCGCTCCGATTACCTATGCGCATCGTTTGGTTCAGCGCCACAGCCATGTTCGCCGGCGCGGCATGCTGCCATGGCTGCGGCCCGACGCTAAATCGCAGGTGGGTTTTGTCTACGAGGACGGCCAACCGGTCGCGGTCGACACGATTGTGCTGTCGAGTCAGCACGATGAGTCGGTATCACAAGCCGACATTAAAGAAGCGATTATGGAAGAGGTGATTCGCCCGGTTATTCCAAGCGAATGGATTAACGAGCGCACCCGCTTTTTCATTAACCCCACCGGTAAGTTTGTCATTGGTGGGCCCGTGGGCGACTGCGGCCTGACCGGGCGTAAAATTGTGGTCGATACCTACGGGGGTATGTCGCGCCACGGCGGCGGCGCATTCTCGGGCAAAGACCCGAGCAAAGTCGATCGCTCGGCGGCTTACGCCTGTCGCTATGTCGCGAAAAACATTGTCGCCGCCGGGCTTGCCGATAAATGTGAGATTCAGGTCGCCTACGCCATCGGTGTGGCTGAGCCGATGTCGATTTTTGTTGAAACCTTTGGCACGGGCCGTGTCTCTGAGACTCGGCTGGTCGAACTGGTGCGCGAGCATTTTGACCTCCGCCCCTACGGCATCCTCAAGATGCTTGACCTAGTGCGGCCAATTTATCGGCCCACCGCGAGCTACGGCCATTTTGGCCGCGAGGAGCCAACATTCACTTGGGAGCAAACCGATAAGGCCGAAGCACTGCAAAGCGCGGCCGGTCTCTAGTATCCTTACCCACCTGGCAGGCGAGGAGCGCTGCACCTGATCGATTCAATCGATCCAGGGAGGCTCGTCAAGCTAGGTTTAAATACCAACGGCGCTCAATTGCAACACCTGGAGTGAAGCTATGAATGCTGTCGTTGAAACGAAGCTATCCGGATCGATTATCGCTGACGCGAGCCTAGCCCCATGGGGCCGGCGTGAAATCGATATCGCTGAAACGGAAATGCCGGGGCTCATGGCCCTGCGCGAAAAATACGCCGGCGAGCAGCCGCTTAAAGGTGCTCGTGTCGCTGGGTCATTGCATATGACCATTCAAACAGCGGTCCTCATCGAAACCTTGCAGGCGCTGGGCGCAGAGATTCGCTGGGCGAGCTGTAACATCTACTCAACCCAAGATCACGCCGCCGCGGCGATCGCTGATGCGGGCACGCCGGTATTCGCGTTTAAGGGCGAAAGCCTCGATGAGTATTGGGAGTTCACCCATCGCATTCTTGAGTGGCCTGATGGCACCCCGAACATGATCCTAGATGATGGCGGCGATGCCACCATGGCGGTCACCCTCGGTGCCAAAGCCGAGCAAGACCCATCGGTGCTCGACAACCCGGGCAGTGACGAAGAGCGCGCCCTATTTGCCGCGATTCGTCGCCGTTTGCAGGAAAAACCCGGTTTTTATGCTCGCACGCAGGCGGCCATTCAAGGCGTGACCGAAGAGACCACCACGGGTGTGAAGCGGCTCTATGAAATGCAGGAAACCGGCGAATTGCCCTTCCCGGCGATTAACGTCAATGACTCGGTGACCAAAACTAAGTTCGACAACCTCTATGGTTGCCGCGAGTCGTTGGTTGACGGCATTAAGCGCGCCACGGATGTGATGATCGCCGGCAAAATCGCAGTCATCGCGGGTTATGGCGATGTGGGCAAAGGCTGCGCCCAAAGCCTGCGTTCACTCGGTGCCAATGTGTGGGTCACTGAAATCGACCCGATCTGCGCACTCCAAGCGGCGATGGAGGGCTACCGCGTGGTCAGCATGGAAGAGGCGGCCAGTCAGGCCGATATCTTTGTCAGCGCCACCGGCAATTATCAGGTCATTGGCCACGATCACATGACAGTGATGAAAAACGAGGCGATCGTCTGCAACATCGGCCATTTTGACAATGAAATCGATGTCGCGAGCCTGCGCCAGTATGAGTGGGAAAACATCAAGCCCCAAGTCGATCACATTACCTTTCCGGATGGCAAAAAGATCATTCTGCTTGCCGAAGGCCGGCTGGTGAATTTGGGCTGTGCAACGGGCCACCCGAGCTTTGTTATGTCTGCGAGTTTCACCAACCAAGTGCTCGCGCAGATGGAGCTGTTTAACAACAAGGGTGAATACGAGCACAAGGTCTACATCCTGCCCAAGCACTTGGATGAAGAGGTCGCCCGCTTGCACCTTGAGAAAATTGGCGCACAGCTAACCAAGCTTGCCGACGTGCAGGCCGACTACATCGGCGTGCCGGTCGAAGGCCCATTTAAGCCAGAGCATTATCGCTACTGATTTAGCAACCCGCCTGCATGTGCCAGGCATTCCGCCCGTCGGTGAGGTCATCGATCTTCCCGGCGCGGCGGTTCAACACATTCAAGCCCGTCGACTACGCCGTGGTGACGGGCTTGTGCTTTTTGATGGCGCGGGCGGTGAATACACCGCGACGTTAATCGAATTGCAACGCCGCCGGGCACAAGCCCGCATCGATGCACACCATGACCGCGAGGCTGAATCGGCGCTAGCCGTTACGCTGCTGCAAGGCATCAGCAAAGGCGAGCGCATGGATTACGCCATTCAAAAAGCCACCGAACTCGGCGTTGCCCGCGTGATTCCGGTGATTACCGAGCGCTGTGTGGTCAAACTCGACCCCCAGCGGTGGGCCAAAAAACAACGCCACTGGCAAGCCGTGGCCATTGCCGCCTGCGAGCAGTGCGGGCGCAATCGGATTCCGCCAATCGCTCTGCCCTGCGCGCTGGATGCCGCATTGGCGCAGATCGATGACTTGCCCGGGGTTATCTTTGATACCGATGGCGATCGGGCCGCGCGCGATCTTCAACCCACTGAGCAGCTCGCCACACTGATCGGCCCTGAGGGTGGGCTGGCAGCCTCTGAAATTGAGCGGCTAGCCAGTCTTGGCTGGCAGCGCATTAGGCTGGGTCCGCGCATTCTGCGCAGTGATACAGCCCCGGTTGCCGCCCTCGCCGTCATGCAAACGCTGATCGGCGATTTGGGTTCGTAATGGGGTGGCTACGGCGCTCACCATTGACGGTGATCGTGATCGCTCAGCTGTTTGGGACATCGCTTTGGTTCAGCATCAATGGGGTGTGGTTTTCGCTTTCTGCCGAACTAGGGCTCACCGAACACGACCTCGGCCAACTGACGTTAAGCGTTCAGGCGGGTTTTATTGTTGGCACACTGATCTTAGCGACAACCGGTCTAGCCGATCGGTTTTCAGCCAGTCGCATTGTGGCAATTGCGAGTGTTTTGGGGGCGTTGTTTAACGCGGCCTTTATTCTAGTCGCACCTTTTGCACCCCTCGATACCGTGGTGCGCTTCCTCACCGGGCTATGTCTAGCCGGTATTTACCCCCTCGGGATGAAAATG
This sequence comes from Spiribacter sp., assembly GCA_031581235.1. GTDB lineage: Bacteria > Pseudomonadota > Gammaproteobacteria > Nitrococcales > Nitrococcaceae > Spiribacter. The sequence goes on along the minus strand of JAVLBW010000009.1, from coordinate 23,857 downwards.
GTCATCGCGTGGACCCCCACCTACGCCGGCGCGGCACTTGGATGGCTAGTGGGGATGCTCGCGCTGGGCACGGCCACTCCGCATTTAATGCGCACACTCACATTAACCTTGCCCTGGGAGTGGGCGCTGCTGGGCGCCTCAAGTCTCACACTAATCGGAGGGGGGCTGATCCTGCGCTTGGGCGACGGCCCTCACTTGCCGCAGACCGCTGGGCGCATCGGCCTCAAGCGTGGCCTTGAGGCATTGCGCATACCCGACTTTCGCGCCGCAGCGGGTGGATACTTTGGCCATATGTGGGAGGTATATGCCGTTTGGATGCTCATACCCTTGCTCGTCGCAAGAGAGGTGTCGCGGTTAGAGGCGGCCACGGCCCTTGTTCCATTGCTTTCCTACCTCATCATCGGCATCGGACTCCTCGGCTGTGTCGTGGGCGGGCAGCTCAGCCGCACCCGGGGTAGCACTTGGGTTGCGGGCAGGGCGCTCAGCCTCTCGGGGAGCCTGTGTCTTATTTATCCGCTGTTAGCAGCAATCCAAACGCCGCCGATGATAATGATTGGCCTGCTTTTCATCTGGGGACTGGCTGTGGTTGCCGATTCACCCCAGTTCTCCGCACTCGCCTCATCAAGCGCCCCGCCCGATCGCGTGGGGGCCTCGTTAGCGATTATGAATACGATTGGATTTGGTCTAAGCATCCCGGCGATCTGGCTTACCAGTTATTTGTGGGCG
>JAVLBW010000009.1:0-23034 GCA_031581235.1 Spiribacter sp. | reverse complement strand
CGGCGCAGGGCCCCTGGGTGCTTTTATGGCTACTGCCCGGGCCGATGTTAGGGCTTCGGGCACTGTATCGACCACGCGCACCCGAACTTCCAGATCCGATACACTAGCGTCGATCAATTACCCATCCACAGGAGTCTCACCCATGTCCTATCGCCTCGGGGTTGTTATGGACCCCATCGAGGGGATCACCCCTTACAAGGATACGACACTGGCGATGCTGCTCGAAGCACAGCGTCGGGGCTGGGAGATTTGTTATCTCACCCTAGCCGACCTATCGCTGCGCGATGGTTTGGCCTATGGCGATGGCACACGCCTAACGGTTCGGGACGATAACGACGACTGGTTTAGCTTCGGTGAGCGGGTGGATGAGCCGCTGAGCAACCTTGATGCCATTTTGATGCGCAAAGACCCACCGGTGGACAGCGCCTTTGTTTATGCCACGCAAATCCTCGCCATCGCCGAGCAAGCCGGTGTGTTGGTGGTCAACCGCCCGGCTGGGCTACTCAATGTGCAAGAAAAACTCTCTATCGCGCAGTTTCCTCAATGCTGCACGCCGACGGTGGTAGAGATGCGGGCCGAGCCGCTCAAAGCGTTTATTAACGCTCAGCAACGCGCCGTGCTCAAACCCCTCCACGGCATGGGAGGTGAGGCGATCTTTGTCGTGCACGCCGGCGACCCCAACACCAGCGTCATTATCGAGCAGCTGTCAGCGCGCGGTACCCGCTATGTCATGGCCCAGCGTTATTTACCCGAAATTAGCGACGGCGATCGACGCATTTTGGTTATTGACGGTGAGCCCGCCGCTTTCGCGCTCGCGCGCCTGCCCGCCGCGGGTGAAAGTCGTGGCAATTTAGCCGCTGGCGGACGCGGCCTCGCCTCGCCACTGACCGAGCGTGAGCAATGGATTGTGCAACAGGTCCGACCACTACTCGCCGAGCAGGGCATCGTGTTTGCCGGCCTCGATGTCATCGGTGGCTACTTAACCGAAATTAATGTCACCAGCCCGACCTGTGTGCGCGAGATCGATGCCCAGCAAAACACTCACATCGCCAGCGACCTTTTCACCGCGATCGAACGGCGCCTCAACCCATCGCCCTGACTTGTCGCCAGCCGCTGGCTATTGGATACTGCCGGGCGATGAGCGGGCAAAACGTAACCTTCTTAGGCTTTGACGCCGGCGAAAAACGCCTCGGCGTCGCCGTTGGCCAAATGCTCACCCAAACCGCCCGCGGGCTGACCATCATGCCGTGCCGTCACGGCCAACCCGATTGGGTCGCGCTCATGGCGCTGGTCGATGAATGGCAGCCACACGCCGCCATCGTCGGGATTCCGCGGCATGCTGATGGCAGCGCTTCAAATAGTACCCGCACCGCCGAGCGCTTTGCCGGCGAGCTCGCTCGGCGCACCGGGCTGAGCGTCCATCGTATCGATGAGCGATTGTCTAGCCACGCCGCCGCGCAGGCCCTGAAAGACCGCGGCCAACGATCCGACGTGCTTGATGCCGAGGCAGCGAGTATCATTCTGAGTACTTGGTTAAGTGAGCAGCCATCGTGAGCAATGACCTACCCGACATCGAGCCACTCCTCAGTCGCCTGACCGAGCAGGTGAGCGCACTGATTGAGGCTGAGGGCAAAGATCGCTGTGCGCTGGTGGGTATTCATCAAGGCGGCGCGTGGTTAGCCCAGGCGCTTGAGCAACGCTTGGCGCTTGGGGTCACGCCAGGCGCTTTGGATATCGCATTTTATCGCGATGACCTCTCGCGCGGCGGACTGCAAGCCTCAGTCCGGCCAACGCGTATGCCCATCGATATCGATGACCAAGTGATCATTTTGGTCGACGATATTCTCTACACCGGGCGGACCATTCGCGCGGCACTCAATGAACTCTTTGACTACGGCCGTCCAGCCGGTGTGCGCCTCGCTGTGCTACTCGAGCGCCCGGGGCGCGAGTTACCGATTGCCGCCGATGCGGTTGCTGAGCGCATTGAGCTGCCACCCCGCCAGCGGGTTAAATTACGCGGGCCGGATCCGCTGCATTTGGTCATCGAAGAGGCGCCCGCATGAGTGTCCAGCTCAACGAGCAGGGCGAACTGCGCCACTTTCTGACCACCGAGGGACTCGACCCGCAACGACTCACCCGCATTCTGGATACCGCCGAGTCGTTTTCGGGTGTTATCGGCAAATCCGTTAAAACCGTACCGCTGCTGCGTGGGCGGACCATTATCAATTTGTTCTTTGAATCGAGCACGCGCACCCGAACCACATTTGAGCTTGCCGCCAAGCGCCTATCGGCCGATGTGCTCAATGTCAGCGTCGACACCACAACCACCAAGGGTGAAAGCCTGCTCGACATGCTGCATAACCTGCAGGCCATGCAAGCCGACATGTTTGTCATTCGGCATGCCCAAAGTGGCGCCGCGGAATACTTTGCGCGCCATGTCGATGCTGGCGTTGCGGTACTCAACGCCGGTGATGGATGGCATGCCCATCCCACCCAAGCCATGCTCGATGCCTTTACCATTCGCCAGCACAAAGGCGCGTTTGAGCCATTACGAATCGCGATCGTAGGCGATATTCGCCACTCACGGGTGGCACGCTCGCAAATCCACGCCTTTAATGGCCTCGGCGCCGGAGAAGTGCGCGTCATTGCGCCGAATACGCTGCTGCCAGCCGATATCGATAGCTTGGGCGTGCAAGTCTTTAATGATTTAGGCGCCGGGCTGCGAGATGTTGATGTAGTGATTGCGCTGCGCCTCCAGCGTGAGCGCATGCAAGGCGCCCTACTGCCTGGCGAAGCGGAGTTCTTCCGCCATTATGGGCTCACCGAGGCGCGCCTGCAGTCGGCACACCCCGAAGCGATTGTGATGCACCCGGGCCCAATCAATCGGGGGGTTGAAATTGACTCCGCCCTCGCTGATGGCCCGCGCTCGGTCATCCTCGATCAGGTCACCAACGGCATTGCCGTGCGCATGGCGGTAATGACCATGGTGCTCGGCGTCGCGCCGGATCACACGCGAGCGGCGTCATGAGTCGTATTTTAATTCGTAATGCCCGACTCATTGACCCGGCGAGCGGGTTCGATGAGCGCGGCGATATCGCCGTTGCCGATGGCCGTATTGTCGGCCTAGGCCAAGTCGCGGACTTCAGCCCCGATACCGATATCGACGCCACCGATCAGTGGATCATCCCAGGGCTGATCGATTTAGCGGCCCGCTTACGCGAACCGGGAGCCGCACGCAAAGCCGATATCGCCAGTGAGGCGCGTGCCGCCGCCGCGGGTGGGATTACCACGCTGGTCATGCCGCCGGATACCGATCCGGTTATGGATACCCCCTCCGTTATCGATTGGGTTGCGCATCGCGCGGATGCCGCTCATGGCGCTCGCGTTGTCACACTCGGTGCACTGACCCGCGGCAATCAGGGTGAGACGCTATCGAGCATGGCCGCACTGGCTGCTGCGGGGTGTCCTGCCATGAGTGACGCGGGCGTACCGATCGCTGATTCACTGGTGCTGCGCCGGGCGCTTGAGTATGCCCAGACCTTCTCGCTGCCAAGCCTGCTCACACCGCTCGACCCAACGCTTAGCGGTGGCTTTATGCACGAAGGCCCCACCGCCACTCGGTTAGGACTCGCCGGTATCCCGGTTGCCGCCGAGACGGCCGGTTTAGGCCGCCAGATTGCCGTTGCCAAAGCCGCCGCCGCTCGTGTTCACTTTGGCCGCCTATCGAGCGCCGAAGGCGTGCACCTGCTTAATGCCGCGCGCAAAGACAACCGCGCGCTGAGTGGCGATGTTGCAATTCACCACCTGTTTCTCACCGATCAAGATGCGATGGATTACGACGCGCGTTTTCACCTCAACCCGCCGCTGCGCGATATCGTCGATCGCGAAGCACTCCGCCAAGCGCTCGCTGATGGGGTGATCGAGATTATCTGCTCTGATCACCAGCCGCACGACGCCGATGCCAAAGCCGGGCCTTTTGCGAGCACGGCCGCCGGGGCGTCCGGTGTTGATACCCTCCTCGGGTTGGTGCTGCGCTTGGTTGAAGATCAGGTCCTGTCTTTGCACGCCGCTTTAGCCGCGGTCACCATCGCGCCAGCGCGATTGCTCGGGCTTGAGAGCGGGCAGTTAGCCGAAGGCGCGCCGGCTGATCTTGCCGTGGTTAACCCCACTGCGCCGTGGTTCTGCCGCCTTGAGACACTCAACAGCCGCGGCACCAATTCGCCATTTTTGGGCTGGGAATTTTCGGCACAGGTCAGCCACACCCTCGTCGACGGCCGCCTCGTCCACACCACTCCCGGTCAATGATCGACACCCGACTGCTCGATGCCACGCCAATCAGCGATGGCTGGTGGCTCATTCGCCTGAACTGGAATACCGACGAGCCACCCGCGGTGGGTCAATGGCTATGGCTAACACTCGCTCAGCGGCGTGTCTGCCTGGCCATTCGCGATCATCATGCCGATGAAGGTTGGATTGCCGGTATCTTGCCGAGCGCCGATGTCGATCAGGCACTGCATGCCGGTCAAGCGGTTCGCGTCTCACCCATTCAAGGTGAAGCGCTAAGCATTGCAGCCGATAACCCACTAATGATTGTCGGCGAAGATCATGGTATCGCGCCGGCGCTTGCGCTCGCCGAGCGCCATCAAGGCGCTGTTCGCTTGGTTATCTTGGGCGGCCAGCAGGGAATACCGGGACGCCTAGTGCCGTCGCGGTTTTATATTGATGCACTCGCCGATTGTGCGATTGCCGGGCTGAGCGCGCTCGAGTCACTCGGTGTAGCCTCGCGCATTGCCCTAAGCGATGAGCGACCGGGCGTATTCACAGGCAGCCCGGGCGAGTTGCTCGGCCGCTATCTGGCTGAACTCACCGCCAGCGAGCGCGCCGCTTTAAGCTTGGTGGCCATCACTCCATGGGGACGGCTAGACACGCTACAACGCGGCTTGGCCCAGGATCTGGCCGCCCTACACTGGATCCAGTTGCCAGCGCGAGGCGAGCGGGCATGAGTCGATTCGACGCGGTTCTCTCTCCGGCCGTATGATTACGCCGATGACTACTCAGATACCGGCCTCAATTGCCGAGCGACTAACAGCGGTTAATGCGCGCATTCGTCGCGCAGAACAAACCTATAACCGCGAGACCGGCAGTGTCGAGCTGCTCGCTGTCAGCAAGCGCCATAGTGTGGCGGCGATTCGCGAGGCAGCCGCGAGCGGGCAGACCGCTGTGGGCGAGAACTACCTTCAAGAAGCCATCGATAAACGCGCGCAACTGACCGATCTCGACCTCACTTGGCATTTCATCGGTGCACTTCAGTCGAATAAGACCCGAGCCGCTGCTGAGACATTTGACTGGGTCCATGCCATTGATCGGCTGAAAATCGCACACCGCCTGAGCGAGCAACGCCCGAGTGAGCTTGGATCGCTGCAGTGCTGTATTCAGGTTAACGTCAGCGGCGAGGCAAGTAAGGCGGGCGTTAGCCTTGACGAGGCGCCCGCACTCGCCCACGCCATCGCTGAGCTACCGGGGCTGCGTTTGCGCGGTCTTATGACCTTACCCGAGGCGCTGACTGAATTGACTGAGCAACGCGCGGCGTTTCGAGCGCTGCGCGAATGTCAGGCGCAACTCATTGACCAGGGCCTCAGTCTCGATACGTTGTCCATGGGCATGAGCAACGACCTAGAGGCGGCTATCGCCGAAGGCAGTACCATGGTGCGAATCGGCACCGCGGTATTTGGCCCCCGACCGGAGAGCGCGGCATGAGCGACACTATCATTACCTTTATCGGCGGCGGCAACATGGCTCGCAGTCTGATTGGCGGATTAATCGCCGATGGCCATACAGCGGCGCATTTGCGCGTTGCCGAGCCTGATTCAGCCCGCCGGCAGGCACTCATTGATGATTTTGGCGTGCAGGCCTTTGCCGACAACGCTACCGCCGCTCGCGGCGCGGCGGCCGTTATGCTCGCGGTTAAACCCGCAATGATGGCCACCGTCAGCGGCGAGCTAGCCGGTCAAATTCGCAGCCAAGCGAGTCTGGTTATATCCATCGCCGCCGGCGTGCGCAGTGCCGACTTAGGCCGTTGGTTAGGCGATGGTGTGGCCATTGTTCGGGCGATGCCCAATACGCCAGCGCTCGTACAAACCGGGGCAACGGCTTTATACGCCAACGCAGTCGTCAACACCGAGCAGCGCGACCTTGCCGAGACGATTTTGCGCGCGGTGGGCATGGTTGTGTGGCTACCCGATGAGGCGCAGATGGATGCAGTCACCGCTTTGTCGGGCAGCGGGCCGGCTTACTTTTTCTACACGATGGAGGCGATGCAAGCGGCTGGGGAGTCACTCGGCCTTGAGCCACGCACCGCTCAATTACTCACGCTAGAGACAGCACTGGGTGCCGCGCGAATGGCACTCGAAAGCGCGGATGACGCGGCAACGCTGCGCCAGCGCGTTACCTCGCCCGGCGGCACGACGGCGGCGGCGATTGAACAACTGCAAGCGGGCGAACTCGGGCCCCTTTATGCCAAGGCCATGCGCGCCGCCGCCGAACGCGCCGCGGCCATGGGCGATGAGTTAGGAGATCAATGATGGGGCCTGGTTACCTCGCAAGCCCAGTGGCGTTTTTAATCGATACGGTGTTCGGTTTATACATTATGGCGGTCATGCTGCGCTTTTTGCTGCAGTGGGCGCGAGCCGATTTCTACAACCCACTAGCGCAATTTCTCATTCGCATCACCCAGCCACTGCTCAGTCCATTCCGGCGACTGATTCCCAGCTGGGGCGGCATTGATTTATCGGCCCTAGCCCTGATGGTGGTATTGCAAATGATCGTCTTGGCGCTGCTGATGCTCATCGCCGGCGTCACCCCACGGCTTGACTATCTGTTGCTGCGCACACCAGCTGAGCTCATCAGCCTGCTGCTCAATCTTTATCTGATCGCGATTATTGTTCGAGCGGTGCTCTCGTGGGTTAGCCCCAATGACTACAACCCAGCGACGACGGTGGTGCTTAGCCTGACCGAACCAATCCTGCGACCACTCAGGGCAGCGCTGCCGCCACTAGCGGGCGTGGATTTATCACCCCTGGCGGCGATCATTGCCATTCAAGTGGTGAAAATGCTGGTGATGCCACCGCTTGACCGCATCGCACCGGCGTTGATGATGTAGCGATGAGCAACATCCTGCCCGAAAATTCTGTCGGTTGGGTCACCCCCGAGGTGGCCCGGTTTGATGAGCCACTCGCGCTTGAGTGCGGCCGCGAACTGCCCGGCTATACCCTTGCCTATGAAACCTACGGCACACTCAATGCGCAGGCGAGCAATGCGGTGCTGGTGTGTCATGCCCTATCGGGTACACATCACGCCGCGGGTTATCACGCCGAGGACGCCAAAAAACCGGGGTGGTGGGAGGCCTGCATCGGCCCGGGCAAACCACTCGATACCAAACGCTTTTTTGTGGTCTGCAGCAATAATCTGGGCGGCTGTCACGGCTCAACCGGACCGATTAGCGAAAATCCCGAAACCGGGGAGCTCTACGGCGCTGACTTTCCGCTTGTCACCGTTCGCGATTGGGTTACCACCCAGGCCCGACTAGCGGATCACCTTGGCATTAAGCGTTGGGCGGCGGTCGCTGGTGGCAGTTTAGGCGGTATGCAGGCGATGCAATGGGCAATCGATGCGCCTGATCGGATCGGTCATGCCATTGTGATCGCCGCAGCGGCCAAACTCTCAGCGCAAAATATTGCGTTTAACGAAGTTGCACGGCAGGCCATTCGCTCCGACCCAGACTTTAATGAGGGCCGCTATCACCGCACTGGCGAGCGACCACGCACCGGACTCATGCTAGCGCGCATGCTCGGGCATATTACCTACCTATCCGAAGCGGCCATGGGCGAGAAGTTTGGCCGCGAGCGGCGCGGTGAGCAGAGCGATTATGGCTTTAACTACAACGTCGAGTTTGAGGTTGAAAGCTATCTTCGTTACCAAGGTCAGTCGTTTGTCGATCGGTTTGATGCCAACACCTATTTGTTAATGACCAAAGCACTTGACTACTTTGACCCAGCGGCCGCCACCGGCGGCGATTTGGCGGCTGCGCTCGCCCCAGTGCGCGCGCCATTTTTGGTGACCTCATTTACCAGCGATTGGCGCTTCCCCCCCGCGGCATCACAGGAAATTGTGCGCGCCCTGCTCGACACCAATAAACGCGTTAATTACGCCGAAATTCGGGCAAACCACGGTCATGATGCGTTTCTCATGCCGGTGCCACGGTATTTAGAGGTGTTTTCAACCTACATGCAGCGCGTTGCCGATGAGGTGGGGGTGTAATGACAAGCTTACGACCTGATCTGCAAATGGTCGCTGACTGGGTTGGCGAAAAGCAGCGCGTTCTCGATTTAGGCTGCGGCGATGGCAGCCTGTTGCGCTATTTGTTTGAAAGCCGTGAAGCCACCGGCTATGGCCTTGAGATCGATCCGGCGGGCATCACCCAAAGCATCGCCAATGGCATCAATGTCATTGAAAGCGATTTGGATGAAGGCTTATCCGATTTTGACGATGCAGCCTTCGATCAAGTCATTATGACCCAAACCCTACAAGCGGTGCAGCGACCGGATCAGCTATTGCGTGAAATGCTGCGGGTAGGGCGCACCGGCATCGTGACGTTTCCGAACTTTGCCCACTACCGGCTGCGCTACCACATTGCAGTACGTGGCCGCATGCCGATGAGCGAAGCGCTATCCTATGCGTGGTACGAAACCCCGAATATTCACTTTTGTACGATTCGGGATTTTGAAGTGCTTTGTGATGACCTCGGGATTCGCATTCTCGAGCGACGCGTGCTGTCGCATGACTTAAAACGTCCGCCATTCGGCGGTTTGTTGCCGAATTTATTAGGCGAGATCGCGCTTTACCGAATTTGTCGCGCTTAAAGGAGGATGGCCATGATAAGCCTGCGTCGATTCATACCCACTGGATTTTGGCTCAGCGTTCTCTTACTCCCGGCTGTTGCCAGCGCTCAGCAGTCTGAGCGCTTTGGCGACTACGAGATTCATTACAACGCCCTGCCCACCGGCATGCTCAACAATGCCATCGCCGAGCAGTACGGCATTGTACGTAGCCGCACCCGCGGTCTGATCATGCTCACCGTAATGCGCGATAACCAAGCGGTATCAGCGCGTATTGAGGTGCTTGCGCGTGACCCCGAAGACAACCTGCGCGAAATTCCCGCTCGCCAGGTTAAGGATGACAATTGGGTCTCGTATGTGGGCACGTTTCCAATCGAAGCCGGTGATGCGCTGATTTTTGAAGTTGATGTCCGACCCCATGCCGGTGGTGGCCCGTTTGAGTTGGCTTTTCGGCAAAGCTTTCCAAGCGGCGGTTAAGCACCATGTCGACCTGGCTGATTACCCACCCAGCCTGCCTTGAACACGACACCGGGCCCGGTCACCCGGAGCGTCGCGCGCGACTCGAAGCCATTGAGCAAGCGCTCGACGACCCCGCGTTTGCCACGCTCACGCGAGTGCAGGCGCCGCTGGCGCCGGAAAGCGCCATCGCTCGGCTCCACGAACGGGATTATATGGCGCAGGTCGACGCCACGATTCCAGCGCGTGGGCATGCCTCGCTCAATGCCGATACGGTTGTCTCGCCGGGCTCTGGGCTCGCCGCCCGTTATGCCGCCGGAGCTGGCATCAAGGCGATTGACGCACTCCACAGCGGCGAAGCACAGCGGGTCTTTTGCGCCGTAAGACCGCCCGGGCATCATGCCGAACCCAACGAGAGCATGGGTTTTTGCCTGTACAACAACGCTGCCATTAGCGCGTTCTATGCCCGCGAGCAGCATGGTTATCAACGCGTCGCCGTGGTTGATTTTGATGTCCATCACGGCAATGGCACGCAAACCATGCTCGCCGACGAGCCGGGATATCTCTACATCTCATTGCACCAACACCCGTTATTTCCGGGCACCGGCACGCGGGCTGACAACCGGCCGGGTAACATCATCAATCTGCCGCTCGCTGAGGGCACGTCGTCGGCTGACTATCGCCAGCAATTTCACGGCGAGGCCATTGCTGAGCTAGTGGCCTTTGACCCTGACCTCATCATTATTTCGGCTGGATTTGATGCCGCAGCCGCAGACCCCCTCGCCGGCCTAACGCTCGAGAGCGATGATTTTGGCTGGATAACCGACGAGCTGGTTGCGGTCGCCAATTACTGTTGCGCGGGAAAAATCTGCTCGCTGCTAGAAGGGGGCTATGATTTGGGCGCGCTCGGCGCAGGCGTGGCCTGCCATGTTGCCGCACTCATGCGCTGAAGCGCTTGACAAAGCAGTTATACACACACTCGCTAGCACTCATTCTTCAGTTATGCCGCTAACTGGCTGATTGCACGAGATAAATTATAACTTGTTGTTTTTTAACACGTTTTAAAAATGATCAAGGATTCGCCGATTTAAATCAAAGCCTGAAGTTACAACCCTCAGACCGCTCATTCCAACGTTGTTCCACAGGTTTATCCACAGCTTCTGGGGACAACTTTTAGGGCCGATGGGCACCAGCGAGATATTGTTCTGACTGCATTTCCTGCAACCGTGAGATGGTTCGTTTAAATTCAAACGCTTGCCGGTGTCCCCGATATAACCAGTCGGGATGGGCCGTGGCTGAAATAAGCAGATTCACACCGCGATCATAGAACTCATCTACAAGCGCAATAAAGCGACGCGCGGCATCCTCGCGCTCGCGGTCCATAATCGGCACCGCCGAAACCAGCACGGTATGAAACTGCCGCGCAATCTCAACATAGTCTGACTGGCTGCGGGGGCCATCACATAGCGTTTTAAAGCTCGACCACAACACTCCGTCACCGACGCCATAAGCGGCGATATCACGATTATTGATTGTTAATGTCGTCGCTGTGTGGCCGCGATCAGGACAGAGCGCGTCAAACGCTTGCGCCAGTGCGGCCTGCGCGCGCTGATCGTCAGGGACGTGATAAATCGACGCTTGGGTCAGCAGCCGCAGCCGGTAATCGGTGCCACTATCAACATTGAGCACGCGAGTTTTAGCCTCAAGCAGCTCGATCGCGGGCATAAAACGCTGGCGCTGCAGTCCATCGGCGTAGAGCTGATCGGGTGGAACATTAGATGTCGCAACCAAAGTCACGCCCGCCTCGATTAGACCGTGTAGCAGGCCGGATAAAATCATCGCATCGCCAATGTCACCCACCAGAAACTCATCAAAACACAGCACTCGCACCTCTTGCGCCCAGGCATTGGCCAGCGCACGCAGCGGATCTTCCTGCTGGCGTAAAGCATTGAGGCGATCATGGGCATCCTGCATAAATCGATAAAAGTGCACCCGGTGCTTGCCCACCGAGTCGGGCAGGCACTCGTAGAAAAGATCCATTAAATAGGTTTTGCCGCGGCCTACACCGCCCCAGAGATAAAGCCCCGTGGGCGCAGGTTGGATAATGCCGCGCCGGCGTTCATACCAGCCCCGCAGGCCACTGCGATATTTCGGTGTATTGAGGATGCGGCGGTGCAAATCCTCAAGCGCATCAATAGCCTGCTGCTGGGCGCTGTCCCACAAGAAATTCTCCTGTGCGACGTCCTCACGGTATCGAGCTTTCGGTGTTGTTCGGCCGTGCTGTGATCTGGGCGCATCCATGCGATGAAATTATGCCACGGCTGGGGCCTGAAAAGATTGCCAGCAGCGCAGCAGTTTCGTATTTTGGCGGCTGAACTGATTACTTTTTGAGGAGCAGAGATGGCCGACAACCGCCGCAGCCGCGCGACCACTGAAGGGCTTGCCCGCACGCCGAACCGCTCGATGATGCGCGCGGTTGGCTTTCGCGACGAAGACTTCGAAAAACCCATCGTTGGCGTCGGCAATGCCCACAGCACCATTACGCCCTGCAACATGGGTATCGGCGCACAGGCCGAGCGCGCCAGTGACGCACTGCGCGAAGCCGGCGCGATGCCGGTAAGCTTTGGCACCATCACCATCTCTGACGGCATTTCGATGGGCACCGAGGGCATGAAATACTCGCTCGTCTCGCGCGAGGTGATCGCCGATTCGATCGAAACCGTTTGTAACGGCCAAAGCCTTGATGGGGTCCTTGCGACCGGTGGGTGCGATAAAAACATGCCCGGCGCAATGATCGGCATCGCGCGACTCAATATCCCGTCGATTTTTGTCTACGGCGGAACGATTAAGCCCGGACACTACAAAGGCAAAGACCTGACCATTGTTAGCGCCTTCGAGGCCGTGGGCCAAGCCGCCGCGGGCAACCTCTCGGATGAGGACTTAAAGGGCGTTGAAATGAATGCCTGCCCCGGCGCCGGCTCGTGTGGTGGCATGTATACCGCTAACACCATGTCGAGTGCGTTCGAAGCGATGGGGATGAGCCTCATGGGTTCAAGCACGGTTTCCGCGGTGGATGAGGAATCGCACACCTTTGCAGCCAAAGCCGCCGAAGTCCTTGTCGACGCCATTCGCCATCAACGCCTGCCGCGCGACATCATCACACGCGATTCGGTCGAAAACGCGATGAGTTTAATCATGGCGGTCGGCGGCTCGACCAATGCCGTGCTGCATTTGCTTGGCATCGCTAATGCCTGCGAGGTCGAATTCTCGATTGACGATGTCGAGCGCATCCGTCGTAAAGTCCCGGTGCTCTGCGACCTCAAACCCTCAGGGCGCTATGTGACCAGCGAGTTCCACGACGTCGGCGGCACGCCACAGGTAATGAAAATGTTGCTCGCCAAAGGCTTGCTGCACGGTCACTGCCAGACCATCACCGGCCAAACCATCGAAGAACTACTAACTGACGTGCCAGCGCATCCACCGGCTGGGCAAGACATTATTCGCGACTTCGATAACCCCATGTACAGCGAGGGCCATCTGGCGATTTTGCGAGGTAATCTAGCCACCGAAGGCGCCGTGGCCAAAATTAGCGGTATTAAGAATCGCCGCATTGAGGGCCCAGCGCGCGTATTCGATTCAGAAGAACTGGCTATGGACGCCATCCTCAACGACCAGATCCAAGCGGGCGATGTGCTCATCATTCGCTATGAAGGGCCCAAAGGCGGGCCTGGCATGCGCGAAATGTTGGCGCCGACATCCGCGATTATCGGTCGCGGGTTAGGTGATTCGGTCGGTCTTATCACGGATGGCCGTTTTTCTGGCGGCACCTACGGCATGGTGGTCGGCCACGTTGCGCCCGAAGCCGCGGTCGGGGGTAATATCGCGCTGGTTGAAGAGGGCGACACGGTGGTCATCGACGCCGATACCAACACCCTTGAGGTCAAACTCAGCGACAGCGAACTCACCGCACGCCGTGATCGCTGGCAGGCGCGTCCACCCAACTACCGGCGCGGGGTGTTGGGCAAATTTGCCAAGCTGGTGAGTTCAGCCTCTTACGGCGCCGTCACCGATAAAGACCTATTCGAGGATTAGTCGACGCCCCAGTGCGCGCGATCTAACTGCGATTAATGCGGCGTAAGTCATTCGCCATGGCCGTGACGCTATCGCTCGGCCGAAATAGCGCCCGCGCCTCGCCCTCGGCGTCAAAGACGTACATCGCGCTTGAGTGGGAAACGTTGTAGTCGCCAAACTCATTGGGCTCGTCATAACCAAAGGTGGCCCGATAGCGCTTGGTCATGGCCCGGAGTGTCTCGACGCTTGCCGTGGCACCGGTGACTCGGTCACTAAAAAAGTCGGTATAGCGCCTAAGACGCTCGGGGTTATCGCGGCCTGGGTCGACCGAGACAAACAGCACGTTTAAATCATCGGCATTCGCTGCATCAACGGCGGCAGCAATGCGCGCCATTGCCGTTGGGCAGACATCGGGGCAGTGAGTAAAGCCAAAAAACACCACTGTGGGGGCGCCGCGTAAGTCCGCCTCGGTAATGGGTTGGCCAGTGTCGCTAGTGAGCGAAAATTCTAACGCTGGCAACAGCCCCTCGACCCCCTTGGTCTCGTAACCGCGGCCACCACAACCACTCAGTAACACGATCAGGGCGCTGACAAGCGCTATCTTGACCGCCGTATGCTTAACGCTTGTCATTCGATTGCTCCAGTCGAAAAGCAAGAATAATCACTGCCGCCACCACACTCATCATTGAGGCCGGGATCCAGGTAATCAAACCACCAATCTGTTGATCAAGCAGCGGCGCAATGGGAAACGCCCGACCACAGACATCATAAATTTCGAATAAGTTTTGCTTGCTCAGCGTAATGTAAGCACCGAGTGCGATTTGCGGCGGCATGATGAGCGCTAGCATGAGAATGCGCTGGCCCGGTGTTAGTCGCGGTGTAATACCCCGATCGCCGCGCTCAAAAATAAGCCACCAAAACAGCAGCCCGTCCAATGCCATGGTCCAGTTCATAAACCAGTACAAATCAATGCTCAGCATGGCATCGAAGTGAATCGCTGGAGTGAGCCAAAAATAGATCAGCCCAACAAACAAAAACCCAGCGATAAAAGGCTGCTGAATGATTCGATAGCCCACCCTTAACGCCGTAAACAAGGGGGCAAGAGCGGGCTGTTGCGGCCAGTGACGCACGCTCTGAGGCAGCCCAGCCGCAAGCACCGCGGCGGGCATGGAGAGCGCGATCAGAAAGGGGCCCAAATGATGCAAAGCCAAGTGCTGCAGCCGGTGGGCCGCAAACAGATACTGCGAGAAGTAATCGTAGTGGGTCTGGGTCACCGCATAAATAAGGCCCACCCCCAGCAGGTAAGAAAGCGCGGGCCAAAACCCCGGCCGAGCCCCGCGCATCAGCCCACTGGCATACAGCCCAATCGCTAGCACACAGGCGATAAAAACCGGGGCGGAGGGCTCCCACGGCCGCAGCCACTCAATGATGGGTGTCATAGTGAGCTAAGATTAGCAGCGCGTTGGAGTTGGGAATAGGCTTTTTGTGTCAGCAAAATAACGACCTGGCTGCTCGGATAAAGGGCATCGGCGCTTTGCAAAGCCTCCCATAGCCCCTCCGGCATGGCGGCAGGGCCTAAGCCCGCCACGTCTGTGGCATTGCCCGCGTTGAGCTCAAAGACAAAAAAATCCTCGCCCTCAGAAAGCTGCGCTTCAACGCGCTTAAAGGCTCGAAACGCCGTGCCTTTAGCCACCTGATTGAGCCGATCGATTTGACGCAGTGTCAAAACAGCGTGGCCTTGGTAGGTGAGCGGCGTTTCAAAGGATTGATCAGTGGCCATAAAGCTTACCGCCAGGCGTTGCTCGCGTAGACTGGGCGACGATTCATCGTTTTATTTTGGCTAGGAGCGTGTTGTGGAACTCATTCAAGATTATGCCTTGTTTCTGGCCCGTGTGGTCACGCTGGTCATCGCCTTTGGCGTGTTGCTCAGCATGATTGCCGGTCTCGCTGGCAAGCGCCAAGGACGGGGCCGTGAAAAGCTCGAAGTCGAGCCCCTTAACGAGCGCTATAAAGACATGGCAAAGCGCATTGAGCACGGTGTTGAGAAAAAACGTCAAGGATTACTGACCCGCCTGCGTGAGCGCCGCCAACAAAAGCGCCACGCCGGAGAAGGCCGGCTGCCGCGATTATTTGTGCTCGATTTTGATGGGGATCTCCGCGCTAGCGCCACCGAAGCGTTGCGCGAGGAGGTTAGCGCGGTGATCGCCACTGCCCGCCGCGACGACGAAGTGTTATTGCGGCTAGAGAGCCCCGGCGGCATGGTGCCAGGGTATGGTCTAGCGGCAAGCCAGCTTGCCCGTCTGCGTGAGAAAAACATCCGCCTTACCATCGCGGTTGATCGCGTGGCCGCCAGTGGTGGCTATTTAATGGCGTGTGTCGCCGATCGGATTGTCGCTGCACCTTTCGCCATTATTGGCTCAATCGGCGTGGTCGGGCAGCTGCCTAACTTTCACGGCTTACTCAAGCGCCACGATATCGAATTTGAACTGCATACCGCCGGCAGCCATAAGCGCGATTTAACGGTATTCGGCGAAAACACCGACGAAGGCCGAGCCAAGTTTCGTGAGTCACTCGAAGAGGTGCACGGGCTGTTTAAAAGCCATATCGCCAAATACCGCCCGCGCCTTGATCTTGAACAGGTTGCCACTGGTGAGCACTGGCTTGGTGAGCGCGCGCATGAGCTGGGGTTAATTGACGACCTGGGCACCAGCGATGATCTATTACTAGAGCGCCGCGAGCGTATGGATTTAGTCGGACTCAATTACCACCCGGCCACTTCATTTCGGCGGCGCTTTTCGGTGGTGGTCGAATCACTCATGGCCCGTCTTGGCTATGGCCCCCGGCTGGAGTGAGCCAATGCTAAGCGCCCTTTTCAATGCAAAAGGTATAAACCCCATCCGCCTCGCTTTGAGCGATCAGCGCGTGGGCCGTGGTATCGCAAAAGCCCTGAAAATCGATCACCGAGTGGGGATCAGTGGCCTGGACGCGAACGCGCTCACCCACTTGCATATCCCGCAGCGCCTGTTTGGTGCGCAAAATCGGTAGTGGGCAGCTCAACCCACAAAGATTGAGGTCACGCTGGCAATCGGTTTGTGATGCTGTGGCCATAGAGGCAGCCCCGGTAAAGCGCGTATACTGGCCTACATTATACGGATTTAGTAAGAGGCGCGGCCATGAGTGACAAGCGCGACCAAGCAACCGACGATGCCAACGAGCAGAACACAATGACCCATGACCCGCGTCCGGTCAGTGACGCCGAAATGCGCGAGGAAAATTCACGCCAAGAAGTCGAGGGTTACCGAAAAAACGCTGACAAGGCCCATAGCAATTGGTTTTCGGTCATGAATAACCCTTACGGCAAAGACTGACATAAGCCCAGAGGAGCGCGATGATGAGCGAACTCAAAGGCATACCCGTGGTAGTGAGCGGCCAAAAGGTCAGCAAACCGAACGGCGTTCGAGCGATTAAAAACGGCATGAAGACCCAGCGCGATGCCGCCCCGGTCACGCGCGGGGATAAGCCCGAGTGGCTGCGCGTCAAAGTGCCCACCGGTGAGACTTACCAAAAAGTGCGCGACACAGTTCGTGAGCATCGTCTAGCAACGGTTTGCGAAGAGTCGATGTGCCCGAATATGGGCGAGTGCTGGAGCGCTGGCACCGCGACGATCATGCTGATGGGCGATGTCTGCACGCGTGCCTGTCGCTTTTGCGCGGTCGATACTGGCAACCCACGCGGCTGGCTCGATCCAGAAGAGCCCGCCGGTGCCGCGCAGACGGTTGAGTTAATGGGCCTTAAATACGTCGTACTGACTTCGGTTGATCGCGACGACTTAGCCGATGGCGGCGCCCAGCATTATGCCGATTGCATTGCTGAAATTAAGCGCCGCAATCCAGCAACGGCGGTCGAGGCATTAACCCCTGATTTCTCCGGCAGCCACGCGGCGATTAATACCGTGGTTGATACCGGGCTTGAGGTATTCGCGCAGAACGTTGAAACCGTGCGCCGACTGACCCACCCGGTTCGCGATGCACGCGCGGGCTATCAGCAGACGCTCGATGTGCTTGCCTACGCCAAACAGCGACGGCCTGATGTGCTGACCAAAACCAGTCTGATGCTGGGATTGGGCGAAACCGATGATGAAATCATTGAGACCATGGATGACCTGCGCGCCATTGGCGTCGACATCGTGACGTTTGGCCAGTATCTGCGGCCGACCAATAATCACCTGCCCGTAGAGCGCTATGTCACGCCGGCGCAGTTCGAGCGCTTTCGTGAAATTGGTCTGGGCAAAGGCTTTCTGGAAGTGGTCTCAGGCCCACTGGTGCGCTCGAGTTATCGCGCTGATCGGGTGCTCGAGAAAAACAATGTGGGCCTCGACAAGGCGGCCGGCAGCTAAAATCGCGCCGGCTAAAAGGCCGCGATAAGCGGGCTTACAACCATCGGCAAATACGCATCGACTAAAAGCACGGCAAAGAGCGCCATAAGGTAGACGATGCTGTAGCCAAATGAGCGCATCGGTAATGAGGTGTCGTCCTCACGTGTGAGCATGACCACGCCATACCAAAGATAGCGAATGCCCAAAACGGCCGCACCGGCGAGATAGAGCGGTCCGCTCATGCCGGTGACAAACGGCAGCATGGTGACGCCCACCAATAACACCGTATAGAACAGAATCTGCCAGCGCGTATAACGATCACCATGGGTCACAGGCAGCATCGGAATATCAACGCTCGCATATTCTTCGCGCCGGTGAATGGCAAGCGCCCAAAAGTGCGGCGGCGTCCAGACAAACACAATTAAAAACAACAACAGCGCATGCGCATCAACGCTGCCCGTCACCGCAACCCAGCCCAGAACCGGCGGTGCAGCGCCAGCGGCGCCACCAATCACGATGTTCTGCGACGTGGCGCGCTTTAAAAACAGCGTATACACAAACGCATAGCCAATCAGCGAGCCGAAGGTCAAATAAGCGGTCAGCGGATTGACCCAAAAATACAATATCGATAAGCCACTGATGCCGAGCAACCCGGCAAAAGTAACGGCATGACTGGTGCGCAGATGACCGGTAGGCAGTGGCCGGCCGCGGGTTCGGCTCATGCGCGCGTCGACGCGCTGATCAACCAAATGATTGATGGCCGCTGCCGACCCGGCCGCGAGTGCAATCCCCAAATTACCAAGGGTCAGGGCATTCCACGGAATACTGCCCGGGCTTGCGAGCAGTTCACCAACAATCGCGGTGAACACCATCAGCGCCACCACACCAGGCTTAGTCAGCTCATAGTAATCGCGCCAATGCGCTGCTAAGTGCTGCAGCGTTGGCGTTTGATCGGCCGATTCCGATGTGCTTACTTCCAGCAGACGGCTCATAAAACTCTAGGGGGCTCGACGAACATGAATGACGGTGACTAGCACCATAAGTAGCAACGCCGCACCCGCATTATGCGCGACCGCCAACGTTAGGGGCAGATTATACACCACGTTGCCGATACCAATGGTTATCTGTAACAGCAGCGCACCCGCCACAGCGATCCCCATGCCACGGCCAATACCCCCCGCGCGCCATAACCACCACGCCAAAAAGCCCAACACCAAAGTCAGTGCAATCGCACCGACTCGATGCACCAAATGAATCGCCATTCGCGCCGGGTGATCGAGGACGCCAAACTCATAATTGACCCCTAAACCACGCCACAGCACGAAGCCTTCATCAAAGTCGGCGCGATCGGGCCAGTATTCGCCAAGACTGCAGGTGGGAAACTCATTACACGCGAGTGCGGCATAGTTGGTGCTCGTCCACCCCCCCAGCGTCACCTGAGCGATGGTCGCGACCAGACCCACGGCGAGCAAAGCGCCCAGTCCACGCGTTGTTGCGAGCCGCCCGGCACCGCCCATGGCCTGCGTGCGCAGCGTCGTCCACCAGAGCAACGACAGCGTGGTCAAGCCACCGAGTAAGTGCGCGGTCACCACCGCCGGTTTAAGCTGCCAAGTCACTGTCCAGGCACCCAAGGTGGCCTGAAACAGGATAATACCAACCAACGCGAGCGGCACTTTCCACGGCTGGCCAGGGTTTTTGCGCAAGCGCCAAGCGAATATCCCCAAGCCTAATACCAACAGCCCAAGAATACCGGCCGCGTAGCGATGCACCATCTCACGCCAGCCCTTACCAATGTCGACGGGCGTATCCGGGAACGCAGCATTCGCCGCAGCCACCGCTTCCGGCGTGTTGGGCACATCGAGCTGGCCATAACACCCTGGCCAGTCAGGGCAACCAAGCCCGGCATCGGTTAAACGCACCCACGCGCCCAAAACCACGACAAAGAATGTCAGCGCGGTGGTTGCTAGGCTTAAACGAAAAAACCATGGATTGGCTTTCATTCGCTAGTCGCTCCCTCCAGTGCGCGGCGCTCGGCTTCTTCTTTGCTTAAGCGCAGCAGTTTTTCCAGGTCATCCAATAATCCAGCGGCATCCAAAGGCGCGGCATAGCGCATTACGTGAAAGCCCCGATAATCGACAATATGTGCTGCCATTGGTTCGGCGTCGTGCTGGCTTAATGCCGCGACAACGGCCGGTGCGGCCGCCAGTGTCAGCAGATCGGCGCTGTCGTCAGCCTCAATCACCGCTTGGTCGCGAGTGTTCGGTTGCAACACAATCAAGCGCACGCGCTCAATGTCGCGATCCAGCGCCACTCGGGCACGATTGAGAACATCCAAGCGCTCCCGGCAGTCAGTCTGGCAAGCGGTGGTCTGTGGCACCACTAACAACCAGTCACCTTTAAACACGGGGACTTCGCCTTGGCCAACAGCCTCCCAAGCTTCGGGGTTGAGCTGCTCGGCGGGCTGAACCAATTCGCCGTTGTTGGTAAAGCCCGCCGGACGCCAATTGGTGAACACCAACACCATCGCTGCGAGCGTTGGCACAAAAAACAGCAAAGCCAATGCCATCAGCTGCCAACGTCCTTTAAGCATTGCCATTAAGTCTGTCTCCCGCGCGCGTCGCGCTTTGTATTAACCCCAACCCAAATGATGGTCAGCGCGGTGGCGAGCGCAAACCACTGAAACGCATAACCTTCGTGTCGCTCTGGGCCGAAGCGCCAGGCATCCCGTGTGCTCCGTCTTACCACCGCATCGTTGGCGAGCGAGCCCTCAACCAGCACAAAGTTTGCCAGCGCGTAATCGACAGCGGAATCCATATAGGCAAAATCCATGTACTGAACGCGTCGCGGCCACTGGCCGGGTGTATCGGTCGGCGCTCCCAGCCGCATGCCCACCGATGGGCCACTCGATAATCGTCCAGTCACCTCACCGCTGGCATCAATCGCGGGCAACTCCGGCATTACCTCGCGCCGATCCGGTAACGCAATAAAGCCACGATCAACTAATACCGCTTGATTACTGCCTTTGAACTTAAACGGCGTGAGTAGCCGGTAGCCCACGTCGCCATTTTCAACCTGATTATCGAGCAGAAACTGGTGATCCGTATCGTACGCCCCGAAGGCCCGGGCGCGTCGGTAACGCGCTTCATCCAAGGTCACATCGGTCTGGTTAAGCGTTAACACAGGCGCTTGGGTAGCCGCCGCCCGCGCCGCCAGATCAGCGCGCTTTTGATCGGCACGCTCGAGTTGCCAGAAGCCGAGCGTCAATAAAAACCCAAGCAACAAACAATACACAACCGTTGGAATCAGGCGCGGTGTAAATCGAAAACCGGCGATTCGCATGCGGCTACACATCCCTAGCGCGGCAGTGAAAATGTTCCGATTGCTTTATAATGCGTCGATACCCATTAGAGATGTTGCCATGGACATTGCAATACGCGCCGCCATTTTGGTCACCCTGCTGGTTATCGTCGCGAGCCTCGGCTCCGGGCTTTTCTATCTAATGAAAGATCGGGGTGATTCGCGGCGCACGCTCAACGCGCTGATTTTGCGCATCGCGCTGTCGGTCATTCTGTTCTTGCTCATTTTGCTCGGCTTTTTAACCGGTGTGATCACACCCAATCAAAGCCCGCTAGCTTAGTCGCTCGCGCTAGAAAATGTAGACAAAGATATACAGTCCCAACCAGACCACGTCGACGAAGTGCCAATACCAAGCGGCCCCCTCAAACCCAAAATGTGATTGCGGGGTGAAATGGCCTTTCATGCAGCGAAGCGTGATCACCAGTAACACGATGGTGCCAATCACCAC
Organism: Spiribacter sp.; assembly: GCA_031581235.1. Taxonomy (GTDB): domain Bacteria; phylum Pseudomonadota; class Gammaproteobacteria; order Nitrococcales; family Nitrococcaceae; genus Spiribacter. The sequence continues at coordinate 1,433 of JAVLBW010000009.1, read as the reverse complement.
ATGCAAACCGTGAAAGCCGGTGAGCATGAAAAACGTTGACCCGTAGATGCCGGTATCCATGCGCAAGTTCAGATGGGCATAGGCCTCGTAATACTCATAACCCTGCAAGCCGGTAAAGATGGTACCGAGCGCAACCGTTAACCACATAAATGTGATCAAACGCGCCCGATTGCCCTCTTTGAGTGCATGGTGAGCGGCCGTAAGGGTCATGCCCGAGGTCAGCAAAATGAGGGTGTTGATGGTAGGCAATGGCCAGGGGCCCATTGGCTGCCATTCCATCCCCGCGTTGGCGGGTCCAGCGGTTGGCCAGCTGAGCACCATCGAATCCCAGAGCAGGCGACTGGTTGCCGGATCATCACCCGATATCCACGGCACTGACAGGGTCCGGGTGTAGAAGAGCGCGCCAAAAAAGGCGGCAAAGAACATGATTTCGGAGAAGATAAACCAAATCATGCCCCAGCGCAGTGAGCGGTCAACCTGGTCGCTGTAGAGGCCTTTGACGCCCTCTCGAATGACGTCACCAAACCAGCCCACCACCATGCTGAGCATAATCAGCGCGCCGGCCCCCAGCACCCAAAGGGCGATCGGCATCGCTTCGAGGTACATCGCAATGCCAACCACGAGGGCGGTCATCCCCACACTGCCGATAATCGGCCAGTTACTTTGGTGCGGTACGTAGTACCCGTCTTGTGCCTGCGCCACGCGCTACCCTCTCCATCTGGGCGGTTTCAGGAGCTAGAGCCGCTCGAGAAACACGCTTAGGTATATTCCTAAAACGACGAGCGCCAGAAAAAACACCGTCCAGCGAATTTTCCGACGCGTACGCCGATCAACATCCCGATTGACGACCATTGCCCGCTCAGCGAACAACAGGCGGCGTTTCAAACGTGTGGTGAGGCGCCGGTGATGGCACTTCCCACTCTAAGCCTTCAGCGCCCTCCCAGGCACGGGCCTCAGCCTCTTGGCCGCCCCGGATGCACTTGTAGAGCAGGTAAACAAACAGCAGCTGCGCGATACCAAAACCAAAGCCACCGATACTCGAGATCATGTTCCAGTCGGCGAACTGCACTGAGTAGTCGGGGATGCGCCGCGGCATGCCGGCAAGACCGAGGAAGTGCTGTGGGAAGAACAGCACATTGACAAAGATAGTCGACAGCCAAAAGTGCGTTTGCGCCAAGCGCTCGTTGTACATGTGCCCGGTCCACTTCGGCAGCCAGTAATAGGCCGCTGCCAGGATCGCGAACACCGCGCCGGTCACTAGCACGTAGTGAAAGTGCGCGACCACAAAGTAGGTGTCGTGATATTGAAAGTCAGCCGGTGCGATCGCGAGCATTAGCCCGGAAAACCCGCCAATGGTGAACAAAAACACAAACGCGAGCGCGAATAGCATCGGCGTTTCGAAGGTCATGGCGCCACGCCACATCGTCGCCACC
>JAVLBW010000008.1:100011-101561 GCA_031581235.1 Spiribacter sp. | reverse complement strand
CGCCCGCGCCGTCAGCGACAGATCCGGCGGCGCTGCGCCAAACCACTCGGCGGCATCCTCGCTGCGCATCGCCGCGTTAATTGTATCGCCGGCGGTGTAGCTGCCGTAGATCAAATTGTCTTCGACCATTTCCATGGACACACCCAGCGCTTCGGGTAGCGCATTCCAGCGTACGTACTTCGCTGAGTGACAACCCATGCAGTTGTTAGCGAACAATTTGGCGCCTCGCTGCAGCGAGCTTTGATCGGACACATCGACTTGGGCATCCATCAGATCACCACCCCCACCAGCGGCATGAGCCGAGGTGGCAAACAAGCCAAGCAACACGCCCAATAGTAGCTTGCGCATCACTCTGTCACCCGTTGTGGTACCGGCTTGGTGCGCTCAAACCCAAACGCGGTGTAGGTGAACAAAAATGCGAAGAAGCCAAAATAAACCAACGTCCAAATCTGCGCCCATGTGGTCACCGTCAGACCGAAGTAGACGTTAGATGGCGCCTGCAGACCCAAATAACTCAAGCAGACAAACGCCACAGCGAACAGGCCTAAGCCAATTTTATGCCCCCACCCGCGGTAGCGAATCGAGCGGACTTTGCCCCGATCAATCCACGGCAGCAAAAAGAGCAAGAAAATCGCCGAGCCCATCGCGAGCACCCCACCGAACTTATCGGGTATCGCACGCAAGATTGAGTAAAAGGCGGTGAAATACCACACCGGCGCTATGTGCTCGGGGGTTTGCATCGGGTTGGCGGGCTGGAAATTGGGTGGTTCAAGGAATAGCCCACCCATTTCTGGCGCGAAGAACACCACCGCGCAGAAGAAGATCAAAAACACGCCCAAGCCAAACGTATCCTTCACCGTGTAGTACGGATGGAACGGAATGCCGTCTTTGGGTTTGCCTTGCTTGTCTTTGTGGTCCTTGATGTTAACGCCATCAGGATTGTTCGAACCCACCTCGTGCAGGGCGAGAATGTGGAATACCACCAAACCCACCAACGCCAGTGGCAGAGCCACGACGTGGAGTGCAAAGAATCGGTTGAGGGTCACCCCGGAGATATTAAAGTCACCGCGAATCCACAACGCGAGCTCTTCACCAATAATCGGTATCGCGCCAAATAGTGAGATGATCACCTGCGCACCCCAATACGACATTTGTCCCCAAGGCAGCAGATAGCCCATGAATGCCTCGGCCATGAGCAGTAGGTAAATGATCATGCCAAAAATCCAGATCAGCTCTCGGGGCTTTTGGTAAGACCCGTAGAGCAGCGCCCGGAACATATGCAAATACACCACAACAAAAAACGCCGAGGCGCCGGTCGAGTGCATGTAGCGAATCAACCACCCCCACTCGACATCGCGCATGATGTATTCGACCGAATTAAACGCCCCTTCGGCCGAAGGGTTGTAGTTCATCGTTAACCAAATGCCGGTTAGTAGCTGGTTAACCAATACAAACAGCGATAACGCACCGAAGTAATACCAAAAATTAAAGTTTTTCGGTGCGTAGTACTCGCCGACATGCTCGTTCCACATTTTTGTTAATGGGAACCG
>JAVLBW010000008.1:0-99917 GCA_031581235.1 Spiribacter sp. | reverse complement strand
CCGAAGTAATACCAAAAATTAAAGTTTTTCGGTGCGTAGTACTCGCCGACATGCTCGTTCCACATTTTTGTTAATGGGAACCGCGCATCGACCCAGCCGAGCAGACCGCCCTCGGCCTTTGTGGTTGCTTCACTCATCAGGCTGCCTCCGGATCTTCCCCAATCACCAATGCGCCATTGTCGGCCATGCGATGAGGAGGGACTTGAAGATTAGTCGGCGCCGGCACACCCCGGTAGACGCGCCCGGCCAGATCAAACTTGGACCCATGACAGGGGCAAAAAAATCCGCCCTGCCAGTCGGCGTCGAGTGAGCCCGCTTGGGGCATATACGAAGGAATGCACCCCAAATGCGTACAAATCGGCACCAGCACTAAAAACTCGGGGTCAATCGAGCGATGCACATTCTTCGCATAGGTGGGCTGCTGGGAGCTAACATTCGACTGTGGATCACTGACCGTGTCCTCCAGTCCGGCGAGCGATTCAATCGCCGCCTCAGAACGCCGAATCACCCAAACCGGTTGCCCACGCCAGGTCAGATTGATCTTTTGACCCGGCTCGAGAGTACTGGTGTCGACTTCGATGGGGGCGCCGGCTGCTTTGGTACGAGCACTTGGGTTCCAGTACGCCAAAAACGGTACCGCCACGGCAGCCGCACCAACCCCACCGACAACGCCAACCGCACCCGTTAAAAATCGGCGGCGGCTGTTGTTAGCACCTTCCTGGGACATTCCGGCTCCCTTGCATGAATGATAAAACTGAGACGACGCTAAGGATCTTATATTGCCACTATTTCGTCAAGCTGAAAGCCTTTCGATAAGCGCCCTCAGGCGGGATTCGGGTCATCGATAAAAACATGCTCAAGTGCGAACTTCGCGGCTAAATGCTCGCCAAGTGCCTGCACCCCGAAGCGCTCAGTCGCATGATGACCGGCCGCCCAATAGTGAATCTGCAATTCGCGCGCCTCATGCGTGGTGGGCTCGGATATCTCGCCACTAAAATACGCATCAACGCCAAGCGCGGCGGCCGCGCTTAAAAACCCTTGACCGCCGCCACTACACCACCCGACATGAGTAATGGTACTCGGTCCATCACCGACATGCAGCGGTGGCTGCCCTAAACACTCAGCCAGCTGATTGGCAAACGCCTGCGGCGCGACGGGCGCAGCAAGATCGCCATGCCATAACAACCCCTCTACGCCGGCAACACGCACCGGCGGGCGCGGCGTAATCCCTAATTTCTCACCCAAACAGGCGTTATTACCCCACTGCGCATGCGTATCAAGCGGCAGGTGGTATGCGAGTAGATTGAGCTCATGACCGAGTAAAAGACGAATGCGCTCGGCCTTATAACCGACAATCGATGCCGCCTCGCCTTTCCAGAAATAGCCGTGGTGAACCAAGATCGCATCGGCATTGGCCGCGATCGCCTGGCGAATAAAACGGGCTGAAGCCGTCACGCCCGTCACCAGTCGCGTAATGGTGTCACGACCTTCGACCTGCAAGCCGTTGGGGCAATAGTCAACAACACGCTCTGGCTCAAGTGCTGTGGCGAGGTAATCAACAAGCGCCTGACGATGTATCATGACAGTTAAACCAATAACCAAAACAAACTCGAGTATAAAGATGCGGCGTCAGCGATTCACTCGATTCGTCATCAGCTACATGCTGGTAGGGTTTATTGTAGCCTTGGCCGTGGTCTGGCTTGCCCCGGGCATTCTGGACCAGACCCGGCCGGTTGTTGCCATCGAACAAAATGATCGATCCGCTGCCCCCGTGGCGATCAGCGCAAGCCCCACCGGCCCGGTGTCCTACGCCGACGCCATTGAGCAAGCCGCACCGGCCATCGTCAATATATACACCGCCACCCGCACGCCCGACCCGCGCAATGTGTTGTTCGACGACCCCCTGTTCGATGAGCTGTTTGGGGACGCCGCCGGGCCCGGCGAAGCGCCGCTTGATACCGCCCTTGGTTCAGGCGTGCTGGTCAGCAACGCCGGTCACCTGTTGACCAATAACCACGTCATCGACGGTGCTGAACAAATTCAAATTATGCTCGCCGATGGCCGTACAGCGAACGCGACCGTGGTTGGCAATGACCCCGAATCAGACCTCGCTGTGCTCAAAACCGACCTTAGGTCGCCGCCGCATGTCACCCTCGGCGCGAGTGACGCCCTGCGCGTGGGCGATGTTGTGTTTGCTATTGGCAATCCCTTCGGCGTTGGCCAGACGGTCACACAAGGGATTATCAGCGCCTTAGGCCGCAGCGAGCTGGGGCTCAATACATTCGAGAACTTTATTCAAACCGATGCAGCCATTAACCCCGGCAACTCAGGCGGCGCGCTTATTAACGCCAAAGGCGAGGTCATTGGCGTTAATACCGCCATTTTCAGTCAGTCAGGCGGTGCCATGGGGATCGGCTTTGCCATTCCGGCGCGATTAGCCCAAGAGGTGCTCACCGGCATTATTGAGGATGGTCGGGTGATTCGCGGCTGGATTGGCTTGCAGATTCGGGAAGCTTCAGAGATTCCTACGGGAGTCGTCGTGGCTGGGGTTCTGCCAGGTGGGCCTGCTGACAAGGCCGGGCTTGATGTTGGCGATGTCATTGAAACGCTCAATGACCGACCGGTGGAGTCGGTCCGCTCGCTACTCAGCCAAGTGACCGAGCAACCGCCCGGGAGTCAGGTTACGTTGACTGGCACGCGGCGAGGTGAGCCACGGCGCTGGCAAATTGTTATCGCTGAGCGCCCCACCAACCTCGGCCGCAGCGGCCCGCAAAGCCCACCAGCGCGCTAATACGGGGCCTCGGGGCTACTCTGCGGAGCCCGTGGCGTCGACCCGCAGCTCCGCGGCACGGGCGTGGGCGGTTAGGCCCTCAGCGCGCGCAAGCTGCGCGGCGATCGGGCCGAGCGCAGACGCCCCCGCTTGGCTGCATTCAACCAAGCTCGTCGATTTACAAAAGTCATACACCCCCAGGGGAGAAGCAAAGCGCGCCGTTCGCGAGGTGGGTAAGACATGGCTCGGGCCGGCGCAATAATCACCCAAAGCCTCAGGTGTGTAGCGGCCCAAAAAGATGGCACCTGCGTGACGGATCGACGCGGCAAGGCGCTGGGGCTCGACCACCGAGAGTTCCAGGTGTTCCGGTGCGATCGCGTTGGTCACCGTCGCCGCCTCCGCCAGATCACGCACACAAATAAGCGCGCCACGCCGCGCCAGTGCCGCACGAATAATCTCTGAACGGCTCATCTCCGGCAGCAACCGCTCCATCGCTGCCTGGACTTCATCGAGGTAGCGCGCCTCAGGACAGATGAGTATCGCCCGGGCATCCTCATCGTGCTCAGCTTGTGAGAACAAATCCATGGCAATCCACTCGGGATCGGTCTGGCCATCGCAAACAATCAAAATCTCTGAAGGTCCAGCGACCATATCGATACCCACATGCCCATACACCCGGCGCTTAGCCTCAGCTACATACGCATTACCCGGCCCAACGATCTTATCCACCGCGGGCACCGTCTCGGTGCCGTAAGCGAGCGCAGCCACCGCCTGTGCCCCGCCGAGTAAGAAAAACCGCTGCACGCCGGCGACCGCGGCGGCGGCCATCACCATCGGCGCAATCTCACCGCCGGGCGCTGGCGCCACCATAATGATTTCATCTACCCCGGCGACTTGCGCGGGAATGGCATTCATAAGCACTGACGAGGGGTAAGCCGCTTTACCGCCGGGCACGTAGATGCCGACACGCTCAAGCGGGCTGATCTGCTGGCCCAGCCGCGTCCCATCCGGTTCGGTGTTTTCCCAAGACGTTTGGCGCTGATGCAGGTGATATTCCCGAATGCGTGCTGCGGCTGCCTCAAGCGCCAAGCGGTCGGCCTGATCGAGGCCCTCAAGGGCCTGCTGACAGCGTGCTGAATCGACTTCGAGCGCTGCCACCGTGTCGGCAGTCAAGTCATCTAACGCCTCACTGTAGCGCAGCAATGCCGCGTCGCCCTCAAGCCGCACCGCTTGCAGAATATCCGCCACCACCGACTCAACCCCATGGGTCGCGCCATCATCCCAGTCAGTCAAGGCGTTGAGCCGAGCCTGAAAATCGGGCTGCGTGGTGCTAAGTCGCTGGATTTCAAGCATGGGTTGATTCCTTGCTGCGCGCCGCGACCACCGCCTCGATACGCGCAAGGAGTGGCTTGAGCTCAGGGTGTCTTAACTTCATCGCCGCTTTATTGACCACCAAACGCGAGCTGATATCCGCAATCAGCTCAAGTGGCTCAAGGCCATTGGCCCGCAGCGTGTTGCCGGTATCCACTAAATCAACAATCGCATCAGCTAGGCCGACAATCGGCGCGAGCTCCATCGAACCATAGAGCTTAATCAGATCGACTTGCCGACCCTGCGCGGCAAAATGCCGCCGGGTAATGTTAACGAACTTGGTCGCCACCCGAATGCGCCGCCCATTGAGATCGACGTTGGGATAGCCCGCCACCATGAGCCGGCAGCGAGCAATGCCCAGATCAATCGGCTCGTAGAGGCCCTGAGCGCCATCCTCGAGCAGCACGTCTTTGCCCGCGACGCCCAAATCAGCGCCGCCATGCGCGACATACGTGGGCACATCACTTGCGCGCACGATAATTAATCGCACCCCCGCATCGGTGGTGGGCAAGACCAAATTGCGGCTACGCCCCGGATCCTCAAGCGGCTCAATACCCAGTGGGCTGAGCAGCGGCAGGGTCTGCTCGAGAATGCGTCCCTTTGACAGCGCGATGGTAATCGGCTCAGGCATGGCCAACCGCAAGCTCCCCCGGCATACGACGAATGTCCGCTCCTAACTGGGCGAGCTTTTCTTCAATACACTCATAACCCCGATCGATGTGATAAATCCGATCAACCAAGGTATCGCCGCCAGCCACCAGCCCGGCTAGCACCAAGCTAGCCGAGGCGCGTAGATCGGTGGCCATAACCGGCGCGCCAGTCAATTGCTCGACACCGGTACTAATCGCGGTATGCCCCTCGAGTTTAACTTCAGCACCCATACGCTGAATCTCAAGAATGTGCATGAAGCGATTTTCGAACACCGTTTCAGTCACCATGCCAACGCCATCAGCGACGGCATTGAGCGCGCATAGCTGAGCTTGCATATCAGTAGGAAAAGCCGGATAAGGCGCGGTGCGCACGTTAACCGCGCGCGGCCGCTGGCCGTGCATATCGAGTGCAATCCAGTCGTCACCGAGTTCAATATCAGCGCCGCTTTCGCGCAGCTTACTCAGCAGCGAATCAAGCAGCGAGGGCGTGGTGTTTTTAACCCGAATGCGCCCCCGCGTCATCGCCGCGGCCACCAAAAAGGTCCCGGTTTCGATGCGATCAGGCAACACGTCATACGCCGCGCCCTGCATCCGCTCAACGCCCTCAATGGTAATCGTGTCCGTGCCGGCGCCCTGAATGTTTGCGCCCATGGCATTCAGGTAGTTGGCCAAATCCACCACTTCGGGCTCACGCGCGGCGTTTTCGATCACACTGGTGCCATCAGCCAGCGCGGCGGCCATCATGAGGTTTTCGGTGCCGGTAACGGTGACCAAATCCATCACCAACCGCGCCCCTTTCAGACGCGAGCAGCGCGCCCGGATATAGCCGTTTTCGACCTTAATTTCGGCGCCAAGGGCGCGCAGCCCTTCAACATGCAAATTGACCGGCCGGGTGCCAATGGCGCAACCACCCGGCAGCGACACATCAGCCTCGCCATAACGCGCCAACAACGGGCCGAGCACCAAAATCGATGCGCGCATGGTCTTCACCATCTCGTAGGGTGCGTGGCAATTGGTCAGCGAGCGCGGATCCACCTCCACTCGCATGCGCTCATCGACAGTGAGCCGAACGCCCATGCGACCGAGCAGCTCCATGGTGGTGGTGATGTCATGCAGGTCCGGGATATTGCCAATCACCGATGGCCCATCAGCCAACAGCGTTCCGGCCATGATTGGCAGTGCGGCGTTTTTAGCACCCGATATTCGAATTTCACCGTCAAGCGCGTTGCCGCCGCGGATGAGCAGTCTTTCCATGCGTTTATTCCTGCTCAGCGGCGGCTTGCGCCGGGGTTAATGTGCGCATCGAAATAGCGTGCAGTACCTCGCTGTCGATATGTGATCGCAACAAGTCATAGACCAATCGGTGCCGGCGCAGCAGCGGCAAATCAGCAAAATCAGGCGAGACGATACGCGCCTGAAAATGCCGACCATCGCCAACCACTTCAACTTCAGCATCGCGAAAACCAGCTTGCAGTAACGCGCGAATGGTTTCGGGTTCCATCATGTCTCACTTAGCTCCGATTGATCGGTGTTAAAGCCCAGCAGTTTAGCAACCCCACCAATTCTGGCGAGTCGCTGGAGCGAATCCGGCGCATCCGTTAACACCAGCGTACCGCCTGCCGCATTCAGGCGTTGCTGCCAGTCAACCAGCAGCGCAATACCGGCGCTATCAATCGCTTCGATCGCGCGCAAGGATACGGTGTAGGGATCGGCACTAACCGGCAGCTCGGTGTATAAACGGGTCGCGGCGGTGACTTGCAGATCACCGCGCAGCACGAGCCCACCCGCGCCATCATCGGCGAGCGTTGCTTCGCTCATGGTTGATCCCCGATCACCCCGGCGCTGACCCGCTCGATGAGTTCATCGAGGCCATCCGCGCGAACAATATCGCTAAATTGCGCGCGGTAATTTTGCACCAAACTGACCCCCTCAACGGTGACATCAAACACTTTCCACTGCTCATCGCGCAGAAATAGCGCATAAGCAACCGGAATGCTTGGCCCGTCGGGCCGGACGATTTCAGTCTGCACACTGACCCGATCGGCATCGTCGGGAATGCGCTGAGCAGGAACTTGCACATCCTCACCGCTGTATTCATCGATCGCGCTAATGTACGTGCGTACCAATAAGTCACGAAAAGCCGCGGTGAAGGCCTCGCGCTGGACGGAGTCAGCTTGCCGCCAGTGCTGCCCCAGCACAAAACGACTCATCAGCTCAAAGTCAAAGCGTGGCAAGACAATATCGGCAACCAGCGCCTCAACTGCGTCAGGATTATCGTCGATAACCGCCGCATTCTCCTCCAGCGTATCGAGCACCTGCTGAATGGTCTGTTCAACCACCACGCGCGGCGGCTCGCTTGCAGCGGCCGCTAAGCTCGGCACTACGCAACCGATTGCCAGCGCCAACCCCACGCTCCAAAGTGCCTGCCATCGCCGCATTACTCGCTCCCGTCTGCGCCCTGATTGTAGAGAAACTGCCCGATGATATCCTCGAGCACCAACGCCGATTGCGTCAGCATAAGCTCATCCCCCTCACTCAACGCATCCGGCATGCCGCCAGGCTCAAGCGAAATGTACTGCTCGCCGAGCAACCCCGAAGTGCGAATGCTCGCCGCGGTATCACTCGGCAGGTCGTTGTAGTCCTGGGCAATCGTCATTGCTACCCGCGCTTCAAAGCGCGACTGATCGAGCTCAATGTCAGATACCCGACCAATCTGAACACCACCAAGGCGCACCGGCGCCCGTTCGCGTAGCCCGCCAACATTTTGAAAGTAACCGACTACAGTGTAGCCCTCGGCGCGCTGAAAGGCAGTGATATTGCTCACCTGCATGGCCAACACAAACAGCGCCGCTAGGCCGGCCGCGACAAAAGCGCCTACCGCCAGATCAACCCGTCGAGAATTTTCCACCGAGCGCCCCTCCATTAATCAAACATCAGTGCCGTGAGCACAAAATCCAGCGCCAACACGGCCAGCGAGGTCACCACCACGGTACGCGTGGTCGCCCGACTCACTCCGTGCGAAGTCGGCATGCAGTCATAGCCATTAAACACCGCGATCCAGCCCGCCACTAAACCAAATAATAGGCTCTTAATCACGCCATTAAGCACGTCATCGCCAAAGCTCACTTGCGCCTGCATTTGTGACCAGAATGCGCCAGCGTCGACGCCGAGCAAAGCCGTCCCGACAATGTATGCCCCGATAATACCAAGCAGGGTAAAAATCACCGCGAGCAGCGGCAGCGAAATAAACGCCGCGGCTAATCGCGGCGCAATGACCCGCCGTTCCGGGTCAACCGCCATCATCTCCATGCCGGCGAGCTGCTCGGTGGCCTTCATTAAGCCGATTTCAGCCGTTAGCGCCGAGCCCGCACGGCCGGCAAAGAGCAACGCCGTAACGACTGGCCCGAGCTCACGAGTGAGCGATAGCGCCACGAGTACACCGAGTGATTGCTCGGCGCCAAAATCAACCAGCGTGTAATACCCCTGGAGGCTGAGCACCATACCCACAAAAAGACCCGAAACGACGATAATGACCAAGGTCAAAACGCCCACCGAGTAGAGTTCACGCATCAATAGCCCGGGGCGCCGGACCCACTCGCCACAACCCGCAATCACGCGCAGCAAAAACAAAACCGCACGGCCTAGCGTGGTGATGCTATTGAGCGTACTCGCGCCGAGGCGCTCGAATAACCCGGTCATAATCAGCTATCCACACCGAGGTCGTCGGCTATCGACGCTGCGGGATAGTGAAAGGGCACCGGACCGTCCGGTTGGGCGTCAATAAATTGCCGCACCCAAGCCGAATCGCTCTGCCGAAGTGCCTGTGGGGTGCCCGACTCAATAATTTGTCCATCAGAGAGGACGTAAACGCGATCCGCGATGCTTAGGGTCTCATCGACATCATGCGAAACAACCACGCTGGTCAGCCCAAGGGCGTCGTTGAGCTGACGAATGAGCTTCATCAGCGCACCCATCGAAATCGGGTCTTGGCCGGCGAAGGGCTCGTCATAGAGGATAATTTCGGGATCAAGCGCCAGCGCTCGGGCCAGCGACACACGCCGAGCCATCCCGCCTGATAGCTGCGCGGGATAGAGATCGCGAGCGCCCCGTAAGCCGACGGCCTCAAGCTTCATGAGCACAATAATGCGAATCAGCGCTTCTGGCAGCTCGGTGTGCTCGCGCAGCGGAAAGGCAACATTGTCAAAGCAGCTTAAATCGGTGAACAGCGCGCCGCTTTGAAACAACACCCCCATGCCACGGCGCAGCCGATACAACGCCCGTCTCGAAAGCGAATCAACGCGCTGACCAGCAACCTCAACCCGACCGGACTGGGGGCTTAGCTGACCACCTATCAACCGCAGCAGCGTGGTTTTGCCCGTGCCGCTTGGCCCCATAATGGCGACCACTTCACCGCGCTCAACGGCCAAATCAATACCCGCAAACAACCATCGCCCGCCGCGCCGATAATGCAGCGCGTGAATATCGATCAAAACGCGATTCGCAGAAGCGGGGGTATTTGCGGTCATGGAGGGCTTCGCTGATCACCGGGCCAAGACAAACCGCGAGTATCCGCCAAGGCATAGAACCGGTCAAATACGGTATCGTAGCGCTTAGCCGATAGAGGGACTGACGCTGACCATGGAATTGTTGCTCCTCGCGCTCGCCATCACCGCGGGTTTTATTGCCTTAGCTTGGAGCGCTGATCGCTTTGTCGCCGGTGCCTCAGCGATCGCCCGTCATTTGGGTGTCTCGAGCATGGTCATCGGCTTGACCGTTGTGGGCATCGGCACCTCACTGCCCGAAATGCTGGTCTCAGCGATGGCCGCGATCGACGCGACACCGGGATTGGCGCTTGGCAACGCGCTGGGCTCAAATGTTGCCAACGTCGGGTTGATTTTGGGCACAACGGCGCTTATCACGCCCCTTGCCATGCACTCACAGGTGTTGCGGCGCGAATTTCCTCTGCTCATGGCGGTCGTGTTCGCCACCGGTCTGTTATTACTTGACGCTGAGCTCACGCGGGCCGAGGGCGTTGGGCTACTACTCGGAATGGTGGGCGTATTAGTCTGGATGGGCTGGCAGTCGCGGCGACCCACGAGCCCGAGCGATCCCATTGTGCGCGAACTCACCGCGGCGCTACCCGCGCAACAGCCGCTCGGCAAAGCCGCTATTCAAGCGTTTTTCGGACTGGCCCTGTTGCTCATTAGCTCACGAGTCCTGGTGTGGTCAGCCGTTGCTCTGGCCGAGCGAATTGGCGTCAGTGACTTGGTGATTGGCCTTACCATCGTCGCCGTCGGCACCAGCTTACCCGAACTTGCGGCCGCTTTAGCGAGTGCCCGGCGCGGTGATGACGATTTAGCCATTGGCAATATTATTGGCTCTAACCTATTTAACCTCCTCGGCGTGCTGGGGATTGCCGCGGTCATCACGCCGTTTGCCGTGAGTGGCGTGAGTCTTGCGCGCGACTACGGCATTATGAGCGCGTTTATGCTGGCGTTAGTGCTGGTGGGATTTGGCCTCGGCCGCCGTGGGCGCGTTGGGCGCGCGGAGGGCGGATGCTTACTCGCCGCCTTTATCGCCTATCAGGGCCTACTCTTTACGATGGGCCAATGAATCGGGAGCGGGACATGGTCAGTGACAACGATTTCTGCGAGCTTGGCCGCGCGGTGATTGCGACCGAGGCCACAGCCGTCGCTGCGCTGGGCGAGCGCATCGATACCGAATTTGCGCAGGCCTGCCGAACGCTGCTCGCCTGTCAGGGTCGCGTTGTGGTGTTGGGCATGGGTAAATCGGGGCATATCGGCGGCAAACTTGCGGCCACGTTGGCAAGCACCGGCACACCCGCATTTTTTGTCCATCCCGGTGAGGCGAGTCACGGTGACTTGGGCATGATTACCGGTGATGATGTGGTGATTGGTTTGTCGCATTCGGGTGAAACCGCTGAAATCAATCAAATCCTGCCACTACTCAAACGCCGCGGTGTCGATATCATCGCCATCACCGGGGCTGCTCACTCCACCCTTGCGCAAACCGCTGACGTTCACCTTAATGTCAGCGTCGATGCCGAAGCCTGTCCCTTAGGGCTTGCGCCCACAGCCAGCACCACCGCGAGTTTAGCCATGGGTGATGCGCTGGCGATCGCGCTGCTCGATGCCCGTGGTTTTACCGCCGATGATTTTGCTCGCTCCCACCCCGGCGGACGTTTGGGCCGACGCCTGCTCATCCATATCGATGATCTAATGCACCGTGACGACGATCTGCCGCAGGTCACCGTGGGCACTCCGCTATCGGCGGCACTGCTTGAAATGACCCGACAAGGGTTGGGCATGACCGCGGTCAGCGATGCCCAAGGGCAACTGGTTGGCGTGTTTACCGACGGAGACCTACGCCGCGCGCTCGACCAAGGGGTTGATGTCCACACCACCACTATCGAAGCGGTCATGACACCCAATCCGCGCCGGGTAACCACCGGGCAACTGGCTGCCGAGGCGCTCGCAATCATGGAAGCGCAAAGCATCAACGCGCTGCTCGTAACCAATGCCGATGGCGAGTTGGTGGGCGCGCTCAACATGCACGATCTGCTGCGCGCGGGAGTGATGTAGGGGTGCGCTGGCGTGCTTAAGTCACGACGTGGCTGGATGGCGCTATTAATGCTGCTGGTTGCCATCCTGCTGGCGCCGCGATTTTTTAGCCAAGCGCCTGAGCCCGAACGCGAAGGCGACGATGTCGGGCCACTGCTCAGTGCCTATGCGCGCGATCTGGCGTTTTGGTCAACCGACGCGACAGGCCAGATCAATTACCAACTCAAGGCGCCCACCGCACGCTATTTCGATGACTCAGGACTGTGGCAATTCGATGCCCCGCGCTGGCAGGTCCCGGTTGACCAAGGCGAACCCTGGGTTGGTCGGGCCGATCAGGGCCGAAGTTGGGATAATCAGGAGCGCGCCCGGCTTGAGGGCAACGTGGTGTTATCGCAGGCTCAGCCCGAGGGTCCGATTACCCTGAATACCGAATCGATCGACTTAACCCTGCCAACTCGGCATGCCCAGACCGACCAACCGGTTACGCTCACGGGACCGGCGTACAAAATCGCAGCAATCGGGGCGCAGGCATGGTTGGATGAACAACGCATTGAGCTTAAAAGCGAGGTGACCGGACACTATGAAAGCGCCAAACCGTAACCCTAACCCAAGCCCCACGAGGCGCGGCTGCGGGTGGTGGCTTAGCCTCATCGGCCTAAGCCTCATTGCCTCCGGCGTTGCCGGCGCGCAAACACAAGCGCCTATCGAACTGAGCGCTGACCGCGCCGAGGTTGAGGACAGCAATGGCGTCAGCCGCTACTTTGGTAACGTCATATTAACGCGCGGGCCGATGCGCCTGACCGGCGAAGTAATGCGCGTCTATACCGACGCCGAGCGCGAGCTTGAGCGTGTTGAAATTGATGGCAGCCCCGCAACCTATCGCGAGCGCCAGCCCGAGGCCGCGATGCGCCAAGCCGAAGCACCGCGCATGGAATACTACGCCAGCGGCCCTGAGCGCATTGTCCTGCTTGAGGGCGGACACCTGTGGCAAGGCGATAACAGCGTCCGTGGCGAGACCATCACCCACTACCCCGCGCAGGCCCGAACGATTGCCGATGGCAATAACGAAACCGAGCAACGCGTTAATGTCACCGTCTACCCACAAAGTGATGAGGGCCAATGACCATCAGCCAGCTGAGTGCAAAGGGCTTATCCAAGCAATTCTCTGGCCGTAGCGTTGTCAGCGATGTCTCAATTGGCCTGAAAAGCGGCGAAATCGTCGGTCTGCTAGGCCCCAACGGCGCCGGCAAGACCACGAGTTTTTATATGATGGTGGGCCTGATTCGCGCCGATGCCGGGCGGATTAGCCTCGATGGCCAAGACATTACCCAGGCACCGATGCATGCGCGCTCCCGCCTCGGAATTGGCTATCTGCCGCAAGAAGCCTCGGTGTTTCGGCGTCTGTCGGTCATCGATAACCTCCTTGCCATCCTCGAGACCCGGCCCGCACTAAGCGCCGCGGATCGCGACAATCAGGCCCGCAGCCTGATGCAGGAGTTTGGCATTGCGCATCTTCGCGATCAAAAAGGCGCAAGCCTCTCGGGCGGCGAGCGCCGACGAGTCGAAATCGCTCGCGCGCTGGCGGCCGCACCGCGCTTTATTTTGCTCGATGAGCCCTTTGCCGGGGTCGACCCGATCTCGGTGGGTGAAATTAAAGGCATCGTTCGGCATCTTGCCGAGCGCGGCATTGGGGTCTTAATTACCGATCACAACGTTCGCGAAACCCTGGGGCTCGTTGATCGGGCGGCCATCCTTAATGCCGGGCAAGTGATTGCTGAGGGCTCCGCGCAGCAAATTCTTGACGACCCACAGGTCAAAGCGGTGTATCTGGGCGAAGACTTCCGTTTATAAACCTAGCGATGACGCCGATGACAGCGTTACTCTGGAGTGACCCTTAACGGCACGGACAATCATGAAGCAGTCCCTCCACCTTCGCTTGGGCCAACAGGTCACGATGACACCGCAGCTCCAGCAAGCGATTCGTTTGCTGCAGCTACCGGCCGCTGAGCTTAATCTGGAGATCCGTGAGGCGCTTGAGTCTAACCTCATGCTCGAGGCTGACGAAGAGGCCGAGCCCCCGGTTGATTCGCTCGCTGAGGCCTCCGACGAGGGTATTGACGGCCAGCGTGATCCCTCCGAGGCGTTGCTTGGCTCTGATGCCACCGATGCAGCGCGACTGGGCGAGGATTTTGCGCTCGATGAGCGCTGGGACGAACCCATCGCAAGCCACAACCCATCCAGCCCCTCCGAGGGCTACGCGACGCTGGATACGCTCGAAAATCACGCCGCCGATGCCCCGTCACTGCAAGCCCATCTGCACTGGCAACTGCAGCTCTCCACGCTCAGCGAGCGCGACCAGCGCATTGCGGCCGCATTAATCGACAGCATTGACGACAATGGCCATCTTGTTAATCCGCTTGCAGTCATCCCCGCTGAGCTTGCGGCGGATCCCGATGAAATCAAAGCGGTGCTGACTTTTATCCAGCATCTCGATCCGCTGGGTGTCGCAGCGAGCAACGCCCCCGAGGCGCTGCGTATCCAAATCGAAGCGCTGCCGGCTGACACCCCGGCGTGCGCTATCGCGACGACGCTATTGCGCGAGCATTTCGAATCACTCGGCCACAGCCAACACGCCGGGCTGCGGCGGGCGCTAGGAATTGATCAATCACAACTCGACGCGGCCATCGCGCTGATTCGCACGCTCAGCCCGCACCCAGGCGCTGATTTTAGCCAGCCACGCATCGACTACATTATCCCCGACTGCATTGTGGAACGGGCCAACGGTGGCTGGCAGGTCGACGTCAATCCTCAGGCCACGCCCGGGCTGCGGGTGAATGCCGCCTACGCTGGCCTCATTCAGCGCGGCGACAACAGTGCCGACAATCAACTCATGCGCCAGCACTTACAGGAGGCTCGCTGGTTAATTAAAAGCCTAGAATCACGCGAGCAAACGCTGCGCAAGGTGGCTGAATGCATCGTTGAGCGCCAGCAAGCCTTTCTCGAACACGGCGAAGAGGCCATGCAGCCACTCATATTGCGGGATATCGCCGACGCCATTGAGATGCACGAATCAACGGTCTCGCGCATCACCACGCAAAAGTACATGCGCACGCCGCAGGGCACGCTTGAATTTAAAGCCTTTTTCTCTAGCCATGTGCCCACAGCCGACGGTGGTGAATGCTCGGCAACGGCTATTCGCGCGCGCATTCGCCGCCTTATTGCGGCTGAGCCGCCAGCGCGGCCGCTGAGCGATGCGCATCTCACTGATCGCCTACAGGCCGAGGGCATCCATGTGGCCCGACGCACCGTGGCAAAGTATCGCGAAGGCATGGGCATTGGCTCATCCACCCAGCGCAAACGTCCGGCTTGAATGTTCGAGCCGGACTCATTGAAGGAGCGATTATGAAAATCGATATTAGCGGCCATCACGTCGACATTAGTGAGGCACTACGCGACTACGTTAATCAAAAGTTTGAACGCCTCGAGCGACACTTCGACAACGTCGTCGATGTGCATGTCATTTTGACGGTGGAAAAAACAACACAAAAAGCCGAAGCTACCATGGCGCTGAGCGGGGCTCGGGTATTTGCCGAGGCCAGCGCCAATGAAATGTATGCCGCGATTGATGCACTGGTCGATAAACTCGATCGGCAGGTGGTCAAGCACAAGGAAAAACGCAGCGATCATCACCGCCCGGAAGGCGGTGTCGGGCCAACCTTGGAACCATAGCGTATGGACATATCCGCACTACTCACGCCGCAGCGAATTCGCTGCGGCGTGGCGGCATCAAGTAAAAAGCGCGCGCTTGAGGCACTCAGCGCGTTGCTTGCCGCGAGCGATGATCACCCAAGCGAGCAAGTCATCTTTGAAGAGCTCACCCAACGCGAGCGTTTGGGTAGCACCGGTCTCGGTGCCGGTGTCGCGCTACCCCACAGCCGCAGCCCTGAAATCAGCCAACCGCGTGCGGCCTTGGTGCGTCTGGCCGAACCGGTCAAGTTTGATGCCGCCGATGGCCACCCCGTTGATTTACTGATCGCGCTGCTCGTGCCCAGTCAAAGCAACGCCAGCCACCCGCAAACGCTCGCCGCACTCGCCGAGCAGTTTCGCGACCCAGCGCTAACGCAGCGCCTGCGCGCTTGCCAATCGGACGATGACCTCTACGCCGTCGCTTGCCAACCGTTCAGTCAAGCCAATGAATAACTCACCGATGCGCTTAGTTATTGTCAGCGGCCTGTCCGGCTCGGGTAAAAGCCTTGCATTGGCGACGCTTGAAGATGCCGGTTTTTATTGTATCGACAACCTCCCAGTCGCCCTTCTCAAGGCATTTGGCCAGCACGTTGCGCAAAGCGAATTCAGCACGCATTACGCGGTTGGAATCGATGCGCGCAACCGCCCGGACGACCTCGGCGATTTTCCCGACATTATCGCAAGTCTCAGCGACGAGGGCTTGGCCACCGAAATTGTCTTTTTGGATGCCGATGACGCCACCCTGCTTAAGCGCTTTTCCGAGACCCGTCGCCGGCACCCGCTAAGCGGCCCAGAAACGCCACTTGCCGAAGCCATCGGCGGTGAGCGCGAGCTACTCATGCCCTTGCATGAGCGGGCTGATCTGACCATCGACACCACCCACACAACGCTGCATGAATTACGCCGTATCGTTCGCGCGCGGCTTACCGAAGACCGGGCTCGGATGTCGCTACAAATCGAATCATTTGGTTTTAAGCACGGCACCCCGGCCGATGCTGACTTTGTCTTCGACAGCCGCTGTCTGCCCAACCCGCATTGGAAGCCCGAGCTGAGGCCGTTCACCGGCCTCGACCCCATCGTGGCCGACTATCTCGCCAACATTCCTACCGTTGAGCGCTACCGCAAACAGTTGAGTCAGTTTCTTGACGACTGGCTGCCCGTCTTTGAGGCCGAAAACCGCAGTTACTTAACGGTCGCGATTGGCTGTACTGGCGGCCAGCACCGCTCGGTTTATTTGGCTGAAGCCCTCGCCGCTGCCCTGCGTCAAAATTCAGCCAGCGTCACGGTGCGCCATCGCGAGCTATCATAGGCACGCGGCAACAAGGATAGGCCATGGCAGAAGAATTCAAACAAAAACAAGGGCGGCTTGCCGATACGGTGAGCGAGTTGCTAGCGGGCGGTACGGCGCCCGAAGCAACGCGTATGCTCAACGCGCTGCACCCAGCCGAGATTGCTAACCTGCTGGAGTCATTCCCGGTTCCTGAGCGCAAGCTGCTCTGGGAACTGGTGGACGAAGAGAATGGCGGTGAAGTGCTGCTTGAGGTTAACGATGAAGTCCGCAGCGGTCTGATTCGCGACATGGACGATGATGAGCTGCTGGCTGCCACCTCGGGCATGGACATGGATGACTTGGCCGACTTCGTCCAGGATTTACCCAAGACCCTGACCGGCGAAATCCTCCGCGCCATGGACAACCAAAACCGCCAACGACTCGAGGCGGTGCTCGCGTATCCTGAGGATAGCGCTGGCGGGCTGATGAACACCGATACCGTGACCGTGCGGCCCGATGTGAGTCTCGATGTGGTTTTGCGCTATTTGCGCATGCGCGGTGCGCTACCGGAGCTAACCGACCATTTGTTTGTTGTCAGCCGCTTTGATCACTTTTTGGGCATCCTGCGGGTGAGTGACTTGCTCACTCACGACCCCGCGGGCCAAGTGGCTGATTTGCTTGATGCCGATGCCGTTGCCATTGCCGCCGACACGCCGGCGCGCGAAGTCGCGAAAATGTTTGAAGACCGCGACTTAATCTCAGCGCCGGTGCTCGACGCGCGTGGCCGCTTGGTCGGCCGTATCACCATTGACGATGTGGTTGATGTCATCCGTGAAGAAGCGGAGCGCTCAATCCTCACCATGGCGGGTTTGGGTGAGGAGGAGGATTTATTCGCTCCGGTTTGGTCGAGCGCTCGACGACGCGCGCTGTGGCTTGGGATTAATTTGCTCACCGCCCTGCTAGCCGCCTATGTTATCGGGCTATTTGAAGCGACTATTGCTGAAATTGTCGCCCTCGCGGTGCTCATGCCGGTGGTGGCAAGCATGGGTGGCATTGCCGGCACACAAACCCTGACACTGGTCACGCGCGCATTGGCGCTGGGACAAATTGCCTCGCGCAATACGCGCAGGCTGTTGCTCAAAGAGCTGGGTGTGGGGGTGTTAAACGGACTTTTTTGGGCGGCGGTGCTCGCTGGCATCGCCATTGTGTGGTTTGGTCGGCCCGCGATTGGCGTCATTATCGCCGCGGCCATGACCATTAACTTAGCCGTGGCAGCGCTCACCGGTGTTGGCATACCACTTTTGCTCAGACGCCTCGGGATTGATCCCGCCCTTGCCGGCGGTGTCGTTCTTACCACCGTGACCGACGTCATCGGCTTTGTCGCGTTTTTGGGCCTGGCGACGGTGTTTTTGCTCTAACCCAAAGGCGGCGCGATATGGTGGCTACGGGTGGATTCGAACCACCGACCCCATCATTATGAGTGATGTGCTCTAACCAGCTGAGCTACGTAGCCATGTCCGGCGGGGAGCGAAGAGTATCCAGAGCCCGACCGATGCTGTCAAATCAGGCGTGAGCGGCCCACTTAGACGTTAAACCGGAAGTGGCAAATATCCCCCTCACGGAGGATATAGTCTTTGCCCTCAAGGCGCATTTTGCCGCTCTCTTTTACGGCCTGTTCGCTACCCGCCGCGATATAATCGTCAAAGCTAATCACTTCGGCCCGAATAAAACCGCGCTCGAAGTCGGTATGAATACGTCCTGCACCCTGCGGTGCCGTTGCGCCCTCGACCACGGTCCAGGCCCGCACCTCTTTGGGCCCCGCGGTAAAGAATGTCAGCAACCCCAGCAACGAGTAACCATGCCGAATCAGCCGATTGAGGCCAGGCTCGCTTAGCCCATAGGCCGCTAACAGCTCCATTTGCTCATCGGCATCGAGTTGCGAGAGCTCGGCTTCGATGGAAGCGCACAGCGCCACGACGCCAGCCCCCTCCTTTTGCGCTAACGCTTCGAGCGCCGTGAGTTGCGGATTATCACTAAACCCCTCCTCAGTGACATTGGCGACGTACAGCACGGGTTTGGCTGTGAGCAAATGCAACTCTTTGAGGGCGGTGGCACCGGCCTCATCAATCGATTGCGCGCGCACCGGAACGCCCTCGTTAAGACCACCCGCCATGACGGTGAGCGCCTCACGAATCGCGATAGCCTCTTTGTCGTTCGATTTAGCCCGCTTGCCATAGCGCTCAATCGCTCGCTCAACCGTGTCGAGATCCGCTAACAACAGCTCGGTATTGGTTGTCTCGACATCGGCAATCGGATCAACTCGGCCCTCGACGTGATGCACATCATCGCTCTCAAAGCAGCGCACCACATGCGCAATGGCATCGGTCTCACGAATATTGGCCAAAAACTGATTGCCCAAGCCCTCGCCCTTTGAAGCGCCGGCAACCAAGCCGGCAATGTCGACAAATTCCATGGTGGTTGGCAGCGTTGCTTTGGGCTTAATCAGCGCGGCAAGCTGCTCAAGACGCGGGTCGGGAACCGGGACAATACCGACATTGGGGTCAATGGTGCAGAAGGGGTAATTTTCCGCTGGAATTTCGTTGCGGGTTAACGCGTTAAAAAGCGTCGACTTACCCACATTGGGCAAACCCACGATGCCACATTTAAATCCCATAACGCCTTCTAGCCTTGTGTGTGCAGTTGCTGTTGGGCGCGTTCCCGGGCGCCTGCGATAACCAGTGGCATGACCGTCAGGGCACGCTCAATGGCCTGATCAATGCCGTCACGCTCGGCGCGTCCGGGCGCATGCAAGACATAAGAGACCACTTGATCAGCCTGCCCAGGATGGCCGACACCCAGACGCAGCCGTGAAAACCCCGGCGTCCCCAGGGCCGCGACGATGTCGCGCAACCCGTTGTGCCCGCCATGACCGCCTCCGACCTTGAGTCGCGCCTCACCGACGCTTAAGTCAATTTCATCGTGAACGACTAAAACCGCCGCGGGGTCGATGCGATAGAACTGCATGAGCGCGGCTACCGCGCGACCGCTATGGTTCATGTAAGTCGCCGGACAGAGTAGGTGCACATCACCAGCATCGCTCTGCCAGCGCCCCGTCCAGCCATGAAACTTACGCTCAGCGCGCAAACTGATTGATGCCTGACGCGCCAGCGCTTCAAGACACCAAAACCCCGCGTTGTGACGGGTCGCTTCGTACTTCGGCCCAGGATTGCCTAGGCCGACGATGAGTTGCACCGACTCAGCACTCATACGCCCGCCTTATCGCCTGCGGCGTTAACTATCCTCGCCGTCGCTCGGCTCATCACCGGCATCGGCAGCTGGCTCACCGGAATCAGCCTCGTCTGTGCTTTCCTCGTCGTCCTCGTCAACCACCTTGCGTGGCGCATGGATGCTCACCAACAGCGGATCGTGATCAGCCTCCGGGTCCAGCCCCGGGAAGCTCACGCCCTCAGGGGCCGCAATATCGGAGAGATGAATCGAGCTACCCAACTCCAACTCAGCGATATCAACATCAATTGCAGCCGGCAGATCATCAGGCAGACATTCGACTTCGACCTCGATGGCGTCATGGTGAACGACGCCGCCACCCAGTTTGACGCCCGTGGCCGTCTCTTGGTTAAGAAAGTGAATCGGCACGCTTTGGCGCATCTTCTCACCGGCCTTAATCCGCAACAAATCCATGTGCGTGACCAGCGGCTTAAACGGATGCCGCTGCAGATCTTTAAGAATGGCTTTTTCAGCGCGTTTGCCTTTGACCTTAACCTCAAGAATCTGCGAGAAGAACGCTTCTTCGCGCATCAGTCGAAGAATCTGCTCTTCATCCAAGGTCAGTGAGACCGGGTTTTTACCGGCACCATAGAGGATGCCAGGGACTTGCTTCGCGCGACGCAGGCGGCGGCTCGCACCCTTGCCCTGGTCTTCGCGAATCGTCGCATCCAGTTTGAGTTCAACGCTCATGAGTTCATGTTCTCCGTAGTTACCCCCGCGACCAAGGGCAGGTATAAAAATCAGTCGACGAAGAGCTCGCTGACTGACTCATCGTTATTGACTCGCCGCATTGTCTCGGCAAGCATTTCCGCCAGCGATAGCTGACGAATTCGAGTACTCGCGGCTGCCTCGGCCGACAGCGGGATGCTATCGGTGACGATCAGCTCGTCAAGATGTCCGTTTTCGATCCGCTCAATGGCTGGGCCCGAGAGCACCGGGTGAGTGATATAAGCCACCACCTTGCCGGCGCCGCGCTCTTTCAGCGCGCTCGCCGCCTGACACAAGGTTCCCGCGGTATCGATAATGTCGTCGACGATGATACAGGTCTTATCCTCAACATCACCGATAATGTTCATCACTTCCATTTCGTTCGCCCGCGGCCGGCGCTTATCGATAATGGCCAAATCGGCATTATCCAGCCGCCGAGCCACTGCCCGCGCCCGTAGCACCCCGCCCACATCGGGTGAGACGACAATTTTGTCCTGATAAATCTGGCGCCAGATATCGCCCAACATCACCGGCGAGGCGTAGACATTGTCGACGGGAATGTTGAAAAAGCCCTGAATCTGATCGGCGTGCAAATCAACCGTAACCAGCTGATTAATGCCCGCCGCCGTAATCATGTCGGCGGTTAGCTTGGCGCTAATCGGCACGCGCTGCGAGCGCTGGCGGCGATCTTGGCGGGCATAACCGTAATACGGCACCACCGCGGTGATTCGGGCGGCCGATGAGCGCCGCAGCGCGTCGGCAATGACCAACAGCTCCATGAGGTTATCGTTGGCCGGCGCACAGGTGGGTTGGATGATGAAGACGTCATGGCCGCGAACGTGCTCGTTGATTTCAACTTGCACTTCGCCATCACTAAAGCTTGTGACTAGCGCATCGCCGAGGCGGGTTTTCAGGTTCGTGGCCACAGCGCTGGCCAAAGCGGGGTTGGCATTCCCTGAGAACACCATCATGCTTCCGTTTTCCATGCCCGTAGCCACCTGCGCTGCGTCGTTGAAATTGGCTGGGGCGGCAGGATTCGAACCTGCGCATGCGGGGATCAAAACCCCGTGCCTTACCGCTTGGCTACGCCCCAATTATCGATCTGGTTCAACTTTGAGACGGTCGATGAGTGGCGACTCGTTCAACGCTTGGCAAACCCAAGCATGCCCCTTCCCGCGCCACTGAACAAGTGCCTGCTCGGCGTCCCTGCGTGTGGCAAACCAGGCAAACAAGCAAGCGCCGGTTCCGGTCAATCGCGTCGGGCCCAGTGCCGCGAGCCGCTTGAGTTCGGCCCCGATTTCGGGGTAACGACGCACCACCACCGGTTCGCAATCGTTTCTCACCGCCCCGTCTTCAAAGGCGCGTATTGTTATATGCGCTTGGGAATGTGTCAATTTAGCGTCACAAAAAATTGCCTCGGTCGCCACCGCAACCCCGGGGTCGACCAACAATAGCCACGGCTGATCCACCACCACCGGCGTGAGTTGATCACCAATGCCTTCAGCCCAAGCGGCCTGCCCGTGAATAAACACCGGCACATCAGCCCCCAGCCCTCGGCCGAGCTGCGCGAGTTGCGCGCGCTCGAGTCGGCAATCCCACAGCTTGTTCAGCGCAACCAAGGTCGTCGCAGCATCAGATGACCCACCCCCCAAGCCGCCACCCACGGGGATGTGCTTGTGCAAGCGGATGTTGACACCCCAGTGGCCCGGGCTATGCCGCTGCAGCGCACGGGCGGCACGAACCACTAAATCGGCGTCGGCATCGAGGCCATCGACGCCGCCTTCGCGCTGAATAATGCCATCATCGGTTAGCGTAAAATCAAGCCAATCCACCGGCTCAACAAACTGAAACAGGGTTTGTAGATCGTGATAGCCATCGTCTCGCTGCCCGGTAACATGCAAAAAGCGGTTGATCTTCGCCGGAGCCGGCCAGTCCGCAGATGTCCTATTCACGCGCCAAGCTGCCAGCGGCGGATTGATAAGCGCACCTCGACGCCATCACGCTGCACACTTACCCGCCCCGGTAGCGCTGTGCCGGCACGGCTTTGGTAGCGATCATAGGTGATAGTCCAACCCCCTTGGCGAATCACTTCAGCGCGTTGTTGATCATCGAGCACGACCCAGCCCTCAAGCCAGGGCGCAGGCCGGCCCGTTACCCACCAACGCAATAGCCCGACCGGGAGGGTATAGCCGGTTGTCGCGCGCACCAACTCCTCGGCGTTGGCGGCACGAAAGCGCTCGCCATCAGAGGTGCTTAACGTGGCTTGATCCGCATCACCGACTAACCGAAGGCTGCCGGCGCCAAGCGCCCCGCGCAAATCGATTTGATACTGCAACGCGCGTTGTTGCCACTGCAGTGTCGCGCTCATGGCCTCATCATCGATGCGCAACGCGGTTCGACCGGTAAGCTGCCATTGATCCGGAAAGCCCGTCGATGCCCAGTCTGACAGCGGGATGCCCCGATCCACTGAAGGCGGGCTCGGTGGCTGGATCGCGCAGCCACTCAAGCCAACCATCAGCAACAAAACCCCCAATGATCGCGGCAACGACGCCACACTCATGGCAACAACCGCTCAAGGGTTTCGAGTAACACCGCATCCTCGGGACTGCGCTCACGGGCATCAGTCCAAACCTTTTTTGCTGCGGTTTTATCACCCTGCACCCAGAGTACTTCACCGAGATGCGCGGCGATTTCAGCATTATCGGGCGTTTTTTCGTAAGCGCGGCGCAAGTACTCAAGGGCGGAATCGACGCGCCCCTGACGAAATTCTGCCCAGCCCATGCTGTCGATGATCGCCGCATTATCGGGCTCGAGGGCGTAGGCACGCGCAATAAGCGCATGCCCCTCGTCAATCCGCTGAGTCTGGTCGACTAAGGTATACCCGAGCGCGTTCAGTACCCGCGGATTATTCGGCTGACGCTCCAATAACCAACGAAAATCGGCCTCGGCGGCAGCGACCTGGTCGTCTAGCATCCAGCTAATCGCCCGAACGTAGCGCAACTGCGCGCGCTCGGGGTACTGCTCGATGGCCTGCGACAACATATTCTGAGCTGATGCCGAGGCATCCAGATCGATCGCCAACTGCGCGGCATCAAGATAGGTCTGCACATCTGGCTCACTGCTCTGAATAACGTCCTGATAGGCTGCTAGCGCCGCTTTGGCTTGGTTAGTGCGGCGCAACAGATCAGCCTGCAGCAACTGCGCGGTGGTCCAATCGGGGCGTTTGTCGAGCGCTGCCGAAACCGCCTGCTGGGCGAGCTCAAAACGCTCGCGGGCCAGTCCCACTCGTGCCAGACCCAACGCAGCGGCGGGCGAATCGGGATACCCATCGTAGAGCGAGCGCATAAGATCGATCACCGACGCCGGCAGGGATGGGTCCTGAAACAGGCGGCTAATGCTTGCCAATGCCGCCTCACGCGCTTCTTGGCTTCTCGGCATGCCGGCCTGCAGCGTGGCCAGCGCCTGATCGGGTTGATCAGAACGGAGTTGATTGAACGCCAGCAATTGTCGGGCATCGAATTGATCGGCATCGAGGCTTAACCAGCGCTTCAGCAGCCGCGTGGTTCGCGGCCGATTGTCGAGTGATAAAGCCAATTGCACAGCGCGCTCGCTGATGCGTGGATCGGGACTCACCATCGCCGCTTGGGCATAGTAGTCACTCGCCTGCGCTAATGCCCCCCGACTTAAGGCCAATTCAGCGGCCATAATATCGGTCAAAAGCTGCGTCGAGCGACTCGGCTCTAGTGGCTCTGAGCGCATGATGCGGGTATCCGCTCGGGCCCCAACCGGGACCTGATCAACGGCAACGGGCGCACAGGCAACCAGCAGACTGACGAAGCCAACCAGTCCAATTACCCAGACCCCGCGAGCGGACCATCGGACCCGCGAAACGATTCGGTTAGCGAAACAGGTCATCAAAGCCTTACTATACGTATCTTGCGTTTGTGCTGCCCTACAATTTTTTTGCCAGTCTCTAACCAACCGGACCTTAATGCCTGTCGTTAGCCTCGGCCTTAATCATCAATCAGCGCCGCTTGCGGTCAGAGAGCGAGTGGTCTTTGCAGCCGATCGTCTCGATCAGGCGTTGACTGATCTTGCCGCCCGCCCTGGCGTTCGCGAGGCGGCGGTGCTGTCGACCTGCAATCGCACCGAGATCTATGCGGTGCTTACCCCAGAGGGCTCGCCGGCGGTGTTGCAGCGCTGGCTAGAGAGCCAGCACTCGCTCACCCCAAACGAACTCGCACCGTATCTCTACACCCTGCACGCCCGTGACGCCATCGTGCACCTGTTACGCGTCGCTGCAGGGCTCGATTCATTAGTGCTCGGCGAGCCACAAATCCTTGGACAGGCGAAGCTCGCCTACCATTCCGCCACCCGAGCCGGACTCTTAGGGCAAGTGCTTGATCGGTTGTTTCAGCATGCATTCTCGGTGGCAAAGCGCGTGCGCACCGAGACCGACATCGGTGCCCACCCAGTATCGGTGGCCTTTGCGGCGGTTACATTAGCGCGGCAAATTTTCGGCTCGCTGGATAAACGCCGGGTCTTACTGATCGGCGCCGGTGAAATGATCGAACTAACCGCGCGGCATTTTTATGATCAGGGCATGGCTGGCATTCAAGTCGCCAACCGCAACCGCTCCCGCGCTGAGGCCGTCGCCGCGCTCTGTCATGGTGAGGCGCTGGGGTTAGAGGATATTGGGCGCGCGTTGCGCCAGGCTGACATTGTTATCTCCTGCACCGCGAGCGACACCCCCATCGTCGCCCGCTCAACCCTCGCCCAAGCGCTAACCGCGCGTCGGCGGCAGCCGATTTTTGTTGTCGATTTAGCCGTGCCGCGTGATATTGACCCGGCGGCTGAGGACTTGGCGGATCTCTACCTTTATACCGTTGACGACCTGCGTGATGTCATTGATCGTGGGCTGCGCTCGCGCGCTGATGCCGCCGATCAAGCCGAGCGCTTGGTTGATGAACAAGCCGCGCGGTTTATGGACTGGGTTCGCACGCTCGATGCGGTGGGCGCCATTCGACGCTATCGCCAACACGCCGAACACCAGCGCGATGAAGCACTCGCCCATGCACAACGCCAACTCGCGGCCGGTCAACCGGCGGACAAAGCGCTGCACGAGCTTGCGCACCGGTTGACGCGCAAACTACTGCATCCACCCACCATGGGCCTGCGTGATGCGGCCCGCACGGGTGATGCCGAAATCATCCGGCAAAGCCGGATCCTCTTGGGCCTTGATGAACAACATGATGAAGACGACGAATGAATGAAAGCCTGCGCCGTAAGCTCGACCATTTGGTTGAGCGCCACGAAGAAATCGAAGGACTATTAGCCGACGCCGAAGTAATCGCGGATACCGAGCGCTTTACCCGGCTGTCGCAAGAATATGCCCGTCTCGAGCCACTCGTTCGCAGTATGGCCGCACTCGATGCGGCGCAGGCTGACCTCGCGGCGGCGGAAGAAATGCGCCAAGAGCGTGATCCTGAGCTACGGGCCATGGCCGAAGACGAAATCAGCGCGACCGCCGAGCGTATCGAAGCGCTGGAAGCCGAACTTAAAGTCCTCATGCTGCCCGAGGATCCTAACGACGGACGCAATTTGTTTATCGAAATTCGAGCCGGCACCGGTGGCGATGAGGCGGCATTATTTGCCGGTGACTTATTGCGCATGTACTTGCGCTACGCCGAGCAGCAGGGCTGGAAGAGCGAAATCATCAGCGAGAGCGAGGGCGAGCAAGGCGGTTATCGTGAGGTGGTCGCCCGGCTCGCCGGACGTAATGTTTACTCTCGCCTTAAGTTCGAGTCTGGCGCGCACCGCGTACAACGGGTCCCCGCGACCGAGTCACAGGGCCGCATCCACACCTCGGCCTGTACGGTGGCGATTTTGCCGGAGGCCGACACGCTCGATGACATCGACATCAACCCTGCAGACCTGAAGGTGGACACTTTCCGGGCTTCGGGAGCGGGCGGTCAGCATGTCAATAAAACCGACTCAGCGGTGCGTATGACCCATATTCCCACTGGGGTGGTGGTTGAGTGTCAGGATGAGCGCTCGCAGCACAAAAACCGCGCTAAAGCGCTGAGTTTATTGCAAGCCCGACTGATGGATGCCCAACAGGAGGCGGCGGCGAGCGAGCTCAGTGAGACGCGCAAACTACTGGTTGGCAGCGGCGACCGCTCTGAGCGCATTCGCACCTACAACTATCCGCAAGGCCGCGTGACCGATCATCGGATTAACCTGACGTTGTATAAGCTTGAGGCGATTTTAATGGGGCAGCTCGACCCCATTGTCGATCCATTGATCAGCGAATATCAGGCCGATCAGCTCGCCGCGCTCGCGGATTAAGCGACGCGCTGCTTTTCGCGGATTTCTTCGAGCGTCTTGCAGTCGACGCACAAGGTCGCCGTGGGACGGGCCTCGAGCCGGCGTAGGCCAATCTCAACCCCGCATTGCTCGCAAAAACCGTAGTCGTCGTTGCGAATGAGGTCCATGGTTTTGTCGATTTTGCGGATTAACTTGCGCTCACGATCGCGGGTCCGCAGCTCGAGCGCGAATTCCTCTTCCTGAGTCGCCCGATCGGCCGGATCGGCGTAGTGATTGGCATCGTCACGCATATGACTGACTGTGCGTTCCACTTCATCAAGAAGTTGCTGTTTCCAGGCTTCGAGAATGGCCTGAAAATGCGCTTGCTGACGCTCGTTCATGTACTCTTCGCCAGTTTCAGGCTGGTAAGGTTCGATGCCTCGAACGGGCAGGGAAGCCTTGTCGGTCATTTTGCACCTCCATTAAATCGGAGACAGATTCAACCCTTGGTTGCCACCCGGGTCAAGTTAAAATTATCCCAGCGGTTGTTAACCAACCCGCGCCATCAACGGCTGAGCCAAGCGCGTGGCGGCATCGCGCAATAAAGACTCGGTCGTTGGCCAATCGATACAGGCATCGGTAATCGAGACTCCATATTCAAGATCAGCCGGGTTAGCGGTGAGTTTTTGCGCACCCCAACCAATGTTGCTCTCAATCATCACCGCGACAATCGAGCGGTTGCCTTCAATAATTTGATTGACCAAATTCTCCATCACCAACGGTTGTAAGGCCGGGTCTTTATTCGAGTTAGCGTGGCTGCAGTCAACCATCAAGCGGGTTGGCAAACCGGCATCAGCCAGTGCTTTTTCACACAGCGCCAAGCTAACGGAATCGTAATTGGGCTGGCTGCCGCCGCGCAGCACGACATGGCCATGCGGGTTGCCAGCCGTACGAATAATCGCCGAGCGGCCTTCTTGCTGGGTAATTCCTAAGAAGCTGTGACGACTTGCCGCTGAGCGCATGGCATTAATAGCAACATCAAGGCTGCCATCGGTGCCATTTTTAAAGCCCACCGCCGTGGATAGACCGCTCGCCATTTCGCGGTGGGTTTGTGATTCGGTGGTGCGGGCACCAATCGCCGTCCAGCTAATCAAATCACCCAAATACTGCGGCGTGATCGGATCGAGCGCCTCTGTCCCCGCCGGCAATCCAATTTCAGCGAGATATAGCAGTAGCTCCCGCGCGCGGGTCAGTCCTTGTTCGATATCAAAGCTATCATCCATCGCCGGATCGTTAATTAAGCCTTTCCAACCGACGGTCGTCCGCGGCTTTTCAAAGTAAACCCGCATGACAATGAACAGCTCGTCAGCGAGCGCGTCGTGTAGTGCTTTGAGCCGCCGCGCGTAATCCTTCGCGGCCTCGACGTCATGAATCGAGCACGGCCCGATCACGACCAGCAAGCGCGGATCAGCGCCCTGCAAGATCTTTTCAACCGTGTGGCGCCCCGACTCAACCGTGGCACGACCGGTCTCGCCAAGCGGCAGGCGCTCTTTGATCGCCGCGGGCGTCGGCAGCAATTCTTGGGCCTCTACATTGAGATTGTCGATTGGCGCGTCGCTCATAATGAACTCTCAAGTCTATGCGTTGATTTTCAAGCTCGATATGGTAGCCCGAGATGAGCGCGTTGGCTATGTTGAGACGGTATCCGCACCGGGTCTGCTATTCTTTTGGCTAATGGCAATTGAAAGGAAATCCGCATGGCGATTGATCGTAAACTCCTCGATGTCTTGTGCTGCCCGGTGACCAAACAACCCGTGCGCAGCATGAATCGCAGCGAGCTCAAAGCGCTCAACGAGCAAATTATGGCCGGCCGTGTCCGCTACCAAGATGACAGCGTCGTTGATACCGCGCTTGAGCAGGGGCTCATTACCGACAACGAAGAGCGCGTGTATCGCGTCGATGATGGCATTCCGGTGATGCTCGAAAACCAAGCGATTAACCTGCGCGCCGCCGGGCTCAAGTGACAGCGCCGATGACGCTCGGCGAAGCCCGTCAGTACGGCGTGCAATGCCTCCAAGCGGTTAGCCCCAGCGCAGCCGCCGATGCCGAATACCTACTCGAAAAGGCCAGCGGGGCGTCGCGCCTGCGAATGCGCTCGCACCCCGAAGCCGCGCTTGCACCGAGCGCCTGGCAAGCCTTTGAAGCCTTACTTTCGCGTCGCGCCGGCGGCGAACCGGTCGCTTACTGTGTTGGCGAGCGCGGGTTTATGGATTTCACCCTGAGCATCGACGCCGCGGTACTGATTCCGCGCCCGGAAACCGAACTGCTAATCACCACCGCACTCAATTACCCCAGTGCTCACATCCTTGATCTGGGCACAGGCAGCGGTTGTATTGCGATCGCCATGGCCCGCGCCTGGCCGAGCGCCCAAATTGTGGCGGTTGATCAGTGCGCGCAGGCCCTTGCCTGTGCTCGTCACAATGCCGAGCGCCTTGGAGCGGAAGCGATTCAATTTAAGCAAGGCAATTGGTACGCACCCGTCAATGGCGCGCGCTTTGATTTAATTCTTGCCAACCCACCCTATATCGCCGATGCCGAGCCCCACCCCGACCAAGGTGATGCCCGCTTTGAGCCCCGCGCGGCACTGCGCGCTGGAGCCACCGGTCTGGAGGCGATCAGCGCGATTATCCAAGCGGCACCGCAGCACCTCCAAGCCGGTGGCTGGATTTGGCTTGAACATGGCTATCGCCAGGGCGAGGCGGTGCGCGCGCAGCTCACCCGCAACGGCTTTAATCAGGTGACAACCCATTCCGACCTCGCCGGTCATGAGCGCGTCAGCGGCGCTCAGTGGAGTGCGTTGCCGTGAATGACGAACAACTACGCCGCTACAGCCGCCAAATTATGGTCCCAGGGCTTGACCTCGCCGGGCAGGAAAAGCTCTTGGATAGCCGCGTCCTCATTGTTGGGCTCGGGGGGCTTGGCTCACCGGCCGCCCTCTATTTGGCTGCCGCCGGTGTTGGCCGCTTGGACTTGGCCGACTTTGATCAGGTCGAGCTCACCAACTTACAACGCCAAATCCTCTACACCACCGACGATGTTGGCAAGCCCAAGACACAAGCCGCCTGCCAGCGCATTGAAGCCCTCAACCCAACGATTGCCGTGCATGCCTTGAGCACTCGCTTAGAGGCCACGCAACTCGAAGCACTCGCAGATGCGGTTGATGTGGTGGTTGATGGCTCGGATAACTTCGCCACACGGTTTGCCGTGAATGCCGCCTGTGTCGCCACCCAAACCCCGCTGGTAGCCGCAGCGGTAATCGGTATGGACGGCCAGCTCGCGGTCTTTCGTCCGGATCAGGGCGGGCCCTGTTATCGGTGCGTATTTGAAGACACGGGCGAAGAGGCATTGAGCTGCAGCGAGACCGGTGTCCTCGGCCCACTCCCCGGCGTTATGGGCAGCCTGCAAGCGGTGGAGACGATTAAAGTACTGACCGATCTAGGCACACCACTCAACAGCCGGCTACTGATAAACGACGCGCTGAGCCAGTCTTGGCGGCGACTCGACCTGCGCATCGACCCCGATTGCCCGGTCTGTCAGCGTTAGTGCGAGCGCTGGCTCGGGCGAGTTGGCTGCGCGGCTGGGTCAGCGAATAACGCTTCGATGTCGACGGCATCAAATCGATAGGGCTCATTGCAAAAATCACAATGCACCTCAACTTGGCCTTGCTCGGCGAGCGTCTCACGCATTTCTTGCTCACCCAGCCCATGCAACATCGCCCCGACGCGATCGCGCGAGCATCGGCAACGAAATCGAAACGGCATGGGGTCAAAAACGCGGATATCTTCTTCGTAAAAAAGCCGCCGCATCACCTCGCTCGGCTCAAGCGCGCGCAACTCCTCCCCGGTCACCGTCGCAGCCAAATGCCCGGCCCGCTCCCACGCGTCTTCATCTTCACCCGCCACGTTAGCTTCATCGCGGGGCAAGCGTTGAATTAACATACCTGCCGCTTGATCGGCGCTGGCCGAGAGCCAGACCTGCGTGGGCAGTTGCTCAGATTCGCGAAAATAATGCTCTAACGCCGCCGCCAAACTGCCACCGGCTAAATCCACCACCCCTTGGTAGCGCTCACCGCCCTCTTCCGGGTCGATCGTGATGGCGAGCGTACCCTTTTGCGCTTGTGCCGCTAAATCAGCCACCTCCGGCAACTCAGCGCGTGATCGCGCCATCGCACGGAGTGCGCCATCGCTGCCCGCTTGCACCAGCAGCAACGACAACGGGCCTTGCGATTGCACCTGCAAAGTCAGTGAGCTCGGATATTTAAGCGTTGCCGCGAGTAACGCCACGGCTGCCAAGCCCTCACCCACCAGCCGCTGCACCGCCGGGGCGTAATCGGTGCGCGCCAGGATCTGCGCATAGGCCTGGTCGAGCTGGACGATCTCACCGCGGACGTCGGCGTGCTCAAAGATAAACCGCTCAAGCTTATCGCTCATGCGCTAGTCGCCATCCAAACGCGCTTTCAAGATCTCATTGACTTGCTGCGGGTTGGCTTTGCCACCCGAGGCTTTCATCACTTGGCCCACAAAAAAGCCCATGAGTTTGGTTTTGCCTGCCCGATACTGCTCGAGCTGCTGGGGGTTAGCGGCAATCGCTTCCTCCACCAGCGCCTCAATGGCGCCCGTGTCCTTCACCTGCTCAAGGCCGCGATCAGCAATAACCCGATCGGCATCGCCCGCGCCCTGCCACATCGCCTCGAACACTTCTTTAGCGATCTTGCCCGAGATCGTTTCATCACTAATTCGGGCCAACAGGCCGGCAAGCATCGCGGCGTCGACCGGGCTTTGATCAATCTCGAGGCCGACTTTGTTGAGCGCCGCTGATAACTCGCCCATGACCCAGTTGGCCGCGAGCTTGGCATCAGGACAACGCGCGGCAACGGCTTCGAAGTAATCGGCAAGCTCACGGCTGCTCGTTAACACCGCCGCGTCATAGTCACTCAGCCCATAATCGGCGACAAAACGCTCGCGCTTGGCATCCGGCAGCTCTGGCAGGGTTTCACGCACCGCTTGAATTTGCTCGACGCTAATTTCAAGCGGCAATAAATCCGGATCCGGAAAGTAGCGATAGTCGTTGGCTTCTTCCTTGCCTCGCATCGACCGGGTCACTCCGCGATCCGCATCAAACAACCGCGTCTCCTGAATGACCGTGCCACCGTCCTGAATATGCGCAATTTGGCGCTCGACTTCGTAGTTAATCGCCTTTTCCACAAATCGAAACGAGTTGAGGTTTT
Source organism: Spiribacter sp. (assembly GCA_031581235.1). Taxonomy (GTDB): domain Bacteria; phylum Pseudomonadota; class Gammaproteobacteria; order Nitrococcales; family Nitrococcaceae; genus Spiribacter. Next base: position 67,942 of record JAVLBW010000008.1, on the reverse strand, counting down.
TAAGCTCAGCGCGGGTGCCTAGCTCGAGCGTGCCCATCGGGCGCACGGAGACGTTGGCATCACAACGAAAACTGCCCTCTTGCATGTTGCCATCACAAATACCCAGATACCGCACCAATGAGTGCATCTTCTTCATATAGGCGACCGCCTCGGCCGCTGAACGCAGGTCGGGCTCAGAGACAATTTCGAGTAACGGCGTCCCCGCGCGATTGAGATCTATGCCGCTCATGGCGGCAAACCCCTCATGCAAGCTCTTGCCAGCATCTTCTTCGAGGTGAGCGCGGGTCACGCCGATGCGCTTACGGCGACCATCGTCGAGGTCGATATCTAGGTGACCACGACCGACCACCGGGATTTCGTACTGCGAGATCTGATAGCCCTTAGGCAAATCGGGGTAAAAGTAGTTTTTGCGCGCAAACACCGAGCGCCCAGCCACCTCGGCATCTAAAGCCAAACCCAGCCGAATGGCAAAATCCACCGCGCGCTCATTGAGCACCGGCAGCATGCCGGGCATGCCCAAATCAATCGCACAGGCTTGGGTATTCGCCGAGCCGCCATACGCGGTCGAGGCGCCGGAGAATATCTTGGTATTGGTTGCTAGCTGCGCGTGCAGCTCCAGGCCGATGATGGTTTCCCACTGCATGGTCCTAGCCCTCGCCTGATGGTCGCTGGGTATGCCAATCGGTGCGCTGCTGATAGCCGTGCGCGACGCCAAGCAATTGAGCCTCGGCAAAGTGATTGCCAATTAACTGCAGCCCCACCGGACGCTGGTCTGCCAAACCGGCCGGCACTGACAGCGCGGGCAGCCCGGCGAGGTTGACGGCGATCGTAAAAATATCGGAAAGATACATCTGCACCGGATCATCGGCCTTGGCGCCGATCGCAAAGGCTGGGGACGGCGCGGTTGGCCCCGCAATCACATCGACCGAGGCAAACGCCTTGGCAAAATCATCGCGAATCATGCGCCGAACCTGCTGGGCTTTCAGGTAATACGCATCAAAATAGCCCGCGGACAGCGCGTAGGTGCCCACCATAATGCGGCGCTGCACCTCCTCGCCAAAGCCCTCGGCGCGGCTGCGCTTGTAGAGATCTTCAAGGTCTTGGGGGTCCGCGCAGCGATGGCCATAGCGCACGCCATCAAAGCGCGACAGGTTAGATGATGCCTCGGCAGGGGCAATAACGTAGTAGACCGGCACGGCGAGCTCGGTATGGGGCAGCGATATCTCATGGATTTCTGCGCCCGCCTCACGCAATGTCTCGACCGCGGCTTCAACCGCTTGCCTCACCGCGCTATCCACCCCCTCGGTGGCAAAGTATTCACGCGGCAGGCCGACCTTGAGGCCTTTTAGCTCAAAATCATTGAGCCCAGCGTGATAATTCGGCACCGGCGTATCAACGCAGGTCGAGTCACGCGCATCAAACCCGGCCATGGCCTCAAGCATAAGCGCCAAGTCCTCGGCATTGCGTGCCATCGGACCGGCCTGATCAAGACTGGAGGCAAAGGCAATCATGCCGTAGCGCGAGACCCTTCCATAGGTGGGCTTTAGACCACTAATGCCCGTCAGTGCCGCCGGCTGACGAATTGAGCCGCCGGTATCGGTACCGGTCGCACCCGCAACGAGCCCCGCTGCCACGGCCGCAGCCGACCCGCCAGACGACCCACCCGGCACGCAGGTGGTGTCCCAGGGGTTTTTAACCGGCCCGTAGTAACTGGTTTCGTTAGATGAGCCCATGGCAAACTCATCCATATTGGTTTTGCCCACCATGACCGCACCCGCGGCGCGCATACGCTCGACGACGTGGGCATCGTAGGGTGGAGCAAAGCCATCCAACATGCGGCTACCACAACTGGTACGCACACCATCGGTGCAAAAAATATCTTTATGGGCGATCGGCACACCGGTGAGCGCTGTGGCCTCGCCGCGGGCCCGGGCTTGATCGGCGGCCTGTGCCTGCGCCAGCGCCAGCTCTGGGGTGGTGGTGATGAAGGCGTTTAGCCCCGCGCCGTGCTCAACGGCTTCAAGCGTGGCGCGCGTGAGTTCAACGCTGGAGAAATCGCCGCGCTCAAGCGCAGCCGACAACTCGGCAATGGTGCGATCGTGCATGTTGGTCTGATCCTGGCGAGCCCCGATGGGGAGCGTTATTCGATAACACGCGGTACTAAGTAATGACCGTCTTCGGTCAGTGGTGCCAGCGCCTGAAAGCGATCGCGCTGATTGCCTTCGCTGACCTCATCGACGCGCAGCCGCTGCGTCATTTCCAGCGGATGGGCCAGTGGCTCAACGCCCTGCGTGTCGACCGCCGACAAGCGTTCGACGAAAGCCAAAATATTGCTGAGGTTGCGAGCGTGCTCAGCGCGCGCTTCATCGCTAACGGCAAGCCGTGCGAGATGGGCGATCTGCCCGACATCATCCTGATCCACCGCCATGCACAGATTCCCTCGAAAAGCCCGGCACCAGCCGTTAAAACTACCACATCGGGCGGCTTGCCCAAACCCCCGGCTGTTGATAACTTAGCGGATCTTTATTCACCGACTGGATTTCTTCATGTTCAAGGGCATACGGGGCATTTTCTCAAACGATCTTTCCATCGACTTAGGGACAGCCAACACGCTGATCTACTCCCGTGGTCAAGAAATCTTGCTCGACGAGCCCTCGGTGGTTGCAATCCGTCAAGATCGTGACGGTGGGCCTAAGACCATTGCCGCGGTTGGCCGCGAAGCCAAGCTCATGCTCGGCCGCACGCCGGGCACAATTAAGGCGATTCGGCCGCTCAAGGACGGCGTTATCGCTGACTTTACGGTCACCGAGAAAATGCTCCAGTACTTTATTAAGAAGGTTCATGAAGCGCGCTTTTTTCGGCCCAGCCCACGCGTGCTGGTCTGTGTACCTTGCGGCTCAACGCAAGTGGAGCGCCGCGCGATTCGCGAATCCGCAGCCGGCGCCGGGGCGCGCGAGGTGTATTTAATCGAAGAGCCGATGGCCGCCGCTATCGGCGCCAATATGCCGGTTGATGAGGCGCGTGGCTCCATGGTGCTCGACATCGGTGGCGGCACCTCAGAGGTGGCGGTGTTATCCCTCAATGGCATTGTTTACTCGGCGTCGGTGCGCATCGGTGGCGATAAGTTCGATGAGGCGATTGTTAACTACGTTCGCCGCAACTACGGCATCCTCATTGGTGAGACGACCGCAGAGCGCATTAAGCATGAAATTGGCCAGGCCTTTCCGGGCAATGAAGTCCGCGAGCTTGAAGTCAAAGGCCGCAACCTCGCCCAAGGTATTCCCCGCAGCTTTACGCTAAACTCCAATGAAATGCTCGAAGCGCTGCAAGAGCCACTATCCGGCATCGTCGGCGCGGTTAAAACTGCACTCGAACAAACCCCACCCGAGCTGGGTGCCGACGTTGCCGACCGGGGCATCGTGCTCACCGGCGGCGGTGCACTATTGCGCAACATCGATCGGCTACTAATGGAAGAGACCGGGCTACCCGTGGTGATTGCCGAAGATCCGCTCACCTGTGTCGCCCGCGGCGGCGGTCGAGCGTTGGAACTCATGGACGAACGCGGCGCCGATCTGTTTACCAGTGAGTGAATGCCGGCTCCGGCTCAAGCAGTTGCGGCGAGCACCCTGATGTAACTAGCCTTGGGGTTTGTGGCTGTAACCGGCGTGGAGAGCGAGACCATCAAACCGCTATTTACTGAAGGCCCCTCAACCAGCGTGCGCTTCGTGCTGCTGGTGGTTATGTCGCTCGCGCTGATGATGACCGATTATCGCCTCGGTTTGCTTGATCCCATCCGTCAGACCGTTTCCGCGCTCGCCCACCCGATTCGACTGATCGCTGAGCTACCCAGTCAGCTAGTCGCCAGCGCTGACCAACAACTGGCGAGCCGCCGTGAATTGATTGCCGAAAATGAGCGCTTGCGCAATCGCCAGCAGGTGGTTGAAGCGCGCTTGCAACGCCTCGATGCCCTTGAGGTTGAAAATATCCGCTTGCGCAGCCTCCTCGACTCATCCTATGACCTTGAGCAGCCCGTCCTCATTGCCGAGCTCGTTGCCGTCGATCTCGACCCCTTCAGCCACGTCATCGAAATTGACAAAGGGCTCAACGCAGGCGTCGAAGTGGGCCAAGCGGTCATCGATGGTGACGGCGTCATTGGCCAGGTTGACCATGTCTCGCCGTTCAGCGCCACGGTGCGACTCATTAGTGACCCGGGCCACGCCATCCCCGTTCAAGTCAACCGCAACGGGCTGCGCAGCGTTGCCCTCGGAACCGGGCGCACCGATGTGCTCAATATTGAGAGCTTGCCCAATAATGCCGACATTAAAGTCAACGATCTATTGGTAACCTCAGGGCTTGGCGGGCGCTTTCCGGCCGGTTATCCCGTCGGTGCAGTGAGCGCCATCAATCCCGACCCCGGCGCCCCCTTTGCAAGCATTGACGTTGCGCCCCATGGCGCACTGGGACGTATTCAAGAAGTCCTTTTGATTCAACGCGAAACCAGCCCGCCACCCACCCCTGAGGCCGACGCTGATGAATAGCCCGTCACATCAGGGCGGCTGGCTGATCGTACTCACTGTCGTGCTGGCCTTGGTTCTCACCATTGTCCCGCTACCTGGGGGCCTGGCAGCGTTTCGACCCGAGTGGATTGGCTTGGTACTGATTTATTGGAGCCTCGCCTTGCCGGCGCGAGTCGGATTGGGTGTCGCTTGGTTGACTGGCATTGTCCAAGACGTCTTGCAAGCAACGCTGCTCGGCGCGCACGCGCTGTCGTTAACACTCGCGGTGTTTATTATTCTTCAACTCCACCAGCGCATCCGCAACCTCCCCATCTGGCAACAAGCCTTGAATGTATTGGTCATACTACTGATTGCTCGGATCAGCCTATTGTGGGTACGCGGGTTAGGTGGCAATGCCCAATTAGATTGGCAATTTTGGATGCCTGCCTTCATTAGCGCGGCGCTTTGGCCGCTCATCTTCGTGCTGTTACGCCGCTTACGCCGCACTTACCAGGTTAACTAAGCATGCGCCTTGAGCAGTTTCGTGATCAGTCTGGTGAGCGCCGCATCGTGCGGCAACGACTGATCATTGCCAGCGTCATTATTGGGCTTTTATTTATCGGGCTGGTTGGACAGTTAATTTACCTGCAAGTCGGCCAACATGAGCAACTCAGTGCGCGCTCACAAGATAACCGTGTGCGTATCGCCCCACTCAGCCCCACGCGCGGCATCATTTATGACCGCAACGGCGAGGTGCTTGCCGATAATCAAGCGGCGTTCCGGCTCAGCGTCATCCCCGAACAAGTCGATGACATGCCAGCGCTCCTCAGCGCGCTCGATAACCTCATTGGCATTAGCGCCGAGGAGCGCGCCGCCTTTGCCGAGGCACGCGCCCAAGCCCGGCATTTCCAACAGATTCCGCTAAAGTCTCAGCTGACCGAACAACAGGTTGGGCGTTTGGCGGTGAATCGACACCGCTTTCCCGGCGTTGAAGTCGAAGCGTACTTAAACCGCCATTACCCCTATGCCAGCACCGCGGCCCACGTGGTTGGCTATGTCGGCCGCATCACCCGAAATGAATTACGCCAGCGTGATCAGCGCCGCTACCGCGGCACCAGCCTCATCGGCAAAACTGGAATCGAGCGCCTATACGAACACGAATTACGCGGCACAATGGGCATCGAGCATATTGAATCGAATGCACTGGGCCGCTCGATTCGCGTGCTCGATCGCGATCCCCCCACGCCCGGAGCGGATATTCACCTCACCCTGGATATTGATCTGCAGCAAGCCGCCGAGCAAGCGCTCGGTGACTTTCGCGGAGCCATTGTTGCGCTCGACCCTCGCGATGGCGCCGTGCTCGCCTTAGCGAGCCAGCCTGGATTTAACCCCAACGCCCTTGTTCAGGGCATTGATCGCGAGGCCTTTGAGCAACTCAGCGCCAGCCCAACCCAGCCGTTATTTAACCGCGCGCTAAGTGGCCGTTACCCACCCGGCTCAACCATTAAGCCGTTTCTCGGGCTAGCGGGTGCCGCCTCGGGCCATCTCGACCCCAACGCCACCATGTTTTGCAATGGCACCTACGAACTGCCCGACGTAAAGCGGGTCTGGCGTGACTGGAAACCTGAGGGCCATGGTCGCATCGATTTAATACAGGCGGTTGCCCAGTCTTGTGATATTTATTATTACGATCTCGCCCATCGCATGGGGATCGATTCGATGCATCAATGGATGAGTGAATTTGGTTTTGGCGCGCTCACCGGCATTGACCTGCCTGGCGAGCGCGCCGGCATTATGCCCTCACGCGAGTGGAAGCGCGCGACGCTCGATGCGTCGTGGTATCGCGGTGAAACGATTAACACCGGCATCGGCCAGGGCTTTACTTTATCGACGCCGATTCAGCTAGCCACCTCAACGGCGATGCTCGCCAACCGCGGCCGCCCGGTCCGACCGCATTTGCGCAGCAAACGCGACGCCAAGCCCTCAGCGCCCGAAACCGATCGACTCACGCTCGATAACGAGCAACTCTGGCAGGTCGCGATCGACTCCATGGTTGAAGTCGTCCATGGCCCTCGCGGCACCGCGCGGCAGATCGCGCCCTCCGATTACGAATTGGCGGGCAAAACCGGCACCGCACAAGTGATTGGCATTGGCCAGGATGAAGAATACGACGAGCAAGCGATCCCCGAGCGTTTTCATGATCATGCTTTATTCACCGCCTTCGCCCCAGCCGCTGACCCACGCATTGCAGTCGCGGTGGTGGTTGAGAATGGCGGCAGCGGCAGTCAAACCGCTGCACCCATGGCGAAAGAGGTGATCACCACATGGCTAAAACAACTCGAACGTAATGGCGACTTGGCTCTCCAATAGCGCGCCCGGGGCCGCCGGCGCGCAAGCTGGGACGTTGCTCCAACGGCGCCTGCATTTGGACGGCGTGTTACTGACATTGCTGCTATTGCTTGCCGGCGTTGGCGTGGTGGTGTTGTACAGCGCCTTTGGCGGGCGCATGCAACCGGTTCAGGGCCACCTCATTCGCCTCGGAATTGGTTTTGGCGCGCTGTTAGTCGCCGCCCAAGTCCCACCATGGCGCTTGGTCGGTCTAGCACCTTGGGTGTTTGGACTCTCGCTCGCGCTGCTCGTCGCCGTGCTCGTCGCTGGTCAAATTGGTGGTGGTGCGCAGCGCTGGCTCGATTTTGGCGTGGTTGATTTTCAACCCTCAGAGCTGATGAAACTCAGCCTGCCGATGATGGTGGCTTGGCTGCTAGCAAGTGCGACGCTGCCGACGCCGCTCGGGCGGTCATTCATCGCGCTGGCGATCATCGCCCTGGTTGTCGGTGTCATCGCGATCCAGCCTGATCTGGGCACAGCCATCTTGGTCGGCGTTGCCGGCGCTGCGGTGCTTTTTTTAGCCGGGCTGCGCTGGCGACTAATCAGTCTGCTCGTTGGCGCGCTAATCGCCGCGCTTCCGGTGCTTTGGGTATTTGGCATGCAGGGCTATCAGCGCCAGCGCGTCCTCACCTTTCTTGACCCTGAACGCGATCCACTGGGCGCGGGCTACAACATTATTCAATCGCAAATTGCAATTGGCTCAGGGGGCGTGTTCGGTAAGGGCTGGCTTAATGGCACGCAAGCGCATCTGCAATTTATTCCCGAGCGTCATACCGATTTCGTCTTCGCCGTAATGGCCGAGGAATTTGGCTTGCTCGGCGTGCTTGGGTTAATCATTCTCTATGCCGCCATTATCGGACGGGCGCTATGGATTGCCCACGACGCGCAAGACAACTTCTCGCGCCTACTCGCGGGCGGGCTCGCGATTACCTTCTCGGTCTATTGTTTTGTCAACATTGGCATGGTCTCGGGCCTCTTGCCCGTGGTTGGCCTGCCATTGCCGCTGGTAAGCTACGGCGGCTCAGCCATGGTGACGCTTCTCGCCGGCTTCGGTATTCTTATGTCTATCCGTACCCACCGACGAATGTGGCCTGCTTGAACGAAGTTCATCCATTCTTCTATCGCGCACTAGTCATCGGCGTGCTGCTCATCAGCACTGGCTGTAGCAGCTTTGCCGCGCCTGACGACCCTGCTGACGCCCGTGCCATGCGCGACTTTGCTCAAACCATGGCTGATCAACATGGCATGGACGCCACGGCCGTCGAGGCATTAATTCGCGACGAAGCAGCCCATCAGCAAAGCATTATCGACGCCATTAGCAACCCAGCCGAGGCCCTCCCTTGGCACCGCTATCGCGCTATCTTTTTGACCGATGAGCGCATCAATGCCGGCATCGCCTACTGGAACGAGCACCGCGAATTACTCGACGCAGTAGAAGATCGCTATGGCGTCCCGGCCGAGATCGTTGTCGCCATCATTGGGGTTGAAACCCAGTATGGCCGCTACCGCGGTCGTCATCGCGTCCTAGATGCTCTGCGCACGCTCGCCTTCGCTTATCCGCCGCGGGCTGACTTTTTTCGCAGCGAGCTCGAAGCCTTTCTCATCCTGACCAACGAAGAGGGCATCGACCCGCGCACACCGCTCGGCTCCTATGCTGGCGCGATGGGCGTGCCACAGTTTATTGCGAGTAGCTACCGAGCTTACGCGGTTGATTTTAACGGCAACGGTCGGCGGGATTTGTTCTCCGAACCCGCCGATGCCATTGGCAGTGTCGGCAACTACTTTGCTCGCCACCACTGGCGCGCTGGTGCACCGATTGCCCAACCCGCTCAAATTGAGGGCCGCGTCGATGAGGGCCTCCTCGGCGGCGACCTCAAGCCGCGCCATGTTGTCGCTGACTTAACCCAACAGGGTGTCCGCACCCAGCGGCCCTTAGCAGCTGATGAGCCCGCGCGGTTATTAGCGCTGGAAACGCGCAACGGTCCCGAATATTGGCTGACGTTAAACAATTTCTATGTCATCACCCGCTACAACCACAGCCCCCTCTATGCCATGGCGGTCTACCAACTCGCCCAAGCAATAAAGGCCAAACGCCGATGAGCGCTAAACCCATCCTCATCGGCTTGGCTGTGCTCATCCTCGCCGGTTGTAGTGGCATGGTGCCCGAACCCGGCGACGGCCCTGGGCGAATTCTTGAGAACCCCAGCGAAATCCCCGACGCCGTCCCCCAGCAGGTACCGCAAAGCCGCTATGGCAATCCGCCCAGCTACGAAGTCTTTGGCCAGCGCTACGAGGTTATGGATAGCGCGGCTGGGCATCGTGAGCGCGGCATCGCCTCGTGGTACGGCAGCAAATTTCATGGCCGTCGTACCTCCAGTGGTGAGCCCTACGACATGTATGCGATGACCGCCGCGCACAAACACCTTCCCCTGCCGGTGTGGGTCGAGGTTCGGCATTTAGAGAACGGCCGAACCATTGTGGTTAAGGTCAACGATCGCGGGCCGTTTGCTGATAATCGCATTATCGATCTTTCCTATGCGGCGGCCGCTAAGCTCGGCATGCTGGGCACTGGCACCGCACCGGTTGAAATCCGCACGCTCAGTGCCGATGAGCCGGCAAGCGTGCAGCCAGTCAAGCGCGACGACAAAGCCACCTACTGGATCCAAATCGCCGCGTTTGGCGATGCAGCCAATGCCGAGCGCTTACGCCGCGACCTTAAAGACGCGGCGATTGCCACACCGGTGCAAATCGCACGTGGTGAGGATGGTTTACACCGCGTCCGACTCGGACCGCTTACCGATGTGGCGGCCGTTGATCGAACCACAGACGAACTACGCCGTGCCAATTTTGATCCCGGTCATGTCATTATTCCCTCAGACCTATGACCACTGAATGAGAAACGCCACTATGCCGACGCTGTCGCTACTGCGCTTAATTGTTGTTTTGTTTGCTTTGTTTGGGGGCTTAAACGCCTCAGCTCAGACCCAATCGATTCCGGTACCGGCACCACCAAGCCTCGGCGCTGAGGGCTATATGCTCATGGACTTCCACAGCGGCCGTGTGCTTGCCGAGCGCAATATCGACCAACGCCGCGATCCAGCCAGCCTGACCAAAATTATGACCGCCTTTGTGGTGTTTAGTGAGCTTAAGGCCGGCAACCTCCAGCTCAGTGACACGGTCCTGATCAGCGAAAAGGCATGGCGCGCGGTCGGCTCGCGGATGTTTATCGAGGTCGGCGACGAGGTGAGTATCGAAAATCTGCTCCGGGGCATGATTATTCAGTCAGGTAACGACGCCAGCGTTGCCCTGGCTGAGCATATCGCCGGAACCGAGGCAACCTTCGCCTCGCTAATGAACCAGTACGCCGCCGAGCTCGGCATGACCAACACCCACTACACCAATGCCGCTGGGCTACCGAGTGATGAGCACTACTCAAGCGTTGCCGATACCGCACGACTTGTGCAGGCACTCATCAGCCGCTTCCCAACGTTCTATGAGCTCTACTCCGAGCAGTCTTTCACCTGGAACGATATCGAACAGCCCAACCGCAACCGTCTACTCGGCCGTGATTCATCAGTAGACGGCGTAAAAACCGGCTATACCGAGAGCGCTGGCTACTGTCTGGCGACGTCGGCTAATCGTGACGGCATGCGGCTGATATCCGTTGTGATGGGCACCGACAGTGCCTCTGCACGGATCGAGCAAACCCAATCGCTGCTCAGTTACGGCTACCGGTTTTTCAAAACTCACCGCTTGTATGGGGCGCGCGAGGTCATCGAGCAGCCCACGCTGTGGAAAGGTGAGCGCGACACGCTTGATATCGGTGTCGCTGAAGCCCTGCATGTCACCATCCCGGTGCGCGCCTACGAGCGGCTGAATGCCGAACTTAGCGTCAACAACCCACTGATCGCGCCGCTCGAGAAAGACGCTGCCGTTGGCCAGCTGCGCGTGAGCCTAGCAGGTGAGCTATTAGCTGAGCGTGATGTGATTGCGCTGAACCCCGCGCCCGAAGGTGGCGTTATCGGGCGAATGATCGATAGCCTTAGATTATGGATGGAGTAAACACCGACGCACCTGGTCTGACCTTTCCGTGCGAGTACCCAGTCAAAGCCATGGGGCCGCACACCGATGACCTAACGCAGGCCGTTTGGGCTATCGTCACTGAGCATGCGCCCGAGACACCGAGCGCCAATTGCCGCACCAGTCAGAGCCGACAAGGTCGATTTTTATCGGTGACTGTGACGATCACCGCCCAAAGCCGGGATCAGCTTGACGCCATTTATGCCGATCTGCAGGCCCATAGCGGCGTTCTTGCGACCTTGTGACAACACCCACTCTGCGTATCCGCGACTGGCAACAGGCTGAGTACGCGAGCGTCTGGCAGGCGATGCGCGCATTCACCGATGCGCGCGGCGCTGATAGCGCTGATGAGATATGGCAGGTTGAACACCCGCCGGTATTCACGCTGGGCCAAGCCGGGCGTCCTGAGCACATTCTCGATGCCGGCCCCATCGCGGTGGTGCAAAGCGATCGGGGCGGTCAAGTGACCTACCACGGGCCCGGGCAAATCGTCATCTATCCGTTGCTCGATTTACGCCGTCATCAACTGGGCGCCCGGCGTTTGGTTAGCTTGCTCGAGTTAAGCGTTATCGATTGGCTGGGGCAATGGGGTATCAGCGCGGCGGCGCGGGACGACGCACCCGGTGTTTACGTTGATGGTGCCAAAATTGCCGCGTTGGGACTGAGGATTCGGCGCGGTTGCAGCTATCACGGCTTGGCGGTGAATATCGCTATGGACTTAAGCCCTTATCAGCGTATCAACCCCTGCGGCCACGCCGGCATGGCGGTCACCGACTTAGCCTCACTTGGCGTGGCCTGCTCGCTCGAGCAAGCAGCCAGCGCGCTCACCCAACGTATTATTGAGGGTCTGCCGAGCCACCCAGCTGTTGATTAAGCGCCGCCAACCGCGCAGGGGTACCAACGTCAGTCCAAGGCCCGGTGTAATGCGTTGCCGTTAGTTGGCCGCGTGTACTGGCGCGGCGCAAAATAGGCGCAAGCGCTGCGACACCCGGGCGCTCAGCGCGAAACAGTGCCGGGTCAAAACAACCCACGCCGGCATAGGTTAGGCCCGCGCCTGAGCCCGTCAGCCGCACGCTATCGCCCTCAAGGTAGAAATCACCGGCTGGGTGGTGTGAGGGGTTATCGACAAGAACTAAATGGCCCAGCCCCTCAGGCCGCGTGGGTAGCTCAGATAACGCCAACTCACACCACACATCGGCATTGACCAGAAAAAATGGCGCATCGCCCAGCAATGGCAGCGCCTTAATCACACCCCCTGCCGTCTCCAAAGCCTGATCATGCTCATCGGAGATCACCACCTCCAGATCATCGCGCGGGTGGGCGCTCAAATGGGCGCGAATTTGCTCGCCCAACCAGGCGATATTCACCACCACGCGCTGCACACCCGCCGCAGCTAGCCGTTGTAGCTGCCAGTCCAGCAGCGTTTGACCAGCAACACGCAGTAACGCCTTTGGGCACTGATCAGTGAGCGGGCGCATACGCTCGCCTCGCCCAGCGGCTAAGATCATTGCGTTCATCGGCTGGGCTCCGGCAATTCGGCGAGCAGTGCTGCGAGGTCGGCCAACTCAGGGTAGCCACCCAGCTCACGGTGTAAATACCCCCAAAAGCGCGGTGCGTCCTCCAAGTAACGTGGTTTTTGATCGCGATAGCGCAAGCGCGCAAATATCCCCAGTACCTTTAGGTGGCGCTGGGCCCCCATCCAATCAACCGCACGTTGGCAATCGGTGGGTAAGGCGATACCCGCGGCACGGGCGCGCTCGGCGTAACGAGCAATCCACAACGCCTCCTCGGTCTGCGAAAAGCTATAGAAGGCATCCCGGAGCAAACTCACGACATCATAAGTGACCGGTCCCATCAGCGCGTCCTGAAAATCGATAACGCCGGGGTTGGGCGCACTGACGATCAAATTGCGCGCCATATAATCTCGATGCACCCACACTTGGGGTTGCTCACAGGCCGCCGCAACCAACTGCGCACAACCCTCAGACCAGCGCTCAACCCACTGCGCATCCGGGCGATAGCCCAAGTGCCTTTGCACATACCAAGTTGGAAACAGATCAAGCTCGTCGGCCAAGCGCTTGCCATCATAGGGCGCGAGCACATCAGGCCGAGTGGCGGCCTGCCAGCGCACCAGCGCATTGATCGCGTCATCCATTAAGCCATGCGCATCAGGGCCATCTAGGGCGCTGAGATAGTCGTGATGACCCAAATCTTCGAGCAACATCAATCCCGCATCAAGATCGCAGGCGAGCACTTGTGGAACGTGCAACCCGGCCTGTGTCATTAGCTCACCCACCTGCCGATAGGCCTGACAAGCTTCGCGCTGGGCGGGCGCCACCATCACCACCCGCGGGCAGGGCTTGGTGTTAAGCCGAAAATACGCCCGGCTGCCAGCATCACCCGCAATCGGCTCAAGCGCACCCGCTTCCGGGGCCACCTGCGCTAACCAATCTTTTAGTGCCGGGTTATCGCTTATCATTTGCACGCTGGCTTTGTTCCTACCCACTGCCGAAAAACTGCCGCTTAGGGTACCCTTTTAGTTTGCGGGATTCGCGCTTATCCACTGAATTGGGCAAGAGACGAATAATGATCAAACCATGGCCGTTGGCGATGCTCGGTGTCGGGGTGTTGCTTTTACTCTCAGACCCCGGGCGCGCTAGCGAGGGGCGCTGGGCGCTGTGCGGCGCCCCTCTGCTACCTCCCGTCGCGGGCGATCCGGCCGCGCGTGGTAGCGCCGATACACCGGTCGATATCAGCGCTGAGCGCTCACGCATCAGCGGTGAGCCACCGCAGTATGTGTTCAGCGGCGATGTTCGCGTTAGCCGGGCTGATCAGACGCTTACCAGCGAGGCCATTCGCTTTGATAGCGCCACCGATCGGGTCCTCGCCGAGACCGGCGCGCGCTTGCGCGATTCGGGGTTACTGATCGACGCCGCCTCGGTCGACTATTCACTCAGCCGCGAGCAGGGGCGCTTTACCGGTGTCAGCGAATACCGCATTGCGGCGGGGCATTTTCAAGGCAGCGCCGAGACCGTTGTGCGCGAAGGCCCTGATATTAGCCGCTATCAACAACTGACATTGAGCACCTGCCTGCCCGGCGAGGAGTTTTGGGTGTTGCGCGCTAGTCGCGCCCAACTCAACAACCAAACCCGACAAGGCCGGGCCTGGAACGCCGTGGTTGCGGTTAAAGATGTGCCCATTTTGTATACGCCGTTCGTGCAATTTCCTATTGGTGATGAGCGCATGAGCGGGTTTTTGGCACCCACCATTGGTGTCTCCGATGCCAACGGCACGACCGTCTCGTTGCCCTGGTACTGGAATATCGCGCCCAATTACGACGCCACCATCACGCCCACGTCGTATTGGAAGCGCGGGTTGTTGATGGATACCGAATTGCGTTACCTGGAAGATAACCTCGATGGCGAGATTGCCACGAGTTACCTGCCCAACGATGAGCGCTTTGGCGAGGATCGCTGGGCGATTAACCAGCAACACCAGCTCACGCTGGGCTCATCACTCACCGGTTCACTCAGCCAACAGCGGGTCAGTGATACCGAATTTAGTGATGACTTCGGCGATGAATTTGATTATCGATCGACGGCGTTTTTAGAAAGCGATGCCGAACTGACTTGGGCCGAGCGAGGCTGGCTTGCCTCGATTGATGCCCAGCACTGGCAACGTGTCGAGTCAACGGGCGACGAGCCCTACGCCCGACGCCCGCGTATTCAGCTTGGCTACAGCCCGTATGAGCGGCTAGGGCCGTTCGCCTATGATGTCGCCGGCGAGTGGACTGACTTCTACACCGACGAGCGTGACCGGCAACAGGGCACCGAGCTCAATCTGAGCCCCAGGATCTCGCTACCCATTCGACGCCTTGGTTATTACCTCGAGCCCGCCGTCGCCTGGCAGTACACCGCATTTGATCTGGAAAACCCCACCGGCGATGACGCCGAGCCGAGCGTTGAAGTGCCGATCTATAGCGTCGATGGCGGCGTCTACCTCGAGCGCCCAGAAACGATGTTTACCGGCGTCTATCAGACACTCGAGCCGCGCGTGCTTTACCGCAACATCCCCGATGAAGGCCAAGGTGACCTCCCAAGCTTTGTCAGCAGCACCGACGATGGCACGTTTTCACGACTATTTCGGGGCACACAATTTGGCATCGACCACACCGAAGAAGTCACCACGGGTGTGACCACCCGCTATATCAACGCCCGTACCGGGCGCGAATACTTGCAGTTTTCTGCCGGGCAGACATTTTTTCTGCACGATGCCCGCGAACGCGACTACTCTGACATCATCACCGAACTGCGACTGACATTGCCGGCGGGGCTTAGCGCGGACATCGACTACCGTTGGGATCCCGACCAACCCACCGACGATGACCTGCGCGGGGTACTGCGCTGGCAAGATCGCAGTCAGCAATCGATCGAGTTGGGCTTTGGCCGTGAGCGCGACGCCGACACCACCACACAACGCGCTGATATCCAATGGCTCGGCGCCAACCGCCAGGTTGTTAATTTGGGCTGGCAGCGCGAGGACAATGCGGGCACTCGCAGCCTCGATGAAGTGGATCTTTCATTAGCGCTACCAGTCTCGGCGAGCGTTGAGGTTTTCGGTGGCATTACCCGTGATCTAGAATCGCATCAAACCACCGAAGGGCTACTGGGCATTCAACAAAGCGGATGCTGCCATTCGTGGCGCCTCATTAGCCGCCACGGACCCGAGCGCAACGATGGGGATGGTCCACCGCTGGAGCAAGAAATTCTTTTTGAACTCGAGCTAAGAGGGCTGGCGGGGATTGGTGATAAAGTCCAACCCTTCCTAAGCGATGAAATTGATGGCTACAAACCGGGGCGCTGAATTTATGATCCGTACACTGTTGGCGACACTGCTGCTGGGGCTGAGCGTTAGCGCGGCGCAGGCTGAAGAGCGCGTGCTCGATGGTATCGTCGCGCTCGTCGACGATGAGGTCGTGCTGGCTTCGGCGCTTGAAGCCGAAATCGACAGCGTCAGTCGCGAGCTCGCTCAGCGCAATGTGCGTATGCCGCCCCGCCAAGAGCTGCGCCGGCAGGTCCTCGAGCGCCTGATTATGCAAACACTGCAATTTAATGTCGCCGAGCGTCGCGGCATTCGCGTCGATAGCGCCACATTGGATGCCGCTGTGCGCCGGGTGGCCGAGCGCAATAACATCACCCTGCCCGCACTGCGCGACGCCCTCGCCGATGAAGGCATGAACATGGCGCAGTTTCGTGATCAATTACGCCGCGAGATCACGCTCACCCGGCTGCGCGAGCAGGAGATGAATCGTCGCATCGATGTCACCGACCAAGAGATCGAGCAGTTTATCGAGCGCAATCGCGATCAAACGCGCTCTTATGACCTAGCACAAATTCTTATCGGCATCCCCGAAGCTGCCTCCGCCGAGGCGATTGACGAGGCGCGCGAGCGTGCCCGCGATGTTCAAGCACGACTCGAGAGCGGTGAGTCATTCGCCCGCGTCGCCGCCGCCACCTCGGATGCGCGCAATGCACTCGAAGGCGGTGATCTGGGCTGGCGTACCCGCGCGCAATTGCCGAGCGCCGCCGCTGAGGCCATCACCGCGCTCAGCCCTGGCGAAACCACCGACATCCTGAGAACGCCGGCGGGGTTTCAGATATTTGCGCTGAACGCGGTGCGGGACTCCGACGAGCGACTCATTGAGCAAGCGCGGCTTCGGCATATCTTGATTCAAACCAATCAGGTCGTTAGCGACGAAGATGCGCGACTGCGCCTTGAGGCCCTGCGTAACCGCATCACCCAAGGCATGGCGTTCGGCGAGCTCGCGCGCGCCAACTCCGATGACCCCACCAGCGCAACCCAAGGCGGCGAACTCGGTTGGGTTAACCCGGCTAACCTACCGCCTAATTTTCGCGAGCAAGTGCAGTCGCTCGAGGTTGAGCAGCTAAGCCAGCCCTTCCGCACCCGTTCGGGTTGGCATTTAGTCGAAGTCCTCGAGCGCCGGCAGCGCGATGCCGGCGAGCAAATGGCGCGCGAAGCCGCCGCCGAGGCAATCCGACAACGCAAATCTGAAGAAGAAACCGAGCTGTGGTTGCGCGAACTGCGCGAGGAAGCCTATGTGGAGATCCGGCTCGCTGGCTCATGAATAGCGCGCCGGCCTGCATTGCCATCACCCCCGGCGAGCCAGCCGGGGTTGGCCCTGAGCTTCTTAGCTCGCTGGCGGGGCGCTTTCCCAACGCACGCCTAGTCGCCATCGCTGATCCTCAACTCCTCGCTGAACGCGGCGTTGATGCCCGCCCATTCAACCTCACGCAGCAACCAGAGCCTGGCACCCTGGAGGTGCTACCGGTGGCGCTAAAAACACCCTCGCAGCCGGGTATCCTCGATGCACGCAACGCTGAGTATGTTCTCGAGACCCTGCGCATAGCGGCTAATGGCTGCCTTGAGGGCTCGTTCGCTGCCATGGTCACCGGGCCGATTCATAAAGGGGTTTTAAGCACCGAGGGCCACCCCTTTAGCGGCCACACTGAGTTTCTTGCCACGCTCACCGGGGCGGCGACACCGGTGATGATGCTCGTGGCTGAGGATCTGCGAGTCGCGCTTGCCACCACGCATTTACCACTCCATGAGGTGCCCGCGGCCATCACCGCCAACCGGCTTGAAGCTGTAATTCGGGTGCTCCACCACGACTTACAAACGCGCTTTGGGTTGCGCCAACCGCATATTCTCATCGCCGGGCTCAACCCCCATGCCGGTGAATCCGGTCACATGGGCGAAGAAGAAATCACCATTATCCAACCCGTGCTCGAGCGCTTGCGCCAGACTGGCATGCAGCTCACCGGACCGCTGCCCGCCGATACCCTATTTACGCCCGGCCCGCTTGCCAACGCCGATGCCGTGCTGGCGATGTACCACGATCAAGGGCTGCCGGTGCTCAAATACGCGGGCTTTGGCCATGCGGTGAACATCACCCTCGGTCTCCCCATTATTCGCACCTCGGTGGATCACGGCACCGCGCTCGATTTAGCCGGCCGTGCTCAGGCCGATCCCGGCAGCTTACAAGCGGCGGTCGCACAGGCAATTAACCTGTGCGCGGCCTCGGCGTAAATTAATGGCCTCACCGCGACGGCGTTTTTCGCAAAATTTCCTCCACGATGCCGCGGTCATTCAGCGCATGCTAATGACATTGGCCGCGGGCACGGATGAGACATTTTTGGAGATTGGCCCCGGGCGCGGCGCCCTCACCGAGCCGCTGCTAAAAGCCGGCGTTGCACTGAAAGTCATCGAAATTGATCGCGATCTAGCCGCCGCGCTCAGCGCGCGTCATGGCCATAATCCACAGCTAGAGGTGATTGTCGGCGATGCGTTGCGTTATCCGCTCGCCCAAGCGCGGCCCGAGTCGGGACGCCTCCGTGTGATCGGGAATTTGCCCTACAACCTCTCAACCCCGTTACTGTTTCACCTCACCGACCACTTAGACGGTATCGAAGACCTGCATTTATTACTCCAGCGCGAAGTCGTCACGCGCATGGCAGCCGACCCCGGTAGCCGTGACTATGGCCGGCTGAGCGTGATGCTGCAGTATCGCTGCCAAGTTGAAGCGCTATTCGATGTGCCGCCCGGGGCTTTTTACCCCGCACCCCAAGTCACATCGAGCTTTGTCCGCTTGCGCCCCCACCCGACACCGCCGACCGAACCCATTGATGAGCAATGTTTAAGTCAGGTCGTTGCAAGAGCCTTCGGCCAACGCCGCAAAACCCTGCGCAACGCCCTGCGCGGCTTGCTCGAGCGCGCCGACATTCAGGCCGCCGACATTGACCCGGCAATACGCCCCGAGCAAATCGATCTCGCCGGCTATGCGCGCTTGGCCCGGCAACTCGCCTCAGTCCAGGCAGAACCTCATGGCTGACTACGCAATCGGCGACGTCCATGCCTGCCGGCCAGCGCTCGAAGCGCTGCTCGAGCGGCTGCGCTTTGACCCCGCGCAGGACCATTTGTGGTTCACCGGCGATCTTGTCGGCCGCGGCCCCGAACCGGTGGCAACCCTGCGCTTACTGCGCTCTCTGGGGTCAGCGGTCGAGTCAGTGCTCGGCAACCACGACTTACACTGCCTCGCGGTGGCCGCCGGCGCCGGCAAACCACGCGACGATGATGGCCTCGATGCGCTCTGGCAGGCCCACGACCGGGATCAACTCATTGAATGGCTGCGTCAACGCCCACTCATGCACGAGTGTTCGGGTTTAGGCTATAGCCTGGTGCACGCCGGCATACCACCGCAGTGGGGGATTGATGCCGCGCTCGGTTACGCCGCCGAGGCACAGGCCATTATTCGCAGCACGACCCTGCCGGCGTTACTGGCGAATCTTTATGGCAATCAACCCGATCGCTGGGATGATCAGCTAAACGGTTGGGAGCGGCTGCGATTTATTATTAATGCGTTCACGCGCATGCGTTTTTGCCACGCCGATGGACGCCTCGACTTTGGCTGCAACGACGCCCCTGAGCGCGCGCCCGATCACCTCTACCCCTGGTATGCCGCTCCGGGCAACCACCTCGATGGCAATCGAACTACGCTCGTCACCGGGCATTGGTCGCGATTGGGTCAGCGTCAAGGCCCCGGCTATATCACCCTCGATACCGGCTGTTTATGGGGCGGGCAGCTCACCGCGGTGCGCCTTGACTGCTCAACGCCTGAGTTCACCGTGCTCGATTGCACCATGCACCGCCACCCAAGCTAAGCGGGCGGCCATCGGGCTTAGCGACGATGATCAAGTGCCGGAAAACGGGCCCGTAACGGTGACAGGCTTTCGCGCTCAACCGTGGCAATCGCCACGCCCTCACCACCCGCGACCGGGCAACGCGCAAGCGTCTCTCCCCACGGGCCAATAATCAGGCTCTCGCCATGCGTATGCCGACCGCTCGGGTGCTCGCCACCTTGCCCAGGCGCAATGACGTAGCAGAGATTTTCAATCGCCCGCGCCCGCACCAACACCGACCAGTGCGCTGCACCGGTCTGCGCGGTAAATGCCGCTGGCGCTAACAGCAGCTCTGCGCCTTGATCGATTAAGGCCCGATAATGCTCAGGAAAGCGTAAGTCATAACAAATCGATAACCCCAGCCGGCCCGCCGGCGTATCGGCCACGACACAATCCAAGCCCGGTGCAAACGTGGCCGATTCGCGGTAACCCTCGCCATTGGCGAGCGCCACATCAAACAAATGACGCTTGTCATAACGCGCGATGCGCGCACCGGTGGGGCCATAAACCAAACAGGCCGATCGCACCCGATCCGGCTCAGGCCCTTGCAATGGCACGCTACCCGCCACCAGCGTTATCCCTAAACGCGCTGCGGTCTCGGCCAAGTCATCCTGTATCGGCCCGGTGCCATCCGCCTCGCCCACCGCTAACACCGCGCGTTCATGGGCGCCCATAAACGCGAAGTTCTCGGGCAGCACGACCAAACTCGCACCCTGTTGCACGGCCGCTGCCGTCAGTCGTGCGGCGGCGGCGAGGTTGTCTGCGACCTGATCAGACGAAACCATTTGCACCGCGGCAACCGATTGCTCAGTCATCACCACCCTCCGCTGTGCCATTCGCCGCGGTCGTTGGGGTCAGAAGCTCAAAACGCGGGTCGGCCCAAGGCCCGACGATGCGATACTCAAGCTCAGTCAACCGCTCGACACCGGGCTCAATAACATCACGACTAAAAAACAAGACAACCGCCGCCACCGGCCCCCCAGCCAATCCCCCTAAAAAGGTTAATGCCGACGATAGCCGTGGCGTTACCGTGACGGCCTGGTCGTAGCGCCGGCGCACCAAATCGGTTTCGCCAACCACATCCAAATTAAGCGACGGCCCGGTGAGGGTAAGATCATCGGTCTGCATAATGCCATCGGCGACGGCCCAAGACCCTTTCAGCGAGTCAAAGGTTAACCCTTCGCCAACCACATCCGAAAAATCCAAACCAATGCGACGCGGCAACACGCTTAAGCTAAATAAACCCAGCGCTCGCCCAGGGCCGGGCTCAATCGCCAGCAGCGCGCCTTTACGCAAATCAATATTCACCTCGCCATCAAGGCTGCTGCGCTCGGGTGAGAGCAATGGCCCCGTCCAATCGAGCTCACCGCTGACTTCACCCACACCATCACGCATTGCACGCGGCAAACCCAGCCCCCGAAGCACGGCACCGGCATCATCGGTGAATAAATCAAAGCGTAACTGCTTGCGATTGGCGGCTTCATCGCTTGGTTGGGCGAGCACATTCAAATCAAGCTGCTCACCTTGAATACTCACCCGAGCCTGTTCGGATGGGCTGCCATCGCCGGTGAGTGAAAACGCCAATTCGCCGAGCGTGGCGCCAGCGGCAACCAGCGTGTCCGCATTCACCCTGAGCTCGGGTCGCTGCCCGGTCTCCGCGGCCGGCGCGACGGTCTCTACCGCCGGCTCGGTTGGTGCCGGCAAATCAGGCCGCCGATCGACAACCAACCGACTTAAATTAAGCTCCAGCGACGGCTGCGGCGACGATTGCCATTGACCGCTGCCGGCGGCGTTGCCTTCAAGGCGCAAATCCCAAGCACCATCAACTTTCTCGGCACGTACCGATGTCGCTGGGATTTGCCAGCGCGCCACATCGATGCCGGCGAGCTCCACATCAACGAGGGCAAGCGCTGGCAGTCGATTAAGCCAATCAGCGCCGCCTAACCCGTCTTGGCCGCTGAGATTATCCAACGCCACCACCGGTAGCGAGCCGGTGACGTGGGTAACGGGCTGCTCAGGTAAAGCCGCTGAATCGGCACCAAAATGCACCCCCAATTGACCCGTACCCGCGGTCGACCACCGGCCATGCGCTTGCAACCGATCGCCGAGTGCCAGGTGAACGTCCTGTGCCCGCGCTGGGCCACCCTGCCACTCGATGCGCGTCTGAAGTGCCGTTGATGCGGGCTTGCTCAACCCAAACGGCAGCGTCAGTTCGGTGCCGGTTAAATCCGAGCGCAACGTCAACGCCGAGGGCGCGCTGGGCTGATCAGCGCTCGCCGTCCAACCCGGCCGCTCCCATACCGCCCGCCACTGGGCTGGGCCACTTGCGTAGGGAGCGAGGGTGGCGAGGCTCGGTAGCGCGGTGACATCCAGCGTGGCCGTGGCGTCAACCCGAATGCGTGCCTCTGCACCTTCGCCCTGGGTACTCACCTGAGCCACCACCGGGGCACCGGCAAAATCAGCACGCAGACCCTGAGCACTTAGCCCATCTTGGGTAAAATCGAGCACACCACGTAGCGCTTTGAACGGCTGATCGATGGTCTCGAGCGCCAATTCGGCGCCATCCACCTGCAACGATCCACTGACGTCGACCGGGCGTTGACGAAATGGAAAAAACATCTCTAAATCAAGCACACCCGAGCCCTCAAGGCTGAGTGCGTTGAGTCCATCAGCAGCGGGCAGCGGCGTTGCCTGGAGATAGCTTTGCATCGAAGTAAGTGCGCCTTGAAAACGCCCATCAATACTAAGCTGCGGCGACCACAAATCCTCAATCCGTGCGTGGGCATCGGTTAAGCTCACGCCACCAATCTCGGCCCGGGCCACCGCTATATCCATTGCTCGATTACGAAAGCGCAGCTGCGCATCGGCATCGCTAAATCCACCCCAGCGCGGATTGAACTGAAAATCGACACCGCGAATGCGGGTGCGCAAATCAAACAGCCCTCGGCCTTGATCAAACGGAAAATCAGCCAGTGGGCCGAATAAACGCAAGCTCGCGGCGCTCAGCTCACCCCCATCGATCGCCCGATCAAGCCAACCGGGCAAATCGGGGTGCATAATCCCCACCGGCAAATGCGCGAGCACCGCCGCGCTGCTCGCACCGCCATAGCCGGCTTGAATATCAACCCAGTTCGCCTCCCCTGGGCGTTGCCAATACCGCCCCGAGAATTCGACAACCGAATCAAGCCAGCGCGCTCGCCCACTCGGCGCACCAACCCGTAATTCACCCTCGGCACCCCGCCACCACGTAAGCGTGGTGTTAATCGCACTTAACGCAATCGGGCTGCGCAACACATCGGGCGCGGCAATATCGGCTCGCCAATCCTCAAGGCGAAGCGAGCCACCGCGCGGGCCGAGCGCTAGACGCCCACTGGGTCCATTCATCGCCGGTAGTGAAGGGCTTGCCGGCAGGCTCACCTCACGTAACTGCGCGCGCGCCTGCCAATGCGTGGGGTTTTGCCAGACCGCATCGAAGCGCTCCACCCGGCCACTGGCTTGATCGATGGCCGGCACCGCCCCGGCCATGACTTCGGCGACTAACGCCACCGGCAGATCCTCTAAGCGCGCCCGCCACGGACGATCGCCCGGCCCATCACGGCCAACGCCAATGCGGCCAACCGCGTGCTGATTACCATTGCGATCGACCAGCGTGCTCGGCTCAACCACCCCGCGCCAACCTTGATCGTTGCGCGCCAACCAGACACTGGCCCCAAAGCCATTCAGCCCAGCAAAGTCATCGAGCTGCTCGGCGCGGATTTGAGCGCTCAGCGTCTCTATGCCGCCTGCCCCAAGCTGCATCCACACCTCGCCATCAATTCGCCCCGCAGAACCAGGCGCAGTGAGCGTGGGGAGCGCTTGGGCCAACAGCGGCGCTAGCGATTGGGCGTGCCAATCGGCCACATTGATATAGCCCCGGGCCTGATCAATTTGATTGGCATCGAGCTGAAATCGCCCCCGTAAGCGCTGCTCACCATCGCGGGCATCAACGGCAAAGCGCCACTCGCCCGTGTCTTCGCGCTGCCAGCGCAACGCCACCGGGCTAAACTGCCAGCGCCCACCACTGACGACATCATGCACGCGCAGCGTTGAATCACGAATTAGCAACCGATCCACGGGCAGCGTGCGCAGCGACTGCACCAGGCCATCACTCGCGCTTGGCGCAATCGACGCCATGACAGCCGATGTCCGCCATTGCCCCGCCGCGGTTCGCTCAACATCGACATCAAGGCCACTCGCGCTGAGCCCATGCAAGCGCAGGGCGCCGGCTTGCAGCGAGCGCCACGGCGCAATCGCTACATTCAGTGCATCGAGCGATAGGCTCGGCTCGCCATCGGCGCCAATCGCCACCGACTTCAACACCAGCGTAGGGCGTAACCCCTCGAGCCGGGCATCAAAGCCACCCATGCGCACGGGCACATCCAACACCGCACTGAGGCGCGCCTCAACCGTGGTCAGCAGCGATGGGGCCAGCGCGACCGCCAAGCGCAGCCCACTGAGCAATAGCGCGGCACTCACTAGCAGTGTCACCACGCCGTAGAGAATGCCCGCCTGCAGGCGTTCGCCTTGCCGTGGCCAACGCAAGCGATTCCAGATCTTGCTTAGGGTCATGACGACATCAACACCACATCAAACTGCTCGGCGTGATAAAGCGGCTCGGCTTGAAAGGCAATCGGTTTGCCAATAAACGTCTCCAGTTCGGCAAAGCTATCGCTTTCCTCGCCCAGCGCCCGATCAACCACCTCTTGCGGCGCCAGCACCAGCAGCCGTGTGGTTTCGAACTGCCGTGCTTCGCGCAAAATCGCACGGGCGATTTCATGCACCAGGGTCTCAGCGCTTTTTAAAAACCCTCGACCCGAGCACTGCGGACACGGACTACACAGCAAATGCTCAAGTGACTCGCGGGTGCGCTTGCGCGTCATTTCAACCAAACCAAGCGCCGAGACACCGCTAATTTGCACGCGCGCATGATCGGCTTCAAAGCCTTTCTCAAGGGCGCGTAGCACTTGTCGCTGATGCTCGGCATCCTCCATGTCAATAAAGTCGACAATAATGATGCCACCGAGGTTGCGCAGCCGCAGCTGCCGGCTGATCGCCTGAGCGGCCTCGAGATTGGTTTTAAAAATCGTCTCTTCCAGGGTCCGATGGCCGACGTAGCCGCCGGTGTTGACATCAATCGTGGTCATTGCCTCGGTTTGATCGATCATCAGGGTGCCGCCCGACTTAAGCGTAACGCGCCGCTGCAGTGCCCGCTGAATTTCGTCCTCCACCGCATAGAGGTCGAATATCGGCCGCGCCCCGCTATAGTGTTGCAGGCACCCAAGCGCATCGGGCAAGTAGGCGTGGGCGAATTCGCGCATCGCGGCGAGCGCCTCCTGCGAATCAACTTGAATACGCTCGACCGTGGCGCTCATCAAATCCCGCAAGACCCGCAACTTTAGCGGTAAATCGGCGTGCAATAGCGTTGCCGGCTGCGCGGTCTGGCTGCGCTTTTCGATCGCCTGCCAAAGCCGCTGTAAGTAACCCCAGTCACGGGCGAGTGTGGCCTCATCAGCGCCCTCGGCCGCGGTTCGAAAAATACAGCCATGCGCACTCGATGGGCCAAGCAAATCGCCTGCAATCGCCTTTAGTCGCTCGCGCTCGTCTGCGCCTTCGATACGGGCCGACAGACCGACCCCGGGCGCATCAACCAGTAACACCAGGGTGCGCGAGGAGATCGTAATTTGCGTGGTTAGCCGCGCACCCTTGCCGCCGATCGGGTCTTTAATCACCTGCACCCGCAGTCGCTGTTGTTCGCGCAAATGATGCTGAATAAGCTCCGATTGGATCGGGTCGTCACCGGCGATTTGCCGCCCCGCGGTAATATCCGAGGCATGCAGAAATGCCGTCCGCGCTAAACCCGCCTCAACAAAGGCGGCCTGCATCCCAGGCAGCACCCGTACCACCTCGCCTTGGTAGATATTGCCCACCAACCCGCGAGCGCGGGCGCGCTCGATATGAATTTCTTGCAAACTGCCGTTATCAAGCACCGCCACCCGCGTCTCCTGCGGGGTAATGTTAACGAGAATCTCTTGGGTCACTGCCCCGCCGGCGCATGCAAGGGGCTTGCAAGACCGAATGAGCGCAGCAGATCATCGGTCTCAAATAACGGCAAGCCCATCACACCCGAATAACTGCCCTCGAGCTGCTCGGCGAACACCCCGCCCAAGCCCTGAATGGCGTAGCCGCCCGCCTTGCCTTTAGGCTCGCCGGTGCGCCAGTACGCCTCGCGCTCGGCCGGTGTAATCTCACGAAAGCTCACCCGGCTCATCGAAAGCCGTGTCGCCTCGCCCTCATCGCCCACCAGCGCAACACCGGTGAGCACGCGATGGGTTCGCCCAGAGAGGCGCTCGAGCATCGCCAGCGCCTGATGCTGATCAACCGGTTTACCTAAAATCGTATCGTCAATAACCACCGCTGTATCCGCACCCAATACCGGTGCCTGCGCACCGGTGGGACGGTTTGCCAAACCCTCGCGGGCTTTTTCCAGCGCGAGCCGAATCACAAACACCTCGGGGGTTTCCTCGGCGTGCACCTGCTCATCAACCTGCTGCTCAATGACCTCAAAGACAACACCCATGCGCTCGAGTAATTCGCGCCGACGCGGCGACGCCGAGGCCAAATACACAGCCGGGGTCTGGGATTGATGCTCGCTCATATCGGTCTCCTCACCAACCCAGGGCTATCCGCGATGATAGGGATGCCCTGAGCACAACGTCCAAGCGCGGTAGAGCTGCTCGGCGACAATCACCCGCACCAGCATGTGCGGCAACGTCAGCGCCGAGAGCGACCATTGGCGCTCAGCTGAATCGAGACAGCGTTGATGCAAGCCATCCGCGCCGCCAATTAAAAACGCCAGATCCACACCCTGCTGCATCTGCGTTTGCAAATAGTCTGCCAGATCCGCGGTTCGCCAGCTGCGGCCGCGCTCATCGAGCGCGATTAATTGAGCGCCTTTGGGCGCGGCGGCAAGCAAAGCATCAGCCTCTTGGCGCTGCGCGCGGGCAACATCGCCGCCGCGCCGAGCATCGCCGGCGGCAACACTGCGCACACTTAACGGCAAATGCGCCGGCATGCGCTTTGCGTAGGTTTGAAAGCCGGTTTGCACCCAATCAGGGGGGCGCTGGCCGACCGCTAACAATTCAAGCCGCATCAGGCCTAAGCCTCAGCCTCGTCAAAGCTCCAGATCCGCTCCAGCCGGTAGAATTCGCGCACATCTTCGAGCATGACGTGGACCACCACATCGCCTAAGTCGACCAAAACCCATTCACTGCCTTGTAGGCCTTCAATCCCCATGGGTTTAAGCCCCGCCTCACGCGCTTTATCAATCACCGCTTCGGCAATCGAGCGCACATGGCGCCGCGAATTACCGCTAGCGAAGGCCATATAGTCGGTAATGGCGGTTCGACCCTGCACATCGAGAATGCGCGGATCGACCGCTTTCATGTCATCGAGCGCCTCTGCGACATAATCGCGAAGGCCCTGAGGGGAGGCAGCAATTGTATTCATAACCCGACTATTCACTCCTTGGCAAAACCCCGGTTAAATTTGCGGATACCCATACAGTCCCGTCTCAGCAACCAGCGGCCACACGCACTCGGGCATCAGCCCCCGCGCCGACCGGCCTTGGGCGAGCAATTGACGCACACTGGTTGCTGAAATCGCCAATTCGCTAACTGGCTGAAACCACACCGCGCCCGCAGGGGTGTCTCGCAACACCGCTGCATCGCTTGCCAGCCGCGGTGCTAACCAGTCTTGCAGCGATGCCGGTAACAAGGCTTGATCGCCAGCGCGCGTGGTAACAATTAGGTGGGCATAGTCGATTAGCTCATGCCAGCGGTGCCAGGCCTCAAGGCCGCGAAAGGCATCGCGTCCCATGACAAAACATAACGGCCGCTGGGCGCCGATTTCAGCGCGCAGCCCACGCAAGGTCTCGAGCGTGTAGGACGGCCCAGGCCGCTGTAACTCCCGCTCATCGACCACGAGGCCGGGGATATCAGCGACCGCGGTAGACAGCAGGCGCGTGCGAGTGGCCGCTGACTGCCGTGGCTGCGGGCGATGCGGCGGCACACGCCCAGGCACCAGGCGAATCTCGGCAAAATTAAGGGCCTCAAGCAGTTCGATAGCCGGGCGCAGATGTCCATAATGGACCGGATCGAAGGTTCCCCCGAGTAACGCCACCGGGGCACCCATGGCGCTAGTCATTCGCGCACATGCCCCTCACCCAAGACGATGTATTTCTGCGAGGTCAGCCCTTCTAAGCCCACCGGGCCACGGGCATGCAATTTATCGGTACTAATGCCAATTTCGGCACCCAGGCCATACTCAAAGCCATCCGCAAAGCGGGTCGAGGCATTCACCATCACCGAGCTTGAATCGACTTCACGCAAAAATCGCTGCGCATGCGGGTGATGATCGGTCACGATCGCATCGGTATGACCGGAGCCATGCGCGGCAATATGCTCAATCGCTTGATCAAGCCCACTGACAACTTTCACAGCCAAAATCGGGGCCAAGTACTCCTCGTCCCAATCGGCCTCGCTGGCAACGCTCAAGCCATCAACAATGGCGCGGCTTTCAGCGCAGGCACGCAACTCCACACCGATGTCATCAAAACGGCTCTTCAGCCGCGGTAACAACGTCGGCGCAACCCCGGCATCAATTAACAGCGTCTCGAGCGTATTACAGGTCCCGTAGCGTTGGGTTTTGGCGTTAATGACCACGCGTTCAGCCATATCAAGATCAGCCGCCGCGTCGACAAAGCAATGGCACACGCCGTCGAGGTGTTTAATCATCGGCACGGTGGCCTCTTGCATAATGCGCGCAATCAGGCTTTTGCCACCGCGCGGCACCAACACATCGATATGCTCAGAGGCGGTAATCAGTGCACCCACAGCGGCCCGATCGGTCGTTGCCACCACCTGCACCGCCTGCTCGGGCAGCCCCGCTTCACTCAGCCCCGCTTGGATGCAGGTCGCGATGGCTTGATTCGAGCGCAGCGACTCAGACCCACCGCGCAGCACGCAGGCATTGCCTGATTTTAGGCACAATCCAGCCGCATCGGCGGTCACGTTGGGGCGCGACTCATAAATAATGCCCACCACACCCAATGGCACCCGCATTCGGCCCACCCGAATGCCTGAGGGCATGGGTTCGATTTGACTGATTGAGCCAACCGGATCGGGCAGTGCCGCAATCTGCTCCAACCCCTCGGCCATCGCCTCAATACGCGCTTCGGTGAGCGCTAGGCGATCGATAAGGGCAGACTCAAGCCCCGCCGCTTCGGCGGCGGCTAAGTCCTGTTGATTGGCTTGCCTCAACGTCGCTTGGCTATTGCGAATATGCCGTGCCATCGCACGCAACGCGTTATTGCGCGGACCGCTGTCACTGGCTGCAAGCACTCGGCTCGCGCGACGGGCCGCCATACCAAGGGCTTCAATATGACCGCTGACATCGTCAATGACTGGATTATTCTGAACACCCATCACGTTGATCCTCGATGATTGGTTTGGCCCGCCAATCGGGCAGCACCACACGCTAATTCTATCAGGTCGTCCCAACCACGCCGTGGCTCAGCGCCCTTAATGGCCCGATCCGCCGCGGCCGCGCGGGCCAGCAACCGCGCCCAGGCCTGACGCGGGGCGCGCTGTGCGAGCTGCTGCAAACGTGACTGGCGATTTTGCCAAACCCGATGCCGCTTCATCACCGCAGCGGCTGGCTCGCCGGTTGCCTGCGATGCTTGTAAATCCGCCAACACCCGCAAATCCCGACTCAGCCCCCATAGCACTAACACTGGCTCCTCACCCTCAACGCGCAAACGCTGCGTAATGCGCTGCGTGCGGGCAACATCACCGGCGGCAACCGCATCGGGTAGGTCAAACACCGCGTAGCGCGCACTGTCGGCCACCGCATCACGTGCCTCAGCCAATCCCACCGCCTTGCCATCGCTCATGAGCGCGAGTTTTTCCACCTCTTGCGCCAGCGCCAACAAATTACCCTCATTGCGCTCGGCAAGCAGCGCGGCGGCATCGCGATCGATTGTTAGCCCCCGGCTTTGAGCACGGTGGGCAACCCAGTCACTGAGCTCATGGCGTCGCAGTGGCCAGACATAGCTCATAACGCCGGCCTTAGCGATGGCCTGAACCCACGCCGACTTGCGTTGCGCGGGCTCAAGCCGGCCTGCGATTACAACGAGGGCGGTGTCTTCGGGCGGGTTTTGGGCATAGGCCTTGAGCACCGCGCTGCCATCCTTGCCCGGTTTACCATTGGGCAGGCGCAGCTCAATCAGCCGGCGGGCGGCGAATAACGACAGATTATCGGTGCTCGCAGCAATGCGACCCCAATCAAAGCCCTTTTCGACGTGCAGAATTTCGCGCTCGAGGTAGCCGTGCTCGCGCGCCCGCTGGCGTAACTGATCGAGGGTTTCTTCAATGATCAGCGGCTCTTCGCCAGCCAGCAAAGCCATCGGCGCCAGCCCCTGATCGAGGCGGCCAATAAGCTGGTCGACGCGCAGTTCAGGCATTACGCACGCGCTTAAAGCATCCGTCCGACACGAGCCAATAACAAGGTAATTGCATCCGCCTCAAGGTCACGTTGAAGGGCTTGTTCCTCGGCTTGGGCTGCTTGCAGGTTATCGGCGCTGACCGAGAAAGCCGCGCTCGTACGCACAGTTTGCGATGACCCCGACATGGCATCGTCAGCGGCAAGCCCACCCGGCTCCAGGCTAAATCGAATTTGATAGGTGAGCTCGTATTCGCTGGCGAAATCATCGGCATCGGTTGCCAGTGTGCGCCGGCTACTGCCCGCCGATTCTATGCGCAGTTGCGTTTGCGCCTGCGCGGCCTCGGCCACAACATCGGCCCCCAGATCCCGTAATTGGCGTGCAATTTTTGCCTCGAGCCGATTGCCGGCGGCCCCGGTAACGGCAATGGCAACCCCATCGAATCCACCGCCGGCGCCACCGCGTAGTTGCCAGCCACAGCCCACCAGCAACCCCACCAGCACGATGACCAATCCGCGTTGCACGTACTGCATCAATTTGCCACCACATTCACCAATCGCCCAGGCACCACAATCACCTTGCGCACCGTCAGGCCTTCGAGAAATCGTACAACATTCTCATCATCGAGCGCCTGCTCGCTGATTGCGCTCTCCGCGGCGTCCGCTGCCACGGTAATGCGGCCGCGCAGCTTGCCATTAACCTGCACCACGAGCTCGAGGCGCTCGCGCACGAGCGCTGAGTCATCCACCACCGGCCAAGGCTGATCGACCGCGGCGCCCGCCTGCCCGAGAGCCGACCACAGGGCGTGGCTTAAATGCGGCGTAATCGGCTGCAGCATTAATACCAACGCTTCCAGCACCTCCTGGCGCAGCCCGCGCGCGCTGTCGCTACGCTCGGTGTAGCGCGCCAAATCATTGGTCAGCTCCATCACCGCAGCAATCGCGGTATTAAAGGTGTAGCGCCGACCAATGTCGTCACCCACCTTCGCGATCGTCTCGTGGAGCTTGCGCCGTAGTGCTGCGCCGGCCTCATCGAGTGGCTCGGCGCGTGGCGCCGGCACGACACCGGCATCGACATGCTCGACCACCAGGCCGTGGAGTCGGCGCAGAAACCGCGAAGCACCCTCAACGCCGCTATCCTGCCACTCCAGTGCCTGATCGGGCGGCGCCGCAAACATGGTAAATAAGCGCACCGTGTCGGCACCAAAGCGATCGACGAGGCTTTCCGGGTCGACGCCGTTATTTTTTGACTTCGACATCGTGGTCCAACCGGTGGCCACCACCTCGGATTGATCACTTCGTCGTCGCGCGCTGGCAATGCGACCCTTGGCATCGCGCTCGACGGCAACATCAGCCGGCGCAATCCACTCACGCCCGGCGGCCTCACTGTCTTGATAGTAGGCCTCGGCGAGCACCATGCCCTGGCAGAGCAGATTGGTTGCCGGCTCATCGCTATGCAGCAGCCCTAAGTCGCGCATGAGCTTATGCCAAAAACGAAAATACAAAAGGTGCATGACCGCATGCTCAATGCCGCCAATGTACTGATCGACAGGCAACCAATGATCGGCTCGCTCATCGACCATCGCCTCCGCTTGCGGGCTGCAGTAGCGCGCGTAGTACCAAGAGGACTCGACAAAGGTATCGAAGGTGTCGGTTTCGCGCTCGGCGGCCTCACCACAAGCGGGACAAGCGACATGGCGCCAGTCCGGATCGGACTTAAGCGGCGAGCGCACGCCAGTGAATTCAACCGACTCGGGCAAGGTCACCGGCAGATCGTCATCGGGCACCGGCACCGCGCCGCAGGTGGGGCAATGAATAATCGGAATGGGACAACCCCAATAGCGCTGCCGGGATACGCCCCAGTCACGCAGTCGATAGTTGACCCGCCGCTCACCGATGCCCTGCGACTCAAGATGGTCAGCGATGGCATTAAACGCGGCGTCAAAATCGAGCCCCGTAAACGGCCCGGCATTGACGGTGACTAACCCCTCTTTGGCCACCCACGGTTCAGCCTGCACGTCAATTTCGCTGCCTTCAGCGGGGCCAACCGCCTGGCGAATGGCAAGGCCATAGCGCTGGGCAAATTCATGGTCGCGTTGATCATGCGCCGGCACCGCCATAATCGCACCGGTGCCGTAGCCCATGAGCACAAAATTGGCCACCCACACCGGAATGCGCTCACCCGAGAGGGGGTTGAGCGCGTCAATCCCCAACGGCATGCCCTTTTTCTCGAGCTTCTCCATGGCCTCTTCAGTGACCGCACCTTGACGGATTTCAGCCAAAAACGCCGCAATCGCTGGATCGCGATCTTCGGCAGCCAGCGCCAGCGGATGATCTGCGGCAACCGCCATATAGGTCGCGCCGTACAAGGTATCTGGGCGGGTTGTGTAGACCCGCAACGGATCACCGCCGTCGGCCAGGGCAAAATCCAGCTCAACGCCCTCAGAGCGACCAATCCAGTGGCGCTGCATGGTTTTAACCGCATCCGGCCAGCCTGGCAGCTTATCCAAGCCATCGAGCAACTCATCGGCGTAATCGGTAATGCGCAAAAACCACTGCGGAATTTCGCGCCGCTCTACCGGCGCGCCAGAGCGCCAGCCGCGGCCGTCCACCACCTGCTCATTGGCGAGCACGGTTTGGTCAACCGGGTCCCAATTGACCACGGCACTGGCGCGATAGACCAAATTTTTTGCAAACAGCCGGGTGAACATTTGCTGCTCCCAGCGATAGTACGCGGGGTCACAGGTGGTGACCTCACGGCGCCAGTCATAGCCATAGCCCATGCGCTGGAGCTGTCGGCGCATATGGTCAATGTTCTCAAAGGTCCACTTCGCCGGTGCCACTCCACGCTTAATGGCGGCGTTTTCGGCCGGCAGACCAAACGCATCCCAACCCATGGGTTGGAGCACATTGCGGCCCTGCATGCGCTGGAAGCGGCTTATTACATCGCCAATGGTGTAGTTACGCACATGCCCCATGTGCAACTTGCCACTGGGATAGGGCAGCATCGAGAGGCAGTAAAAGGGTTCGCGGGCGCTCTCCTCGCTGACCTCAAAACAACCGCTGGCATCCCAGTAGTGCTGGGCTTGGGTTTCGATAACGGCGGGATCGTATTGCTTATTCATGGCGCGAGAGGATACCCCGCCGCCGGGTCTAATTGCACCTATGCGCCGCCATTGGATTGTCGCGCGGCGCGCTCAAAACGGCTGCCGTGGCATTGCGGACAGGGCGGGATGTGGCCCACGCGCTTAAACACAAGATGTTCACCACAATCCCGGCAAACCAGTGTGCCTGGGCCGGTGATTTCGCCGGTGTGATAACGCGCCGCTGCTTGTAGCTCTTGGTTAAACGCCTGCCACTGCAGCCGCGTCTGATCAGCAACCGATGAGAACTGATCCCAAGCCCAGCGCTCAACCAGCTGTAAATCCATATGCAGCCAATCGCTGTAGGTCCCACGCGTTGTCTCGACATACTCAGCAGCATCTTCAATATCACGCTGCAACCACTGTGCGACCTTGTCTGCCTCGTCCCGGCTGAGCTCGCCGAGTTCGATGCTGCGCTCGCGAACCTGATCGATTGCGGTTTGAAACCCATGCTCAATCTGCTCGCCGGCCTCGCTCATACGCTCACGCAGGCGCTCGAGCATGCGCTCGTAGCCTTTAACCTGTTGCTCGTTCGGATCGTTTTCCTCGCTCATTTAGCGCTCCTTGTCGGTGATGTAACAACGCAGCGCAGGCGCACTCCGCGCTTAAACATCACGAAATAATCGATAACCACGGCGCCCGGTCGCGGCCAAAACCAATAACCCCAGTGCACTCACAGCAACAACTGGCCAATCACGCCAGCGCGCATACGGTGTAAGCCCCTCGTGCGGCTCGATCTCACCGGTTAGCGTCAGCGTTTCGAATAGCGCCGTGTCAGCTTCTAGCGCCCCGCGGCTATCAATAATGGCGGAGACACCGGTGTTAGTGGCACGCAGCAGCGGTCGGCCCAACTCCAGGGCGCGCATGCGACTCATCTGAAGATGCTGCCAAGGCGCCGGCGAATCGCCAAACCACGCATCATTACTGACGTTAAGCAGCCATTGCGCTTGCGGTAGGGCCGCAGCGATTTCGGCGCCAAAGGTAATTTCATAACAAATGCTCACGCCTACCGCGTGACCCGCCACCTGCAGGGGCTTGGCTGAGTGACCGGCGCTAAAATCTCCCAACGGCGTGCCAACAAAATCCAGTAGCCCGCCGGCAAGATGACGCAGTGGCACGTATTCGCCAAACGGCACCAAATGCCGCTTGTAGTAAAAGGCGGTATCTTCGCCCGGCACCACCACCGCATTAAATAACCCCGCACCGGCCGGGTCAGCCGCCGGCGCACCGAGCATCAGCGTGCTGCCGGCGCGTTGTGCCCGCGCGGCCAACCGCTCGATGGCCGGTTGGGCGTCTTGATAAACCACCGGTAATGCCGACTCAGGCCAAATAATCAGATCGGCCCCAAAGGCCGCCTCAGTCTGCTCGCGGTACTGAGCAATGATTGCATCACGCGCGTTTGGATCCCACTTGCGGGCCTGATCGATATTGCCTTGAATCAGCGCAACCCGCAGTGGCTCAGCGCTTGGCGTCGTCCAGTCGCGATCGAGTAATAGCGCCGCCACCACGGTCACCGCCGCCATCAGCACCGGCGCCATCCACCGTAGCGAAAGGGGTTTAAGCAAACCCGCCGCTAAGCCACCGGCAATTAATACCAGCAACAGGCCAACGCCATAGACGCCGGCCACCGGCGCCACACTCGCCAATGGTGTATCGATCTGACTGTAGCCCACACTTAGCCACGTCGCACCGGTTAAAAGCCAACTGCGAATCCACTCCACCAGCACCCAGGCGAGCGCTAACGCAAGCAAGGCATTACCCGGGCGATGCCGTGCCCCCGCCAGCCAGCCTAAGAGCAAAGCCACCATCGGAATCAGCGCAAACAACGCCACCAAAACCCCGGTCGCGACGACCGCGGCGACCGGTCCACCGCCATAATTGGCAATGCTGTAGTAAATCCAATAAACCCCGAGTCCGGCATAACCCAAACCATAGCTAGCGCCCAGCAGACAGACCACGCGCAGTCGCTGGGCACTAACCACCAGGGCAAAAATGACCGCCAGACTGACAAACGCCGCCCACCACTGACTGTAGGGCGCGAACGCTAATGCCATAGCCAAGCCGGCAAGCAACGCCGCGGTCGTTCGCGCCAGCGTCAACATGGGTGGTTATTCCGCGCTGTCATCGGGGGTGACCATTAACAGATGAACACGCCGACTATCGGCACGCACCACATCAAAGCGTAGCTTCTCAAGCACCACATGCTCGCCACGCCGCGGGACATGACCAAATCCATGGGCGACGACGCCACCAATGGTGTCGAACTCTTCATCACTAAAGTGAGTGTTGAAATGCTCATTAAACACATCCATCGGCGTCAGGGCTTTCACCACTGTTCCGCCATCCTCACCGCGGCTGAGAATCCACGTATCCTCATCGATATCGTGTTCGTCATCAATTTTGCCCACGATCTGCTCGATGACATCCTCAATGGTGACAATGCCGGCCATACCGCCGTACTCATCGACCACGATGGCTAGGTGATTGCGGCTTTCCTGAAATAGCTTTAACAGCGCATCAAGGCGTTTACTCTCGGGAATGAATAGCGCCGGGCGCAACAACTCGCGCAGATGAAACTCGCGCTCGTGCTGCGGATCGAGGTAGGGCAAAAGGTCTTTGGCGATAAGGATACCAATCACATCATCACGGCTGTCACCGGTCACTGGAAAGCGCGAGTGACCACTATCGATGATGGTCGGCAATAGCTCCCAAACCGACTCTGATCGCGGCAACAACGAAACCTGCGAGCGCGGGATCATAATGTCGCGCACCTGCAGCTCGGCGACATGCAACACGCCCTCGCACATCGACAGCGCCTCGGCGTCCAAAACCGCTCGCTGATGGGCGGCTCTAAGGGCCTGTAAAAGCCCTTCACGATCTTTTGGCTCATGGCCTCGAAAGACTTGCCCCATTTTCTTAAGCCAGCTCCGGTGGCTGGCGCGGGTACTGCCGGATTGGTCGTCGCTCATGCGTTTGCTTAACACCTCAATTAGCGACCTTGCGGTCGATGGGTTAGCGCGCTACCCGAGCGCCCTAACCGATCGTGCCGCCGGCTTGAAACCTTAGGCGTACGGATTCTCGTAGCCAAGATCTGCCAGCACCTGCCGCTCCTCAGCTTCCATGCGCTTGGCATCCACGCTAGAGATATGATCAAAGCCAAGCAAGTGCAAGGTACCGTGTACCGTTAAGTGGGCCCAATGCGCAAGTTCGGTTTTACCCTGTTCGCGCGCCTCTTCAGCCACGACCGCCGCACAAATCACCAAATCCCCCAACAGCGCCAGCTCAACCCCATCCGGTAGCTCAGCGGCAAAGGAGAGCACATTGGTTGGCGCGTCCTTGCCGCGATAATCGCGATTGAGTTGCTGGCTCTCGGCCCGATCGACCACCCGTATGGCAAGCTCCGCTGCATCACGACGGTCTTTCAGCGCCGCCTCCACCCACGTCTGAAAGTCCTCCGACGCGGGCATCCAAGCACTCGTAGCGGACTGCACCTGCAGGTCGATCATGCGGTACTAGCGCGGTGGCGCGTCAGCCTCCCGACGGTCATAGGCGCGCACCACCCGCTGGACGAGATCGTGGCGGACCACATCATTGGCGTTAAAAAAGGTAAAGCTCACGCCCTCAAGCTCATGTAATACCTCAATGGCATCACGCAGGCCGGAGGTTTTACCCGGTGGTAAATCAATTTGTGTCACATCACCAGTAATGACCGCCGTCGAGCCAAACCCAAGACGGGTGAGGAACATCTTCATTTGCTCAACCGTGGTGTTTTGCGCTTCATCGAGAATGATAAACGAGCCATTCAACGTCCGACCGCGCATATAGGCGAGTGGCGCGACCTCAATGACATTGCGCTCGATGAGTTTATTAACGCGCTCAAACCCGAGCATTTCAAACATCGCATCGTAGAGGGGGCGCAAATACGGATCGACCTTTTGGCTTAAATCACCCGGTAGAAAGCCCAGCCGCTCACCCGCCTCAACCGCGGGGCGCACCAACACCAAACGCTGGACCTGATCCGATTGCAGCGCCTCGACTGCGCAGGCCACTGCGAGGTAGGTTTTACCCGTACCCGCCGGGCCGACACCAAAATTGAGGTCATTGCGCTGAATGGCCGCCAGATACTCGCGCTGATTTGGCCCGCGTCCACGAATCAAGCCTTTTTTGGTGCGAATAGCCACCTCGTTGGGATCGACCGCTTCATCGCGCTCGCCCAGCGCATCCGCCGCTCGCTCATCGGCTTCGGCCTGAGCGCTACGCAACTGCAGGTGCACCGCCTCAGTGCCGATGACTTCGCGCGCGGTGTGCTCGTAGAGTGAACGAATAACGGTGCCGGCCGCACTCGCCGCCTGATCATCGCCAATCACCCGAAAGCGATGCCCGCGGTTTTCTATTTCAACCCCAAGCTGGCGCTCGACCTGGCGTAAGTTCTCATCGAATTGCCCGCAAAGGTTGGCCAGTCGCTCGTTATCCGCGGGCGCAAGGGTGAAGTCGATCGCTTCGGGCCGGGCGCTCAAAAGCCAACCTGCATCATGATGCCTGTGCTGCCTGAGCCAACGTCGGCTCACGCGCGCTGTCAATATCGAGCATTTCACCGCGCAGCGAATTGGCCTTGGCCTCGGTGATGCGAACCCGCACAAAGCGTCCGATTAAACGCGCGTTGCCGGGGAAGTTCACGACCCGATTATTTTGCGTGCGGCCCTTAAGCTCCTGGTCGTCCTTGCGCGAATGACCATCGACGAGCACCGATTCAACGCCGCCTACCATGGCCTCGCTAATGGCCTGGGCATTGGCGTTGAGTTTGGCCTGCAGTCGCTGCAAGCGCTCCTTTTTCTCTTCGCGCGAGGTGGCATCCGGTAACTGAGCGGCGGGGGTGCCCGGTCGGCGCGAAAACACAAAGCTAAACGACTGATCAAATCCCACCTGTTCGACCAAATCCATGGTGTCTTCAAAGTCTTGGCGCATTTCACCAGGAAAGCCAATAATAAAATCCGACGATAAGGTGATATCAGGCCGGGCCTGACGCAGGCGTTGGATTAGATCGAGAAATAACTCCCGGCCGTGATTGCGCTTCATCAGCTGCAAAACATTGTTTGAGCCGCTTTGCACCGGCAGATGCAAATGATTGACCAGCTCAGGCACCTGCGCATAGGCATCGACCAGGGCTTGATTAAAATCGAGCGGGTGCGAGGTGGTAAAGCGAATCCGCTCAATGCCATCAATCGCGGCCACATAATGAATGAGCAATGCCAAATCAGCCCGCTCACCGCTATCCATGGCGCCATCGTAGCCATTCACGTTTTGCCCCAGCAGAGTGACTTCACGCACCCCCTGCTCAGCGAGTTCGGCACACTCAGCGAGCACATCTTCAAATGGCCGGCTGATCTCTTCACCACGGGTGTAGGGCACGACACAAAAGCTGCAGTACTTACTACAGCCTTCCATAATCGAGACAAACGCGGTCGGCCCGTCAGCGCGGGGTTCGGGCAGGCGGTCGAATTTCTCGATCTCTGGAAAGCTCACGTCGATTACGGCGCGGCCGGTATCGCGCGCCCGGGTCACCATCTCAGGTAAGCGGTGCAGGGTTTGCGGGCCAAACACCATGTCGACAAATGGCGCGCGCTCGACAATCGCCGCGCCCTCTTGGCTGGCAACACATCCGCCCACACCGATCACAAGCCGTGGGTTAGCCTGCTTGAGCTCACGCCAGCGGCCAAGCTCAGAGAACACCTTGTCTTGGGCTTTTTCGCGGATTGAGCAGGTGTTGAGCAAAATGACATCCGCCGCTTCCGGCGTCTGTACGCGCTCATAATCGCCTTCTGCCGCGAGCACATCGACCATTTTGATCGAATCGTACTCATTCATTTGGCAGCCGTGGGTGCGAACAAAAACTTTATCGGTCATGACGCTTAGAGTACTAGCGCCGTGTTGCACTAACAATGCAATCAGCGGCCATAAATATCGTCGATGCGGGTAATGTCATCTTCACCCAGATAGCTGCCCGACTGCACCTCAACCAATTCCAGCGGGATCATGCCGGGATTTTCCAGCCGATGAACCTCACCGAGCGGGATATAGGTGGATTGGTCTTCCGACAGCATAAAGGTCTCATCACCGCGGACCACCTGCGCGGTACCCTTGACCACTACCCAATGCTCGGCGCGGTGGTGGTGTTTTTGTAGCGACAGCCGACAGCCGGGGTTAACGATAATCCGCTTAACCTGAAAACGCTCCGCGCTCACCAACCCCTCGTAGCTCCCCCAGGGGCGATGGACTTGGCGGTGTTCAATGGCTTCTTGGCGCTTGCCATCGTGCAGGCGCTGGACAATCTGCTTGACCGCCTGGACCGCATGGCGCGGCGCAATTAAAACGCTGTCAGCGGTTTCCACAACCACGTGATTTTCTAACCCAACGGTGGCCACCAAGCGACTTTCGGCACGGATGTAGTTGTGCTGGCTATCCTCAGCGATTACATCACCCAAAATGACGTTGCCGTTGTGATCGGCTTGCGCTGCATCCATTAACGTCGTCCATGAACCCAAATCGCTCCACCCCGCCTCTAGTGCGAGCACAGCGGCTGAATCGGTCGGTTCCATGACCGCGTAGTCAATGGACTGCGCCGGGCACTCGGCAAAACCCGCCTCGCCTAAGCGAATAAAGTCTAAATCGCGGGTCGCACTCGCCAGTGCCGCTTCGCAGCCGTGCAGGATCGCCGGGGCATGGACTTTAAGCGCCGCGAGATAGGCCGACGCGCGCATCACAAACATGCCTGAGTTCCATAAAAAATTGCCGTCGGCAAGGTACTTGGCTGCCTGCTCAGCGCCGGGTTTTTCGACAAACCGCTTAACCTTGGCTGCCGTCTCGCCGGCGGCGATTGGCGCACCCACCTCAATATAGCCATAACCGGTCTCAGCCCGGTCGGGGGTAATACCAAAGGTCACCAACCAGCCGGCATGCGCGGCGGCAAACGCCGATTCCAGCGCCTCGCGCAGCGGCGCTGGATCGGTAATCACATGATCAGCCGGTAATACCGCCAACAGCGCATCGTCATCGTCTTGCAACGCCTGCAAGGCCGCCACGGCGACCGCCGGCGCGGTATTACGGCCGAGCGGCTCGAGCATAATGCGCGCGCTGCCAAGCGGGTTGTCACGCAACTGCTCAGCGACCAAAAACCGATGCGCCTCATTGCACACCACCAAAGGGGCACCTAGACCGGCCACGCCCTCGAGGCGCTCCAGGGTTTGCTGCAAAAGGGTCCGCCCACTCGCGGCAACATCAAGAAATTGTTTCGGATACTGCTCGCGCGATAACGGCCACAGGCGCGAACCCACGCCACCGGATAAAATCACCGGATGAATCGGTAGCGCTTTTGATTCGCGGCTCATGGGTTCACCGCCGTCGCGCTTGGGCCCACCGGTGGCCGGCCGATGGCGTAGTAATCAAAACCCAGCCGGGCGAGCATCGCGGGGTCGTAGAGATTGCGGCCATCAAAGATCACCGGGGCCTTGAGTTGCCGCGCCATTTGCTCAAAATCGGGGCTACGAAAGAGATTCCACTCGGTCATTACGATCAGCGCGTCGGCTCCCTCGAGCGCCGCCTCGGCGCTATCACAGAGGGCGAGCTTGGGTTCGTCGGCGTAGAGTGCGGCGGTCTCGGGCATGGCTTTGGGGTCAAACGCCTGAACCGACGCCCCCGCCTCCCAGAGTGATTCCATTAAGCGCCGGCTCGCCGCCTCGCGCATGTCATCGGTGTTGGGTTTAAACGATAGTCCCCAAAGCGCAAACCGCCGGCCGGCCAAATCGCCCTGATAGTGCTGTCGGACTTGATTAAAGACGTAGTGCTTCTGGCGCTCATTGACCTCCTCGACCGCTTGCAGCAACTGCGCGACATAGTTGACGTCATGCGCGGTGCGCGTGAGCGCTGAGACATCCTTGGGAAAGCACGAACCGCCGTAACCCGCGCCCGGGTAGATAAAGTGATAGCCAATGCGCGGGTCAGAGCCAATGCCAATGCGCACCCGCTCAATATCAGCGCCGACGCGGTCGGCGATATTCGCCAATTCATTCATAAAGCTAATTTTGGTCGCCAGCATGGCGTTGGCGGCATACTTGGTGAGCTCGGCTGAGCGCACATCCATACTAATCAGCCGATCATGATTGCGGTTAAACGGTGCATACAAGGCATGCAACAAATCCCGTGCGCGCTCGTCATCACTGCCCACAATAACCCGCTCGGGCTTCATAAAGTCCTCAACCGCGGCGCCCTCTTTAAGAAACTCCGGGTTGGAGACCACCGAAAAGTCATGCTGCTGGCCGCGCGCGGCGAGTCCCGCGCTCACCGCTTCACGCACCCGATCGGCAGTTCCCACCGGCACGGTTGATTTATCGACGATGACTTTATAGTCATCCATATGCTCAGCAATGGTCGCGGCCACCGCCAAGACATGGCGTAAATCCGCCGAGCCATCCTCATCAGGCGGCGTCCCCACGGCGATAAACTGCAACTGCCCGTGATGGACAGCGGTATCGGCATCGGTGGTAAAGCGCAGGCGACCAGCCTCGCGGTTGCGCCCAACCATGGCCTCAAGACCCGGCTCGTAGATGGGGATTTCGCCGCGATTGAGGCGCGCAATTTTGGCCTCATCGACATCAACGCAAATCACATCATTGCCCACTTCAGCAAAGCAGGCCCCGGTCACCAAGCCAACATAGCCGGTGCCAAAAATCGTCAACCGCATGCAACCGCTCCTTGGCTGGATTAATCCGCTGTCACCGCCGCGTCGAGCGCGACTTTCATCATCTGCTCAAAGCTATTCTGGCGCACCTCGGCGCTGGTCGACTCACCGGTGACGACATGGTCACTGACGGTCAACACACTGACCGCGCGTTTGCCCGCCTCGGCGGCCGCGCCGTAGAGCCCAGCGGCTTCCATCTCGACGGCTAAAATGCCGTGGGCTTTCATCAAATCAAAATTATCGGGCTTGGGGTTATAAAAAAGCTCAGACGAAAACACATTGCCCACACGGGCGCTCACCCCCGCAGCGCGGGCCGCCTGCACGGTGGCTTCAAGCAGCCCAAAATCGGCAATCGCCGCAAAATCATAGCCACCAAAGCGCGTACGGTTAACGCTTGAATCGGTCGAGGCCCCCATCGCTACAATCACATCACGCAGTGCGACATCCGGGCTAATACCCCCACAGGTACCGACACGAATAATCTTCTCAACCCCGTACTGGGTGAATAGCTCGGTGGCGTAAATCGACATCGATGGAATGCCCATACCGGAGCCCATAACCGACACTGACTGGCCCTGATACTGCCCGGTGTAGCCAAGCATGTTGCGGGTCGCGGTCACCTCTTTGGCATCATCCAAAAAACGCTCAGCGATGACCTGAGCACGCAGCGGGTCGCCTGGCATGAGGACGGTCTGCGCAAAATCACCGGGTTCAGCACTAATATGCGGCGTCGCCATGGGGTTAGACTCCTTAATCGATCCGTTTTAATCATTGAGTAGCCGAACTTTACTCACCCCGCTAGCAACTCGCTAGGGCATTGCCACGCGCGGCGTGCAACCGAGCCATAGTCTGGGCAGAATATTGGGATAGAAAGTAACGGGATCGATTCATGCCAGACGCTCGCGCCTTGGCGCTGTTTGACCTTGATGGCACGCTAACTTGGCGAGACACGCTCAGTGACCTGCTGGTCAGGGAGTTCGGCCTCGGTCGCTGCCTTGCCGCTGGCGTGCGTCTCGCGCCCGCACTGCTGGGGGTGCTCGCCGGTCGGGTCCACCGCGATACCGCAAAGGTGGCTGTCTTAAGTCACTTTTTTGGCGGCATGAGCGAGCCGGCATTCGCTGCCATCGCCCAACACTACGGCCACCAACACCTCGACAAGCTGTTGCGCCGGCAGGCCCGCGAGCAACTCGATTGGCATCGCGAACAAGGTCACCGGGTGATTATCATTTCGGCTTCGATCAGTGACTGGATCGCACCCTGGGCCGCCGCGGAGGGCGTTGAACTGATCGCCACCGAACTCAGCCGTCAGGACGGTCACATCACCGGCGAACTCGCCGGCGAAAACTGCCGCGGCGCCGAGAAAGTCCGGCGGCTTAAAGCCCTACTCAACCCCGCCGAATACACCCCCATCTATGCCTATGGCGACACCCAAGGTGATACCGCCATGCTCGCCATCGCTGACCATCCCGTCTATCGAGGGTTGCGCTAATATGACCACGCGCAGCGTGATCGATTGCGTATTCGGCGCCAACACCGAGGGCGCTGGTCACACCACCAGTCAAACCGCGATCCATGCGATTAGCGCTGATGGCGCGGTGCAAGTGAGCTACCAGCAACTGCGCCAACGGGTACAGGGCGTCGCGGAGCGCCTCATCGCAGACGGCCTCAGCCCCGGTGATCGGGTGCTCTTGCTCGCACCCAATAGCGCTGAATGGGTGGCGACGGCGCTCGGCGTGATGGCAGCGGGTGGGGTCATTACCCCGATCGATACGCAAATGGGCGCGGCCGATTTAGCCCATGTCATCGCCGACGCCGCTCCATGGCGCATTATTACCACCGCAGAACAACGCCACCGCCTACCTGAGTGCAACCCACCGGGTGGTTGTGTCGAGCTCGCGAACGCGACTGAGGCCGCTGCGGGCGGTGAGGCCGATGAACTGGCCTCAGTCGCGGTTGATGGTGAGGCGTTGGCTGCGTTGTTCTACACCTCGGGTACAACCGGACCGCCCAAAGGCGTACCGCTGACCCATCACAACTTAACGAGCAACGTCGAGGCCCTCCTCGAGCAAGGCATTGCCCACGCTCAAGACCGGGTTCTGCTGCCGCTACCACTCCATCATGTCTACCCTTTTAGCATTGGGCTGCTCAGCGTTTTAAGCGTTGGCGCGACGCTCATTTTGCCGCAATCGTTGGTCGGCCCACGCATCGCCGAAGCCCTGCGGGCGGGGCGCGCAACCATTTTGCTCGGCGTCCCACGGCTTTATGAAGCACTCTGGGGCCGGCTTGCCGAGCGCATCGGCGGCCACCAAGCCTGGCGTGAGCGCTTGCTCAATGCGGCCATTGGGTTGTGCGTCACCCTCAAACGCAACACCGGGCGACACCCCGGTCGCTGGTTATTTCGCCCGATCATGCGCCAGCTCGCCCCCGATTTACGGCTGGCCGTGAGTGGTGGAGCGGCCCTAGACCCCGACCTTGGCGCCCGACTACAAGCCCTTGGC
This sequence comes from Spiribacter sp., assembly GCA_031581235.1. Lineage (GTDB taxonomy): Bacteria > Pseudomonadota > Gammaproteobacteria > Nitrococcales > Nitrococcaceae > Spiribacter. The sequence goes on along the minus strand of JAVLBW010000008.1, from coordinate 23,311 downwards.
TGGACCCTGGCGACCGGCTATGGCCTTACCGAGACCGCCCCCATCCTGACCCTTAACGCCCCGGGAGAAGCGCGCTTAGAGACCGCCGGCAAACCCCTACCCGGGGTGTCACTGCGCATTGAAAATGGTGAAGTCCTTGCCAAAGGGCCCAATGTGTTTAAGGGCTATCGCAACGCCGCGATTGAGGCATCCGAGCTATTTGATGCCGATGGCTGGTTGCATACCGGTGATGCCGGCGATATTGACGCCGATGGCTATTTACACCTGCGCGGGCGTCTGTCCTCAACGATTGTGCTGGCTGGTGGCGAAAACATTGACCCCGAGCGCATCGAAAACGCCCTGAGCGCACAACCGGGCATTCGCGAGGCCGGCGTACTTGAGCGTGACGGCCGGCTCGCCGCCGTGGTCGTGGCCCATGAGGATGTCGCGCACACTGAGGCGACGTCGGACAACATTGATCAAGCCGTTCACACCGCCATGCAAAGCCTCCCCGGCCATCATGCCCTTGGCGATGTGCAGGTAAGCCCCGACCCGCTGCCGCGCACCCGTCTCGGCAAGCTACGACGGCATCGCTTGGCCGAGCGCTATCAAGCCTTAGCAAGCGGTCAAACAACGACGAGCGACACCCCCATTGAACCGGAGGATATGGCGCCCGAGGATCAAGCGCTGCTTGCCGACGCCGCCGCCCAGGCCACCTGGCAGTATCTCGCTCAGCGCTTCGCTAATCAGCGCCTGACCCCCGACACGCGGCTGAGTCGCGATTTAGGGCTGGACTCGCTGAGCTGGGTCGAACTAAGCCTCGCGCTACGCGAACACGCCCAAGTCGAGCTTGATGACGCCGCCATTGGCCGCGTCGAGAGCGTGCGCGATTTGCTTACCGAATGCATTCAAGCCCAAACACATCAATCAAGCGATCAAAGCAACCAACGGCTCAACGAAGCCTTACGCGAACCCGATGCCCTTCTCACTGCAACCGATCAGCGCCGGCTTGCGCCCCGGGGAATCCTACGGCACGCCGGCGCACTGGCTTTGTTAGCGCTTTGCCGACTCATCAATCGGTTATTCGTGCGCATTGAAATCGATGGCGCCCTGCCCAGCGAGGGCCCTTACTTAATCACCCCACGCCATATCAGCGCCTATGACCCGATTGCGCTGACCGCGCTAATGTCGCGCGCGCAGCTAGAGCCGCTATTTTGGGCTGGCTGGACGGGGTTATTGTTTTCCTCACCGTGGCGGCGAGCGTTTAGTCACGTCGCGCGGATTTTGCCGATTGACCCTGGCCAAGCACCGCGCCGCAGCCTCGCCCTCGCCGTGAGTTGCCTGCAGCGCGGGCATTCATTGATTTGGTTTCCAGAAGGTCAGCGCGGCCGCGATGACCAATTACAGCCGTTGCGCCCGGGCATTGGCCTATTACTAAGCGCCGAGCCGGTGCCCGTGGTGCCGATTTGGATTGAGGGCAGCGATCAGGTGCTGCCTATTGGGCGTTTATTCCCGCGGCGCGGCGTCATTCGCATTCGAATCGGTGAGGCCATTGCCCCTAGCGCCATCGGCACCGATCAACGTGCATTAGTTGAAAGCGTGGATAACGCGCTGAGCGCGCTATCCACCCCTCCGTCGTCCGAGGCTTAAGTCAGCGCGATTAGAACGGGATATCGTCGTCGAAGTCGTCGACTGGCGCGGCGGGCTCATTATTTTCTGCGCTTGCATCAGCCGCCGGTGCCGATTGCGCCGGTGCGCTAGCGCCGCGAGCGTTATTACTGCCGCCGCCGCCACCCATACCGCCACCGGCGCCATCGAGCATCTGCATGTCGTTGACGACAATTTCAGTGGTGTAACGGTCTTGGCCATCCTGGCCCTGCCATTTGCGCGTTTGCAGTCGGCCCTCGACATAGACCTTGGAGCCCTTTTTCAGGTACTCACCGGCGATTTCAGCAAGGCGGCTGAAAAACACCAACCGGTGCCATTCGGTGCGCTCTTGCTGCTCACCGGTTTGGCGATCTTTCCACTGATCGGTCGTTGCCACACTGGCGTTAGTAACCGCATTGCCGGCCGCTGAGTAGCGCACTTCGGGATCGGCCCCCAGGTTGCCCACCAAAATAACTTTATTAATTCCACGCGCCATGACTGCCTCCATTAACGGGTTAAACCGGTGCCTCCGTGCACCCTGCACTAACCTCGCACTTTACCTGTTTCAATCGCGGGTCTGAAATGCCAACCGATCAGCGGTTAGCTCAAATCGATAAACCCCAGACCCTCGAGCTTTAAAATCACTTGCTGCGCGGCCTCGTCCGGCGTTTGGTCGGTCGTATCAATGCGCAGCTCTGGGTGTTCGGGCACCTCGTAGGGGTCATCGATGCCGGTAAAGCCAGTAATTTGACCAGCCCGTGCCTTGGCATACAGCCCCTTACGATCGCGCCGCTCACACTCCTCGAGTGGAGTCGCCACATGCACCTCGATAAATCCGCCGTTGCCAGCCTCAACCATCTCGCGCACCGCCGCCCGGGTGTTGGCATAGGGCGCAATAGGTGCACAAATGGCTGCGCCACCGTTGCGAGTAATCTCGGCGGCGACATAACCAATACGGCGAATATTAAGGTCACGGTGGGCTTTAGAAAAACCCAGTTCACTGGATAGGTGTTTGCGCACCACATCGCCGTCCAGCAGCGTCACCGCACGGCCACCCCGCTCCATGAGCTTAACCATAACGGCATTGGCGATGGTTGACTTACCCGAGCCTGAAAGCCCGGTAAAAAACAGCGTAAAGCCCTGCTTTGCGCGCGGGGGGTAGGTCTTGCGCAACTCTTCAACCACTTCGGGGTAGCCAAACCACTCGGGAATATCAAGCCCCTCGCGCATGCGCCGGCGAAATTCTGTCCCCGAGATATTCATCACCGTTTCAGCGCTTTCGTCCACCTCATCGATTGGCGCATAACCGGCGCGCTCTTCGACGTAGACCATCATCCGAAACGGCACCATTTCGATACCCAGTTCGTCACGATAGCGGGTGACCAGCGCCTGAGCGTCGTAGGGGCCGTAGAGCTCCTCGCCATCACTGCCCTTACCCGGCCCGGCATGATCACGGCCCACAATAAAATGCGTGCAGCCATAATTGCGCCGAATAATGGCATGCCACAGCGCCTCGCGCGGCCCACCCATACGCATGGCCAACGGCAGCAAAGACAGCGCGGTGGTTTGTTCGGGATATTTCTTTAACACATGCTCATAGCAGCGCACGCGGGAGTAATGATCGACATCACCGGGCTTGGTCATACCCACCACCGGATGAATCAGCAAGTTCGCTTCGGCCTGGCGAGCCGCCTGAAAGGTAAGCTCGACATGCGCGCGATGCATCGGATTACGGGTTTGAAAAGCCACCACACGGCGCCAACCACTGCGCCGAAAGCGCTCGCGAAGCTCGGCGGGCGTGGGCCGCAGGTGTGTGAAGTCGTAATGACTTGGCAAGCTCAGCGCGACAATCGAGCCACCTAAGTACACCGGATGGCTTTGCTCGTAGAGATACGCCACGCCCGGGTGCGCCCGATCGGTCGTGCCAAACACCTGTTGCGCTTCATGCGCAAAGTCGGGCCGCCAACAGTCGCTAAGGGTCAGGATGGCTAAAATAACGCCCTCCGGATCACGCAACGCAATCTGATCACCAACACTCAGCGACTCGGCAAAGGCTTCGCTGACATCCAGGGTGATCGGCATCGGCCACAGCGTGCCATCGGCTAAGCGCATATCCTTGAGCACGGCGTTGTAATCGGCCTCACCCAAAAACCCTTCAAGGGGCGAAAACCCGCCGTTAGCGATTAATTCTAAGTCACAGAGCTGGCGCTCTGTTAAATCCCAGCTCGGCCAATTGAGCGCTTCGTGTTTGGCCGCCTCGGCCGCCGCTGCATCGAGTCGTCGATCCTTGAGAACCCCACCATGGGGGGCGATTACATCGCTCATGATGCCTCCGTTGATTGGCTTGCCGGCTGCCCAGTCGCCACCGGCGCTTTCAGTCCTAGCGCACTCACTAACCAAACAGCCGCTGCCAGTGCGCAGGTTAAAAATACGCCCGCCACACCAAAGCCACCGTAGACGAGCCCCCCAAGCGTGCCGCCCAGAAAGGCCCCGAAAAACTGTGCCGTGGCATACACCCCGAGTGCGGTGCCGCGCAGACCCTCCGGGGCAAAGCGTGTGAGCAGTGAGGGTAAGCTCGCCTCGAGGGTGTTAAAGCCAACAAAAAATAACCACAACCCCAGGATGAACACCGGCAGCGAGTCGCTAAACCCGGCAAGCAGTAAATCAGCAACAATCACCAGGCCCGCCACCCCAGCGAGTAAGCGATGCAAAATTTGCCGGCGCTCGCCAAGACTGATTAATCCCGCCATGCCCGCCACCGATAGCAACAGCACCGGGACATAAACCATCCAGTGATCGGCACGCGCCACCGCAAGCTGTGACTCCAGTATCACCGGCAGCACCACAAAGCTCGCGGTCAAAATGAAATGCAATATCAGCACCCCAAAGTCGAGGCGCAATAGATCGGGATGCCGCAATACCACCGGCAACCCCCCGGCCCGGGCATTCACTTCAGCGCGAAACGCCGGCTCGCCCCCGGCTGGTACCACGCCATAAAGCAGTGCCACGGCAAACAACGCGAGCACAGCCGTGGCCCAAAATACCCCACTAAGCCCCGCCGCCGCGGCGATCATGGGTCCGGCCACCAACGCCAGCAAAAATGCCGCCCCAACACTGATGCCAATTAACGCCATGCTCTTGGTGCGTTGCGAATCGCGGGTCAAATCAGCCGCTAAGGCCATCACCGCCGCAGCAATCGCGCCACAACCCTGCAGCGCACGCCCCATGATCACGCCAACAATGCTCTGGGCCTCGGCGGCGACCCCACTGCCCAGCGCAAATATCAGCAAGCCCATCACAATCACCGGTCGCCGGCCGATGCGATCGGAGAGCATGCCAAAGGGAATTTGCAGCACCGCCTGAGTCAGCCCGTAGGCGCCAATGGCAAGCCCAATGAGCATGGGTGTGGCGCCACTCAGTTCGGTGCCATAGAGCGCAAACACCGGCAGAATTAAAAACAGCCCCAGCATGCGCAAACCAAAAATGCTTGCCAGCCCTAACGTTGCCCGACGCTCGCCGGAATTCATTGGCCCGGCGGCCGATGATTGTCTGCCGTGCACGCATGCCCCTTGGGGTTGAGTTTGCCTAAGCGCGGTATACTAACAAATTGTTTGTTTCGGTAGCGCCATGGATAGCATCGTCATCGAAGGAGCACGCACCCACAACCTGCGTGACCTTCACCTCACACTGCCGCGCGGCAAACTGATTGTCATCACCGGGCTATCCGGCTCAGGCAAGTCATCACTCGCCTTCGACACCCTGTATGCCGAAGGCCAGCGCCGCTATGTCGAATCGCTGTCGGCTTATGCGCGGCAGTTTCTCTCGATGATGGATAAACCCGATGTCGATCGCATCGAAGGGCTATCGCCCGCCATCGCCATCGAACAAAAATCGACCTCTCATAACCCCCGCTCAACGGTGGGGACCGTCACTGAAATTCATGACTACCTGCGGCTTTTATTTGCTCGGGCGGGCACGCCACACTGCCCCGAGCACGGCACCGCGCTCAACGCCCAAAGCGTTAGCGAAATGGTTGACCAAATCCTCGGCCTACCCGAGGGCCGCCGCGTAATGCTTCTCGCGCCGCTGGTCAGCGAGCGCAAAGGCGAGCATAAGGCGGTGTTCGCCAACCTCCGCCGGCAAGGCTTTGTCCGTGCTCGCGTCGATGGCGTGGTGGTCGATCTCGATGATTTGCCCACGCTCGATGCCCAGCGTCCTCACACCATTGAGGCGGTTGTCGATCGGTTTCGCATTCGCGCCGATTTGGCCACCCGGGTGGCCGACTCGCTTGAGACCTGCCTGGGGCTGGGCGAGGACATTGCCCGGCTTGCGGATATGGATGCCCCGGGTCAAACCGATACCGTTTTTTCAGCCCGCTATGCCTGCCCGCAATGCGGCTATTCAATGACCGAGCTCGAGCCACGAATCTTTTCGTTTAATAACCCCCAGGGCGCCTGTCCGACCTGTGATGGCCTCGGTGTCGAGCAGTACTTTGACCCCGGGCGCATCGTCACCCACCCCGAGCTCTCGCTCGCCGGCGGCGCGGTCCGCGGTTGGGACCGGCGCAATGCCTATTACGGGCAAATCATTCACGACCTCGCCAAGCACTACGACTTTAACGTCAACACCCCCTGGCGCGAGTTACCCGAGCCACTGCAAGACGCCATTTTGTATGGCAGCGGTGATGAGGCGATTACCTTTCACTACGCCGGTGCCCGCGCCAATCGTCAGGCCACTCAGCAACACCCTTTCGAGGGCGTTATTCACAATATGGCCCGGCGCTACCGCGAGACCGAATCAGCGGCCGTACGCGATGAGCTCGCGCGCTACCTCACCCGCCGGGTCTGTCAGGTCTGCCACGGCAGCCGTCTCAATGCCACCGCGCGGCATGTCGAAGTAGCCGGTTGGACACTGCCGCAGCTCAGTGCGCTGACCATCGGTGAGGCCGCCCACCGCATTGCGCATCTTGGGCTCAGCGGCGCCCGGGCAACCATTGCCGAGAGTATTGTTAACGAAATTAGCCAACGCCTGCGCTTTTTGGTCAATGTCGGGCTTGAGTATCTTGATTTAGCCCGCAGCGCCGATAGCCTGTCTGGTGGCGAGGCCCAGCGCATTCGTCTTGCCAGTCAAATTGGCGCCGGCTTGGTGGGCGTTATGTATGTACTCGATGAGCCCTCCATTGGGCTTCATCAACGCGATAACGACCGCTTACTCGACACCCTTCGCCATCTGCGTGATTTGGATAATACGGTGATTGTTGTCGAGCATGATGAGGAAGCCATCCGCGCTGCCGATCACGTTATCGATATGGGCCCCGGCGCGGGCCAAGATGGCGGCGCGGTAATGGCTGCCGGCAGCGCTGAGCAGATTATGGCCACCCCTGGCTCGATTACCGGTGACTACCTCGCTGGACGCCGGCAAATCGCCATTCCCACCGAGCGTCGGATGGCTGAACCAGGCCGCGGCATTACCATTTGCGGTGCGCGCGCGCATAATCTTAAAGGCGTTGATGTGCACTTCCCGGCGGGGCTATTAATTGGCGTGACCGGTGTTTCAGGCTCCGGTAAATCAACCCTGATTAATGACACGCTCTATCCGGCGGCCGCCGCGGCGCTCAACCGCGCCGACACCCATCCCGCGGAATGCGATGGCATTGAGGGGTTGGATTACTTTGATAAGGTCGTCGACATTGATCAAAGCCCGATTGGGCGAACCCCGCGCTCTAATCCGGCGACTTACACCGGGCTCTTTACGCCCATTCGCGAGCTGTTTGCGGCCACCGCCGAGGCGCGCTCCCGTGGCTATGGGCCGGGGCGCTTTAGCTTTAACGTTAAGGGCGGGCGCTGCGAGGCCTGCCAAGGCGAAGGCGTATTGCGCGTCGAAATGCACTTCTTACCCGATGTCTATGTGCCCTGCGACACCTGCAAAGGGGCTCGCTACAACCGCGAAACCCTCGAGATACGCTATCGCGGCTATACCATCGCCGAGGTCCTAGCGATGAGCGTGACTGATGCCCTCGAGGTGTTTGCGAGTATTCCGGCGCTGGCACGCAAGCTCGAAACACTGATCGATGTGGGCATGGGCTATATTCGGCTGGGCCAAAACGCCGTGACCCTGTCGGGTGGTGAGGCGCAGCGCGTTAAGTTAGCGCGTGAGCTCTCGCGTCGGGGGACGGGGCAGACGTTATACATTCTCGATGAGCCCACCACCGGGCTGCACTTTCACGACATTCAAAAGCTGCTCGAAGTCATTAACCGCCTGCGTGAAGAGGGCAACACGCTGGTGGTCATCGAACATAACTTGGATGTGATTAAGACCTGTGACTGGCTCATCGACCTAGGGCCAGAGGGCGGTTCCGGTGGCGGTGAGATCGTGGCAACGGGCACCCCAGAGGCACTGGCAGCCAACCCAGCGTCCCACACCGGACGCTATCTAAAGCCGCTATTAGGTTAACGGCTAACCCGCCGTTGGCGGTTCGCGCGACTTAAGGCAGCAAGTGCTCGACGGCGTCGCGCTCTTCGACCAATTCTTGTTCGGTCGCCTGCATGCGCTCACGCGAGAAGTCATCCACGCTCAAACCCGACACGATCTCGTAGCGGCCGTCTTGGCAACGCACCGGGAATGAATAAACGATGCCCTCGGTAATGCCATAGCTACCATCGGAGATAATCGCCATACTGACCCAGTCGTCGGCGGGCGTTCCGAGCGTCCAGTCACGCATGTGATCGACCGCGGCACTGGCGGCTGAGGCGGCACTCGACTGACCGCGGGCCTTAATAATGGCCGCGCCACGCTGCTGGACGGTGGGAATAAAGCTCTCTTCAAGCCAGGCAGTATCAACCAAGTCACTCGCCGCCTTGCCGCTCACACTGGCGTGGCTAATGTCTGGATACTGCGTGGCTGAGTGATTACCCCAAACCGTGAGCTGGCGAATGTCGGTGGTGTGCGAGCCGGTGCGGTTAGCCAACTGCGCCAGCGCTCGGTTGTGATCGAGTCGGGTCATCGCGGTAAAGCAGCGCGGATCGAGGTCGGGGGCATTACGCTGGGCAATCAGCGCGTTGGTGTTTGCCGGGTTGCCCACGGCGAGCACACGCACATCACGCGAGGCCACCGCGTTCATGGCTTTGCCTTGAGCGGAGAAGATCGCGGCGTTCGCCTCGAGCAGGTCTTTGCGCTCCATACCCGGTCCGCGCGGCTTAGCACCCACAAGCAAAATATAATCGGCGTCTTGAAAGGCCTCTTCAGCCTGATCGCTCGCCTGCATACCCACCACCAGTGGGAAGGCGCAATCATCGAGCTCCATCATCACGCCTTGCACGGCATCCATCGCCGGCGGCACTTCAAGGAGCTGTAAGATAACGGGTTGATCCGGGCCGAGCATGTCGCCCGAGGCGATGCGAAACAGCAGGCTGTAACCAATTTGTCCAGCTGCACCAGTCACGGCGACGCGTACAGGGGCTTTCATGAACCGCCCTCCCTTAATTCAGTGCGATTAGGATGCTTCGGCGACGTCCTCGATGGGCTCGTCAGCAACGTCCTCAACTTCAGGGCGATCAACCAGCTCGACAAACGCCATTGGCGCATTATCACCGGCCCGATGACCGGCTTTTAGAATACGCAGATAACCGCCAGGACGCGCCTTGTAGCGCGGGCCGAGCTCGTCGAACAGCTTCGTGACGATCGCCTTATTGCGCAGCCGCGCAAACGCTAGACGCCGGTTCGCAACCGTGTCGTTACCCGCCAGCGTAATCAGCGGCTCAACCACACGGCGAAGCTCTTTGGCCTTGGGCAGCGTGGTGCGAATCGCTTCATGCTCCATCAGCGACGCTGACATGTTGCGAAACATCGCCAAGCGATGCGAGCTATTGCGATTGAGCTTTCGTCCGGATTTACGATGACGCATCAGTCTTTCCTTTAGCCCGTAGCCCGGCCACTGTCCTCGAGTCCGGCCGGCGGCCAGGCGTCGAGACGCATACCGAGCTGAAGTCCGTGCTGTGCCAGCACTTCTTTAATTTCATTCAGCGATTTTTTGCCCAAATTAGGCGTTTTCAGCAGCTCAACCTCGGTTTTCTGCACCAAATCACCAACGTAGTGAATGGCCTCGGCTTTGAGACAGTTCGCCGAGCGCACGGTGAGCTCGAGATCATCGATCGGGCGCAACAACACCGGATCAATTTCTGGCTCTTTACGCGCTGGCTGAATATCGCTTTCGCCACCCTCGAGGTCGACAAACACGGCCAACTGATCCCGCAACACACCGGCTGCTAGACGGATCGCCTCTTCGGGCTCAATGACACCGCTGGTCTCAATGTCCATGACCAGCTTATCCAAGTCGGTGCGCTGCTCAACGCGCGCACTCTCGACATTGTAAGAGACGCGGCGCACGGGGCTGTAGGTCGCATCCAGCGCAAGCCGCCCAATGGTGCGCTCCTCGTCACCATCGCGCGCTGTAACCGGCTCGTAGCCGCGGCCACTAGCCACCGTAATCGACATACTGATCTCGCCGGCCTTGGTGAGGTTACAAATCACCAAATCGGGGTTTTTCACCTCGACATTCTGCTCAGCGGCGATATCGGCTGCGGTCACGACCCCTGGGCCTTTTTTATGCAGCCGCAGCGTCGCTTCGTCACGACCGGTTAGGCGCACTGCTAGGTTTTTCAGATTGAGCAGGATATCGACAACGTCTTCCTGCACGCCTTCCACGGCGGTGTACTCGTGGAGTACGCCATCAATCTCTACCTCGGTGACCGCATAGCCCGGCATTGACGAGAGCAGCACACGCCGAAGCGCGTTACCCAGCGTATGCCCGAAACCGCGCTCAAGGGGCTCCAGCGTAATCCGCGCGCGACGGTCACTGACCGCATCGACATCCACAACCCGCGGCTTGAGGAAATCCTTGAACTGACCCTGCATATTTGAAACTCCTGCTGCGTAAAGCCACCAACGGCGTCTTTACTTGGAATAAAGCTCGACGATGAGATGCTCATTGATCTCAGCGGCCAAATCGGCGCGCTCGGGCACCTGCTTATAGGTGCCTTTGAATGCCTTGGTATCAACCTCAAGCCATTCCGGTAGGCCGTTTTGCTGCGACATCTCAATGGCCGCCTGAATGCGCAACTGCTTTTGCGCCTTGTCGCGAATCGTAATCACATCACCCGCCTTCACTTCGGCAGAGGCGACGTTGGTCACCCGCTCGTTATGAATCACGGCGCGATGCGCGACCAACTGCCGTGCCTCGGCGCGGGTCGCGGCAAAGCCCATGCGGTAGACGACGTTATCGAGCCGACTTTCAAGCAACTGCAACAGGTTCTCACCGGTATTGCCTTTGCGCCGGTCGGCCTCTTTGTAATAACGCCGGAACTGGCGCTCAAGCACACCGTACATACGCCGGACTTTCTGCTTTTCACGCAGCTGCAAGCCATAATCTGACAGCCGCCCACGGCGCTGCCCGGCTTGACCCGGTGGTGTATCGAGCTTGCACTTGCTGTCGAGCGGGCGGACACCGCTTTTGAGGTAGAGATCAGTCCCCTCACGGCGGGCTAGCTTACAAGTCGGTCCAATATAACGTGCCATTCTCTAACCTCTGCTCAGACGCGACGCTTTTTGGGCGGACGACATCCGTTATGCGGAATCGGCGTCACGTCCTCGATGTTGGTAATGCGGTAGCCGACGTTATTTAACGCCCGAACTGCCGACTCACGCCCCGGCCCGGGACCTTTCACCCGTACCTCGACGTTTTTTAATCCGTAGTCTTTGGCGGCTTCGCCAGCTCGCTCTGAAGCGACCTGCGCGGCAAACGGGGTGCTCTTACGCGACCCACGAAAGCCACTCCCGCCAGCACTCGCCCATGAAAGCGCGTTGCCTTGGCGGTCAGTGATCGTAATCACCGTGTTGTTAAAGGTCGCATTCACATGCGCGACCCCATCGACGACCGTGCGCTTGACGCGCTTGCGAGTCCGGGTGGTTGGCTTGGCCATTTACTGCTGTCCTGCTCTTGCGTTAACGAGTGACGGCGCGACGAGGACCCTTGCGGGTGCGCGCATTGGTACGAGTCTTCTGACCCCGCACCGTCATGCCGCGCCGATGACGGATGCCGCGATAGCAGCCCATATCCATCAGACGCTTAATATCCATCGCGACCTGACGACGCAGGTCACCTTCGACGGCAAACTCATTGATGGCACCGCGCAGGCGCTCGAGCTCGTCATCGTTCAATGTGTTGACACGGCGCTCTGGCGCAATGTCAGCGGTCTTGCAGATGGTCGCTGCTCGAGTCCGGCCGATGCCGTAAATCGAAGTCAGCGCAATCACTGCATGTTTGTTGGCGGGGATGTTGACGCCAGCAATACGGGCCATGAGCCGTTACTCCCGAGTTGTTCTGTGCTCGCGAAAACCCACTATGATAGCCGGGTTTTCCTGTTTTCATCAAGCCAAAAGGCAAGCAGTGCTTAGCCCTGGCGCTGTTTATGCCGCGCATCCGTGGTGCAAATCACTCGCACCGCGCCGCCGCGTTTAATCACTTTGCAGTTTCGGCAGATTTTCTTTACCGACGCCCGTACTTTCATCGTCCCGTCTCCGACATTCGTGTCACCCTGCAAAAGGGCGCGAATCATAGCAGAGGCCGCCTCACTATGCACGGCCTGCGTTTATAAAAGCGCTGCGATCAGCCGCCTGATCGCCCGTGCGCCTGCAAGTTGGCTTTCTTCATCAGCGGCTCATACTGGTGCGACACCAGATGGGCCTGTAGCTGCGACATAAAGTCCATGACCACAACCACAATGATCAACAGCGAGGTCCCGCCGAAATAAAACGGCACGTTCCAATACAAAATCAAAAATTCCGGTAGCAAACAGACCGCAGTGATGTAACCCGCACCCACCAGGGTCAGACGCGTCATTACCTTGTCGATGTAGCGTGAGGTCTGCTCACCCGGCCGCACACCCGGAATAAACGCACCGGATTTTTTTAGGTTGTCTGCCGTATCCCGCGAATTAAACACCAGCGCGGTGTAGAAAAAGCAGAAAAAGATAATCGCCGCGCCATAAAAGGCGATGTATAGCGGCTGCCCTGGGCTCAGCGTTTGCCCTAGGCGCTGCATAAAGCCAAGGCCTTCCATTTCGCCAAACCACTGCCCGATGGTGGCCGGAAACAAAATGATGCTCGAGGCAAAAATCGCCGGAATGACGCCGGCCATATTAATTTTGAGCGGCAAATGACTGGTCTGCCCGGCATACATCTTGCGACCCTGCTGACGCCGCGCGTAATTAACCGTAATCCGCCGCTGACCGCGCTCCATAAAGACGATGAACCAAATCACCCCTAACGCGAGCGCTAGCAGCATTAACACCGTGGGGATGCCAATCTCGCCGGTGCGCGTGAGCTCAAGCGTCCCGCCAAGTGCCGCGGGCAGCCCGGCGACGATGCCAGCAAAAATAATCAGCGAAATGCCGTTACCAATACCACGCTCGGTAATCTGCTCACCGAGCCACATTAAAAACATCGTGCCCGTGACCAGCGTAGCGGTGCCGATAAAGACAAAATCGGGGCCGGGGTTGAGTACCACGCCCTGATTTTGCAGCGCCACGGTAATGCCAATGCCCTGAAACAGAGCCAAAGCCAGTGTGCCGTAGCGCGTGTATTTGGTGATTTGCCGCCGGCCCTGTTCGCCTTCTTTACGCAGTTGCTGGAGCGAGGGGATCACCGCCGTCATTAACTGCATAATGATCGACGCCGAGATATACGGCATCACACCCAAAGCAAAAATGGACAGCCGGCCCAGCGCGCCGCCTGAGAACATGTTGAACATGTCCAAAATCGTGCCCGACTGAGCGTCGAACATTTGCGCCAGCGCCGCCTGATCAATGCCCGGAATGGTGATATGCGCACCAAGCCGGTAAATGATGAGCGCAATAACAACAAACGTTAAGCGCTGGCGAACTTCGGTAAGCCGACCAATTCCGCCGAGGGCGCCTGCGTTGGCGGATGGACCTGCCACTTAACCCTCGACCTTGCCGCCGGCCTTTTTAATGGCCGCCGCCGCGCCTTTGGTTGCCCCAACGCCCTGCAGTGTTACGGCCCGTTCGACTTTGCCGGATAGAATGACTTTGGCCGACTGCGCATTGCGAGCGATTAGCCCAGCCGCTTGCAGTGTTGCCATCGAGACCACATCGCCCTCGACCCGATTAAGCTCAGAGAGGCGAATTTCAGCGGCATACAGGCTCTTGCGCGAGCGAAACCCAACCTTGGGTACGCGGCGCTGAAGCGGCATCTGCCCGCCTTCAAAACCAACCTTGTGATAGCCGCCGCTGCGTGATTTCTGGCCTTTATGCCCGCGGCCTGCGGTTTTGCCGCTGCCTGATCCGGCACCCCGGCCGACGCGCTCGGCGTCAGGGCGTGAACCGTCGGCAGGACTTAATGTGTTGAGTCGCATGATTAGACCTCTTCAACCGAGAGCATGTAGGAGACCTTATTGATCATTCCCCGGTTCTCCGGTGTATCGATCACTGTCACCGTGTGGTGCATGCGCCGCAGCCCAAGCCCAGCGACACAGGCTTTATGCCGTGCCACTCGGCCACAAAGGCTGCGTACTAGCGTCACGCGAAGCTGTTTTGCTTTAGCCATGATCAGCCCTGAATCTCTTCAACGGTTTTGCCCCGCTTCGCAGCCACATACTCCGGAGAGCTGTAGTCACTTAGCGCATTAATCGTCGCCCGGACAACGTTCACGGGGTTGCGCGAGCCGATCGCTTTCGCGAGCACGTCCTGCACCCCGACCACTTCAAACACCGCGCGCATAGCGCCGCCGGCGATAATGCCGGTGCCTTCCGAGGCCGGCTGCATAAACACCTTGCTCGAGCCGTGATAGGCCGTGAGCGCGTACTGCAGCGTCGGGCCATTGAGGTTCACAGTCCGCATGTTTTGACGGGCTTTTTCCATCGCCTTTTGAATGGCTAGCGGCACTTCACGCGCCTTGCCATAACCAAACCCGACCGATCCTTCGCCATCTCCCACGACGGTGAGCGCGGTAAAGCCGAATTGCCGACCACCCTTCACCACCTTGGCTACGCGGTTAATGGTGATGAGCTTCTCGCGAAAACCCTCACCGCTGACATCGCTGCTCGCCATAGCCTATACGCCTCTATTCAGAATTTGAGTCCGGCTTCGCGGGCCGCATCGGCAATTGCCTGGACCCGCCCGTGATACTTGAATCCGGAGCGATCAAACGCCACTTCCGTGATTCCTGCCGCCGCCGCGCGCTCGGCAATCAGCCGCCCCACCGCTTTGGCCGCGTCGATATTGCCGCCATTGGGCACCTCGGTGCGCAGGTCTTTTTCGAGCGTGGACGCCGCCACCAGTGTTTGCGCGGCATCGGCTGAAATCACCTGCGCGTAGGTGTGGCGGGGCGTGCGGTGAATACTCAACCGCACCGTGCCTAGCTCGCGCATTTTTGAGCGCGCCTTGCGCGCCCGACGTTGTCTTGCTGTTCGCTTTTCCATCGCCACTACTTCTTCTTGGCTTCTTTCATAATGACCCGCTCGCCGGCATAGCGAACGCCCTTGCCCTTGTAGGGCTCGGGGGGACGGTAAGCGCGAATCTTCGCCGCCACTTCACCGACCTGCTGTTTATCAATCCCGCGCACCACAATTTCGGTATTGGACGGCGTTTCAACCTCAACACCTTCGGGTACGGGATGTTCAACCGGGTGCGAAAACCCGAGCGTCAAATTGACCTTACGGCCCTGCGCTTGAGCACGATACCCAACGCCCACCAGCTGCAAGCGCCGCTCAAAGCCCTCGCTCACACCGGTGACCATGTTATTGACTACCGCCCGGGTGGTCCCCGCAAGGGCAATCGCGTCTTGGCGCTGCTGATTGGCGGCAAACGTTAGTGTTTGCTCTTCCTGCGCCACATCCACTAACGCGTGGATGGTGTGCTGCAGCTCGCCTTTGCTGCCCTTTACTGTGATCCCGCGGTTGTCGTCGAGTTTGATCTCGACGCCGCTGGGGATCGCAACCGGACTGTTCGCTACTCTGGACATGTCGCGTTCGTCCTGTCGTTAGAACACAACGCAGAGGACTTCACCGCCCTGGCCCGCGTCACGCGCGGCTCGGTCGGTCATGACACCCTGCGAGGTGGAGATAATGGCAGTGCCCAAGCCACCGCGTACCGTTGGCAGCGATCGCTTGCCTTCGAAACGGCGCAGGCCGGGGCGGCTTACGCGCTGAATTTCCGCGATGACCGGCTGGCCGTCGTGGTATTTCAGCGAGACCACCAATGTCGGCTTCTTCTCGTCGCCATCCACACGATAGTCCTGAATATAGCCTTCCGCCTTTAATACACCGGCGATGGCCTGCTTCAGCTTCGAGGAGGGCATTAAGACCTCCGACTTCTCAGCGGACTGCCCGTTGCGAATGCGGGTCAGCATATCCGCGATAGGATCGGTCATGCTCATGTTCGCGTCACCTGGTTCCTTGCCTGAATTAGTTTGTCCATACCACTCACCAGCTGGACATCTTCAGGCCGGGGATCTCACCGCGCATAGCGGCCTGGCGGAGCATATTCCGACCTAACCCAAACTTGCGGTAATAACCGCGAGGCCGGCCGGAGATATTGCACCGGTTGCGCCCACGCACGGGGCTGGCGTTCCGGGGCAGGTTTTGAAGCTGCTCCTGGGCGGCCGCCCGATCCTCTTCTGAGGATGCGGGGCTGCGAATAATTTCCTTGAGTTCGACACGCTTGGCTGCGTACTTGTCACACAGCTTTTTGCGCTTGAGCTCACGCTGGACCATGGAAACCTTAGCCATTTCCTGCCCTCTTTATTTGCGGAACGGAAAACCAAAGCCCTCAAGCAGGGCCATGGCTTCCGCATCCGTCGATGCCGTGGTGCCGATCGCAATATCCATGCCACGAATGGCATCGATTTTGTCGAATTCCAGTTCCGGGAAAACGAGTTGCTCCTGGACACCGAGGTTGTAGTTGCCGCGGCCGTCAAACGACCGGGGCGAGAATCCACGAAAGTCACGAATTCTTGGCGCGGCAACATTCACTAGCCGGTCAATAAACTCGTACATCCGCTCGCCACGGAGGGTGACCTTCACACCAATCGGCCAGTCCTCACGAATCTTAAATGCGGCCACCGCCTTACGCGTATAGGTCACGACGGGCTTTTGCCCTGCCAGCGCGGCCATATCGTTGGCGGCGTGCTCGACGACTTTCTTGTCGCGCACCGCTTCACCCAAGCCCATGTTGAGCACGACCTTCTCGAGCCGCGGCACCCGCATGGGATTGTCATACTCAAAGCGCTCGGTGAGCGTTGAGATGATTTGCTGTTTGTATTGCTCGCGCAATCTGGCCATCACGGCACCCTAATCAATCAGATTGTTATCGGATTTGAAGAAACGCACTTTGCTCCCACTGTCATCCTCGCGGATGCCAACCCGATCCGGCTTACCGGTATTGGGGTTGTAGATCGCAACGTTGGAGCGATGCAGCGGCATTTCCTGATCGATAATGCCGCCGGCAATATTCGCCTGCGGGTTGGCCCGCTTGTGCTTCTTCACCATGTTCGCGTTTTCCACCACCAGACGATCCCGCTCAGGGAGCACCCGGGTGATACGGCCGCGTCGGCCTTTGTCTTTGCCTGCGATGACCATCACTTCGTCACCGGTTTTAATCTTTTGCATGCTTAGAGCACCTCCGGAGCCAGCGAGATAATCCGCATGAACCGCTCGTTGCGTAGCTCGCGCGTAACCGGCCCGAACACACGGGTGCCGATCGGCTGCAAGTTGGCGTTGAGCAACACCGCGGCATTACCGTCGAAACGAATCAGTGATCCGTCTTGGCGACGCACGCCGCGCTTGGTGCGCACCACCACGGCGTTGTAGACCTCACCCTTTTTGACTCGGCCGCGCGGGATGGCGTCTTTGACGCTGACCTTAATGACGTCCCCAATCCCGGCATAGCGGCGCTTGGATCCACCCAGCACCTTAATGCACTGGACTTCACGGGCCCCACTGTTGTCTGCCGCGCCCAGCAGCGTCTGCATCTGAATCATGGCGATTGACTCTCTTGTATTCCGATTGCTACTGCGCTGGGCGCTCGAGGATTTCGACCAAGCGCCAAGACTTACTCTTGGACATCGGCCGGCATTCTTCGACCGCGACCCAGTCACCTTTCTGACAGGTATTCTCGGCATCGTGCGCATGCACTTTCGTGGTGCGCCGAATGAACTTCCCGTACAGCGGGTGGCGGACGAGGCGCTCGATGGCGACGGTAATCGTCTTATCCATCTTGGTGCTCATCACCCGACCGTTGACGGTGCGGTTAACGTTTTTGTTCTCGCTCATGCCGTCGCGCCTGCCTTAATCTTTTCGTTAATGACGGTCTTAATCTGCGCAATCGTGCGCCGCACCCGCTTTACCTGATCGGGCCGTGCTAGCTGGCCGGTGGCCTGCTGCATGCGCAGATTGAACTGCTCTTTACGCTGCTCGAGGAGCTCGCCCTCAAGCGCTGGAATGTCTTTATCGCGAAGCTCATTTGCTTTCATCACATTGCCGTCCGCTCAACGAAGCGCGTCTGCACCGGTAGCTTGGCGGCCGCGCGGCGGAATGCCTCGCGGGCCATCTCCTCGGAGACCCCTTCGATTTCATAAATCACTCGACCTGGCTGGACTTTCGCCGCCCAGTGATCGACGTTGCCCTTACCTTTACCCTGACGAACCTCAAGCGGTTTGCCGGTAATTGGCGTATCCGGGAAGATCCGAATCCAAACCTTACCGCCACGCTTAACATGGCGGTTAATGGCCCGACGTCCGGCCTCGATCTGCCGAGCAGTCACCGGCCCGCGGGTGGTCGACTTAAGGCCAAACTCACCGAAATTGACCTTGTCGCCACGCGTCGCCAGTCCGTTATTTCGGCCTTTCTGCTGTTTCCTGAATTTGGTGCGCTTTGGCTGCAGCATGTTGCTCTCCTTCCCGGCCGGCCTAGCTGGCGGCTACCCGCTGATTCGGCGCGGCATCGGTGTCGAGGATTTCGCCCTTGAACACCCACACTTTGACCCCGATCACACCATAGGTGGTCTTCGCCTCAGCGAACCCATAATCAATGTCGGCACGCAGGGTATGCAGCGGCACACTGCCCTCGTGATAGCGCTCGCTGCGCGCAATCTCTGCGCCGTTTAACCGACCGCCGACCTGAATCTTGATGCCCTGAGCGCCTAGGCGCATGGCATTACCCACGGCCCGTTTCATCGCGCGGCGAAACATAATGCGCCGCTCGAGCTGCTGGGCGACGTTTTCAGCCACCAACTGCGCATCGAGCTCAGGCTTGCGAATTTCTTCGATATTGACGTGCACCGGAATACCCATGCGACGGGTCAGTTCGCGGCGCAGCCGATCGATGTCCTCACCTTTTTTACCAATCACAATGCCGGGACGGGCCGTGTGAATGGTGATCAGCGCGTTCTTAGCGGGCCGCTCAATGCGGATCCGGCTAATGGATGCATGCGCGAGGCGCTCTTTAATGTACTCACGAATCAGGTGATCGGTATGCAACTGCTCGCCGAAGCGATTGCTGTTGGCATACCACATTGACCGCCACTCCTCGGTAATACCGAGGCGAAAACCCGTGGGATGAACCTTATGACCCATTACCTGACCCCTAGTCTTCGGCCACCGCCACAACAATGTGGCTGGTGCGCTTCAGAATGCGATTGGCCCGGCCTTTCGCCCGGGGCTGCATACGTTTGTACATCGGACCTTCGTCGACCTGAATGCGCGCAACGCGCAGCTCGTCGATATCGGCCCCATTGTTGTGCTCGGCGTTCGCGATCGCTGAATCAACGACTTTGCGAACAACGGCGGCGGCCTTACGCGGGCTGAACTCGAGTACCTCAAGCGCCCGGGCGACAGGCAGTCCCCGAATTTGGTCTGCAATCAAGCGCACTTTCTGCGGCGAGATGATTGCGTATCGAAGTTTGGCTGCGGTCTCCATGCCTTACCTCTTCGCCTTTTTGTCTGCCAGATGCCCGCGGAAGGTTCGCGTTGGCGCGAACTCGCCGAGCTTATGGCCGACCATGTTCTCGTTGACGAGCACCGGCACATGCTGGCGTCCGTTGTGTACCGCAATGGTCAGTCCAACCATTTCCGGCACGACCATGGAGCGCCGCGACCAGGTTTTGATCGGGCGCTTGCTGTTGGCCTCCGCTGCCTGCTGAACCTTGTTCAACAGATGCGTATCAATAAATGGGCCTTTGCGAATCGAGCGTGGCACTGTTAATCCACCCCTGTCCGTTAGCGTTTGCGACGGCGCACGATAAGATTATCGGTACGCTTGTTGCTGCGGGTCTTGTGACCCTTCGTTGGGACGCCCCATGGCGTCACCGGATGACGTCCACCCGATGTCCGGCCTTCACCACCGCCATGAGGGTGATCGACCGGGTTCATCACCACACCGCGCACGGTCGGACGGCGGCCGGACCAACGCGTGGCACCCGCTTTACCGAGTGAGCGCAGCGCGTGCTCAGAATTACTGACTTCACCGACGGTGGCGCGACAGTCACTTAAGACTTTACGCATCTCACCGGAGCGCAGCCGCAGCGTGGCGTAGTTGCCTTCGCGCGCCACCAACTGCACCCCAGCACCCGCGGAGCGCGCAATTTGCGCGCCCTTGCCAGGCCGCATTTCGATGCAATGGACTTGCGTGCCCAACGGGATGTTACGCAGCGGCAACGAGTTACCCGGCTTAATCGGCGAACCGACACCCGAGCGAACTTCCTGATCGACCTTGAGCCCTTTCGGCGCAATGATGTAGCGACGCTCACCATCGGCGTACAAAATCAGCGCAATATTCGCACTCCGGTTGGGATCGTATTCGATCCGCTCAACCCGGCCGCGGATGTCATCTTTGTTGCGTCGAAAATCAATGACGCGATAACGCCGCTTATGCCCACCACCGATGTGACGCGTGGTGATACGACCGTTGTTGTTACGCCCGCCGCTCTTTGAGAGCTGCCGGACCAACGGCGCATGGGGCTCGCCCTTGTGCAACCCATCTTTGGTCGGCTGGACGACAAAGCGCCGGCCCGGAGAGGTTGGTTTTGCTTTACGCAATGCCATGATGGTTATTCCCGTTCGCCTGTTCGGTTACTCAACGCCGCCGATGAAGTCGAGCTCGTGGCCCGGCTCCAGCGCAACGTAGGCTTTTTTCCAATCCGCCCGACGGCCGCGCAAACGCCCAAAGCTCTTGCGCTTGCCGTTGACGTTAACCGTGCGCACATCGCGCACCTTGACTTCAAACAGCTGCTCAACGGCGGCTTTAATCTCGCGCTTGTTGGCGTCGACGGCCACTGAAAACACGATTTGATTCGCCTCGTCGGCGATTACCGTGCTTTTCTCAGAGACGTGCGGTCCTTTGAGAACCTGGTAGACCCGCTCTTGGTTCATGCCAACCACTCCTCAACCTTACGCAGCGCATCAACGCTCATGACCACATGCTCGTGGGCGAGCAGCGTGACCGGATCGAGCGCCTCGGTATCCCGTACATCAACCCGCGAGAGGTTGCGCACGGCGAGATACAAGTTCTCGCTAATCTCGGCCCCAACGATTAATACATCGTCGCTTTTGACTAATTTGTTCACCGCGGCCAGCGCCTCTTGGGTGCGCGGCGTTTTCACATCAAAGCTCTTCACAATGTGCAAACGCTCTTGGCGCAGCAGCTCTGAGAGAATCGAGCGCAGCGCGCCGCGGTACATCTTGCGGTTGACCTTAACCGAATGATCGCGCGGCTTGGCCGCAAACGCCCGGCCACCCGAGCGCCACAGTGGACTACGGATGGTGCCCGCACGGGCCCGACCCGTGCCCTTCTGGCGCCATGGCTTAACACCACCGCCGCTGACTTGGGCGCGTGTCTTTTGTGCTTTAGTGCCCGCCCGGGCACCCGCGAGATACGACACCACAACTTGGTGGACGAGTGGCTCACGAAATTCAGCAGCGAAAGTGGCATCCGCGATTTCGACGGTGCTTCGCCCGCCCCGCAGTTTAACTTCCATTAGTTACCTCCTGACGCTGCGGCTTGCTTAACCGCCGGGCGAATGATCACATCACCGCCTTCACTACCCGGTACGGCACCGCGAACTAACAACAGATGCCGCTCGGTATCGACACTGACGATCTGTAGGTTCTGCGTGGTGTTGCGCACATTACCCATCTGCCCGGACATCTTTTTACCCTTAAACACCCGACCCGGATCTTGTGCCTGGCCAATTGAACCTGGCGCCCGGTGCGATGCCGAGTTGCCGTGGGTCGCATCCTGCATATGGAAGTTATGGCGCTTAACGGTGCCAGCGAAGCCTTTACCTTTCGACGTGCCGGTGACATCAACGCTGAGGCCCGCCTCAAACTGCTCTACGGTCAGCTCGCCACCCGGCTCAACGCCGGCTTCGGCGTCCGCGCCCAAACGAAATTCCCACAGGCCGTGACCCATTTCGACGCCGGCTTTGGCGGCGTGACCGGCAGCGGCTTTGTTGACCCGTGAGGGACGACGCACGCCAGCGGTCACCTGAATGGCGCGATAACCATCCGGGTCGTGCTGTTTAATTTGTGTAACGCGGTTCGGGGTCGCCTCGATAACCGTCACCGGTACCGATGTCCCATCCTCCTGAAAAACCCGCGTCATGCCGCATTTGCGGCCGACGATTCCGATTGCCATCGTCGCGATCCTCTTCTATCGATTCGTTAACAGCGTCTTACTTGCTAGCGCGCAAAAGGCCAAAGGCCCCAATCACCAGCAAGGGCGTTACCAATCGAATTGTGTCTTACCTATGGCACTGGCCTTAGCGGCCAGCTTATTTAGGGCCCGCCCGGACTGACTGATTTAACACCAGGGCCCGGGTAGTTCCCCGAAACTCAGGAGAGCTTGATCTGAACATCAACACCGGCCGCCAGATCGAGCTTCATGAGCGCATCGACTGTTTTATCGGTCGGGTCGACAATATCCATCAACCGCTTGTGAGTCCGTATCTCATACTGGTCCCGCGCGTCTTTGTTGACGTGCGGCGAGATCAGAAGGGTATACCTTTCCTTCTTAGTCGGCAAGGGCACCGGGCCCTTAACTTGGGCGCCGGTGCGTTTGGCCGTTTCAACAATCTCCCGCGCGGACTGATCGATCAAACGATGATCGAACGCCTTCAGGCGAATGCGAATCTGTTGGTTATTTGCTGCCATTCCCGCTTACTCGAGGATTTTCGAGACGACGCCGGCGCCGACGGTGCGGCCACCCTCGCGGACCGCGAAGCGAAGGCCATCTTCCATGGCAATCGGTGCGATCAGCGTGACCGTCATCTGCACGTTATCCCCGGGCATGACCATCTCGGTGCCCGAAGGCAGGTCACAGGCACCGGTAACATCGGTGGTGCGGAAGTAGAACTGCGGGCGGTAGCCATCGAAGAATGGCGTATGACGGCCACCCTCGTCTTTACCGAGCACATAGACCTCACACTCAAACTTGGTGTGCGGCTGGATGGTGCCGGGCTTACACAGCACCTGACCACGCTCGACCTCGTCGCGCTTGGTGCCACGCAGCAGCGCGCCGATGTTATCACCGGCACGGCCCTCGTCGAGGAGCTTGCGGAACATCTCGACACCGGTGACCACGGTCTTGGTGGTGTCTTTCATGCCGACGATTTCGACT
>JAVLBW010000007.1:99459-102712 GCA_031581235.1 Spiribacter sp. | reverse complement strand
GACACCAAGCTAGAGGATGATGAGCCAATCCGGCTTGCGCTTCGCGCAAATGGCCGCATCGAGCTTAATGGTGAAACGGTTGCTGAGGCTGATATTGGCGAGCGTTTAAAGGCGATCGGGCAAACACCTGATGCGCGAGTCGTTCTTGAGGCTGATCAATCAGTGACTTATGACCGCATTGCCAAGCTGATGGTTGAGGCGCAGGTCGCGGGCATAGCCCGGTTAGGATTTCTAACCGAGGCTGAAACAGGGCGCTAAGCGCTTAGTATGATGTGGTGGGTCGTGCAGGATTCGAACCTGCGACCAGCGGATTAAAAGTCCGATGCTCTACCAACTGAGCTAACGACCCAAGCAGAGGCGGAATGATACGGCGCTGCTGAACTGCGAGCAATAGTCAGCGTCACATAACCCGCCCCTTAACCAATAACGCTGCCCTGTGAGCCAATGATTCGGCGGCGAATTGCCGAAGAGAGCTGTTCAAAGCCAATCACTGCGACCAGGATTATTAAGATGACGGCCGCCGCATCGTCATAGCGAAACAAACGCATGGCGGTCGATAGCTCCACACCGATACCACCCGCGCCGACGAGGCCGAGAGTGACGGCTGAGCGGATGGCTTTTTCAACGCTAAACAGCGACGTGGCGGTCATCGATGCAAAGCTCTCCGGAATTATCGCGCCGAATATTACCGATATCCGCCCGGCACCGGTGGCAGTAAGGGCCTTTGATGAACCATCGGCCACTTCTTCAAAGCGCTCAGAATAAAAGCGCGCGGCAAAGCCAAGCGTGTCCATGATGATCGCTAAAATCCCAGCAAGCGGCCCGAGACCGACCGTTACCACGAAGATAAGCGCCCAAATTAAGTCTGGGATAGTGCGTGCTACGGCAATAATAAATCGCGCGATGGCATGGACTAGGCGGTTGGGAGAGGTGTTGCGTGCAGCCAATAAGGCCAGAGGAATAGAGAGTAAGCAGCCAAACGTCACCCCGACAACTGCGATGTTGAGCGTCTCTAGCATCGCCCAGCCGATGTTGCTGCCGCGGCTGAAGTCCGGCGGAATCGCTTGGCCAACAAACCTCACAATGTTGCCAGCTCCCCGCACGAGTCGTTCTATTGTCATTTCGGCCGCGACGAGGCCTTGCAGAAAGAACGCGAGAAACCCCAGCCCTGCAATCCAAATCAATGGCGATGGCTTATTGAGGCGGGGAGGCATATGTGGGTGCTGATTGGATTGCGC
Organism: Spiribacter sp.; assembly: GCA_031581235.1. Lineage (GTDB taxonomy): Bacteria > Pseudomonadota > Gammaproteobacteria > Nitrococcales > Nitrococcaceae > Spiribacter. The sequence goes on along the minus strand of JAVLBW010000007.1, from coordinate 101,474 downwards.
CATGGTTTTTCTTTTCCTATGGGCTCTGCTCAGCCGTCTCAGCGGAGCTATAGAGGTCGCTCAAATCTTGGTCTTCGATATCTGCGCTTTGCCTATCGATCACCGTCACGCCTTCGCGCAAGCCGATAATGCGGTCAGCATAATGGCGAGCTAAGTGCAGTTGGTGCAGCGTGCAGAGCATGGCGAGGTTGCGTTCGCGGACGATTTCCCAGAGCAAATCGAGGACTTCTCGACCACCTTTTGGATCAAGACTGGCGACGGGTTCATCGGCGATAACGATTTCCGGGTCTTGCATCAGCATACGGGCAATGGCGACGCGCTGCTGCTGGCCGCCCGACAGTTCGGTCGGTCGATGGTGTGCTCGGCTCGCCATGCCAACGCGCTCAAGGCAACCCATCGCTTTTTCACGATCCGAAGCGGTGGCTAGGGTCGATAGGCAATTGAGCAGGCCCAATCGGCGCTGTCCGAGAACACCAAAAAGTACATTTTGAAAGGCGGTTAGCTGTGGGATGAGGTTGAACTGCTGAAAAACGTACCCCATACGCCGGCGGATACCGCGCAACGCTGTGCCTCGCGCTTTGATGACCGATTCACCGAGAATTTTAATTTCACCGTGTTGCGGTCTCTCGAGACCGTTGAGTGCGCGCATTAGCGTTGACTTGCCACACCCATTGGCTCCGAGCAAAACAACCCCTTCGGTGTCATTAATTGATAAAGACACGCCTTTGAGTACTTCGAGTTGGTTGTATCGCAGATGGACGTCACTGACGCTGATCGGCAATGGGGGGTGGCTTACATTCATTCAGATAATAGAGGCGGTCATTGTTGGGTGACAATCCGGCGCTGCTGGTCTCGCAGCGCCGGAGAGTTTGTCTTAGCCTTCCTCGAGCGGAATACCAGCCACTTCGTAGGCCTCACGAACGATCTGGTAGATCGCCGGATCGGTCTCGAAAGACAGGTACGCGTCACGCTCAATAAACTTGTCAGCGTTTCGCTCGGTTGACGTCAACGAGTCCCAGAGCTGATCACTGTGCGCAGTCAGCGTCTCACGCAGCGCGTCGCGGCAGTCCTGGGAGAGTGAAGCACGCATGATCACAGGGTCACCCGGCAGCGTGTCGGTCTGAGCGAGTAAGCGATAGTCGGTGCTCGGATCCTGTTCGCGAACCGCATCCCAATCTTTGTTGCCGCCACCCATTGCTTCAACGTCATCGTTGATCAGCACCTGAATCCGGGCGTCACCCGCCATCACGATGTCTAGGCTATCAACATCAAGACCCGCTTCAGCGAGCAGCTTCATTGGGAAGATGTGGCCGGACGTGGAGCCGACGTCTTTGAGGGCGATGCGACGGTCCGCGAGATCGGAAAGGTCGTCGATATCACTATCAGCTTTTACAACAAAGCTCGACCCATAATGCGGGCGAACGATTGAGAAAAGAATGTCGAGCTCCGCGAGCTCTTGGAACAGAACAAACTCTGATGGGCCACCGAAGACGAGGTCCACCTCGTCAAATTGAAGGGCTGTGCCCGCGGCTGTCCGATTAGCGAGTGAGTATAGTTCGAGCTCAACACCTGTTAGTGCTTCGAAGTCTTCAGCGAAGGGCGCGAAGGCCTCTTCGAGCGTACCCATTCCTTCAATGCCGGTGTCGGCCATTTTCAATGAAGCAGGGCAAACGTCAGCTGGCGAGGCGAAAGCGGTTCCCGTGGCGCCCGCGGTGAGTGATGCAGCGGCAAATAAACCCGCAAGTAATTGTTTTTTCATCTCCGGTCTCCATTCATTACTAGGAATCCCCTACTCTGAATAGGGATGGTTACGGAAGCATGAACGCTGGATGACATTGAGATGGCAGAATTTTGATCTTAAATTTGATCGAGCCTCTGCGTTGCTAGGTTGGCCGCTGTGGTATCGGGGTAGTCGTTAATGACCTTCTCGAGTGCGTCCCGTGCCGCCTCGAGGCGGCCTTGTTCAAAGTGCACAAAACCAATTTTTAGCAGGGCATCGGGGCGCTTATTGCTCT
>JAVLBW010000007.1:0-99362 GCA_031581235.1 Spiribacter sp. | reverse complement strand
CTCTGGATGGTTATCCATGACCGCTTGAAAGTGTGTCAGTGCATCGCTAAAGGCGCGTACGACATAGTACGACTCGCCCAGCCAATAGCGGGCGTTGGCGGCTAAGTCGGCGTCGGGGTGATCAGCAAGAAATTGCTCAAACGCTGAGGTAGCCGCGGCGTACTCGCCCTGCCGAAGTTCATCGAAGGCTGCTTGGTAAGCGGCTCGAACTGCTGTCCCTTCATCGCCCGTTTGGTCACCCGCGCTAGCAGCGCTATCGCCGCCATCGGATGCCGTGCCGTCCGAGTCATCAGTGGATTGGTTCGTCTCAGCGTCGGTTGTCTCGCTGCTGATTGCGTCCCCATTGCCTGGGTTGGCTTCGAGGCTGAGCAAACGCTCATCCAAATCAAGGTAGATCTGGCGCTGTTGATCACGCAGATCATCGATTTGCCGTTGCAGGACTTCAATTTCACCGCGCAGCGTGGTGACTTCGCTGCGCAGTGTGTCGGCCTGATTCATTAACCCCATGAGCGCGCTGCCATTGAGCCGCTCCTCCATTCGCTCGACACGCTGCTCGAGACTGGATTGCGCCATCGACGGCGTCGCCGCGAGTGCAACACCAAGCGCTAGGCCGAGCAGGGCGGGCTTGAGCCAGACCCTGAGGGTCGTGTCGTGTGGGGTTGTCTCAGGCATAGCGCCTCCTAGCGTTCGTAGAGCAGTTCAGCCCGGCGATTTTGTGACCATGCCGCCTCGCTGCTGCCATTCATAGCGGGGCTTTCTTCGCCATAGCTCACCGTGCTGATTTGTCCATCGCGGGCACCCGATAGCATCAGTGCCTGTTTGACGGCTTCGGCGCGTCGCTCACCCAGTGCGAGGTTGTACTCCCGTGCGCCGCGTTCGTCGGTGTGGCCTTCAACCAGGAGTTGGCGGTTGGCGTTATCGGCAAGGTATTCGCCGTGTGCCTCGAGTAGGTCCATTGCTTCATTGCTCAGGTTACTGCTGTCGTAAGCAAAGTAAACGATGCGCTCAGACAGTGGGCTCGAGGGGTCTTCCAGCGCCTCCCCTTCAAAGCTTTCGCTGCCAGCGGCGCCTGCCGCCGAGGTGCCCTGCGTGGTTTGGTCGATTTCAGCCATTTCGCTGTCATCGATGTTGTCGTTGTTCGAAGCGCACGCGCTGATGAGTAGCGTGATCGCGATGAGGCTAAGCCATTGCATGGGGCGGTTCATGAGTGGGTCTCCTAGTCAGTATTTTCTGTGATTCGAGTCTACAACGGTCCCCAATCGGGTTCACGTACGGTGTGATCAAAGTCGATGAGCTGGCCTTGGACACGGCCAAACACCGAAACGGTCGCCAGCTCGGTGCCCTGCTCGGTCGATCGGGTATAAGCAATCATACTGCCGCTTGCCGAGAAGCTGGGTGATTCATCGAGCTGGCCATCGCTCAACACGCTCATAAATTCTTGATCAAGGTCTTGGACTGCAATTTTAAAGCCGCTGTCGGTTTGGTGGGCAAACGCCAAAAAGCGTCCGTCCTCTGACACGCTGGGACTGGCGTTATAATTGCCCTCAAACGTTACACGTTGTGCATCACCGCCGTTGACGGGCATGCGGTAGATCTGTGGGCCGCCGCCGCGGTTGGAGGTGAAATACAGGTGCTGACCGTCAGGCGACCATGTCGGCTCGGTGTCGATACCAAAATGACGCGTGAGCTGGCGTGGTTCGCTGCTTGCATTGATATCGATTAGATAAATGTCTGGGTTGCCACCTTGCGACAGGGTAATTGCGAGTTGATCGCCATCGGGCGACCAGGCCGGCGCGCCGTTAATGCCAGGAAAGCTCGCAACCGCTCGCCGCTCACCGGTGGCCACATCTTGGATAAAAATCTGCGAACTCCGCCCTGACTCAAACGAGACATAGGCAAGCTGTTCCCCATCGGGTGACCAATCCGGTGACATCAGTGGCTCATTTGAGGTGAGAATCGATTGCGGACGGTGGCCATCGGCCTCGGCAACAACGAGTCGGTACTCTGGGTTATCGACATTACCGCGCTCCTCAACATAGGCGATGCGGGTGTTGAACCCGCCAGGCCGGCCGATGAGTGCCTCAAATATTTGATCTGAAATCGTGTGAGCCAAATTGCGGAGCCCCTCGGGTGAGACGCTAAAGCGCTGACCGGTAATGCGGTTGCCCGCATACACATCGAGTAATTCGTAGCGGACCCGATAGTTGCCATTATCCAGTGGTGAAATATTGCCCACCACGAGGGTGTCGGCGCCCAGTGCCCGCCAATTACGAAAGCGCACGTCTTCAAAGCGCGATGGCGAACCTAAGTAATCGGACGGTCGAATGGGATCGAATAGCCCACTGCGGTAGAGGTTGTCGCGGATGACTTGCGCCATGTCGAGCCCGGGGCTCACGCGGTTTTCGCGGAAGGGGACAACGGCGATGGGCAGTGCGCTCTCGGCGCCACCGGTGATCTCTATGCGCACCTGACTGGCTGCGGGGGCCGCTAAGAAAAGACCAAGTACTAAGGCGAGCAACGTTTTCATGATCACTAATCCAATCGAGAGTTAACGGTTAAGCCACAAGCTTAATGAATTTTTAGCCATCCGGGTTAAACACCAGCTCGACGCCTTGGCGATAAGGTGCGGCGAGGGCCGCCTCATCGGGCATGGGCAGTGGGTCGGCCCGAAAAACGGCGCGCTCGGCCGACTGGTCAAATGCGCTGTTGCCGCTGCTCTGAACCACCTGTGCCGACAGGACGCTGCCGCCCGGGCCTAGGCGCACCGCGACAACGCAGCTAAGCCCTGAGGGTACACTGGCGGGACGAGTCCATGCGCGCTCAATTTTTTGTCGAATGGCGCCGTCAAAGGTGCCGCGTGCTTCCTCGAGCCGGCGAGCTTGTTCGGCAGCCTCAGCCTCGCGGCGAGCTTGTTCCTCAGCCTCACGGCGGGCCTGTTCCTCGGCTTCGCGTCGTGCCTGTTCGGCAGCCTCGGCTTCTCGTCGAGCTTGTTCCTCAGCCTCACGGCGGGCTTGCTCTTCGGCTTCGCGGCGAGCTTGTTCCTCGGCCTCGCGGCGAGCTTGTTCGGCAGCCTCGGCTTCGCGGCGAGCTTGTTCCTCGGCCTCACGCCGGGCTTGCTCTTCAGCCTCGCGCTCGGCTTGTTCCTCAGCTTCGCGGCGAGCTTGTTCCTCGGCCTCACGCCGGGCTTGCTCTTCAGCCTCGCGCTGGGCCTGTTCCTCAGCCTCACGTTGAGCCTGTTCCTCGGCCTCGCGCTCGGCTTGCTCTTTTGCTTGCGCCACCGACTCAGTGTCGTCGTCGGTTGTTTCAGGTTGATTGCGCTCGACGGATTCTTCGATCGCAACGGCTTGAACAGCTTTTTCCGTGCCGGGCGGGGCTTGGTCGGTGACGCTGCCAAATTGAAAGCTAACGGCGAGTAACGCAAACAGCAGCCCGTGCGCGGCGAGCGCATAGAGAACATCGCGCGCCCCGAGCCGCTGCATTATTCCTCCGACGCGGCTGGTTGAGTCATCAGCCCAACCTGCGGCACGCCCGCATTTTGCAAAGCACTCATAACTTCAATGATGCGCTGATACTCAACCGCGGCATCGCCGCGCACATACACGGGGGTGTCGGGTTGAGCGTCCATGACCGTGGCGACGTTATCAACCACCGAATTTAGGTTGACCGGCTGGTCGTCGGCCTGCTCGCCGATACTCAAAAAAAACTGTCCGTCACGGTCGACTTCCACAATGATCGGTTCTTGCTCCTGCGGCGGCACGGGGTCGGCGGTGGCTTGGGGCAAATCGACCTCAACACCCTGATAGAGCAGCGGTGCGGTGACCATAAAGATGACCAGTAACACCAGCATCACGTCGATGTAGGGCACTACGTTGATATCGGCCATCGGCCGGCGGCGCACGCGGCGACGACCCATTGGAGCTCCCACACTCATGCGCCCGTCGTGCTCCGTGTCGGGTCGTTGCGTTGCAGAATGCCGGTAAATTCCTCGACAAACATTTCATAGCGATTGGTTAATCGCTCCGCCTGATTGGAAAAGCGGTTGTAGGCGATAACCGCAGGAATTGCCGCGAAAAGCCCGAGCGCGGTGGCGATCAAGGCCTCAGCAATGCCCGGCGCGACCGTTGCCAGGGTGGCCTGTTGCATGGCCCCCAGGGCAAGAAAGGCATTCATAATGCCCCAAACCGTTCCAAACAGGCCGATATAGGGGCTCGTCGATCCGACGGTCGCCAAGAACGGGACGTTGGCCTCGAGCTCGTCGACTTCGCGGTTAAGGGCGACGCGCATGGCTCGCTGCGAGCCCTGCAAGGTGGCATCACCGCTAGCGCCTTGTTTGCGCATGCGGTTGAACTCACGAAAGCCGGCGCGAAACACCCGTTCAAGCCCGCCGGCAATGGGGTCAGGGTGTTCTGTTTGGGTGTAGAGGTCAGTCAAGCTGCCTCCGGACCAAAATTGATCCTCAAAGCGCTCGGCGCCCTCGCTGGCCTGCTTGAGCTCTCGGCGCTTGCGAATGATGATTGCCCACGAGGCGATTGAGGCCAGCAGCAGAATCAGCATCACGAGCTGAACGACGATGCTGGCTTGCAGAATTAAGTGGGTGACGGACAGGTCAGCGGTCATGGGTTACCTCGTTCACTCGCCGGTGAATAGCTCACCGGTCGGGTCTTCAATGCGCGGCGGCGCGGGCCGGTTAAAATGGGCATAGGCACTGCGGGTGGCCATGCGGCCTCGGGGCGTGCGGTGCAAAAACCCCTGCTGAATTAAAAACGGCTCGATCACATCTTCAATCGTGCCGCGCTCCTCGCCAATGGCGGCGGCCAGACTTTCAACCCCGACCGGCCCACCATCAAATTTCTCCATAATCGCTAGCAATAGGCGGCGGTCTTGAATGTCGAACCCACTATCGTCGACTTTAAGCATATCCATGGCGGCAGCCGCTACCGCATGACTGATGTGGCCGTCGGCTTTCACCTCAGCAAAATCGCGTACACGGCGCAGCAAGCGGTTGGCGATGCGGGGTGTGCCGCGGGCACGACGGGCGATTTCAGTAGCGCCGTCGGCGTCGGTACTCAGCGCTAATAGATTGGCTGAGCGGTTCACAATGGTGGTGAGCTCGTCGACAGAGTAATACTCAAGGCGCTGGACGATGCCAAAGCGATCGCGTAGCGGTGAGGTCAAAAGTCCGGCGCGGGTGGTTGCGCCGACCAGCGTAAAGGGTGGCAAATCGAGTTTAATCGAGCGCGCCGCCGGCCCCTCACCAACCATGATGTCAATTTGTTGGTCTTCCATCGCGGGGTAGAGCACTTCTTCAACCACCGCCGAGAGGCGATGGATTTCATCGACAAACAACACATCGCCGGGCTCGAGGTTGGTGAGCAGCGCCGCTAAATCGCCCGGCTTATCGATCACCGGGCCGGAGGTCTGGCGTAGGTTGACGCCGAGCTCATGCGCGATAATGTGCGCCAATGTGGTTTTGCCCAATCCAGGCGGACCGAATACCAGCACATGATCCATTGACTCGCTGCGCGCTCGAGCCGCACCGACAAAGATTTCAAGCTGCTCACGTACCGCTTCTTGACCGATATAATCTGCCAGCCGACGGGGGCGTATGGCCCGATCAACCGCCTCATCATCTGAGCCGGCAGTGCTTGCGACAATACGGTCATTCTCAATCATGGCAGCATTCTAGCGCACCGCTTTTTGAAGTGCGGCGCGAATCATTGCCTCGCTAGTCTGGCCTTCGTCGTCGATTCCACTCAGTAGCCGATCGGCCTCAGCGGGTTTATAGCCCAGCGCGACGAGCGCTGCACTCGCCTCGGCGCGTGGGTGGTGGGCGACGACCCCGGCCCCACCCGCGCTCAATCCGGTGGTTTGACCCGGCGTACTTGCGCCCAATCCATCGAGGCGGTCTTGCATTTCGAGGGTTAAGCGCTCGGCGATTTTCCGCCCGATGCCGGGTAAGCGGGTGAGCGTGGTGATGTCTTTTTGCTCGATACAGCGGCGAAGCTCATCGGCACTAATGCCTGAGAGGATTGCGAGCGCCATTTTCGGGCCCACGCCGTTCACACGAATCAGACTGCGAAAGCGGCTGCGTTCGGCATCATTCAAAAAGCCATAGAGCACCGGGCTTTCATCGCGCACCCCTTGATGGATGTGCAATGTCACTGGCTGACCTGTCTCAGGCAGCTGATAAATGGTCGACATGGGGGCTTCAACTTCGTAGCCAACGCCCTGCACATCGATCACAACACGCGGTGGGTGTTTTTCGATCAGCGTCCCGGTTAATCGGCCAATCATGGCAATGCACTCCGCTGGCTATTGGCAATCTGCGCGCCGAGTCGATCATGCTGGGTATGGGCAAGGGCGACGGCGAGGGCGTCAGCGGCGTCTTCGCGCAACACCCCTTGCAGGCTCAATATCGCTCGCACCATATAGCTGACTTGATCTTTATCGGCACCGCCTTTGCCAACCAGCGCTTGTTTTATCGCCCGGGGACTGTATTCATGCACCGCTAGACTCGCACCGGCGCAGGCGCAAATTGCCGCACCGCGTGCTTGACCGAGTTTAAGCGCAGACTGAATGTTGCGATTGACGAACACCTCTTCGATCGCCGCTTCACTAACCTGGTGGGTCGCGATCACTTCGGCGATGCCGGTGTAAATCACATGAAGGCGTTCTGCAAAACTGCCTTTGCCCGTTTGAATAACCCCGCTCGCCACATAGGTTGCTTGGCTGCCGTTGACTGCGATGACGCCAAATCCGGTGCGCACTGACCCTGGGTCAACGCCCAGCACGTGGTGGCTGTCAGCTGAACGGCTCACTGCGGGTTACGACTCGGCATACGCCGATTCTTGAATATCGGCGTTGGTGTAGACATGTTGAATATCATCGAGGTCTTCGAGCCGATCGATGAGTCGCAGCGCTTTGGCACCCTCGTCACCTTCGAGCGGTGTGGTGGTCTCAGGGCGCATCGTGACCTCGGCATCGGCGGGTTCAAAACCCGCGGCGATGAGCGCGTCGCGGACATCGGTAAACGTCTCGGCGCTGCTTAGTACCTCAAACGCGCCATCCTCGTGGCTGATCACATCATCCGCTCCGGCTTCAAGCGCGGCTTCCATGAGCGCATCTTCATTCGTCTCGGGTGGAAAAATCATGACCCCGCGCTGTTCGAACATAAAGGCAACACATCCGTCGGTGCCCAAATTGCCGCCATGTTTGTTAAAGGCATGACGAATTTCGCTCACGGTGCGGTTGCGGTTGTCGGTCATGCAGTCGGCCATAATCGCGATGCCACCCGGGCCGTAGCCCTCAAACCGGGCTTCCTCATAGGCGACCGCCTCGTCGGTACCGGCGCCACGCGCTGCGGCTTTCTCAACCTTGTCTTTGGGCATATTGACGGCAAGGGCTCGATCAATCGCCAGTCGCAGCCGCGGATTGGCGTCGGGGTCATCGCCGCCCTGACGGGCTGCAACCGTGATTTCCCGAATCATCTTGGTGAACACCTTGCCGCGCTTGGCGTCTTGGGCTTTTTTGCGGTGCTGAATATTGGCCCATTTACTATGCCCTGCCATGATCCCCCTCGATCAATTCACTGATATCTTTTGCCGTTGGCTCAGATTACCATGACCGAGAAGCTCTAACAGGCGGGTTGGCAGGACCTATGGCCGATATCCCCATTCCTTTCCCCCACAATTTGGTGGGTACGGTTGCGATGCTGCGCGACCGGCTGCCGGCGGTGGTGTGGCTTGATGGTGAGGCGGGTGGCCGCTACAGCATCATTGCCGCGGGACCGCGCGAGCAATTAGTAAGTGACTCAACGGGTACATGGGGTTTTGACAAAGGCCTAGGGGCTGGCCGCTATCTGGGCGCCGATGATCCGTTGGCACTGCTTCAACAGCGCCTTGACGCCGGTCGCAATGCCGCGGCGGCTGGCCCAAGTGCCCTGCCATTCAACGGCGGGGCGATTGGCTACTTTGGCTATGAACTGGGCCGACGTCTGCAAGGCCAAGCCGTTGGCGCATCGCTGGGTCCGGAGTTGGCGGTGGGGCTCTATGACTGGGCGTTGGTTGTCGATCATCACGACCAATGCGCTTGGCTGGGTGGGTTGCCACCGGCCGACGTGGTGGAGTGGCTTAGCGAGGGCCAGACACTCGCCCCAGGTGGTTGGGCACCGCGCTCGGCGGTAGCGGCTAGCCCCGGATTGGAAGGCTATAGCAAGGCGTTTGAGCGGGTGATGCATTACTTGCGCGAGGGCGATTGCTATCAAATCAATTTGACTCGCCGCTTTCAGGCCGCCTTTACCGGCGATCCGCTCGCGATTTATGCCGACTTTCGTGAGCGCACCGGTGGTCCGTTTGCGGGGTATTTAGATATCCACGGTGGGCCGATCCTCAGTGGCTCACCGGAGCGCTTTTTGCAAGTTCGCAACGGCGTTGTAGAAACCCGGCCGATTAAGGGCACGCGCGCTCGTCTGAGCGATCCCGTGGCGGACAAAGCAGCGCAGGCGGCGTTGTTGAGCAGCCCCAAAGATCGGGCTGAAAACACCATGATCGTTGATCTGTTGCGTAACGACTTAGGCCGTGGCTGTCTGACCGGATCAGTGCAGGTGCCGCGGTTACACGCGCTAGAGACCTTCGCAACCGTGCACCACATGGTCAGTGTGGTGACCGGGCGGCTCAAATCCGATTATTCATCCACGGATCTATTACGCGACGCGCTGCCCGGTGGATCGATTACGGGGGCACCGAAGTTACGGGCGATGGAAATTATTGATGAGCTCGAGGCTTTTCCTCGCGGTGTTTACTGTGGGGCAATTGGCTATCTCGGTTGGGATGGGTCGATGGACACCAACATTGCCATTCGCACGATGACCGCACGCGATGGCTGGCTCGATTATCGCGCGGGCGGTGGTGTGGTAATTGACTCGGAATGTCAGGATGAATTTAACGAAACGGAATCGAAAGCGGCGGCATTTCGTGATTTGATTGCGGGCGTGAGTACGCGTATTGATAGTGCCAAACGGGCGATGGTCTGAGGAGGATTCGCAATGGAAGAGGTCGTTATTACAGCAGCCGGGCGCAGCGCGGTCGGTAACTTTGGTGGCACGTTGGCGTCGCTGTCAGCCGCCGAGATTGGCGCTCAGGTGGTTCGGGGTGTACTCGAGCGCGCCAACGTCGACCCCGAGGTCATTGATGAGGTCATCTTGGGCCAAGTTCTCACCGCCGCGTGTGGCATGAATCCAGCCCGCCAGACGGCACTCAATGCAGGTTTACCTGTCACCACGCCGGCTATGACCATTAATAAGGTTTGCGGCAGCGGCCTGAAAGCAACGCATATGGCCACCCAAGCGATCAAACTCGACGATGCCCAAGCGATTATCGCCGGCGGCCAAGAGTCGATGAGCCAAGCGCCGCATGCGCTGCCGAATTCTCGCAACGGCCAGCGCATGGGGCCATGGAAGCTTGAAGACACCATGCTTAAAGATGGTCTTTGGGATGTGTTTAACGACTATCACATGGGTGTGACGGCCGAGAATTTGGCCAAAGAATATGGCATCAGTCGCGAGCAACAGGATGCCTTCGCTGCGCGCTCTCAACAGCGCGCCGAAGCGGCGCAAAAGGCTGGTCGATTCACCGACGAAATCATCCCCGTGTCTGTGCCGCAGCGCAAAGGCGATCCGCTGGTGTTCGACACCGATGAGTTTCCGCGCGCCGGCGTCACCGCCGAGGGCTTGGCGAAAATGCGGCCGGCTTTTGACAAAGAAGGCACCGTGACCGCCGGTAATGCCTCGGGAATCAATGATGGGGCCGCGGTGGTGCTAATGATGTCAGCAAGTCGCGCCAAAGCCCTGGGCCTTACGCCGCTGGCGCGCATTAAAGCCTACGCCAATGCCGGGGTTGAGCCGCATATCATGGGCAGCGGGCCCATTCCCGCGACCCAGCGCTGCCTCGAGCGAGCCGGCTGGACGATTGGCGATTTAGATTTGGTTGAATCGAACGAAGCCTTCGCTGCACAAGCCTTGGCGGTGAACCAAGCACTGGGTTGGGATGACGAAAAGGTGAATGTCAACGGCGGGGCGATTGCGATTGGCCATCCGATTGGCGGTTCGGGTGCCAGAATTCTGGTGAGTTTGTTGCACGAAATGCAGCGCCGCGATGTTCAGCGCGGGTTGGCAACACTATGCATTGGCGGTGGCCAAGGTGTTGCACTCGCGGTTGAGCGCTAAATGGAGGGTGAACCGATGGCTGACCTGCGCCAAATTAAAAAATATCCCAACCGTCGGCTCTACGACACGGCGATTAGCAGCTACATCACCCTCGCTGATGTCAAAGCACTCGTCGTCGATGGGGTTGAGTTTCAGGTCACTGACGCCAAAACCGGGTCTGACCTCACGCGAACGATCTTGCTGCAGATCATCAGCGAAGAAGAGGAAGGCGGCGAGCCAATCTTCTCAAGCGACCTGCTGGCGAAAATTATTCGTGCCTATGGCGGCAACATGCAAAACGTGTTGACCAGCTATCTCGAGAAAAGCATGGAGCTGTGGGCCGATCAGCAACGGGTGATGCGTGAGCGCGCGCGGCATTTTATGGATGCCAACAACCCGGTGCAGGTGCTTTCGCAAATTGCCGAGCAAAATTTAAATATCTGGCAGCAGGCAATGGATAGCTTTAAGCCTGAGTCAAAAAACGCTGACAAAGATAGCGCGGATAACCCCGAGTCGACGCCCAAAACCAAGCCATCAGACTCCTAGCAGGCGAGTGCTACTCCTGCGGCAACGCGGCTAGTAGCGGCGTTGACACTATGCCTGCGGTCTCTCTATGATGCTGTGCAACATTTTTTGTTGTGCGTTGCACAAGTATAGGAGAGCTCAACATGACGCAGCGACTGGCATTGGTGACAGGTGGCGAGGGCGGTATCGGTACCGAAATTTGCCGTCAATTGGCCACGCAGGGACGGCGTATCGTCACGACTTGCCTTGATCCGGAGCGCGAAAATATCGCCGCTTGGGTCGAGAATCTGCGTGCTGAAGGCATCGACGCTGACTGGGTGCAGTGCGATGTCAGTGACTATGATGCTTGTGTCGCCATGGCTGAGGATGTGGCGAGCCGCTTTGGACGCGTTGAGGTGCTAGTGAATGTCGCCGGGATTACGCGGGATGGCTTTCTGCACAAAATGGACAACGACCAATGGCGCTCGGTGATCGACATCAATCTCAATGGCGCTTTTAACGTCACCCGGCAGTTTGTTGCCGGCATGCGCGAGGCTGGCTTTGGCCGTGTGGTTAACATTTCGTCAGTAAATGGTCAGAGCGGTCAATTTGGCCAAACCAATTATTCAGCGGCGAAAGCCGGGCTCCATGGCTTTACCATGGCGTTGGCCAAAGAGGGTGCGCCGAAGGGCGTGACGGCCAATACCGTGTCGCCGGGTTACGTCAAAACCAGCATGACGGATGCGATCCCTGATCAGGTGCGTGAGTCAATTGTGGCGCAGATTCCAGCCGGTGATATGGGCGAGCCTAGTGATATTGCCCGGGCTGTGGCGTTTCTGACCGCCGATGAGGCTGGCTACATCAATGGGGCCAACTTGCCAGTCAATGGCGCGCTGTTTTGTAGCTTTTAATCAATGAGGAGTGGTGCTGCGACGCAGCATTGCGGGTGAAAAAAATTGGGAGACTCGGTCTCCCAAGGGACACCCTTGTACCGGGTGCTTCGTCTAAGAGGTCGCCACCTGTTTTTGTAATGTGGTGTGGCTTGCCCTCCTCCTCTTGGCGCTTTATCGGTTTGATTGATGAAACTAATCGCCCTGCGAGTGTGACGCAAGTCCTTTCGTTGCTGCGCTGCAACGACGGCCGGGCTGGTTGAGCCAGTCCAAGAGCGCGGGATAGAGCTCACGGTGCGCGCGGCGACTAATAAAAAGCCCGAGATGCCCGCCGGCGACAGACCATTCGGTGCACGAAGCGGATAAATGATGGCTTAAGCCCCGCGCTGAGGCGGGCGGAACCAGATGGTCATCGGTGGCATAAGCGCTAAACGCGGGCACCTGAATATCGCTCAGGGCAATACGCTCGCCCTCAATGACGAGTGTGCCGTTGGCGAGCGCGTTGTTTTGATAAATCTCCTGAGCAAATTCGGCAAACGCCTGTCCGGCTAAGTCGGGACCGGCGTACATCCAATCTTCCATGCGCATAAATTCGCTCACGGCCTCGGGTCCACGCGCGGTCACAGACGCAAGGCTGGCATAGCGCCGAGGGCCCAGTGCGAACGGCTTGAGGCTTGCAAATACCGCGGCAAGGCGCTCGCCACTAATATTGCCGGATGCGCTGACTAGGGCGTCAAAATCAATCTCTCGAGCTAATCGAGCTAATCGGTCATCCGCATGCGCGGTATCAATCGGTGTTGCCAGCGTGATGACACTGCGGATGTGGCGTGCATCGAGGCCAGGATAGTGACTCGCCATGGCGGCATAGCACAGCGCTAAGACCCCGCCCTGACAAACGCCGAGCAGATGCGCAGGCTGCTCGTGCGCTTGGCTGATGGTGGCGGCAGCATCCGCAATATCGCCGGCAATATAGTCACTCAGGCTGACAAAACGCTGCGCTTGCCCCGGTGGATGCCATGCGAGTAAGTACACGCAGTAGCCACCCTCAACGAGTCGGGCAATCATCGAGCGCTGTGGGGCAAAATCAAGAATCGAGGGCTGGTTGACCAGCGAATAGACGATGAGCAGCGGCGAGCGAGTCGGGTCACCGAAGCGCTCAAGGGCGGCATTATCGGTCTGCGCAACGGTCTGGCTCGGCGTTGTCGGGGTGTTCATGAGGGCTCGTGGCTTTGTTGCTGTTCGCGCAGCGTTGCCACCTCGGCTCGCAGCGCATTAATCGCCTCGCGCTGACGGCGTCGCTGACGTTGTAATTCGGCAGCGAGATCATCGATGGCACGACGGCTCGGTAGGCCGAGCGTTTCCAAATAGCGATCCAGCAGCGCGCTCAAGCTATTAACCAGTGCGCTCCAGGCATTGGTTAGGGCCGCGATGCGGCGCTGCGTGTCGGGTTGGTCAAGCCAGTCCTCGTAAATGGGCTCGGCCACCGCCGACCAGCGCTCGAGTAATTCCTCGGGCTCGAGTGTTTGGTCGTTTGCGGCGTCACCCTCAGCCTGAAGGGCTTTACGAAACGCCTCGGTGCAGCGTTCTGCCAGCGTGGTGACCGACTCGAGGTGCGCGACGAGGGCGTGTTGGTAGGCTTCGCTTTGTTGGTTGAGGTCGTTGAGTAAGGCCTGTTGACGCGGGAACGGACCCAGTGGCGGTGGGGGGGGCTGATGGCCCGCGAGACGATTGGCCCAGGTCTGCAGGGTCTCGGCCAACGCGTGGCCTTGTTCGTGGCAGCGCGTGGCTTCCGCGGCCATGGCCTCAGCAATGCGAGCAATCGCCTGTTGCGCGGTTGCTGATTGCTCAAATGCCTGCGCGCTTTGCTCAAGCACACGCTGAATAGCCAGCGGATCGGTGTTGTAGTTGAGCCACGTTAACCACTCAGCCCAATCCTGCGGTCCGTTGCCACGCTCATCGGCCATGCGCCCTCTCCGTGTTGTCTCTAGCCGGCGGTTGTTAGGCGTTGCTCCCAGCGCTCGCGCAGTGCCTGTGTCCGAGCCCATTGGCTCGCGCTGGCGCGACGCTGATCAACCTGACGCAGTTGCGACAGCCCCGCCTCAAGGTCCCCCTGTACGGCGTAATAGTGTGCCATAGCAATGGTGGACTCGGTGTCATCACCCGCTTCGCTGGCTGCCTTGGCGTGTAGCGCCCAAATTTCAACCGCTTGCGGTCGCTCGTGTGTGAGCGTTCGGGTGAGGTCGAGCGCGGCCTCGGGGGCGCCGGCCTGAAGCTGAGTTTCTACCTGTGCGGTGCGCAATGCCGGCTGATCAGGAAATAAACTCAAGCCCTGCTCAAGCCAATCAAGCGCGGTGTCGAGTTGATTTTGTGCAAGAGCTGCTTCGGCAAGGCCCAAGTGCAGTAGCGCGTTTTCGCCTTGTGCCGCGCGCAGCGTTTGCAGGTGCTCGGCGCCACGCGCGGGTTCGCCGGTCTCGATTAACGCAAGCGCTAGCCCGTAGCGCTCACCCGGTGAGGGGGCAGCGTCCATACGCGCCTGAAACGCGGCCAGCGCATCGTCACGACTATCCGCCTCAAGCAGCTGAGCGCGAGCGCGAATATAGGCATAGTCAGGGCTTTCAAATCGGTTTTGCGGCTTGATCTCAGCGGCGATCGCGCGGGCATCGGCGATACGGGCTTCGGTAAGTGGATGCGTGCTTAAAAACGGCGGTGGGCTGCGGCGGTAGCGGCTATCGTCGTTGAGAACGGTAAAAAAATCGGGCATGCCCTCAGGGTTGAGAGCGGCATTGGCCAAAATACGCATACCCTGACGGTCGGCTTCGCGCTCTTGTTCGCGCGAGTAGCCCAACTGCGCATCAATACCGCTGGCCATGCCCGAGGTGGCCGCTGCCATACCGGCTTGCGGGTTTTGTGAACCAATCAGTATGCCCGCCAGCACCATGGCCGCGGTGCGCAAATTGGTGCCCTGCGCCGCGGCAATGCGCTCGGCGATGTGGCGCTGGGTGACATGGGAGAGCTCATGGGCGATGACTGCGCCAAGCTCGCTTTCGGTGCGGCTTGCGGTAATCAGACCACTATGAATACCAATAAAGCCACCGGGCATGGCAAAGGCATTAATGCGCGGGTCGTCGATTACAAAAAATTGATAGCGCGCCGCGGGCATCGAGGTTGCAGCGGCGATACGAGCACCTAAGTCGCGAACGTAAGCGTTAACGGCCGGGTCATCGACCCAGTCGAGCGCACGGCGCACCTCGCGCAGCATTTCGCGGCCAATCCGTGCCTCTTCGCTGGCGCTGAGCACCTGATTCTCGGGGCTGCCAAGACGGGGTAGCGAGGGCGCCAACGGCGCCGGCGCGGTGTCAAAATCGGTATCCTGCGCGAGCGCCAATGTGCTGATTAGCACACTGCTAATCAACATCATCACCCCGAGCACATGGATTGCCCGCATTGTCACGCGCCGGAGGGGGTTACTTCGGGTCGCACCGGTTATCATCTTATGGGAGAGTATAACGCGCTTCAGGGAGGTTGCCGTGTCGACACCGATGTATACCGTCCGCGATTGGATCTATCGCCATTTGAGTGACCCTCAAGTGGTTGGTCTCGCTGTGCTATTGCTGGTTGGCTTAGCGGTGGTGACATTGCTCGGCAGCATGTTAGTTCCTGTGTTTGCCTCGATTGTTCTCGCGTACTTGCTTGAAGGGTTGGTCCGGCTGCTCGTGCGCAAGGGTGTGAGCCGAAAACTCGCGGTACTCGGGGTCTACTTGGTTTTCATGGTGTGTTTGGTGGCGGTGTTGGTCGCGTTGCTGCCAACCATCGTTAATCAGGTGATTCAGTTAGTGGAGAATCTGCCGGCGATGTTGGAGCAAGGCCAGCAAGCGTTGCTGCGGCTGCCAGAGCGCTATCCGGCGTACTTTTCAACCGAACAGGTGGCAGCGCTGTTCGACGGGATCCGGCGCGAGGCTGTGACTTACGTGCGTGCACTGGCATCGTCTTTTTCACTCGCCTCGGTGGTGATGGTCATTAGTTTGATGGTGTATGCGGTGCTATTGCCGGTGCTGATCTTCTTTTTCCTCTGGGACAAGGGCAAGATTTTGGGCTGGACTGGGCGCTTTTTGCCGCGTCATCACAGTTTGGCCGTCTCGGTTTGGCATGAAGTTGATCTGCAGATCGGTAATTATGTGCGCGGCAAATTCATCGAAGTGGTGATTGTGTGGTCCGGCAGTTACCTAACGTTTTTGTTTTTGGGATTGGATTTCGCCATGCTGCTGGCGCTGCTGGTTGGGCTGTCGGTGATCATCCCTTACGTTGGTGCCATCGTGGTGACATTGCCGATCGCGATTGTTGCCTATTTTCAGTTCGGTACCAGCAGTGAGTTTATGTGGGTGCTGATTGCCTACGCGGTGATTCAAGCGATTGATGCCAACGTGCTGGTGCCGGTGCTGTTTTCGGAGGCGGTCAATTTACACCCGGTCGCGATTATTATTGCGATTTTGATTTTTGGCGGGATTTGGGGGTTTTGGGGCGTGTTCTTTGCGATTCCGCTTGCCAACCTCATTCAGGCGGTAATGAACGCTTGGCCCCGGGCAGCCGCTGAGGAATTGAGCTAGAGGATATCGCTGGCGTGAGCGGCGAGGCGCGAGCGCTCGCCACGGGTGAGCGTTAAGTGCCCGCTGTGTGGCCAATCCATAAATCGGCGTACCAGATAGGTTAGGCCAGAGGTGGTCGGCGTCAGCCACGGGGTATCGATTTGCGCGATATTACCGAGGCAAACAATTTTGGTACCCGGCCCAGCGCGGGTGATTAGGGTGCGCATTTGCTGAGGGGTGAGGTTTTGCGCTTCATCGAGCACCATAAAGCGATTGAGCAACGTGCGGCCGCGCATAAAGTTTAGCGAGCGCACCCGAATCCGACTTTGCAGCAAATCTTGACTGGCGGCTTGACCCCAGCGACTGCCGTTAGCTGTACCCATCGCGCCCGCGGCGGGGGCGCTGAGGATCTCAAGGTTGTCCATCAATGCGCCCATCCAAGGGGTCATTTTTTCTTCTTCGGTGCCGGGTAGGTAGCCGATATCTTCACCAATGGCGACCGTCGCCCGGGTCATCAAAATTTCTTCGTAAGCCCCGGTCTCGAGCACTTGCGCCAGTCCAGCGGCGAGGGTGAGCAGGGTTTTGCCGGTGCCCGCTGGCCCTAACAAGGTGACCAGATCAACCGCGGGATCCATGAGTAGATTCAACGCGAGTGTTTGTTGGTCGTTGCGGGCATGAATACCCCAGACTGATTCGCCTGCGCTGCCATAATCGGTGACCGGCTCAGGGGTGAGCGCGCCGGATTCTCTCGCTATCAGGCGCCAAGCGTGCTCGCCTTGAAGCAGAAATTCATTGGCATGAGCGCCTTGAGTTGCCGCCGTAGCAGATAGGTCGGTCGTTGAATCAGCCGTATGCATGCCCGTTGCCAGCAGATCGGGATCATCGAGCGGCGCTTCGCTCTCGTGGTCAGTGGCATGGAGCCCCAAGGCGTTGGCTTGAATGCGCAGGTTGATATCGCGAGCAACCACGGTGATTTGCACATCTGGGTGGCTATGCGCCAGTACCTGCGCGGCCTGCAGCACCGAGGGCGTATCGCGACCACCCGGGGTTAAAAAGTACAGCCGACCCAAGCCTTGGCCTAGGCCTAATCCCCGCTCTAAATCTTGCGGGGCCACGCCCGCCAGTCGCTCATCTAAAAACCGGGCTGCTTGCAGCGCGTTACGCGCCTCTTCGCTATTGCCACTGCGGGCGGCATCGAGCCCGTGGAGCACGGCGAGCGGCAAATAGACATCATGCTGGCCAAATCGAAATAATGCCGCCGGGTCATGCAACAAGACGGACGTGTCGAGCAAATAAACCTCACGCATACTCGGTTACTGCCTCAATGGCTCGATAATGGCGTCAAGGTTGAGCTGATCGCATAAATCCATAAATTCTTCGCGCAGTCGCGCGGTATGCAATGAGGCCGACACATCAATGGTCATCTGCACCTGAAACATCGGCGTTGCGGTGTGGGCGGCGGCGTAGGTGCTCGTGGTTAGATCGCGGATGTTGATTTCGCGGCTGGCAAAAAAATTGGCCAGCTGATGGACGATGCCGGGGTGGTCGATCGAGACCACCTCCACACTGTAGGGCAAAAGGTTGCCCTCTTGTGCCACCGGCGCTGTCCGTCGGGCATTCATGGTTAGGCCAAAGCGACGACCCGCAGCCGGTAGGCCGGCTTCGAGTTTGGCCAGCTCGTTCCAGCGGCCTTCAACCAGGAGCACTAAGGCAAAATCACCCCCGAGCACGGTCATTCGGCTGTCTTCGATGCTGCAGCCGGTCTCGGCGATCAGTTTTGCCAATTCATTGACGATGCCCGGACGGTCTTCGCCCAGTGCGGAGATGACCAAGAAGTTTTTTTGTATAGCGCTGCTCGACATGGCCCCGATATCCCGCAAGCGAAGAGCGCGAATTATAGCATGATCGCTCGCGGTATCTGCTTGTCACTCCGGGGGTACGGGGCTAACATCCGCGGATTGATAATGCAGGAAAGGACGACGCCAATGTTCCAGGGCAGCATGGTCGCGATGGCCACACCAATGCACAACGACGGGGCCCTGGATGAGGCCGCTCTCGAGCGATTGGTTGAATTTCATATCGCCGAGGGCACGGATGCCATTGTCGCGGTGGGCACAACCGGTGAATCAGCCACACTCGATCACCAAGAGCATTGCCATGTCATGCAGCGGGTGGTGGAGATTGCCGATCAGCGCATTACCGTGATGGGGGGGTGTGGCGCGAACTCAACTCGCGAAGCCGAGCAGCTGACGCGGTTTGCCATGGAGGCAGGCTGTGAGGCGGCATTGCTGGTCACCCCGTACTACAACAAACCCACCCAAGAAGGCCTATACCAGCATTTTCATTACTTAGCGGATGCGGTCGCGATTCCGCAGATTCTCTACAACGTACCGGGTCGGACCGGCTGCGATTTGCTACCGGAAACCGTCGATCGGCTGGCTGGCGTGGCGAATATCGTTGGCATTAAAGAGGCCTCGGGTAGCCTTGAGCGCGCTGAAGAGCTCATCGAGCGTTGTGGCGATCGGATTGATATTTATTGCGGTGAGGATGTACGTAACCTGGCGTTAATGAACGCCGGCGCCAAAGGCTGTGTGTCGGTTACGGCGAATGTGGCGCCAAAATTGATGCATGAAATGTGCGCGGCGGTCTTGGCCAATGACCCCCATCAGGCCGAAGCGCTTGATGCGCGCCTAGCCGCTTTGCATAACGCGCTGTTTTTAGAGAGCAACCCGATTCCGGTGAAATGGGCCCTCGCTGAGATGGGGCTTATCGGCCCCACACTGCGGCTGCCAATGACCCCACTCTCCGAGCAACACCATGAGCCGGTTCGTCAGGCACTGAAGTTGGCGGGCGCACTGTGATGAACGCATCGACGCAATGGCGCCGGCGAGTGCTCGCTGTCGCGCTGCTCAGTGGGGTGAGCCTGAGTCTGGTGGGGTGTGGTTGGATTGGTGGCGATCCTGACCCCGAGGCACTAGCGGCCGAGCGCTTGCGACAGCCACCGAACGTGCTTGAGCCGATTGCGACCGAGCGCGCTGAGCCCAGCGATTCGAGCTCTACTCAAGCCGCGGCGGTGATTGATTCGCCGGATGCCGCCACCACGGATGCCCCTAGCTATCTGCAACGCATCGATGGCGAGGTGGTGCTTGATTTGGGCCTGCCGCCGAGTGCGGCGTGGGCGGTCGCGGGTCGAGCGCTTGAGCGCAGTGGATTTGCGCTCTTAAGTTCAAACCGTGAAGCCTTCAGTCATGCGATTCGCTACGACGCCGGGACGGTGTTGGGTGATGATCTCGATGGCGACGAGGATTCGGGCGGGTGGCTACCTAATGTCTCGGCCAGTGATTTTGCCTTTTGGCGCTCCGAACCCGAGGCTGATCTGACCGAATATCGGCTGGTGGTGGCTGAGCGTGGCAAAGGATCGCGCTTGCGCCTACAAACGCCCGATGGTGAGCCCACGCGCCGCGCTGCCGCCCGCCAAGTCCTGGTGGTCTTGGCCGAACAGCTTAAACCCTAAAGTTGATGCGCATACTGGTCGCGCAAGCCGCGTTTGAACCGGTGTCCGAGCCCCGTCTTTGCGCTCGGGTGAGTGCGGCGGTGCCAGGGCTCACGGAGTTGCTGGCGCGTCCGATGTACTGGGTTGATGTTGAGCCCGCCTTAAGCGCAAGTGAAATGGCCAAGCTCGAGCAGCTGCTGAGTGCGAGCGCCGTTGATGAGCAGCAACACGCCGATGTCGACGCGGCGCCGGCGTTTTGGGTGGTGCCGCGGCTTGGCACGATTTCAGCGTGGGCGAGTAAAGCCACTGATATCGCTCGGCACTGTGGACTAAGTAGCGTTCGACGAATTGAGCGCGGCATGGAATACCGGGTCGTTATGCGCGACAACGCGACCCTGACCGATACCGATCGGGAGGCGCTCGGCGCGGCGTTGCACGATCGCATGACCGAGTCAGTATTGAGCTCAGCGACGGCGGCGGAAGGGTTGTTTAGTGCGCAATCAGCCGAGCCGCTTGCTTACATTGATCTGATGGGCGCGGGTCGTGGGGCGCTGGAGGCGGCGAACGCGCAATTAGGGCTCGCGTTGTCGGGTGATGAGATTGACTATTTGGTCACAAACTATCAAGCGCTTGGCCGCAACCCCACTGATGTTGAGTTGATGATGTTCGCTCAGGCCAACTCTGAGCACTGTCGGCATAAAATTTTTAATGCCGATTGGATAATCGACGGCGAGCCCAAGCCGCATTCACTCTTTGCGATGATTCGCTACACCCATGCCCAGCGCCCGCAAGGCGTGTTATCAGCCTATAGCGATAATGCTGCGGTGGTTGAGGCGGGTGTGGTCGATCGCTTTCAGCCGCTGCTTAACGGCGAGTATGGGCATACCCAAGCGCCCGCGCATTTGGTGATGAAAGTAGAAACGCACAACCATCCCACCGCGATTTCGCCGTTTGCCGGGGCGGCAACGGGCGTCGGTGGCGAGATTCGCGACGAGGCGGCAACCGGTCGTGGCGCCCGGACCAAGGCCGGGTTAGCGGGTTTTTCGGTATCTAATCTGCGCATCCCCGGTGCCGAGCAGCCCTGGGAAGCCGATCACGGCCGGCCTGAGCGCATCGCCTCCGCGCTTGAGATTATGCTTGATGGGCCGATTGGGGCGGCGCGTTACGGCAATGAATTTGGCCGCCCGCAGCTATGTGGCTACTTTCGAACTTATGAGCAGGCCGTGCCGGGGCTCAACGGCGAAGAAATTCGCGGCTATCACAAGCCAGTGATGATTGCCGGTGGGATGGGCGCGATCGCTGACGAGCAGGTCGAAAAGGGTCAGGCACCGGCGGGCTCGCCGCTGGTGGTGCTGGGTGGTCCGGCGATGCTGATTGGCCTTGGTGGCGGCGCGGCCTCCTCGGTGGCGAGCGGTCAGAGTGCCGAGGCGCTAGATTTTGCCTCGGTGCAGCGGAGCAACCCAGAAATGGAGCGTCGCTGTCAGGAGGTGATTGATGCGTGCTGGCGGCTCGGCGGCGCTAATCCAATTATTGCCATTCATGATGTGGGTGCCGGTGGGCTCTCGAATGCCTTGCCGGAATTGCTGGATGACTCGGGTCGTGGCGGGCAAATGGATATCCGAGCGATTCCGTGTGCTGAGTCAGGTCTATCGCCGCTTGAGATCTGGTCAAACGAGGCCCAAGAGCGCTACGTGATTGCGCTTGCGCGCGATCAGCTCGACACCTTTCAAGCCATTTGTCAGCGCGAGCGCGCGCCTTTTGCCGTGGTGGGTGAGGCCCGTGCTGAGCGCCAGCTGACCCTGAGCGATCGGCAGTGGGATAACCACCCGGTTGATATCCCCATGGATTTGCTGCTGGGTAAGCCACCGAAGATGCAGCGCGATGTCGATCACGCTGAGCCCGAGCAACGGGCGCTCTCACTCGAGGGCGTCAGCCTGGGCGAAGCCTTAGAGCGTGTGCTCAGGCTGCCCACGGTGGCGAGTAAGGCGTTTTTGATTACCATCGCCGATCGCAGCGTGACGGGGCTGACCGCGCGCGATCAAATGGTAGGGCGCTGGCAGGTGCCGGTTGCTGATTATGGTATGACGCTGGGGGATTATCAGGGCTTTGCTGGCGAGGCCATGGCCATGGGCGAGCGTAGCCCGGTGGCGCTGATCGACGCGCCGGCCTCGGGGCGTATGGCAGTCGCCGAGGCGCTCACCAATCTTATGCCGGCCGCGGTTGGCGCCCTCGAGCAGATCAACTTATCCGCTAACTGGATGGCCGCCTGTGGTCATCCTGGCGAGGATGCACGACTTTACGACACGGTTGAGGCGGTTGGCCGTGCCCTCTGCCCGGCGCTTGGTATTGCGATACCGGTTGGAAAAGACTCCCTGTCGATGAAAACGGTGTGGTCGCAAGGCGATGAGGCGCATTCGGTCACTTCACCGCTTACGCTTGTCGTCTCGGCGTTTGCCCCCGTGGCGGATGTCCGCCAGGCGGTGACCCCCGAACTCGTTGATGATGCGCAAAGCCGAATCTATTTGCTTGATTTGGGCGGTGGTCGTCGGCTGGGGGGCTCGGCGCTGGCACAAGTCTATGATCAGCTTGGTGATCAGCCAGCCGATCTAAATGACCCCGAAGCCTTCGCTCGGGCCTTTAATACGGTGCAAAGTCTGCTCGCCGAGTCGCGCATCGCGGCGATGCACGATGTCTCTGATGGCGGCGTGATTGTGACGCTCGCTGAGATGGCGTTTAGTGCCCGGGTCGGCCTCGCCGCTGACTTATCGCTGCTTGCCGATGACCCCTTAGCGGCCGCGTTTGCCGAAGAGTTGGGTGTGGTTATGCAAGTCACCGCGGCGCACCGCGAGGCGGTGGAAGCGGCGTTTGCCGAGGCCGGATTAAGCGAGCGTTTGCATTATTTGGGCCAGCCAACCCGTGTTGACCGCTTGGTCTTACGCCATCACGGGGCGGTGGTGCTCGATGCACCATTAGCGGGGCTTGAGCAGAGTTGGAATGAGACTAGCGCCCACATGCAGTCGCTGCGTGATGACCCCGAGTGCGCGCAGCAAGCGCATGCGAGCCTTGCCAATCGCAGCGATCCGGGTTTGCGTGCAGCGTTAAGCTTTGACCCGGGGGAGGATATCGCCGCGCCGATGATTGCCACCGGTGTGCGCCCGCGCATCGCGGTCTTACGTGAGCAGGGCGTGAATAGCCATATTGAAATGGCCGCCGCGTTCGAGCGCGCCGGCTTGACGCCGGTTGATGTCCACACCACCGACCTAATGGCTGATCCTAATCTGTTGCAGCAGTGTCAGGCGCTGGTGGCGTGCGGTGGGTTCTCGTATGGCGATGTGTTGGGCGCGGGCCAAGGTTGGGCGCGATCGATTTTGCTTAACACCGCTCTGTGTGATGCGTTTGCGGGTTTTTTCGCCCGGCCCGATACGCTCGCGTTAGGGGTGTGTAATGGTTGCCAAATGCTCGCGGGGCTGCGCGACATCATTCCGGGAACGAGTGTTTGGCCGGTGTTCCAGAGCAACCGATCACGCCAGTATGAAGCTAGGCTGAGTATGGTTGAGGTGGTGGCGTCGCGCTCATTAATGCTCGCCGATATGGCCGGCTCGCGATTGCCTATTGTGGTTGCCCATGGTGAGGGCCGAGCGGTTTTTGCCAACGCCGATGGGGCAATGCAGGCGAGTGCCGCTGGTCAGGTGGGGCTGCGCTACATCGATGCCGACAACCAGCCGGCCGAACACTACCCGGCGAATCCCAACGGCTCACCCCTGGGTGTGACCGGTTTTTGCAACGCTGATGGCCGCGTCACCATTATGATGCCCCACCCTGAACGGGTTGTTCGCAGTGTCCAGCACTCGTGGTGCCCAGCAGACTGGGGTGATCAAGCGCCGTGGATGCGTTTATTTCGCAATGCCCGCCGAGCGCTGGGATAATCCCGGTGCCCGGCGTGGTCTAAGCGCTTATGCCAATGAGGGAATACCCGGATGTTGATTAAAAAACGCCGTCGCAGCGATGTTCTGCCCTCCGAAATTACGCCCGAGGCGATTTTTCGCGATCGCCGCCGGTTTTTGCGTACTTCAGCGCTCGCTGCCACTGGTAGCCTGCTCGCGCCCGGCATGGCGGTTAGCAAACCGATGGAGTCACTTGAGTCGATGGGCGAGCTGCCTTTAAGTGACTTGAGCACCGACGAGCCTAAAAATACCTACGAAGAAATCACCACCTATAACAATTTCTACGAATTCGGCACGGGCAAAGAGGATCCGATGCGCCTTGCGCCCAAGCGTCTCGAACACCGGCCTTGGAATGTGAGCATCACCGGCGAGGCCGAAAATACCGGCGAGTTCGCCTTTGATGACTTCATTCAAGGCCTCAGCGTTGAGGAGCGCGTCTATCGGCTGCGCTGCGTCGAGGCGTGGTCGATGGTCATCCCCTGGGCCGGCGTAGGGCTCGCGGACGTGGTTCGACGCGCTAATCCAACGTCGCGGGCGAAGTATGTGAAGTTTTTCACCGCGTATGACCCCGAGGTATTTCCGGCCCAAGGCTCGCGAGGACTATCGTTTTTGGCCAGTATCGATTGGCCCTACACCGAGGGCCTGCGCATTGATGAGGCGATGAACCCGCTGAGTTTTCTAGCGACGGGACTTTATGGCAAGGAAATGCCATCGCAAAACGGCGCCCCGCTGCGGTTAGTGGTGCCATGGAAGTATGGCTTTAAGAGCATCAAATCGGTTGTGCGTATTCATTTTCAAGAAACCGAACCCGAATGCACCTGGAATCAACTGGCCCCCGATGAATATGGCTTTTATGCCAACGTCAATCCAAGCGTTGATCACCCGCGCTGGAGTCAGGCGCGTGAGCGGCGCATTGGCGAGCTTTTTAAGCAGGATACGTTGATGTTCAACGGCTATGCCGAGGAGGTCGCCCATCTCTACGCCGACATGGACCTTCGCGCATTTTACTAAACCGCCACTAAGTGCAGTGCGCGGGCTGGTATTTGCGCTCGGTGCGCTACCCGCCGCTGCGTTAGTCGCCCGCCTGATAACCGCTAACCTCGGTGTTAACCCGGTTGAAACGCTGCTCCATGGCACAGGTATTTGGGCGCTGCGGTTTTTGCTCATCACGCTTGCCATCACCCCGTTGCGGTGGCTGACGGGGCTGAATGGGCTGGTTCGTTTGCGTCGTCAAATCGGTTTATGGGCGTTTTTCTACGCCATCACTCACTTCAGTATTTTCGCCGTCTTTGAGCACTCGTTAGTGATTGCCACCATGCTCAACGATGTTGCCGAGCGGCCGTATATTCTCGTCGGCACCGCGGCGTTGATGCTGCTCATTCCGCTGGCGCTGACATCAACAACGGGTTGGATACGCCGGCTTGGGCGTAACTGGAAGCGCCTACACTGGTTAGTCTACCCCGCGGGCGTGCTTGGGCTGGTGCATTTTTTCTGGCTTATCAAAGCCGACCGCTGGGTTGAGCCGCTGGCCTATGCGCTGATACTCGCCGGGTTATTGGGCGTGCGGCTCTGGCGGCGCTGGCCGGGTCGGAGCGCGCCGGCTCGCTAGTCGCTGTGTTAGCCTCGCGCTCATGAAGCAATCCGAGGGCAACCTCACTCGTGTCTATACCGTCGCTGATCCGCTGATCGCCGGGCATATCGAAACCGTGCTCGCCGAGCGTGGCATTCATTCTTTTGTGCGCAATCGCCACTTAACCGGGGGTGCCGGTGAGATACCCCCACTCGAGGTGTGGCCAGAGATTTGGGTCGATCGCGAGGATGAAACGATTGCCCGGCAACTCATTAGTGAAGTCATTGAACCGAATACGCCGGCGCCGGCGAACTGGTCATGCCCGCAGTGTGGCGAGGTGATTGAGGGGCAGTTTGCCGAGTGTTGGCGCTGTGGGACGCCCGCGCCATGATCCAGTTACGCGAAGTGACCTTGCGCCGCGGCCCTGAACCGCTGCTCGAACAGGCCCGATTGACCGTCTATGCCGGCAGCAAACTCGGATTGGTCGGCGCGAATGGCACCGGTAAAAGTAGCTTATTCGCGCTTTTGCGCGGTGAGCTCAGTGTTGATGAAGGCGAGGTCAGCCTGCCCAGCGACTGGCGGCTTGCATCGATGGCACAGGAAACACCGGCGCTGGCGCAGCCGGCCATTGAGTTTGTGCTTGATGGCGATGTCGCGCTGCGCGCGGCTGAGGCCGAAGTCACCGCCGCTCATGCCGCCGAAGCCGGCGAGCGGATTGCTTATGCCCATGCCCAGCTCGAGGCAGTGAGCGGCTATGACGCCCGTGCCCGGGCGGGCAGCTTGCTGCATGGGCTTGGCTTTGATGCCGCGGTGCAAGATAAGCCGGTGGCTGATTTTTCCGGCGGTTGGCGAGTGCGACTTAATTTGGCGCGTGCGCTGATGTGCCCGAGTGATCTTTTACTACTCGACGAGCCCACCAACCATCTTGATCTTGAGGCGGTTATTTGGCTTGAGCAGTGGCTGCAAAGCTATACCGGGACGCTCATTTTAATCGCTCATGATCGGGACTTTCTGGATAACGTCGCCGAGGGCATTGTGCACATCGAGCATGCCCGACTGCAGCAGTACAGCGGGGGTTATAGTGCCTTTGAGCGTCAGCGCGGCGAGCGCCTAGCCCAGCAACAAGCGCTGCATGAGCGCCAGCAACGTGAAATCGCCCATATGGAGTCGTTTATCACCCGCTTTCGGGCCAAAGCGACCAAGGCGCGTGCCGCGCAAAGCCGGATTAAGGCGCTCGAGCGCATGGAGCGAGTGGCCCCGGCGCATGTTGACTCACCGTTTTCATTTCAATTTCCGCAAGCGCCGCGTGCCGGTAACCCGTTATTGAGCCTTGAGGCGGTCAGCCTCGGCTATGCGCAAACGCCAATTTTAAGCGCGATCAATGTCGGTCTGGCGCCGGGGGATCGAGTCGGTTTGCTCGGCCGCAATGGGGCGGGTAAATCAACGCTGGTGCGGGCCTTATCGGGTGATCTGGCGCCGTTAGCGGGGATTATTCAAACCGCGCGACAACTGCGAGTGGGTTATTTTGCGCAACACCAGCTCGAGCAGCTCGATACCCAAGCCAGTGCGGTGGTGCATATTCAGCGCTTAGGCGATAAGGCGGATCCACAGCAAATTCGCGATTTTTTGGGCGGCTTTAACTTTAATGGTGAGCAAGCGCTGGCTCCGGTAGGACCTTTTTCGGGCGGCGAAAAAGCCCGATTGGTGCTTGCCATGTTGGTGTGGCAGCGGCCTAATTTATTGCTGCTCGACGAGCCCACTAACCACCTCGACCTGGAGATGCGGCATGCGCTTAATGTCGCCCTGCAAGGGTTTGAGGGCGCGGTGGTGGTGGTCTCTCATGATCGCTACCTGCTGGAGACCACGGTGGCCGATTATTGGCTTGTCAATCACGGTCGCGTCGATCGTTTTGACGGCGATTTGGATGACTATCGACGGTGGCTCGCTCGCGATCAGCGCGGCGATCATACGATCGCTGAGGTCAAACCGGCTGAGCGTCATAATCGCGCTGATCGTCGCGCACAACGCCAAGCAACCGCGCAGGCCAAGGCGCAGTTACGGCCATTGAAAAAGCGTGTCGAAAAGGCCGTTACGCAACTTGAGTCACTCGATAGCAAGCTCGCCGCTGTTGATGTCGAGCTCGCTGACCCCGCGCTCTATAGCGAGGATCAGCGAGCCGCACTGGAAGATCGATTGCGTGAGCAGGGCCGGCTACGCGCTGAGCGTGAACGCGCTGAAGCTGAGTGGATGCAGGCCGAGCAAGCGCTCGAGGACGCCGAGTCAACGGCTTAGCTGGTTGTCGCTTGGCGGTGGCCTGAGTATGCTTTTAGGTCATAAAACTTAAACACAACCAGTGGGGTTTCGATGATGATTAAAACACCGTCACGAATCAGTTTAGTTGGCGCCGCGTGGCTGCTCGCCATGACCGGCGCCGCGCAGGCCGAACCGCTACGGGTGGGCGCATTAATGCCGATGACCGGCGATTTGCAGGCCTATGGTGAGAGCTCACGCAATGGTGTTGAGCTCGCGATTGATGAGATTAATGCCGCTGGCGGTGTGATGGGCGAGCCAGTAGTACTCGAGGTATCTGATACCCAAACCGAACCGCAGTCGGGGGTTGATGCCGCCCAGCGTTTGGTCTCAGTGCAAAACGTCTCGGCCATCGTTGGCGCGTTATCAAGCGGTGTCACCATCCCGGTTGCGAGCAGTGTTACTTCAGTTGAGGGTGTGCCGCAGATCTCTAATGCCTCAACCTCGCCAGTAATGACCGACCTCGATGACAATGACTTTTTGTTCCGAACGACGCCCTCCGATGCGTTCCAAGGTGTCGCGCTGGCCGCGGTGGCGCGTGATGAAGGGGTCGATCAGGTCGCGGTTCTCTACATTAACAATGACTACGGCGAGGGCCTTGCCAACGCCTTTAGCGATGCATTCGAGAGCGCCGGTGGCGAGGTGGTTGGCAGCGCCGGCTATGAGCCGGGTCTTGCCTCCTATCGGGGTGATTTGAGTGCCGTGTCTGATGGTGAGGCGCCGCTACTGCTGATTGGCTATCCCGAGAATGGTCAAACGATATTACGCCAGGCCCTCGAGGGCGGTTATTTCAGCGAATTTATGTTCACCGATGGCATGAAATCGCCACAAATCGTTGAAAACTTAGGCGCGCAGTACCTCAATGGAAGCTTTGGCACCGCTGCTGAGGCACGCGATGACACTGACGCCGCGCAGCACTTTAAAACCGCTTATCAAGCCGCTTTTGGTGAGCTGCCGCCAGTGCCCTACATTGATACCGCCTATGACGCGGTCTACAGCATTGCGCTGGCCGCGCTCGCCGGCGAGAGTGTCGAGCCGGTCTCGATTCGCGATCACCTGCGCGCCATCAATGATCCAGACGGCGAGGTGGTTGGCCCGGGCGAATTTGCCCGTGCTGCCGAGCTGCTTGCAGCCGGCCAAGCGATTAACTATGAAGGCGCCTCAGGCAGTGTCGACTTTGATGCGAATGGGGATGTGGGTGGCACGTTTGCCGACTGGCAAATCCAGGACGGTGAATACGTCACGCGGCGCATTTTTGTACCGTCAATGTAGCTGCCGTTGCGGTTTACTTGCCACGGCGCTCGCCCGGCATGGGCGGGCGCCGCTCCGGTAGCAGTCCTTGCGGCCGGCTGACCAAAATAATTTGTAGTAATACGCCGATGAGCAATATCCGAAATGCGCTCTCGCTACCGATTAAGGCGGTTGGCACGAGACCGGCGAGCATCTCAGTCGATGACCAAATGAGCCAAACCACGAGCGCACCCAGTACAGCGCCACGGTTATTACCGCTGCCACCGGCGATCAGCATTACCCATACCAAAAACGTGCCATAGAGCGGGCGAAAGGCCTCTGGGCTGATAAAGCCGACAAAATGCGCATAGAGCCCGCCACCGAGCGCCATGATGCAAGCACCCACCACA
This sequence comes from Spiribacter sp., assembly GCA_031581235.1. GTDB lineage: Bacteria > Pseudomonadota > Gammaproteobacteria > Nitrococcales > Nitrococcaceae > Spiribacter. Next base: position 70,227 of record JAVLBW010000007.1, on the reverse strand, counting down.
AACGCCTGTAACCGAAACTGAGCGACATTTTTGCCTGATGCCGCCGTGGCCGCTTCATTATCACGAATGGCGCGCAGCACGCGGCCCCAGGGCGAGCGTCGGGCAATTTCTACCAACGTGTAAGTCAGCGCGACAAAACCCAACACAATGAGCAAATAACCGATGTTGCCGAGCCCAAACGGCTTATCGATGCCAGGGATGCCACGCGTGCCATTACTCAGCCAGCTTTCGTTGAGAAAGACCAAGCGAATAATCTCAGCAATGCCAATGGTGGCGATGGCTAAGTAATCGGTGCGCAGGTTGGCGGTGATGCGACCGACCACCCAGGCAATTGGCAGGCACATCACCACAGCGCCCATAAGGCCAACCAGGAAGGGTAAGTTAAATCCCCCCAGCCAGTTAGTGGCCGGACCGGTGGTTAAGATCGCCGTGGTGTAGGCGCCCACGGCAAAAAAACCGGCGATGCCAATATTAAACTGCCCGGTCATGCCCCATTGCATGTTCAAACCCAGCACCATGATGGCGTAGATGCCCACGAGGTTGAGCAAAAATATGGCATAGGCAAGTAGGCCCGCGGCTTCCATTAGGCGGCCCCCTTGATAATGCCTTGTGGCCGAAAAATCAGCGTCACCACCATAATGGCAAAGGCCACGGCGGGTTTGTACGACCCGGGAATGATGAGCGTGGAGAGCTCCATCGCACAGCCAATTACCAGGCCGCCGAGGATTGCGCCATACGGCCGGCCTATGCCGCCGAGGATGGTCGCGGCGAAAATTGGCAACAAAAGCGTCCAGCCCATGACCGGATGCAGTCGCGTGTCCATGCCCAAAAACACCCCGGCGGCAGCCGCTAACGCCCCGCCGATTGCCCACGTCCACATAATCACGCGGTTGGCGGGAATGCCGGTAATGAGGGCGAGATCCATGTTATCGCTCATCGCGCGCATGGCCTTACCCATGCGGCTGCGGGTGAGAAACAAATGCACTAGCACCACCAGCCCGGTAGCAGCAGCGAATATGAGGAGGTGATCGGGCTTGAGCACGATCGGGCCAAGCCGCCAAGGCATTTGGATACCGGTGGCATAGACTTGATTGCTGGTGCCCCAAATCATTTGAATAAGCGAGCGCAGGATAAGCGCTGTGGCAAACGAAGAAATCAACAAAATCACCGGTTGGACACGACGGATGCGCCGATAGACCACCTGATCAATGGCCACCGCGAGCACCGCGGTGAGTAGCATCGCGATCGGTAGCGCCACGAGCACCGGCAGATTGAGCACGGTCACAACCGCGAGCGCAAAATACGCGCCCACGGCCATTAAGTCACCGTGCGCAAAGTGCGCAAATCGCAGCACACCAAATATCATCGTCGCGCCAATGGCCCCAAGCGCAAGAATGCTGCCGAGCAGGACGCCGTTAATGAGTAGTTGCGCGAGTTCAACCATCGCGATTATCCACCTAAGAACATGGCGGCGACTTCGGGGTTAGCAAGCAGCGCGGGGCCGCTATCTTGGTAACGATTTTCGCCCGTGGCGAGCACATAGCCACGGTTGGCGATGGCAAGCGCCTGACGGGCGTTTTGCTCAACCATAAGTACGCCAATCCCCAAAGCATTAATCCCCTGTATGCGCTCAAAGGTCTCGTCAATGAGGCGCGGTGAGAGCCCGGCCGTGGGTTCATCAAGCATCAGTAGTTGCGGCTCGATCATCAGCGCTCGACCCATAGCAACCATTTGGCGCTCGCCACCGGACATTACGCCGGCCGGCTGGCGGCGCCGCTCTTTAAGGCGCGGGAACACCGCAAAGACTTTTTCTAAACGCTCGGCGTTGCTGCCGGAAAGCGAATAAGCACCGAGCTCGAGATTCTCCAACACACTCAGTGATGGAAACACATTGGCCTCCTGCGGCACGTAGGCGATGCCACGGCCGACCATGCGCTCAGGGGCTTGGCCGGTAATTTCTTGGCCTTGATAGAGGACCGTGCCTTGACGAATCGGCACGAGGCCGAAAATCGCTTTCATTGCCGTCGATTTGCCGGCCCCATTCGGGCCCACAATGACAACAATATCGTCGGCCTCAACGTAGAGCTGAGTGCCACGCAAGATATCGACACCGCCGTAGCCGGCATACAAATCTCGCGCTTCAAGCAGCGCCATGCGCATGCCCCCCGGTTTGACCGCTCACGCCGGTGCCTAAATAAGCTTCGCGCACTTCGGGGTTGTCGCGCAGGGTCGCCATGGTGCCCGAGGCGATAAGGGCGCCATTGGCCATCACCATGACCGGGTCGCAAAGTCGGGCGATTAAGTCCATATCATGTTCGATTACACAAAACGTGTAGCCACGCTCGCGGTGCAGGCGCTCAATGGCCTCGGCGAGTTTGCCGAGCAGCGTTCGATTAACGCCGGCACCGGGTTCATCGAGCAGTACCGCCTTGGCATCGGTCATCATGGTACGTCCCAAATCGAGAAGCTTTTTCTGCCCGCCTGATAAATTACCGGCGAGTTCGTCCCGCAGATGTCCGATTTCAAGAAAGTCGAGTACCTCATCGGCCTGATCAAGAATCGCGCGGTCTTCGCGCACGACCTTCCACCAGGTTAACCAGCTGCGAAGCAACTGCTCACCCGACTGCCGCGCGGGCACAATCATCAGGTTTTCGCGCACGGTCATGCGCGAGAATTCGTGTGGAATCTGAAACGTGCGCACAAGCCCTTTGTGAAAGCGCTCATGGGGTGCAAGGGCGGTGATGTCCTCACCGTGCAAGCGGATTCGGCCTTGGTCAGGCGTGAGGTTACCCGCGATGATATTAAATAGCGTTGTCTTACCCGCCCCATTGGGCCCAATGAGGCCGGTAATACTGCCCTCGTCGACTGTGAACGAGACCGAATCTACCGCCTGAAGACCGCCAAAGGCCCGCGAAATCCGGTCGATTTCGATCACGTTGTTGCCTCCGCCTACCGATATTACTCGTGCACGTGGCCGTGCTCGATTTCCTCGCTTGATGCCTCACGCACCTCTGAGACTTTAACTTTAAAGTTCAAAGTCTGGCCGGCGAGGGGGTGATTGGCATCCACGGTAATGCTATCGCCGCTGACCGCGGCCACGGTCACCACCTGCGTGCCGGACTGGGTCTGTGCCTGAAAGCGCATGCCAGCCTCAACATTATCAACCCCTTCGAACATGCTCAGCGGCACATCCTGCTGCAGGCGGTCATCGCGCTCGCCATAGGCCTCTTCAGGCGGGATGTTAACGTCGACATCCTCGCCGGCTGTCTTACCCTCAAGCGCTTTTTCAAGGCCTGGAATGATGTTGCCAGCGCCATGCAGATACTGCAGTGGCTGGCCCTCTGGGGAGGCGTCGATGACTTCCCCGTCGGTGTCGCGCAAGGTGTAGTCGATCGCCACGACCGCGTTTTCTGCAATCTGCATGGGAACCTCTAAGCAAAATGTTTGACCGCGTAGTGTAAACGCCCGTTTTCGCGCCGACAAACCTCGATGCACTGGCCAGTTTGCTGTCAAGTCGATACGCTCGTCGACCATTCAACGGGTGACGCCGAGTTAAAGGATTTGCAATGTCCACTCCCACCGCCAATGGCGTTGGGGTCGGTATGACCGACCACCGCCGCGGGCTTTTAATCGCATCGGCCGCGGTCCTTTTGATCAGTTTTGATGCGCTATTGGTGCGGCTTGCCGCGGCGGATCATTGGGATATCGTGTTTTGGCGTGGGTGGCTGATCTGCCTCACCCTGGCGAGCTGGATGTTGATTAACCGCCAAACACTCGTGTTGCCAGCGACCCGGCGAGCGCGTTGGTTGATCGCCGCTGCCGTGGTCATGCTCTCGGGTAATGTCATTTTGTTTGTGCTCTCGGTCTCGCACACCGCCGCCGCGAATACGGTTGTCATTTTGGCGGCATCGCCTTTTTTTGCGGCGCTTTTTTCGTGGATTTTCTTGCGTGAACGGGTTGCCCTGCGGACGGTGATTGCGATTGTGAGCGCCATGGCTGGGGTATTGATCGTGTTTAGTGGCGCACTCCAAGGCGGCACTGCGCTGGGGGATGGGTTTGCCTTTTTGCTCGCCATTTGTGTGGGCGGTCAGTTAACGATTTTGCGCCATTTCCCGCAATTACCGCGGCTACCGCTGGTCTGTGCCAGCGGCGGGCTCGCCGGGTTGATTGCCATACCCTTCGCCGCGCCCTTTGCGCTCGATGGCCAGACCTATGCGGTCGTCGCAGTGATGGGGATTGCACAGATGCCTCTTGCCACGCTCATGCTCACGGTAGCGACCCGCTACTTGCCGGCCCCAGAGGTGAGTTTATTTTTGTTGCTCGAGACGGTGTTGGCGCCGATTTGGGTTTGGTGGGTGCTCAATGAGCCGGTTCCAGGGCTAACCTTTGTCGGTGGTGGGCTGATTATGCTCACGGTTGCCACCCATGCGTGGTTGGCGTTAAGAGAGGAGCGAGGTTAATGGCGACATTTGCCAACGGTGGGATTAAGCCACCGGTCGCGCAGCGTGAAGTCGTGGTGAGCACACATCACGGACAGCGCCGAGATGACCCGTATGCGTGGTTGCGCGATCCCCAATGGCGCGACGCCATGGCCAATCCAGAGCGCCTTGCAAAGCCGATCAAAGCCTATTTAGAGGCTGAAAATGCGTATGCCGACGCGCGCATGGCGCCGCTTGAGTCATTGCGTGAGCAGTTGGTTGGCGAACTGCGGGGGCGAATTCGCGAAGACGACCAAAGCGTCCCTACCGCCGACGGGCCGTGGTGTTATTACACGCGGTTTCGCGAGGGTGGCCAGCACGCGCTTCTCTGCCGACGGCCGCGCAGTGGCGGTGATGAGCAGTTAATGCTCGATGGCGATGCTGAAAGCGAGGGCGCGGATTATTTTCGCCTTGGTGGCGCAGCGCATAGCCCGGATCATGCTTACTTAGCCTATGCCGTTGATTACTCCGGTGCGGAATCGTTGAGTTTGCGGATTCGACGCCTCGCCGATGGCGTTGATTTGGATACCCACATCGAGGCCGTGCGCGGTGATTTGGCATGGCGTGCCGATGGCCAGGGCTTTATCTATACCGTGTTAGATGACGAACTGCGCCCGCGGTGGGTGTATTGGCATTCGCTGGGTCAAGACCCGCGCGACGATCGTTTGGTCTATGAAGAGACCGATCCGGGATTTTTTCTCGGCGTTGAGACCACCGAGAGTGGCCGCTATCTGCTGATCGTGAGTCATGATCACACGACTTCCGAGGTTCGCTGGTTGCCAGCCGATCAGCCGGACGCTGAGCCGCGGGTGATCGCTCCGCGACAGCGCGATGTGGAATACAGCGTGAGTGATCACGGTGATCAATGGCTGATTTTGACCAACGCGGGCGGGGCTGAAGATTTTGCGATCTGCCAGACGCCGATCGATAGCCACAGCCCCGCTTCCATCCAAGACTGGCAGGTACTGATTGCTGAGCGCCCAGGGCGGTTGATCGAGGGCATGCAGGTATTCGCGCGTTGGCTGGTGCGCCAAGAGCTCGAAGACGCCGAGTCGCGGCTGGTGGTCCGCGACCTCAGTGCTGGCACCGAGACGATAATCGATCAGCCTGACCCGTGTGTCGAGGTGGGCATCATCCCAGGGCTTGAATACGACACCGATAGCCTGCGCTTTGGCTTAAGTGGTTTGACGCTACCGGCGCAGATTTTTGATTACGACATGGCCAGCGGCGAGCGCACGCGCCGTAAAACCCAAACTATCCCCAGCGGGCATGATCCCGCCGCCTATATCACCCAGCGCTTAATGGCGCTCGCCGATGACGGCGAGAGCGTACCGATTTCGCTGTTTTATCACCGCGACACGCCTTTGGGTGCCGATACGCCGCTGCTGCTGTATGGCTACGGCGCCTACGGCATAAGTGAGTTACCGGGGTTTAGCCCGCATCGCCTGTCACTCGTCGATCGGGGCTTTGTTTATGCCATCGCCCATGTTCGTGGTGGCCGTGAGCGTGGTTATCGTTGGTATCGCCAAGGTCGAGGTGCGGATAAGCAGCACACCTTTAGTGACTTTATCGCCTGTGCTGAGCATTTGATCGCTAAGGGCTATACCGGCAAGGGGCGCATCGCGGTTCACGGTGGCAGCGCGGGTGGCATGCTCGTTGGAGCGGTGCTCAATCAACGCCCTGATCTCTTTCACGCGGCGGTGGCGGATGTGCCTTTTGTCGATGTGCTCAACACCATGCTCGACCCAAGTCTGCCACTGACGCCCCCGGAATGGCCGGAATGGGGTAATCCGCTTGAGAGCGCCGAGGCATACCAACAGATTGCCGCTTACTCGCCTTACGACAACATCCAGCCGCAGAGCTACCCCCATTTATTGGTTACCGCGGGGGTATCCGACCCGCGGGTGACCTATTGGGAGCCGGCCAAGTGGGTGGCGCGGTTGCGGGCTGAGGCCAGCTCAGACGCTGAGCTCATCTTGCGCACCAATATGAGCGCCGGCCACGGCGGCCCTGGGGGGCGCTTTCAGTATTTAGAAGAGGTGGCCTATCGCTATGCGTTTTTACTGGCCGCTTACCAGATTAAATCATCGGGGACGGGGTGATCAGGATAGTCATTACTGGCATCTTCAGCCGCGCTGTCGGCGGCACTCCAAGCGACTAAAAACTCGGCCTTGGCTCGAATTTTTTCGACCAAATCCCCGGGAATAAGCCGATATCGCCCGCGGGTACGGGCAATGGCGAGTTTGCCCGCGGCCAAATCACGGCGCTGATTGGCGCTGACATAAATCGGCCGAATTTGGCCTTTGTGAGTAAACTGAAAACGCTCTTGGCCTTCATGGGCAACTTCGTGATCAATCACCATTTGCCGGGCCGACTGCTCGGCAGCCTCTTTTTCACGCGCCTCTTGGCGGCGGCGATTGAGCGTTCGATCGCGGGCGCGACGGTCGGCTTCGCGTTGCGCGGCGGCCTCGCTCGTGGCGGCTTGTTCTTCATCGCGCTCACCACGGCGGCGCTTTTTGCGCTTTTGCGTTTTCGCTTGGCGCAGGCTTTGCTCATCGGCAAGCCCGGCTTTGCGCAATTGATCTCGTAGGCTATCGCTCATGGGTTGCAGGATAAGCACCGCGGCGCGTGCTGACTAGCCCTTGGCGGTAACCGGCAGTGCGTTGCGTTGTACCAGGGCAACGCCCACCACGACCACGCCAAGGCCAACAAGCGCCATGGCCGAGAGCTGTTCGTCGAATAGCAACCAAGCCATCATGACCGTCAACGGCGGTGCGAGATAAAACAGCGAGGCAACGCGAGCGGCGGCGCCATGACGAATTAATGCAAACAAAAGCCCCACCGCACCCAGCGAAAGCACGAGCACCAGCCATGCGAAGGCAAAAATTAACTCACCGGTCCAATTGATGACCTGGGATTCCGTGAGCAGTGCTAACACACTCAGAACGAGTGCTGAGACCAGGTATTGAATGCTACCGCCGGTGCGCAAGTCACTCAGCGGGCAAAAGCGCTTTTGATAGAGCGTGCCGAGCGTGATGCCCATCAGAGCGATCGCGGTAGCGCTGAGGCTGGTAGCGCTTATTTGCCCGCCCTCAAGGCGCGAGGTAATCACCAGCCCAACCCCGATAAATCCTAGCATCAGCCCGAGCCATTGCCAGCGCCCAACACGCTCGTGCAGCAAAGGCCCGGCCAAAGTCGCCGTGAGTAGCGGTTGCAGGGCAACCATAATCGCCGTCACGCCCGCGGCTTGCCCTCGATCGATGGCCCAATACACCCCACCCAAATAGGCCGCGTGCACTAGTAATCCCGCTATCGCGGTATGTGCAATGGCGCGCGGTGTCTTCGGCCAAGGGGCTCGGGTGAGTGCGGCGATGGCGCTCAGCAGCGCGGCGGCTATTAGCAAGCGCAGCGCCAGAAAGGTTAGCGGCTCAATATGCGGCAAACCCAGCCGGGCGCCAATAAACCCGGTGCTCCAGAGCATGACAAAGCCACCGGGTAGGCCCAGCGTCCAGAGCCAGCTGTCTCGGTTGCTCACACCAACGGCCTAGTAGGCGTCGTTAAGTACTTGCTCGCGCAGTTGCTGATACTCGCTTTCGGAAATCAGGCCACGTTCCTGCAGGCTATCAAGCTCCTCGAGTCGCGCGGTGAGTGAATCGGTCTGCGGGCCGCTGCCGGCACCGCCACTGGCCTGATTTTGCTGGATGTTCTCTTCGCGAAAAGCCACACCGGTGAGCTGAAACATGTCGTTATTACAAAGGCCACGGCTCTCAAGCGCACCCGTGCCGAGTACTCGGACCGTATCCGCACCGTCATCTGCCGCTTTGGCTTGGAGTTTTTGCAGCGTCGCGGCGAATGCTTCGCGGCGCTCGGAGTCGCGGTTACAGCTGGTGCGCTCATAGACGGTATAGCGCCCGAGCTGACGGGAGAAGCGCTCCGGGCTTGAGGTAATCACCTCAATGCCGGGATAGTTATCAACCGCTGCTTGGGTGTCGCTCGGTGATGTTGCCTCGGCGCTCGATGCGGGCTCGGAGCTGCCACTCGGCATCAGGCCGCAGGCCGATAGGAAAAGGCCAGAAGTGGCAACCAGCAATAGCTTGCGCGCGATCATAAGTTGAGCTCCGTGAATCAAGCGCTAATAAAACAGTCCAATCAACGCGAAGTATCGCTGATTGGGCGGGTCGTTGACTAGTCCGCTATGGCCAAAACCGGACTGAACGAGTACGGTTTAGCCCAGTGATGCCGGGCCACGCTTGATGTGGCGAATTATTCAACTTCTGCCAACCAAAGGAGATCCCCATGGCGTTTACGCTGCCGGATTTACCCTATGATTACGACGCGCTCGATCGCTCAATTGATGCGCGCACGATGGAAATCCATCACACCAAACACCACAACACCTATGTGACTAAGCTCAACGACGCGCTCAGCGGCACCGAGCATGATGGCGCCGATCTTGAGTCGATGCTGAGTCAAATTTCGACCCTATCGGTGGCTGTGCGCAATAACGGCGGTGGTCATTACAACCACTCACTTTTTTGGAATCTGCTCTCGCCCAACGGCGGTGGCCAGCCCAGTGGTGATGTCGCTGAGGCGATCAACGCCGCATTCGGCTCGTTTGATGCGTTCCGTGAAGCATTCACTGCCGAGGCGCTGGGTCGGTTTGGTTCGGGTTGGGCATGGCTGATCAGCACGCCGGATGGCTTGCAGATCACCTCAACACCCAATCAGGACAACCCATTAATGGACGTTGCCCCCACCCAAGGCACCCCAGTGCTGGGCTTGGATGTCTGGGAGCATGCCTATTATCTGCGCTACCAAAATCGCCGCCCCGATTACGTTGAAGCGTTTTGGGATGTGGTGAATTGGGATGAGGTGAATCGGCTGCTTAACGCCGCGGGCTAAAGCGCCTTAGGTCCTGCCATAGCGCATCGGCGAGCGGGAGCTGGGCATCGTAAGGGTGAAGCCCAATGCGCAGCCCCGCCCGCCGAGCGCGTTGACGATTAAGCGCATTGCTCAGGCGTAGTGCGTAGGTTTGCATTGGGTTGCCTGCCTCGTAACCGAGCAGCGCATGATGACGCCACTCACCGCTCGCAATATCGACAATCCCGCGTAGGGTTTCCACCTCGGCAAAGGGCTGTTCGCCCAAGCGCGCTTTGGCAACTGAGCCCAACGCCCATGCCGGTGGGACATACCGCTTGGGTGTGTTGAGGCCTTGTTGCGCAAACCATGCATGGCAGCGCTGCATGAGCGCGAGAATGGCATTGTCATCGAGGCTTAAATGCTCGGCGACCTGGCGCGAAATAAACGCCGCGTGCAGGCGATGTTTAAGCCCCCCATAACCGCTAATGCGGTGAAACCAGCCATGCCCAGCGAGCTCGTGGCCTTGGGCTTGCCAGTACTGCAATTGCGCTAGGCCATCGGCATCCCAATCGCGCCCTGGCACGACCAGCAGTACGGGTGGCGGCCAACCCAGCGGTTGGATCGCATCAATCAGCGATTGCACCGCCACGAGGGTCTCGGGCATCACATCGTGGATGCTTAAATCAACGCCCGGGTGATGCATGGCACTGGGCATCATGAGTGATCAGTTTAATCCATTGCTCAATGCAGTCATTGGCCATGGTATGGGCTTGCTGGCGACCCTGCTCGGCCTGATCGATCAGCGCCTCGGGTGGTTGGGTGAGCAGCCGGCTAATGGCGTTGGTGAGCGACTCATCAGCTGCCATCACGGTGAGCGCGTCGCGAAACGCGGGCCAATTGGCAATCCCACAGCCCGCCGATACGAGCGTCAGTCGCGCGCGTGCCATGGCCTCGAGGGCCACCGTGCCGAAGGCTTCGACTTGCGAGGGCAATACCAAGAGATCGGTGTCATCCAACGCCTCGCGAATGCCCTCGCGGGCAAGCCAGCCGCGGTATTCAAGATTAGGCAGCGCGTGCGCGGCCGCTTCGACTTGTTCGCGCAGTGGCCCCTCGCCGGCGATGCCAAAGTGCAGGTCGGGGTGGTTTTTAGCGGCGTCAAGGACTGCCTCAACGCGCTTTTCTGCCGCTAAGCGGCCGACAAATAAGACCCGTTGCGGTGGAGTGTTCAGGGCGCTAATCGGGGTGTCGATAAAACGCCGCGGAATGGGTGTTTGCACCCGCCGCGCTTGACGCGCGCCTTTGCGCTTAGCCAGCGCGTGCATGGGCTCGGAATTACTCACAACCAAAGCGGCTTGGTGAAACAATACCCGATTGACCAACGCCATCCCGAGCCGATTGAGGAGCCCATAAATCCCTCGCCAGTAAAGTCCGGCGAGCGCTTCATAATCGGTATGCAGGCCAAATATAATCCGCGCGCCCAAGCGCTGGGCGGCCATGCCCGCAAGCACCCCGTAGGGCCCGGGCGTGGCGATAATGACAACGTGGGGGTGGTGCTGATAGAGCGCTCGGCTGAGCGCCCATGGTGAGGGAATAACGAGCGATTGGGTGGCATCGCCGGGCAGCGCAAAGGCCCGCCATTTGGGGATGTGCGCATCACCATGCGTCGGTGCAATGAGTGGAATCTCGGCCAATCGATCCTGCATGTGTTCAATCAAATCCGCATAGTAACTGCCCACGCCATTGCGCTCTGGCGCTGCATCCGAAACCACCAGCACTCGAGGGCTCGGAACGAGCGGCGTTAGCGTGTCGGCCGCCACCGGTTGGGAGTGCCTCATATCAATGGTGGCGGTAACATCAGCAAAGGTCTGCGCGACCTGCTCGGTGCTTAAGCCATAGTCACTGAGTTGGTGTTGGTGGCCCGATTGATGGCTGCGCGCGCGTTGCTCGAGCGCCTCGAGTTGGGCATCAAACGCAGGGCGCAGTGACAAATTAAAGCGCTGGTAGATCGCGCGAATGGCATCGCCAAGATGTCCGCGCTGGGCGGCAAGCGGCAGAAACACCGCGCGCTCGGGCAGCAGGGTGGGGAGGACGCGGAGCAATTCGCGATAGGCGGTATGTAGCTGCTCGCTCATACGCCGGGTGAGTGCGGCTCGATTAACCGGTCCGTGGAGGGCGTTAAGGCTTGGCTCGATGCTTGCGAGCTGCGAGGACACGACCCGCTCAGGCTCACGCAGGCAGGCGATAAAACGGGCATCCGGAAAGCTGAGCGCAAGTGAGTCACTGAAAACCGCAAAACTGGCGTTTTTGGCCAGATAGGTATGGTTTTGCCCATGATAATAGAGGTGGCGCTGGATGCTGGCGCGATACTGGCGCATCAGCCGCTCGCGTGCCTGCGTGGACAGGGCGGTATCGCCGCGTCCGATTCGCCATAGCCGCGCTGAGTGCGGAAATATCACCACTAAAATAAACGCTGATAGATACGGCAGGAGATTGAGGTAGTCTTCCTCTGGCGCGGTCGCACTGAGTGGGTGGGCATTGGTCAACGGCGCGAGCCAGCGGCGATTGACCCAGCGCGCGCTGCGGCGCAGTGGCGCGCCAAGCGCTCGATCGATGCGGGCGATTTGGTGCCAAAACCAGCGATGCGTGATGGCGGGCGCGAGCAGGCACTCCCAGGTGCGCTGGGTGGTGAACTGTGGGTCTTGAGCCAGGGCCTCATGGAGGGCGGTTGTGCCGCTGCGCGGGACACCGAGAATAAATACCGGCCGTTTAATGACGACGCGTCGATAGCCCCGACAGCAGAGCTCATCGAGCCCCAAGCCAAGCCAGTAATAAATTAACACCAGCGGCAATAGAGCTACGGCGCCAAGGCTCAATAGGTAATGCCGCAGCCGCGGCTTAATCAGTGGGTCAGTGCTCGGCAGGAAATTCGAGCCAATCAGACCGAACAGCTCGCAGATCAGTCTGATCATTGATTGATAGCGCCTTGGGTTAAATCGCCTGCAGCGCTAGTTAGTCGACGCTTGGACATCGTCAAGCGCGGCCGAAAATCCCAGTAGCGACAATGGCAACTGGATTTCGCGATTCTGCGGATCAGCGATCGTTAGTTGCGCTTGGGTGCCAGCGAGCATTTGGCTGAGTAATTCCTCATTGAGTGCGATGTCTGTCCGGCAGCCGCTGCGTAGGCAAATCTGAATGGGAAAGTTGACCGGTTCATTGCCATCCACGCTTAACGCCACGCCCGGCGGCAGACGCATGCCGAGTGGCAGGTTAAAGAGCGCGATCGGTTGCTCGGCACCCTGCGGGTAGCCAATCACCACTTCGAGTACGGTTTGTTGGCTGTTTTGCTCGCTAACCTGCTGATACATTTCGCACAAATCGCCAGCGCCGAAAGCCTCTTCGGGCGCCGGTTGGCAGCGCACAATCCAGTCTTGGTGCTCGGCGGTGACTTCGGCTTGAGGCTGCTCGAGGGCGCTGTCTTCGTTGGCCGTTTGCGCCCAGCCAGCGGCGCTGCCTAGCGCGAGTGCCAGCGTAACGACGGCGGCGGCCAGGCGGCCGGTATGCTGCATCATGGTTGCGAATCCTTTTGTGCTGTCGGCAGGTGAGAGTGTGCCCGAGGTTGTGGGGTTCTCGCCAGCGCCAACTATGCGCATACTATCCCAATGCAAGCACTGATAACTCGTTTTGCCGCTTTCTGGTTTGCCGCATGGCATTTGCGCCAAGCGCCCCTGCGTGATGCTTCGGCGCAGACGCGGGCGGCGTGGTTGCGTGACCACAACGGCCAGTTCGCCGGGCGTTGGTTTGCGCTTGGTGCAGGGTTGTGGCTGGTGTTTATGACCCCGTTTGTGAACGCTTGGCCGATCGCGCTCGTAGGGCTGTTTGGGCTCATTATGGGTATGTGGCACATTGGCTGGCAGATCGTGGCGCAAAAGCGCGCGGGCCCGCCCGCGATTGATCCACCAGTGGAATTTAGGCCGGAAGATCAGCAGGCCGAGGGCAACGATGACGATGCTCACTAAGCCAGTCTCGTGGAGCCTTCGGGGGTTGATTGCACTCATGGTGGTGGCCGTGCTTGCGGCCTGCGCAACCTCGCCAACGGGGCGCTCGCAGCTGCAATTTTTTCCGCATTCGCAGATGCAGCGAATGGGCGTCGAAGCCTATAGCCAAATGAAAGACGAGGAGTCGGTGATTCGCTCTGGCGTGCTGGTGGACTATGCCCAGTGCGTGACAGACGCCATTGTTGCCCAAGTGCCAGCGCAATACGCCGATGCTGATTGGGAAGTCAGTGTGTTTGATAGCGATGCGGTGAATGCCTTTGCGCTACCGGGCGGCAAGATGGGGGTGTACACCGGGTTGTTGGCCATTGCGGAGGATGCCGATCAGCTTGCCGCGGTGATTGGCCACGAAATTGGGCATGTCATGGCAGAACATGCCAATGAGCGGATGTCGACGCAGTTTGCCACCGCGGTTGGGTTAAGCGCGTTGCAAGTCGCCGCGGGTGACGATCGTGATCGTCAACGCATGCTCGCTGCCTTAGGCGTTGGCGCCCAAGTAGGGATTATTTTGCCATTTAGCCGGCTGCATGAATCGGAAGCCGATGAGATTGGCCTTGAGCTAATGGCGCAGGCAGGTTTTGACCCGCAGGCAAGCGTTGCGTTGTGGCGTAATATGGCCAAAGCCAGCGGTAATGGACCGCCGGAGTTCCTCTCAACCCATCCATCGAAAGACACTCGCATTGCCGATCTGCGTGCGGCCATGCCCCGAGCGCTCTATGTCTATGAGCAAGCGCTTGCCAACGCCCCGGCGCCGAACTGTCAGCGCCCCGCGATGGACAGCCCCTCGAGCTAAATCGGCTTAGCTAAAAACGATCGTGCGGTTTTGGTAGACCAGCGTTTTGTGGCGTAAATGCGCCAAAATACCGCGGGCGAGAATGACTTTTTCGAGATCTTGGCCCTTGCGCACCAATTCTTCGACCGAATCGCGGTGTGAAATGCGCGCGACGTCCTGCTCGATAATCGGCCCGGCATCGAGCGACTCGGTGACGTAGTGACACGTTGCACCAATGGTTTTAACGCCCCGCGCATGAGCGGCGTGGTAGGGCTTTGCGCCGGCGAAGGCCGGTAGCGAAGAGTGGTGAATATTAATGATGCGGTGTGGGTAGGTTTCAATAAGCTGTGGGCTAACCACCTGCATGTACCGGGCGAGCACGACAAAGTCGACCTCGTGTTCTTCGAGTAGCGCTAATTCTTTGGCCTCTTGGTCGACTTTATTTTCTGGGGTGATCGGAAAGTGGTAATAGGGCAGACCAAATTGCTCCACGACTGGCCGTAGCGTGTCGTGGTTACTAATTACGAGCGGAATGTCGACCCGCCACTCGCCCGCCTGCCAGCGTGCCAGCAAGTCGTAGAGGCAGTGCGAGATTTTTGACACAAATAGCGCCATGCGTTGCGGGCGCGGGTCGTAATGCAACTGCCAAACCATGCCAAAGCGATTGGCAAGGCGCTGCTCAAAGGCTTCGTTAAGCGCGTCGGCGCTCATCGAAAAGCCCTCAAGCTCCCAATTGACGCGCATAAAAAATACGCCCTCAGCGCGATCGACGTGCTGCTCTAGGTCAATGATGTTGGCGCCGTAGCTGCTGAGAAAGTCAGTCACGCTGGCAATGAGGCCTGGCTGATCGGGACAGTGCATCAGCAGGGTGGCGGTTCGAATCGAGCTCATGAGTGTTTAATCCGCTAAGCGTTTGTATTTAATTCGATGCGGATTCAGTGCTTCATCACCGAAGCGCTTACGCCGATCATCTTCGTATTCTTGGTAATTACCCTCAAACCAAGTCACTTGGCTATCGCCTTCGAAGGCAAGGATATGCGTGGCGATGCGATCAAGAAACCAGCGATCATGCGAAATCACCATCGCTGAGCCGGGGAATACCAGCAGCGCTTGCTCGAGCGCGCGCAGTGTCTCGACATCCAGATCGTTGGTGGGCTCATCGAGCAACAAGAGGTTACCGCCGCGTTGCAGTAATTTCGCCAGGTGCACCCGGTTGCGCTCGCCCCCAGATAGGTCACCGATGCGCTTTTGCTGATCTTGGCCCTTAAAATTAAAGCGCCCGACATAAGCCCGTGAGCTGACCTCATATTTGCCCACTTGCAAAATGTCATGGCCTTCTGAGATTTCTTCCCACACGGTTTTGCTGCCATCGAGGTGATCACGGCTTTGGTCGACATAGGCTAAATCAACGGTCTCACCAAGGCGCACGTTCCCGTCATCTGGCTGCTCTTGGCCCACAAGCATGCGAAAGAGCGTGGTTTTACCCGCCCCATTGGGGCCGATGATGCCAACGATCCCGCCTGGTGGTAGCGCGAACGATAGACCGTCGACCAAAACCCGATCAGCAAAGCCTTTGCGCACAGCATCGGCCTCAATCACCACATTGCCCAGCCGCGGGCCGGGCGGGATATAGATTTCGTTGGTTTCGTTACGGGCCTGAAATTCGCGCGATTGCAGGTCGTCGAACTGCTTTAAGCGGGCTTTGCTCTTTGACTGCCGGCCCTTGGGGTTAGAGCGTACCCATTCAAGCTCGGCCTGCATGGCTTTTTGGTGCGCGGCCTGCTCGCGGGCTTCTTGCGCTAAGCGTTGCTCTTTTTGCTCCAGCCACGATGAGTAATTGCCTTCCCAAGGAATGCCATGGCCGCGGTCGAGCTCAAGAATCCAGCCCGCCACGTTATCGAGGAAGTAGCGGTCATGGGTAACTGCGACCACGGTGCCTGAGAATTCGGCCAGAAAGCGCTCGAGCCACGCGACGGATTCGGCATCAAGGTGGTTGGTGGGCTCATCAAGCAAGAGCATGTCGGGGTTCGATAAGAGCAAACGACACAGGGCGACGCGGCGTTTTTCGCCGCCCGATAAGGTATTGACGTCGGCTTCCCAGGGCGGCAGCCGCAGCGCATCGGCAGCTTGCTCGAGTTTGCGCTCTAAATCCCAGGCATCCGCGGCATCAATTTTGTCCTGCAGCTTGCCTTGTTTGGCCATGAGCTCATCAAAATCGGCATCGGGGTCAGCAAACTGCGCTGACACCGCGTTAAAATCATCAATCAGCGCTTTGGTCTCGGCAACGCCCTCTTCAACGTTGCCGCGTACATCTTTGTCGCTGTCGAGTTCAGGCTCTTGGGCAAGGTAGCCGATATTGATCCCCGCTTGCGGCCGGGCCTCGCCCTCAATGTCGGTATCAAGTCCGGCCATGATGCGCAGAAGCGTTGACTTACCCGAGCCGTTAAGGCCGAGAACGCCAATTTTCGCGCCCGGAAAAAACGATAGCGAAATATCTTTAAGGATATGTTTTTTGGGTGGGACGACCTTGCCCACCCGATTCATTGTGTAGATGTACTGTGCCATCCGCCTAGTCTACGAATTATCCACCATGTAGAGAAGCGCAAATCGATGGCGCGCATGGACATGTACATGCACTCAAGGGCGCTATCCTTTACCATGAACCTATTAACCCGCTTTGCCAGACAAGAGGACGTGCCATGTATTCGAGCGATATGACGGTGGCCGGTTTTGACCCCGAGCTTGCCGAGGCCATCAGTAATGAGCGCCGACGTCAGGAGCAGCACATTGAGCTGATTGCTTCGGAGAATTACGCCAGCCCCCGAGTCCTCGAGATGCAGGGTAGCGTGCTGACCAACAAATACGCCGAAGGCTATCCGGGTAAGCGTTATTACGGGGGTTGTGAGTTTGTTGATGTGGCCGAGCAGCTCGCCATTGATCGCGCCAAAGCCCTGTTTGGAGCCGCCTACGCCAATGTTCAGCCGCATTCGGGGTCGGGTGCCAACCTGGCGGTATTTATGGCGCTCGCGAAGCCGGGTGATACTTTGCTGGGGCTCAGTCTCGATCACGGTGGGCATTTGACCCACGGCGCCAAACCCAATTTTTCGGGCAAAATTTACAACCCGGTTCAGTATGGGGTGCAG
Source organism: Spiribacter sp. (assembly GCA_031581235.1). Taxonomy (GTDB): domain Bacteria; phylum Pseudomonadota; class Gammaproteobacteria; order Nitrococcales; family Nitrococcaceae; genus Spiribacter. The sequence goes on along the minus strand of JAVLBW010000007.1, from coordinate 52,922 downwards.
GCCGAGAACGGTGAGATCGACTATGCCGAAGTCGAGCGTTTAGCTCACGAGCATCAACCGAAAATTATTGTTGCTGGGTTTTCCGCCTACTCGCGGGTCATTCATTGGCAACGCTTTCGGGCCATTGCCGATGACGTTGGCGCCTATCTGGTCGCTGACATGGCGCACGTCGCCGGGTTGGTTGCCGCCGGTGTCTACCCAAGCCCTGTGCCCTACGCCGATGTCGTGACTACCACCACCCACAAGAGCTTGCGGGGTCCGCGGGGTGGGCTCATTTTGGCTCGCGAAAACCCTGAGCTAACTAAGAAGTTTCAGTCGTTAATTTTCCCCGGCACCCAAGGTGGGCCGCTGATGCACGCGATCGCTGGTAAGGCGGTGGCATTTCGTGAGGCGCAAGACCCTGAGTTTCGGGTTTATCAAGAAAAAGTCATCGCCAATGCCAGGGCAATGGCGGGCGCGGTGATGGAGCGTGGCTACTCAGTGGTGTCAGGCGGCACCGACAATCACCTGTTCTTAATGGATCTGGTCGATAAGGGTCTCACCGGTAAAGCCGGCGATGCCGCCCTGGGTGATGCCCATATTACGGTGAATAAAAACACCGTGCCCAACGACCCGCAGTCACCCTTTGTGACATCGGGGCTGCGTATTGGCACGCCGGCCATTACCACACGGGGCTTTGGTGAGACGGAAAGCCGTGAGCTGGGTAATTGGATCTGCGATGTCCTCGATGACATCGACAATGACGCGGTTCGGGCGCAAGTACGTGATCGGGTGACAGAGGTGTGTGCGCGCTTTCCTGTCTACGAGTCACTGCAAGGGGGCTGATCAAGCCGAATGCGTTGTCCGTTTTGCCACACCCAGGACACGCGAGTGATTGACTCGCGTCTGGCCACTGACGGCGATCAAGTGCGCCGGCGGCGCGAGTGCGTGGGTTGCGCCGAGCGCTTTACAACCTATGAGTCGGCCGAACTGGTGATGCCGCGCGTGGTTAAGCGCGATGGTACGCGTGTGCTGTTTGATGAAAGCCGCTTGCGCAGCGGCATGATGCGAGCGCTAGAAAAGCGCCCGGTCGCCACCGAAGATGTGGAAGCAGCGCTTAAGCGCATCCGTCAGCGCATTCAGGCGCTTGGTGAGGGCGAGGTGGTTGCGAGTCGCATCGGCGACTGGGTCATGGAGGAGCTACGCGATCTTGATCAGGTGGCGTACGTTCGCTTTGCCTCGGTCTATCGAAGCTTTCAGGATGTAAGCGCGTTTCGCGAGGTCATTGAAGGCTTAGAAGACAATCCGGACCCTGTGGGCGATATTGGCCGCAAACCGTGAGCGAATTGAGTGCCGCTGACCACGCCTGGATGGCACGGGCGCTACGGCTGGCGCAACGCGGTCAATACACGGCTGACCCCAACCCGCGCGTGGGCTGTGTGCTGGTTCGCGATGGCGTTTGTGTTGGTGAGGCATGGCACGAGCGCGCCGGCGAGCCCCATGCCGAGATCCTCGCGCTGCGAGCGGCTGGCGATCAAACCACCGGTGCGACGGCGTATGTCACGCTCGAGCCCTGCAGTCACTATGGGCGCACGCCACCGTGTGCCGATGCGCTGATCGAGGCGGGTATTGCGCGTGTGGTCGCTGGCGCCACCGATCCCAACCCACGGGTGTCTGGGCAAGGCCTTGAGCGCCTGCGTCAGGCAGGGGTCGCGGTTGTTGCAGGGCTAATGGCCGAACAAAGCGAACGGCTTAATCGCGGTTTTTTTCGCCGCATGCGCGCGGGCCTGCCCTACGTGCGGGCCAAACTCGCGGCGAGTCTCGATGGCCGCACCGCGATGGCATCGGGTGAGAGTCAATGGATTACCGGCGCACCGGCACGGCGCGATGTGCATCATTGGCGCGCGGCAAGTAGCGCCATTGTCACTGGCGTCGATACGATTATTGCCGACGACCCCAAGCTCACCGCTCGAGAGGTGGATGTCGCCTTCGAGCCGCCACGTCGGGTAGTGATTGATACCGATCTGCGCACGCCGCCGGATGCGGGAGTGTTAGCGGATGAGCGGGGGCTGGTGATCGTGCATGGCGGGGCGATGCCCAGTCGCGAGAACGAATTGGTGCACGCCGGCGCCGAGCTCTGGCAGGCAATGCCCGGCGATGATGGACACATTAGCCCGACGAGTGCGCTCGAGGCGATGGCCGCCGCGCAGTTCAATGAAGTGCTGCTGGAGGCGGGGCCTAAGCTCACCGGCGCCTGGCTGCAGGCGGGCGTGGTGGATGAATTGATTGTGTATTTAGCGCCGCATTTGATGGGCCATGAAGGCCGGCCACTATTGGCACTGAATGGTCTTGAGTCGCTTGCTCAACGGCTACCGCTCGCGCTGCTTGATGAGCGCCGCATTGGTGATGACCTAAGGCTGAGCTGGCGCGTGGGTGAGGCAGAGGAGATTTAGGATGTTTACCGGCATTATCGAAGCCACAGGGCAGTTAGCCCAAAGCCTTGAGACAGGGTCTGACCGGCGCTTGCGCATTCACGTTGATGGCATCGATCTGAGCCAGGTCAAGCCTGGTGACAGCATTGCGGTGAACGGCTGCTGTCTGACCGCGGTCGAGTTGGATGAGCAAAGCTTTGCGGCGGATGTCTCGATTGAGAGCCTTGAGCGGACAACCCTGGGCCGCCTTGCCATCGGTGATGCGGTTAATCTCGAGCGCGCATTGACCTTGGCGACGCCGCTAGGTGGGCATTTAGTCAGTGGACATATCGATGGTGTGGGTGAAGTCGTCAGTCGTCAGCCCGCGGGGCGCTCAGAGGTCTGGCGCTTTCGTGCGCCGCAAGCGCTCGCCCACTACATTGCCGAGAAGGGGTCGATTGCGATTGATGGCATCAGCCTGACTGTCAACGAAGTGGCTGAGCGTGAGTTTGCGGTGAATATCGTCCCACACACCGCGGCGGTGACCACGCTCGGCGATTATCAGCCAGGCCATGCGATTAATATTGAAGTGGATTTGGTTGCGCGCTACCTCGAGCGCTTGCTGCAGGGCGATGCCGGGTTGGCAAGCGGGGGTGTGAGCGAGGCATTGCTGCGGCGCAACGGGTTTTTAAAGGATTGATTATGGAATTTGATGCCATCGAGTCGATTGTCAGCGATATCCGTGAAGGCAAGATGGTGCTCATGCTCGACGATGAAGATCGTGAGAATGAGGGCGATCTCATTATGGCCGCTTCCATGGTTCGGCCCGATGACATTAACTTTATGGCCCGCTATGGGCGGGGCTTAATTTGCCTCACTCTAACTCGCGAGCGCTGCGAGCAACTGCGCCTACCACTCATGGTGAGTGGCTCGAGCGATCATCAGGGCACGCGCTTTACTCTAAGCATAGAGGCGGCCGAGGGTGTAACCACCGGTATTTCAGCGGCCGACCGCGCGCGGACGATTCAAACCGCGGTGGCCCCGGAAGCTCAGCCAGATGACCTGCTGCAGCCTGGACACGTGTTTCCGCTCATGGCTCAGCCCGGCGGTGTGCTCACTCGCGCCGGTCATACCGAAGCCGGTTGCGATTTGGCGCGCATGGCGGGGTTTGAGCCATCGGCTGCGATTGTCGAGATTTTAAATGAAGACGGCACCATGGCGCGGCGCGACGATTTACTTGCATTCGCACGCGAGCATGGCCTGCGTATTGGCACCGTGGCTGATTTAATTGCCTATCGCATTCGCAATGAGCGCACGGTTGAGCGCGTTGCTGACTGCGAATTGCCCACAGAGTACGGGCTTTTCCGTTTGTATGCCTATCAGGATACCGTCAATGACATCCTGCACTTTGCCTTGTTGCGCGGCGAGACCGACCCGGATAAACCCGCGGTGGTTCGGGTGCAGATCGAAAACACCTTGGCTGATTTGTTCGCCGCGACGGCCCCGGATCAAACTTGGTCGTTGCGCGAGGCGCTAGGTGAAATCGCGCAGACCGACAGCGAGCCGGTGTGTCTGGTGATGTTGCGCCGAGCCAATAATCAGCACGAGGTGCTAACGCGCATGCGCGAGTTTGAAAAACTGGCGATTAATGGGGAGTTGACCCCCGAGCCGCGCGAGGCAAGCGAGCAGACCGAAGCCCTGCGTACCTATGGCATTGGCGCGCAGATTTTGACCGACCTTGGCATTCGGCGAATGCGGGTGCTTTCAACACCCAAAATTATCGTTGGGCTATCGGGCTTTGGGATGGAAGTGGTGGAGTATATTCAGGCAGTACCCTAGTTGTGGTTTGCAATGAGCGCGGCGCGGTTTACTCTTAGCGCCTGACTTTGACAAGAATACGAGATGATCATGAAAACGCTTGAAGGCGATTTAACGGTTAGCAACGCCCGCATTGCGATCATTGCAACGCGCTTTAATGACTTTATTGTCGACTCGCTGGTTGGTGGGGCGAGCGATACTTTGCGCCGACACGGGGTTGCCGATGAGTCGCTGACACTGATTCGGGTGCCCGGTGCCTGGGAGCTGCCGATGGTGGCAGACCGCGCGGCGGCAAGTGGTCATTACGATGGCATTGTCGCGCTGGGTTGCGTCATTCGCGGTGGCACGCCGCATTTTGAATATGTTGCCGGTGAGTGCGCCAAGGGCTTAGGCATGATCGGCCAGCAACGTGGCATTCCGGTCGCGTTTGGTGTGCTGACCACCGATAGCATTGAACAAGCCATTGAGCGAGCCGGCACGAAAGCGGGCAACAAGGGCGCCGATGCCGCCATGTCAATGCTTGAGATGATCAGCCTTTTGCGGCAATTGTGAGGCAAAGCGAGGCGAACCGTAGCCGTGCGCGCGCGCGGCGACGGATACTCCAAGCCCTGTATCAGTGGCAACTCACCGATCAAGACTGCAACGACATCGCGCGCCAGTTCTATAGTGATCATCGCCTCGGGCGTACCGATTTAGCGTATTTCTCGGAAGTGTTTCAGGGCGTGTGTGCCGAGGTGGCAGCGCTTGATGCCAGCTTTGATGGGTATCTTGATCGTCCTGCTCGCACGCTTGACCCGGTCGAGCTAGCGTTGCTTCGGCTGGGCACCTATGAGCTACAAAATCGGTTTGAAGTGCCTTATCGCGTGTGCATTGATCAGGCGATTGAGCTGGCGAAGTCATTTGGTGCTGAGCAAAGTCATCGCTACATTAATGGCGTACTCGATCGCGTGGGCCGAGCTGTGGCACTGCGTAAAGCCGAGCTAAAACCGTCTTAACCCGCCGATGAGGCAAAGCGAACGCCATGGCTGAATGGTCTGAGTTTGCGCTGATTGATCGCTATTTTACCGGTCTAGGTGCCGCGCGTGCCGATGTCGAATTGGGCGTGGGCGATGATGCGGCGTTAGTGCGAGCCGATCGGGCACGCTTAGCCTTGGCACTTGATACCCTTGTCGAGGGCGTGCATTTTCCCGCTGATCTGCCCGCCGAAGCCGTCGGTTATCGGGCATTGGCGGTCAACCTTAGTGATATGGCAGCCATGGGCGCGAGTCCGCTGTGGGCGCTGATGGGCCTGACGCTACCGGCGATTGATGAGCCCTGGGTCGCCGGTTTTGCCGCGGGTATTGACCGGCTAGCCCGAGCGCACGGGATTGGCATTATCGGTGGTGACATTACCCGCGGTCCACGCAGTGTGAGTCTGCAAATCACCGGCTCGGTGGGTTTGCCGCTGCGTCGTGATGGAGCGCAGGCCGGCGATCAACTTTGGGTCTCGGGTCAACCAGGCGAGGCAGCCGCGGGGCTTGCACTATGGCAAGCCAACCGGCGCGAAGAACCGGCAACACGCGGTTTGGTTGAGGTGTTTTGCAAACCGCAGCCCCGGATCGCTTTGGGTCAGCTGCTTGCGGGTTTGGCAACCGCGGCGATTGATGTTTCTGATGGAGTCGCTGCGGATGCGGGCCACATTGGCGAGCAAAGTGGTTTGGCTGTGGTGTTTGAGCGCTCGGCTTGCCGGCCCTCCGCGCGCTTAATCGCGGCCGTGGGCCAGACCAAAGCCCACGCCTATTGGCTCGGCGGCGGTGATGATTATGAGCTTTGTTTTAGCGCCCCAGCGAGCGCTCAGCCCGCGATTGAAGCGGCGGCACGGCGTGCCAGAACCCCGTGTCGCCGGGTTGGATGGCTGCGTGAAGGTGCTGGCGTGTGGATGGACGATCAACCCCTTGAGGCCAGCGACCGGGGCGGTTACCGCCATTTCGGCGATCACTGATCACGCGGCGACGCCGGCTACATCATCCCGGTTTGTAGCTTCGCCGCTTCGGACATCATCTCGATGCTCCACGGGGGGTCAAACACAATCTCAACGCTTGCCTCATTAACCGTGGGTACCTGTTTGACCTTCTCTTTAACGTCATAAGCAAGGATATCGCCCATGCCACAGCCTGGAGCGGTGAGTGTCATGTCAATATCGACCCGCCGACTGCCATCCTCAAGCGCGGTGATATCGCAGCGATAAACCAAGCCAAGCTCAACGACATTAATCGGGATTTCGGGGTCGTAGCAGCGTCGCATTTGATCCCAGACAAGCTGCTCGACATCGCTTTCTGAGGCGTTTTCGGGTAGCTCTGGCGTGGGCTCAGGCTCTTTGCCGATGGCATCGGCGTCTTTGCCATCGATGCGAAACAGATTGCCCTGAATATAGACCGTATAGCTGCCACCGAGGGCCTGTGTGATCATGCCTTCAGCGCCTTTGGGAATGGTCCCGGTATCGCCGGCTGGGATCAGCGCCGCCTCGCAGTCACGCTCGAACGTCACGGGTTCATTGCTTTGCATCGCCATAATCTGCCTCGTCCAATCAATCAGTGCGAATGTTGAGGATAGCATTGTGTCATTAATGGTCAGAAATACGGCCTACTTTTAGGCGGGGAGAAATCGCTGCACGGATCTAGTATCCTAAAACAGACATTCGAATTAGCCAGGAGGCTATGGCATGAGTGACAACGTTCACCATCTCTCGCCACTACTGCGCCAGTCCAGCGATGTGCTGGTCGATCACGCCCAAGGTATGTACGTCTATGCCGAAGACGGCAGTAAATATATGGACTTTGCCTCGGGGATTGGGGTTTTAAGCACCGGACACTGCCACCCACGCGTTGTTGAGGCGGCTAAAGCTCAGATTGACCGGGTTGTGCACGCGCAGTACGCGATAATGAAGCATCAGCCGATTCTCGATCTCTCCGATCGACTCGTTGAGTTACTGCCTGATGCCATTGATAGCGTGTTTTTCTCCAACGCTGGCACCGAGGCGGTTGAGGCATCGATTCGGCTGGCCCGTCAGGCCACCGGTAAGCCCAACATTATCGCTTTCCGGGGTTGTTTCCATGGGCGGACCATGGGGTCGCTGGCGACCACGAGCTCAAGTGCCGCCGTGCGTCAGGGCGTGCAGCCGCTGATGGGTGGCGTTGTCACCGCGCCGTTCCCGGATACCAATTGGTACAACATGAGCGAGGATGACGCGGCCGACTTTTGCTTGCGCGAGCTCGATTACATCCTGCAGGTGCAGAGCGTGCCGATGGAAACCGCTGCCATGCTCATCGAGCCTATCCAGGGCGAAGCCGGCTACATTCCGGCGAGCACTCGGTTTATGCAAGGTTTGCAGGAGCGCTGTAACAAGCACGGCATATTGCTGATTATGGACGAGGTGCAGTCGGGTAATGGTCGCTCGGGCCTGCAGTGGGGCTATGAGCACTTCGGCGTCGAGCCCGATGTTGTCGTATCGGCTAAGGGTGTGGCGAGTGGTTTTCAGTTGTCATTTATGGCCGCACCGGCCGAGCTAATGAGCAAGGCTTTGCCGGGCTCGCAGGGCGGTACCTACGGCGGCAACGCGGTGGCCTGCGCGGCGGGTCTTGCAACGCTCGATGTGATGCGTGATGAGCACCTCGTCGAAAACGCCGCGACAGTGGGCGAGCATTTGCGTGCCCGGCTTGAAGCCGTGCAAAGCCGGCACCCAGAGATCGGAGCGATCACCGGTAAGGGACTGATGATTGGCACCCACTTGGTTGACGCCCATGGCAAGCCTGACGGTGATCGTGGCATGAAGATGCTCAAAGCCTGTGAGCACCGCGGGTTGCTAATGATTCGTTGTGGCCCGTGGGGCGGCAATGTGGTGCGTTGGATCCCGCCACTGATCGTTACCGCCGAAGAAATTGATTGGGCGGTCGATCAGTTTGAAGACGCCCTGCGCGAAACCGGCGATGGCAGTCAGCAGACGCCGAAAATGCGCAGCATGGGGTAAAACCACAGCCGTTGATTGGCTGACGCGCGAAAGGCCCGGCCCGTCCGGGCCTTTTCTTTTTTAAGCCGACTTCAATGTCCGGCATCACGGAGTCGACATGCTGAAAGCGCTGAAAAGCCTTAGCGCGCATCGCTACTTGCTTGGCTTTGGCTTTTTGATGGTGTTTCTCTCCGGTCATGGACAGACGTTCTTGCTGTCGCTCTACGGTGGGGTGCTGCGTGAGGCCTTTGCATTAAGTCACTCAGCGTTTGGCGGGCTGTATTCCTTGGCAACGCTCATGAGCGGGATGCTAGTGATTTGGCTCGGTCGTGGCGTCGATCGTATGGCGTTAGGTCGATTCACCACAGGGGTGATTGCCGGTGCAGCGTGTGGCGGATTGTTGCTGGCCGGAGCCCAGGCGGCCTGGATGCTGGTGCCCGCGTTTTTGCTTCTACGCTTATGCGGTCAGGGATTGATGGTGCACGTGGCCCAAACCACGGTCGCTCGTCGTATTGAGCATCGGCGTGGCAGCGCGATCAGTGTGATTACTTTGGGTTTTCCGCTGGGCGAAGCGATTCTGCCTGCCTCGGTTGTCGGCTTAATGGCCATGCTCGGGTGGCGCGCGAGCTGGGTGTTATTGGCTGGGCTGTTGCTGTTGCTGGCGCTGCCGTTGGCGCTTTGGCTTATTCGGGCTGAGGCCGCGACTAGACCGGCATTGGCGTCATCCTCGGCGCCAGCCCTCGGCGATGCCAAGCCGGCGGTAGCGCCTGAGTGGGTGGGTTGGACTCGGGGTGAGGTGCTCAAAGACCGGCGCTTCTATCAAATTCTTCCAGCGCTGCTCGCCCCGCCCATTTTAATTACGGCCTTATTTTTTCATCAGGTCCCGATCGCGCAAGCAAAAGGTTGGAGTCTTGCGCTGGTGTCCACCGCCTTTACGGTGTACGCAACAACGCATGTGGCGGCATTGCTATTGAGTGGTCCGTTGATTGATCGGGTGGGGGCAAGGCGACTGCTGGGCGTTTATCTACTGCCGTTGCTTATGGCGCTGGGGGTCGTGGGGTTTTGGCCTGGCGCGCTGGCCGCTCCGCTGTATTTGGGTCTTGCTGGGTTGTGTGTTGGCACCTCGGGGACGCTGATGGGCGCGCTCTGGCCTGAGCTCTATGGGGTACGCCATCTTGGCGCGATACGGGCCATGGCGCATGGCGCCATGGTGCTCGGCACCGCCGCTGGGCCGGTTCTCATTGGCTTGTTGCTGGATGCGGGCTTGCAGGTCGCCGAGCTAGCGATGGCCATGGCGACCTACTTGGTGATCGCCATGTTACTGGTCTGGCCGGTGGCGATGGTTAGCCCACCGGCACCGTCTGCGCCTCGGTAAACTCAAACAAGCCCTCAAGCCCGCCTTCGCGGCCATAGCCAGACTGCTTCATACCGCCGAACGGCGCCTCTGGGGTCGGCCCACTGCCGGTGTTGAGCGCGGCGTGGCCAAAGCGCAGGCGCTCTATGACTTGCTGGCCACGGGTTTCATCGGCGGTAAAGACATAACAGGCCAGACCAAAGTCTGTGTCATTGGCCATACGCACCACCTCCGGCTCGTCAGCGAAGGTGATGATGGGGACCAAGGGCCCAAAGGTTTCTTCGCGGTAACAAGCCGCATTGGCGGGCACATTGAGCAACACTGTCGGTGGATGGAAAGTGCCTGGCAGGCCGCTGGCATCGCCTTGGTAAATAAGCTGCGCGCCCTTTTCGAGGGCGTCATCGACGTGTCGGGCCACCTTTTTAACCGCGTTTTCATCGATGAGCGGCCCCAACGTGGTGCTCGCCTGCATGCCATCGCCAACCTGCAAGGCTTTTACACGCTCGGCGAGCTTGTCGGCAAAGGCGCTGGCAACCTCGGCTTGCACAAAAATGCGATTAGCGCAGACACAGGTCTGGCCACCCCCTCGAAACTTATTGCTCATCAGCTGATCGGCCGCACGATCTAAGTCAGCGTCAGCAAAAATGATGTAGGGCGCGTTGCCACCGAGTTCGAGGGTAAGTCGCTTAATACCCGGTGCTGCTTGCGCGATGAGCTCGCGGCCGACTTCGGTCGAACCGGTAAAGCTAATCACGCGCACGCTCGGGGCGTTGAACAACGCATCAGTGATCGGTCCGGCTGAGCCCATGACCAAGTTGACCTTGCCGGCGGGCAACTTAACCTCGCGCTCAAGCAGCGCGAATAAGGCGATCATGGTAAGAGGGGTTTTCGACGAGGGCTTAATGACGCTGGGGCAATCAGCGGCAATGGCGGCTGAGAGCTTTTTCGCGATCATGCCAATGGGGAAGTTCCACGGCGTGATTAACCCCACCACGCCGGCCGGCCGGTAGTGCACCGTCCAGCGGCAGTCGCGCGGCTGCTCCTGAAGATGGCGCGGCTCGAGGGCATCGATGTTATCCGCGGCGTAGCGGAAAAAACCGGCGGCGTAGTCCGCCTCACCCTGCGCTTCAGCGAGTGGCTTGCCATGCTCGAGACATAAGATCCGACCGATCTCTTCGCGATGGTTGCTCAGCGCATCGGCGATCGCATTGAGCCAATCGCGTCGTTGGCCCAAGCTCGCGGGTCGCTCCATTGCCGCCTCGGCGGCAGCAACAGCGCGTTCGGTCTCGGCTTGGCCCATCGCTGCCACTTGAGCCAGCTCACTATGATCGACCGGGTTAGTCACGCTGAGCGTTTGCGCGTTATCGGCCATTACCCATTCGCCGTTAATAAAGCCACCTAGACTGGGAAGTAGCGCGGAGTTAATCATGGCGTGTGCCTCGGTTGTGCTGAGTTAGGTGCTAGCGGTGCCAAAGCCATGGATCTTGTCGACCCTATTATGTAGGGCTTCGCCCGCCCGCCAGCGATGAACGTTTTCAATAAATTGCTGGGATAGCGCGCGCTTCCAGCCAATGTAATCACCGGCCATGTGCGCAGAGATACGCACGCTCGGCAGATCCCACAGCGGATGATCGGCCGGCAGGGGTTCTTGCTCAAAGACGTCGAGCGCGGCGCCGTCAATCTCGCCGGCTTGCAGGGCGTTGACCAGTGCTTCGGTTTGCACAATCGGGCCACGGCCAATGTTGATCAACCGCGCCCCCGGTGCCATGGCGGTAAATTCTGCAGCGCCAAACAAACCCTGAGTGTCGGGCGTTAGCGGGGCGGCGATCACCACAAAGTCATAGTCGGGCAGAATCGATAGCAAATCGGTGTGCGCATAAATCGCATCAAACTCGGTATCGCCGGGCCGCGCCCGTCGCCCGACCCCGTCGACTGACATGCCCACGGCGCGGCATAAGCGTGCGGTTTGTCGTCCGATCGACCCCGCCCCCACCACGAGCACGCGGCGATCGGCAACGGGTTCGGTCTCGCGGTGTTGCCACTGGTGGGCTTGCTGCAGGCGCTCGTTGCCAATGAAGTCTTTGCAGAAGGCGATGATTTGGCCGAGCACGTATTCAGCGATGCATTGATCAAAAATGCCGCGGGCATTGGTTACCGGGATAGTGCTGGCGCGGACATCCTCGGTAAGAATGGCATCCACCCCGGCACTGGTCGCGTGAATCCACTCCAGGGCATTGGCGGCTGGCCACGCGGTGCGGATGGCGTCGGTGCGAAAGTCAGTGACACAAAGAATTTGCGCATCAGCAATGGCGTCTCGCAGGCTCTCCCCGTCATGCGCAACAACCAGTTCGGCGTCAGCAGCGAGGGTATCCATGCCTTGTGGCAAGCCCTCGCCGGGTGGGGTAAGAACCACGATTTTGGGTTGCGTTTGAGCCATGCTGCGAGCTCCGCTTGCGCTAATGGAAAGGTGCTGAAGGTACCGACCCCCGGGACACCCCGTCAACTGCATGAGAATGGGCTTTTTAGGGCTTGACCGGGGGTGTTTCGAAGTCTAGCTTCAGCGCTTTAATTGGGCGAATCACATCACTGTCATATTCAAGAGGTAGCACGCATGGTGAATCCGGTCGAGATGGACCAGGGCGATCAAGCCGAAGGCCCGCTATTCAGCCCCTCGCTACAAGCGATTCCAATGCCCGGTATTCGGCGCATGATCAATACCGCTGCCGGCATTGATGACGTGATTCATTTATCCATCGGGCAGCCCGACTTCCCGACGCCTGAGCATATTGTCGATGCCCATGTCGATGCGCTACGCGCGGGTATGACCGGTTACACCATGGACGCCGGGCTGCCGGAGTTGCTCACCGAGCTGGCACGCTATTACAGCGCGCGCTATGACCGTGAGCTGACCGAGGACAATTTTCTCGTCACCACCGGGGCGACGGAAGCAATGTACCTTGCGCTCACCGCGACGGCGGCGCCGGGACGGCAGTTTATTGTCACCGACCCAACGTTTTTGCTCTACGCGCCGCTTATTCGCATGAATGGCGGCGAGGTGAAGGTCATTCCAACGCGCCCCGAACATGGCCATCAAATCGATCCACAAGAGGTGATCGACGCGATCGGGATGCGGACGTTTGCCATCGTCCTTAACTCGCCGAGCAACCCCAGCGGCGCGGTCTACCCACGCGAGACCATTGAAGCGATCGTCCAAGAGGCGGCCTACCGCGGGGTCTATGTGTTTGCGGACGAAGTCTATGACCACATCTTGCTCGAAGAGGGGATGGAGTTTCCGAGTGTGATTAACTGCACCTCGGACCTAGATCATGTGATGTCGATTTCGAGCTTTTCGAAAACCTTCAGCATGGCGGGTTTTCGTATTGGCTGGATGATTTCCAGTCAGGGGGCGATTAAAAAGCTTCGTCGCTATCATATGTTCACCACCACGGTGGCCAGCACACCCGCGCAGTGGGCGGGCGTTGCCGCCTTGCAGGGCAGTATGACTTGCGTTGATGAGATGAACGCCGAGTATCGCCGCCGGCGTGATCGGGTGGTGGAATTGGTCAGTGAAACACCGCACCTCACCGGCTATGTCCCGCAAGGGGCGTTTTACATTTTCCCCTCGCTGCCGCCACGCACCGACGCCACCGATTTATCGCTGCGCATGCTCGAGGAGACCGGTGTTTGTGTCATTCCTGGGGATGCTTTCGGCGATACCTGCAGTAACGCCATTCGGATTAGTTTTTCTAATTCGATGGAGAATATCGAAGCGGCGTTTGCCCGCATGCAGCCGTGGCTTGCCGAGCAGAAATTTTAGTCGTCAAGCCAGTGCACGCGGTAGAGGTCAAGGCGGCGGTCTTTGGCATTTTGCACTGAGCCCTCAGCGCGCAGCTGCTTGAGCTTATCCATATCGAGGTCGACCACCAAGGTCATCTCGGTGTTGGGAGTGGATTCGCTCACAATGCCATCGTGTGGAAAGGCAAAGTCAGAGGGCGAGAACACGGCCGCTTGGGCGTACTGGATTTCGATATTCTCGACCCGCGGTAGGTTGCCAACGCTACCAGTAATGGCGACATAGCATTCGTTCTCAATGGCCCGAGCCTGCGCGCAGCGGCGCACCCGCAGGTAGGCATTTTTGGTGTCTGTCCAAAACGGCACAAACAAAATCTGCATGCCCTGATCGGCGAGTAGGCGACAGGCCTCAGGAAACTCAACGTCGTAGCAAACCAAAATGCCAATTTTGCCTACATCGGTGTCGAAGGCTTTTAACGAATCACCGCCTTGGACACCCCAGTAGAACCGCTCATCGGGCGTTGCATGCAGCTTGTAGTGGTTATCAACGCTGCCATCACGACGACACAAATAGGCCACGTTGTAGAGGATATTGTCGTCGTAGACAGGCATTGAGCCGGCAATAATGTTGATGTTGTAGCTAACCGCCATGCGGCTCATTGAGTCGGTAATTTCGCTGGTGTACTGGGCGAGCCCGCGCATCGCTTCGGCCGGGTCCTCTTGGTTGAACTGCGCGAGGAGTGGCGCGTTAAAGAGTTCAGGGAAGAGGATGAAGTCACAGTTGTAGCCGGCCATCGCGTCGACAAAGAATTCGATGTTGCTCATCAAATCTTCAAAATTGGTGACGCGGCGCATTTGCCACTGCACGGTGCCCACGCGAACGGTCGATTTTTGGCCACCAATGAGCGGTGACTCGGCGCGTTCGTAGAAAATGTTATCCCATTGCAACAATGTGGCATACGCCATCGATTCTTCGTCTTCAGGCAAATACGCGGTGATCACTCGACGAACGTGAAAGTCATTGGCGAGCTGAAACGAGAGAATGGGGTCAAAGAGCTCACGCCGCTTGACCAGATCGATGTACTCTTCGGGCTTCATTTCAGCGGCGTGCTGTTGGTAGTTGGGCATGCGCCCACCGGCGACGATCGCGCGCAGATTTAAGCTGCGGCAGAGCTCTTTACGCGCATCGTAGAGCCGACGCCCAAGCCGCATCCCGCGGTACTCGGGGTCAACAAAGATGTCCACGCCGTAGAGCACATCGCCATTGGGGTCGTGGTTGCTTAAATAGCCGTTGCTGGTGATTTGGTTGTACTTATGGCGATCGCCGTAGCGATCGTAGTCAACAATCATCGCGATCGCGCCAGCCACCACTCGGCCATTGTCTTCGATGCAGATTTGGCCTTCAGAAAAGCGGTTAATCTGCGCGCTGAACTGCTTGCGCGTCCAAGCTCCACCGAGATCGGGGTAGACCTGATCCATGATGTGCTTAACATCGGCGTAGTCGGTTAGCCGCAGGTGCCGGAGCTTGAGCCGGTGCTCGTCGGTGCTGCTGTCCTGTTCGCTCATAGCGTCGAGATTATCACGCGCGCCGCTTAGCTTCGGCGGCCACCGCGGTTGCCGCTACCGGATGATGGGCGGCGGTTGTTCATGCGCGCGGCGGGTTTGATATCGGTCGCGATCAGCTCAGGCGGGGCCATTTGTGAGGGGATCTTTTGGTCGATGTACTTCTCGATATCAGGCAGCGAGTAGACATAGCTTTCGCAGGCAAAACTGATGGCCTCGCCCGCTTCACCGGCGCGAGCGGTTCGGCCAATACGATGGACATAGTCTTCGGCATCCTGCGGCAGGTCAAAGTTAATGACATGGCTTACATCCGGGATGTGTAAGCCGCGGGCAGCGACATCGGTTGCCACTAAGATTGGCAGCTCGCCGTCTTGAAATTTGCCCAACAGCTGCTCGCGTTTGTTTTGAGGGATATCCCCTGAGATGACCGCGGCCTTAATGTCGTTGCCCAACAAATAGCCGGTAACTCGATCCGCGTCGCGCTTGGTGTTAACAAAAATAAGCGTGCGCACGGGCTCTTGCTGTTGCAAAACGCCCAGTAGCAGGCCGATCTTTTGGTTATTTTCGACGTGATAAAGCGTCTGACGGACCCGATCGGCGGTAATTGACTCGGACTCAATCTTCACCGACTCGGGCTCGTTCATATGCTCGTAGGCAAGTTCACGAACGCGCTCTGAGAGCGTTGCCGAGAACAGCATATTCAGCCGCTTCTCAGGCGCTGGCATGCGTCGCAGCAGGTAGCGGATGTCGGCAATAAAGCCCATATCAAACATCCGGTCGGCCTCATCGAGAATGCAGACTTCGATGTTATCGAGGCTAAACACGCCTTGTTTGAAAAAGTCGATAATACGACCCGGTGTACCGATAAGGATATCGGTGCCGCGCTCGAGCGATTTGCGTTGGCTTTCGTAGCCGGTGCCGCCGTAGATACAGGCGAAATCCATGCCGGTAAACCAGCCAAGGCGCTCGGCATCTTTATGAATTTGCAGTGCCAGTTCACGGGTCGGCGCCAAAATGATGGCCCACGGCCCGGTTTTATCGGCCGCCACCGGGGTGCTCATTAGCCGGTGCATGCACGCGAGCAAAAATGCCGCTGATTTGCCCGTGCCGGTTTGCGCTTGACCGGCGACATCACGGCCTTGCAGCGCGATGGGCAGGGCGGCAGCCTGAATCGGTGTGCATTGCGTGAAGCCGGCTTCTTGCAGCCCAGTCAGGAGCGATGGATGGAGTTCGAGGGTTTCGAATCGGGTATCGGAGAGATGATTTTGTTCCATGGGCGCGGAGGATACCGTATCGGCGAGCTTTTTGCCCTCGCCGATCACAATTTCAATCCGTACAATGTTGGTACAGATTCAACAGGGAGCCATTATGAGCGACGTACAAGAGACCATCCGCGGCCAAGTCGAGGGCAATCCGGTCATTCTCTACATGAAAGGATCGCCGCAGTTTCCGCAGTGTGGCTTTTCAATGCGCGCCGCGCAGGCGCTGGCCGGATGCGGTGTGGAGTTTGCTTATGTCAATGTTCTCGACGACGAGGATATTCGCCAAGGTGTGAAGGAATTTGGCGATTGGCCAACGATTCCGCAGTTATATGTTGGCGGCGAGCTACTCGGCGGCTGCGACATTATTATGGAAATGTATGAAAGCGGCGATTTAGAGAAAGCCGTGAAAGCCGCGGGTGCGAGTGAGCCGAGCTAGCTCAGCGCGGGTTGTGATAGTGGGGGTGCCCATTAAGGGCATCCCACTGATTAACGATGGCGCAAAATAGCTCGGCTGTTTTCTCGGCATCGTAAATGGCTGAATGCGCTTCGCGGGCGTCCCACTCAATACCGGCTGCGGCGATTCCGCGGGCCAAGACGGTTTGTCCATACGCAAGCCCCGAGAGGGTCGCGGTGTCAAAACACGAAAACGGATGAAAGGGGTTGCGCTTAATCGCACAGCGATGCGCCGCTGCATTTAAAAAGCCTAAGTCAAACCACGCGTTATGCCCGACCAAAACGGCCCGGCTGCAGTCGGTGTCACGAATCGCCGCGCGAATGGGCTGAAATATCTGCCGCAGCGCCTCGTCTTCGGGGACGGCCATGCGTAAGGGATGGTCCGGGTCGATGCCGTTGAACTCAAGTGACTTGGGATCGAGGTTAGCGCCGGGAAAAGGCTGCACATGCGTGGTATAGGTTTCGCCCGGGTGTAGTGTGCCGTCGTCGGCCATATCCACCATCACCGCTGCGATCTGCAGGACGGCGTCGGTTTTGGCCACAACGCCGCCCGTCTCGATATCAACCACCACGGGCAAAAAGCCACGAAAGCGCTGATTAATCTGTCGCTCAGCCATTACTTGCTCTGCGCTCGGGTGGGCGTGCTCGGCGCGGCAATCCGCCAGGCGATTTCACCACCGCCAAAGAGCGGCACGATCGTGCTCGGCCCATAAGGCAAGCTTGCCGGTATGGGCTGTTGGCAGCGCTCAAGGGTGAGGGTGGGTGCGTTGCGGGGTAAGCCGTAGAAATCGGCGCCGAAATGGCTTGCAAAACCTTCAAGTCGATCGAGCGCGCCGACTTGATCAAACGCCTGAGCGTAGAGTTCGATGGCGGCAGGCGCGGTAAAAATACCCGCACAGCCGCAGCCCGTCTCTTTGGCTTCAAGCGCATGGGGCGCGCTATCCGTCCCCAGAAAAAAGCGCGGGTGGCCAGATGTCGCGGCTGCGATTAACGCCTCGCGGTCGCGCTCACGCTTTAAAATGGGTAAGCAATAGTGATGCGGGCGAATGCCGCCCGCGAGTAAATCGTTACGGTTAAGCAATAAATGCTGAGGCGTAATGGTGGCCCCGAGCCGGGCGGGGCCTTCGCGAACAAAATCGACTGCCGCCTTCGTGGTCAGATGCTCGAGTACAACACGCAAGCGCGGATGGCGCTCGAGTAGCGGTGCTAAGCGTTGTTCAAGAAAGATCGCTTCGCGGTCAAAAATATCCGTTTCTGGGTGGGTAACCTCGCCGTGAATGCACAGCGTGAGGTTTGCCTCAGCAATGGCCTCGAGTGCCTCAGTGCAGTGGTTGATGTCGGTAACACCCGCATCGGAATGGGTGGTTGCGCCGGCGGGGTAGAGTTTGACCGCCTGCACAACGCCGCTTGCCTTGGCCCGCTCGATTTCAGCCGCTGGGGTGTTGTCGGTGAGATACAACGTCATCAGTGGGTTAAAGTCGCTGTCGGCTGGACGTGCGGCGAGAATGCGCTCGCGATAGGCAATGGCCGCGGCGGTCGTGGTTACCGGCGGCACCAGGTTGGGCATGATAATCGCCCGGCCAAAGCGTGCAGCACTCCAATGCACGACATCCTTAAGGACGGCGCCGTCGCGCACATGCAGGTGCCAGTCATCGGGCTGGGTCAGAGTGATGCTATCCATGAGGCTAGTGTAGCAGTCGCGCGCCTTGATTATCGCCGGCGGGCCGTCGATCATTAGCGGTTGGGGGCCGTTGGGCGTTGTAACAAATTAAAGAGTGGTTTTGATGAGTGGTATCAATAAAGTCGTTCTCGCGTATTCCGGCGGGCTAGATACATCGGTGATTTTGCAGTGGTTACGTGATCACTACCACTGCAAAGTGGTTACCTTTACCGCCGATTTGGGCCAAGGCGAAGAGCTTGAACCCGCCCGAGCGAAAGCCGAGGCGCTTGGGGTGGAGGAGATTTACATCGACGACTTGCGGGAGACGTTTGTCAGCGATTATGTCTTCCCGATGTTCCGCGCGAACACCCTCTATGAAGGGGAGTATTTGCTTGGCACTTCGATTGCCCGACCGCTGATTGCCAAACGCCAAATCGAAATTGCGCGCGAAACCGGCGCCGATGCGGTATGCCATGGCGCCACCGGCAAGGGTAACGATCAGGTTCGCTTTGAGCTTGGGTACTACGGCCTCGAGCCCGGTATTCAGGTCATTGCACCGTGGCGTGAGTGGGATCTTAACTCACGCGAAAAATTGCTCGCCTATGCCGAAGAGCGTGGTATCCCGATTGAGGGCAAGAAAGCCGATGGCGGGTCGCCCTATTCGATGGACGCAAACCTTTTGCACATCTCCTACGAAGGGGGCGTGCTTGAAGATACTTGGACACCGGCTGAAGACGCGATGTGGCGCTGGAGCGTGGCGCCAGAGGCGGCACCCGAGACCCCCGTGATACTGGATATTGACTATCGCGGCGGTGACCCAGTAGCGATTAATGGCGAGGCGATGGCCGCGCATGACCTGCTCGCACGGCTCAATCAGATCGGTGGCGATCACGGCATTGGGCGGATTGATATTGTCGAAAATCGCTACGTTGGCATGAAGTCGCGGGGTTGCTACGAAACCCCCGGTGGAACGATCTTACTACGCGCTCATCGAGCCATTGAATCGATCACCCTCGATCGGGAATCAGCACACCTAAAAGATGAGTTGATGCCGCGCTACGCTGAGCTGATTTACAACGGCTATTGGTGGAGCCCCGAGCGCGAGGCGTTGCAGGCGTTGATTGATCAGACCCAAACCCGCGTCAATGGCGTGGTTCGACTCAAACTCTACAAAGGCAATGTCATTGTGGTGGGTCGGCGCTCTGAGGCCGATAGTCTGTTTGATGACAGTATCGCGACGTTTGAAGACGATGCGGGGGCCTATGATCAAAAGGATGCTGAGGGCTTTATTAAGCTCAATGCGTTGCGCTTGCGGCTTGCGGCGAGGCGCGGTAAGTCATGAAGGATAGCGGTTGACCGGGAATGGTTTACGGCATAGTTTGGAATTTTTCCAAACTGAAAAGGGGGCGCGATTGCGGGCATTCGCGACGTTGGCGCTAATCTTTGGCCTGCTTGCTGCGGCGAGTAACGCGCAAGCAAACACTACCCCGCGCCCGGTGTTGGCCACCACCGGCATGGTCGCTGACTTGGCGCAACGTGTGGGCGGAGCGTGTGTTGAGGTCAACGCTTTGATGGGCCCAGGCATTGACCCCCATCTCTACCAGCCATCGGCGGCCGATGTGCGCCTTTTCCATCAAGCCGAGCTGGTGCTCTACAACGGCTTGGGTTTGGAGGGTCAGCTCGGGCCGGTGCTGGCGCGCTTGGGTGAGCGTCGAGCCACCCTCGCCGTTGCCAAAGCCGCGGCGCGCCGCGGTCCTCGAGAGCTGTTGCGCGTTGCCGATGGCCGCGAGGTTGATCCGCATGTTTGGATGGATGCGGGCTTTTGGGCGCAAGCCGTTGAGCCCGTTCGCCATGCTCTGAGCGAGGTTGCTCGTGACTGCGCCCCCGCGATCGAAGCCCGCGCCCGGCAATACGCCGCTGAACTCATGGCGCTCGATGCATGGATGGCCGCCGCGATCGCCACCATTCCGGCCGATCAACGGGTATTAATTACCGCCCACGACGCGTTTGGCTATTTTGGCCGCGCCTACGATATCGATGTTCGCGGGATTCAAGGCATCAGCACTTCGGCGGAAGCGGGCGTGCGTGACATCCAATCGATTGCCGGGCTGATTGTTGAGCGCCAAATCCCGGCGTTATTTGTGGAGAGTACGATCAATCCACGCACGATTGAGGCGGTGATTGAAGCGGTGCGCGAGCGCGGCGGTCGGGTCGAGAAAGGCGGCACGCTCTATGGCGATGCGCTCGGTGAGGCTGATAGCTCGGTGGCGACGTTGGTGGGCATGCTCGTGCATAACGTTCGTATGATAACCACAGCGCTGGGCGGGACGCCCCCCGCGCTGCCCGAGGCGTTGCGCGAATGAGTGATACGCCCCGTCATTCAGAATGGCATCACGACCCCTCGGTTGCGCTGCATCTCGAGGATGTAACCGTGAGCTACGGCGAGCGCCCAGCCTTGTGGGATATTGATATGGATATTCCTGCCGGCGTGATTGCCGGCATTATTGGCCCCAACGGCGCGGGCAAAAGCACACTGATTAAGGCCACTCTCGGTCTTGTGCCCGTTTCAGCGGGGCATATTCGGTTACTCGGCCAGCCCTATGATCAGCAACGCCAGCGCGTTGGCTATGTGCCGCAGCGCTCGAGCGTTGATTGGGAGTTTCCCACCACCGCGGTTGATGTGGTGACGATGGGCCTCTATGGCCAGCTCAGCTGGTGGCGCTGGCCGGGTCGTGGTGAGCGCGATCAAGCACTGCGGGCGTTAGAGCAGGTTGGCATGGAGGCACTCGCCGATCGCCAGATCAGCGAACTATCGGGCGGCCAGCAGCAGCGGGTGTTTATTGCTCGGGCGCTGGTGCAGGCGCCCGATATTTTGCTGCTTGATGAACCAATGGCCGGCGTTGATGCAACCACCGAGCGCCAAATTATTGATCTGTTGCGCCGGCTTCGTGATGAAGGTCGCACGGTGATTGTGGTGCATCACGACTTGCAGACGGTGCAGCGATACTTTGACTGGCTGGCCTTTTTAAATGTGCGCGTCATCGCTGCCGGCGCGCTCGAGAGCGTCTATACCGCAAACAACCTAAGGCGCGCCTATGGTGGGCAGATCGCGCTATTAGATGAAGCCCAAAGCCGGCCTGGCTCCGCGAGCGATGCTTAGTTTTTTAAGCGACTACACGTTACACAATGTGATGTTTGGTGCCGCGCTGATTGGCGTCATTAGCGGGGTGCTTGGCTGTTTTGCCGTGCTACGCCGGCAGAGCCTGCTCGGTGACACGCTGTCGCATGCCGCGCTGCCCGGCGTGTGCCTGGGGTTTTTGTGGTCGGGGACGCGATCGATGGAGAGCCTCATGGCCGGTGCGCTGCTGAGTGCGGCGCTCGCCACGCTGGTCATGCTCACGCTAACGCGGCGCACGCGACTGAAAATGGACGCCGCACTCGCGGTCACGCTGAGCCTTGGATTTGCACTCGGCGTGGTGTTGCTGACCTTCATTCAAAACCGTGGTGGCGCTGCCCAAGCCGGGCTGGATAGTTTTTTATTTGGTCAGGCAGCCGCCACGGTGCGCGCCGATCTCTACCCAATGGCTGCGGTCGTGGTGATTGGGTTAAGTTTGGTGGTGGTGTTTTGGAAGCCGCTCAAGCTGATGACATTCGACCCCGAGTTTGCCGCTGTGAGTGGACTGCCGGTGCGGTTGCTTGAGCTTTTTCTCACCGGGATGATCGCGCTTGCCGTGGTGGTTGGTTTGCAGATGGTGGGGGTGATCCTGATGACGGCGATGGTCATCGCCCCGGGCGCAGCGGCTCGGCAATGGTCCGCTAGCCTCTTGAGCATGGTGTTGATCGCCGCCGCATTGGGTGCGCTCGCGGGTGTCAGCGGCGGGGTGATCAGTGCGCTCGCGCCGGGGCTGTCCACCGGACCGGTGGTGGTGCTGGTAGCCAGTGCGATTGCGCTTTTCTCGCTGCTGCTCGCCCCACAGCGTGGTTTAATCCCGAGCCGCTGGCGCCGCCACCACCGAC
Source organism: Spiribacter sp. (assembly GCA_031581235.1). Classification (GTDB taxonomy): domain Bacteria; phylum Pseudomonadota; class Gammaproteobacteria; order Nitrococcales; family Nitrococcaceae; genus Spiribacter. The sequence continues at coordinate 30,628 of JAVLBW010000007.1, read as the reverse complement.
GCAGTCACACCTCGAGCGATCGGATTTTACTCACGGTCTACGAACTGGCGCGCGAACACGGTGACTGGTCATACCGGGTCGAACAGGGTGCCGTTGATGCTTATTACGGCATGGTCACTGAGCCGCTATTAAATGCTCTCGCGCAGCGTGAATTGTTGACCGCCGCTGAGCACATGCCCGACGAGGGGCAGCACTGGCAGCTGACGCCCGCCGGTTATGAATACGCCGCCGCACGCTCGCGGGCACAAAATGCTCACCGGCGCCTGCGCCAAGCTGGTCGCGGGTCATGAACTGGACTGATCCCACCGTCGCGATTGTACTCACCGGCGCCTTGGTCGGGATGTCGGGAGCGCTGTTGGGTAGCTTTTTGGTCCTGCGCGGCAACAGCATGCTCGCCGATGCAATTAGCCATTCAATCCTCTTTGGCATTGCCATTGCCTGGCTCTTAACCGGCCAGACCAGCGGTCCGCTGCAGATTGTGGGCGCCGCGCTTAGCGGCGTGCTGGCGGTGTTTTTAATTGAGCTGCTCACGCGCTCTCGGCGCTTGCGTGACGATGCCGCCATTGGGCTGGTTTTCCCGGCGCTGTTTTCTGCCGGCGTGGTGCTAATCAACCTCTACGCCGCCGATGTGCATTTAGACGAACACACCGTCCTGCTCGGTGAGATTGGGTTCATTTGGCTCGACACGGTGACACTGATGGGCGTTGAGGTCCCGCGCGCGACGCTAACGCTCGGTGTCATGTTGTTGGTGGATGCGGCGTTTGTTTTGGCATTTTTTAAAACCCTCAAACTGGCCACCTTCGATACCGATCTTGCCCGGGTGCTTGGCTTGCTGCCGGGGTTGGTTTTTTATGCGCATCTCTCGCTGCTTAGTGGGACGGCGGTGGCAGCGTTTGATGCGGTCGGTGTGGTGTTGTTTGTGAGCTTTGTGGTGGTGCCGCCCGCGGCGGCGTATCTGGTGACCCAGCGCCTAGTGAGTTTGATTGTGCTCGCGCTTGGAATCGCGGCGGCCAGCGCGCCGATCGGTTATTGGCTTGCGCTCTGGTGGGATGTCTCGATTGGCGGAATGATGGCGCTTAGCACGGGTGGGTTTTTGTTGCTTTGCTATGGCTGGCGACGATTTGCTGATCGCCGAGCCCTTGGATCAACACCGGTTCAGCCGCCGCCGTCAGCCTCGGCATAGTCATGGCGATGCGCAAACTCACATAAATCAAAGATCGGGCAAGCGCCGCAGCGCGGCCGTCGCGCGAGGCAGATATAGCGCCCGTGCAAAATCAACCAATGGTGGGCGTTGGTGAGATAGGCTTTGGGCACCCAACGCAGGAGCCGGTCCTCAACCTCGCGGACGTTCTTGCCGCGGGCAATCGCCGTGCGATTGGCAACCCGATAAATATGCGTATCAACCGCCATGGTCGGCTCACCGAATGCGGTGTTCAAAACCACATTGGCGGTTTTGCGGCCGACACCGGGCAGGCGCTCGAGTGCGGCGCGTTGTCGTGGCACCTCGCCGCCGTGTTCGGTGATCAGCGCTTGGCAGGTGGCGATAATATTTTTGGCTTTGCTGTTAAATAGGCCAATCGTGCGGATATGCTGCTTTAGCCCGGCCTCACCCAAGGCCAAGATCGCCGCCGGCGTGTTGGCGAGCGCAAATAACGATCGAGTCGCCTTGTTAACGCTACGGTCAGTGGCCTGCGCGGACAAAATCACCGCGATGAGCAACTCAAACGCCGAGCCATATTCAAGCTCAGTGGTGGGCTGCGGATTGGCTTCAGCGAGCCGGGCAAAAATCGCCTCACGCTTAGCTGCGTTCATTCTGCGCGTGACCGGTTCTTGGCCTGACGCCGGGCTCGGGCGCGCTCGAGTGCGGCCTGTGCGACCGCACGGCGTTGATCCCGGTCAGGTAGGGCCGCATCGGTGGTTGCCGAACCCGTCTGCCGGGCTTGGCGCTCGGCGCGGCGGCGGGCGCGACGCTCAGTCTCGGCGGCTTGGCGGCGCGCTAGACGTTCGTTGCGCCGTTGATAGGCAAGACGCGCCTGATCACGGCGGTGCTGTTGCTGGCTGGTGGGTTCAGCGTCGCGATCGGTGGGGCGCATTTCAATACAGTCGACCGGGCAGGGGGCGAGACACAGGTCACAGCCTGTGCAGGTCTCACTAATCACGGTGTGCATGAGTTGACGCGCGCCCACAATGGCATCCACCGGACAGGCTTGAATGCATTTGGTGCAGCCGATACACGCTGCCTCATCAATCCAGGCTACGCGCGCGGGCTGAGGCTCACCATGCGCACGATTAAGCGCTTTGCTGGGTCGATTAAGCCATTGCGCCAGTGCGTCGACCCCGGCTTGACCGCCTGGTGGGCATTGATTGATATCCGCCTCGCCATTGGCGATGGCTTGGGCATACGGAAAGCAGCCTGGGTAGCCGCACTGCTCGCAGTGGGTTTGGGGCAATAGCGCATCAATCTGCCGGGCGGCATCGTTGCGATCGTTCATGTCGGCTTAAGGCTGTGTTGCGACTCACTCACCATGGCGTCGATTGCCGCTGGATCAACGCGGGTGACCAATGGTTTAAAGGCATTGAGCTCATGATCGAGTAAGGGCTGTCCGGCATCGCTCCAGTCCATCGGCGTAATATTGAGAAATTGCTCGGCGGCGGCTGCGGTTTGTGGCAACACGGGCTTTAAATACAGCATGAGCAATCGAAACAGGTTAATGCCGGTGGTGCACACCGCTTGCACCGCCTCAGTTTGCTCGGGATCTTTGGCCAGCACCCAGGGCTTTTTCTCGTCAATGTACTGATTGGCTTCGTCCGCTAGGGCCATCACCTCACGCACCACCCGGGCATATTCACGGTCTTCGTAGAGCCCGGCGATACTCTCGGCGCTGGCGCTATGGCGGCGGAATAGCTCCGGGGTGTCGAGGCGCGGGCCAAGTTGGTCGTCAAAGCGTTTGTGAATAAAGCCCGCGCAGCGGCTGGCGATATTAACGAGCTTGCCAACCAAATCAGCGTTCACTCGCTGGGTGAAGTCATCAAGGCTTAAGTCAATATCATGCACGCCGGTGCCGAGTTTGGCGGCGAAGTAATAGCGCAGGTATTCCGGGTTGAGGTGGCGCAGGTAGGTCTCGGCCATAATGAAGGTGCCGCGCGATTTCGACATTTTGGCGCCATCGACGGTTAAAAAGCCGTGGGCACAGACCCGGGTCGGCGTGCGAAATCCGGCCCCGTTGAGCATCGCCGGCCAAAATAGTGCGTGAAAGTAAACAATATCTTTGCCGATAAAGTGATAGAGCTCAGCCTCGGAGTCCTTGCCCCACCACTGCTCAAAGTCCATGCCCTGGCGATTGCATAAATCCTTAAAGCTCGCCATGTAGCCAATTGGCGCATCGAGCCAGACATAAAAATATTTCCCGGGGGCATCGGGGATCTCAAAGCCGAAATAGGGCGCATCGCGGGAGATGTCCCAAGCGCGCAAGCCCGCGTCAAACCACTCTTGGAGTTTGTTGGCGACCTCATCCTGTAGGCCTTCGCTCGCTGCCCATTCACGCAGCATCGGTTCAAAGTCTTGTAAGCGGAAGAAGTAATGTTCTGATTCGCGTTCAACCGGTGCCTCGCCCGAAATCACCGAGACCGGATTGAGCAGCTCGTCAGGTGAATAGCTCGCGCCGCAGGCCTCACAATTATCACCGTATTGATCGCTCGCCTGGCAGCGCGGACAGGTGCCTTTGATGTAGCGATCGGGCAGAAACATCCCTTCGTGGGCATCGTAGGCTTGGGTGATGGTTTGCCGGTCAATCCAGCCACCGTCGCGCAAGCGCGTGTAGATAAGTTCGGAGAATTCGCGATTTTCGCTCGAATGCGTTGTGTAGTAGTTATCGAAGCCGATTTCAAAGCCGGCAAAATCGCGCTGATGTTCTTTGCCGACCCGCTCGATAAGGGCCTCCGGCGTAATCCCAAGCTCGCGGGCTTTGAGCATGATGGGTGTGCCATGGGCATCGTCTGCGCAGACATACCAACACGCATTGCCTTGTAGGCGCTGATAGCGCACCCAAATGTCGGTCTGTATGTATTCAACCAAATGGCCGAGGTGGATGGGGCCGTTGGCATAAGGCAGGGCACTGGTTACCAGTATCTTGCGGGTCATGAACGCTCCGCGCGGTCGCTACGAGAAAAGCCGTATTATGCCAGAGCCGGCGGTAAGAGATGGGCCGCGCTTAGGGCCTGTTCAATCATTGGTGCGGCGGCCGCTTCGTCGACTTCGCTTAAATCAACGCTTATTTCAGCGTACTGCTGATAGAGCGTTTCGCGTTCACTATAGAGCTCAGCTAAGGTTTGGCCGGCCGCCCGTGCAATCCCGCGTGACTCGAAGTTGTGCACGCGCTCAGCAATTACCGCCAGCTCGACATGAAGGTGGACAATCACGCCGTGGCGGCGCAGTGCGGCCATCGCCTCGGCGTTATACACCGCGCTGCCGCCGGTGGCGATGACGTGGCGCTCACACACCAGGCCGGCGAGCAATGCCGCTTCAATGGTGCGCAGGGATTGGTGGCCTTGCTGATCAACGATGGCTTGCAGTGAGACGCCTTGATCGGTCTCGATCAGGGCATCGGTATCGGTAAAACCCAGTCCTAAGCGCTCAGCCAAATGCGAGCCCACGGTGCTTTTGCCAGCGCCGGGCATACCGATTAAGACAATGTTGCTGCGCGCGGCTGTCATCGGTGCAATGTGCCGCAGCGCCGCCCTGGCGGCAACCCTTGGTGTGGTTGATTTAAACCGAGGTGGTGTATTCCCCGGCTCGCGCCCGCCGGGTAGACTAGCGGTTTTGGTGAATGGACCGAGACGTATGGCAATTAAATCCGACCGCTGGATTCGTGAGATGGCCGCTGATGGCATGATCGAGCCTTTTGAGCCGGGTCAGGTGCGCACCACGACAAGCGGTGAGCGCATGATTTCATATGGCACCTCGAGCTATGGCTATGACGTGCGCTGTGCTGATCATTTTAAGATTTTCACCAACATCAACTCAGCGGTTGTCGACCCCAAGGGCTTTGATGAAGGCAGCTTTGTCGATGTGCGCTCAGATGTGTGCATTATCCCGCCCAACAGTTTCGCCCTCGCGAGCACGGTTGAGTATTTTCGGATCCCGCGCAATGTCCTAACCATTTGTTTGGGCAAATCGACCTATGCCCGCTGCGGTATTATCGTTAACGTCACCCCGCTTGAGCCCGAATGGGAAGGCCACGTCACGCTAGAATTTTCCAACACCACCACATTGCCGGCGAAGATTTACGCCAATGAGGGTGTCGCGCAGATGTTGTTTCTTGAGTCTGACGAGGTGTGTGAGCAGTCATACAAAGACCGCGCCGGGAAGTACATGGGCCAGCGCGGGGTTACTCTGCCGCGGCCATAGCCTGATCGAGCCCGTTCAGGCCAGTCAGGGCAAGACGGAAGTTAAGCCCACCGTCCTCCCATTGCTCGACTTGAACGGCGAGGTAGTCGAGCGCGGGCGCACACCATAGTTGGGTTTCTCGATCGCTGTCGGTATCACGCCGGCGAATGCGCAGGGTCTCAAAGGTGCCCATCGGGGTCTCGATGGTATCTTCGCCCTCAATGGTAAGTAGGTAGGTCTTCAACCGCCCGCCGTCAGCGATTCGATAAATTAAGCGATTCTCATCGGGGTCTCGATTAGCCAAATCATGCATAAGCTGTAAGGGACTAATGACCCGATCGATGGTGTCGGCGGTAATATCCATGCGCCAAGGGTAGGCGGCAACGTCGTTGACGACCTCGAGAGCTTGCCAATCAAAGCGCAACTCCGCGCGCCGAGCTTTATCATCGCCGCGGCGCTCGTAGTGGTAGGTTGTTGGGCGAAAACCGCTGTCGAGGATTTGCCCGCGACTGCGCTCAATGACCTCGCTTGAAGCGAATAAACGGGCAACGCCAACCGCTCGGGTATGCAGCCGATAGTCATACTGCCCGGGGGTTGGTTGGCGAAAGCGCAAGCTCGCCCGACCGAGTGTTAATCCGGCTTTTTCGACGCTGTAATAGGCGTCAAAATCAGCCGGCGCTTCGGCGAGCGCACCCCCGGTTAGCAGCGCGCCCGCGGCCATGATCGAGCCCACCCAATGCCGCCAGCGCATCAATCCCGCTCCGCATCGATACAGGGTGGCTGCGGGCAGGCCACCCCATCAATGGTGACCTGATCGTTGTCGAGGCTGACGCGGCCAGCCGCGATCCAGCCAAGCACCTCGGGGTAGAGCTGATGCTCGAGTGTTTGGACGCGCTCGGCGAGCGACTCAGGGCTGTCGTTTGCTTGCACCGTTAGCCGTGCCTGCGCAATAACCGGGCCGGCATCGAGATCGGGGGTGACGTAGTGCACGCTGCAACCATGGATTGAATCACCGGCAGCGAGCACTCGGCTGTGGGTGTTTCGGCCACGGTAGGCCGGCAATAACGAGGGGTGAATGTTGATTAGCTGACCGCGGAAGGCTTTGACCAGGGTGTCGCTGAGGATGCGCATAAAGCCTGCGAGTAAAATGACCGATGGCTTAAGTGCGTGCAGCTCGGCGGCGAGCGCGTGGTCAAACGCAGCGCGTTGGCTAAATCTCTGATGATCAATGACCTGAGTGGGAATGCCGGCTGCCCGCGCGCGCTCAAGCCCGTAGGCCTGAGGGCGGTTACTAATTACTGCAACGATGTGCGCCGGGACGTCTCCGAGCGCGAGCCGCTCGATAATGGCTTGAAGGTTGCTGCCATTGCCCGAAATCAGCACCACGACACGTTGCTTGGTTGTGCTCACAGCCCATCTCGATACACCACCTCGGGGGTGGCCGCGGGTGTGATATCGCCCATGACCCAAGCCTGTTCGCCGGCGGCTTGCAACTGGCTGATCACCGCATCGCTGTGGCCAGCATCAACGATGGCCACCATGCCCACACCACAGTTAAATGTGCGGCGCATTTCAGCGGTGTCGATCGCGCCGGTGCGTTGCAACCACTCAAATAACGCCGACCACTGCCAGCTGTTGATGTCCACCCGGGCGCCCAAACCCGCAGGGATGATGCGTGGGATATTGTCGCTCAGCCCACCACCGGTGATATGACAGAGGCCGTTAATCGGTGTGTTGGCTAAAACCTCGGCGATTGCGCGAGCGTAAATACGCGTTGGCGCGAGCAGCCACTCCTTGAGCCGCCGGCCATCAAGCGTGCGTTCTAGCCCCTGTGGGTCGCGTGCGAGCACGTCGCGGACCAGTGAGTAGCCGTTGGAGTGGATGCCGTTGCTTGCGATACCAATCAGTTGATCGCCCGCCTGAATCGCTTGGCCGTCAATGATTTGATCGCGCTCGACAACGCCCACACAAAAGCCCGCGAGATCGTAATCGCCGCGCTGGTAAAGCCCTGGCATTTCAGCGGTTTCGCCACCAATTAGTCCGGCACCGGCCTCACGGCAACCCGCGGCGATGCTGCGGATAACGCGCTCGGCGACATCAACATTGAGGCGGCTTGTGGCGTAGTAATCGAGAAAGAATAGCGGCTCAGCACCGGTGACGATGACGTCATTGACGCACATTGCGACCAAATCGATGCCGATTCCATCATGCTGATCGGTCTCGAGTGCGAGCTTAAGCTTGGTGCCGACACCATCGGTGCCGGATACCAGTACGGGGTGGCGGTAACGATCGGTAGGCAGCTCAAAGAGGCCACCAAACCCCCCCAAACTGCCCAGCATGCCGGGGCGTTGAGTGGTAGCCACATCGTCACGAATACGCTCAACGAGTTCGGCACCGGCATCGATATCGACGCCTGATTGACGATAGCTTAGCCCCTCGGATGGCTTGGATGTGCTCAAAATTTGCTACTCCGCACGCGCAGTTTGTCGTTCCGCTCAGGCCGTCATGGTACCTTAAAAGCTGGTTTTTGGCGGTTGAATTTATGCCTAAGACAACGATGATGCGCAGGCTTGGTGTGGTGTGGTTGCTCGCCCTTGTGGGGCTGGCCAACCCCGTTCACGCGAGTACGATCAGCGGTCAGATTGAGGTCAAAGTTGCCGATGAATCGAGCGCCGCGCGGGCCCCAGCCGTGACGGAGGCGGTGGATGCTTTGTTGATTCAGCTCACCGGGCGCGACGGCGTGGTTGATCTGCCCGTAGCGGCAGGCATTCGCGAGCAGGCATCGCGCTATTTGCAAGGCTATTCCTATCGCCACGGCCCGGCGCCTGGTGTGACCGAGCCTGACGCTAGCGCTGAGCAAACGTGGCTCAATGCGCGGTTTGATGTCAGTGCCCTGCGTGACCGGCTGGTTCGTCGTGGGGTAGAGGTATGGCCCGAACGCCGGCCGCGGGTGCTGTTGTGGATGGCGATTGAACGCGGTGCTGAGCGTCGATTTGGTGACCCACAAACGGATGCGCAATGGCATCAGACCCTCCAAGATGAGGCGGCAAAACGCGGTGTGCAACTGCTGCTGCCATTGCTCGACCTAGAGGATCGTCAAGCACTGCAGCCGGCGGATGTGGCGGCTGGGTTTGCCCAACCAATTCAGGCGGCTTCGGTTCGTTATGCCCCTGATCGGATTGTAAGCGTGCGCTTAAATGATGGGCGCGGTGAGCGCATGACCTCACGTTGGACGTTAATGAGTGATGAGGCGGTACAGCAGCGCTGGCGAATCACCGACGCTAACCTTGATGCAACGGTACAGCAGAGCGTTAAGCAGCTGGTTGAGCCGTTGCGCCGTGATTTGGCTTTTTTGCCCGATTTGTTTGCGAGCGGTCGATTGCAAATTGCCGTCACTGGGATTGACGGGCTTAGTACCCATGACCGGATTCGCGAGCGCCTGGCATCGGTTGCCGGCGTTGAGCGCGTCACGACCTTAGCAGTCGATGGCGATCGCGTGCGCTTTGGCCTGGCCATTACAACACCAGCCGAGGCGGTCCGTGAGGCGATTGAACGCGATAACCGTTTGCTTGCCGATGGTGAGCAGTATCGTTGGCAGTCGGGCCGATGACCGATCACGTCGCTCAGCTCGCGCTTAATTTTCGCTGGAATCGGGCGGCTGATTTTGCCGGTTTTGTTAGCGCCGGTAATGAGCAAGTGCTTGCGGCGTTGCGCGCGTTACCCTCAGCGCAATCGCAATCAATGATGCTGACCGGACCGGCGGGCAGTGGCAAAAGCCATTTGCTGCAGGCTGCCTGTGGCCACGTGAGTGCTCAGGGCGGCACGGCGGTGTATATCCCATTGCGCGAGCACATTGCCGGCGCCGCCGAGCAGCTCGATGGCCTCGAGGCGTTATCGCTAGTGGCGATCGATGACGTGGAGTGTCTGGCGGGTGATCGACGCTGGGAGGAGCGCTTATTCCACTGCTATAACCGCATTCGCGAATGCGATGGACGCTTGCTGGTCGCCGCCCGCGTGGCGCCGCCGGCCTTAAATCTGGGCTTGGCGGATTTAACCTCGCGTCTACAGGCCCTACTGCGCTGGCGGGTCAGCCCACCGGATGATGCTCGGCGGCAACAAATCTTAGCGCAGATGGTCGCGCGCCGGGGTTTGGATTTGCCGGCTCGAAGTGCTGAGTATCTGTTGCGCTATCAAGCGCGGGATAGCGCCCATTTGCTCGCCCTGGTTGAGCGCCTCGATCAGGCCTCACTGCAGACTGGGCGGCGCTTGACCATCCCTTTTATCAAGCAGGTGCTGAGCGTTTAGGCAGCGGGTTTATTGGCTTTGTGTGCGCGTTTGCCGTCGCGCAGCACGAGCATCATTAAGCCAAAGTAGCCGAGTGTGAGCAGCGTCTCGGCAACGCCTAACCAGCGCTGGGGAGAGGCGCCGGTGGTCGCGATAAGCCCGTGGACGAAGTACACCAGCACTAACATGCCGGTCCATTGCAGCGTGTAGCGCCGGCCGTGTAGTACGCCACGCACGCCGAGTAACAATGGCAGCAAAAACACCACCAACAGCGGACTGCGTAGCGATGCTGGGGGTGGGTCGAGCCACACCATCCAAGCAATCAGTAGCAAAATTAGCCCGATATAACAGCCCACAGCCATCCAATAGCGCGTACTCGGGGCCACGTGGGTGGGCGATTCTTGCGTGCTCATGTCGCGCTTGGGTTGGTTTTTAGGCGCTTGGCTGCATCGGCAACGCGAGCCCCGAGCGCGCGACATAAAGCCGCCTCGTGATCATCGAGTGCGCGCTCGGCGTCGGCGCCAGCCCAGTGACTGGCGCCGTATGGCGTGCCGCCGGACTGGGTTTGCATGAGTTCGCTCTGGGTGTAGGGCAAGCCAACTAAAAACATGCCGTGATGCAGCAATGGCAGCATCATCGAGAGGAGCGTGCTTTCTTGGCCGCCATGCAGACTGCCGGTCGAGGTGAACAACGCGCCTGGCTTGCCATCGAGTGCGCCGTTCAGCCATAGCCCGGCGGTCTGGTCGAGGTAGTGCTTGAGCGCGGCGGCCATATTGCCAAACCGTGTGGGGCTCCCGAGGATCAGCCCATCGCATTGACCCAGATCATCCAGCGTGGCGTACGGTGGGCCTTGCTCAGGGACACTCGGGGCGCTTGCCTCGCTCACTTCGGAAACCGCCGGAACGGTGCGCAGCACGGCACTGACTGTGCTGACACTTTCAACGCCGTGAGCGATTTGGCGAGCCATTGCATGGGTCGCGCCGTGGCGGCTGTAGTAGACAATTAATATTTCGTGGCTCATGGCCGCAATAATTCACGCTTGCCCGATCGAGTGCAAGCATGGTGAAAGCGCTCAATTGACTTTACCGTCATCGCGATCCGTGGAAATATAGACGCGGTTTTTGGGATGAGGATCACGATGAAGCTTCTGCGCTTATTGACGTTGGCCGTTGGCCTGATGATTTTACTCGCACCCGCGCTTAGCACCGCCCAAGGTGACATTGAAGCAGGGCGAGCCAAAGCCTACACCTGTCTTGGTTGTCACGGGGTTGACGGCTATCGCAACGCCTACCCATCGTTTCGAGTGCCCAAGCTTGGCGGGCAGCATGCCGCCTATATCGTCTCAGCGTTAAAGGCCTACCAGGCGGGTGATCGCGAGCACGTCACGATGCAGGCAATTGCCGGCACCTTAAGCGAGGAAGATATGCAGGATATCGCCGCTTATTTTGCTGCAGGTGGTGAGGAGGCTGTGCAATGAAGCGTTGGTGTTTGATCGCAATTGCCCTGATCGCCGCAAGTTTGAGCACAACCATAGCCGCGCAGCCGATTGGCGATGTTGAGGCTGGTCGGAGCAAATCGCAGAGTTGCGTGGCCTGCCATGGCGCCAAGGGTGATGCCGATAATCCGGCCTTCCCAATGCTCGCCGGCCAGCATGCCGACTACTTGCTCCATGCGCTTAAAGCCTACCGCAGCGGTGATCGCAATAACGCCATTATGAATGGTCAAGCGGCGGCGCTGAGTGACGAGGATATGCGTGACTTGGCGGCCTATTTTTCTGCCCAAGAGCCGGCGATTTATAGCTTGCAGCGCGGGTCAGCCAACACCGATTGATAGCCGTGCTCAAAGCTCGGAAACTTTAATCGGTAACCACTGGCCTTTAACCGGGCGTTATCGCAACGCCGTCCGGCCAAACCACCCGACTGACGGGGTGGGCGCTCGACGCCCAGCGCGGTGGCAAGCCAGTCCATCACCTCGCATTGTGGGCATGGGTTGTTATCGACACCGATAATGACTTTCGGTGGATCAGGCAAATCACCCACATGCGCCAATAGCCCGACGCAGTCGTCGCTGTGAATGCGATTGGTGTAGCGCACCGGGTTGGTTTGACAGGGCTTGGCCTCTTTAACCCGAGCGATCAGTGCCTCGCGACCGGGTCCGTAAATACCCCCAAACCTCACGCGCACCGCATCGTCAGTATGTTCGGCGACTAGTTGCTCGGCTTTGAGTAGGCAGGCCCCATTAAAGCGTGTCGGTTGTGTGGGGCTTAGTTCGTCAACCCAACGACCATCGGTTTGGCCATAAACGGCGGTACTTGAGACAAAAACCACGCGAGCTCGGGCATTGTCGCTACGCCGCAGCGCGCTAAGCAAATTGCCAAGGGCCTCGAGGTAAGCCGCACGGTACCCGGCCTCATCGCGCTGGTCGGGTGTAAGGATGATGTAAACGCAGTCAAGATCGCGCGGCAGGACGGTGTGCAATGCCTCGGTGTTGCGCAAATCGGCCTGAATGCTAACCACGCCGGCATCGGGTTTAACGCCACGGCGGCGTAGGCCAAAGACTGTGTGGCCGGCCTCGATCAATGTCTCGCCTAAGGGGCGGCCGAGTTGGCCGTACCCAGCGATGAGTATGCGCTTAGCTGTCATCGCACTAGAATACCGAATCGATCGTTGTGGAGGGATGGGTCTTGAGCGCTAATCGTTTGGCTCGATTTCGTGAGACGTTGGACCGCCGCCAGCCCGATTTACGGGTGCTATTGGATGGGGTGCATAAGCCGCATAACCTAAGTGCCATTGTGCGCACTTGTGATGCCGTTGGAGTGAGCCGCGTTCATGCCGTGAGCGCAGGCGAGGCGCCGCCCATTCATCGAAACTGCGCCTCGGGGGCGGGGCAGTACGTTGATACCATGTTTTATCCGGATACTGCCGAGGCGGTTGAGTCGTTGCGCGGTGAGGGATTGCGTGTCTACGCAGCGCACGACTCGCCAACTGCCATCGACTTTCGCGACATCGACTACACCCAACCCACTGCCGTGCTCATGGGCGCCGAATTGTGGGGAGTGAGCCCCATTGGCGCGCAATTGGCCGATGCGCATATCACGATTCCGATGGTTGGACTGGTCGAGTCGCTGAATGTCTCAGTGGCGGCGGCGGTTATTTTGTTTGAAGCGCAACGCCAGCGCGAGGCGGCCGGGCTCTATGCCCAACCGCGCCTGCCAGCTGATGACTACGAACGGACCTTGTTCGAGTGGTTGCACCCCCGCATTGCGGCGCAATGTGCTCGGCGTGGCGAGCCTTATCCAGCGCTCGATGATGAGGGCGATCCAATCCGCTCAATGAGCTGATCAACCACGGCCTCGATGGCGATATCTTCGCTTTGCTCTGCACCCCGCGCGCGGTATTCAAGCGTGCCGCTTTCGATTCCGCGCTCGCCAACAACAATGCGATGGGGAATGCCAATGAGCTCCATGTCGGCAAATTTCACGCCTGGCCGTGCGTCGCGATCATCGAGCAAAGGCTCGAGGCCGGCCGCTTGCAGCGCGGTGTAGAGCTGTTCAGCGGCTTGCGCGACCGCCTCCGAGCGCTCGGCACCAATGCTCACGATGGCGACATCAAACGGCGCCAGCGGTTGGGGCCACTGAATGCCTTGGTCATCGTGGTTTTGTTCGATCGCCGCGGCGACTACACGCGAGACGCCAATGCCATAGCACCCCATCAGTAATGCCTGTTGCTCGCCGTGCTCATCGAGAATACGAGCGTTCATCGCCTCGCTGTATTTGCTGCCGAGCTGAAAAATATGCCCCACCTCAATACCGCGCTGAATTTCGAGCACGCCGGTATCACAGCGGGGGCAACCCTCGCCGGGTTGAGCGGTGCGCAAGTCGGCGATCGTAGGCAGCGGCGTGTCGCGCTCCCAATTTAGGTTGAGCCAGTGATAGTCGGCTTGCCCCGCGCCGCTGGAGAAATTGATAAGCCGCGCGGCGCGTCGATCAACGAGTTGCGCTAGCCCCTCGGGCAGGCCTTTGGGGCCGACAAAGCCCTTGGGCATGCCGGTGGCGGCAAGCGCCTCGGCGGGGTCGGCAAGCCGAAAATCGGTCGCTTCTAGGGCGTTGGCCGCTTTGACTTCATTAAGGTCATCATCGCCGCAAACAAACAATACCGCCGGCACCCCATCGGCCATGACGACCAGGCTTTTGACCACCTGCGCGGGGCTGATGCCCAACAGTTTGCACTGTTCATCGACGCTGTGAATATTTGGCGTGTACGCCTGCTCAGGCTCGGCAAGGGGGGTGTCGATGGGTGCATTCGGGCGACTTTCGGCCAGTTCGGTATTGGCCGCGTACTCACACTGGTTGCAGCTAGCGATTGCGTCTTCGCCAGAATCAGCAAGCACCATAAACTCTTCACTCATGCTACCGCCGATGGCGCCGCTGTCAGCGCCCACCGAGCGAGCGCGCAAACCGAGGCGCTGAAATATGCGGGTATAGGCCTCATGCATATCGGCATAGGTTTGCGCCAATGAGGCCTGATCGAGGTGAAATGAATACGCATCTTTCATCACAAATTCGCGCGCCCGCATGACGCCAAAGCGGGGTCGGATTTCGTCGCGAAATTTGGTTTGAATTTGATAGTAGGTTAGCGGCAGTTGGCGATAGCTGCGCAGCTCGCGGCGCAGGTAATCGGTGATGACCTCTTCGTGTGTGGGCCCGATGCAAAAGTCGCGCTCGTGGCGGTCAGTGAGGCGCAATAATTCAGCGCCGTAAACGCCCCAGCGGCCTGATTCCTGCCACAATTCGGCGGGTTGAACGGCCGGCATCAGCACCTCAAGGCTACCGAGGCGGTCCATTTCTTCGCGCACCACCTGCTCGACGCGGCGTAAGACACGTAAACCCAAGGGCTGCCAGGTGTAGAGACCGGCGCCAATCTTTTCAATAAGCCCGGCTCGCAACATCAGCTGGTGGCTGACAATGTCGGCGTCGGCCGGGGTTTGTTTGTTGGTAAATAACGGAAAACGGCTTGTGCGCATGCCTGAGGTGCCCTTTTAAGTGCATCAATCAAAGCGCTAGATTAGCCGACCGCGCCGGTAGCGCCCACCCCCCATCGTTACCTGTGTCTTGACGCCCACCGCCGCGCGCCGTAACTTTAAAGGCTTTCGCCGCACACTCATCGGGGACAACCGCGCGCCGGTCAATCACTATGCGACATATTATCTCCATCCTCGTTGAAAACGAGTTCGGCGCGCTTGGCCGCATTGCCGGGCTATTTACAGCGCGTGGCTATAATATTGACTCGCTCACGGTCGCACCGACCGATGACTCGACGCTATCGCGCATCACGCTGGTGACGCAGGGGGATGAGCGCATCGTCGAGCAAATCCTCAAACAGCTCAACAAGCTTTTGGATGTGGTCAAAGTGATGGATATCACTGAAGCCACCCACATCGAGCGCGAACTAATGCTGGTTAAAGTGCAGGCCACATCGAGCGAGGCACGCGAGGAGTTTAAGCGGCTAGCCGACATTTTTGAGGCCTGTGTCGTCGATGTCACTGACAAAACCTACACCATCGAGGTGATTGGTCGCTCGAGTAAGCTCGATGCGTTTTTAGAGCTGCTTGATCGCAAAACACCAATGGAAGTGGTGCGCTCAGGGGTTACTGGCATTGCGCGCGGCGATAAGCAGATGCGTATTTAAAATTCACGTTTTCGGGGGAGCTATGAAAGTTTATTACGATAAAGACGCCGACCAATCCATCATCAAAGGCATGAAGGTCGCGATCTTAGGTTACGGCTCGCAAGGCCATGCCCATGCCAATAACCTCAAAGAGTCTGGCGTCTCGGTCGTGGTGGGTCTGCGCGCAGGCTCGAGCAGTGCCGCGAAAGCCAAAGCCGCCGGGCTTGAAGTCGCTGAAGTGGACGCCGCCGTCGCCGCCGCCGATGTGGTGATGATGACGCTACCTGATGAGCATCAGGCCGCTGTCTACACCCAGTCAGTCGCCGGTAATCTTAAGCAAGGCGGTGCGATCGCCTTTGCTCATGGCTTTAATATTCACTATCAGCAAATTGAGCCTCGCGCTGATATGGACGTCATTATGATCGCACCCAAAGGCCCCGGGCATTTGGTGCGCTCGACTTATGTCGAGGGCAATGGCGTTCCCAGCCTCATCGCCGTGCATCAAGACGCCAGCGGCCGGGCTCGCGATATCGCGCTGTCTTATGCGTCAGCCAATGGCGGGGGTCGCTCGGGTGTGATTGAGACGAGCTTTCAGGAAGAAACCGAAACCGACCTCTTTGGTGAGCAGGCGGTGCTGTGTGGTGGCATCACTTCATTGATTGAAGCCGGCTTTGAGACGCTCATCGAGGCGGGCTATGCCCCTGAGATGGCTTACTTTGAGGTCCTTCACGAAACCAAACTGATTGTCGATCTGCTCTATCAGGGCGGTATCGCCAACATGCGCTACTCTATCTCCAACACCGCAGAGTACGGTGATTTCACGCGCGGGCCGCGGGTGATTAACGAGCAGTCACGCCAAGCGATGCGCGAGCTGCTTGAAGAAATCCGCAACGGCGAATTCGCCAAAGAGTTTGTGCTTGAGAATCAAGCCGGTGCGCCACGGCTCAAAGCCATGCGTCGTCGGGCCGCTGAGCATCCGATCGAGGAGGTTGGCTCGAAGCTGCGTGACATGATGCCGTGGATCAAAGCCAATCAGCTGGTTGACCGCGAGCGTAACTAACCCGCGGGACCACGATCTGGACGGTTGCCGGCCTGCGCCGGCGACCGGCCCGTTGAGGGCGAAATGACTGACCAACCCCCTGAAACTCGGCGACGTCGCGGCATTTACCTGCTGCCCAACCTCATTACCACGCTGGCGTTATTTTTTGGCTTCTATGCCGTGGTCTCGGCACAGGCTGGCGTTTACGAAAGCGCGGCGATCGCGATTTTTGTGGCGATGGTTATGGATGGCTTAGACGGCCGAGTGGCCCGACTGACCAACACCCAGAGCGATTTTGGCGTGCAGTACGACAGTATTGCCGACATGGTCTCGTTCGGCGTCGCGCCCGCGATGGTGGTGTATCTGTGGGCGCTGAGTGATCTTGGGGCGCTTGGCAGTGTGGGTAGCAAGCTTGGCTGGCTGGGGGCGTTTGTCTATACCGCCTGCGCCGGCCTGCGGCTCGCGCGCTTTAACACCCAAGTGGGTGTGGCGGATAAACGCTACTTCCAGGGCCTGCCCAGTCCGGCGGCAGCAGCGACCATCGCGGGCATGGTCTGGGCGGGTGATCGGCTTGAATTTGGTGGCTGGCCTGCCGGCGTCCCCGCACTGATTATCACCACATTAGCGGGGATTTTGATGGTCAGTAACGTCCGCTACGATAGTTTTAAAGAAATTGATTTTCGTTATCGCGTGCCCTTTGTGGTGATTGTTTTGGGGGTGCTGGGCGTTGCACTGATGTCGGTTCATCCGCCGACGGTGTTATTTGGCCTCGCACTGGCGTACATGGTCTCTGGGCCGGTGTTGACGGTCATTCGCCGACGCCGCCGACGCCGCAAACGCGTTCATGCAGGGTAGACTGGGGTTGAGTTGATAACGACTAGAGGGGAAACAGCCATGGGCGAGACCGATCGGTTGATTATTTTTGACACCACGCTGCGCGATGGTGAGCAAAGCCCGGGGGCGTCGATGACGCGCGAGGAAAAAGTCCGCATTGCACGGGCCCTCGAGCGACTACAAGTGGATGTCATCGAAGCGGGTTTCCCGGCGGCGAGTCGCGGTGATTTTGAGTCGGTTCAAGCGGTCGCGCAGAGCATTAAAAACTCCCGCGTCTGCGGCTTAGCCAGGGCCTTTGAGTCAGACATTGAGCGCGCGGGTGAGGCGATTGCACCGGCCGAAGCGGGCCGGATTCATACCTTCATTGCGACCTCGCCGGTGCATATGGAGAAAAAGCTCAACCTCACGCCCGACGAGGTGCAGGCACGGGCAGTGGCGGCGGTGAAACAAGCGCGCAATTTATGTGATGACGTGGAGTTCTCGCCCGAAGACGCGGGCCGGTCTGAGGCTGATTTTCTCTGCCGCATTATTGAAGCAGCGATTGATGCTGGTGCGACCACGATCAATATTCCCGATACGGTTGGATACAACTTACCTGAGCAGTTTTCTGGACTCATTCGTGAGCTGCGGGGGCGCATCCCCAACGCCGATCGGGCGATTTGGTCGGTGCATTGTCATAACGACTTGGGCGTTGCGGTTGCCAATTCGCTGGCGGCGGTGCGCGAAGGCGCACGGCAGATCGAGTGCACCATTAACGGGTTGGGTGAGCGCGCGGGGAATGCCGCGTTAGAAGAAATCGTCATGGCGCTGCGAACCCGCCAAGATGACTTTCCCGTCGATACCCGCATCGAGACTCGCGAGATTTTACCGACCTCGCGGTTGGTCTCGAATATCACCGGGTTTCAGGTCCAGCCCAACAAAGCCATTGTCGGGATCAATGCCTTTGCCCACGAGTCGGGCATTCACCAAGATGGTGTACTCAAGCATCGTGAAACCTACGAAATCATGCGCGCTGAGGACGTTGGCTGGGGCACAAACCGCATGGTTCTGGGCAAGCACTCGGGGCGTAATGCCTTTCGCAGTCGCTGCGACGAGCTGGGTATTGAATTTGCTACCGCCGGCCAACTTAACGAGGCATTCCAGCGCTTTAAAGATCTAGCCGATAAAAAACACGAAATCTTTGATGAAGACTTACAAGCTCTGGCAACCGAGGCGGTGGCGGCGCTTGAGGACGATCAAAGCGTTAGTTTGGTGGCGTTTCGCTGTTGCTCGGAGACCGGTGAGACGCCCGTGGCGGAGGTAACCTTGCTGGTTGATGGCGAGGAACGGCGTCATTCGGCTGAGGGGGATGGCCCGGTCGATGCCGGATTTAAGGCGATTGAGGGGATCTTGCAGGTCAATGCTGAGCTGCTGCTCTACTCGGTGAGTAATATCACCACCGGCACTGATGCCCAAGGCGAGGTGACGGTTCGTGTCGAGCGCGGTGGTCGCAGCGTCAATGGCCAAGGCTCGGATACCGACATTGTCATTGCCTCAGCCAAGGCCTATATCAATGCGCTCAATCGCCTACGCAGTAAGGCGCAGCGGACCCATCCGCAAAACGAGGGCGTTTAGCCAAAGGCACTATGCAATGAGCCGGCTGGATGCTCGTCGTCAACGTTTGCTGGCCGCGATGGATATTACGGTCTGGCAGCCGCGTGCCAGTCAATCGGCGAGCCCAAGCTGCTCGCTCATGGTGGTTGCCGGTGGCCCGGATGTGCCGACAGGCCAGACGGGCGAGCTGCTGGACAACATGCTGGCTGCCATTGGTTTGCGCAACAGCGAGGCGGTTGTCGTGACTTCGGCGGGCGCCCCTGAGGATGCCGACCCAGGGCAACTAAGCGCAGAGATTGAGCGGCATAATCCGGCGGTTATTTTAGCCCTTGGGGCGCCGGCTGCAGAGGCTCTTAAGGCCGGTGTGTCGAGTGCGCCGGTGGTTGTCAGCTTTGATCCAGCGGCGCTTCTCGCTGACCCGCAACTCAAGGCAAAGGCCTGGGAGGATTTGCTTGCCGTGCAGCGTGCGCTGGCGGAGGCGGCATGACGGCCAATCCGGTCGATTATCTACCCGTTATTCGTCCCATGCGGCCGGGCGATCTTGAGGCGGTGTCGGTGGTCGAATCGAGCGCCTATGACTACCCGTGGACGTTAACGATTTTTCGCGATTGCTTGCGCATGGGCTATGAGTGTTGGGTGCAACTCGCGACCGATAAAGTAGTGGGTCATTTCGTTCTTGCCATGGGCCCGGGCGAGGCGCATGTGCTTAATCTAGCGGTTCACCCGCACTGGAGTAATCGCGGCTTGGGCCGGGCATTGCTTCGCCGCGCCTTGGATCAGGCTGAGCGACTGGGGGCTGAATCAATCTATCTCGAGGTTCGCCCCAGTAATACCCCAGCACTCCACCTGTATCGCAGTGAGGGCTTTCGTCGGGTGGGCCGGCGGCGTGATTACTACCCGTGCGTTGAGGGCCGCGAAGATGCCTTTGTGATGCGCTATGACCTGCGTGAGGTTGCGCCGGCAGGACGCCAATGAGCGCTCATCACTCACGCCAACAAATTTGGGCGTGGGCATTTTACGACTGGGCTAATTCAGGCTTTGCCACCGTCGTGCTCGCGGGGTTCTTTCCGCTGGTGTTTCAGGACTATTGGAGCGCTGCGGTCGATCCCGCCCAAGCAAACTTACGTCTTGGCTTTGGCAATGGCACGGCATCGTTGCTAATTGTCTTGCTGGCGCCATTGATGGGGGCGATGGCAGATCGGGCAGGGACTAAAAAACGCGCTCTGCTGGGGTTTGCGCTGGCCGCCTCGGCACTGACCGCGGCCTTTGCGCTGGTGCCGGCAGGCGAGTGGGTGTGGGCACTAACATTGTTTGTGCTGGCAAGCGTTGGGTTTATGGCCGCTAACCTCTTTTACGATGCATTACTCATTAGCGTCGCCCCGGCTAGTCGTTGGCATGCGGTGTCTGGGTTTGGCTTTGCCATGGGCTATTTAGGCGGCGGATTACTCTATTTGGGGTGTGTTATCGCGGCACTCCAACCGCAGTGGTTTGGCCTTGATTCGGCGATTAATGCCGCTTTAGCGGCCTTTGTGATCACTGGGTTGTGGTGGGCGGTGTTTAGTTTGCCATTGGCATTAACAGTACCCGAACCGCCCGCGCAGCAATCGGATCGAGCAGCGCTGGCGGGCGGTCTAAAACAATTATGGCAAACGCTCACGCATTTGCGCGCCCGCAAAGCGGTGTGGATGTTTTTAATCGCTTACTGGCTCTACATCGATGCGGTCGGGACCACGATTCGTATGGCGGTTGCTTATGGGCGCAGTCTTGGATTTGAGCAGTCTGATTTGATCGTGGCGCTATTAATTACCCAGTTCGTTGGCTTTCCAGCGGCCTTGCTCATGGGCTGGTTAGGCCAGCGCATCGGCCCGCGGCAGGGCATTTTGATCGGGATTGGTGTGTATATCGGTATTTGCCTGTGGGCGGCGTTTATTCAGTCGGCTTGGGAGTTCTTTGCCATTGCTGCGCTGGTGGGTTTAGTCCAAGGCGGCGTACAGGCACTGAGCCGATCACTGTATGCCGGGCTTATACCGGCTGAGCGTGCCGGGGAATTTTTTGGTTTCTATAATTTATTGGGTAAATTTGCGGCGCTTATTGGCCCACCATTATTTGGCCTGTTTGGCGTGTGGTTTGGTGATGTGCGCTATTCGATGTTGGCGCTGATCCTGTTATTTTTAGCCGGCGCGATCATGCTTACCCAAGTCCCATTAAAGGAACGAGACGATGACACAGACTCAGCGCCCGCCTGATGAACGCCCGTCCATGACGCTCTGGCAGGTGATTAAAAGCACCTTGGCGGCCGCCTTTGGGGTGCAGACTGAAGCGGCGCGTCAGCGTGACTTTACCCGCGGTAGCCCAGCGGTTTTTATTATTGCCGGGCTAGTGTTTACTGCTGTATTTGTTGTGGTGCTGTTGGTCATTGTCAATGTGGTATTGAGCGGCGCGAGCTAGGTTCGCCGCGCAGCGCGCCCAACCCAATAACCAAGCCTGAGCCAAGCAGAGCGCCGAGAAATGGCGTGAGTGTCGGTACGCCGCCGGGAAAGCTCGCCGCCTGCAGGCCGCCAAGCACATCACCGCTTAGCACCATGCTTGGCAGGACCGCCCCGAGTAATCCGGCCAGCGCACCGGCAATCGCTACCCAGCGATTGACCCGGGGTGATAGCCCACTGAGCAGCGGAATCACCGCGCTCGCGCAGAGTAAGTCGGCGATCAAAAACAGTCGTAAAACACTCACTTGCTGTAGTGCCAGCGCGATGACCGGCAGCATTAATAGCGCCGTAAGCCAGCGCGCACCGCGCAGGCCTAACTGCCCGGTCTCAGTGACGCCGAGTGAGACCAGCGCGTTTTGCAGCGTATCGATTGATGAGGCGACCAGGGTAATAGCGAGTATTAACGCCGGTAAGGTGATCCACGCGGGCGCTTGATTAATCAGCGCGAAAAACGGGATCGGCGGGTTGCCCAGATCAAGCCCGCGAGCGGCGGCCAACAGGCCCGCTAAGCCGAGCAATGCCACCACCACCACCGTGCTGGTGCCGCCAATGAGCGCGCCGTAGCGCAGGGCCTGTTGATCGCGTGCCGCCCACAGTCGCTGCCAGTAGCCTTGGTGGAAAAGATTCGCGGTGGTCACGGCAATAATCAGCGTTAAGGCCACGCCGAGGGCGCTGATAAGGCCAACCGATGGGCTCTCGGCGGTGTAATCGATTGGCTTAGCGCTCGGCGCAAGTCCGAGCGCGGCGCTTGCGACAAGCCCAATCAGTGCCATCATCAGCAGCGCTTGCCAGCGATCGGTCACCAGACTCGCGCGCAATCCACCAATGGCGGTGTAGGCAAGGGTTGAGAGAGCGACTGCCATAATCGCAAAGCCGCCATGAACCCCAGATAGTAAGCCGGTAATGGCGCCGATGGCGGTAAGTTCGGCGGCCAAAAAGCACAGCATATAGAGCACGGAGAGTAGGCTAATCCAGCGCCGAAAGCCGTTGCCAAATCGCTCGGCGGCAAATTCAGTCAGGCTTCGGCCTGCCGGCATTCGCTGGCGGATGGATGGGCCAATGAGCCCAAGAATGATAAATGGCAGCGCTGATCCAAGGGCGTAGCCGGCAACCGCGATCGGCCCAACCAGTGCGCCGATTTCTGGTGGCGCAAACAATATCCAAGCGCCCATGCCGGAAGCAAGAAAGGATAGCCCAAGCGCCACGGCCCCCTGGCTATCGCGGGCCGTGACATAGTCATCAAGCGCTTGGTGAGGACGACGGGCGGTTAGCCCGAGTAGCACAAATAGCGTCAGCGCAGCGGCAATCGCCGCTATCGATAGGGTCAGCATGTCGCACTTCCTCCGCCGGTATCATCCGGTTCAGGTTCCAGGGTCTGCTCCATGGCGGAACACTCTCAGTCCGAAGACTCCCCTGGCGACGTCAATGAATTGTCGTTTCGATCAGGTTTTAGTATGCCGAGCTTCGCTAGCCTGAGCAAATACCCATCGCTGAGCGTTTAAATGGCCTCGATCCGGGCGTATTGGGCATCGATTCGCTCGAGTGCGGCGCTTGCCTCAGCCCGCTTTTCGCGCTCGCGCTCCACCACCTCGTTGGGTGCGCGGCTGACGAATGCCTCGTTGTTGAGCTTACCGTCAATACGCTCAAGGTCATCGGCGAGGCGCTTTCGCTCTTTGCCGAGTCGCGTTAGTTCGGCCGTCTTATCAATCAGCCCGGCCATGGGCACGCGGATTTCTAGTGAGTCGACCAACGCCAGGGCCGACTCGGGTGGCTCGTCGTCGTGATTGAGTTGATCGACCGATTCCAGCCGGGCGAGAAAATCGAGCGCGGCGCGATGTTGCTCGAGGCGGCTTTGGTCGGTCGCACTGGCGTGTTTGAGCAACACCGGTAAGCGTTTGCCCGGCGCGATATCCATTTCACCGCGAATGCGGCGAATGCCTAAGATAAAGCGCTTGACCCAGTCGATTTCAGCTTCCGCTTCTGGGTCATCGCGCTCAGGCTGAGCAACGGGGAAGGCCTGGGTCATAATCGTCTCACCGCTCACACCTGCCAGCGGGGCGAGGCGCTGCCAGATTTCTTCGGTAATAAACGGCATGAATGGGTGGGCTAGGCGCAACACCGCCTCAAGGACGGCGACAAGGGTGCGGCGAGTACCAATTTGCTGCGCCACACTGGCATCGCCCTGAAGCGTGGGCTTTGAGAGCTCTAGATACCAGTCGCAGTACTCGTCCCACAAAAATTCGTACACCGCTTGGGCGGCTTGGTCCATGCGGTAGTGATCGAGCGCATCGGTTACCGCCCGCTCGGTCGCTTGGAGGCGCGAGATGATCCAGCGCTCGGCGGTGCCGAGCGTGAAGTTATTGTGGGTGGCAGCGCAGTCCTGATCCTCGGTGTTCATTAAGACATAGCGCGCGGCGTTCCAGAGTTTGTTGCAGAAGTTGCGATAGCCATCGATCCGGCCCATATCGAGCACCACATCGCGGCCGGTGGTGGCGAGGCTGGCAAAGGTAAAGCGCAGCGCATCGGTGCCGTGTGCGGCGATGCCCTCGGGGTAGGCGGCGCGTGTTTGCTTTTCAATCATCGCGGCGCGCCGCGGCTGCATAAGCCCGCTGGTGCGCTTGGCCACCAGAGCCTCGAGGTCGATACCGTCGATAATATCGATTGGGTCGAGCACGTTGCCCTTGGACTTCGACATTTTGGCGCCTTCCGAGTCACGCACCAGTCCGTGAATATAGACCTCGTGGAAGGGAACGGCGTCCATGAAGCGCAGGCCCATCATGATCATGCGGGCGACCCAAAAAAAGATAATGTCAAAGCCGGTGACCAGCACGCTGGTGGGGTAGAAGGACTGCAGTTCAGACGTGTCCTGCGGCCAGCCGAGCGTTGAAAATGGCCACAGCGCTGATGAAAACCAGGTATCGAGGACATCGTCGTCTTGCGCGAGCGTCACCGCCTCACCCAGCCCATGCTCGGCTCGTACCGTGGCCTCGTCACGGCCGACGTAGACGTTGCCAGCGTCGTCATACCAGGCGGGAATGCGGTGTCCCCACCAAATTTGGCGGCTAATACACCAGTCTTGAATATCCTCAAGCCAGTTGTAGTAGGTCTTGGTCCAATTCTCGGGCGTAAAGCGAATGCGCCCGTCGCGAACCACGTCAATGGCTGGTTGGGTAATCGCTTGCCAACCGCCGGGGCGGCCATCCGGTTGCACTTCGCGCGTTAGATCGACAAACCACTGATAGGTTAGATAAGGCTCAATCACAGCACCGGTGCGGTCACCGCGGGGTACCATGAGGGTGTGTGGGTCAATGCCTTCGAGCAGCCCGGCCGCTTCAAAATCCGCCACAATTTGATCGCGCGCGGCAAACCGATCCAACCCCTGATAGGCCGCTGGCGCATTGTCATTGATATGGGCATCGCCGGTGAGGATGTTAATGGGTTCGCACTCGTGCCGAAGCCCCACTTGGTAGTCGTTAAAATCATGCGCCGGGGTAATCTTTAAACACCCGGTACCGAATGCGGGGTCGACGTAGTCATCGGCGACGATGGGGATTTCGCGACCCACCAATGGCAACATGACGGTCTGCCCGATCAGATGCGTGTAGCGCTCATCGTTGGGGTTCACCGCTACCGCGGTATCCCCTAGCATCGTCTCTGGGCGTGTGGTGGCGACCACGAGGTGTCCATCACCGTTGCTGAGTGGGTAGCGCAGCTTCCAAATCGAGCCTTTTTCTTCGGCCGATTCGACCTCGAGGTCAGAGACTGCGGTTTGCAGCACTGGATCCCAGTTGACCAGGCGCTGGCCGCGGTAAATGAGGCCTTGCTCATAGAGTTTAATAAAGACTTCATCAACTGATTCAGATAGCCCCTCATCCATCGTGAAGCGTTCACGGTCCCAATCGACTGAGGCCCCTAAACGGCGCATTTGATTTTGGATGGTGCCGCCGGAGTGCTTTTTCCAAGCCCAAATTTTCTCGACAAATGCCTCCCGCCCAAGCGTATGGCGATCATTGCCCTCGGCGTTGAGCTGGCGCTCAACGACCATTTGGGTGGCGATACCGGCGTGATCAGTGCCGGGTTGCCAGAGCGTGTTATCGCCCGACATACGGTGATAGCGCGTCAAAATATCCATGATCGTGTCTTGAAACGCATGCCCCATATGCAAGGTGCCAGTGACATTGGGTGGCGGGATCATGATGCAGTAGGGTGTCCCCTCGCCGCTGGGCCGAAAATAGCCGTTGCGCTCCCAAGTCTCATACCAGCTGGGTTCGATGTCGCGGGGGGAATAAGTCTTGTCCATGAGGCGAGTGGGCTCCTACTAATCGATGTGGTGAGTGCGGGGTTTAACCCCGGCCTGTTGATACTGACGATAGCGCTGGCGGCCGGCTTGCCGGCTTGGTTCATCGGCGCTGATCACCTCAGCAATGCGCTCGCGTGCTGCCCAGTCCGATGGCAGTGTGTCGGCAAGGTTAATCAGCCACTGACCCGGGCCCGCATGGGGGTTGATGATAATGGGAATATCCTCGCCGCGTGGCGTGCGTCCATGGGGAATAAAACTGGTCGGTTCAAAACGCCATAGCAACGCATCTAAGTGCACGGCTGCGGCTTCATCCGGGGTGATGATTGCGCTGTCGATACCGTCCCGCCAGGCTTGTGCGGCGAGCGTGCAGCAAAACTGCGCGCGCGCATCGGCGCCCTCGCCAGTCAGGATGTAGAAATCGATGCGCGGCATTATCCGCTCCGCAGCGTTACTATGGGCCTCCAGCGGTGGATCCGCTTTGGGAGGATGGCATTGCTTATAATGCAGAAGATTACCGCAGGCGTGGGGGCGCTGTCGTGGGGCTAAGTCGCCTGAGCCGTTACTTGTTGCGTGAATTGCTCGGTGCGTGGCTCGCAGTCACCTTAGTTTTATTGGTGGTTTTGCTGACCAATCGGCTGATTCAGTTTATGGCCGACGCGGCAAGTGGTGAGATCGCACCAGGGGTGATCTTTACTCTGCTTGGGTTAAAAGCGGCCGCTAACCTCGGGGTGGTGTTACCTGGCAGCTTTTTTTTAGCTGCCGTGTTGGCGCTCGCGCGTTTGTATCGCGACTCCGAGGTCACAGCCATGGCCGGCTGTGGAGTCGGGCCGCTGCAGCTCTATCGAGGGGTGTTCGCGCTCGCCCTACCGCTCGCCATCGGGGTGGGTGGATTAACACTCAGTCTGGGTCCGGCCGCTGAACGCCTCGCCGATCAGGTGTTGGTCAATGCCGAGCAACAAGCGCAGTTTGCTGGGGTGCGTCCTGGGCGGTTTACCGCGTTGGGGGCCGATACCACGGTTTATGTCGCTGAGGTGAGTGATAGCGGCGACATGCGCGGCGTTTTTATCGAGCGCGCACTCAGCGATGGTGATGAAGTTTGGGTGGCTGAGAAGGGCCGGCGCGCGGTCAATGCGCTCGCGGGGGGTGAGTTTTTA
Organism: Spiribacter sp.; assembly: GCA_031581235.1. Taxonomy (GTDB): domain Bacteria; phylum Pseudomonadota; class Gammaproteobacteria; order Nitrococcales; family Nitrococcaceae; genus Spiribacter. The sequence continues at coordinate 3,886 of JAVLBW010000007.1, read as the reverse complement.
GTGCTGGAGTCAGGCTGGCGCTATGCCGGTACGCCGGGGGCGGCCGAGTGGCAGTTAATGCGTTATGCCACCCAAGGTGTGCGCATTCGCGAGCCCGAGCCGATCGAGCCCAGGGCTGGGCTTGATGCCCTGTCGCTGCCAGCCCTACTGGCGCGAGATGACATGCCCGCATGGGCTGAGCTACAAACGCGGCTGTCGTTTCCGCTGATGGTGTTAGTCCTCGCACTGGGCAGCTTACCGTTGGCCCGCACTGATCCTCGGCAAGGCCGATACGCCCAAGTGGTCAGCGCGGTGTTGTTGTTCATGGTCTATTTTAATCTGCTGTATACCGCGCAGGATTGGTTAGCGAGTGGGCAAAGCCCAGCCTGGCTTGGATTGATTTGGGTGCACGGGCTCGCCGCATTGCTCGCCTTCTTTGCGCTGCGCTGGCGTTTTAATTTGGGTTGGCGAGCGCGGCGATCCGGCGAGCCGGGCGCATGAAAAAACTCGACCGCTACTTAATGACAACGGTGATTATCGGGGCGCTGGCAGGGCTACTGGTGATTGTCTGCTTGAGCTTCGTTTTTGAGTTTATCGACGAAGCCGATGACATTGGTAACGCCGGCTACACGTTGGCCTCAGCGATGCTGGTGGTTGCGCTGTCGATGGTACAGCGCGCCTACGAAGCCTTCCCCATGGCCACGCTCATTGGTGCGTTGGTTAGTCTGGGTGCGCTTGCCGGGCGTGGCGAGCTTGTCGCGATGCGCGCCGCCGGCGTGTCAATCGCACAAATAGCCCGCAGTGTGGTCATTGCCGGTGTTGGCTTAGCGTTGCTTGCGGCAGCGATTGGTGAATGGGTGGCACCGCAAGCGACGCGCATGGCGCAGGCAATACAGGCCAATGCGCAGGGCACGCAAGTGGGTTTGGCGGCCGGTGGGCTTTGGGCCCGTGATGGCGATTGGGTAATGCGTGCTGATCGGGTGGTCGCATCAACGCTGCTTACGGGTGTACGTGCCTATGCGATTGAAGACACCGAGCTCACTCAAGTGATCACCGCCCCGCAGGCCCGTTATGACGGCAGTGTCTGGGTGTTGTCGCCGGCTGAAGTAACGCAAATTAGCACCGCTGGGGTGGAGGTCAGCCAACGCGAGCAGGTTCGTTTGGGTGGCGAGCTCTCGCCGGCCACGCTTGAAGTTGTCAGCGCCGAGGCCCCTACCTTGGCGGGTGGCGAACTGGCCCGCTACATTGGTTATCTTCAGAGTAACGATCTTGACAGCGCCCGCTATGAGCTTGCGCTATGGATAAAAATTGCGACGCCTTTAGCGACCGTGGTGATGCTGCTGCTGAGTGTGCCGTTGGTGTTTGCCTCGGTGCGCAGTAAGGGGGTGGGTCAGCAAATCTTTATCGGTGTGATGATCGGGCTGGCGTTTTTCCTGCTCAATCGTTTTCTCGGCAACGTCGGGCTGGTCTATGGCCTGCCGCCGGCGCTGAGCGCGTTAGCGCCGACGGTGCTTTTTTTACTGATCGGCCTGTGGGGCCTTAGGCGCGTTGGTTAACGCGGCTTGGGCTCAAGATAAAGATAAGTCTTAGAAAGCCGGTCGTGCCAGGTTAGCCCCTCGCGGTCAATTAGCGCCCACAAAAAGCCGCCGCCGAGCACCAGCCAAGACAGCAAAGCCATAACAAACCGATGCGACGCCGCGCGCGTGCTGGGACGCTCGCCTTCAATATTGACTAGCCTTAGCCGCCAAGCTTGCATGCCCAACGTGCGCCCGGCGATAACCCAAAAGCCAACAAAAAACGCATAGGCAATACCGAGCAGATAGACCCGGTAGAGACCATCGCCGGCGCTGACAGCGCTACCATCCTGCCAAATCACCCAAATCATGCTCGCACCCATCCACAGTGCAATCAGCAGTAGGCCGTCATAAAGGATAGCGGCTAGGCGGCGCAGCAGGCTGGGGCGATGATCGGGTGGAATGTTCATTATCGGGACGAAAACTATTTATTTGCTGTTGGCAATTTCGATTAGGTTATTGTCTGGATCTCGCACATATAGCGACCTCAGAGGTCCTGTCGCACCGGTCCGTCGAATGGGGCCTTGCTCGATAGTAACGCCAGCCGACTGAAAAACTCGCTCCCATTCTGTGAGTGGATGATCGCTTAGAAAACACAAATCAATAGCGCCTGGGGTGGGTTTCTGAGCATGTGGGGTGTAGGGCGCATCAACGGAATGCAAATTAATTTTTTGGTTGCCAAATTTTAGCGCAATGCGTTCGCTGTTGCTGTCAGGGGGGCGAAACCTCTCAAGCTGCATACCCAAAATGTCGCAGTAAAACTGGATGGATCGCTTGATATCAGCGACAGTGAGCACAATATGGTCAATGGATTGAATCATAAACAACCCTGCTTAGATGGCGCTCCCACGGGGACTTGAACCCCGGTTTCCGCCTTGAGAGGGCAGCGTCCTAACCGCTAGACGATGGGAGCGTTTTTGGGCCTAAGATAAGGCCTTAGTGCCATGGCGTGATCGGCCTCCGGCGTGAAGGCTGGTATTATACGGCCTCGTTCTTATCGTACAAGAGGCTCAGTGTGCCGCGTGAGTGATCCGCAATCCTTGGCAACGCAACCGACCATCGTCCCGCGTGATGAGCACATCATCTCCCGATCGCAAATTAGTGAGCGGGCGCTCACCGTGCTTTATCGGCTAAAAAATGCCGGCTACGGCGCTTATCTTGTCGGCGGCGGGGTGCGTGATTTATCACTTGGCCGCGAGCCCAAAGACTTTGATGTCGCTACCGACGCGACGCCCGAGCAAGTTAAAAGCTTGTTTCGTAACTGCCGCCTCATTGGCCGGCGGTTTCGACTGGCACACGTGCATTGGGGGCCAGACATTATTGAGGTGGCAACCTTTCGTGCGCTGCATCCGCCCACCGCTAGCGATACCGATGAGCCTGAAGCGAGCGGTGAGCGGGTCCTCGAAGATGGCATGATTTTGCGCGACAACGTCTACGGCACGATCGAAGAGGACGCCTTGCGGCGTGATTTCACCATTAACGCGTTGTACTACAACATCGGTGACTTTTCGGTGGTTGATTACGCCGGTGGCATGGCGGATTTAAAGGCAGGCCGCATTCGCTTAATCGGTGACCCGAGCGTGCGCTATCGCGAAGACCCCGTGCGCATGCTGCGGGCGGTGCGTTTTGCCGCCAAGCTGGGGTTTGTGATTGATGATGAGACCGCCGCGCCCATCCCGCGTATGGCGGATGCCTTGGATGATATCCCCGCGGCGCGTTTGTTTGATGAAGTCTTAAAGCTGCTAATGGCAGGCCAAGGCGTTGAGACATTTGAGTCCCTTCGCCAGCACGGCTTGTTTCGGTATTTGTTTCCGGCCACCGATACCGCGCTCGATGATGATGCCGATGCGCAGTTATTGAATTTCCTTGTCAGTGCGTTGGCGAGCACTGATCAGCGAGTCAATGATGGCCGCCCGGTAACGCCGGCGTTTTTATTTGCCGCGCTCATTTGGCCGGCCATCCTCACCCAGTTGCCGGGCGGTCGATTGCAAAGCGATATTAACCGTGAGCTTTTTGAGCAATCGGTGACCGAGGCGCTTGAGCGCCAACTCCGCCAGGTGGCGATTCCTAAGCGCTTTGCCTTGCCGATGCGTGAAATTTGGGCGCTACAGCCGCGCTTTGATACCCGCTCCGAGGCGAAGGCGCGGCGGCTTTTTAGTCACCCGCGCTTTCGGGCGGCGTATGACTTTTTGTTACTGCGGGGTGAAGCCGGGCTGGTCGATCCAGAGCTTGCTGCGTGGTGGCGGCATTTTGCGACCACCAGCGACGATGCACCGCCGCCCACGCCAGCGCGGCGTCGGCGCCGAGGGGGGCGAAAGCGGCGCAACACCGAT
>JAVLBW010000006.1:0-136241 GCA_031581235.1 Spiribacter sp. | reverse complement strand
CCAAGCGCGAGCGCTCGGTGATCGTCTGATTGTGGCGGTCAACGACGATGCCTCCGTTACGCGCCTTAAAGGCGAGGGCCGGCCCATTATGGGGCTTGAGCAGCGCATGCAGGTGTTGGCGGCCTTAGCCGACGTCGATTGGGTGGTGGCCTTTAGTGAGGATACGCCGGCGGATTTGATCGCGGCCGTGTGTCCCGATGTGTTGGTTAAGGGTGGCGACTATCAGCCCCAATCGATTGCCGGTTACGACGCTGTGATACAGGCCGGCGGCGAGGTCCGAGTGCTTGATTTTATCGACGGCGAATCAACTAGCGCGATGATCGAGCGTATTCAAAACGCCTGATAACCGGCCAACAGGGCATTCCAACCCTTATTCGCCGCCACATCGAGCGCGGCCTCACGCGAGAGTGACCGGCGCAGGCGCTTGAGGCTTGCACGCTGTTGCGCTGAGCTGGCGCGCAGCTGGCCACGATCCCAGTCAATCAGCCAAATGCTGTTTTGCTCATCGATGAGGACATTGCGGGCGTTGAGGTCGGCATGCCCTGCGCCGGCGGCATGGAAGGTTTTGAGTGTCTTGCCAAGCGCCCACCAATTATCCCAGCCCTGGGTCAGACGATCGGCAAGCGTATCGCTGGCGGGTATTTGTTCGGTGACGATATCAGCGGTGTAAAACGCCCCAGTACGCACAATACGACCACCCAGGGGTCGCGGGACGGGCAGGTTATTCGCATAAAGCTTAGCGAGCACGTTGAGCTCACGCCAAGGCCGACTCTGCGTGATACCCAGCCACAGGTAGCGATCGGCACTCAGGCGCGCTGGCAGGCCGCCGCGTTGGTAGTGGCGCAGCACCATCGCGGTTTTATTGAGGGTAAAAAACCACGCTTTAGCCCGACCGCTGGCGTGGCCATGAATAGAGCCCGCTTGGCCTAGTTGATCGGCGTCAAACGCAATTTCCGCAAGCCCATCCGACGTTTTGGCGTCGGGGCTGATAAAGTATGTCGATCCGGATTGCTGGACTTTAAGATGCCGCGTCACCGTACATTGACTCCTAATCGCCCCCCGAAAAATATTTGTTTGCTGCGGCTCTCGGCCATTGGTGATTGTTGCAACATCGTACCGGTATTGCGCACGCTGCAGGCGCATTATCCAGACACTGAGCTAACGTGGGTAACCGGTCGCACAGAGGCCACGCTGTTTGGTGATCTAGATGGTATAGAAGTTATCGCCCACGACAAGCGCTTGGGCCGGCGCGGCTTAGAAAGGCAACTCAAGGGCCGTTCGTTCGATGCGCTTTGGCTGATGCAAGTCGCGTTGCGGGCCGGGTTAGCATCGCGGGCCGTTCAATCGTCTTGGCGACTTGGTTTTGACCGAAATCGCTCGCGTGATGGTCACGGCTTTTTTGTCAACGACCGCATCCCAAGCGCACCGCCGGGGCATGTCATCGATGGATTTTTTGATTTTCTTAAACCGCTGGGTCTTACCGAGCGGGTATGGCGTTGGGATATTCCCATCCCGGCTCAAGCCTCGGCGCGGGCGCGCCAACTGATCGATACCGATCGCCCAACGCTTTTGATGAGCCCTTGCAGCAGCCAGCGCCTGCGTAATTACCGCAACTGGCCGGTCGCTAACGCCATTGCGCTGGTCAAGCACGCGATCGAAGTTCAAGGAATGCAGGTGATCGTCACCGGTGGCGGTAGTCAAAAAGAAACAGCCTATGCTCAGGCCCTGGAGCAGGCCTGCCCGCAACCCGGCGCGTTGATTAATCTGACTGGACGGACCGATCTAAAGACTTTGTTTGCGCTGATCCAGCGCTCGACCGTGGTGCTCGCTCCCGACTCGGGTCCGGTGCACATGGCAATTGCTGCGGGGACGCCTGCCATCGGCCTTTATGCCACCTCCAATCCAGCGCGGACCGGGCCGGTGCTGGGGAAGCGGTGGGTGGTCGACGCCTATCCGCAGGCGGTCAAAGCGCAGTTTGGTTGTGCGGTTAGCGACGTGCGCTGGGGCCAGCGCGTTCGCGACCCCAACGCGATGGCGCTCATTACACCGAGTGCGGTGATTGAGCGACTCGATGCGTTGTTAGCGACACCAGCGGCTGAGCGACTGCAATCATGACTCTATGGCTATACCGCGGGTTGATCCGGTTGCTGGGGCCGGTGCTTTTGCTTACCACCCTGTGGCGCTATCGCCAGTATGGCAACCAACGCCAGGCGATCGCCGAGCGGCTCGGATGGGTGAATGCGCCCGCGGCATCCGTTATTTGGGTGCATGCCGCTTCTGTTGGTGAGGTGCGGGCGGTGGCAGCGGTAGTGCAACAAGCCCTGGATGCCGGCCACGCGGTCCATCTGACAACGAATACGCCAACCGGCCGGCAGGCCGCATGGGAGCGATTTGGCGATACGCTAACGCAGAGCTATCCGCCATTGGATACGCCAGCGGCGGTCAAGCGTTTCTTAAATCGGTTGCAACCGCGCGCCGCCATTCGGGTCGAGCTCGAGCTGTGGCCGACGTTGCTGATTGCGCTGCAGCAAAGTGGGATTAAAACCGCACTGATCAATGCCCGTTTAAGCGAGCGCAGTCTCCAGCGCTATCAACGCCTGCGGGGGTTAATGCCCCGCGTGCTGGCCGCGTTTGACTGGGTTGGGGTGCAGAGTCAGGCCGATGCGCAACGCTTGCAAGCGCTGGGGCTGCCCGCGGCACGCATCGATGTGACGGGTAATTTAAAGTTCGATCAGGTACTCGACTCTGCTCAAGTGGCGGCCGGGCGGCATTGGCGCACAACCCATGCCGCCAAGCGCCCGGTCTGGGTGGCCGCCAGTGTGCGCGATGGGGAGGGTGCGATCATGGTCGAAGCGCATCAAAGACTGCGTGAGCGTTATCCTGAGGCGCTTTTATTGCTGGTACCGCGTCACCCGGCCTCTTTTCAGCTGCCCGCCTTGCCTAATGCATGGGGCCCCAATGGCTGTGCGCAGCACTCGAAAAACGAGCAGGTTGATGCCGACACGGCGATGGTGCTTGGCGATACGATGGGTGAGCTGACGATGTTTTTAGCCGCCGCCGACATTGCTTTTGTTGGCGGCAGCCTAGTCCCCGTGGGTGGGCATAATCCATTAGAGCCTGCCGTGCTCGGGTTGCCCATCATTATGGGGCCGCATGTCTTTAACTTTGCCGGTGTCGATGCGCTGCTAGCGGCAGCCGGCGGTCGTTATCGCGTAGCCAATAGCGCTGATTTAGCGGCGACACTCGAGTCGTTATTTGATGATGCGGCGATGCGTGAGCGCGCCGGCAGCCAAGCGCTGAGTGTGGTGAACCAACACCGGGGCGCGGCGCAACGGACTTGGCAGCAGTTAACGCAGCACCTTGAGTTAACCGCGCTCGAGTAGCGCATTCACTGCGCGTAAGTCCTCTACCGACAGCGAGCCGGCGGCTTGCCGTAGCCGCAGGGTGTTGAGCAAATACGCATGGCGCGCTTGTTCGTAATCACGCTCAGCATTAAAGCGCTCGCGTTGGGCATTGAGCACATCAACGATGGTGCGTGTACCCACATCAAACCCCGCCTCGGTGGCATCCAATGCGGCCTGGGTCGAAATCCGTGCTTGATCAAGGGCGCGTACCCGCTCAAGCGCGGTCATGGCGCCGCGATAGGCGTTGGCCGCATCGCGCGAGACGCTGCGTCGGGTTTGCTCCAGTGCCTCGCGGGCCTCGGTGTAGCGAAACTGCGCTTCTTTCACCCGCGCGCTCACACCACCACCTTGATAAAACGGAATAGTCACCTCAACCCCAGCGCTAAACTGATCTGAGCCTGGGTCATTACTGGCGCTGTCATAGCGATCGACGCCGTCGTAGCTCGCAAATAAGTCGAGTTGTGGGTAGCGGCCACCGCGCTCGACATCTACGCCTTCCATCGCGGCCTGAGCGGCGAAGCGCGCGGCGATGAGTTGGCGGTTATCGGTTTGCGCCCGATCACGCCACTGCTGTGAATCGGCCGGGCTCGGCGCCGACAGGTCGACGTTCTCTTGTAGTCCAGCCAGTCCCGCCGGGGCCTGATCGGTGAGCTCTCGAAGCGCCTCGCGCCGGCTCTCGAGCTCATTGCTCGCTTGCAAACGCTGAGCCCGCGCCAGATCGGCTTGGGCCTTGGCTTCTTCGACATCGGTGCGCGCGATGACCCCAACTTCAAAGCGTTGCTCGGCTTGCTCGAGCTGGCGCTCAATGGCTTCGAGGCTTGCTTGCGCGGCATCAAGGGCTTCACGCGCATCCAAGACGGCAAAATAGCGCTCGGCGGCGCGCAGTATCAGGGCTTGTTCGGCAAAGCGAAAACTCGCGTTGGCCTGTTCGACCAAGGCATTGGCCTGATCGACACCTTGGCCACGGGCATAGCGATAGAGTGGCTGTGATAGGGACACGCCATAAGAGAGCTGCTCGTACTCGACATCAGAGCGGCTACCCGAGAGGGTGCTGTCGCTGTCGGTGGTCTGGTAGGTTGAATCGAGCGTCACGCTGGGCCGTAGCAGGGCTTTGGCTTGGGGTAGTGCTTGCTCTCGGGCCTGACGATCGGCGATCGCTTGCTGAAATTCTGGATCGCTATCACGAGCGCGCTCATAAATCGCCAGAAGGCTATCGGCGGCAAGAGCCGATCCACCCGTTAAGAGACCCATCATTAAACTCGCGGTGAGAACGAATGATGGTGTTGAGAAAAGCGATAAGCGCATGGAGTCAGTCCTACTGATAAAGGATGTATTACAACGCGAACTGGGCGGTCAGCGGCGAACCTATCAGCGCCGGCGCGCTGGTGTCGAATAGACTCTCGCTCGACCACTGATCGGTATCGACCCGGGTGATTAGCATCGCTTCCATAATTGGCGGCTGGCCAATGATAAGCAAAAGCCGTCCGCCCTGATTCAGGCGATGGTGAAACCCCTGATGCAGCTCGGGAAGTGAGCCGGTCACAGCAATCACATCGTAGAGCCGGCCATCATCCCAACCGAGCGCAGCGTCGCCGGTGACTAACTCAACGTTACTCACACCTTCATTGCGCAAAGTCTCACCGGCTTGCTGAGTAAACGCAGCGTAATAGTCAACGCTGGTGACATGCTGGGCGAGCTGGGCGAGGCAGGCGGTGAGAAACCCCGTGCCCGTGCCAATCTCAAGCGCGCGGTCTTGGGGCTGGGGGTCGAGTGCTTGCAGGATGCGCCCTTCCACCTTGGGTTCGAGCATGACTTCGCCATGCCCAAGGGGGATTTGCATATCGGCATAAGCGAGGTTGCGATACCCCGAAGGCGTGAACTGATCGCGTGCGAGTCGCCCGAGCACCCCAAGAACCCGCTCGTTGAGCACTTCCCAGGTACGCAATTGCTGTTCGACCATGTTCTCGCGAGCGGTGACAAGGTTGACATCGGTCATGCTGAATTCCGTTGTTTGTCATGCAATAAGGTAAGCACGTGAAGAGTAAGGGGTTTGCGCGTGGGCGACAAGATTCGCCACACCAACCCCTTCGTATGAGGGATAGGCGCAGCGTTGGCCGGTGCGCATAATAAGCCTTGGCTGGTCGACGGCGTTACCGGGCTGGCAGTACGGACGCTGAAAATGCTTTTGGTCGTCGACCGGCCACCTCTTTTGCCCCGCTTGTCAGTGAATTCGGCCCGCCGGTGCCAGATCGGCTGGCGCCAGGGCAACAGGCGCGGGACACTGCAGTCGTGGTCAGTCGCCGGCCCGCCCAAGCTAAGCATGGACGCTCTATTGGGTGGGTCGAAGCGACTGGCCACTTTTTTATGGGTTAGTGATCAGCACGTCGCGGGTTAAAGTCGAACGCGCCGGCGAGCTGCTCAAACGCCGCTTGCTCAGCCTCGGTGTCGAGCGTTGGGTTGACGATTTTAAGCGTCAGGTACTGATCTCCGGCCGGCTTGCCGGGAAGGCCTCGGCCTTTCAGGCGCATGCGTCGATCAGTTTGGCTGCCGGGCGGAATACGCAAATCGACCGCCCCGGCGAGGGTGTCGACTTTGACGTTGGCACCGAGCGCGGCTTCCCATGGCGTGATGGGTAGATCGACATGAATATCACGCTCACGGAGCTGAAATTTTGGGTGTGCACGAATGTGCACCTCAATAAGCAGGTCGCCTTTTGCTGCTTGGCCTTGAGCGGCTCCGCCTTGGCCTTTAAGGCGGATTTGTTGGCCATGGGTCACACCGGCGGGAATTTTCACCCGCAGCGTGCGTGATCCACCCGCACTGCCAGCGCGGCGCTCTGGGTCCTGCAGGGTGATGGTTTTGGTGGCGCCATGAAAGGCATCATCCAAGTCAACTTGAATACGCGCCGTGCGGTCAGCGCCGCGCATTGAGCCGGCACCGGGGTGAAAGCCACCAGCGCTCGCAAAGCCACCCCCAAAGAGGCTTTCAAAAAAGTCACTAAAATCGCTAAAGCCCGCCTGTGAGCCGGCTTGACCGGTATATCCGGGCGGTGGCCGAAAGTCTTGGCCGGCCTGCCAGTTTTCACCGAGCTGATCATAGCGCGCCCGTGTCTCTGGATCCTTGAGCACCTCATAGGCTTCGGCCACGCGTTTGAACTGATCTTCGGCGTCGGCTTCGGTGCTCACATCCGGGTGGTATTTGCGCGCGAGCCGGCGATAAGCCTTTTTAATCTCGTCGGTGGAGGCATCGCGGCTCACACCCAAGGTCTGATAGTAGTCTTGAAATTGCATGTTGTAGGATATGGTGACGAGGCGGCGCTAAATCAACCAGCAGGCGCGCTGTTGGCTTGCACTTCGGTGGGTTCACTGGTATAAAACGCGGTCTTCCTTTGGCGAGATGACTCGCTGGATTAGACACAGAATTCGGGAGGCCCTGATGGCCAAGGTCTGTCAGGTCACCGGCAAACGGCCGATGACCGGAAATAACGTTTCACATGCGAATAACAAAAACCGTCGGCGGTTTTTGCCCAACCTGCGGTATCACCGTTTTTGGTTGGACACCGAGAGCCGGTGGGTGCGCCTGCGGGTGTCGAGTAAAGGCATGCGGATCATCGATAAATTAGGCATCGATCAGGTCGTCTCTGACCTGCGAAGCCGTGGCGAGAAGGTGTGAGGTAGGGCATGCGCGATAAAATCAAATTGCTGTCATCGGCGGGTACGGGTCATTTCTATACCACCGATAAAAACCGCCGAAACACGCCGCACAAGCTCGAGTTTCGTAAGTACGACCCGGTCGTTCGCAAGCACGTGATCTACAAAGAAGCCAAAATTAAGTAGCGAGCGCATGCTTAACTGGTGACTGAAAGCCCGCCCTGATGCGGGCTTTTTTATGCCTGAATGGACCACTGAGTAGGGACGAATTTGCCTGAATTACCCGAAGTCGAGACCACCCGGCGAGGTTTGCAGCCGCACGCTGAGAACACCACGCTGACGCGGCTAAAGATTCGCGACCACCGCTTGCGCTGGCCGGTTGACCCCGCCTTGCCTGAGCGTGTTGCAGGTCGCCGTATTGTCTCGCTGGGTCGGCGCGGTAAATATTTGCTCTTCGAGCTCGAGGGCGAGCACTGGTTAATGCTGCATTTGGGCATGTCAGGTCGAGTCCGCGCGCTAGCCGCTACCACCCCGCCGCAGCGCCACGATCATATTGATTTTGTGCTCGATAGCGGCGATGTGCTGCGCTTTAGTGACCCACGGCGGTTTGGCAGCCTGCATGGCGTCTTTGGTCCAGTCCTCGCCCATCCGCTGCTGCGCTCACTTGGCCCGGAACCCCTGACTGATGCGTTTAGCGGCCGCTACCTTTGGTCGCAAAGTCGCAACCGGCGTATGGCGGTGAAAGCGTTCATTATGGACAGCCACGTTGTCGTTGGCGTGGGGAATATTTATGCCGCCGAGGCGTTATATCGGGCCGGCATTCATCCAAGTCGTGCGGCAGGTCGGATTGCCGCGACACGTTATGACCGGCTCGCGGGTACGATTAAAGCGGTGCTCAGTGAGGCGATCGCCGCCGGCGGCACGACACTGCGCGATTATCGCGGGAGCAACGATGACCCGGGGTTTTTTCAGCAAGACTTATTTGTCTACGGCCGCGGCGATCAACCCTGTCGGGGTTGTGGCCGTGCGCTACGCTCCATTCGGCTTGCCCAGCGGGCAACGGTTTATTGCCCGCGCTGTCAGCGCTAGCGCCGTCCCTCTCGGCTTAGCTCAAATGGGCTTTAAACACATCCATTAGCGCGGATTTATCTTCAAACCCAACCCCTGGTTGATCGGGAAGGCGGACCATCCCGTCGGTGATCGGTGTGCTATCGGCAAAGCCCCCAAAGGGTGCGAAAACGCGGGGATAGCTCTCGTTACCGCCGAGCTTGAGGCCGGCGGCAATTTGTAGCGCAAATTGATGACCGCCATGAGGGATGCAGTTGCGCGGACTAAAACCCTGCTCACGCAGCACATCGAGCATGCGCAGGTATTCCACCAATCCGTACGACAACACCGGGTCCATCTGCAAAATGTCACGATCGGCGCGCATGCCTGCGTAGCGCAATAAATTGCGTACATCCTGATGCGAGAAGAGGTTTTCGCCCGTGGCAGTGGCGCCAGGATAAATGTCACCCAGCTGCTTTTGAATGGCGTAGTCGAGCGGGTCACCGGCCTCCTCAAACCAGCGCAATCCATACGGCGCGAGGGCTTTCGCATAGGCTTTGGTATGTTCGCTATCAAAGCGACCATTAGCATCGACAGCAAGGCAGGCCGGGTTACCAACCACCTCGATCGCCGCTTCGATGCGCTCAATATCTTGACTGAGTGGGGCGCCGCCAATTTTCATTTTGGTCGCGGTGTAGCCAAGATCGAGATAGTCACTCATCTCAGCACGCAGCCCGGCAATGCCGGATTCGGGATAGTAGTAACCGCCTGCTGCATAGACGCTGACTTGCGAGTCGGTAGTGCCATCACCAAAACGATCGGCTAATAGATTGGCCAGCGAGACCCCGGCAACCTTGGCAACAATATCCCAAACCGCCATATCCAAAACCCCAACCGCGACGCTGCGCTCGCCATGGCCGCCGGGTTTTTCGTTGGCCATGAGGACATGCCAAATTTTGAATGGATCGAGGTTCTCGCCGCTGTCATCAACCAGCGCACTCATGGCTGCATCGCGCAGCCGGGGAATAAAGCGCTCGCGCAGTAAGCCGCTTTGAGCGTAACGGCCGTTAGAGTTAAAGCCATAGCCGATAACGGGCTCGCCATTGCGGATTACATCGGTATGGATGGCGACCACCGAGACATCCATTTTGCTGAAATCGATGTAGGCGTTCGCGATATCGGAGGCGATTGAAACGCGCGCTTCACGAATGTCGGTAATTTGCATAACGATACGCCCCTAACCGTTAAGTTCGGCGAGTACCCGGTCGGTAAACTCAACCGTGCCGGCATGCCCACCGAGATCGCGTGTGAGCACCTTGCCCTCGCCTGTCACCGCTTCAAGCGCGCCCATTAAGTCGTTGGCCGCGCTGGTCTCGCCTAAGTCTTCGAGCATCATGACCACAGTCCAAATCATGGCGATGGGGTTGGCGACGTCTTGGCCAGCGATATCGGGTGCCGAGCCGTGGACGGGTTCAAACATCGACGGCATGCTGGGGTCAGGGTTGATGTTCGCCGAGGGTGCTACGCCAATGCCCCCAGCGGTGGCTGGGCCCAGATCAGAGAGAATGTCACCAAATAAATTCGTGCCCACCACCACATCAAACCAATCAGGGTGAGTGACAAAGTTCGCCGCTAGAATATCGATGTGGTATTGCTCAACGCTGACATCGGGGTAGCGCGGTGCCATGGCGGCGACTTGCTCGTCCCAAAAGGGCATGCTGTGTTTAATGCCGTTGGACTTGGTGGCGTAGGCAAGCTGTTTGCGCGGCCGTGCTTGCGCGGTTTTAAACGCATAATCAAGGATGCGCTCGCTGCCTTGGCGGGTGATGACGGTGGCTTGCACGGCCAGTGCTTCGGGGAGTCCGTCATAGAGCCGGCCACCGATTTCGGAGTATTCCCCCTCGTTATTTTCGCGCACCACAAGGTAGTTAATATCTGCAGCGCCGCGGTCGCGGAGCGTTGAGGTCAGGCCGCGCAATAATCGCACCGGGCGTAGATTGACGTACTGCTGGAATTCGCGACGAATCGGTATGAGTAGCCCCCAGAGCGAGACATGGTCGGGTACGCCAGGGTAGCCCACCGCGCCTAAAAGAATCGCATCATGACCGCGCAGTCGCTCAATGCCATCGTCGGGCATCATCACCCCGTGCTCGGCATAATACTCGCAGGAGTAAGGCAGCTCGGTGAATTCAAAATTCAACCCAGGGCGTCGGCCCAAGGCTTCAAGGCAGCGAACGCCGGCGGGGGTGACTTCAAGGCCGATGCCATCACCAGGGATAAGGGCAATGCGATGCGTCATGATGTTCCTTTGCTAACAGTTGGCAGACCGAATGCTACCGCAGCCGGCGCTAAAGGGCATCCTGAGTGTCTTGCTAGAGTGCTTGTAGGACCCCAGCGCGCAGCTCAAAAGCGCGCTCAACGTCAGGCAGCGATGCCCAGTCATGGCCCAAGACCACACTGGTGCGGCCTTTAAGCCAGGCACTCAGCCGGCTGCGGATAAACTGCTCAGTGCTTGCATCCAGGCCGCTTAGCGGCTCATCGAGGATCACCAGCGGTGGGTCGCGCAGGATGACCCGCGCTAAGGCAAGCCGCCGCGCCTGACCACTCGATAACGCGGTGCCCGACTCGCCAATCCAGGTATTAAGCCCCGCGTCGCAGTCGCGTACAAACTCATCCAGCGCGACGGTCTCAAGCGCCTGCCACAACGCGGCATCGTCAACATCGCGGCGGGCGATGCGCAGGTTTGCCGCGATGGTGCCGCTAAATAGGTCGGTGTGTTGGGTTAAATAGCCAAGGCTTGCGTAGTGCGCATCAAGCGCAATGTCGTTGAGTGCGCAGCCATTCACTTCAACGCGGCCGGCGCTGGCATCGATCTGGCGGGCAATGAGTGCGGCCAAGCTCGATTTGCCACAGCCTGATGGGCCGATAATACCGATGCGCTCACCCGCGCCAATTGCTAGTGAGCAATCGCTGAGGATACGCGCGCCAGCCCCGCGTGTGATGCTGATCTGCTTAAGCGTAAGCTCGGGCGGTTTCTCCAGCGCAGGATCGGGGTTAACAACCAACTCAGGCCCCGGTTCAACGGTTTGCTCAAGCCGGCGTGCCGAGGCGCGGGCACGGGCAAGATGCAATCCAGCACCGGGCAAAACGCCCAAGGGCTCGAGTAAACCCAGCACCGCGAGCGGCATCATCACCGCAATGGCCCCACCAATAGCGCCAGCCTGGAATAGCCCCAAGGCACTCAACAACACCGCCACCGCGACGAACTGGATACCGCCGTGCATCATCGCCTCGCCCTGCGCGAGGCGCTTGGCAAGGTGCGCTTCTTGATTAAGCGCTTCGCGGTCAAAACCCAGCACCTGTTGGCGATGGTCGTCGAGGCTTGCAAACGCGCTGAGTTCGGCCAAGCCATTGAGGTGATCAACCGCACTGGCGCGCCGCTGAGCACTCGCCTCGGCCAGACGCTCGGTTCGATATTCACCCTGACGCCATGCCAGCACCAAGCTCGCCAGGCCAAGGCTGATTAACGCTCCACCGGCACTGAGAGCGACTTGGAGGCTGCCAAGCGCTAGCAAGGCCATCACTAAGAACACCGCGAGCAGCGCGACCACCGGCGGGGCGAGGGCGCGCAGATAAAGCCCATCAAGGCGGTCAATATCGGTGGTGAGACGATTGAGTAATTCGCCACTGCGAAGCGGCCCCATCGCCGCTGGCGGGAGTGCGGCAAGCCCGGCAAACACCTGAGCGCGCAAATCACGCAGTAGGCGCAAAACGCTATCGTGGTTAAAGATGCGCTCAAAATAACGCGCCGCCGTACGGGTGACGGCAAACGCCCGGATACCACCGCCGGGGATATAAATTTCTAGAGTCGCGGCAATGCCTGCGGCCATGAGCATTCCGGTAACCGCGGTGGCGGTAATAAACCAGCCTGATAATGCGAGCAAACCAATACCCGAGGCCGCCGTGGCGAGCATCAATAGGCCGCCCAACAGCAAGCGGCCGCGGTAGGCGCCGATCATACGCAAATAGGGGCGAAGTGCGTGCATAACCTAAGCCACTGAGGAGGCAGGCATAAGCCTGCCCATTTGAATGATGTAGTGGTGAGTGGCCACGCTCGCAAGCGCCTGATCGTGGCTTGCGACGATGACAAGCCGACCCTCGTTGGCGAGCGCCCCAAGGCTTGCAAGAATGTCGCGCTCAGTATCGACATCAAGGGCGGCAGTTGGCTCATCGAGCATGATGCAGGGCGCCGGCGAGACAAACGCTCGCGCTAAGGCCACGCGTTGCGCTTGGCCGCCCGATAAGCCAACACCACGCTCACCGACCATGGTATTAAGGCCGTCCGGGAGGTGTTGCGAAAACGCGGTCACGCCGGCGCGCTCGCTTGCTGCCTGAATTTGCTCGGTACTTGCCTGGGGATTACCGAGGCGAATGTTCTCGCGCAGGCTGGCACTGGCAAGAAAAGCCGGCGCGCCGAGCCAACCAATCCGCTGATCGGCCAGGTTGCGCGTAATTTGACCGGACGTGGGGTGAAGTAACCCCGCGAGCGCGAGCAGGAACGTGGTTTTGCCACTGCCCGATGGGCCCTGTAGCCAGACAATGTCGCCTCGGTGGGCCTGTAGAGCCGGGATATGCAGTACTTCGCCGCGTCCTGGGCGCTCGAGGTGGACCTCGGTGACTGTGATGGCGGCATCGACCGTTGGTGCTGTGGCAGCCGGAGCGGCCGAGGGTATCGCGGTGGTACGAGCGACCGGGCGCGCTTCGAATTCGGCTAGTAACTCCGCGGCGCCCACAGCACTGGCCCGGTCATGGTAGTGCTGGGCCAATGTGCGCAGGGGCTGAAAAAATTCTGGGGCGAGTAACAAAATGAATAGCCCACTAAATAGGCTGAGCGCTGGCGCGGGGCCGTATTCGATATAGCCAAGCAAACCAAAGCCGACATAGATTGCCACCACCGCAATCGCGACCGAGGCAAAGAATTCAAGCACTGCCGAAGATAAAAAGGCCACTCGCAGCACGCGCATGCTGCGCACTCGATACTCATCCGAGCCCGCGGTGATGCCGTCGGTTGCCTCGGCCGTGCGACCAAACAGCCGTAACGTGGTAATGCCCCGAACCCGGTCCAAAAACTGCCCCGAAAGTCGGCCAAGCGCAATCATTTGGTCGCGGTTTAAGCGCTCAGCACCCATTCCCACTAAGGCCATGAATAGCGGAATGAGTGGCGCGGCAATCAGAAGAAAACTCGCCGCAATCCAGTCTTGGGTGTAAGCCGCCGCGGCAATGCTCAGCGGTACCACCACCGCGATGGTCATTTGCGGTAAGTAGCGCGAGAAATAGCCCTCGAGCGCGTCGACCTGATCGGTGAGTTGGCTGCTGATGACACCCTTGCCAACGGCTTGCGCGCCGGTGGGGCCAAGGGCCTCTGTGTGTCGTAATAGTCGCTCGCGTACCCGGCTTTGAACCGCACTGGCGGCGGCGATACCGGCACTCGCTCGGCTGCTCTGCAACAGCGGCCGCAACAGCACCACGCCGAACAGCAGGGCCACAGGCAGGGATAGCGTGCTAATAGCCCGCTCAGCGATGATGGTTTGATGCACAACCCAAGCAATGAGTCCGGCCTGAGCAATAATTGCCAAGCCCTCAATGACACCGAGCCATGCGGCAAGCCGCAACCGGCCGGCAACTTCACGGCGTTGCCGAGCCAGCCACTGCTGCGGTGTCATTGGTTAGTGGTAGCCCTCACCCACGCGAACTTTGCCGCGAAACACCCAATAGGTCCAAGCGGTGTAGGCCAGCACCACGGGAATGACAAACAGCACCCCAATGAGCAAGAAAATCTGCGACTCGCGCGCCGAGGCCGCGTCATAAAGCGTGTAGGCCGGCGGGACGACGTACGGCCATTTGCTTGCCAACAGCCCAAGGTAGGTGAAAACAAACAGCCCCATGGTTGCCACAAACGGAATGCCTTCATTACGCCGGGCAACCGCGCGCATGATTAGATAGGCACAGCCAAGCGCTCCTGCGGGCAGTAACCAAATTAAGTAAAGATGGCTAAACCAACGATCGCGAGCGAAGGAGTCAACTAAGGGCGTCCAAAAGCTGATGATGAGGAATACTCCCAACACCCCAGCCAACAAACGCGGTGTGATGCGGTAGGCCCAATCCTGCACGGCTCCTTCGGTTTTCATGATGATCCAGGTGCTGCCCAGTAGCCCATAGCCAAGCACCAAGCCGACACCGGCAAGCACCGTAAATGGGGTTAGCCAGTCAAACGCGCCGCCGGTATAGGCGAAGTTCTCGGTTTCAAAACCCTGAATATAGGCGCCGACAACGATACCTTGGGCAAGCGCGGCGACGGTCGAGCCAACGGCGAAGGCTGTGCTCCAGTACTTTTTACGCGCTGGGCTTGCTTTAAAGCGAAACTCAAATGCCACGCCCCGAAAAATAAGCCCAGCGAGTAGTAAAAACACCCCTAAATACAGGGCCGGCAGTAATACCGAGTAGACCAGCGGGAATGCGCCCAGTAGGCCCGCCCCACCGAGCACCAACCACGTCTCGTTGCCATCCCAAAACGGCGCGACGGTGTTCATCATGACATCGCGCGATTCCTCGTCTGGAGCGAAGGGGTAGAGAATGCCCATGCCTAGATCAAAACCATCGAGAAGGACATACATGATCACGCCAAACGCGATGATCACCGCCCAAATAAGCGTGAAATCAATCATAGCCAATCCTTCCCAACAGGTGCCGCGGGGGCGGCATTATCCATCGGTCCACCGGCGGATAGCGGCCGCTTGGGATGAGCGCCCGGCTCGCCTTCGCTTGGCTCGGCCTCGGTCATACCCCCTTGAACCACACGCCAGAGGTAGTAAGCGCCGGAGGCATAGACCACCGCGTAGACCGCGACATAGCCAATCAGGCTGGCAAGTGCCATCCAGCCGGTTAATGACGGCGTGAGTCCCTCAGCAAAGGTGACCATGCCATACACAAGCCACGGCGCTCGGCCTGATTCGGTTGTCACCCAGCCTGCCACAACGGCAATAAATGGCGCGGCGATCATGAGCGGCAAAAACCGATGAAATAACCCAGGGGTGTATAACTTCCCGCGCAGCCGGAGTACTAGCGCCCAAAGGCCTACGCCGATCATCGCAAACCCGAGGCCCACCATAATGCGGAATGACCAAAAAACGGTGGCAACCGGGGGCTGCTCTTCGGCTGCGACTTCGTTAATCCCTGGTACCACACCGTTAAAGTCATGGGTCAGGATGTAGCTAGCAAGCTTAGGAACCCCGATCTCAAAGCGGTTGGTTTGTGCCTGCTGATCAGGCAAGGCAAACAACAGTAGTGGCGCACCCGCTTGACGCTCCCAATTACCTTCCATGGCCGCAATTTTGGTCGGCTGGTACTCAAGCGTATTCAGTCCGTGGAAATCGCCAATCACCGCTTGGGCTGGTGCGAGGAACAAAATCATCCACAAGCACATCGATAGCGCTTTTTTATTGGCTTCGACCATGTGGCCTTTGACTAAATACCAAGCACTGACGCCGGCCACCACAAAGCTGCCGGTTAAAAAGCTCGCCACCGCCATATGGGTAAAGCGGTAGGGGAACGAGGGGTTAAAGATCGCCTCGGCCCAGCTGCGCACATGCAGCATGCCGTCTTGGAATTCGACACCGGCGGGCGTGTGCATCCAGCTGTTGGCAACCAAAATCCAAAATGAGGAGATAAAGGTACCCAACGCCACCATTAGCGCGGCAAATAAATGAGTACCCCGCGGCACTTTATCGCGGCCAAACAGCAGCACACCTAAGAAGGCGGCTTCCAAGAAAAAAGCGGTGACGACCTCGTAGCTTAGGATGGGGCCAAGGAAGTTGGCCGACATTTGCGCGAAGTTGCTCCAGTTGGTGCCGAACTGAAACGACATAACGATTCCTGAGACCACGCCCATACCGAAAGCGACCGCGAAGACTTTGGTCCAAAAACGCGACAACTGCGCCCATGCGGGGTTGCCGGTTTTGAAGTGCAGCCCCTCAAGCAATGCAATGTAGGAGGCGAGCCCAATCGTGAACACCGGAAAGATGGCGTGAAAGGACACCACAAATGCAAATTGCAGTCGCGATAAAAGGAGCGGATCAAATTCCATAGCCTATAGCCTCAAGTTCATTCGCCATTTAGATCGGGCCTTGCGACACGCGCTAGGCCGGGTTGATCAGCCAGCTCAACCTGTCCGCGCGCCAATTTTACTAAACCTTTATGTTCAAAAGCTTTTAGCAGTCGGCTGACCACTTCTCGAGCGGTGCCAAGCTCGACGGCAAGATCGTGGTGGGTGGCACTAACCAGCCCGCCACGTTGGCGCTCGATAAGCCGCTCTGCGAGGCGCTGGTCAACGCGCTGAAAGGCGACTTCCTCGATTACCATCATTAATGACTGCAGCCGCTGTCCGTAGCTTTGCAGCACCATGCGCCGAAAGTCTGGGGCCTCGTCCATTAACAGCTCGACATTGGCGAGCGGTAGCACCAGGACTTCGGTGTCTTCATCCACCACCGCTTCAGCGCGGTGGCGAGTATTCGAAATCAGGCACGAGAGTGATAGGGCACAAATATCACCTGATTTGATGCGATAGAGAACGATTTCGTTCCCCGAGGCGCAGGCCATTTGCACGCGCACTTCGCCCTTGAGTAATAATGGCAAACCATCGCATATATCACCGGGACCAAATACCGTGGTGCCCGCCGGCATACTCATCTGCCGGCTGCCCCTGAGCCCCGACTCAAGCGCGCTGTCACTGACTGACGCAAGCGCTGGGTGCATGGCTGTGCCTCCGATGTTGCCGACCTATGATTCGATAATCACCCGCCTGATGTCTGTGACTTGCTCACTAAACTAGTACTCGCAATCCATCGCTTTGGCCCGCTCCCGCGTAGCCTGCGGGTCGCGGCGACTGCGCTTGACCTTTTTGCTCACTTCCGGCCAGCCTTTCAAGTGATCCAGCGCAAGACCGGTCAGCATATCGAGGTGGTCGTCACGATCATTGAGCGCGCGAATATAGCGCAGCGACTCACCGCCGTGTTCCTCAAATATTTCCGCATTCTCGCCCTCAATTTCCTCAAGGGTTTCTAGGCAGTCGGCTGAGAACCCGGGGCAGATCACATCCAAGGTTTTCATGCCCGATTTGGCCAGCGCCTCGACGGTTGCATCGGTATAGGGCTGAAGCCAGACCTCACGGCCAAAGAGTGACTGAAACGTGACTTGCCAGGCGTCATCCGGCAGCTTGAGCTTTTCGGCGACTAACCGTGCGGTCTTTTGACACTGGCAGTGATAGGGGTCGCCGTTAAGCAGATAACGCTGAGGCATGCCGTGAAACGAGAATAGCGTCTTCTCGGGCTTGCCATGTTCGGCCCAATGCTCGCGAATGCTATTCGCCAGTGATTTCACATAATCCGGGTCGTCATGATATTGCCCGATTAGGCGTAGCTCCGGGATCCAGCGCCACTTTTTTAGCTCGTCAAAGACAGCATCGTACGTTGAGCCAACGGTGGTGGCGGAATAATGCGGGTAGAGCGGCAAAACCAAAACCCGCTCAGCGCCCGCGTCGCGCAGCTTGCGTAGTCCCTCAGCAATGGAGGGGTTGCCATAGCGCATCGCCAATTCAACCGATACCGGCCCGTCGATTTGCTCGGCCAGGCGCTCACCAATGCCTTGGGCTTGTTTTTTACCGATGGTGAGCAGCGGCGAGCCACCCTCTTCCCAGACTTCGGCATAGGCGGCGGCTGACTTTTTGGGCCGGGTGCGCAGGACAATGCCGTGGAGGATTAACCACCACAATGGCCGGTTAATCTCAACAACCCGGGGGTCGCCAAGAAACTCGGCCAAATAGCGGCGCAGGGCCGGTGCCGTTGGCGCATCGGGCGTGCCAAGGTTGGTAATAAGAACGCCGAGCCGCGGGACATCATCGTGGCGGGCGTTGGCTTTGGCGCTAAACATGGGCATGGCGCAAATTCCTGATTAAAAACTTAACGCAATGATAGGCCTCATTGCGGATTGGGTGAAATACAACCGGCCGCAAGCGCTGATAGCTCGGGCCTATCGATCGTGTTGTTTAGCGCTCGGGGAGCGAGCGCGTTAGCTGATCGATTAACACAGCGGCCTGCTCTTGGCGTTGCTTCGATAGCGCATCACCAATGATATCGCCGCCCACTGCACCGCCAACGCCGCCGACAACGGCCCCGGTACCGCCATCATCGCCGATTTCAGCACCTAAAATACCGCCACCGACGGCACCGAGAAGCTGGCCGGCCCGTCGCGTCATCGCCGCGCCCGTTCGCGCGCTACCCGAGGCTGACCACAGGATGGTCCCATCCTCAACATCAACCATCTGCACGCTCATGCTCATGTCATCGCCAAAGCTTGGCAAGGTAATTAACACCACACTGTCAACATTGAGCACCTGCCCGGCCTCAGCGGCGCCGCTGGCGCGGGTGAGTTCGGAGCGCGAAAAATCCTGCTCATCGAGAACGGCATTAATCTGACTGCGCTCAATTGGACTGTAGCCCCGACCGAGCAGCGCTTGATTAAACATGCTGGCAATTTGATCGCGCGCCGCGGTTTGCCCGCCGACACCCGCGACCGAGACAACGGCTGTGCGCTCGATGGTGTTGAAGTTGTAGCTGCGGTTGTACTCCCCACCGCCACTCACCGATGCGCAACCAGCGACAATGGCGGCGAGTAGCAGCGCGAAAGCGCTGGGTGTCAGGCGTTTAATCAAGGTCATGGTGTGATCCTCAGCGGTTAATCGAGCCGGGTGCTAGCATAACGCGGAACATGGCCAAACACTCTACTCCCGCTTATCCCCTCGATGTTGAGGGATTGCGTGTCTGGGTCCAGCGAAAGCGCATCCGGCACTTATATCTTCGTGTGCGCCCACCCCACGGTGAGATTTGGGTGTCGGCTTGCGATCGGCATAGCGATGCCGACATCGTCACCATCATTAGGCAGCGTTATGACTGGATTGTTCAGCAGCGCCAGCGTCTCGCCGAGCGTGAGCGGCGGATGCCGAGTGTCTCAGCACTTCATGATGGGGCGATGCAGTGGGTTTTGGGCCAAGCCTATCCGCTCGTTATCAACCCACACGCCCGACGCAATCGCATCGTGCTCTCGAGCGAGGCGATGCACATGCACACCACCCCGGCGGCAGACGAGCGCGCTCGAGCGCAGTTGCTATTGCGCTTCCAGCGCCGCGAGGCAAAGCGCAAGCTCGATGACTTAACCCCAGCGTGGGCTGAGCGAATGGGGGTTGATGTGACTGAGACGCGCGTTCGCTCAATGAAAACGCTATGGGGTAGCTGTAACCCGGTTGCGCGGCGCATTTGGCTTAACGTTGATTTGATTCGCTATCCGTTAGCCTGCTTTGAATACGTGCTTGTCCATGAGTTGGTGCATTTATTGGAGCGCGGTCACAACGCGCGATTCTATCGTTTTATGGATGCCTACTTGCCCGATTGGCGCCAACGCCGTGAGCAGCTTAACGGGCGCTACGAGATCGATTAATTGTGCTTTTGCTGACCGCTCGTCGGGCGCATTGAAAGGCCCGGGCGGCGGGTGCAATATTGCGACATGGAAACAGTGACCGATCAGGTGTGTACGGTTATTCGCCAAGGGATACTGAATGGCGAGTACCACGGTGGTTATTTTTTGCGTGAAGACAAACTAGCGCAAGTGCTGGGGGTGTCGCTAACACCGGTGCGTGAGGCGCTGCGCCGGCTAGGGGTTGATGGCTGGCTCGAGCCTATCCCTTATCGGGGTTATCGGGTCACCAGCTGGACCCAAGAAGATATCCATGAGGTCTTTGAGTTGCGGGCGCTACTTGAGTGCCATGCGGCTCGTCGCGCGGCAACGCGTATTCGCCCACCACAGTTGCGGCGGCTAAAGGACATTATTGACGAAGAGCAGGTGCTGTTAAAAACACCGGGTGTGAGTCACTGTCAGCAGACCCAACCGAATGTGGAATTTCATGAAATCATCATGTCCGCCGCGGGCAGTCGGCGCTTATCGCGCGCGCTTGAGTGTGGCCTTCATGGTGCCAATTACGTGCGCAGCACTTACGGTCTTGATCAAGCGGCGATGGAGCGGGCCTCCTATCAGCATCGCCAGATTCAAGAGGCATTGGCACTCGCCGATGCCGACCTCGTTGAAGCGCTGATGTATACCCACATTATGTCCGTTGCTCGAAGTCGCCCAACGGCTGAAATTGACGCCGAGGCGAACTGCGTCACGACATCCCCGAGCCCTAGCTACTAATTTAGTAGTCGAAATTCGTTGCGACTCTCCAGCGGCGTGGATAGCGTCCAAGAGATGCATTGGCAGGGTAAAGGGACCGCGATGGACGGGCAGAGAAGCGGGGATGCCGCGTTTACCCAAGAATTACGCAACGCACTCGAGCCCGTTCTGCCCTACGGCCCTTCGCTCATTCCGCTCGATATCCTTGCCACCGTCGCCTTAGCGCACGAGCATGGCAACGCGCTGACGATGAAACAGCTGCTCGCCGGACTGCCCTACTCAGCGACCGGTATTCGCTACAACCTCGCTCAACTGCTTGCTGATGGCTGGTTAGTGAAGTCAGCTCATGGCGATGACCGGCGCTTAGTTTGCTTGCTGCCGTCGGCAAAAATGGCGGAGGCCTTTGCCAGTGTCCGCCTGCAGGCACTCAGCCTGCTTGAGCAATCCCCGCACTAATACCGCTTGCAAAGCGTCGCGCTGGCTAACAGCATGTCGGCTTTACAGCGCGTTGGATATTGATGAGGGGAGTATTATGGATAATCGCACGCTGAGGCTTGCCCCCGGTGGCGGATTTGACCAAATTCGCATCGAAGACGACGGCGCGCCGCCGGCTCCGCAAGCCGGTGAGATCACTGTGCGTGTGCACGCAAGCTCACTCAATTACCACGATTACGGCGTCGTTAAAGGCCCGATGGCGCCGCGCGATGAATCGCGCATTCCGCTCGCTGATGGCGCCGGTGAGGTTAGCGCCGTGGGCGATGGCGTGACTGAGTTTGCGGTGGGTGACGCGGTTGTCAGCACATTCTTTCCGGATTGGTTGGATGGCGCGCCGATTAATGAGGGCTTTGGGAGTACACCCGGAGATGGCGTTGATGGCTTTGCCCGCGAGCAGGTGACGTTGCCCGCAACCGCTTTTACCCGTGCGCCCCAAGGCTGGAGTCATGCCGAGGCTGCCACGCTGACCACCGCCGGTGTGACGGCTTGGCGGTCTTTGTTTGTGCACGGCGACCTTAAGCCCGGGCAGACGGTGCTGACGCTGGGCACCGGCGGGGTGTCGGTTTTTGCCCTCCAGCTTGCCGTTGCCATGGGCGCGCGGGTCATTGCGACTTCATCGAGTGATGAAAAGCTCGAGCGGCTCAAAGCGATGGGTGCCGAGGCGGTGATTAACTATCGTGATACCCCGGAGTGGGGGCAGCAGGTGCGCGCACTGACTAACGGTCGTGGTGTCGATCACGTCGTCGAAGTCGGTGGTCCCGGCACGTTGCAGCAATCCATGACTGCGACCGCGGTGGGCGGGCATGTCTCGTTAATCGGGGTATTAACCGGCGTTAAAGGCGACTTCCCGCTGATCCAGTCGCTGCTACGTCAGCTGCGCTTACAAGGCGTGCTGGTCGGCAGCCGACAAGATCAGCAGGATACCGTCGCGGCGATGGAAGCCATGGGCATCCATCCGGTGATCGATCGCCACTTCCCGCTGGAGTCACTCGTGGACGCCTTTCAACACGAGGAGAAAGGCGCCCACTTCGGCAAGATCTGTATCGATATCTAGCGCTTTGGGCCTAGCGGACGAGCCCTTGGCTGCGGGCCATGGCAAATGCGGCTTTGGGCCCAGTCCACAGCGATGGCAGCAATACCAGTGACACCGGAATCGCGGTGACGACGATAAATTGCTGTAGCGCTGAGATTTGCCCCGCGCCCATATACAGCAGAATCGCTGCCATGACCGCGAGCGTGATACCCCAAAATGCTCGTACGGCGGTGTTGGGCTTATCGTGGCCGGTCGCCACCATCGAGATGGTGTAGCTCATAGAGTCGCCCGTGGTGGCAACAAAGATGGTGGTGAGCAGCAAAATCGCTGCCGCCATCACCGTGCCGAGTGGCAGTGCTTGTGCCACGGTTAGGGTCGCGACATCAAAGCGGAAGTTGGTAAGCGCCTCCGCCAGGTCAATGCTGCCATTGAGCTGGTAGAAAATCCCCGAACCACCGAGCAGGGTGAACCAGATCGTGGTTGCAAGCGGCGCGGCCACGCAGACGGCTAAAATCATCTGACGCACCGTGCGGCCGCGCGAGATGCGGGCGACAAACAGTGCCATTAGCGGCCCATAACCAATAAACCAGGCAAAAAAGAACACCGTCCACCACTTCATCCACCAATCCGGTGCGGTTTGTGTGGTCATTGTCGCCATGTTCAAAAAGTTGCCTAAATACGCGCCCATGCCCTGGGTATAGCTATCCACTAAAAACAGCGTTGGGCCAAACACAAAGATAATGGCGCCAATCACTAATGCTAAGTAGACGTTAAACCGGCTGAGTAGCTGAATACCCCGATGAATGCCGCTCACCGCTGAGCTGACATAAATAACGCCAAGCACCGCGAGGACCGCGAGCTGGGTGCCGTAGCCATCAGAAAACCCAAACAGGACACTGCCACCATAGGCAACCTGCGTGGCCAAAAATCCAATCGGCCCGACGGTGCCGGCGACCACTGAAATCACACACACAGCATCGACAATGCCGCCAAATGCGCCGTGCATAACCCGATCACCAAAGAGTGGGTAGAGCAGCGTGCGTGGCTGCAGTGGCTGGCCATTGACGTAATGCGCGTGCACTAACACAAGGCTTGTTAGCCCACCGAGTACCGCCCAAGCCAAAAAGCCCCAGTGCATGAACGACTGCGCGAGCGCACCCTTAACCGCTTCCGGCGTGCCGGTTGCGGCCTCGAAAGCGGGGGGTGTTTCAGCGATGAAGTGATAGACCGGCTCGCCGGCGGCAAAGAACACGCCACCCCCTGCCAGGAGTGTGCACATAATAATGGCGATCCATTTAAAAGTGCTCATTTCTGGCTGATCCAAATCACCCATGACCGCCCCACCGGCCGGGGAAATTGCCACGCCAATGGCAATGACAAAGGTTAAAAGCAGCAGTAGCTGAAAATAGGAACCGAGGACTTTGGCTGTCCAAGCGAAGGCTTCGCCGACGGCGCTCGAGACCAAGTTAACGTCGTAAATCGACAGGGCAATAAACAGCAGGATAAACCCCGCGCTAATGCCCAGTACCCAAGGGTCGCCTAGGGTTGCGTTCATGCCGGTGCGCGGCGAGCTATCCGCCGGCTCGGTAGATGGTGTTTGGCTCAATGTCACTCCCTCCGAAACATTTAGTTTTATGGCGTGGTTTTCTTAAACCGCGAGAATGCTCGGTTTAACAGGCGGGAAAGTAAAGTGGATTTAGATTAAAGGCGGATCAGAAAAATTCATCGCAAATTAGCGCAATAGATCGACCAGCAATTTGGCGGCAAAACCTAAAAACGCCACCCCGGCGAAGCGCTCAATCCAGTGCTGATGATCTTCGAGGCTAACCAAAAAACCCGTGGTGGCTGTCGCCATGCTGATAAGCGAAAACCACAAAAACCCGCAAATACCGAGCGCTATGACCAGTTCAGTTAGTAGTAGGGGTGACATGCTCGGACGAATAGCGGTACTAAAAATGCTGGCAAAAAATACGATTGCTTTGGGATTGGTCAGGTTGACCAATAGGCCCAAAAACACTGGATTGCGCGCGTTGGGTCGGGGCGAAGGTGTGTTTGATGATGATTCAAGTGCCAGTGGCGCATGGCGGGTGAAGAGCAAATTAATACCGAGGTAGGTCAGAAATGTCGCGCCGAGAATTCGAATGACACTGCCAAACCACGCCAGCTGATTGAGCAACGTGGCAATGCCAACCACACTCAACCCCGCATAGAGCACAATGCCGATACTGATCCCAAGGGCGGTGAGCACGCCGTTGCGTCGGCCATGCGCCATGGTGTTGCGAACCACAACCACAAAGTCGGGGCCGGGTAGCATCAACGCGGGCGAGAACACCGCAAAGATTCCTAAGATCGGGAGCAAATCCTGCATGGGGCGGCAGGATGCCACGTTGGCGCGATAAGATGAATGCCCGGTTTATTGACCGCGCGGTTGGTCGGGCAGCGCCGGTTGCCCTGCAGCCTGAACCTGGGCGTAAATTGAGGCGCCGTTACTGACTACCAATTGCGTACAGCGGATATTGCCCTCGATAACGCCTGTCTCAAGCGCGTGGAGCTCGTCGCTGCCAACCGCGCCGTCGATGTAGCCACTCACGGTGACAACGGCGGCGTTAATGTTGCCAACGACACTCCCTTCGCGACCGATCACCACCCGCTGGGCTTGGATATTGCCGTTGAGCCGGCCATTGATGTGCAGACTGCCGGGGGTGGTGATGTCGCCATTAAGTTGCACGCCCTCACTGATCACTGATGAGCGCTCTGCGGTTAGTAGTGTTGCAACGCTTGGGTCTTGTTGCAGGCTTGCATCGCTGCGCATCCGTGCAAGGAGCGGTTTGGTTTTGCGTGATTTAGTCGCCACGGCTCGCCACCCGGAGCATTTTTGCGGCATCGATGGGTTGGCCAGCAACCCGAATTTCAAAGTGTAAATGCGCGCCATCGGTCTGACCGGTCTCGCCCATGACACCAATCAGATCACCAGCGGATACGCCTTCGCCTTGTTCGACATCGATCGAGGCGAGGTGTAAGTAAAGCGTTTCGATGCCGGCACCATGGTCGACTCTGACCATTTTGCCGGATTGGCCCTTGCGCCCCGCAAACACAACCCGTCCATCGCCGGCCGCAAGCACATCAGGGGCTTGGTAGGAGACTAAATCTGTGCCGCGATGGGGAACAACCCGCCCTGTCACCGGATGTTTGCGCATCCCAAATCCCGAGGTGATGTGACTCTCGGCAAGCGGGCGATAAACAGGAAACTGTTCTAAAAAGTGGTTGAGTCGAGCGACTTCGTGGAGCTGCTCAGCGCTGTCGCGATCAATGTATTGATCAAGGATTTTGGCAATCGGCGCCTCAGCATCGAGTGCACCACCGGTGCCCGTGGTTTGTCCGGCTGCGCGCAGGACCTGTGGTGTGCTCGTGCCAAGATCTTCAACTTCTGATGAGAGATCGTCGCGATACTCGGCGACAATATCGCGAGTGTATTGGGCATAAAGCGAGAACGCTTGCTCAACGGCACGCTTATCTTCGGCTAATTCCTCTACCTCAGCGCGGGCCAGGTAGGCACCTAGCTTCTGGTCAAGGTTGAGGACAAACGCAGCAATTCCGGCAAGCGCCAGTGCCAGCATGGCAACCTGGTGGCCACGGGCAATCAGTCGCCGATGGCGTTTTTGGCGTCGGAAGTGTTGATCAATATCCGCTTTGTTAATGGCGATGTGAACGCTGCCCTCAACGCTTGGGATAATGATTTCGCTGGGCTCGTGGGCATCGACCGCGGCGTGTATGTCATGGAGCCATTGCGATTGGCGGCGCCGTTTACTCATTGATCACCTCCAACGTCTCGGGCGCTGGTTGCACAGCGGGGTGCTTGCGCGACAACGTGGCATCAATCTGTGCGCCCAACTCTGCCGTGAGCTCAGCGTACTCAACGCTGCCGCTGATGTGCGCACCATCGCGGAGCACCAGCGAGGTTGCGGTGAGCTGAGTGCCGAGCGTTCCTTTGATATCCGCTTTGTCGGCCGTTAACTGCCCATCAATGACACCGGTCGCTCCAACATCAATTTGGGTGCAGCTGACGTGGCCATGAATACAGCCATGGAGCTCAATTCGCCCCGTTACCACCAACGGTTCGGCTAGATGAATGACTACACCATCGTTGACAACAAGTGCAGGATCAGCGGAATCGTGCATAACTCAACTCGGTCGGCTCCCGTTGCGGGCGTGCCCTAATCAGACCATGACAACTGATCGGTCGCCATACCGAATCCAAGGGATAATGGAAAAAGGCTGGGGAAATGGTGGCCGAGGACAGAATCGAACTGCCGACACGACGATTTTCAGTCGTCTGCTCTACCGACTGAGCTACTCGGCCGCCAAGCTGGTCATTCAACCCCAAGTTAACGAATGGGTCAAGCAAGCCACCGCGCTGGCTTTGCTCAGTCGATGCCCCTATTTTCAGGTATACATATCCCCATTAGTTTGTAATACCTTGATTTTCTTCTTAAGGGTAGAGTCGCCGTGCTAGAGCTGATTGATAAAGGCACGCTCATCTTGTTGATGTGTGCTGGGTGTATTTGTTTTGGGCTGATAACGCTGCTCGGTCGGGGCTGGCGCGATCAATCCATTCGCTGCTGGGGCTTGGGTTACCTGCTCGCTGGCGTTGGCCTGACAATGTATGTCCTGCGCGGCCTAATCCCTGACTGGGTCAGTATTCAAGTTGCCAACAGCTTCATGTTGCTGGGCATTGGGTTAATGCTCAATGCGCTCATTAGCTACACTGAGCAACGGCGCTTTAGGCCGGTGCTTATCGCTTGGCTGATTATCGGCATAGCCGGATTTAACCTCATTTCGCTTCCCCCTATCGATGCAGTACGCCTCGATCGGACGCTGTTTGTTTCGGTCGTTGTGGCTTTCAGCCAGGGTTTTGCCATCGTTATTTTGATGCGCTCATCGTTGCGCCGGTCAACGCTTACCCACGTGTTAATTAGCACCCATGCGATGTTGATGACGGTCTTTGCGGTGCGTGCCGGCTACTTGGTGTGGACTTGGCTTGATTGGGGCTACTTCCCGGTTGATGCGCGGGTGCCGGAGGCGATTAGCATTGTGTTTTTTTTGGTTGTGTTGTCATTTGTGTTCTTGCAAGCACCGAGCTATATGCTGATTCGCAAGGAGGACGCCGACCGGCGAGTCGCTAGTGCCGAGGCGAGCCTTAGCGAGCAACTCGCCGAGCGCCTGCTCGAGCAACGGTTTTATGAATCCCGTCTGCTGACTGAACGGGCTGAGACGATTGAGCATTTCGCGCGCGGCATTGCGCATGATGGCAACAACGTGATCGGGGTGTTGCAACTGGGCATGGGCCAACTTCGGGAGCGTGTTGCCAAAGGCCAAAAACTCCCGGCGCCAACGTTGGATTTAATGGAAACCGGACTCGCGCGGGCGCGAACGGTAATGTCGGGGTTGATCGCGTTAAGTGGTACGTCCAAGCCAGCGTTTAAGCCCGTTTGTATTGCCACCGTGGTTGATGAAGTGGGCGCGATGTTGGCCTTTAGTGTTCCTGAGGCGGTGAAGGTCACGACCCACACTACTCCAGGGCTTTACACCGATAGCCATCACCCATTTTTGGTCACCGCTTTGCTTAACTTAGGGCGCAATGGCGCTGAAGCAATGGGTATGAGCGGTGGGCGCTTGCGCCTTGCCGCCGAGCCGGTTGATGAGATTCCGCGCGGCGACACACAAATTGGCTCTATTGCTAAAGGGCCATTGATCGATATCACCGTTACTGATGAAGGCCCGGGGATGGCGGCCGATGATGTGGCGCGGTTATTTGATCCGATGGTGACCACCAAGGCAGAAACCGAGGGCCATGGTTATGGGCTTTATATGGTCCGAGCGGTCACTGAGCGCATTGGCGCTGCATTGGTTATTCAGACATCCGAACACACCGGCACGGTGGTTCATTTTTTACTTGCACAAGGAGATGGCAATGAACCCGCACCCCGACGCGCTTAAGACCGTATTGGTGGAAGATGAGCGCATGTTCTCAGAAATGTTGGCGCGCTCGATTAACGACCTTACGGGTCTGGAGTTAGTGGCGCGAGCGTTTAACGTCGCCGAGGGGATAAAAGCCTGTGAGCAGCATCTGCCGGATTTGGTGATTGCTGATTTGGCCCTGCCGGATGGTAATGGTGTTCGCGTCATTGAGGTGCTTAAGCAGGTGAATAATGACGCCCGTGTGCTCGTGCTTTCGGCGCATGTCGAGGACTTCTCGCCACCCGCTGAGGTGGCCGGCATGATTGAGGGGGTAATTAGCAAAGGCGAAGCTCACGCCGAGCTTAGCAAGCACCTCCGGGGCGTTATTCAGCAGCAAAATCCCGGGTTTGAGGATGAGCAAAATCTCATTAATCGGCTCACCGCGCGTGAAATGGATATTTTTCTATTGCTCGGCGAAGGGTTGACCAATCGCGAGATCGCCAAGCGTCTAAGTCGCTCGGCGGCCACGGTTGCAACTCATCGCAAAATGATTGCTGTCAAATTGCGCTGTAGTGGCGCAGCACTGATGTCAGTAGCGACACGCCATCGAATTCATGCAGGAAAAATACCATCTTAAAGGGATAACGCCTTAACGCTGACTGCGTCACCATTTGTTAAGTTAAGTCGCATTGTTCTGTTTGTATGGTGAGTTTGTTTGCTAAGCCGTTGCCAAAGCTGGGGTTTTTAACCCCCAGCATTACTCGACGTGAAGCGATTGTGGCGGCGCTAACCGATCACGTCAGTGAGTTACGTGGCTTTGGCACGCTTGGTGAGCTGCGTGATGCTGCTGATCTAAAGTCGATGGACTTGTTGCTTATCGACATTACCAGCGACTGTGAAAGTAAATTGCGTTTTGCGCAGATGATTCATCAACACCAAGCGGTGAAGATTTGCGCCATCGGCCCGCCCAAGGCCACAGAATTACGCAAGCGCGCACGTCAGCATGGTATGCCCGGGTATGTCCCTGAGCCGATGAGTGCTGATGCGCTAACCAAAGCCTTGGCGCGGCTTTGGAATGGCCGAAAAGCGGCGCAAGGCAGCACAGCCACGACCTCCCAGCCTGCGGGTGTCGCAGCCCAGCGCCTTGCGCAGCGTTTGGGGCAAGTCAAAAGCTGAACGCCTTTACTGTTCAGGCTGAAAGTCGGGCGGCGGTGCCGAGCCTTCACCAAAGAAAAACTTCTCCATTTCTTGCTCGAGAAACGCCCGCGCCTTGGGGTCCATGGGTGAGAGGCGGTATTCGTTAATTAACATTGTCTGATGGCCAAGCCAGAGCTTCCAGCCTTCTTGACTGACATTAGCGAGAATGCGCTCGCCTAATTCACCAGGGTACGGCTGGCGCTTGAGGCGATCGCCTTCTTCGCCCAATTTCACACAAAAAACACGGTCGCTCATCGGTCCTACTCCTGTCGGTCTAGCAATGTTCGTATGGGCGCGGGTAATCCGGCGGCTGCCAAGCGCTCCGGGTCATGCCATTGACACTCGGTATCCTGCAATTGATGGCTGCCAATACAGCGCGCCCGCAGCGGTTTTATGGTCAGGGTGAAGTGGGTGAATTCATGGCGGATCGGCGTCATTTGGTCTTCGGTAAGCTGAATATCGATACCGAGCTGATGTTTTGCCCACATCATCATATCTTCGCCATCATTGCACTGAGGTAGCGACCAGAGCCCACCCCAAATGCCGCTTGGTGGGCGCCGTTGCAGTAGCACCTGGTTGGCTTGCTCGATAATCATTACATGGGTTTCGCGGGTGGGCTTGGCGCGCCGTGGCTTACGTCCCGGATAATCGCGGGGGTTACCCTGAGCGCGAGCCTGGCAGCCGTTTTGCAATGGGCAGCGGGGGCAGTCAGGTTGGCGCTGACAGAGCGTGGCGCCAAGATCCATCATCGCTTGGTTATAGGCACCGGTGCGCGAAGATGGCGTGTGGGCATCGCTCAATTGCCATAGTCGGCGCATTACGCTGGCTTGCCCAGGCCAGCCTTGCACCGCGTGATAGCGAGCTAGAACGCGTTTCACATTGCCATCAAGGATGGCGAGCGGTGCATTGCGTGATAGCGAGAGAATAGCGGCGGCGGTGGAGCGGCCAATACCGGGTAGCGCGCAAACCGCTTCTAGGGCGTGTGGAAATTCACCGCCGTGATCACGTTCAAGCACTTGCGCACAGCGGTGTAGATTACGGGCGCGGGCGTAATAGCCGAGCCCAGCCCAAAGGCTGAGCACCTCATCAAGATCGGCCTGAGCTAGTGCGCTGACATCGGCAAATCGGGCGACAAACCGCTCAAAATACGGAATGACCGTGGTGACTTGCGTTTGCTGGAGCATGATCTCCGAAATCCACACTCGGTAGGTGCTTGCCGGGTTTTGCCATGGCAGATCGTGGCGACCATGGACGTCGTACCAAGCCAGTACGCGGTGGGCAAAATCCTTTTCATCGGCCGGCATTAATCGAACAATCCCTCCAGACGCTCGCGCAATGAATCGACCTCTTGGTTAATCCGCTCGCGTAGCTGCTCGCTTTGATTTTGGCGGATTGCCTCAGCGACATCGATTTCGATGCTTGGGTCGGACCAGCGCCCGGTCATGCGAGCAGGAATGGTTATCCCCTGGAGCGCCTCGAGTGCTTTGCCGTCTTGGCCCTCGAGGGTGTCGACCCAGTTAACCTCCAATGCCAAATCGAGGGTTTGGGTGTCGAGGTTTGTTTGCCCGCGACCGCGCAGACGCAGCAAAGGCGAGTCAAGCGCGAGATCGTCGGTCCGCGCGATACCGTTGGTAATCACCACACTGGCGCTGAGTGTTGTGAAGTCGGTCTGTGCTGGCCCCGCAGCGGCGGGCGGTTGCCGCCCTTCGAGTCGGGCGGCTGCCGCGCGCAAAGTACGGGCGATGTTAACCCCGTCAATGGCGCCATCCCGAATGCTCAAGCGCCCACGGCCATTAAGGCTTGCCAGTGCCGTGTCGGCGCCAGCGAGATTAATCTGTCCGCTTAGGCTGACATTACCGCGGCCAGTGAGTGACTCGATATCGGTTAGCGCGGCAAGCAATGGCCCGATCTCAACGCCGGTCAGTGATTCATCAAAGCGTGCGGGCATGGCGGCGTCGGCGGTGATGAGTTGGATGTCGCCTTGATAATCACCGTCAAAAAATCGCGCGCTTAGCGGCTCAACCCGCAGGCCTTGGGCGGTGAGCTTCAGGTCAGCATCCAGCTGATCGACAGCGACATCATCGAGGCGGAGTTGCGTGTCGCGAATCGCCAAGCTGCGGTTTTTATTCGGGGTAATGGTCGCGCGGAGTTCGGCTTGCTGAGTTTGCTGCTCGGTCACCCATAGCGCCTCGGCTTGGAGCTTAGAGGGCTGGCCTAGGCGTAGCGCTGATAGCGTGATGTTGACTTGCTCTGCGCGCAGGCGTTGGTCGTTGAGTGCATCATCGAGGGTGATTTCGCCATTGCTTAGATTGATGCCGCCCAAGCTAAAGCCCGCCATCCATGTCGGTGGCGTTGATGAGGCTTGCTCGGTGGAGCGCGCATTGGCTGACTGCGGCCCGAGCGCTTGCCAGTTCGTCTGCCCATCGGCTCGGCGAATGAGGTTGATTTGGGGGGTGTCGATGCGCAGTGCTTCAAGCGCAATCTCGCCGGTTAGCAGCGGCATGATTTCCAACCCCAGACTCAGTCCTTGCGCGCTCAGCAGGGGGCGATCACCAAACCCTGCGCCACTGCCAATGCGGACCGCGCCCACGTCAATGCCTAGGCGCGGGAAAAACTGCCAGTTGAGTGAGCCATCAATCGCGACCGGACGACCGGTTTGTTCGCTGAGCGCGTCGCTAATGGGCTCGCGCCATTGGTTAGGGTCGACGAAGAACACCACCGCTGCGGTGGCCAGCACAATTAGGGTCATGACCGACCCAATAATGCCTAGAACGATGCGCATGGATTGATTCCTTTTCTACATTGACCCGTAACCCTCGGCAGTAGAGCATGCGGTATGGTCGATTGAGAGTGCAATTGGTATGCCGCGTTGGGCATTGTGCATTAGCTTGTTGTTCGTTAGCGCCTCGGTGGGCGCCGCTGACCTCCGTGTCGCGGTAGCGAGTAACTTTTTGCTGCCGCTTGAAGCCGTTGTAAAGGCCTATGTTGCGGATGGCGGTGAGCCGGTGCAAATTAGCGCCGGAGCGACCGGTCACCACTATGCGCAGATTATCAATGGTGCCCCTTATGATGTGTTTTTGGCGGCTGACCAGGCTCGGCCACAGCGGCTTATCGATGTAGGTTTGGCCGCCGCCGACAGTCGATTTACTTATGCCCTGGGGCGCTTGGTGCTGTGGTCAAACACCGCTGAACAATTACCAGCCGAGGGTTTGCCAGGGCTTGCTAAGCGCTCACCGCGCCGGCTTGCCATTGCCAATCCGCGTCTGGCGCCCTACGGCCGGGCGGCTCGTGAGGCATTGGTCGCAACGCGGCAGTGGCAGTCACTGAAGGCTGTCGTGGTGCAAGCGCAAAACGTTGGCCAAGCGTTTCAATACGCGGTGACCGGCAATGTCAGTCATGCGCTTGTTGCCGCATCCTATGTCCATGCAAAGGCAAATCACCCCGGTGAGTGGATGATGGTTGATCGCCGTTGGCATGGGCCCATCCGGCAAGATGCGGTGCGTTTAACCAACGCGCCCAACCCGGCAAAGGCGAAAGCATTTATGACCTATCTACGCAGCCCAGCGGCCGCGCAAGTGCTCAAGGCGTTTGGTTATGACACGGCAGTGCCCGCGCCATGAACCTCATGCCGGTGTGGGTCAGCGTGCAATTGGCCAGTGTCACGGTGTTGGTATTGTTGGCCCTCGGTACGCCGCTTGCCTGGTGGCTCGCCGTCAGCCACAGCCGTTGGCGGGTGGTCGTTGATGCCGTGGTGGCGTTGCCACTGGTGTTGCCGCCAACCGTGCTGGGTTTTTACATGCTGATATTACTCGGCCCGCAAGGCCCAATTGGTGGGCCTTGGATGGCGGTCACTGAGCAGACATTGACCTTTAGTTTTACCGGTTTGGTGATTACCTCGGTGCTGTATTCACTGCCATTTGTGGTTCAGCCGCTGCGCGATGCGTTTCGGTCCGTTGGCGCCGGCCCTATGGAGGTGGCCGCGACGTTAGGCGCTAAGCCTTTCGATGCGTTTTTTAGTATTGCCTGTCCGCTCGCCGGGCGAGGGTTTTTGACTGCAGCCGTGCTTGGGTTTGCTCATACCTTGGGCGAATTTGGCGCGGTGTTAATGGTTGGTGGCAGCTTGCCCGGTGAGACCCGGGTCGTCGCCATTGCGATTTATGAGCAGGTTGAGACGCTTGAGTACGGCGCCGCGCATGCGCTCTCAGCGGGACTGCTAGGCTTTTCGTTTGTGGTGCTGGTATTAATTTATTCGCTCAACCGCCACGCCCGCCCCGGTGTATCGGGATGAGTGCGCCGGTACTGCGGTTTGATTTGCAATTACAGCGCCCAGGCTTTGCGCTTGCCGCGCAGGCATCCATCGGTGATGGGATTAGTGCCTTATTTGGCCCATCGGGGTGTGGCAAAACCACACTGTTGCGGGCTCTGGCGGGGCTGGAGAAAAACGCGGTTGGCGTGATCGAGCATGGCGACCAAATCTGGCAGGGGCGCGGGGTGTTTGCTCCGAGTCATCGTCGCGGTGTCGGTATGGTGTTCCAGGACACCCGGCTATTTCGTCATCTAAGCGCTGCGGGCAACTTGGATTACGCCCTTGCGCGTCGTCGCGGCGAGGGGCCTGATCGGGATGAGGTGATCGCGGCATTGGGGCTAGCATCACTACTCGAGCGCTCTGCCTCGGTGCTTTCGGGGGGTGAGGCGCAGCGGGTGGCGCTGGGCCGCGCGCTACTCGCGGGTCCGGCCGTGTTGTTGCTCGATGAGCCGCTGGCCGCACTTGACCCACCTCTGCGTGAAGATATTTTGACGCTGATTCGTGACTTACCGCGCCGGTTTGCCACCCCCATTGTTTATGTCACCCACCGGCCTGACGAGGTGCTCACACTCGCCGACCAAGTGCTAAGCATGAATGCCGGGGCGATTGTTGAGCAGGGGCACCTAGCGAGCGTGTCGGCGCAACAGTCAGGGTGGAGCCAGCTCAATGCTGGCGAGCCAATGGTCATTTGGGAAGGCCGCGTGGTTGCGCGCGACAACGAGTGGGGGGCAACCACACTAGCGACTGACGCCGGGCGCTTGCGCATTGAGGGTGTCAGCCTTGAGCGCGGGGCGTGGGTGCGCTTAAAGCTCGCGAGTCAGGATGTGGTGTTGCTCCTCGAACCACCCCTTGCAACGAGTGCGCTCAACACCATCGCTGTCAGCGTGGCTGGCGTAGACAGACAGGCCGATGGCAGCTTGCGCGTGCGCTTAAGCGCCGGCCAGCGAGCGACGTTGTGGGCGCAAATTAGTGGGCAAGCGGCCGCTTCATTGCGCATCGAACCAGGCCGGCGATTGCATGCATTGATAAACCCTCGAGTGATTGGCGTGTTCGATTGATAAAACAAAAAAATTCACGCTTTACCTTCTGTCACTGGGGCGTCACAATCCGCGCTCTCGCAGTGCACCAAATGCCTTGGGGGCAACAGTATGGCAGCGACGATGCGGCAGAATTGTCGGGTGGAATATCACGGTAAAGCCATCGTAATTAATGGCCCGCTGCGTGAGGCGCAGGCCGAAGCACAACGAATTATCCAACAGTTTGCGGGCAGTGCCGTGCCCTACCGACTCGCAAGCGCTCAGACCGATCAGGTCATTCTTAAGCCGGTTTAATTGAATCGCTTCAAACTGGAGCGGCTGACCGGGATCGAACCGGCATCACTGCCTTGGGAGGGCAGCGCTCTACCATTGAGCTACAGCCGCTAAGCTCACTACCCAGTATCCGGGTTTGGGCGCGCTGAGCAAGCCTGATTATTTGCAATCAAAGCCCCGATGGCGTGGTCTGCGTTACACTATAAGCATGAATTGCCAGACTTCTCAGGTAACCATTGCGGTCAACGGCGATGCCCAGACGGTGATTGCTGGAAGTTCGCTTGAGCACTTGCTCGAGCAGCTCGGCATGCAGGGCCAGCGCGTTGCCATTGAGCACAACCAAGACGTCATTCCCCGCAGCGAATATGCCAATGTCAGCCTCAAAGCAGGCGATCGAGTCGAAATCATTCGCGCCATTGGCGGTGGCTGATCGAAAGTGAGCAGATTATGAGCCAAAACGACATCCTCACCATCGCGGGTCGGGCCTATCAGTCGCGCCTGTTGGTTGGGACCGGCAAGTACCAAGATATGGCCCAAACCGGTGCCGCGAT
This sequence comes from Spiribacter sp., assembly GCA_031581235.1. Lineage (GTDB taxonomy): Bacteria > Pseudomonadota > Gammaproteobacteria > Nitrococcales > Nitrococcaceae > Spiribacter. The sequence continues at coordinate 101,014 of JAVLBW010000006.1, read as the reverse complement.
TCGGCAAAGCGGTGCCGAGATCGTCACGGTGGCGATTCGTCGGACCAACATTGGGCAAAATGCCGAAGAGGAAAATCTCCTCGATGTTATCCCGCCCGATGAATTCACCATCTTGCCCAACACGGCGGGCTGCTACACCGCCGCCGATGCGGTGCGGGTGTGTCGTCTTGCGCGTGAGCTGCTCGATGGTCATACGCTGGTCAAGCTTGAGGTGCTGGGCGATGAACAGACCCTCTACCCCGATGTCCCCGCGACCTTGGATGCCGCGCAGCAGCTCATCGATGATGGCTTTGAGGTCATGGTCTACACCAGCGACGACCCAATCGCTGCTAAGCGCCTCGAGCAGATGGGCTGCGTAGCGGTCATGCCGCTGGCTTCGCCGATTGGCTCTGGGCTGGGGGTGCAAAATCGCTACAACCTCATGACCATCATTGAGAACGCCACTGTCCCGATTATTGTTGATGCCGGTGTCGGCACCGCATCGGATGCCGCGGTCGCCATGGAGCTTGGCTGCGATGGGGTGTTGATGAACACCGCGATTGCCGCGGCTAAAGATCCGTTGTTGATGGCCTCGGCCATGCGCAAAGGCATTGAGGCCGGGCGCGAGGCCTATCTAGCTGGCCGTATGCCAATGCGGCGGTTTGCCTCGGCAAGCTCACCGCTAGAGGGCACCTTCTGGCAAGGCGGCTCGTGAGCACACCTGAGCCACGGCGGATTCGCAGTTTTGTTCGTCGCGAGGGCCGCCTTACCGCTGGCCAACAACGCGCGCTCGAGACGCTCTACCCGCTCTGGGGCGTGAACTGGCAACCCAACGAGCGCCTCGCGGTCGAGACGTTGTTCGACCGACCGGCCCCACTGGTTGTTGATATTGGTTTTGGTGATGGCGAGGCCCTAGCGCAGATGGCGGCGGCTCATCCTGAGCGCAATTACCTTGGTGTCGAAGTCTATCGAGCGGGCACTGGGCAACTGCTGCGACGAATCGAAAACGAAGGCCTGACTAACCTAAAAGTTCTGCTCGGCGATGCGAGTGACTTGCTTCGCCAAGCGATCCCCACCGCGAGCCTGTTCGGGCTCCAACTATTCTTTCCTGACCCTTGGCCCAAAAAGCGTCACCACAAACGCCGCATGGTTCAGGCCGATTGGCTAAAAACCGTGGCTGACCGCCTTGCACCCGGTGGCTTTATACACATGGCCACGGATTGGGCTGAGTATGCTGAGTGGATGCTGACGCTGAGCACCGCTGAGCCCACGCTTGAGAACCTGCATGGCGGGTTCGCTCCCAACGCCGGCGAGCGTCCGGCTACCCGTTTTGAGCGTCGTGGTGTGCGAAAAGGCCATGATGTCTTTGATCTGATCCTGCAACGCGCCTGAACTGATAGCTCAACCCGTTGGGTTCAATCCGACCGTAAGGCTTACTTGAACTTCTTTGCTGATCTCGGCAGACTCAAAAACGCTTCGGTTCTGATGCTACGGCATCGGATGAAAAGGGAACGCAGTGAAAAGCTGCGGCTGCCCCCGCAACTGTAAGCGGCGAGCGAAGCTCCTGAATGCCACTGTCACGGTTTGTGATGGGAAGGCGGAGCTAAGCAACGACCCGTGAGCCAGGAGACCTGCCGTTGTGATCACCCATTTCCGGTGCGGGGCGCGCCAGGGAAGCGGCATTCCGCAGAGGTGACAGTCGCCGGTCTGCGGTGGGCTGTCCGATGAGGGCCTTCGCAGACCACGTGTGTCTGTCGGTGGGAGCTATCCCGCCAAAAGAAAAAAGGCCTCAAAACAATGAACAGGGCATTAACCAACACCGCGCTGGCGATCGCCGTCAGTGTGTCATCGAGCGCGTATGCGCAAAACTCCCAAGTCACCCAAATGGAACCGGTCATCGTCGTTGGTGGTATTTCACCAGTGGCGGCCGATGAGTTTGGCCGGTCTAGTACCGTAATTAACAAAGAGCAGATCGAAGATCAGGGCTACGCTAGCGTGCAGGAAGCGCTTGAAGCACAGCCAGGCATCTCAATGAATGGAGACTCCCCAAGCAACCGCCAAATACGTGTCCGTGGTGGTGAGGGTAATCATGTTCTTGTTCTTATCGATGGTGTGCGCGCTGGGTCTGGGGATAATGAGTATTACCTTCGTGGACTCGACGTCACTTATGTCGAGCGTATTGAGATTTTACGCGGCCCTCAGGCGGTTCCTTACGGCACAGATGCGTCAACGGGTGTGATCAATATTGTTACGCGGGGTGCTGGCAAGGGTTGGAATCGTGGGGTTAGTGCTGAACTGGGGGGTGGCGATCGAACCGCTGGCTATGTGAGCTATGGCGACGAGTTATCTGAGTTTTCAGTGAGTCTCTACAATAAGAATGATCGCGGTTACGACTACAGTAATGACGGTGGCGAGCGTGATGGAATCCGCTGGTCTGGACTCGCCTCAAAGGGTTCCATAGGTTTGTCCGAGCAGCTCGAATTCGCCTATACGGCACGTTTGGCTGAATCGGTTTATGATCTTGACGAAAATGCGGATGGCTTTGGTGGAAGGCCATCTTCGGACAATGAAGCTGATTATGTTTTTGATGACCTCAGCAAACAATCTGATGCGCTCGAGCGAGCATTAAGTACCCGGCTCAATTACACATCCCCTGATGGGCAGATGAGTCAACGGTTGCGTTTTGATAGAACCGCTAACCAAGACAGTGTTGTCTCCGACAGCTCGACAGAAATCGGCTCCTATCGCCTGCAGCTCGCGATGGATGATAGAAAAATTCCCGTCAGCTCTCAGCTTTGGAGTGCTTTGGTAGAGCGTAAGGAAGATGCAAATGCGGCTGATCTGCAAGATCGTGTTAGCAACAGTCTAGCTGTGGAATACCAGGGCTGGTTATCCGATGGATTGAGTATGCAAGCAGGGATTCGTCGTGATAACAACAAGTCTTTTTCTAACGCGACAACTTGGAATGCGGCACTGAGCTACGCTGCAACTGAAGATGTAAGGTTTCACACCTCAGTGGGCCGAGCAATTGTTAATCCGTCTTTCTTCGAATTTACGGGTGGCACTGACGCTGCTCTCAATAACGATCTTGAACCAGAAGAAAACGTAGGCGTCGATGCTGGCGTAGAGTTATTCGTGGAATCAATTGGCGGTTCAATTGATGTCACTTATTTTCGTGAGCAACTTACCGATGAGATTGTGGCTGAAAACTTCTCCCCGCCTGTGACGTATAGCAATCAGTCGGGAACCAGTCGCCGGCAAGGTCTTGAAATGAGCTTTAACTCACATCTCTCAGACTCTTTAACGCTGACTGGCGATTATACCTACTTAGATGCGACAGACCCAGACGGCGGCATTGAAATACGGCGTCCGCGTAACGAACTGCGGCTAAGTTTAGCCTGGGATATCCCTGAAAGTCCGGCCAATCTCTCTGGGCAGCTACGGCACGTGCGCGGTCTTTACGACAATCAGTTCTGGACTGGAGGCACCAATGGCGCACGATTATCTGATTTTACTGTTGTTGATTTGGCGGCAGGCTATAACCTCAACAGCGCAATACATGTGTATGCCCGACTAACAAATCTGTTCGATCAGAATCACAAAGAAGTTTGGGGGTATGCGTCGCGAGGCCGCGCCGGGAATTTAGGCGTGCGCTTAAAATGGTAAATGGTGGTCGCTGCACTCTTTTAAGCCTAATCATTGGCTTATCCTTGGGCACTGCAACCGCCAGTGAACCACCCCAGCGCGTCGTCTCCATGAACCTGTGCACCGATCAGCTGGCCATGCTGGTCGCCGATGAGGGTCAGCTGGCGTCAGTGTCGGCGCTGGCGCGAGACCCGCGCAGTTCGGCGATGGCTGATCGGGCGGCCGCCTTTCCGATCAATCATGGCCGCGCCGAGGAGATCCATCTTCTCAAGCCGGATTTGGTGATTGCCGGGCGTTTTAGCGCGACGACCACGGTGTCGATGCTGCGGCGGTTAGGGATTCCTGTGGCGGTATTTGAGCCGGCAACCTCGCTTGCGGATGTGCGCCGCAATCTCTTGCGTATGGGTAAGGTGCTCGGTCAGCCAGAGCGCGCGCAACGTTTGGTAGCCTCATTCGAGGGTGGCCTTGCCATGCTCTCTGGCCCACCGATTAATCCCCCCGAGGCGGCTTTGTACTTTCCCAACGGCTACACCCGCGGCGAAGGCACGCTCATCGGCGATATTGTTAAGGCCGCCGGTTTTGACAACGTTGCCAGCGACTATGGCGTCAACGCCGGCGGCCATTTGCCGCTTGAGCAGCTGGTGATGGCAGCGCCTGAGCTGGTGATTACCGGCAGTCGACATGATGGTTATTCGCGATCGGAGACCGTTATGCGACACCCCGTGTTGGCGCAAGCGGCGCGCTCGGGAGCGCATCGAGGGCTGATTAATCGCGAATGGGTGTGTGGCACGCCTAAGGTATTAGCCGCGATTGAGCGCATCAGCACCCTGCGCGGTCAGTTGATAGGTGCTCAGTGAAGCCCTTGCTCGCTAGTTTAATACTGCTAACAGGCGGGTTATTTGCGTTATCGCTGGTGGTTGGGCCAGCAGCCATAGGGCCAGTGGCAAGCTTTCAGGCTTTATTAACGGATACGCAAACGCCGCTATCGCTGGTGATGCAGGAGATTCGACTGCCACGAGCGATACTTGCGGTCCTGGTTGGCGCGAGCTTGGGCCTATCCGGGGCGGCCATGCAGGGATACCTGCGCAATCCATTGGCAGAGCCTGGGTTGTTGGGCGTTTCAGGTTCGGCTGCGCTGGGGGCCGTGCTCGCCATTCAGCTGGGATTGGCATCGGCATTTCCACTTGGGTTGCCGTTGGCCGCTCTAGCCGGCGCGCTGCTTGGGGTGTTTTTAATTACCTTACTGGCCGGCTCGCGTGGCGGCTCGTTAAGTCTAATTTTGGCCGGTATCGCGATTTCAGCCCTGGCCAGCGCAATGGTCTCGTTAGTGCTTAATCTCTCGCCCAATCCATTCGCGACCAGTGAAATTGTCTTTTGGATGATGGGCTCGCTGGCTGACCGGTCGATGGAGCACGTGTGGCTCGCCTTGCCGTTTGTTGTGCTGGGTGGGCTGTTGTTAGCTACCCTAAGCCGCCCGCTTGATGCCATGACGCTGGGCGAGGATGCAGCTGAAGCACTGGGCATGCGGTTATCCCGCGTGCGTCGGCAATTAATTATTGGCACGGCGCTTGTTGTGGGCGCGAGCACAGCGGTTGCCGGCACCATTGGTTTTGTTGGCTTAGTCGTTCCGCATTTATTACGACCGCTGGTTGGTGCCATGCCGGGCCGACTGCTTGCTGCGAGTGCCGTGGGTGGCGCAGCCATGGTGTTGTTAGCGGATATTTTAGTTCGGGTGATCTTGCCTGAGGCCGATTTAAAACTCGGCGTGCTCACGGCGTTTATTGGCGCACCCCTGTTTTTGCATCTGATCTATCAAACCCGGCGAGAACTGGCATGAGTCTGCTCGCACTTGAGTCTGTCGCCGTGTCGTTAGGTGAGCGTTCGGTGTTGCGCGATGTCTCACTCACCGTTGAGTCGGGCGAAGTGGTCGGTTTAATTGGCCCGAATGGGGCTGGCAAAACCACCCTTATGCGAGCGGCGTTGGGCTTGATTGAATTTACGGGGGTATCGTCGTTAGCGCGCTTGAGTGACGTCGAGCGGGCCCGCGCGGTCGCGTGGATGCCGCAAGAGCACACCATTGCTTGGCCTATCGCGGTGGAGTCATTGGTTATGTTGGGACGCATGCCCTATCGCGGCGTTGGATTGGCGCCAACTTCCACCGATGTTGAGCAGGTTAATCAGGCGATTGAACAAGCCGGGTTAGCCGGTTTTGAAAAGCGCCCGGCCACCCAGCTGTCAGCGGGTGAGCGCACGCGTGCGTTAATTGCCCGGGCACTCGCGCAGGCAACACCACTGATCATGGCCGATGAGCCGATTGCTGGCTTAGATCCGGCCCATCAGATCACCGTGATGGAGACATTTACCGGCTTGGCTGCCCAAGGCCGTTCGGTGTTGCTGTCAATTCATGATCTCGGACTGGCTGCGCGGCATTGCACGCGGCTGATTTTGTTAGGCGAGGGGGGCTTGATCGCGGACGGCGAACCGGCCAGCGTATTAAGCGCTGATAACTTAGCCCGAATTTTTAATATCGAAGCTTTTTTTGCGCACACTGACCATGGCCCCGTTTATCAGTCTTTACGCGTATTGGTGCCATAACTCTTTGAGGTAAATGTTGTTTCGGCAAGACTGCGGCGCTGATTGATCACCACAATCATGGCAAACAGCAGGTTACATAAGATGTTGCAGAACCGCGGCAGCACTGCTGGCACTTCGATTGCTGATTCTTCAAGACGCACCATTTGGCGGATCGCTTTTTTTGCCCCTGAGCGGGCTAGGTTCAGAAAGGGCACGGGCATCTCGCCGCGCGGCAATACAAACCCATCGAGCTGATCAGCGCCGGCGCTGCGGTAATAGTCGAGCCTCGATTTCGCCCAATCGAGGTCAGATTCGGCAATGGCTAGACGGCCACGAATCGAGCCATTGAGATGAAACGCTAATGGCTGGAGGGCGTCAAGATCGGCGCGAATGTCGCTCATATCGGGCGAGGTCATAGAAAGCGCAGCGCCGATGTTACCGCAGAGCTCATCAGTTAATACTTCAAAGTCACAAAGGGGTGAGACTTCGTGGATGAATGGATAACAGACTTCATCCATTTCTTTGCTGCGCTGCATTTTGACTCCTTGGTGTTTTGGTTATCCTAGCGCTCATGACCATTTCAATTATGACCGCCAATCTAAATGGCATTCGAGCGGCCCAGCGTAAGGGTTTTTTTGACTGGCTGGCCGGTGAGCGTCCTGATGTGTTGTGCATTCAAGAAACCAAAGCTCAGCGCGACCAACTTGATGACGGGCCTTACTTCCCCGATGGCTATACTTCAGCGTTCGCCGATGCAGAAAAAAAGGGCTATAGCGGCGTTGCGCTATATAGCCTACGCGAACCCGATAAGATTTCGCGTGGCATTGGTATTGAGGCGATTGATCGCGAGGGGCGATGGCTTGAGGCGCAGTTTGGCAATTTAAGTGTTATTTCGTTTTATATGCCCTCAGGCAGCTCGGGTGAGCATCGACAAAGCATTAAGGATGCCTTTCTTGAGCCACTGCTCGATAAGCTGGCTGCCATGGCAAACGATGGGCGGGAGTATTTGATTTGTGGTGATTGGAACATCGCCCACACTGAGCGTGATTTAAAAAACTGGCGCTCTAATCGCAAAAACTCAGGCTTTTTGCCGCATGAGCGCGAGTGGCTTGACCGGCTGTTTGGTGATGCTGGTTATGTCGATGTGTTTCGCGCGCTTAATGACCAGCCCGATGAATACACTTGGTGGTCATACCGAGGGCAGGCTTGGGCCAACAACACCGGATGGCGGATTGATTACCACGTAGCCACCCCTGGGGTTGCCGCAACGGCTAAAAACGCGCGTGTTCATCGCGCCGATCGGTTTTCCGATCATGCCCCGTTAACAATCGATTACGACGGCGACTGGTTGGCCGCGACTTCTTCGAGATAGGCAACGATGTCGCGCGACTCATAAAGCCACTGCACTTCACCATCGGCGGTCTCAATACGTAGGCAGGGCACCATGCCCTTGCCGCCGCCCTCGATGAGCTCTTGGCGCCGGTCAGGGTTATTGAGAATATTGCGCGACTCAAGGGTTAATCCTAAGTCACTGGTTGCCCGCCGAACGCTTTGGCAAAACCCGCAGAGGTGGTGCTCATACAGCGCCAGATGCGTTGGTGTCGCAATGGTCTCAGACATAGCTATTGGGCCCTTTTAGGAGGCTTCTGCGGTTGCTGGCGCCGTGGTCGGTGCGGTCGCCATGGCGAGTGCATCAAGGTACTTCTCGGCATCGAGGGCGGCCATACAGCCTGTCCCAGCCGAGGTGATGGCTTGCCGGTAGACATGATCCATCACATCGCCGGCAGCGAACACGCCGTCAATGCTAGTGGCGGTGGCATTGCCCTCAAGCCCGCTGTGCACGCGAATATAGCCACCAGCCATATCCAATTGACCGGTAAATAGATCGGTGTTGGGACGATGCCCAATGGCAATAAATACGCCCGCCAGCTCGATATCGTCGGTGTGGTTATCTTGGGTATTTTTTAATCGCGCACCGGTCACACCAGAGGCATCACCGAGGACTTCATCGAGCGTTGTGTTCCAGCGGATGCTGATGTTGCCGTTTTCGGCGCGCTCTTTGACCTGATCTTGCAGAATCTTTTCACCCCGAAACTGATCGCGCCGATGCACCACGGTGACATGTCGGGCGATATTGGACAGGTAAAGCGCCTCTTCCATGGCCGTATTACCCCCGCCGATAACAGCGACATCTTGGTTTTTGTAGAAAAAGCCATCACACGTTGCGCATGCTGAGACGCCTTTGCCCATAAAAGCCGTCTCGGAGTCGAGACCGAGGTACATGGCCGAGGCGCCCGTGGCGATCACCAGCGCATCGGCGGTGTACTCGCCGCTGTCGCCAACGAGTCGAAAAGGTTTTTGCGTTAGTTCGGCGGTGTGAATGTGGTCAAACACAATATCAGTACCAAAGCGCTCAGCATGCTGGCGCATCCGTTCCATTAAATCGGGCCCTTGTAAGCCGGAGACATCACCGGGCCAGTTATCCACTTCGGTGGTGGTGGTGAGCTGCCCGCCCATCTCCATGCCAGTGACTAGAACCGGTTCGAGATTGGCGCGTGCGGCATAGACGGCAGCGGTGTATCCAGCGGGGCCAGAGCCAAGAATTAATAAGCGGCAGTGACGGCTGTCACCCATGGCAACCTCCTAAATCGTTGATGACTCATTGTCCCTCGCTAACGAGGCTATCGTCTAGCGTTGACCTCTCGCCAAGGCGTTTCATGATAACGATGACCAGCACGACCGCGGGAATGCCCATTAGCGCTGACAGTGTGAAAAAGCTTGGATAACCAACCGCATCAACCACAATACCGCCAAAGCCACTTAAAAATTTTCCAGGCAAGGTCATTAATGAGCTAAATAGTGCGTATTGCGTAGCGGTGTAAGCGGTATTGGTTAGGCTTGATAGCCAGGCAATAAAAACTGATCCCGCCAACCCGCCCGATAAGTTATCAGCGCTAATGGTGAGAATCAGCGCGCTCGGCGCACCGCCCTGACTGGCCATCCAGGCGAACAGTAAATTGGTTAGCGCCGCCAGCGCGGCACCGGCGAGCAGCGGTCGCATGAGCCCATAACGAGCCGCTAGCGCGCCGCCCAACACAGCGCCAATCATGGTCATGGCAAGCCCGTAAGCGCCACTAATATTCGCAATCATGGCTTTGCTGTAGCCCAAATCGATGTACAACGGATTGGCCATGCTCGCCATAGCGATATCACTAATCCGAAAGCTCGCCACCAGTGCCAAGATGACCAGTGCAAACCAGCCAAAGCGCCCAAAGAAATCGGTCAGCGGACAGACCACGGCGCCAATCAGCCAAGCGCCGGTTTGTTGCGCCCAGCCTGGCAGCTGAGGGTTGCGGGCAATAAACGCCACCGCCCGGGCCTCTCGATTGGCGGTGCTACGATCGACGCGGGCAACGGGTTCGGGGCGTAGTAGCACGGTTAAGACACCCACGCCCATTAACGCCGCCATGGTGAGGTAGGCGGTTTGCCAGCTGACAAGTTCGGCGAGGTAGAGCGCGCCGGTGTAAGAGGCAAGAATCGCCGCTCGGTAGCCCATTTGATAGGTCGCGGCAAGCGCGCCTTGAAATTGATCGATATCTGATTCGATACGAAACGCATCAATGGCAACGTCTTGGGTTGCCGAAGAAAAAGCCACTAACAATGCCAGGAGCGCCATCGGTAATAGCGCCTCAGCGGGGTTGGTAAACGCCATGCCGATAAGGCCTGCGATAATGCCGATTTGACCAAGCAGCATCCACGCCCGCCGGCGCCCTAACCAACGCGTCAGCAGTGGCAGTGGCATGCGGTCAACCACCGGTGACCAAATAAATTTTATCGAGTAGGTGATGCCCACCCAGCTAAAAAAGCCGATCAGCGTGCGACTAACATCGAGCTCGCGTAGCCAAGCGCTGAGTGTCGAGAACACCAGCATAAAGGGCAGCCCAGCTGAAAAACCCAGCAACAGCATGGTCAGAACACTCGGTCGGCGGTAAACCGCGAGTGCTTGGCGCCAAGATTTTTTCGCTGGGTTAGCGTGCATGCGCGTATAGTCGTCGAACTGCCGCGGTGCCGCAAGCAAAGCCGCTATTCGCCTTGAATGGGGCTAGTGCATTGGCCAGAATGCGAGGCATCAGGGGGCATTGAGTATGAGTGAAAATCGCAGCGACCGGCCGCTGCGCGAAGACATCCGTCAGCTTGGTGGGCTGCTTGGCAGCACCTTGCACGACCAAGACGGTGAGCGCATTTATGACACCGTCGAAGAAATACGCGGACTGGCTAAGGATGCCCGTGCGGGTGATGCCGATTCGGCGCGTGCCCTAGAGCAGCGCCTAGGTGCGCTGCCCGATGAGCATATCGTGCCGGTAGTTCGTGCTTTTTCGCAGTTTCTCAACCTCGCCAACATTGCCGAGCAGCACCATCGCGTGCGCCGCAGTCGGGCATGGGTTCGTGACCCTGAGACCGGTCCTTTGCGCGGTTCGTTGGAGGCGTTTTTTAACCAGAGGGTTGCGAGCACTGACCCTGAGCGCTTGCATGAGAGCATTGCTGGGCTCGACATCGAGCTGGTGCTAACCGCACACCCCACCGAGGTTATGCGCCGCTCGCTACTGCAAAAGTACAATCGAATTGCTGAGCTGCTTGATCAGGGTGACCGGCTCGACCCGACCCCCGAAGAAATCGAAGACACCCATCAAGCGCTGCGACGTGAAATTACCGCCGCTTGGGAGACTGACGAAATCCGCCGCCGTCGACCCGCACCGCAGGATGAGGCGCGCTGGGGGCTTGCGGTGATAGAGCAGACTCTTTGGGATGTGCTGCCGCACTACCTTCGCCGGCTCGATCGGATGCTCAAGCGCCACACCCAGCAGGGTCTCGATTTGGCCGCCGCGCCCATTCATTTTGGCTCTTGGATGGGCGGCGATCGGGACGGCAACCCACGAGTCACCGCGCGCGTGACTCGCGAGGTCTGTCTGCTGAATCGCTGGAAAGCGACCGAGCTCTACGAAGCCGAGCTCAATGCACTCATCGAAGAACTCTCAATGCGGGATGCTAATGAGGCCCTGCGCGCGTGGGTGGGTGATGTCTGGGAGCCTTATCGGACCGCACTCAAGGCGGTTCGCCAGCAACTGATTGCCACGCGGCAGTGGACTAATGCCCAATTGGCGGGGCGCCAACCGGCGGATACGCCCATCTATTGGCATACCGATGATCTGCGCGAACCGCTAATGCTTTGCTATCAGTCGTTGCACGATTGTGGCGCCGGTGTCGTGGCGGAGGGCCGGCTAAAAGATTTGTTGCGTCGGCTATCGGTGTTTGGCCTGACCCTGATGCGGGTTGATATCCGGCAAGAATCATCGCGCCATACCGAGGCGCTCGATGAATTGACCCAGGCGCTTGGGCTAGGTCAGTACGCCGACTGGAGTGAGGAGGAGCGCCAGGCGTTTTTAATCCAGGAGTTGAGCAGCCGCCGCCCGCTCATTCCGGGTGATTTTGAGCCCAGTGAAGCAGTCGCTGAAGTGCTTGATACCTTTGCGCTGATTGCTGAGATGGGCGCTGGCTCGCTCGGAGCTTATGTCATTTCGATGGCTTCAACGCCCTCTGACATTTTGGCGGTGAAGCTGCTGCAAAAAGCTGCTGGCGTCACATCCCCGCTGCGTGTGGTGCCGTTATTTGAAACCCTGACCGACCTCCAGGGTGCCCAAGACTGCTTGGAGCAACTGCTCTCGATTGCCTGGTATCGCGAACATATTGCCGGTGTGCAAGAGGTGATGATCGGCTATTCGGATTCGGCCAAAGATGCCAGTCATATGGCCGCCGCCTGGGCGCTCTACCAAACCCAAGAGCAGTTAGTGGAAACGGCGCGGGCACAGGGTGTTCAGCTGACGCTCTTTCATGGCCGAGGGGGGTCAATCGGTCGAGGGGGTGGGCCAACCCACACCGCGATTCTCTCGCAACCGCCGGGCTCGGTGGCGGGACGTTTGCGCGTCACGGAGCAAGGCGAGGTGATTCAGGCCAAGTTTGGACTGCCCGGCATTGCCGAGCGCAATCTCGAGCTCTATACCACCGCGGTGGCTGAGGCGACGCTTAGCCCGCCGAATCCTCCAGAGCCGGCATGGCGGCGTTGTATGGATGCCTTGGCGCAAACCTCGTGCTCGGCCTATCGCGAGTTGGTACGTGAGACCCCTGAGTTTATTGAGTATTTTCGCCATGCCACGCCGGAGCACGAGATTAGCCACTTGGCGATTGGTAGCCGGCCAGCCCGGCGCAAGCAGACCGTGGGTGTCGAGAGTTTGCGCGCCATCCCCTGGATTTTTGCTTGGACGCAGACGCGGCTGATGCTCCCGGCGTGGCTGGGCTCCGGGGATGCGCTAGCGACGGCCATTAATAACGGCGAAGCCCAGCAGCTACAGCATATGTATCAATCCTGGCCTTTTTTTCAGGCCTTTATCGATATGCTCGAGATGGTGCTGGCGAAAAGCGACCCGGCGGTGGCGGCCTGGTATGACGCACGCTTGGTGCCCGCTGAGCTGCAACCGTTAGGCGAGCGGCTGCGCGAGCGTTTGGGGCAAACGCGCGAGTCGGTATTAGCTGTCAGTGGCCATGAAAACCCGCTCGATGATGCCCCCGTGGTGCAACGCTCGGTGGGTGTGCGCAACCCCTATGTTGACCCGCTTAATCTCCTACAGGTGGAATTGCTTGATCGCATTCGCCACGGCCAAGAAGAGGATCTGCGTGAAGCGCTGATGATTTGCATTAATGGCATTGCCGCTGGCATGCGTAACACGGGGTAAGCCATGCAGGCCTATCAACACGAACTCATTGAATTTGCACTCAGTCGGGGAGTGCTGCGCTTTGGCGACTTTACACTCAAGTCAGGTCGACAAAGCCCATATTTTTTTAACACCGGGTTATTTAATACCGGTGAGGCGCTGGCGCGCCTTGGTTGCGCTTATGCTCGGCGTGCGCTCGAAGCGGCGCCGGCGTTCGATATGCTCTATGGCCCGGCCTACAAAGGCATTCCACTGGTCGCTGCAACCGCCAGCTGTTTGGCTCGGGAACATCAGCGTGACTGTCCGTGGGCGTTTAATCGCAAAGAGCCAAAAGATCATGGTGAAGGCGGTGTGGTGGTCGGTGCGCCGCTATCCGGTCGGGTGCTGGTCGTCGATGATGTGATTTCTGCCGGCACCTCGGTGGCGGAGAGTGTCGAGGTGATCGAAGCGGCGGGTGCGCGACTCGCCGGTGTTCTGGTCGCACTCGATCGACAGGAGCGTGGCCAAGACAGCCGTTCCGCTACCCAAGAGGTCGCCGCGCGCCATGGCGTTGAAGTCACTGCGATCCTCACGCTCGATACGCTGGTGGATTATCTAGCCAATCAACCGGGTATGGATGCCGAGTTAGCGGCGATTCATCGCTATCGCGAGACTTACGGCGTTGCGCCGTGAATAAGCGTACCGACGCCGCTGTCGGTAAATAGCTCTAACAACACCGCATGCAGTACCCGGCCATCGATAATGGTGGCCGCCCCCACCCCGTGGGTGACGGCATCGAGCGCGCAATTAACCTTCGGCAGCATGCCGCCATAAATGGTGCCGTCGTCAATCAAAGCACGCACCCGATCGGCATCGAGGCCGGTGAGTAGGGCGTCGTTTTTATCCAAAATGCCCGCGGTGTTGGTCATTAGAATGAGCTTGTCGGCTTTTAGCGTTTGCGCTAAGTGCCCGGCGACCAAATCGGCGTTGATGTTGTAAGACGTCCCCGCGGCATCAACCCCAATGGGGGCAATCACGGGGATAAAATCGGCCCCATCGAGTAGTCGCATAAGCGCGGGATCAATCCCGGTCACTTCGCCGACATGGCCAATATCGATAATCTCCGGTGCCTGCTCGGCAGGCCCGGGCGCGTTAAGGGTGAGGCGTTGGGCTTGAATCAGCCCGCCGTCCTTGCCGCTAAGGCCAACCGCACGACCGCCCTGGGCGTTAATCAGGCTAACAATTTCTTTATTGACGAGCCCACCGAGCACCATCTCCACCACGTCCATGGTCTCGGCATCGGTCACCCGCATACCTTGAATGAATTCGCTTTTCTTGCCGATGCGCTCAAGTACATCACCAATCTGCGGGCCGCCGCCATGAACGATTACCGGGTTAATGCCAACCAGCTTCATTAGCGCGACATCGCGGGCAAAGCTGTGTTTAAGCGCATCATCAACCATGGCGTTGCCGCCGTACTTCACCACCACCGTGCGGCCATGAAAGCGGCGAATATACGGCAGCGCTTCGGTGAGTACGTGAGCGACCTGGCTTGGTGGTGTGGCGTCGGCGTTCATGGCTGCATCGCTTTATCTGCTCGTCACGGCCGTTGGGCCCGTGCATGGGTTCAAAGGTGAATAGTCGCTCCGGCTTGGCTGTGGCGCAAGTGTTTGGCTAAACCGTAATCCCCTCAGCCGCGGCGGCTTGAGCGATAAGCGTGTCAAAGCGTTGTTGAATGGCGTTGAGTTGCGCTTGATTGGTGCCCTCAAAGCGCATGACTAGACACGGCTGGGTATTGGAGGCACGCACCAATCCCCAGCCATTGGCAAAGTCAACGCGCAGCCCGTCAATGGTGGTGACGCGCGCCTCACTGAAGTCATTGGCTTGTTGCATCAATGCCTGCATTAACCGCGCGGGCTCGCCTTCGTTTAGGTCAAGCCGAATCTCAGGCGTGGTCACCGGCTCGGGTAGCTCAGCAAAGATGGCACTCGCCGATCGCGACTCGGCGCTGAGTAGCTCGAGCAAACGCGCGGCGGCATAAATGGCGTCGTCAAAGCCATACCAGCGATCATTAAAAAACAAATGACCGCTCATTTCGCCGGCGAGCGGCGCGGCGGTTTCACGAAGCTTTTCTTTAATTAGCGAATGCCCAGTCTTCCACATACAGGCCTCGCCGCCGGCCTGCTCAATGACCTCGGCAAGGCGGGCGCTGCATTTGACGTCAAATACAATTTGGGCACCGGGCTGGTTAGCGAGGATCGCACGGGCATACAGCATCATTTGTCGATCAGCCCAAATGATATGTCCGCTGTCATCGACCACACCGAGGCGGTCGCCATCGCCATCGAAGGCTAGACCAAGGTCGGCGTTGTGCTCGGCAACCGCGGCGATCAGGTCGGTGAGATTCTCAGGGACGGTGGGGTCGGGGTGATGGTTGGGAAAATCACCATCGACCTCGCAAAAAAGCGGTATCACCTCGGCGCCGAGCGCAGCCAACACGCCGGGTGCAACGGCGCCGGGAACGCCGTTGCCGCAATCAACGACGACGCGCAGTGGGCGAGTGAGCTGCACATCACCGGTGATGCGTGCGGTGTAGGCGCTCAGCACGTCGGCCTGACGGCTTTCGCCGCGGCCATGATAGAGGTCGTTGTTGGCAATTCGGGTGCCAAGCGCGGCGATGCCCTCACCCCACAAGGGTCGGCCATTAATAATGGTCTTAAGGCCGTTGTAAGCGGCGGGGTTATGGCTGCCGGTAATGGCAACGCCGGCCTGTGTGCCCAAATGGTGAGTGGCAAAATACATAACCGGGGTGGGCACTTGACCGATATCAATGACATCGCAGCCGGCTGCTCGCAGGCCGGCTTGAAGCGCTTTTGCTAAGCGTGGGCTAGAGGATCGGCCGTCATAGCCGACCACCAAGGTGTCCTGATTGGCGGCACGGGCGGTACTGCCGATGGCGTGGCCGAGCTGGCGGACGCTATCTTCGGTGAGGTCTTGGTCAACGAGTCCACGAATGTCATAAGCGCGAAGAATTGCCGGATCGATCGGTTGCATAGAGGCTCTTTGCTTTGGTTAGTGGCGTCCCGTGTGGCCAAATCCGCCGCTGCCGCGCTCGCTATCAGCAAACGCCTCGACGCGACGAAAGGCAGGCCGGGCAACCGGCAGAAAAACCAGCTGCGCGATGCGCTCGCCTGGTTCAATGGTGAATACCGTTTCGCTACGATTCCAGCACGAAATAAAGACCTCGCCCTGATAATCAGAGTCGATTAGGCCCACCAGATTACCCAGCACAATGCCGTGCTTATGCCCCAGCCCCGAGCGCGGGAGAATCACCGCGGCATAGGCGTTATCGGCGATATGCACCGCAATGCCCGAAGGGATCAGCTGGGTTTCGCCCGGGGCGAGCGGCGTGGTGTCTTGAAGGCAGGCGCGCAAATCGACACCGGCGGCGCCATCGGTGGCGTAATCAGGCAGGGGCCATTGCGTGCCTAAGCGGGGGTCAAGAACCCGCAGTTCAACTTGCTGCATCCAACTGCTCTCCAATCAGTTCAATGAGTGCCTTTGCCACCTCGGTTTTGGCCGCCGGGCCGAGCGTTCGCTGCTGATCGCCCCACAGTACCGTGAGGCAATTGTCATCAACGTCAAAGCCCTGACCGGGGCCTACGGTGTTGGCAGCGATCATATCGAGGCCCTTGGCCAGGCGCTTATCGCGAGCATGCTCGAGCGCTGACTCGGTTTCGGCGGCAAAGCCAACGGTAAAGGGGCCATCAGCTAAGTCAGCAACGGCCGTAACAATATCTGGGTTAGGCACCAGCGCTAGCGTGGTCGGTTGGGCGGATTTTTTAATTTTTTGCTCACTCGGCGCTTCGAGCCGATAGTCAGCGACTGCGGCGGCGGCGATTAACACCGTACAGTTGCCGACGTTGTCCATGACCGCGTCATGCATTTGATTGGCTGTCTCCACATCAATGCGCTCAACACCGCGCGGCGTGGCAAGAGCGCTCGGCCCTGCCACCAGCGTCACGCTAGCGCCGGCTTCGCGGGCGGCTGCGGCAATGGCAAAGCCCATGCGCCCACTGCTGCGGTTAGCAATAAAGCGGACCGGATCGATCGGCTCATGCGTTGGGCCGGCGGTGACGAGGATGGATCGCCCAGCTAGGGCCGTGCTTGCTGCCGGTTGGGGTAGCGCCTCGAGGGCGCTGACGATGGCACTCGGTTCCATTAAGCGCCCCGGGCCTAATTCGCCCTCAGCGAGCTCACCGGTTTCGGGGCCAAGCATCGTCACTGAGCGGTCAATGAGTTGTTGGGTGTTCGCCTGCGTTGCCGGGGCTTGCCACATAATGTGGTTCATCGCCGGGCACACAATCAGCGGGGCTTCGGTGGCCAAACACAGCGTCGTTAGCAGGTCATCAGCAAGCCCCGCGGCAAGCCGGGCGATTAAGTCAGCGCTCGCGGGCGCGATGAGCACTCGGTCGGCCCAGCGTGCGAGCTCCAGATGTCCCATGCCGGCTTCTGCTTCGGGGTCGAGCAATTCAGAGTGCACCGGCTGGTGTGATACCGCCTGAAAGGTGAGCGGGGTGATGAATGCTTCAGCGCCGCGGGTTAAGACCACGCGCACCTCGGCCCCGCGCTCACGCAGGCGGCGCACCAAATCGGGTGCTTTATAGGCGGCAATGCCGCCGCTCACGCCTAAAATAATTCGCTCACCAACAAGTGTCATAGCGGAACCGGTTCACAGGTTGAATAGAAGGTCGGAACTTACACTGTTGCGCATGGCATGAAAACAAACAAGGACCTTCAGGCATGGGGATTAATCACTGGCCAGCGGCTGAGCGCCCGCGCGAGAAGTTACTGTCAAAGGGCCCGGCAGGGCTGTCGGATGCGGAGCTGTTAGCGATTTTTTTGCGCACGGGCGTGCAGGGGCGGACAGCGGTTGATCTCGCGCGCGATCTGCTGAGCGGTTTTGGTGGGCTGCGGCCATTATTAGAAGCGCCGGTCGAGGCGTTTTCTGGCCACCACGGTCTCGGCCCGGCGAAGTACGCGCAACTCCAAGCGGTTTTGGAGATGGCTCGACGGCATTTGCAGGCCTGTCTTGAGTCGAGTGATTCGTTGACTGGCCCCGAGGATACGCGTCGTTATCTCACCGCGCGTTTGCGGCATTTGCCGCATGAGGTGTTTGTTTGCTTGTTTCTCGACAACCGTCACCAAGTGATCGGCTTTGAAGAGCTCTTTCGTGGCACGATTAATGCCACCAGCGTCTATCCGCGCGAGGTGGTAAGGCGGGCGCTGGATTTTAATGCCGCGGCAGTGATTCTCGCCCACAATCATCCCTCGGGCGTTGCTGAACCGAGTCAGGCTGACGAGCAAATGACCGCACGGCTCGCGCAAGCGCTAGCGGTCGTTGATATTCGCGTGGTGGATCACTTTGTGGTTGGCGAAGGCCGCCCGGTTAGCTTTGCTGAACGCGGACTCCTCTAGCGGCGGTGCCTCGCTCAGGCCTCGAGGACGTCGCTTTGCAGCCCTTCGCGCAATCGCTTCAATGCGGTTTTCTCGAGCTGACGGATGCGCTCAGCCGATACCCCGTATTCGTCAGCGAGGGTATGCAGGGTTGCCTTTGGCTCTTTGAGCCAGCGCCGCGTGAGGATGTCACGGCTGCGTTGGTCGAGCCCTTTCATCGCGTCATAGAGCGAATCATCGCGCCACTCGTCATAGTCTTCGTCTTCGATGGCCAATGCAGGGTCGGCCCGCTCAGCCTGCAGATAAGCCGCCGGCGAGTAAGCAGCGCTCTCATCGTCGTTATCCGATTCTGGGGTGGGGTCAAAGCCGACGTCTTGACCCGAGAGGCGCGATTCCATCTCGAGCACGGTTTCGGGTTTAACCCCTAGATCGGCGGCAACCGCCTCAACTTCTTGGTGGTTAAGCCAGCCCAAGCGCTTTTTGGCGCTGCGGAGGTTAAAAAATAACTTCCGCTGCGCTTTCGTGGTGGCAACTTTGACAATGCGCCAATTGCGCAAAATAAATTCATGGATTTCGGCCCGAATCCAGTGCACGGCAAATGACACCAAACGTACGCCAACATCGGGGTCGAATCGCTTGACCGCCTTCATCATGCCGATATTGCCTTCCTGAATAAGGTCAGCTAACGGCAATCCGTAGCCGGAATAACCGCGGGCAACGTGCACCACAAAACGTAAATTAGAAAGCACGAGCCAGCGAGCGGCCTCCAGATCCTGATGGTCGCGATAGCGCACGGCTAAGTCATGCTCTTGCTCGGCGCCAAGCGCCGGAATCGCATTAACGGCCTGAATATAATGCTCTTCGCTGCCCGCTTTTAGCGGCAGCCGACTATAATCGGCGCTGACCAATGATCCGGTTGCTTCCATGAACACCTCCTTGGGCTGTCATCTCGCTGATTTTACCACGAAAATTTAGAGTGCAAAGGCAGCCCAGAGTTCCTTAGCGTGGCTCAATCGCGGCCAGGTGTCGGCCCACGGCGAGCGCAGCGCCTAATAGACCCAGCAGCACGCCGCACCCGAGCAAAGTCAGGGTGCCCGATAAGCCTGGCCCCATGGGCTCAAAGTTGCTCTCATAAAGGCTTGCTAGCCTGCTTGACGGCCCGGTGAGGATGAAGACGCTGATAATTAGCAGCAGAGCGGCGAGGCTGCCGCCAATGAGTCCGTACCACATCCCGGTATAAAGAAAGGGCCGACGCACAAAGGCATCCGTGCCGCCGATGAGTTTGGTGATTTCAATTTCGGCGCGGCGGTTTTCAATATCCAGTCGAATGGTGTTGCCCACCACCAGTATGACCGTCAAACCGAGCAACAAGGCGATGAGCCCGCTGCCGCGATTGGCCAGTTGCATCAGCGCATCCAATCGCTCGAGCCAGACCCGGTCAAGTCGGACTTCCTCAACCGCTGCGATCGCTTCCAGCGCCTTGACTAAGGCATCGGCGTCAACGCCGCTCAAGCCCGATTCAAGCTGCGCAACCACCACCGGCGGCAACGGGTTGTCCTCGAGCAATGCCAAGGTCTCTTGCATGCCGGAGCGGCGCTGAAACTCACTCAGTGCCACTTCTGGGGTGATGTGCTCAACCTCCGTCACGCCGGCCAGGGCTTGAATTTGATTGGCGATATCGCGTTGTTGGTCAATACCCAGATCAGCCTGTAAAAAAGCCGATGCCTGTGGCGTGCCGTTTTGATTAGCGGTGGCCGCTTCAAGGTTATCCACAAGCAATAAAAACCCCGCCGGCAAGGCCAGTGCGATGCCGATGACAGCGGTTGTCATTAAGCTGCTCGCAAGCCGTAGCCGCAATCCGCCAAGGGTGCTAATCGCCGCCCGGGCGTGTTGCTCAAGCCACGCATGCAGGGTGGCCGGTAACTTCATGCCACCCGCCCTTCCTCGAGGTGGATGCGCCGATGGCCGAGGCGCTCGATCAGCGCGTGATCGTGACTGGCGATGACGGTGGTGACACCCACTTGGTTGAATTGCTCAAATAGCGCCATGATCTCCTCGGACAGCGCTGGGTCGAGGTTACCGGTGGGCTCGTCAGCGAGGATAACCGGCGGTCGGGTAACAACCGCCCGAGCAATACCAACGCGCTGTTGTTCGCCGCCCGAGAGCGTAACTGGCGAGGCTTTCTCTTTGTGTAGTAGGCCCACCTTATCGAGCGCTGCGCGCACCCGGCGGCCGACGTCCGCGTGCTGACGTCCGGCAATAACCAGCGGCAAAGCAACGTTATCAAACACACTGCGGTCATGGAGCAGGCGGTGGTCTTGGAAAATCATGCCGACGCGGCGGCGCAAAAATGGCACCCGCCCCCGGCGCAGGCGCTGCAAATTCACGCCATCAATCATGACGCTGCCATAACTGGGTCGCTCGAGCAGCGGAATCATGCGCAAAAACGTGCTCTTACCCGCCCCACTGGCACCGGTGATAAAAACCATTTCGCCGCGCTCGATATGCAAATCCAAGCCCCGTAGCGCCTCGTTGCCGCCTGGGTAGCGTTTGGTCACGCTGTCAAAACGAATCATTCCACGCTCGGCTCTGAGGCGGTGTGCTCGAGTAGTGCATCGACAAACGCTTCGGGGTCAAACGCGCGCAGATCATCGACACCCTCGCCAACGCCGATAAAGCGCACCGGAATGCCAAAGCGCTGGGCGATGGCAAAAATTACTCCACCCTTCGCCGTGCCATCGAGCTTGGTGAGCGCGATGCCGGTGACTTCGACCGCTTGTTGAAACTGCTCGACCTGTGCAATCGCGTTCTGCCCGGTGCCGGCGTCTAAAACCAGCAATACTTCATGGGGCGCGCTCTGATCTTGTTTGCCGAGCACTCGGCGGACTTTTTTGAGCTCTTCCATGAGATTGCCTTGGGTGTGCAGTCGCCCGGCGGTATCGGCAATGAGTAAGTCATTGCCCCGCGCAATGGCTGCTTGGTGGGCGTCATAGACCACCGAGGCACTATCTGACCCGGTTGGTTGACTCACCACCGCGGTATCGGTGCGCTCACCCCAACGGCGTAATTGCTCAACCGCTGCTGCACGAAATGTATCGCCGGCGGCGAGCAAGACATTGTGGCCTTGGTGGCGATATTGCTCAGCCAGTTTGCCGATAGTGGTGGTTTTGCCGGCGCCGTTTATCCCCACCGTTAAGATGACAAACGGGTTGGTCGTTGTGGTGGTATCAAGTGGCTGCGCCACCGGGGTGAGAATGGCGAGCATGTCTTCGCGCAGCGCCTCGCGCAGCGCTTCGGTGTCGGTGAGTTCGTTGCGCTTTAACCGCGCGGTCAAATCCTCGATGATGCGGGTTGTTGCTTCGATGCCAACATCAGCGGTTAAGAGCAGAGTTTCCAAATCGTCGAGCAGCTCGGCGTCGATTTGCTTACGGCCTAGAAACAGCTGGCCGATGCCGCTGCCGGTGCGCTTTAGGCCCGCGCGCAGCCGACTTAACAGTCCGCTATTGGCCTTGGCGCTTGGCTCGGCCTCAGCGCTGGTCGGTGTTGACTCCGAGCGTTTGCGTCGAAACGGCAGCATGGAACTATCGTGCCTTTAGGCTGAACAAAGTAGCATTAGTCTAACACCGCCAACCCCGGCTTTTGCGCTAACTGAGGACCTCACCTATGACCGCGCGTAATGCACTATTTGCGCTGATTCCGGCGTTAATCGCCAGCCCCGGCCTGGCTCAATCATCCAGCGCTGTCAGCGAATTCACCCTCAACAATGGCATGCAGGTTTTAGTGCGCCCCGATCACCGCGCGCCGGTGGTGGTCTCGCAAGTGTGGTACCGCGTCGGTTCGAGCTATGAGGGGCGCGGGCAGACCGGGTTGTCGCATTTGTTTGAGCACATGATGTTCAAAGGCACCGAGGCCTATCCCGAGGGTCGGTTTTCGGAGATTATCTCGCGTGAGGGCGGCCGCGAGAATGCGTTTACTGGCCGTGACTTCAGTGCCTATTTTGAAGTCATGGCGGCGGATCGATTGCCAATTGCGCTCGAGCTTGAGGCCGACCGCATGGCCAACCTACAAATTAATGACGACGCGCTCGCCACCGAGCGCCAAGTCGTGCTGGAAGAGCGTCGCCTGCGCACCGATGACCGGCCCGAGGGTCGATTTAGCGAGCGCTTTGCGGCGATCGCACATCCGGCCACAGGCTATGCACACCCGATTATCGGCTGGGCCGATGATATTCGTCGATTTGATGTCGCTGACCTCGAGCAGTGGTACCAGCAGTGGTACACCCCAGCCAACGCCACCTTGGTGGTGGCCGGCGATGTCGATCCGCAAGCGGTGCATGCCCTCGCTAAGGAGTGGTTTGGTGATATTCCGAGCCGTGAAGTGCCAGCTGTCTATGACGCGGAAAACCTCGACCCACCTGGTGAGCGGCGCCTGACCTATCGCGACGAGCAAACTCAAGTTGCGCAGTTGCGCATGGGCTATAGCGTGCCCTCACTGGCAACCGCAGAATCAAGCGCTGACCCCTACGCGCTACTCATGTTGGCCAGTGTGTTAGACGGTGGTGAAGGCGCGCGGCTTGCTGAGGATTTGGTGCGTGGCAGTGAAGTCGCTGCCGCTGCCGGCGCCGGTTATAACCCAATGACACGACTTGATAGTGAGTTTTCGTTGTTTGCGGTGCCAAGCGATGGCGACATCGGCGCGGTTGAAGCCGCACTGCGCGCGCAGATTAAACGCTTGCAGGATGAGCTGGTGAGTGAGGAAGCGCTGGAGCGGGCGCGAAGTCAGTTGCTCGCCGATCACTTGTTTGAGCTTGACTCCGTTTTTTATCAGGCCATGCAGATCGGCATGCTCGAGACCACGGGGGCAGGTTGGGAGACGCTTGAGGCCTTTGAAGATAATGTCCGGGCGCTGAGTGCCGAAGACCTACAAGCCGCTGCGCGTCGCTATTTGCAGCCCGAGCAGTTGAGTGTCGGGGTGATGCTGCCGGATCACTCGGAGGACGGGGCATGAGAGTGATAGGGCTAATCGCCGGATTGATGATGGCAGCAAGTGTGGGGGCAAGCGCAGGGGGCGCAATGGAAGCGGAAATACAACAGTGGCAAACGGCGAATGGTGCGAAGGTTTTATTTGTGGCGCGCCATGAATTGCCGATCGTTGATGTCCGCATCGCTTTTGATGCGGGTAGCGCGCGTGATGGCTCGACGGCAGGGTTAGCGCGATTAACCAATAACTTACTGCTCGATGGCACTGAGGCACTCGATGCGGGTGAAATCGCCCGACAATTCGAGCGCTACGGCGCGCGCGTGTCGACGAATAGCGGCCGGGATACGGGTGAAGTCAGTGTTAGAGCGCTTAGCGAGCCGGCGCGCCTCGATCCGGTGATCACCAACTTAGCGGACGCCCTGGCCGACGCGAGCTTCCCGGCGGATGCGGTGAGTCGGGTGCGCCAGCAAATGCGGCTTGGCCTTGAGCAGGCGCAGTCATCGCCCAGTGATCTTGCTGAACGTGCGTTTGCCAAAGCCATTTACGGCGATCATCCCTATGCCACGCCCCCGGGCGGCACGCTAGAAAGCGTTGCCTCGCTTGAGCGTGAGGCGGTGGTGGAGTTTCATCAGGCGCATTACACCGCGACCAATGCGACCATTGCGATCGTTGGTGATTTAGATCAAACCCAGGCCAAAGCCATGGCTGAGCAGCTGAGTGCCCAGCTACCGGCGGGTGAAGCACTGACTGAGCTGCCCGCGGTCGGCTTGCCAACATCAGCAGAAACAATTCGTGTGCCCTTTGACGCTGAACAAACCCATGTACTGATTGGACAGCCGAGCGTGCGCCGTGGCGACGAGGCGTATTACCCGTTGTATGTGGCCAATCATATGCTTGGTGGCAGCGGCTTGACCTCGATTTTAGCCGAGCGCATGCGTGAAGAGCGGGGGCTTTCTTACAGCAGCGGATCGCGGATTAGCACGGGCGCGCGTCGTGGGCGTTTTCAGATGAGCACGCAGGTGCGTAATGATGCCCTTGCCGAAGCGCTTGAGGTGATGCGCGGCAGCCTAGTCGAGCTTAGAGAGGACGGGCCGAGCGCGGAGCGTCTAGAGGCATCGCGGCGTAACATTACCGGCAGCTTCCCGCTGCAACTCGATAGCAACCGTGATTTGCTTGGTTATGTCTCAAGCATTGGTTTTCATAATTTGCCGCATGACTATCTGGCGCAGTTTATCGAGCGGATTGAGGCGATGCAGGCCAATCAAGTCACGCGCGCGCTCAACGAGCAGCTCAATCCGGCGCAGATGGTCACCGTTTTAGTGGGCCCGGAGTCAGCGATTAACGCAGTGGAATAGCGCCGGTGTCAGGGGCATTGCGCATCATTGGGGGTGAGTGGAAAGGCCGTCGCTTTCGCGTCGGCCACGGCCCAGGGCTGCGGCCTACTGCGGATCGTAATCGCGAAACACTATTTAACTGGCTGCAGGCCGACATGCCGGGCGCCCGGGTGTTGGATTTGTTTGCGGGCACCGGCGCGCTGGGCCTCGAGGCCCTGTCGCGTGGCGCTGCCGAGGCGGTGTTCGTCGAGCGCGCCAAACCCTTAGCGAGAGCCCTCAATGATCGCCTAAAGTTGCTTGAGGCGACTGAGCGGGCGTGGGTGGTTGCCGATGACGCGCGACGGTATTTGCAGCGTCAGGGTGGCGGTTTTGATGTGGTTTTTCTCGACCCGCCGTTTGATTCCGATTTACTGGCGCCGACGTTGCACGCATTAACCGCGCCAGGCTGGCTGCATGCACACAGTGCAATCTATCTGGAGTCGGGTGACAGTCAGATCGCGCAAGACTTGCCGGATGGCTGGGCGCTTGAGCGAGAAAAGCGCGCCGGTGCGGTTTGGTTTGCGCTGGTGAGAGCGGCTCAATAATCTAGGCCCAGATTGGGGGTAGCATCGATTGGCGTGAAGCGATACGATGCTGCACCGCACAAGAGGAGGGCCTATGGCTGTCACTGCCGTTTACCCCGGAACATTCGACCCGTTGACCAATGGCCATAGCGATTTGGTCGAGCGCGGCTCTAAGCTGTTTGATCGGCTGATCGTTGCCGTCGCGGGCAATCCGAGCCCGAGCAAACAGCCTGCGTTTGGCCTAGATGATCGGGTTGCGATGGCACGGCATGTGCTCAAGCCGTTTGCCAATGTTGAGGTGATGCCGTTTGAGAGCTTATTGGTCGATTTCGTTGAAAGCCAAGGTGCTCGGGTGATTATGCGTGGGCTGCGCGCGGTATCCGACTTTGAGTACGAATTTCAGCTTGCCAGTATGAATCGCCAACTCGTGCCCAAGATTGAGACGGTATTTCTCACCCCAGCCGAACAATGCGCCTACATCTCCTCGAGCTTGGTTCGCGAAGTGGCCGCTTTGGGTGGCGATGTCAGTCGGTTTGTCCATCCCTCGATTCAAGAGGCGCTCGCCGTGCGCTACGCCGCCGGCGTTAAAACCCACTAATTATTTGAGCTCGGGGCCTCAGGCGTGGCCTCAGGCATGGCCTCAGGCGTCGCCTCGGGTGTGGCTTCAGGAGCAGCCTCGGGTGTGGCCTCGGGAGTTGCTTCCGGCGTTGCCTCAGGGGCGGCTGTGGATGACGAATCGGGGTTAGCGCTCTGACTAGTGCTAGGCGCTTGATCGGCGCTTAAGTCCGAAATGATGGCATGCATACCGGCCGCGCCAGTCACAGCGACTAGAAGTGGTGTGGTGTACACCAGCCCGCGTGATAGCCGTGCTAGCAATTGTTGGCGTTTTGCATCGGGTTCTGACATAAGCGCTTAACTAGACCTCGTTGCCGCGGATCAGCAGATAGATCGCGACGCCAAGCAACGTGATCTGAAACGCCATTCCGCCCATCGGGTGGGTTGCTGTCGGCAGGAAATGCCATTGCCCCCAGTGAACATAAAATACCGCCCCCAGTAGCACTGGGCATGCAAGCGCTGCCCCAGCCCGAGTAATCCAGTCGCCTGCAATGACTCCAGCGAGCAGGGCAACCCCAGCGGCGACCTCGCTGGCGGCAACAATGATCGCCAGAGCCATCGGTAGGCCCATAGTTTGAGCAAACTCGCTCACACCGATGACGAGCCACTTTTCTAGCCCGTGGTAGAGCATGACCGCTGCCAGCGGTGTTCGCAGCAACCAATGCGTGTAACGCGCTTGGGCGTTTAGCAGATTGTCAGGGGTGTGGAGAGGGGCTGGCATAACAATCGCCTCCGCTATAATGACTCATAGTCTAACGCTGATCCGGGAGAGTTTTGGGTGAATCATGCTAATCGAGCCCTGCGCTATTGGCTGGGCGAGAAAAGTGACCCGGAACATACACGCTTTTTTGTCGATGCTCTCAACGCTCGCGGGTGGGTTGCGGGCGACGCCGAGCAATGGGATACCGCCTGGTTGACCCCCATGCCAGAGCCCCGTGTCTATGCCCAGCTTGGCCCTGACCAGCGTATTAACCATATTCCTGGCAATAATCAGCTCACCGTTAAGAGCGCTTTACATCAAACACTGCGCGCAGCGGCACAGCGCTGGCGCAATCTGCCGGGACAGGATGGCACTCAAGCCGGCCCGGCGTTTATGCCCGCTACCTTTAATATGCCCGATGATTTTGCCGCCCTACAGACGGCGGCCCGCGCAATGCCTGAATCGGCTTGGATTGTTAAACCAGCCAATGCCGCGCGTGGGGAAGGCATTTACTTAACTGATTCGGTTGATCGGGTGCCCCAACAACCGGGTTGGGTGGTGCAGCGCTACCTCGATCAGCCGCATACGCTCGATGGCGTTAAATACGTGTTGCGCTTGTATGTGCTCATTTCATCGCTCGATCCGCTGCGCATCGAGCGCTTTGCTGAGGGGTCTGTCAAATTGGCATCCGCCCCCTACGATCCCGCTGAGCGCGATAATGTCTATGCGGTATTGACCAATCCCGATGTCAGCGCACGTAATCCAGCCAGCAGCGTGACTTTTCTGTCGTTACACACCTATGCACAGCGCCTGCGCGCGATGGGCCACGATCCCGACGCGTTAATGGCGAGACTGGATGATTTGATTGTGCAAACGGTGATCGCCGCGGTTGATGGCATGCGCAAGCGTTGCGCCGATGAGCATGTCGCCCCGGATCGGGTTTATGAACTGCTCGGCCTCGACTGTCTGATTGACTCGGCGCTCAAGCCTTGGCTGCTGGAGTGCAATTTAAGCCCGTCGCTCGAGATTTGCGCTAATGAGGCCACGGGCGGGCGTGAAGAGCGGGTGATGAAAAAAGCACTGGTCGATGATCTATTAGTGCGTGTTGGCATCATTCCTGAGCCAAGCCAGGCGGGCACGCGTTTTAAGCGGCTGTTTCCCACCCCTGAAAGCAGTCGGTATTGGCCCATGTTAGTGAGCCCCAGTCTGGCTGATCAGCCAGCGGCTCAGCGTGCGCTGGGTAAGGATTTCTCGCCGGTGTTCGTGCCGTGGCAAGTCGTAGAGCACTACGGCGAGCGTGGTTTGGCGCTCGAGCACACAGCGACAGGGCAGGTTTTTAACCCCAACCCAACGGCTGCCTGGATTTGGTTACAGGCGGTTTCAGGGATGCCAGCCGATGCCATTGCCAAACAGCTGGTGGCCACAGCCGCTGCTGCATCAACCCCCACTCTGGCACAAGCGCGAGAAGCCGTCTGGCACGCGCTCGGTGAGTGGGCGCGCAACGGGTTGCTTCGACAAACGCCAGTGAATACGCGATTGTGATTGCATGGAACGTCATGCTGCCGTATTGTCAAGTCAAGGCTTGCAATCCCTTCGGGGTTTGAAGTCCTGGCAGCCCGACGTTCGGGCCGTCCGACGGAGTGCCAATTGGCTGCTCTGCTATGTTTGACCTGTCGCACGATTAAACGTCGACAGAGCTTGATGAGACTAAGTGATGAAATCGATTTACGTGGGCAATCTGCCCTTTTCCGCCACCGAAGATGAAATCCGCGACCTGTTTGGCGAACACGGCGAAGTTAAAGAAGTCCGTATGATTTCGGATCGGGAAACCGGTCGTCCTCGCGGCTTTGGCTTTGTACGCATGGATCCCGCTGAAGCGGATGCCGCGATCGAGGCCCTTAATGGGACCGAGCTCGGCGGCCGCACCTTGCGCATCAATGAAGCGCAAGATCGCAAGCCTGCTGGTGGTGGGGGTGGCCCGCGCCGCTCCTGGTAACGACTTAATTAAGTCGTTCAAAGCCTGGTGCCGTTAACACGGCGTCAGGCTTTTTTAGTTTTAACCAGCCTAAGGATCGGTTCAAAATAGCCCCATGGTTGCCGCCGATCACGAACGTCAGCATCGCGCTTTTCTTGCTGCTATCCAGCTCCGTCACCCGTGGCAGTTTCGCAATCGCGGTATCAGCGAGCGCGACGAACCCGTCCAAATTAACGTCGCCCCTGGCTGGCATGCACTCTTGCAGCGCCTCTTTGAAGAGGTCGAGGCACGCGTGCCCGAAGCCGAGCGTGGCGGCTTTCGCTGGCGCCGCGTGCAAAGCACCGGTGGGGTGTTGGAGTTGCATTTTGATGGTGTGCGCGAGCGGGTTTTATCGGCCGTCACGCGCGCCCGCGACGTCGCGGCGGTGTGCTGCGAACAATGCGGCCGCTCGGGTTGGCGGCGCCAGGTAGCAGGTCGCTACCAAGTGGATTGCGACCGGCATTTTGTCGAGCGGCTTTTGAGCGCAAGCCGCGGTGGTGATCGGGCCGCCGTTCGCTGGTGGCATACGCCGCAACCAAGCCTGGGTGAGCGCTCACCGGCAGAGGTAGTGCAAACCGGCCCGGTACCTGAAGTGCTGATTGATCAAGCACTGCGTGCCGCGATGCCCGACCCACCGCGTTTGAATGGGGCCCACCGCCAGCGCCTGGAAGGGGTTTGGCCGCTCATGCAAGCCCAATTCTCGGAGCGTCTGCGCAGTTTGCGTTTGGCCGAATTTGAGCCTGGCCGACGAGCGAGTGGCACGCTGCTGGCATTAATGGCCGGTGAGGTGGCGAGCGGGGAGCAGGCCAATGCGGTCAACGCGCTCGCGCGTCGAGGGTTTAGCGATTTGCGCTTGCGCTTATTGGGAGCCGGCGACTTAGAGCGACCGGCGCGGGCCAATGACCCCTGGTCTTGTATGCTCGCCCTCGAGGCGTCGGTCACTATTCCGCGCTATCGCCCGACGTTGCCGGATTGATGGTGTAGATATCAAACCGGGTGCTGCGCCCCATCAGCTGATGATGGGGCGGATGATTGGCGATCGGTGGCGCGCGACGCTGACGCTTGACCACGACGCGACGACGCGCTGCGGCGAGCGCGGCATTGAGGAGTGCCGGCGCATCGTCACCCGGGCCGAGCAGGGTGTGCAGCAGCGCTAGCTCTTTGCTCGCCGCTGCCCGCCGTGACCCGGTATACATCGGGTCTAAATAGACCACATCAACGACCTCAACCTCCGTGCGGCGCATCGATTGCAGGTAAGTGATCGCGTCGTGCTCGATTAACTGCATGCGCTCGAGCGTGGCGTCTAGACCGGCATGGCGAGCACGCTCAAGGCCGTCATCGAGCATGGCGCAGAGCACCGGTGAGCGCTCGATGAGCGTAACCTGGGCGCCGAGTGCCGCGAGGATAAACGCATCGCGGCCAAGGCCGGCGGTGGCATCGACAATATGCGGGTGAGTGGCCTGTCCGAGTCCACAGGCTTTGGCAATCGCTTCGTGCTGATGGCCGAGTTGGCGGCGACGATGGGCCTGGCGCCCCTGAACGAAATCGACCTGAATAGAGCAGCGCGGTCGGGTGGGCTGGCAGAGTTGCAGTGCCGGTGGACCGGGCTGGAGGTAGAGCTGGTCGTTCGGCGCGCGATCAATAACATCCACACCCAAGCGCTTGGCGAGTGTGAGCGCGGTCTGACTAGGCGCTAACGCACACTCAACCACCGGCGGTCGGGCTGAGGTTTGTGGGGTTTTGTCGCAGTGCCGTATGATCTTACTTCACCATTAGTGCGCGGAGGCGTCGTCCATCATGACTAGCGAACAGCATAACGAAATTCCCAACATCGATGCCCATGAGTTGACCCGGTCGCTCTCAGAGATCGCGGGACGTAGCCAGCAGCTGGTGAAGGATTTTCTCGCCCGGCAGGAGTCGGGTCAGCAGGTATCGATGGATGATGCCTTGCACATGAGCAAGCTCTTTCAAGACCTCTACGGCCGTCTCATGGCCGACCCGGTGCAGCTAGTGCAAGCGCAGATGGCGTTTTGGCAAGATTATATGACGCTCATGCAAAACCAAACGCTTCGCGCGATGGGCGTTGATAGTGAGCCCGTTCGCTCGCCACAACAGGGTGATAAGCGCTTTGCGCACGCGGATTGGGAAGACAACCCATTTTTTGATTTTATTAAGCAGTCCTATCTGCTCACCGCCGATTACCTGCATAACACGGTCGATCAGGTTGAGGGGCTGGATGATAAGACACGGCGTAAAATTGACTTCTACACCCGGCAGTTTATTAGCGCGACCTCGCCGACCAACTTTCTCGCGACCAACCCGGAAGTCCTAGAGAAAACCGTGGAAACGCGGGGCCAGAATTTGCTTGATGGGCTCAATAAGCTGCTCGAGGATTTAGAGCGTGGCAATGGGTCGTTGAAGATTCGTCAAACGCACCCTGAGGCGTTTGAGGTGGGTAAAGATTTGGCCATCACGCCAGGCAAAGTCATTTACCAAAATTCACTTATGCAGCTCATTCAATACAGCCCAGCAACTGAGCAGGTTGCCCGGCGGCCGCTTTTGTTTGTGCCGCCGTGGATTAACAAGTACTACATTCTTGATTTGCGGCCCAAAAACTCGCTCATTAAGTGGTTAGTCGAGCAAGGCTTCACAGTGTTTGTGATTAGCTGGTGTAACCCCGATGCCGAGCTTGCGGGCAAGCAGTTTGAAGACTATATGAAAGAAGGGCCGCTCGCTGCGCTTGACGCCGTTGAGCAGGCCACCGGTGAGCGTGACGTCAACATGATTGGCTATTGTTTGGGTGGCACATTGCTTGCCTCAACGCTGGCATGGATGGCCGAGCGCGGCGAGACGGGGGTTAATAGCGCGACCTTTTTAACCACCCTGCTGGATTTTGAAAGTCCGGGTGAGCTCGAGATCTTTATTGATGACGAGCAGCTTGCGGCGCTCGAAAAGCAAATGAACGAAAAGGGTTATCTTGCCGGTAGTCAGATGGCATCAACCATGTCGAGCTTGCGCTCGAATGATCTGATTTGGTCATTTTTTGTTAATAACTACCTTAAGGGCGAAGATCCGTTCCCGTTTGATCTGCTCTACTGGAACCAAGACTCCACCAACATGCCGGCACGAATGCACGCGTTTTATCTGCGCAATATGTATTTGGAAAACCGGCTGCGCGAGCCCGGTGGCATTACGCTTGCTGATGTGCCCATCGATTTGAGCAAGGTTGAGGTGCCGGCCTATTTTGTCTCTGCCAAAGAAGACCACATCGCCCCTTGGCATGCCTGCTATCAGGGCAGTCAGTTACTCAACGGTGACACGCGGTTTGTGCTCGGAGGCTCGGGGCATATTGCCGGGGTGATTAACCCACCCGAAAAGCAAAAATACGGCTACTGGCTGAATGACAGTAATCCGAGTGCTCCGGAGGCGTGGCTTGATGGCGCCACGGCGCACGAGGGCTCATGGTGGCTTGATTGGGTGGAATGGCTTAGCCCCAAACGCGGCGGCGAAGTACCGGCGCGCACCCCCGGTGGTGGGAAGCTAAAAGCCATCGAGGATGCCCCAGGGCATTACGTCAAGGAGGTTCAGGATGGTTGATGATGCACCGCGCGTGGGCATTATTATGGGTAGTCGCTCAGACTGGGAAACCATGGCGCATGCCGACACGGTACTCAAAGACTTTGGCGTGCCGCACGAGTGCCGCATTGTCTCAGCGCATCGAACGCCGGCACGAATGAATGAGTACGCGACGCAAGCCCGTGATCGGGGCCTAAAGATTATTATCGCCGGTGCCGGGGGAGCGGCTCACTTGCCAGGTATGGTTGCCGCGCAGACAACGCTACCGGTGTTGGGCGTGCCCGTTCAAAGCCGCGCGCTTAAAGGCCTCGACTCATTGCTCTCGATTGCGCAAATGCCCGGTGGCGTGCCGGTGGCTACCTTTGCTATCGGTGAGTCGGGGGCGCGCAATGCAGCGCTGTTTGCCATCGAAATGCTAGCCATTGAAGACGCGTCGTTAGCGCAGGCACTAGCGACCTTCCGCGAAGAACAAGCCCAGCGTGTGGTGGAGGATGAGCTGCCTTGAGCCAACCGATATTGCCGGGCGCGACCCTCGGGATTCTCGGCAGCGGGCAGCTCGGTCGGATGTTGGCGCAGTCAGCGCGACGGATGGGCTATCGGGTGCACACCCTCTCGCCCGATGTCGACTCGCCCACGGGGCAAATTGCCGATCACGCGGTCGTGGCCGACTATGACGATTTAGCAGCGATTGAAGCCTTTGCCAGCGCAGTCGATGTGGTGACGTTTGAGTTTGAGAACGTGGCCTTTGCCGCCGCTGACTGCGCGGCGCAATTTGCACCTGTTCGGCCCGGTGGTGGGGTCTTACATACCACCCAAAATCGGCTGCGTGAAAAACAAGCACTGAGCGCTGCGGGCATTCCGACTGTCGCCTATCAGGCGGTGTCGAGCCGGGCTGAGCTCGATGCGGCGGTGGCCGAAATGGGCACGCCGGCGGTGCTTAAAACCGCGGGTTTTGGCTACGATGGTAAGGGGCAGGTGCGCATCGAGGCGCAGACCGATTTAACCCAAGCCTGGGCGTCAATTGGCGACGGCCCGGCGGTGCTTGAGGCGTTTGTTGAGTTTGCTGCCGAATGCTCGGTGGTTGGCGTTCGCGGAGCCGACGGTGCCATCGCCGACTTTGGCGTGATTGAAAACCGCCATCAGCATCACATACTCGATGTCTCCATTGCCGATATGCCACTTGAGCCGGATCAACGCGATGCCGCTCGCTCGATTGCGCGCGCCATACTCGAGCAGTTGGACGTGGTTGGGGTGCTGTGTATTGAGTTTTTCCTCACCCAACAAGGCGAGCTATTGGTTAACGAACTCGCGCCACGTCCGCATAACTCTGGGCACTTAACCATTGAAGCTTGTCCGAGCAGTCAGTTCGATCAACAGTTGCGTGCCGTTTGTGGTTTGCCCTTGGGCTCGACCCAGCGCCAAGCGCCGGTGGCGATGGTTAATCTGCTCGGTGATCAATGGCAGGGACACACCCCGAACTGGGCTGCTGCGCTTGCCGATGCCAACGTTAACCTTCATCTCTACGGCAAAGCCGAACCCCGCAATGGCCGCAAGATGGGCCATATTACTGCCTTTGGCGCCGATCGTGAGGATGCCGCCAGGCGTGCGCTCGCGGCGCGCGCTGCACTGACTAACGGATAAATTCAACTCATGTGGTTTCGCAATCTTTGCGTGTTTCAGCTCGCTGATGCTTTCAAACTCGATGCCGAGCGTCTTCAGGGCGCGCTGGAGGCTGGGGCTTTTCAGCCCGTTGGCGGTCATGACCCAGAAACCCGTGGCTGGGTGGCGCCGCTCGCTTCGAGCGAGCAGCTCGTGCACAGCGTGGGAGCGAAGCAAATGATCTGCTTACAGACTGAAACGCGGGTGCTGCCACCGGCGGTGGTTCGAGAAAATGTTGATAACCGTATCGATGAGCGTGAGCAGGCCATGGGCCGACCGCTAGGTCGACGCGAAAAAGCCCGATTAAAAGAAGAAGTCACGCTTGATCTGTTGCCGCGGGCGTTTACGCGCAATAAGCGCTGCTACGCCTATATCGATACCGAGGGCCGTTGGTTGGTGGTGGATGCCGCCACCTGGCGTGAGGCCGAAATACTGACTGATGATCTGCGGGCGATGCTGGGTACATTGCCCATCCGCCCGCTGCAGACCGATAGCGCGCCCCATCAGGTGATGACCGAGTGGCTAGCGCATGATCGGTTTCCGAGTGATGTTGAGCCTGGCGAAGAAGCGGTATTTGAGGACCCGCGCAGTGAAGGTGCCGAGGTCCGCTGCAAGCGTCAGGATCTGCGCAGTGCTGAGATTCGTGGACATATTAAGGCCGGCAAACGGGTGCGGCGTTTGGCGCTGACGTGGGATGGGCGGCTGAGCGCGGTGATTGATTCGGATTTGTCGATTAAGCGCATTAAGCCCACCGATCAGACGCAAGATGATTCGGGTGATCGCGAGGCCGAATCACAAGCTGAGCGCTTTGATGCTGACTTTGCCTTGATGAGTGGTGAAATTGGGCGCTTCTTGCCGCGGTTGCTTGCCTGGTTTGATTCCTAGCGGACAAAAAAAAGCCGACATTGCTGTCGGCCAAGAGGAGGAGAGTTGGTAAGTTAGGGTATCCCTAAACAATTGCGTTTAGGTTACTGCGCTGCGACGTGGGTCGGAAGAGCCAAGACGGATGATCGCTTGTGCCACATCGGAACAAGTTTTTATAACTAAAGCGACTTACCTTAGTGCCAATCAGTCCTTTTCTATTCTAAGCAATTCAGTACCCTTGAATGCACTTAACGCGATTCACGGGAGCAAACTGATGGGCCTTTCTTCAATTCGATTTGCCATAATTGCGAGCGCACTCACGGGTGTGATCGGCATGAGCCATGTTCAGGCGGGACCGAGCGTCACCCCGCTGGTTGATAGCCAGTGGTTGCAAACGCATCTTAATGACGACGAGTTGGTTATTGTCGATGTGCGCTCAGGCATTGATGGTACCGATGCGGCGGGCTTTGCGAACGGGCATATTCCCAATGCCGTTTACTCAAGCTATACCGGCGCGGGCTGGCGGGTTGCCGCGGATGGCGTGCCCGGTAAGGTGCCAGCAATCGGTGATCTGGAGTCGTTAATTGGCTCGCTGGGTGTGAGCAACGACGACACGGTTGTGGTGGTTCCTGCCGGTGTCGGGTCGACTGATTTTGGCAGTGCCGCTCGGGTTTACTGGACGTTTAAGTATCTTGGCCACGACGATGTTGCCATTCTTAATGGCGGATACCAGGGCTGGCTGGATGCCGGCGGCGAAAAAGCCACCGGTCAAAGTAACCCCGTTGCCGCTACGTTTACCGCGCAGCCTCGGCCTGAGCTATTGGCTGATACCCAGGCGGTTGAAGCGGCACTCGATGCGGGCGAGCAATTGGTCGATGCCCGTCCGGCCGAGCAATATTCGGGCAAGGCCAAGCATCCAGCTGCGCTCAATGCTGGCACGATTCCGGGTGCGGCAAGCCTTGAAGAGCGCTTGTTGGTCAATCAGGGCACCGCGCAGTTTATTGACCGAAGCGAGGTTGAAGCGCTGGTCGAGGTTGCGGGAATCGAGACAGGACAGCCAATTATCTCGTTTTGCAACACCGGTCACTGGGCCGCGACGGCCTGGTTCGCGCTCTCTGAGGTTGCTCAGCTCGATAATGTCTCGCTCTATGATGGCTCGATGACTGAGTGGACGCAGGACACCAATCGACCGCTCGCACTAGCACAGCGGGCGCTGAGCACGCTGCTAGGTAACTAACGGTATGGTTGATGGCGCAACGGTCGATGCTCGCAAGCCGGGCATCGACCATTTTGTGTTGAGTTGCGTCGGGCTTGCCGCGGTGAGTCTTGGCGGCCTGATTGCCTGGGCTGGATCGTTACGGCTTGTGGCGTTATTCATTATTGGTAGTGGTTTGGGTGTCGCGCTTTATCATGCCGCCTTTGGCTTTACCGCCGGCTGGCGCAACGCCATTGTCGCCCGGCGAAGCCGTGGATTGCGCGCGCAGCTATTGTTGCTGGGCGTTTGTTCGCTGGTATTTATTCCGCTCATTGCGCTGACCGACGCCCGCGGCGCTATAGCTCCCGTGGGCGGTTTTGTCATGCTGGGGAGCTTTTTGTTCGGCCTTGGCATGCAGCTTGGCGGCGGCTGTGGCTCAGGCACGTTATTTACGGTGGGCGCCGGTAATCGCAAGATGGTGATTACGCTAATCGCGTTTATTATCGGCTCAGTCCTAGGCACGCTGCATCTACCTTGGTGGCTTGATAGTCCGGGTATCGGCGCGGTCGATTTAGCAGCGAGCTTAGATCCTATGGGTGCGGTGATGGTGCAGCTCGCTGTGCTCGCGGGGCTTGCCTATGCGCTAATAGCGGTCGAGCGAGAGCGCTATGGGCGCGTCGAGCCGTTGCTGCGGCCGGGACAGGCATTTGCGTGGCGACGCTTGCTGACCGGTGATTGGCCGTTGATTTGGGGCGTTATCGCCTTAGGGGTTTTGAGCTTGTTGACCTTGGTGATCGCCGGTTCACCTTGGGGTATTACTTTTGCCTTTGCGCTATGGGGGGCGAAGGCGTTAGCGGCGTTGGGCGTCGATATGAGCCAATTCGCTTACTGGAATACGCCTTACTTTGCGGCTCAGCTCGAGCAGAGCATTCTGCTGAACATTACCTCGGTGATGGCGTTGGGATTGTTGCTTGGGGCGATGCTAGCGGCGGGACTGGCGGGCCGGTTTAATGCCGGCAGTCAAAATCAGCTGGGTGCGCCGCAGGTGAGTGCGGCAGTGATTGGGGGTCTATGCATGGGCTATGGAGCGCGTTTGGCGTTTGGCTGCAACATTGGCGCATTTTTTAGCGGCATAGCCTCGGGCAGTTTGCATGGCTGGGTCTGGTTTGTGTTTGGATTGATTGGCTCGGTCATTGGTGTCGCGCTGCGACCGCGGTTTGGGATGAGTAACTAATGCCCAGTCAACGCCCGCCCTACTCGCGTGTCGCGCTCATCGTCACTTTAGCGGGCATTGTTTTGCTAGTGATCTTGGACTACTGGGCCAGTGCTGCTTGATGGGCGTGTGATCGCGCGATTAGAACAAACGCTACGCCGATGATGTTCATCGCTGCCACGGCAGCGAATGTGCTCAAGTACGTGGGGGTAATCAGGTGCAGCGCACTAAAGGCAGCGGGGCCAAATAATACGCCGGCAAAGGTAATAAACAGCGCGCCACCGGAAGCCCGAGCGACTTGGCCTGCCGGCGCGAGATGAGCGATCTGCGCTAAATAAACCCCATTCCAGCCCAGCGCCCCCAAGCTAAAAAGACACAATAGGGCAGTGATCAGAAAAATCGGCCACTCAGGCCGCATTAAGGTCACACTCAGAGCCAGGGCTGAGGTCATGGTTTGGGTGATCGCGATGGTCAGCAGTCCTTGGCCCAATCGATCCGCAACATAGCCCCAGAGGATACGCCCACCCACTCCGCATACCTGTACGGCCGCCATCATTAGCCCAGCGGTCACTAGTGCAATCGCTAAATCCTCGACCAACATAGTCACGGTAAAAACGGTTAAGCACAGTTGCGTAATCGAGAAGAAAAACGACGCCAGTGCCGTCCAGCGTAAAGGCCGATGGGCCCAAACCAGGCGGATATCCGCCATCGGTGAGGCAAGCCATGGAGCGCTTGCCGATCGGTCGTCGTCCCATTGCGGGCGGCGTATTTGTAACAGCACGATGCCGGTCAGTGCCGGCACCAACAGCAGCGCCAGTGCGACTTGCCAGTTAAATAGCACAGTCAGTGTTGGCGCCAGGGCACCGGCCACCACCCCACCTAGGGGCACGCCCGTTTGCTTAAAGCCAAACACCAAGCCACGCCGCGCGGGGTTGCTAAAGCGAGTGAGCAGATGCGAGGCCGCCGGGTTGGTCAGCCCATAACCAAGGCCAATCAATAGCGAGGCCAGAATAAACATCCACACATTGGGCAGCGTGGCGACAACGCCACCTAAGCCAAATAGTCCGACCGCCCACTGGGTAGTGCGGCAGGCGCCAATGCGGCGGGTAATGCCGCCACCAATCAGCGAGCTGAGCATGGCGCCGGCATACAGCAGGCTAACTTGAACGCCGATGAGTGCCGGCGAAACCCCGAGCGCGTGAGCGATTTCTGGGGCGATTGCCGAGGGAAAGAGCGCTGTCGCGGCAGCGAATGTGAGCGCGCCGGTGGTGGCGGTTAGTACCGCGGGTGTCTGCCCGATAATCGGCTCGCCGACTGCTGCATCACTCACTCCGGGTGAGTCCGGCGATTAAGCGCTCGGTGTTGCTGGCGAGGCTCGCGTAATGATACCCGCCCTCTTGAATCACCACTGTGGGTAGGTTGAGCGCGGCA
The DNA here is from genome assembly GCA_031581235.1 of Spiribacter sp. GTDB lineage: Bacteria > Pseudomonadota > Gammaproteobacteria > Nitrococcales > Nitrococcaceae > Spiribacter. The sequence continues at coordinate 62,469 of JAVLBW010000006.1, read as the reverse complement.
ATGCGCGCGCCCAGGGTGGTGAGATCATCCGCGTCGACGCCGATTTTGGCCTGCGGGTCTTCGTGGTAAATATCAAAGCCGTTTGAGAACACGAGGGCATCGGGGCCGAATAGCCGAATCGCTGCGAGCGCCTCATCAAGCTGGGCGAAAAACGCGGTCGCGTCGGCACCGTGCGCGAGCGGCATATTAATGGTGTAGCCATAGCCCGCACCTTCGCCGCGCTCGTCTTCAAAGCCCGTGACAACGGGGTAGAAGTTGGTCGGATCACCATGAATGGACAGATACAGGACATCGGCGCGGTGGTAGAAGATCTCTTGAATGCCCTGGCCATGATGGACATCGGTATCGAGCACAACGATGCGCGGAAACGTCGATTGCAGGCGCTCAGCGGCGATGGCCGCGTTATTGAGGTAACAAAAACCTCCCGCGGCATCGACACGGGCGTGGTGGCCGGGTGGGCGACAGAGCGCAAAGCTCATCGCCTCACCGGCGAGCACATCATCGGCGGCATTCACAGCCCCCTGTGCTGACCAGTAAGCCGCCTCGTAGGTGTGTTCGCCCACCGGGCAGCTGCCGTCAGCGAGATAGCGCGCGGCCTCGGCAAGGATCCCACGCAGCGAGTTGGGCGAGCGCACGAAGATATTCGATAACACCTCATCACCCCAATCCTCAGGCATTGCTTTCCAGCGCCGATGACAGCTTTCAAGAAAACGCAGATAGCCCAAATCATGAACCTGTTGGATGGGCGCGATGCCCTGGTCGTCGACCGGTTGCAGTGTGATGCCCGCCCGTTCAAGGCCGTCGCGAATATGCTGGGTGCGTTCAGGGATTTCCTGCGGCGCACGCATCTGTCCGCGGGTGAAGTAGGTGCGTGGGTGGTGGAGATCTTGGCGGGCGTCAAAATAGGCTTTCACAGCGCCTTTCCTCAGGCTGATGCGCGGGCCTAAGTGGGGGTCCTGCGCCTTATGGATGGCGCGCCCGACAGGAGTCGAACCTGTGACCTTCGGCTTCGGAGGCCGACGCTCTATCCAGCTGAGCTACGGGCGCAACAGCGGCGATTGTAACGCCCTGCGCGAAATCGGCATAGTCCTCGTTTTCGCGGCCGCTGCAATGCGGCTATACTTGGGGTTACACGGTTAATTTTGCTGAGGGAAGCGTCGTGAGCGGTGAACAGGATAGTGTCTTTTTGCGCAAGTTTGCGTGGGTCATTGGCGGCCTAGTGGCGGTGACGTTCACCTTGGTGGTCATTGCCAATAGCCTTTTCAGTAGTGAAGACCCCGATCGTCAGGCATTGCTTGAGGAGCGGGCGATGCAAAATCTAGCGCCGGAATATGCCGTACGCTTGAGTGGTGATCCCGCGCCAGCGCTTGCTTCAGCGCAGAGTGCGGATGATGGTGCTGGCGTGATGGAAGTGCGCAGCGGCGAGCAGGTGACCCAAGCGGTTTGTATTGCCTGTCACCAGGGTAACTATCTCAATGCGCCGGCGATTGGTGATGCGAGCGGCTGGCAAGAGCGGGCCGGCAAGGGCTGGGAGACACTCATCAGTCATGTTGCGAATGGCTATGGCAACATGCCTGCCCAAGGCGCGGCGGCAAGCGAAGAAGAAATCGAAGCGGCCATTGAATACATGGTCGAAGCCGAATCCGGCGTAGAAATCCCCGAGTCCTAAAAGCGCTCGCCGCCACCGAGGAGCAAGTGCTCTGCATGTTCGAGCGCCTCGGGGGTGCCGTAGAGCACGAGCACATCGCCATCGCGAAGCACGGTATCGGGTTCAGGTTGTGGGCCGCGGATACCGCCGCGGCGAACGGCGGTTACGACGACGCCACTGTCACTGAGGTTGATGTCAGCAATTCGGTGGTTAATGGCACGGGCGTTGTCGGTGAGTGTGACGGCGTGGAGCTGCTCACGAAAGCGGCCAGCATTCTCCATATCGATGCGCTCCGCGCCATGAAAATACTCCCGTAGCAGGCGATACCGGTCACCGCGGACATCACGGACGTAGCGAAACACCCGAGCCATCGGCACCTCAAGCAGTGCGAGCACATGCGAGGCAAGCATAAGGCTCGCTTCTAGTACTTCAGGGATAACTGCGGTGGCGCCCGCCTGCTGAAAGCGCTCAATCCAGCGGTCATCACGTGTGCGAACCAAAACGGGGATATCCGGACGCTCAGCGCGGGTGTGCTCAAGCACGCGAATCGTCGCGGGCGGGTCATCAAAACTTAGCACCACCATACGGGCGCGGGCGAGCCCTGCGGCGGCCAGTACTTCACGGCGCTCACAGTCGCCATAGGTAACCGGTTCGCCGGCGCTGCGCGCTTCTTGCACTCGGGTGGGGTCGAGGTCGAGGGCGACAAAGCTAAGCCCTTCTTCGTTTAAGAATCGCCCGACATTCTGGCCCGTGCGGCCATAACCACACAGAATGACGTGATCGCGCAACGGCTCAGCGACGCGAGCGACATCAACCGTGGCTTTCGCCGTGCCTTTACGAGGCACGGTTCCGGCTCCCGTGCCAGCCCATCGCGCACCAAGTGTTTCGTTATGCCGAATAATGATGGGCGCGATGACCATACTTAAGATAATGGCGGGCAGCACAAGCTGGCTGGTCTCGCGGCTCATGAGCTCGGCGCTGATTGCCAAGGCGATGAGGGCAAAACCGAATTCACCGCCATTGGCTAAAATCATTGCAGTGCGGCTTGCATCGTCCGGGCGGTCAGCGCGCCGGGCAATGAGATAAATGACCGCTGCCTTAAAGCTCATCATGCCGAGTGCGATCAGTAACACCCAATGCAAATTCATAAGCAATATCGGCAGCTCAATGACCATGCCAACGGTGATAAAAAATAGCCCGAGCAGGACATCACGAAACGGCCGAATATCGGCTTCGATTTGATGACGATACTCGGTTTCGCCGAGCATAATGCCGGCTAAAAAGGCGCCCAGGGCCAGCGATAGCCCGGCCAAATGGGTTGCCCATGCCGCGGCGATGGCGATAAGCAAAACGGTCAGGGTGAAGAGCTCGTTTGATCGCGCTGATGCGACCTCGTGAAAGATCGGCCGCAAGGCCTTGCGGCCGATCACAACCATAATGGTGAATACCGCCACGCCCTTGAGCAGTGCCAGCCCCAGCTCGGTGCCTAGCGATTGCGAGGCGTTGCCGGCAAGAATGGGGATGGCAATGAGCAATGGAACCACCGCGAGATCTTGAAAGAGCAAGACACCCACGGCTCGACGGCCATGGCGGGTATGAATCTCGAGCTGCTCGGTGAGCTGCTTGGTGACAATGGCTGTTGAGGACAGGGCCAGTGCGCCGCCCAACACCAAGGCGATTTCTGGTGATTGGGTAAACCACCAGACCACAGCGCCAAAAACCAGCAAACAGATCATCACTTGGCTGGCGCCAAGGACTAACACCGCCCAACGCATGGCATTGAGTTGGGGGAATGAAAACTCCAAGCCAATGGTAAAGAGCAAAAACACCACGCCAAACTCAGCAAGCAGCTGGGTGGCGTGCGTGTTCTCGAGCAGCCCAAGGGCGGAAGGCCCGATCGCCATGCCAACCACCAAATAGCCAATAATGGGCGGCAGCGATAGGCGCCGAAAAATCGCCACCACAATGACTGAGGCGGCAAGCAGAATAAGCACACTGTCGAGTCCGTTCATCGCTTTAGTGTACCGGTCGTGGCCGACGATGTCGGGCTTATGGCCCTATTGAGTTACCCCCGAAGACGGTCACGGTAGCCAAGTGCCTCGGCGATATGCTGCTCGCCAACATCGTCGCAGTGAGCTAGATCGGCGATGGTTCGGGCCACCCGCAGCGATCGCTGCCAGCTGCGTGCCGATAATCCCAGGCGCTCGCCGGCCTCGCGCAGCATGACTCGACCGCCTTGGTCGAGCTGACAACGCTGTTGTACTTGGGCGCTTGATAAGGCCGCAGCGGGTCGAGCGTCGCGATCAATTTGGCGCGCTCGTGCGGCAGCAACCCGCGCTGCCACGCAGGCGCTTGTCTCACCGGGCTGTAGGGTATCGATTTCGGCGGGTTTAAGTCGTGGTACCGCGATTTGCATATCGATTCGATCGAGTAATGGGCCGCTAATTTGACTTTGATAGCGCTGAATTTGGTTGGGCGTGCAGCGGCATGAGTGCTGGTCATCGCCGTGATAGCCGCAGGGGCAGGGGTTCATGGCGGCGATGAGTTGAAATTGCGCGGGAAAACAAAGCTGCCAGGCCGCTCGCGAGAGCCGAATTTCGGCCGTCTCCAGTGGTTCTCTGAGCGCATCAAGGGCCTGTCGAGGAAACTCTGGCAATTCGTCGAGAAACAACACCCCGTGATGAGCCAATGAGATTTCGCCCGGTTGGGGTTTTGCGCCGCCGCCGGTGAGCGCGCGTGATGTACTGGTGTGGTGCGGGTTTCGAAACGGCCGTCGGCGCCATTGATCGGGATCGAACGCGCCTTGCGCAACGGAGTGAATGGCTGCCGACTCCATGGCCTCAGCGTGCGACATGGCCGGCAGCAGACTTGGTAAGCGCGCGGCGAGCAGGCTTTTGCCGCTTCCCGGTGGGCCGTGAAAAAGCAGGCTATGGCCGCCCGCTGCCGCAATTTCTAGCGCCCGGCGAGGCAGTTGCTGGCCATGCACATCGGCCAAATCTGGGGGTGTTGCTGATTGCTCGGGTGCTCGGTGTTGGCTGGGCTCAAGGGCATGGATGCCGCGTAGATGCGCGCAGACATCGAGTAGATGATTGGCACTGTAAACGGCGCCGTCAGCGAGTGCGGCTTCATCCGCGTTGTCATTGGCGAGCATCAACCATTCGCCTTCGCGGGCGCACGCTAAAGCGACGGGTAAGGTGCCGGAGACGGCGCGCAAATGCCCGGATAAGGCGAGTTCGGCGCTAAATACCCCATTGTCGAGCTTGCGTGGGTCGAGCTGATGCGAGGCCGCCAAGATGCCAAGCGCGATGGCGAGGTCAAAGCGTCCGCCATTTTTGGGCAGGTCAGCGGGGGCTAAATTAACGGTGATGCGACGGCGGGGAAATTCAAAGCCGCTGGTGGTGAGCGCACCCCGTACGCGGTCGCGGGCCTCGCGTACGGCGGTATTGGGCAAGCCAACGATGGCGAGCGACGGCAGGCCACCGCCGAGATGCACTTCGACATCAACCTTAGGTGCTTCAACGCCATAGGCGCTGCGGGTGTGAACCACCGATAATGACATGGCAATGCACCTCCCTGTGCAGTCGCCGCAACCGAGTTGGCGGGTTAGTCCTTGCTGGCGGAGTCGGCTTTTGCCGCTTTTTTGCCTGTGCCGCCTTCGAGCTCAGCAACCCGTGCTTCGAGCGCCTCGAGACGCTCGCGGGTGCGTGCGAGTACTTTGGCCTGCGCGTCGAATTCTTCGCGCGTGACCAATTCCATGCGATTAAAGGCCCCTTGTAGGGCAACGCGAGCGTTGCGCTCAACTTCTTGCTGCATGTCACGCAGCCCGCTGGGCAGGCTTTCCGAAAAGCGCTTCGCCATTTCGTCGAGTTGTTTGGGATCGAGCATTGGCCAGTCCTCCGTGGTTTTTTTCAGTTTACGGCGCGCTGTAGCGAAATCCCAAACGTCTTTTGCACATTTTTAGTGCAACCGATGAACGGCAGGCGCCCGATTGCGGTGCGTTGCGCTGAATTGGCGCATGGGTGGGGGCAATTAACGACCTGAGCGAAAGGCTTATGAACCAATCTCACCAAGTTGGCACGGTCCCTGCATAGGTGAGTACGGGTTATTACCGTTCACGGGCAAAAGGGCTTGCCCTCGCCCACAAGGGAGACCAGAGGAATGAAACTCATTACCGCCATTATCAAGCCATTCAAGCTCGATGATGTCCGAGAATCGCTCTCGGAAATCGGAGTTCAAGGCGTCACGGTGACCGAGGTCAAGGGGTTTGGCCGCCAAAAGGGCCATACCGAACTGTATCGCGGCGCCGAGTATGTCGTTGATTTTCTGCCCAAGATGAAAATCGAGGTTGTCCTCGATGATGATCTTGTCGAGCGCGCGGCTGAGGCCGTTACCAAAGCAGCCAACACCGGCAAGATCGGTGATGGAAAAATCTTCGTCTCGCCGGTTGAGCAGGCGATCCGCATTCGCACGGGCGAAACGGATACCGACGCTCTTTAGAGGAATCACTAGGAGTCTGAACCATGTCAGCAGAATTTAACGAACTTGCGTACGCGCTTGATACTTTCTATTTCCTAATTTCCGGCGCGCTCGTCATGTGGATGGCCGCCGGCTTTACGATGTTGGAATCGGGTTTGGTGCGCTCAAAGAACACCACCGAAATTCTGACCAAAAACGTCTCGCTTTATGCGATTGCCTGCATTATGTACATGCTCATGGGCTATAACATTATGTACGGCAGTGGCATTAGCTCCATTATTCCGTCGTTTGGCGGCATTTTAGGCGCAAGCGATAACGCCGCGGCAACCATTGCTGCGGGCAGCGATGCCTACTACTCCAACATCTCTGACTTCTTCTTCCAGGTGGTGTTTGTTGCCACCGCCATGTCGATTATTTCCGGCGCGGTCGCGGAGCGGATGAAGTTGTGGGCGTTTTTACTGTTCACGGTCATTTTGACCGGTGTGATTTACCCCATTCAGGGCTTTTGGAGCTGGGGCGGTGGTTTTCTCGCCGACGTCGGATACTCCGACTACGCTGGGTCTGGCATTGTCCACATGTTTGGTGCCGCCGCGGCACTGGCTGCGGTCATGGTGCTTGGTCCACGTAAAGGCAAGTACGGCCCGAATGGTGAGGTTAAGCCAATTCCGGGTGCCAATATGCCACTCGCGACACTCGGTGTGTTTATTCTTTGGTTAGGTTGGTTTGGTTTTAACGGCGGCTCTGAGCTCAAGCTCTCCGACGTTGACTCGGCCAATGCCGTGGCACTGGTGTTTGCGAACACTAACCTCGCCGCCGCGGGTGGTGTGGTTGCCGCACTCGTCACCGCTCGTCTGATGTTTGGCAAAGCCGATCTGACTATGGCCCTTAACGGCGGTATCGCCGGCCTAGTAGCGATTACCGCCGGCCCCAATGTGCCGAGCCTATTGGTTGCTAGCCTGATTGGCGCCGTTGGTGGTGTGCTCGTGGTTTTCTCGATCGTGGGCCTAGATAAGCTCAAGCTCGATGACCCGGTTGGCGCGATCTCGGCGCACGGCACCGCCGGCATCTGGGGGGTTCTGGCTGTGCCACTTTGGTCAGAGGGTGCAAGCTTTGGCCCGCAGATCATTGGCCTGCTGAGCATCTTTGCCTGGACGTTTATTGTGAGCTACATCCTGTGGAGCGTCATTAAGGCAATCATGGGCGTGCGCGTAACCGAAGAAGAGGAAATGACCGGGCTCGACGTGGTCGAGTGTGGTGTCGAAGCCTATCCGGAGTTCACTCGCGGGCAGTAAACACGGGCGGTCTACGTCATTGATAACGGGCGTCTTCGGGCGCCCGTTTTTTTTGTCCATTTCGAGCCTGCGGTAGACTGGGCGGCGTAACAAAAACGCTGCAAAGAAAGGATTAACAATGACAGTGGGCATGATTGGGCTTGGCGTGATGGGCTCAGCGATGGCGATGCATTTGGCGAACGCGGGCCGCCTCAGTGCGGTTTGGAATCGTACCCAAGCGCGCGGTCAAAAAATCGCCGCTGACCTCAATGTCGATCAGACCGATGATCTTGCCAGTTTGGCCGATTGTAGTGATGTGCTCATTACCTGTGTCAGCGCCGATGCCGATTTGCAGGCGGTTATTGCTGAGCTCATGCCGTCTTTGCGGGCTGGGCAAATCGTTGTCGATACCTCGACAGTCGGTGTTGCCACGGTGGAAGCGCTTGCTGCAACGCTGTCTGATCAGGGTGTGAGCTTTGTCGATGCGCCCGTGACGGGCGGTGCCGAGGGCGCGCAGGCAGGGACTTTGCAGGTTATGGCCGGCGGTGACGATGCCGCATTGACAGCCGTGCGCCCCGCGCTTGAGGCGTTTGCGACAAGCGTCACGCATTTTGGCCCGGTCGGATCAGGGCAGCGAGCCAAAGCGGTCAATCAAGTCCTCGCCGCCGGCATGGTGCAGGCGATGACCGAAGCGCTGGCGTTTGCCGATGCGAGCGGTTTAGACACCGAGGCGCTGTTACCGGTGCTGAGTCAGGGCGCGATGGGTAGTCAGTTGCTCAGCCGTCGCGGCGAGCGGGTGCTAGCCGCGGATTTTGCCCCGGGGTTTCGTATGGCATTGCACCACAAAGACTTACAGCTATGCCGAACGCTACTGCAATCGATGGATGTGAATTTGCCGTTAGTTGAAATGACCGTTAAGCACTATGAGCGGCTCATGGATCAGGGCTACGGCGATGAGGATATGTCGGCGCTGTATCGGCTTAAGCGTGAGCTCTTCACGCATGGCAACCGTAAAAGTCTCTAACCCCCGGCCCGCAACAAAATTGAGTCGATTTGCTCGCTCGCCATACGCGCACGGATGGTGTTGACGCTTTGTAAGCTAGCAAACGGGCCAATGCGGACTCGATGCCAGGTTTCACCCCCAGGCAGCTCAACCACCTGTATGCTCGCCGTTATCCCAAGCAGGGCTAAGTTGGCTTTGAGCGATTCAGCATCGTCGGCGCGGCGAAATGAGCCGGCTTGAAGCAGGTACCCAGTACCGTCACTGGATTCGGTGCTGGGCAGTGCGCCAGGGTTTTCGACCGAGCGCGGTGCTTGCGTGGTTTCGGCTTCGCTCGCGACTTCAACTTCTTGTTCGCTCAGCAGCCGATAGAACTCAAAGCGCGGTGCTTCACTATCGGCCGTCGCGCTCGCCTCCGTACGATCATTACTAGCGGGTTTATCCGGCCGGGTGTGTTCAAGATGCACTAAGAGTGCAACGAGCAGGCCCGCGGCTAACCCGGTGATACCCCAAACGACTGGTTTGGGGCCTTGGCGAGCGCTGCCTTTTTGGCTCGCTTGCGTGTTGCTGCTCTTCGCGCCGCGCTTGGTTGTCTGGCTTTTATTGGCCATGCCTACATACTCTCCGGCGCCGAGACGCCTAATAGTTCGAGACCATTGGCAATGACTTGCCGGGTGGCAATGATCAGTGAGACACGCGCGTTGCGCAGACCCGGTTCATCAATCAAAAAGGTGTGGGCGTTGTAATAGGTGTGAAAGGCCGCCGCGAGTTCGCGCAGAAATTGCGCGAGTTGGTGTGGTTCGTGGTTATTGGCCGCCGTTTGAATGACTTCAGGGTAGCGGCTAAGCGCCGCCAGCAAACTTTGCTCATGCGCTGAGTCTAAGTCTGCAATATGGCCAAGGCCGTCGTTGTGATCATGGCGGATACCACGCTCGCTCATTTGCGCTAAAACGCTGCATACCCGGGCATGGGCGTATTGAATGTAGTAAACCGGGTTGTCATTCGAGCGCGATTTTGCAAGCTCAAGATCAAAATCAAGATGCTGCTCGGGACGGCGCATAACATAGAAAAAGCGCGCGGCGTCGTTGCCCACTTCTTCGCGTAGCTCACGCAAGGTGACGAATTCACCCGAGCGGGTCGACATCGGCAGGCGCTCTTGGCCGCGATAGAGGATGGCAAACTGCACCAGCCGAAATTCAAGCCGATTAATATCATGGCCAAACGCCTCTAAGCTCGCACGAACGCGCGCCATATAGCCGTGATGGTCGGCACCAAACACATCAATCACCCGATCAAAGCCGCGCTCAAACTTATCTAAGTGATAGGCAATATCTGAGGCAAAGTAGGTCGTCTGACCATCGGCCCGGCGGACAACGCGATCTTTATCGTCGCCATAGTCACTTGAGCGAAACCACAGCGCGCCGCTGTCCTCATAGAGGGCGCCGGTCGTGGTTAATCGCTCGATCGCTTTTTCTACCGCGCCGGTATCGACCAGTGTTCGCTCACTAAACCAGCGCTCGTAGTGCACACCAAACGCTGCGAGGTCCTCGGCAATATCGGTGGTGATGGCGTTAACAGCGGCGTTGAGGATAATTTGATAGTTGGGCTCGCCGAGCATGGCTCGGGCGCGGGCGATGAGCGCGTCAATAGCTTGTTCTTTGTCACCCCCGGCATTTTCATCGGCAGGCAGGTCTTGACACAATTCAGCGCCGTTAATGCGTAAACGCTCGCCGTGTTCGGCTTCTAAATCACGGGCAATGGTATGGATGTAATCGCCGCGATAGCCATTGACTGGAAACGCCACCGCTTCGCCGCGATGCTCTAAATAACGCAGCAAGACACTAACGGCCAAGATGTGCATTTGGCGGCCTGCGTCGTTGACGTAATACTCGCGGTGAACCTGATACCCAGCAGCCGCTAAGAGGTTGCCGAGGGCGGCACCAAATGCTGCTCCCCGGCCATGACCAACGTGCAGTGGGCCAGTGGGGTTCGCGGAGACAAACTCCAACATAACCCGCTCGCTAGCCCCGGCCTGGCTGCGGCCATAGTCGCTGCCCAAGCGGTGAATTTCTGCGATCACCGCATTAGCCGCGTCTTGGGTCATAAAAAAGTTGATAAACCCCGGGCCCGCCACTTCGACGCGCGCGATCTGCGGGTGAGCGGGCAGATACGCCACTAATTGGTTAGCCAAATCGCGCGGCGAGCGTTGCGCGGGCTTAGCTAGGCGCATGGCAACATTGCTCGCAAAGTCGCCATGTTCGCTACCACGGCCGCGTTCGATCTGCACCTCAAGTTTTTCGGGCAGTGGAACGGACTCGGCTTGAGCCCAAGACTGCAACGCTTCTTGCAGTAACGCGACCAGTTGATCTTTCATGAAGCGGTGGGTGCCCTCGGTAAAAGTTGGTTCATTATCCGGTCTCAACGATGGCATTCAAGCATCGTGCGTTTTTTTCATCCGTCCAATGTGGAGTTCATGACCGGGCACTACAGCGTCTCAGTTGGATCAACGTCAATCGACCAGCGCACCTTGCGGGCTTGGGGTAGGCTTTGAATGCGCGGCAGCCACTGTTTGAGCAAGTTTTGCAGGGGCGCGCGCTGGTCAGATTGCAGCATCAGTTGGGCCCGATAGCGACCCGCACGCCGTTCCATCGGCGCGGGGTAGGGGCCTAGTAGCTCGACCTCAGGTGGCTTTGCGCTCAGGGTGAGGGTGGCTTGCAAGAAACGCTGGGGTGCTTGTTTGTCCGTGGCCTCGGCCCGAATAAGCGCCATCGCCCGTGTTGGTGGCAGCCCGGCGGTTTCGCGCTCGGCCAATGCGGCCTGCGCAAAGGCGGGGTAACCGCCGTGGATGAGCATTTGCAGCAACGGGTGCTCGGGGTGATGGGTTTGGATGGCGACCTCACCCGGGCGCTCCGCCCGTCCTGCGCGTCCCGCCACCTGAATGATGAGTTGAGCAAGACGTTCAGGCGCTCGAAAATCTGCGCCGAATAGACCTTGGTCTGCATCAATCACACCGACCAAGGTAACGGCTGGCAAGTGATGACCCTTGGCGAGCATTTGCGTGCCCAGTAGCAGTCGCGCTTCACCGCGCTGGGCGGATTCCATTTGGCGCTCAAAGCTGCCCTTTTGGCGTGTGCTATCGCGGTCAATGCGTACTAGCGGTGTCTCTGGGAAGCTTGCTTGAAGCGCAGTTTCGATGCGCTCAGTACCTAGGCCAAGCGGGCGCAGGTCAACGCTGGCGCATGTCGGGCATGCCTGTGGAATGGTTTGTTCGCGCTCGCAGTGATGGCATTGCAAACGCTGTTTGCCGCGGTGATAGGTTAGTCGCGCATCACAACGCTGGCATTCCGCCAGCCAGCCGCATTCGTGGCAAATGAGCGTGGGCGAAAAGCCACGGCGATTTAAGAACAGCAACACTTGGCCTTCAGCGTCGAGATGACTTTTGACGCGCTCAATAAGGGGCGCGCTCAAACCTTCGTGCGTTGGTTGGCCGCGCATATCGAGTAGCTGCATTAATGGTGCTTTTGCCCCACCCGCGCGCTCGCTGAGTTGGTGGTGTTGGTAGCGTTGATCGCGGGCGTTGGCGATGGTCTCTAGTGAGGGTGTGGCGGAGCCGAGCACGATCGGAATATCGAGCCGGTGGGCTCGGAGAATCGCCAGATCACGGGCGGAATAGCGAAACCCATCTTGTTGTTTGAGTGAGGCGTCGTGTTCTTCATCGACGATGATTAAGCCCGGCTTGGCAAGCGGTGCAAAAATCGCTGAGCGTGTGCCAATTAAGACATCCGCTTTGCCGGCTCGCGCGGCGAGCCAGGCATTGAGCCGCTCGCCATCGGAAAGGCCCGAATGCAGCACCGCTATATGCGCGCTAAGCCGGCGTTGAAAGCGCGATAGTAACTGTGGAGTGAGGCCGATTTCCGGCACGATGACTAAGGTTTGCAAACCCTGCTCAACCGCCCGTGTAATAGCGTCAAGGTATACCTCGGTCTTACCGCTACCGGTCACGCCGTCAATGAGCACGGTGGTCTTACCCTGGCCTGGTTGAATTGCCTCGGCGCTAGCTTTTTGGGCGGCGTTGAGGGTCAACGCCGATTCGCTGGCGTGGCCAACCATGAGGCCGTAGTGATGTTGTTGCGCGGTGCTCGCGAGGCCTTTGGTGACGAGTTTTTGTAGGGCGGCTCGGGCATCACCGCCCAAGCCCACTAATTGCGCGGCGGTGAGCGTATGGGTTTGGCGAAGCTGCTCGAGCAACATGGCTTGCCGCGGCGCGCGCCGCCGCAGTGCGGCGAGATCAAGCGTTTCTCCTGCACTGCTGAGTTGCCATAAGGTCTCGGCGCTGGGGGTTGCGCTATGCCCCTGACGTAATCGGGCGGGCAGGGTGCCGACTAGGGCTTCACCGATGGGGTGGTGGTAGTAGTGCGCTGACCAAATGATGAGCGCGAGAAGATCGGCATCAATGAGTGGGTGCTCATCAACGGTTGAGATAATCGACTTAAGCCGGTTGGACGCAATAGGGCTTGGTGCTTGCTCGCTGACCACCATGCCAATGAGCTGCCGTCGTCCCAATGGCACGAGCACGCGAACGCCGGGCAGTGGCGGCGGGCTGTCATGATCGGGGGGTAAATAATCGAGCGGCTCGGCAAACGGCCCGGGCACCGCCACTTGAATGGTTTGCGTCATAGTTGCGATTGTTCGCTCAGCGCACGCCTAGCGCAAGTGCATTACGCTCAGCGCTGATAGACTTTGGTGCATGGATCAAATAGCGGCTGACAGCGATCAATCGCCCCTGTGTACGGCATTGTGGCAGCGTAGTGTGGGTGTTTATGGCCAATCCGGGGTGCAAGCGGCTTGCTTGCAGCTACAAACGGATTACCAAGTCAGCGTGAGTGTGCTGCTGACACTGATTGGTATGCCGCTATTTGGCCACCGGGCCCTCGCAGAGGATGAAATGGATTCGGTGCTGTCGCGGGCAGAAGTCTGGCAGACGCGCATTATTGAGCCACTTCGTGGGGTTCGCCGGCAGCTAAAGGCGAATACGCCCGCACCGATTGAGACCTCGGTCCGCGGCCTGCGCGCCGCGGTGCTAAGCAATGAGATCGAGGCCGAACGCCATCAGCAAGCTTTGCTGATTGCCGATTATTGCGCACGAATTAATGGCTCGCTGGATATCGCTGAGACGCCTAGCGATAGAGCCACGGCATTAAGAGCAAGCAAGCTTAATGCCGAGCGATACTTCGCCCATATTGGCGCGGAATCAGCCGCAGGCAGTGGCGCTTACGCCACGCTCATTGAGGCCTTAGGCGAGGATGAACCTAGCGCCAGTTAACGCAGCTGGATGCCACCACCCGGCGCGCCGCCGCCCGGGCCACCACCAGGCATGCCGCCACCCCCAGCACCCATTTGATCGGGCGTCATGATGCGTGAGGCCTGCTCGCGTTGCATCTCTTGGAGCTGCTCCATGGTTTGCTCAAGCGAGGCACTGGCTGCTGCGGGGAAGGCTTCGATCGCCTCATCAAGGCTCGCTGCGTCGAGCTCGAAATTAAGCGGTAACGCCCCCACCGGCGTCATCACCTGCGTGCTGCCAACATAGAGAACGGGTCGACTCGCATCAGGCTTGCCCTCCCGGGTAACCGGGCTGAGGCGCTGGATGGTCCCCACCCGACGGTCGGTGAAGTTCTCTTCCTGATACAGCCCATCGGCATCGACGGTGAGCTGCTCGAGGGTTTGGTCGGTCTGTGCGTCGCTCATTTCTGCTCCTAGCGTGCTTAGAGGCCTTTAACAGCCTGAACCATGCCATTGGCCACTTTCTGTCCATCGCCAAAGACCATGCGCGTGTTCTCGCCAAAGAACAGCGCATTCTCAACGCCTGAGAAGCCAGCGCCGCCGCCGCGCTTGATAACGAGCACGTTCTCGGCTTCATCGACGTTTAGAATCGGCATGCCGTAAATTGGGCTCGATTCATCGTCGCGGGCCGCGGGGTTGACGACATCATTGGCGCCGATAACGACGGCGACGTCAGTCATGGCAAATTCTTCGTTGATATCTTCCATGTCGTGGATCATGTCGTAGGGCACGCCGGCTTCGGCGAGCAGCACATTCATGTGCCCGGGCATGCGGCCAGCGACCGGATGAATGGCAAATTTAACCTCGACATTGCGATCCTGCAGTAGCTCAACGAGCTCCCAGATCTTGTGCTGGGCTTGCGCGACGGCCATGCCATAGCCGGGCACGATAATGACGCGCTCAGCGTAGGCCATCATGATGCCGGCATCCTCGGCTGAGACATCGCGCATCTCCCCGCCTGGTCCCTCGCTCGCGGTTTGCGTTTGAGTGCCCAATCCGGCGAACAGCACATTACTAATGGATCGGTTCATGGCCTTCGCCATGAGCTGTGTGAGCAGCGTGCCGGCCGCGCCGACCACGGTACCGGCAATGATCATGGCCGGGTTACCAATGGCATAGCCTTCAAAGCCAACGGCCAGTCCGGTTAACGCGTTAAATAACGAAATAATCACCGGCATATCGGCGCCACCGATTGGCACCGCGACAAACACACCGAGTAATAAGCCAAGGGCAAAGAAAATCACCACCACCGCAAGGCTATCGGTATAGAACGTCATGATTCCGAAGATGATCGCTAGCGCGAAAACGACGATGTTGGCGATGCTCTGGGCAGGGACTAACTGGTTGCGCTTCATGCGCCCATCAAGCTTTGCCCAGGCAATCAGTGAGCCGGAAAACGCCACGGTACCGATAAGCGCGCCCAAAATGGCCAAGATCGCGACATCGGCGCCGAGTGCATTGGCAATGCTCGCATTGCCCGCGCCTTCGGCACGCAGCGCGGCTTCGGCAGCGGCAACGCTAATGCCGGCATCGGCGGCGAGCGTTTGTGCCTGCGCCATGAGGTCATCTGGCAAGCTGCGTAGCGCACGCAACATCTCCACCCCCGCAATGGCTGCGGCCGCGCCGCCACCCATGCCGTTGTAGAGCGCTACCATTTGCGGCATTTCGGTCATGCCCACGCGTCGGCCAGACCACCAAGCCAAGCCGCCGGCGACGGCGATACCGATAATGATGAGTAGATAGTTGGTGAGCCCGTGAATCGCTGGGTGCACAAATGTCACAAGCGTCGCGATGACCATACCAACGCCGGCCCACATAATGCCCTTGCGCGCCGTCCGCGGTGAGCTCATGGCCTTGAGGCCGAGAATGAACAGAATGGCGGCGAGGAGGTAACTCAGCTGGACGATAAAATTCATTCCTTGGCCCCCTTCTTCTGCTCATCTTTGCTTTTAAACATTTCTAGCATGCGCTCGGTGACCACATAGCCCCCGACCGCATTGCCCGCGGCGAGCACGACCGCAATAAAGCCAACCACTTGCTCGGCGACACTCTCGGCATGACCGAGCACAACCATGGCGCCAACCACGACGATGCCGTGGATAAAGTTCGAGCCCGACATGAGCGGGGTGTGCAGGATCACCGGCACGCGGCTGATGACCTCAAACCCGGCAAAAGCGGCGAGCATAAAGATATAGATCGCGACAAAGCCTTCGATCGCCATTATTTGTCTCCTTCCATGCGCTCTTTGGCCGGCGCATAGCGGGTCTCGCCCGCGTGAGTAAGGCAGCTGTCAGCGACGACTTGATCGTCCCAATCGAGCTGAATTTCGCCGTCCTTTACCAGAAGCGCGAGCAAGTTATAAAGGTTGCGCGCATACATTTCGCTCGCGTGCGTCGCTGCCATGCTGGGGATATTGGTAGGCCCGGCAATGGTAACGCCCTGGTGATTCACTTCTTTGCCCGCTTCGGTCAATTCGCAGTTGCCACCGGTTTCGGCGGCCATATCGACGATGACTGCGCCGGCTTTCATGCGCTCAACGGTCGCTTTGTCGATAATTTTCGGCGCGGGCCGGCCGGGAATGGCCGCGGTCGTAATAACGCCATCGGCCTGAGCGATATGTTGTGCGAGTACTTCGGCTTGTTGTGCTTTTTCTTCATCGGTGAGTTCACGCGCATAGCCGCCTTCGCCCTCGGCGCTCACGCCGGTGTCAATAAACTTACCACCCAGTGACTCGACCTGCTCTTTGGTTGCCGAGCGCACATCGTAGGCTTCGACAATGGCCCCCAAGCGCTTGGCTGTGGCGATGGCCTGAAGCCCAGCGACACCAGCACCAACCACCACCACGCGCGCCGGGCGCACGGTGCCAGCCGCCGTGGTGAGCATCGGGAAGAGCTTGGGGCTTAGGTGGGCGGCTAGTAGGGCGCACTTGTAACCGGCGATATTGGCCTGCGATGACAGCGCATCAATTGACTGAGCGCGCGTGATACGCGGCACCAGTTCAAGTGCAAAGCTGGTCACGCGGCGCTTATTGAGGTTGCTGATACGGCTATCACCCTCATGCGGGGCTAGGTGACCGAGCAACAGGCTGTCTTCAGGCAGTTTGTTGGCCTCTTCAGCCGTTGGTGGCTGGACGCGCAAAACCACATCGGCTCCTTTGTACAGTTGTGCCGCGCTGTCCGCCCATTGCACCCCTTCGTAGTGCTCATCGGGGAACCCGGCCGCGAGCCCGGCGCCTTTTTGGAGGCGGACTTCAACGCCAAGTTTGTCGAGAAGCTTAAGGGCGCTGGGAACGATAGCGACCCGGCGCTCGCCGCTCGCCGTCTCTTTGGGTACGGCAATGGTGATGCCCATCGGGTTTTCTCCTGTCCTTTCTGCGGTTCGATATGACCGAGCAAATTGAGATTTTACAGCATATGCGTGTGGAAACACCCCCCGCGGCGTGCGGTTGACTGGTCACACGTTTGTCACGCTTGCACATTATCGTCAGGCATTACATGATCGTACTGTGATCGATGTCGTCGCGACACCGGCAGGCGTTAAAAGGGGCAGAGGCGTGATTACCCTCCAGCACCACATCCTGCGAACCGACGTGTCGGGTATGCCACTCGAGTGGATCACCTACCAAGATGCGGTTCGACTTTATTACCTTGATCAGGTGGTCTACACCTGTGGCAAGGGCCTTTACCGCGTTCACGGCGGCACCAATGCCAAATCAGGTCGTCGCAGCATCATTGAAGTCAACTCAATCGTTGCAACCGCAGGCGCGATGCAGGCAAGCCTTAAAGGCAGCCCGGCTTACACGCCGCCACTGAACAACACCACCTTATTTCGCCGTGACGATCACTTGTGCTTGTACTGCGGGGAATCACGTCGCGCCAAGGATTTGTCACGCGATCACGTCAAGCCTATTAGCCGCGGTGGACTCGATCAGTGGACCAATGTGGTGACCGCCTGTAAGCCCTGCAATAACTACAAGGGTAATCGCACACCCGAGCAGGCACGCATGCAGTTACTCGCGGTGCCCTTCACGCCCACCCATGCGGAGTACGTTTATTTGCAAGGCCGACGGATTTTGGCGGATCAAATGGCCTTCTTACGTGCCCACTTTCCGCGTCGAAGCCCACTGCGTGAGCGCCTTGAGCGTATGGTCGACGAGCCCGCTGAGACAGGTGCGCGCTGGGTTTAATCCGCGGCGTCCATTTGCTCGAAAAATTCACCGTAGGGATCGTCACCCTCAGGTGGTTGGCCGTCGTGGACTTGATTTTGGCGAAATTGGCGGTAGGCCGAACGCGTGAAAACGTAGGGGTCGAGCGCCGATTCATCACGAAAGCGTGCGAGACGATCGCCGCGCGCACGGGCATTAACAATGTTAACCGCAGTCAGAGTGCCAAAGCTCAGTGTATCCAGCGTCACATAGGTCATTAAATTGGTGTAATAGGCGATGGGGTAGCGGGTGACATCGCGCCCACTCGATGGCCCCAACAACGGCAACATAAGGTAGGGCCCTTCATCGGCACCCCATACCCCCAGCGTTTGCCCGAAGTCTTCGGGGCGAGCGTTCAAACCCAGCCAGGCTTGAGCGGGATCAAAAAACCCGAGAACGCCGATGGTGCTGTTAATCACAAAACGTGCCGTCTGAGTCCCGGCTTGCCTTGGCTTACCCTGCAATAGATCGTTAAGAATATAGCCCGGTGATTCAAGGTTATCGAAGAAATTCTCAACCCCATGGCGCATGCCGCGGGTGGTAATCAGTGTCCAGCCGCGGCTAGCCGGTGCGATCGCGTAGGTATCAACCCCTTCGTTAAATTGGTAAACGCCACGGTTGACCTCTTCAATCGGGTCGTTGACTGCCTCGGGCTGATGATTTGACTGCGAGGTTGCGCAGCCACCAATGATAAAACTCAGCGCAATCAGACCGATTAGATGACACCAGCGCATCGCTTTTCCTTTTATCACTGAGCCGTTCAATCGGGAGCGGCCTCAAAGGAATCATAATACAACCGATCGCTCGGTAAGCCAGCGCTCGCAAATGCGCTTTTAGCCGCGTTAATCATCGGTGGCGGGCCACTCATATAAATATCAAAGCCGCTTAAATCGGGGTGATCGCGGACCACTTGCTCGTGGACAAAACCGGTAGCACCGGCCCACTGCGTATCGCTCGCGGGCTCAGATAGCACTGGCGTGTAGTCCATCGTCTCGTGCGTCGCGGCCCACTGGCGCGGTAGTGAGTCGAGGTAGAGATCGGGCTCGGCACGGGCACCCCAATAGATGTGCATCGGCCGGGTCACGCCCTGGTGTAGGGCATGCTCGACAATGCCTTTAATGGGGCCAAAGCCGGTGCCACCGCCCATTAAGATCATCGGCCGATCACTGTCCTCGCGTAAGTAGAAGTTGCCGATGGGCCCTTCAAAGCGCAGCAAGGCACCTTCCTGCATATCGCCAAAGACATAACCTGAAAACACGCCGCCGGGCAGGTGGCGGATGTGTAACTCAAGCGTTTCATCGTCGTGTGGCGCGTTGGCGAGCGAAAAGCTACGGCGCTGGCCGCCGCGCAAGAGAAAATCAATATACTGCCCGGCTCGAAACGCCAGACGCTTGTCGCCAGGCAGTTTTAAGAACACCCGGCGGACATCCGCTGCGCACTCTTCAATCGCTGCGACTCGGGCGGGTAGGCGTTGCGGGCGGATATCGCCAGCGTCGCCAACTTCACTCACGGCAATAACTAGGTCTTCGCGAGCGTGAGCCTGGCAGAAAAGTGCCTGGCCACTGGCATCCTGTTCGGCGTCGATTGCCGCTGGCAATCCATTGGGGTAATGAATTTGCCCTTCAACAACCGCGCCCATGCAGGTGCCACAGGTGCCACTGCGACAACTGTGTGGGAGCATCAGTCCGGCGCGGGTGGCGGCATCGATCACGCTCTCGTCGTCGTTGATCTCAAAGGCGTGCGTGGTGCCCTGAATCTGTACTTGGTGGGTCATTGTGTCTCCTCGTCAATGCCGAGCTCGGCCCAAATTGCGTCAATCCGCTCACTCACCGCGGGATCCATTTGTATGGCACGGCCCCACTCGCGATCGGTCTCGCCGGGCCATTTGCTGGTGGCGTCGAGGCCCATTTTTGAGCCAAGACCTGCCACCGGTGAAGCGAAGTCGAGATAATCAATGGGGGTGTTTTCAACCATCACGGTATCGCGCGCTGGGTCCATTCGTGTGGTAATCGCCCAAATGACATCTTCCCACGAGCGTGCGTTCACATCGTCATCCACAACGATAATAAATTTGGTGTACATGAACTGTCGCAAAAACGACCAAGCCCCCATCATGACGCGCTTGGCATGGCCGGGGTATTGCTTGCGCATACTGATGACTGCCATGCGATAGCTGCAGCCCTCCGGAGGTAGGTAGAAATCAACGATTTCGGGAAATTGCCGCTGCAGGATGGGGACAAATACCTCGTTGAGCGCTACGCCCAACACGGCGGGCTCGTCGGGCGGACGACCGGTGTAGGTGCTGTGATAAATCGGATCGTCGCGGTGCGTGATGCGATCGATGGTAAAGACTGGAAAGTCGTCGACTTCGTTGTAATAGCCGGTGTGATCACCAAAGGGGCCTTCCGGCGCTGTGTCATCGGGGTGAATATGGCCTTCGAGCACGATTTCGGCGGACGCGGGTACTTGCAAGTCACTCCCAAGACAATTGACTAGCTCGGTCCGACTGCCGCGTAAAAGCCCCGCAAACGCATACTCAGACAGGCTATCGGGTACGGGGGTGACCGCCCCGAGTAGTGTCGCCGGATCGGCACCGAGCGCCACGGCAATAGGGAAAGGCTCACCGGGGTGCGATTGTTGCCAGTCGCGAAAATCAAGCGCGCCGCCGCGGTGCGAAAGCCAGCGCATGATCACACGATTGCGGCCAATCACCTGTTGCCGGTAGATGCCGAGATTTTGGCGTTTTTGCCCGGGTCCACGGGTAATGACCAGCGCCCAAGTGATGAGTGGCCCCGCGTCGCCGGGCCAGCAGGTTTGAATGGGGAATTGCCCTAAATCAACCGCATCGCCCTCAATCACATGGGTCTGGCAGGGGGCGTTGCGCCGCACCTTGGGCGCCATATCAAGGACTTTGCGAAAGATGGGCAGGTTTTGCCAGGCCTCGCGCATCCCCTTGGGTGGCTCTGGAGATTTTAAAAACGCCAGTAGCTCGCCAATTTCGCGCAGCGCTTCAACGTTTTCAGCGCCCATGCCCAAAGCCACCCGCTCCGGGGTGCCAAATAAATTGCCAAGCACGGGCATGCGATGGCCGGTGGGGTTTTCAAATAAAATCGCCGGCCCCGCGCGGCGCAAGGTGCGATCGCAAATTTCGGTCATTTCTAGCGCTGGATCGATGGCCTGGGTAACGCGCTTTAGTTCGCCCCGGGCTTCGAGCTGGGCAATAAAGTCGCGTAAATCACGGTATTGCATCGCTTTACTGAGCGCTCGAGCGGTCGAGTTCGGCGACCACGGGCGTGTGATCCGAGGGCCGCTCCCAGGTGCGTGGATCGCGCTCAATCCAACTGCCGGTGAGCGTGGCGCTCGCCGCTGGGCTGGTTAAAATCAGATCAATGCGCAGGCCGCGATTGCGCTTAAAGTTATTCATCCGATAATCCCACCACGAAAAGCTCGATTCCGGTTGAGTAAACGCCCGAAAACTGTCGCTAAAGCCCAAGTCAGTGATCGCCTTAAGTGCGTCGCGCTCCGCTGCCGAGCACAAAATTTGGCCATTCCATTCGGCCGGATCGTGCACGTCGGCATCGGCGGGCGCAATATTAAAATCGCCAACCACAACCACCTCTTCGTGACGGCTGATTTCATCGGCAAGCCAATCATGTAGCTTTGCAAGCCAGTTGAGCTTGTAGGCATATTTTTCTGATCCAACCGCACTGCCGTTCGGCACGTACAGGTTGATAAAACGCAGACCGCTTACGGTGCCTGCCAAGACCCGGCGTTGGGGGTCTTCGAGCCCCGGAATATCGGTGATGACGTCGGTGATGGGGGCGCGCGCCAGCACCGCCACGCCGTTATAGGTTTTTTGTCCGGCAAACGCGACCTCATAGCCGGCCTGCTTTAGCGCATCGACTGGGAATTTCTCGTCGCTGAGTTTCGTCTCCTGGAGCCCAAGGACATCGGGCTGGGCACTGTCGATCCAGTCCAGCACGTGAGCAAGGCGGACATTGAGCGAATTCACATTCCAAGAGGCCAGTTTCACCGGTACTTCCTATTGATCAACGAAATGACGTTCGATTGTAACCTGCACCACGGCGCAACGCAGTGCTGCTAGAGCGAATCAACGGCCTAAGAATGCGACCGATGCGCGTGGGGTTTTTTGCTCGTTTTGTCCATCGCCGGGAGGTCGGTAAACCGGGCCATAAATCGCCGGTCGATAGCGTCTTTGTATTGCCAAAGCCACCCGCCAGCCGCTGACAATGGCCCGCGTGAGGCAACGGCGTACTGATTGCCGGTACTAATGAGTGCCAACCAATGGCGCTGCGGGTGGTAGTTGCGTAGCGGTTTGTCTTCGAGCGATCGGCGCAGGTTTTGTGCTAGCGGCCGGCCTTGGCGCACCGCGAACACGCCGGCTTTTTCGCGCGGATGATTGACCATGGTGGCGATGTCGCCGGCGGCAAAAATATGGGGGTCGGTCACGGTTTGCAACGTGTCAGTGACTTCAATAAAGCCATCTGCATCGAGGGCAAGACCGGTGTTCTGAAGCCACTCAGCACCCCCTGCGCGCGTTACCCAAATGACTTCGTCAACCGTGTGGTGTTGGCCCGACTCAGTGCTCAAGCCCTGCGCATCGACCGCGCTCACCGCACTGTGGGTATGCAGATCAACCCCACGAGCGCGCAGGGTGCGTGTAAACCGCTTTTGCACCGCGGCATTGTGCGTCGGGAGGACGGTTTCGCCGCGAGTAAACAAACTAAAGCGTAACGCATCGGGGTCATGACCGAGCTGCGCGCGTTCATTGCGGAGCCGATGTTGCATGGCCAGTAGTAGCTCGACGCCACCGGCGCCACCGCCCACCACGGCGATGTGGAGCGGGCCGGCGTGGGCACGCACGCGCTCAAGCAGTTTGAGCCAGCGGGCATTAAAGCGATGAATGGGTTTAACCGCGACCGCGTGATCCGCATCACCGCGATGGGCATTGACCTTGGGGGTCGAGCCGATATTAATCGACAGCCGGTCGTAGGCAACCGGCGGTCGGTTATTGCAAATCAGCTGGTGGGCGCTGCGCTCCAAGCCAATGGCTTCGCTTTGATAAAAACGTGCGCCGGCAAATTCAGCCAGCCGGCGTAAGTCAATATGCACTTCATCGTAGTCATAGTGCCCGGCCACATAACCCGGCAGCATTCCCGAGTAGGGAGTATGGGTGTCTCGGCAGACGACATTGAGGCGCACGCCTGGCATGGGCTTCATCGCAAAGCGGCGCAGCACCCCGACGTGGCTGTGTCCGCCGCCGACTAAAACAATGTCGCGAAGGACCGGTTGATTGGTTTTTTGCACGTTCTACCTTTAAGCCGCTAAGCCGCTTGCTTTGAGCAGGGGTTCAATACTCGGGGGGCGCCCGCGAAAGCGCTCGAATAGCTGTGCGGCATCCTCAGAGCCGCCCTTTTCAAGAATATGCTCCATAAAAGCGCGCCCAGTGACGGGGTTAAAAATGCCCTCTTCAGTAAAGCGCGCAAAGGCGTCAGCGGATAAGACCTCAGCCCATTTGTAGCTGTAATATCCAGCGGCATAACCGCCGGCAAAAATATGCGCAAAGCTATTGGGGAAGCGGTTGAACGCGGGTGGGTGCACCACCGCGACTTGATCACGTACCGCCTCAAGCACTGCGAAGATTGATGGCCGCTCGCTATCTTGAGGCTGGGCGTGTAGGCGCAGGTCAAACAACGAAAACTCAATTTGTCGGACCATTTGCATCGCCGCTTGAAAATGCCGCGCGGCGGTCATGCGCTCAAATAACGCGGTGGGGATTGGCTCGCCGGTCTGGTGATGAGCCGCAAACAGATCAAGCGCCTCACGCTCCCAACACCAGTTTTCTAAAAACTGACTGGGTAGCTCGACAGCATCCCAGGCGACGCCGTTAATGCCAGCAACGCTTGCCGAATTCACTTGCGTGAGCATGTGATGAAGGCCGTGGCCAAACTCGTGGAACAGGGTCTCCACCTCGCCATGGGTAATCAGCGCGGGTTTGCCATCAACCGGTGGGGTGAAATTGCAGGTTAAAAACGCGACCGGTGTTTGGACATCGCCGCCGTGGTTCATGCGACCGCGGCAAGTGCCCATCCAGGCGCCGCCGCGTTTGTGCGCGCGGGCATATAAGTCGGTGTAGAACTGACCGCGCAAATCACCCTTGGCGTCATGGATTTCGTAGAAATGCACATCGGGGTGCCAGACATCGACGTCATCGCGCTCGCTGATGTGGATGTCGAAAAGGCGTTCAACCACGGCGAATAAACCAGCCATGACCCGATTGGCCTGAAAGTAAGGTCTCAGATCTTCGGCGCTAACTGAAAAGCGCGTTTCGCGCATGCGCTCAGCATAAAAGCCCACATCCCAGGCTTCGAGGGTGGTAAGGCCATCGTGCTCAGCGGCGAACGCTTTGAGCGCGGCAAATTCCTCAATGGCTGCCGGGTGTGCGCGCTTGGCTAGATCCTCTAAAAAGGTCATCACCTGTTCGGTCGATTCGGCCATTTTTGGCTCGAGCGAGAGCGCTGCGTAATCGGGATAACCCAAAAGCGCGGCCTGTTCGGCGCGGAGGTCGAGGATTTCGACCATGATCGGATAGTTATCAAACTGGCCTGCATTGGGGCCGGTGTCCGATGCCCGAGTGGTGAATGCGCGGTAGACATCGGCGCGCAACTCGCGGTTTTGTGCGTGCGCAAGAATCGCTTGAACCACAGGCATATCAAGGCTGACGCGCCAGCCGCTAACCCCGGCCTCACGCGCGGCTTGCGCCATTACGCCGAGCGCCGAATCGGGTACGCCGGCGAGGGTCTGGGCGTCGGTGATATCTAAGTGCCAAGCATCAGTCGCATCCAACAGATGCTCTTGAAAGCGCGCGCCGAGTTCACTCAAGCGCGCGGCAATCGCGCCGTAGCGTTGCTTTGCTTTGGTCTCGAGTGCGACTCCGGCAAGCTCAAAGTCGCGCAGGGCATTATCGACACTTTGGCGCTGATCTTGATCAAGACGGGCGTAATCGGCGCTTTCACTGAGTTCGCGCAAGGCGCCATAGAGGGCTGCGTTTTGCCCGAGGTCGGTGTGGTAGGCCGAGAGCAGCGGCAGGCAGGCGTTGTAGGCCTCACGCAGCGCTTCGCTATTCATAACCGCGTTAAGGTGCGACACCGGCGCCCAGACTTGCTCGAGCCGGTCTTCGAGGCGCTCGAGTGGGGCAACCAGGCTATGCCAAGTATGCGGGCCTGGCTCCGCGGTGATTGCGTCAATCGCGGCGCGATTTTCGGCAATGACGTGCTCTACTGCGGGCTGGATGTGTTCGGGACGAATGTCGGCAAATGCTGGCAATGAGCGCTCAGCGAGCAGGGGGTTAGCCATGGACGGTGTTAACTCCGTTTGCGGTTTGCGTCGGGGCAAAATCCTAGGGTAGTGGGTCAGACCGCTAAATTCGAGCGATGTTTCGGCCTATGGTAATCAAGCGCAGGTCTGCGAAAATACGCGTTGATTATTTTAACCTCTGGAGCACGGCATGAGCGAGGCGGCGAAGCACTACGATTTAATTTGTATCGGCGGTGGTAGTGGCGGCATTGCTACCGCTCGTCGCGCCGCGGCTCATGGTGCCCGAGCGGCGGTAATTGAGGTCGATCGCCTCGGCGGGACCTGTGTCAATGTCGGCTGCGTGCCCAAAAAAGTGATGTGGCAAGCCGCGCATACCGCCGAAGTGATGACGCGGGCGCAGGATTATGGGTTTAGCGCACTCACGCCAAGCGTTGATTGGGGTGCGCTGGTCAAAGCCCGTGCCGCTTACATTGAGCGGCTAAACGGCATTTACGCCCGCAATTTAGATAATGCCGCGGTGGATTCGATCAGCGGTTATGCGCGCTTTGTTGATGCGCATACAGTCGAGGTCGATGGAGCACACTACAGCGCCGATCGGTTTGTGATTGCCACCGGTGGTGTGCCGGGGCGGCCGGGGATACCGGGCGGCGATTTGGGCATTGATTCTGATGGCTTTTTTGATCTTGCCGATCGGCCACAAAAAGTCGCGGTGGTTGGAGCGGGCTATATCGCTGTAGAGCTTGCCGGGGTGCTCGATGCCTTGGGCTCGGAGGTGCATCTGGTCGTTCGCCGCGAGCGTCCATTGCGTGAGTTTGATAGCGCCATTGCCGATGCCTACGAGGCCAGCTTGGCGGATCATGGCCCAACGCTCGTCAATCAATTTACGCCGAGTGGTTTAGAGGCAGCATGGGGGGGTTATACCCTGCATGCTGAGGATGGCCGCAGTCTCGAGGGCCTTGATCAGGTGGTTTGGGCGGTAGGCCGCATTCCCAATACCGATGACCTCAATTTGGAAGCAGCCGGCGTTGCCATGAATGAGCGTGGCAACATCCCGGTCGATGACTGGCAGGCAACCAATCAGGCGCATATTTTTGCGCTCGGTGATGTCACTGATAATCCCTACCCCCTGACTCCCGTTGCGATTGCCGCGGGCCGGCGCTTAGCTGATCGTCTGTGGGGAGGGCAGGCCGATCGACGGCTTGATTACCGTGATGTTCCTACCGTGGTGTTTACGCACCCGCCCATCGGTACGGTCGGACTGACTGAGGCGCAAGCGCTTGAGGCTCATGGTGACGCGGTGCGCGTCTATACCACCCAATTTGTTGCGATGGACTATGCGCTTGCACCGAAAGAGGCCAAACAACGCTCCACCATGAAGCTGGTGTGTGTTGGTGAAGAAGAGCGCATCGTTGGCATTCACTTATTTGGTGTTGGTAGTGATGAAATGCTGCAAGGCTTTGCCGTTGCCCTGCGTATGGGGGCGACCAAGCGTGACTTTGATGAAACCGTTGCTATTCACCCGACCAGCGCCGAAGAACTGGTCACGATGACCTAAGGACGCCGGCATGATTGAAGCTTTTGAGGGTCATTATCCGCAAATCGCTGACGACGCGTGGGTCCATCCAGCCGGGCTGGTGTTAGGGCATGTCCAGTTGGGCGCCGAAGTATCGGTTTGGCCAACGGCGGTGCTGCGCGGCGATGTGCATTTTATTGAGGTCGGTGCGCGCAGCAACATTCAAGATGGCGCGGTGGTGCATGTGGCCCATGAAGGGCCGTATCAGACCGGTTATCCAGCGCGGATCGGCGCTGAGGTCACCGTCGGTCACCGCGCCGTGGTGCATGCCTGCACGATCGGTGATCGGGTATTGGTGGGCATGGGGGCCACCGTGTTGGATGGCGCCATAATCGATGATGAAGTCATGATTGGGGCCAATACGCTGGTGCCACCCGGGAAGCGCTTAGTTAGCGGGTATCTGTACTTAGGCAGCCCGGCCCGTCAGGTGCGCGCCCTTACCCCAACCGAGCGCGACCAACTGCCCTATTCAGCGCAGCACTACGTCAAGCTCATGCACCGTCACCGTGGCGGCGCTTAAGCGCGGACGTCGTTGCGCAGCGCTTCGATAACCGGCTCGGTGCTGGGTCGGATGCGGCGCCAAAGCTCGAATGATGCCGCGGCTTGTTCGACTAACATGCCCAAGCCATCGCGGGTGCGAAAAGCGCCATGGGTATGCGCCCATTGCAAAAATGCCGTGGGCTCGGCGCTATAGAACATGTCATAAGCGCTCGCACCATCGGCAACAATGCTCGCTGGTAGGTCGAGCGCCTCATCATTGAGCCCGCTGGAGGTGGCGTTAATCACCACTTCATAGCGCTCACCGTCGAGTGCCTCAAGGCCAACGCCCTCCACAGGCGCGATATCAGAGAATGCAGTGGCGAGGATTTGTGCCCGATCGGCGGTGCGGTTGGCAATGGTCAGGCTCGCGGGTTGCTCGGCAAGCAATGGAGCAAGCACTCCGCGGGCGGCGCCACCGGCACCAATCATGAGAATGCGTTTGCCGGCTAAACCGACGCCGAGGTTATTGCGCAGATCGTTGATTAGGCCCTCGCCATCGGTGTTATCACCGTAGAGCGATTCGCCGCAGATGAGGGTGTTGACCGCGCCGGCGCGCTCAGCGCGTTCGCTGCGCTGATCCGCTAATGACCAGGCTTGCTCTTTAAACGGCACCGTGACGTTCGCGCCATGGCCACCCGCCTCGCGAAATTCGGCGATTGCCTCGGCAAATCCATCGACTGCGGGTTCGCGGCGCTCGTATTCGAGTTGCTGCGAGGTTTCCTCGGCGAACAATTGGTGAATGCGCGGCGAGAGCGAGTGACCGACGGGGTGACCAAATACAGCATATAAATCCATGAGACCTCCCGAGTGTCAGGCTAGTCGGCTGAGTCGGTTGTCAGCCACCCAGCTACTTCCTCAGCGAAATAGGTCAGGATGGCATCTGCACCGGCGCGACGAAAGCCAAGCAGTGATTCCATCACGCAGGCCTGTCGGTCAAGCCAGCCATTGGCGAAGGCCGCATTGAGCATGGCGTATTCACCGCTGACTTGGTAGGCAAATGTCGGCATCTGAAAGCGATCTTTCGCCGTGCGAATAATATCGAGATAAGGCATGCCCGGCTTAATCATAACCATATCGGCGCCCTCGGCGACATCGAGCGCGATTTCGCGCATCGCTTCGTCACGATTGGCAGGATCAAGTTGGTAGGTGCGCTTGTCGCCACTGCCAAGTTGCGCCGCTGAGCCCACGGCATCACGAAAGGGGCCATAAAATCCCGAGGCGTACTTAGCAGCGTAGGCCAAAATACGCGTATTGGTATGGCCGTCGGCTTCAAGCGCTTGGCGGATAGCGCCAACGCGGCCGTCCATCATGTCCGATGGGGCGACGATATCGGCGCCTGCCTCGGCGTGCGAGCGGGCCTGGCGCACCAACGCCTCCAGGGTGATGTCGTTGGCGACATAGCCGCTCGTATCGAGTAAGCCGTCCTGTCCGTGGCTGGTATAGGGGTCGAGGGCAACATCGGTGATAATCGCCATGCCCGGGACTTGCGCCTTGAGGGCGCGAATCGCGCGCTGAGCCAGTCCATCCGGATTCCACGCTTCGGCGCCGTCATCGGTTTTAGCCGCGGTTGGCGTTACCGGAAACAACGTCAGCGCTGGGATGCCAAGGGCGGCAAGGTCATGGGCATGAGCGATCAGGCGGTCGATCGATCGACGCTCGATCCCCGGCATCGACGGGACGGATTCGCTACAGTCCTCGCCCTCCATGACAAACACCGGCTGAATCAAATCATCAACACTCAATCGGTTTTCGCGTACCAGCCGCCGCGTTGGCTCATCGCGTCGAAGTCGACGCGGACGAGTTGCGGGGAAGTGACCTTGGGCGGCGGGGTGGTTAGCGCTCATGCGGTCGGTTCCTCATCGACGCGGTTTGAATCGGCATCGGGTTGGCGCGGCAGCCGCTGCACCGCCCAGTCCAAAACTTGACGCACTCGCGGTGCGGTCAGGCGATAGGCGGTCGTCTCATCGACCCAGCGCCATTCGTGGTGCTCAGGCGTGCCGAGCTCAGGGGCGATTCCCAAAACAACCTCGCGAGTTTGTGTCAGGGCTAAATAATAACGCGCTACTTTGCCACGCGCGTAGGGGCCGGTTTCGGTGTAGTCCTCACCCCACGGTAGGCTTAAGTCGGTGATGCCGGTTTCTTCGGTCACCTCGCGATAGGCCGCCTGCAGTGGCGTCTCGCCAGCCTCGGTGCGGCCTTTGGGAAAGTCCCAGTATTGATAAGCGCGCAATAACAGAAACTGCCATTGATTGCCTTCGGCGCGCACGATAACGGCGCCGGCCGATAACGTGCGTGGCTTAGCACTACTCATGCCAAACCGGGCTGAGGCGATGCACGGCATCGACCATGGCTTTGACGTGATCGGGCTCGATCTGCGGATGCACCCCATGCCCGAGGTTAAAAACATGGCCACTGCCATGGCCGAACTCAGCGAGGACGCGTTCGACTTCGCGCTCAATAACACTTGGCTCGGCGTACAAGATGCTCGGATCAAGGTTGCCTTGTAAGCTCACCTGATTGCCAACTCGGGCGCGTGCTTGGGTCAGCGAAATCGTCCAGTCCACCCCGAGGGCGTCGGCGCCACAATCGGCGATGCGCTCAAGCCAAACCGCCCCGCCTTTGGTGAAAAACACCACCGGGATGCGCTGGCCATCACGCTCACGAATGAGTCCGTCGATAATCTGCTCGGCAAAAGCGAGCGAAAAACGCGGATAGACATCATGAGCGAGGGCGCCACCCCAGGTGTCAAAGATCATCAGCGCTTGCGCGCCGGCCTCGACCTGAGCGTTTAAATAGTCAGTGACTGCGCTCGCGGTTTTACTCAACAACTGTTCGAGTAAGGCGGGCTGGTCATAGGCAAGCGCTTTAATATGTCGAAAGTCTTTGCTGCTGCCACCCTCGACCATATAGGTGGCAAGCGTCCACGGGCTGCCGGCAAAGCCAATGAGGGGCACGCTGCCGGCAAGCGCTTGGCGTATTCGGGTAATCGCATCGGTGACGTAGCGCAGCGAGGTGTCGACATCGGGAATGCGCAGCGCATTGATTGCCGCGGCATCCCGCAACGGACGCTCAAAGCGCGGGCCTTCGCCGGGTTCAAAATACAGCCCTAACCCCATGGCATCAGGCACAGTCAAAATGTCGGAAAATAAAATCGCGGCATCAAGATCAAACCGACGCAGCGGCTGGAGCGTGACCTCGCAGGCAAGCTCGGGGTTTTGGCAGAGGTTCATAAAGCTGCCGGCTTGGGCCCGCAATTCGCGGTACTCCGGCAGGTATCGGCCGGCTTGACGCATCATCCAAACCGGCGTGCGGTCGACAGGCTCGCGCAATAGCGCCCGAATCAGGCGGTCGTTGTGCAGCTCACCCACTGGGCTCGCCTAAACCTTGAGATAGGAGAGAATGCCTTTGGCGGCTTCTCGTCCTTCCCACACCGCGGTCACCACTAGGTCTGAGCCCCGCACCATATCGCCACCGGCGAAAACGTTGGGGTTATCGGTCTGGTAGGGATGCTTGCCAGTCTTTTGCACACGCACCCGTTCGCGCTCATCAACGCTGATGCCGTGGGCATCAAACCACTCAGGGGGGTTCGGGCGAAAGCCAAACGCAATGACCACTTGATCGGCCGGCAGAATTTCTTCGCTTCCAGCGACTACTTCAGGCCGGCGCCGGCCGCGTTCGTCAGGCGCGCCAAGCTGGGTTTCAACAACTTTGACTCCTTCAACACGGCCGTTGCCAACGATCTCGACGGGCTGGCGGTTAAAGCGAAAATCAACGCCTTCTTCTTTGGCGTTATACACCTCGCGTCGGGAACCGGGCATGTTTTGTTCATCGCGCCGATAAGCGCAGGTCACGCTGGTTGCGCCTTGGCGCAGCGCCGTACGGTTGCAATCCATTGCCGTGTCGCCACCGCCAAGAACCACAACGCGCTTGCCGTCCATGTCGATAAATTCTGACGGATCCTTTTCAAACTGCATGAGCCGATTGATATTGGATACCAGGTACGGCAGCGCATCGTGGACGCCTTCCTTGTCCTCACCCGGAAAGCCGCCACGCATGGTGGTGTAGGTTCCCATGCCGAGGAACACCGCATCGTATTCATCTTCGAGTGTCTCGTAGGTAATATCAGTACCGATGGTGACACCGAGGCGAAACTCAACGCCCATGGTTTCCATGATTTCGCGACGCTTTGCGATGACCTCTTTTTCGAGCTTAAACGGCGGAATACCAAAGGTTAGGAGTCCGCCAATCTCGGGATAGCGGTCAAACACCACGGCTTCTACGCCGTTGCGAACCAAAATGTCCGCCGCGCCCAAGCCGGCCGGCCCGGCGCCTACCACGGCCACGCGTTTGCCCGTCGGCACAACGCCGCTCATATCCGGGCGCCATCCTTGCTTAAAGGCTTCGTCGCTAATGTACTTCTCAACCGAGCCGATGGTGACGGCACCAAAGCCGTCGTTGAGCGTACAGGCCCCCTCGCATAGACGGTCTTGCGGACAGACGCGACCAGTGACCTCGGGCAGAGTGTTGGTTTTATGCGATAACTCGGCGGCCTCAAATAAGTTGCCTTCGGCAATCAGTTTGAGCCAATTGGGAATGTAGTTATGCACGGGGCATTTCCACTCGCAATAGGGGTTGCCGCACTCCACACAGCGGTCAGCCTGGCTGGCCGCATGCTCGGAGCTGAAGTCACCGTAGATTTCGCTAAACGTTTCCACACGGGCTTTGGCACCGGTCTTCTCGGTATCCTCGCGCGGTACATCGATAAACTGAAAGTAATTGCCCATAGTCTGCTCAGGCTGCCTGACGCAGCGTGTTCAATACCTCGTTGATGTCGGCGGCGCGTGGCTTGACCAGCCAAAAGCAGCCCACGTAGTCACGGAAGTTATCCAAAATCTCGTGGCCCCAGGCCGAGCCCGTCTCGTCGACAAACTCTTCGATGGTGGCGCGCAAAAATTCGCGATGCGCGGTCATCGGCTCGGTCTGTACGCGCCGAATATCGATGAGCTCGTGGTTGTAGCGATCGACAAAGCGATTTTCGAGATCGAGTACGAACGCAATGCCGCCGGTCATGCCCGCGCCAAAATTCAGCCCGGTCGAGCCGAGCACGCAAACCACGCCATCCGTCATGTACTCACACCCGTGATCACCTACGCCTTCGACCACCGCGTGCGCCCCCGAGTTGCGCACCGCAAAGCGCTCACCCGCCTGACCGGCTGCAAACAATTTGCCGCCGGTGGCGCCGTAGAGGCAGGTGTTGCCAATGATGGTGGTCTGGTGGCTCGCGAAGGTGCTCTCCAGCGGTGGTCGGACAACGAGCTTGCCGCCGGCCATGCCTTTGCCGACGTAGTCATTGGCATCACCGTGCAAGAACATCTCTAAGCCGCCCGCATTCCAGACGCCAAAGCTTTGCCCGGCGCTGCCGTTGAGATGCAGCCGAATCGGGTTGGTACTCATGCCGAGATTGCCATGTCGCAGGGCAATCTCACCCGATAGCCGCGCGCCAATCGAGCGGTCATCGTTACGCACCGCGTAATGAAAGTCACCGCCCGCCTTGGCTTCAATCGCTGGCAGCGCTTCCTTGACCATCTGTTCGGCGAGCTCACCGCGATCAAAGGGCAGGTTGCTCGGCGTTGTGCAATGCGTTGGCAAGGCCGGATCGAGCCCCCCGTCAGAGAGGATGGGGCTTAAGTCGAGCTTAGCCTGGCGCGGTGTCTCAGCCTCCCGCGCTTCGAGTAAGTCAATGCGACCAATGAGCTCTTCGAGCGAGCGAACACCTAGCCGGGCAAGCCATTCGCGGGTTTCCATCGCAACAAACGTAAAGTAATTCGCCACCCGCTCGGGCGTGCCAATGAAGTGTTTCATGCGCAGGACCTTCTCCTGCGTGGCGACACCCGTGGGGCAGTTATTTAAGTGACAAACCCGCAGGTACTTACAACCCATCGCAACCATCGGTGCGGTGCCAAAGCCAAAGCTCTCGGCGCCGAGGATGGCGGCCTTAATGACGTCGAGGCCGGTTTTCAGCCCGCCGTCGGTTTGCAGCCGGATTTTGTCGCGCAAATCATTGGCCCGCAGCGTTTGATGCGTCTCGGTTAGGCCGAGCTCCCACGGGGTGCCAGCATATTTAACCGAGGTTAGCGGGCTCGCCCCCGTGCCGCCGTCGTAGCCCGAAATGGTGATGAGATCGGCATAGGCTTTGGCAACGCCGGCGGCTACCGTGCCCACGCCGGGTTCAGCCACTAACTTAACCGACACCAGCGCCTCGGGGTTGACCTGCTTGAGGTCGTAGATGAGCTGCGCGAGGTCTTCGATCGAATAAATATCGTGATGCGGTGGCGGCGAAATAAGCGCCACACCGGGCTTGGAATAGCGCAGCCGGGCGATCATGTCGTTAACCTTATGCCCAGGCAATTGCCCGCCC
Source organism: Spiribacter sp. (assembly GCA_031581235.1). Taxonomy (GTDB): domain Bacteria; phylum Pseudomonadota; class Gammaproteobacteria; order Nitrococcales; family Nitrococcaceae; genus Spiribacter. The sequence continues at coordinate 28,661 of JAVLBW010000006.1, read as the reverse complement.
TCGCCGGGCTTAGCGCCCTGTGCGACTTTAATCTGCAGTACTTCAGCACTGCGCAAATAGTGTGGTGTCACCCCAAAGCGGCCTGATGCAACCTGCTTAATTTTGGACATGCGCTCATTGCCAAAGCGGTGTTCATCTTCGCCACCTTCGCCCGAATTCGAACGCCCCCCGAGGCGGTTCATGGCAATGGACAGCGCCTCGTGCGCTTCGGGTGATAGGGCGCCGAGCGACATGCCGGCGGAGTCAAAGCGCTTGAGGATGGCCTCGAGCGGTTCAACTTCGTCGATATCAATGGCCTGGCCCTCACGGACTTGCATGAGGTCACGGAGTGCCGCGACCGGACGGGTGTTGACGGTCTCGGCATAAACCTTATAGCGCTCGTAGTCGCCGGAGTAGGCGGCTTCCTGCAGCGAGGCGACAACATCGGGGTTGTAGGCGTGATACTCCCCGCCATGGACATACTTAAACAGTCCGCCCTGCGGCAGGGCGAGGCTGCGTCGCCAGGCCTGCTCATGGAGCTCGCGCTGGTCGGCTTCTAAGTCGCTGAAGTCAGCGCCTTGAATACGCGAGGTGGTGCCTTTAAAGCACTGATCTACTACCTCGTCATGAAAGCCAACAATCTCAAACAGCTGGGCACCGCGATAACTGGTGATCGTGGAGATACCCATTTTTGAGAGAATTTTATAAAGCCCTTTGTTTAGGCCTTTGCGGTAGTTGCGCAACAGGTCGGGAAGGGCGGCGCCTTTAATTTCGCCACAGCGCAGCTGATCGTGAACGACGTCGTAGGCCAAATACGGGTAGATGGCAGTGGCGCCGTAGCCGATTAGTGTTGCGCATTCGTGGCTATTTCGAGCGCTACCGGTCTCAACGATGATGTTGGTATCACAGCGTAGGCCGGTTTTAACCAGATGGTGGTGAACGGCGCCGGTCGCGAGGAGTGCGTGCACGGGGATGCGCTCAGCGCTCAGTGCTCGGTCAGAGAGCACCAACAGCCGTGCACCATTGCGCACGGCGTCGGCGGCCTGATCACAAATCGTTGCAACGGCTTGTTTGAGCGTGCCCGTGTGCGCATAGCCCAGATCGATGGTGGCTGTCGCGCCTTCGTCTTGGTGGCACTCGAGCAAGCCCAAAAACTTACCATCGGAGAGGATGGGCGAATCGAGGACCCAACGCTTGGCATGGTCTTCGATTTCCTCAAAGAGGTTTTTCTCGGGGCCGAACACGGTCTCGAGCGACATTACGATTTGCTCGCGCAGCGGGTCAATCGCAGGGTTGGTGACCTGCGCGAACTGCTGACGGAAGTAATCGTAGAGCGGCCGTACCTGGCGTGAGAGCACCGGCATCGGGGTATCGTCGCCCATCGATCCGACTGCCTCTTGGCCGCCTTGAGCGAGCGTGCGCGTGACGATGTCGCGCTCTTCAAAGGTCACACCAAACTGTTTTTGGTAGACCTTTATTTGATCAGCGCTCACCGGTTCGCGCTCAGCGCCTGGCTCAAGATTGGAGGGCACAGCGCGAGAATGCTGAGCGAGCCAGCGCTTGTAGGGCGCGCGATTTTTAAGTCGCTCATCGATCATGTCGGGACGCAGCAGCTCGCCGGTCTCGGTGTCGGCGGCGAGCATTTCGCCGGGGCGCAGACGGCCTTTTTCAACCACATCCGCCGGGTCGTAGTCCCAGACACCCACTTCGGAGGCAAGGGTGATGTGGCGATCTTTGGTGATGACCCAGCGCGCTGGCCGCAAGCCATTGCGATCGAGTGCGCAGGCGGCATGGCGACCATCGGTTAGCACGATGCCCGCTGGCCCATCCCAGGGCTCAATATGCTGGGAGTGAAACTCATAGAACGCCCGCAAGTCGGGGTCCATGGTTTCAACGTTTTGCCATGCCGGTGGAATCAACAAGCGTAGGGCGCGGAATATATCCATACCCCCGGTAATGAGCACATCGAGCATGTTGTCGAGGCTTGAGGAGTCTGAGCCGGTGAGATTGACCAACGGCTGAATCGCCTCAATATCGGGCAAAAGCGGGGTGTTAAACCGATACGCGCGTGCCAACGCCCAATTGCGGTTGCCTTGAATGGTGTTGATTTCGCCATTGTGAGCGAGATAGCGAAACGGCTGAGCCAGCCGCCACTGCGGCAGCGTGTTGGTGGAGAAACGCTGATGGAACACCGCCAACGAGGTGGTCAGTGCGGGATCCTGTAGGTCGAGGTAAAACGCCGGCAGGTTTTCGGGCATGACCAGCCCTTTATATGACAATACCCGCCCAGACAGGCTGGGGATGTAGAAGTCGGGGTCGTTGTCTTCGAGCGCTTTTTCGGCCTGACGGCGAGCCATAAACAACCGCCGCTCAAACTCTGGCTCGTCCATATCAGCCGGTGCGTTGACATAGACCTGCGCGATGTCGGGTAGTGTCGCGAGCGCTTGTTCGCCACACGCGCTCGGGTCCACCGGCACCGCGCGCCAGCCCGCGGCGGGCAGGCCGTAATGAGCGAGCGCTGACTCGAGTGTCGATTTCGCGTGGCTGGCGGTATCGGCATCGTGGCTCAAAAACACACAGCCCGTGGCAAAACGTTGATCGAGGGCAATACCCTCAGCACTCGCCGCTTGGCGCAAAAACGCCTCAGGCGGCTTAATCAGCAATCCGCAACCATCGCCGCTTTTGCCATCGGCCGCCACGGCGCCGCGATGGGTCAGTCGAGCCAGCGCTGAAATCGCTGTTTCTAACAACCAATGGCTCGGTTGCCCGTCCATGTTCGCGATCAGGCCAAAGCCGCAATTGTCGCGCTCAAATTCGGGGCGATAGAGAGTCGGGCGGGTAAACGGTAGTTGCCTCACGCGAACTGCCTCTCAATGTTGATAAAAAGTGAGTGCGGAGCTTGTGAGTGTGATCTATGTCGGACCACTACCCAAAACACAGGACAAATGGCCAAACAATATAGCCCAGCGCGGTTATTCGAGCAACTTCAGGGCAGGCGTTTGGGGGTGAGCAGTCGCTCGTGTTCATCTAGCGCGAAGCGGTCGGTCATACCGGCAATATAATCAGCAACAACGCGTGCCTGACCGCGTTCTCCTCGCTCAGCCCTTCGCGCTTCAGCGGCGAGTCGGTACTGCGGCGGTAGCAAGCGCCAATCACCCATCAACGTGGTAAAAAGCTCGCGGACGACCTGTGCGGATTTGGTGGTCATCCGATGCACCCGGTAATGACAGTAGAGCTGATCAAATAAAAACCGCTTGAGCGACCGGTGCCGTGTCTGCATGCCGGTGCTAAAGCCAAGGAGTGGCTGATCGAGCTGGCGCACGGCATCAGGGCTTGCGGGAGCAGCCGCGCGGATGCGGTCTTGGCTTGCCTCGATTAAGTCGTGCACTTGGCTCGAGATCAGATCACGCACAATGCGATAAACCAGTCGCCGGCCGCTTAAGCGGGGGTGTCGCTCGAGTGCTTGGGCATGGAGTTCAGCGATCCAATCGACGCTGAGCAGCTGCTCGAGGTCGAGCAATCCAGCCCGCAAGCCATCATCGACATCGTGACTGTTGTAAGCGATTTCATCGGCAATATTGGTTAACTGGGCTTCGAGTGAGGGCTGGGTGCCGTCAATAAAACGCTGGCCGATGGCGCCGAGTCGGGCGGCCTGCTCGGGTGGACAGCGTTTAACCAGGCCTTCACGTGCCTCGAAGCTTAAGTTAAGGCCATCGAAGTCGGGATACCGCCCCTCCAAAACGTCGACGACGCGAAGCGACTGCAAATTATGCTCAAACCCGCCATAGGGCTGCATGCACTCATCCAGTGCCTCTTGTCCAGCGTGGCCAAACGGGGTGTGGCCTAAATCATGGGCGAGTGCAATCGCCTCGGTGAGATCTTCATTCAGGTTCATGGCCCGCGCGATGGTGCGTGCGATTTGCGCGACTTCAATGCTGTGGGTCAGGCGCGTGCGAAAAAGATCGCCTTCATGATTTACGAAAACTTGGGTCTTATATTCCAGCCGCCGAAAGGCGGCACTATGGATAATGCGATCGCGGTCACGCTGAAAGGCATTACGCAAATCCGGCCGCGGGTCTTCGTGCCGTCGCCCATGACTTAGCGAGGGCCGGCACGCATAGGCGGCTAGGCCGATTGGGTCACCGCCTAGCTCAGCCATGATGGGCCTCAGCCAAAATCTCATCGAGGGCGTTCGGATCGTAGTCGGCGGTTAAGGCTGCCTGCCCCAGCGCCCGCAAGAGCACTAGGCGGCGCTGGCCGTCGCGGTTTTTCTTATCGCGCGCCATAAATTCCCGCCAGCGCTCAGGGGTAATGTCCGCCGGTGGAGCCGTTGGCAGACCGGCGCGGGCAATTATGGCCACCACGCGCTCGTAGTCAGCTTGGCTAATCCAGCCAATTCGGGTCGATAAGCGAGCCGCCATACACATGCCAGCCGCAATGGCCTCGCCATGTAACCAATCACCATAGCCCCGCGCTGCTTCAATCGCATGGCCAAACGTATGGCCCAGATTGAGTAACGCTCTCTCGCCGGCTTCGCGCTCGTCCGCCACGACAATGGCCGCTTTGTTTTGACAGCAGCGCTCAACGATCGTCGCGAGCGCTTCAGGGTCACGTTGTAGCGCACTATCGATGTTGGCTTCGAGCCAGTCGAGGAATTCAGCATCGCCGAGGAGGGCAGTTTTAATGACTTCGGCCATGCCCGCGCGTAGCTCACGGTCGGGTAGCGTGTCCAACACGCTCAAATCGGCGATGACGGCTTGCGGCTGATGGAAGGCGCCGATCATATTCTTACCGCGCGGGTGGTTCACTCCGGTTTTGCCGCCCACGGATGAGTCCACCATGGCGAGCAACGTGGTCGGTATCTGCACATAGCCGACCCCGCGCTGGTAGCTAGCGGCGACAAACCCTGCCAAATCACCGACCACACCACCACCTAAGGCGATTACGAGGCAGTCGCGATCAAAGCCATTGACGAGCATTTCATCAACAATTGGCAACATCGACTCAAGCCGTTTTTCTTGCTCGCCGTCCGGTAGCGCGACATGAATGACGTCACGATCGCCCAAGGCGCTGCGCAGCGTGGCTAAATACAGGGGCGCAACCGTGGCATTGGTTACCACCATAATTTGTCGTGCTGGTGCTGCTTCGGCGAGCGGGTCAGCGCGCGTGATTAAGCCACGGCCAATGGCGATGGTGTAGCGCCGCTCACCGAGTTCTACCTCAACGCTGCGGGTCGGTTCGTGCATCTACCCACTCCCACGCTGCTGGATGCGCTCGGCGATCTGCTCGGCGAGGCGCTCTGGGTTGCCATCTTCGGTATCGATGGTGACATCCGCTAGGTCGGTGTAAATCGGGTCGCGAACCTTAATTAAATCGGTCAAACGCTGACGTGGGTCATCGCCGCGCAACATCGGGCGATCGCTATGGCGGGTTCGTCCCAGCTGCGTGTCCACTTGCGCACGCAGATACACAACCACGCCACGCCCGCTTAGGTGCTGTTGGCTTTGTGGATCGAGCACAGCCCCACCGCCCGTGGCCAGTACGGTGCTCTTGCGCTGTGTGAATTCATCCAGCAAGGCTGCTTCGCGTCGGCGAAAGCCACTCTCGCCTTCGATATCAAAAATGCGCGCAATATCGACACCGGTGCGGGTTTCGATCGTGTGATCCAGATCGATAAAGGAAAGCCCGAGGCGCTCGGCTAAACGGCGTCCGATGGTGCTTTTGCCCGCCCCCATGGGACCGACTAAGAAAATGCGATCGACATGATTCATGGCGGTGATTCTAACGCTTTTGAGCCCGCTACGGGGGGTGCAAGAATGCGCGGTGTCACGAATACCAGTAATTCACTGCGGTCATCGACTTGCTGACGGCGCTCGAATACACCGCCAATCAGCGGCAAATCCGCTAACACCGGCACGCGCTCAACGCCGGCCCGACGGGTGTGCTCAAAAACGCCGCCAAGCACCACCGTCTCACCATCCGCCACCAGCACATTGGTTTGCACCGACTGGGTGTTGATAGCCGGGCCCTCGGGGGTTTCTTCACCGCGGCTGTCCTGATTGACCGCCAGCGCCAATTGAATATGGTCATTGGGTGTAATGCGCGGTGTGACCACTAATCCCAGCACGGCTTCACGAAACGCGATACTCGTCGCGCCGCTCGAGGTGGCTTGCTCGAACGGAATTTGAACACCTTGTTTAATTTGCGCTTGCTGATGACTGGCAGTGACAACGCGCGGGCTTGAGATGATCTCGCCGCGGTTCTCGCTCTCCATCGCTGAGAGCTCAAGTGACAGCAGATAGCTGCCGACTTTGCCAATGGCAAGCCCGGCTGACCCGGCGGCATTGCCGACCGGCAAATCAACCATCAGGCCTTCGTCATCGAGGCTACCGCCGGTCGTTACTTGGGCCTCGCCTGCTTGGTTGCGGCGCTGGGCACCAAAGCGGACACCGATGGCGTCGCTAAAATCGTCGCTCGCGATGACAATGCGCGCTTCAATGAGCACCTGACGAACGGGAATATCGAGTTGGCTGACAAGCGCTTGCACCCGATTGAGCGTTGCCTCATCGGCGGTAACGACCAGAGTGTTAGTGCGCTCATCAACCGCGACGCTCTCGATATTGAGCAAGGTGGCAAGCTGGCTTGCACGGGCATATCGGACTTCGATGTAGCGGGTTTCCCCCGCCGGGCTGCCAGTGCTCGGGGTGTTCGACCCGGCATCGCTTTGAGTTGACTGCACCCGCTCAAGGGCGCCGGGCGCAGTGGCTTCAATATGCTCGATGAGCGCCGGTAGCCTCATGTTATCGGCATCAATGCGAATCGCTTCTTCACTAGCGATCGCCGGCGGTAATGGGTTGTCTGCGCCCAGTGCGAGCAGCAGTGTGATCAATAAAAAGCCGGCATAACGAGTTGCCATGGTTAATCTCCCGAGATGGGTTCAAGGGTGATGCGTTCAGCGGTGATATCGGCAATTTGCGCCTGAGTGCCGGGTAGTCGCTCGCCAATGCGGCGTCGGACCACGCGGCCATCAGCTTGGCGCAACAGCGCCCAAATAGCGCCGTCAACGCGAATACGGCCTTGGAATTGCCACCCTTGGGCAAGCGGGGTTGGCTGGCGCTGGGCGGGGGTGGCGAACGGATTGGGCTCGCTGAAACGCTGAATTGGGGCGTTTGGCTGAGCGGGCATCGCATCGCCCGTGGATTGCTCATGCCAATAGGTCTGGAGCGTCAGTTGTAGGCGTTGTCGAGGGGCGTTTGTGGCCTGAGTGGATTGCCAGCGCAGGTCATTAATGTTCAACAGTGGCGCTTGGCTGCTGAGCGCTTCGATGAATGCCGTTAACCCGCGCCAACGGCCTTGCACGTCAATAGCGAGCGCTTGTTGGTGGAAAAAAGCCGGTTGTTGTACAGGCCCTGGGGCGAGCCCGCGTAGATCGAGGGCGTGGCGTTCGCTTAGGGCGGTGATTGCTGGCAGCAGCTCGCGTATTGGGGCGTTGCTCGGAAGGCGCTTGGCGATGGCTTGATAGGCCATGCGTTGGCCGTTAAACCGCTCACGCATGCGCTCAAGCTGGTTGCTGGTAGCGCTCGCTGCGGTTATCTGGCTGCGCAGGCTGGCTTGCTCGGCATCAACGCGATCGAGCTCAGTCATGGCAGGCGCTAAAAACAGGCGCCAGCCCAACCCTAGGCTCAGCAGTAACACGCTGACCACCGCGCTAATCCGACTCATGGCTGCTCGTGGTGATAATAAGCCTGAATAGTGAACTGCCGGTTGGTTGCGGAATCGGCCTCGAGCGGCTGCAGGCTTTTAAGGATGGCGTTAGCGAAGGCTGGATGTTGGCGCAGGCGGTTGAGCAAACGTGGCACGGCCTCAGGCGTGGGGGTGTGGCCGCTAACAATCACAGCCTCGGGGGTTTGCTCGAGTCGGGTTAAAACCGCCGCTGTGGGCATCGCTTGAGTGGCCGCAGCGAGGGCTTTGAGCAAGCGTATTGGCTTTTGACGAATGGCTTTTAACGCGTTGCGGCGTTGGGCATGCGTTTGACTGCGTTGCTCGAGATCGCGGTATTCGGTCACGCGCTCGCTTAGGGTTGCGAGTTGCGCGCGTAATTTAGCGTTGGCGGTTGCCTGGCGCTCATAAGCCGGCTCAATCGCGAGACTGGCTGCCCACATGACCGCGAGACCGAGGGTTAGCAGCGTTATTAGCGCGCTGCCAAAGACACGGCGTCGACGACGCGCCCGATTCGCCCGCCATGGCAGTAAGTTAACGCCAATGGGCATGGGCGTCACTGGCATGCAGGGCAAGCCCCAGCGCAATCAGCAGTCGGGGGAGGTCATGCTGAATGCTCGCGGGGTCGACCCGCTCTTGGGTGCCGAGGATTGATAACGGATCAATCGCGGTGAGCGGGTGTGGGTCGAGCGATTCGGACCGTGCGGTCATGAGCGCATGAGCGTTACCACCACACATCCACAGATGATTGATGTCGGGGTGTTCGGGATTGCTTTGATAGAGGGCGAGCGCCCGCTCAAGGACGCTATCGAGCGGTGTCGTGCCGGCCTTTGCAGGTAGGCCAGCATCTTGGCTGTAGATGAGAGTCTGGTTGTGCAGGACGCTTAAGTGGAGTTGAGTTTGGCCGCTATCAACGATACCGATGGTGCCCTCCAGATCTTGTTGAGTGGCCGTCAACTGCACACTACGGGCGAGCGCGTGGGCTTGGGTGTCAACAACACGGCAGCGCAGTCGCGCGGATTTGAGTCGGCTGGCTGGCACTTCAACTTCGCTGCGTCGACAGGCAGTCAGTTGGTATTGCGTGGCCTCGGTGCTGTCGTGATTGAGTGCGCGAAAATCGTAGTAAAGCGTATTGAGCGGCTGGCGTAGGGCTTGCTGAGCGGCGAGTTGGATGCGCGCGGCAATGGCGTTGGGGTGGAGCGTGCTTGGCAGTGAAATCAATCGGGTCAAAGTGGCCGTGGTGGGCAGGGCGATTGCTACATCGCCAATTGAGTCGCTTGCCTGATCGACGGCATGACGGATTGCCTCGGCGCTAGGCGGGGTTGATGGATCGTCGCGTGGCTCGATGGCATAACCGGCGATGCAAGGCGGGTTGCGTCGGGCATCGAGCGCCACCACTTTGATGGCGCTATGACCAAAATCGATGCCGATGGGTTGGGTACCGCGCAGTCGCCGCGGATTTCGCGTTAGGCTGGTTCTACACCGTTTCGGGCGCGTGAGTGGCCACCACCCGGTGCTATAGTGTTGGCGTATTTTCACCATTTTGTTAAGGGTTTCGATGGCTCGCATCATCAGACACTCTCCGCAGCTTCTCGCCGGACTGGTTGCGCTCATGCTGTTACTGGCTGGCGGCATGATGCTCGCTTACGTTTGGCTTGCCCCCGGTCTGCCGAGTGTTGAGGAAGTCCGCAATGTCGAGCTGCAAGTACCGTTGCGTGTCTACACAGCGGATGGCGAACTCATTGATGAATTTGGCGAAATGCGCCGAACCCCGATCAGCCTTGATGATGTGCCCGAATCGATGCAGCAGGCCTTTATCGCGGCAGAAGACCGGCGTTTCTATCAACACCCAGGCGTAGACTATCAAGGCATCGCGCGGGCGATTTGGTACTTAGTTCGCACCGGCGAGAAAGGCCCGGGCGGCAGCACAATCACCATGCAGCTGGCGCGCAACCTGTTTTTAACCTCCGAGCGCACCTACCTGCGCAAAGTCCGCGAGATTTTGCTGGCGCTGCGGATCGAGCGTGAGCTCGATAAACAGACCATCCTCGAGCTCTATCTCAATAAAATTTATCTCGGCCAGCGTGCCTACGGCGTCGCCGCTGCCGCTGAGGTCTACTACGGCTTACCCTTATCTGAGCTGACATTGGCCCAACAGGCGATGATTGCTGGTTTGCCGAAAGCGCCCTCGGCTTGGAACCCACTCGCTGATCCAGAGAGTGCACTCGAGCGACGTCGTTATGTGCTCGATCGGATGCTCGAGCGCGGCTTTATTAATCAAATGCGCTACGAGCTTGCCCTCGCCATGCCCATCACCGCTGAGCGCCACCGCCGCCAGCCAACCGTCAACGCGCCCTATATCGCCGAGATGGCACGGGCCTGGATGGTCGATCGCTATGGGGCGCAAGCCGCTTACACCACCGGCTATCGGGTTTACACAACCATTGATAGTAGCCGGCAAAATGCCGCGCGTGAGGCGCTGCGCCAGGGGTTGCACGATTATGATGAGCGCCACGGCTATCGCGGCCCGCTCGCAACGCTTGGGGCCGATACGCTCGCCGTCGATGATCGTGGCGATGCTGAGGCGGTTGTCGCAGCACTCGATGACTATGCCGCGCCGGGCAATTTAGTCGTCGCCGCGGTTAGCGGTGTTGCTGAGCGCGATGCCACGTTGATCAGCGCCGATGGCGAGCGAATCGATTTGCCTTGGGATGGGCTGAGCTGGGCACGGCCGCAGTATAGCCGCAATGCGATGGGGCCATTGCCTGAGCAGGCGAGCGATGTGCTCACCGTCGGTGATGTGGTTTACCTACGCCGGGTCAACGAGCAGTGGCGGTTGGCGCAAAAACCCGAGCCCCAAGCGGGGCTGGTGGCTTTGGCGCCGGAGGATGGCCATGTTATCGCCTTAACGGGCGGCTATGATTTTTCCCAAAGCAAGTTCAATCGCGTCACCCAAGCCGAACGCCAGCCAGGCTCGTCATTTAAGCCGTTGATTTATTCGGCGGCGCTGGCGCATGGGTTTTCACCGGCAACGCTAGTGAATGATGCCCCGGTGGTCTTTGAAGATGTCTCGCTGGAGGATGTGTGGCGGCCAGAAAACTACAGTGGCAAAGTATTTGGGCCGACGCGATTGCGTCAGGCGCTAACAAAATCACGCAACTTGGTATCAATTCGGGTATTACGCCGCGTTGGTATCGCCAATGCCATCGATCATATCGAGCGATTTGGTCTGCCGGCGGAAGAGTTGCCACGTAACCTCTCGCTGGCATTGGGGTCGGCCTCTATTACCCCCATGCAGTTGGCGCGGGCCTATGCGGTGTTCGCCAATGGAGGTTATCGCGTCGATCCGCATTTTATCGATCGAGTGAGTGGACGTGATGGCGAGATTGAGTATCGCCGCTGGCCCTACCGTGCGGTTGCTGCTGAGGCAGTGGAGCCGGTTGGGCCAGGTCCTGAAGGGCCGCGACGGCCAGCCTATCGAGCGGCCGAGCGAGTGATAAGCCCACAAAATGCATGGCTGATGCGCTCAATGTTGCGCAGTGTGGTTGAGCAAGGCACGGCGCGCGCCGTTAATCAGCTGGGTCGCGCTGATTTGGTAGGAAAAACCGGCACCACGAATGAACAAAAAGATGCCTGGTTTTCGGGGTTTAACGAGGCATTAGTGGCGAGCGCCTGGGTTGGGTTTGACGAGCTGCAAACACTGGGTCGCTACGAGACGGGTGGCCGCGCGGCGTTGCCGATTTGGATGAACTTTATGGATGCAGCGCTTAAGGGCGTGCCCGAAACTGAGCGCAGCCGCCCCGATGGTCTAGTGACGGTGCGCATTGACCCGCGTAGTGGTGAGCGGGTAAGCGGCGATGCGGATGACGGATTATTTGAAACATTTCGCGAGGATAATTTACCGCCAGCGCCGAGCAGTCGGGGTCAAAATACCGACAGCGACTCCGCAGATGGTGCTGAGCCGATCTTCTGACAGTGCGAGGCAAAAAGACATGGCAAGGGGGAAGGCAAGTCGCGATGCGCGCATGCGTGAGCGCTTGGTCCAAGAAGCCGCTCGAATCATGGCCGTCGAAGGGATACGGGACTTTTCTCAGGCCAAACGTAAGGCGGCGTTGCACTTAGGCGCACCCGGAACAACCAACCTGCCGCAAAACCGTGAAATTCAAACCGCGCTGTACGAGTATCAGCGGCTCTTTGGTGGCGAGCGCCAAGAGGCGGCGGTGCTGCGACTGCGCGAGACGGCGCTGGAGGCGATGAGTTTTTTTGCGCCCTTTAAGCCCCGGCTCGTGGGCGGCGTGTTGGATGGAACCGCCGGCCCCGACAGTGCCGTTGACTTACACTGTTTTGCTGATACGCCCGAGGATGTCGTGCTGTTTTTGCTCGACCAGGGCATTCCGTTTGATACCGAAGAAAAGCGCCTGCGCTTTGATGATGAGTATGATTTTGTTCCCATGCATCGATTTGTCGCTGGCGAAACGCCGATTAATTTAAGCGTCTTCAGCGGCCGCGGTCGGGGTCGCCAGCACCCACCACGCAGCCCAGTCGATGGTCGCCCTATGGAGCGCGCCGGGCGGCGCGATGTTGAAGCCCTACTAAGCGGTGAGTTGGCCGGCCGCTAGGCGCGGCGATGCAGCGGCGTGTAATCGCGACGAGCCGCGCCGGTGTAGATTTGCCGGGGGCGGCCAATACGCTGTTCGGGATCGGCAAGTAGCTCCATCCACTGCGCAATCCAGCCCGGTGTCCGGCCAATAGCGAAGAGAACGGTAAAGAACTCGGTCGGGATGCCCAACGCCCGGTAAATAATGCCCGAGTAGAAATCGACGTTGGGGTAGAGCTTACGCTCAACAAAATAGTCATCGGCCAGCGCGATTTCCTCAAGGCGCATAGCGAGTTCGAGCTGTGGGTCATTACCAACGCCAAGCTCATCAAGCACTTCGTGACAGGTCTTACGAATGATCGTGGCGCGGGGGTCATAATTTTTATAGACCCGATGGCCAAAGCCCATCAGACGGAATGGGTCATCTTTGTCTTTGGCTTTTTCAATAAATTTGGGCACGGCATCGATGCTGCCGATCTCGCTAAGCATGTTCAGCACCGCCTCGTTGGCGCCACCGTGGGCTGGCCCCCAAAGCGCGGCACAACCCGAGGCGATGGCTGCAAATGGGTTGGTGCCCGTACTGCCGGCGAGCCGAACCGTGGAAGTGCTCGCGTTTTGTTCGTGATCGGCGTGCAAGATCAACAATTGATCGAGCGCGCGCTCAGCGACCGGGTTGATCTCAAACTCTTCGCTCGGCCGCGCGAACAACATGTTCAGTAGATTACCCGTGTAGGACAGCCGGTTGAGCGGGTGGACAAACGGCTCGCCGACCATATGCTTGAACGCCGCGGCGGCAATCGTCGGCATTTTGGCAATGATGCGATGAGCGCAGAGCAAGCGGTTCTCAGGATCGTAGATGTCGATGGTGTCGTGATAGAACGCCGAAAGCGATCCGACGACACCGGTGATCATCGCCATCGGGTGGGCGTTGTAGTGAAAGCCATTAAAGAAGATTCGCAGGCTTTCATTCACCATTGTGTGACGAGTGATTGAGTCTTCAAACGTCTCGAGTTCGGCTTTGGTCGGCAGTTCGCCGTGAATCAGCAGCCGCGAGACTTCAAGAAAAGAACTCTGCTCGGCGAGCTGTTCGATCGGGTAACCGCGATACAGCAGCACCCCCTGATCGCCGTCAATGTAGGTGATGTCACTCTGGCAGCTGCCGGTTGAGCTAAACCCCGGGTCATAGGTGAAATAGCCGAGCTCCGGGTGCAACCGCCGGATATCGATTAAATCTGTCCCATGGGTGCCGCTTTTAACCGGCATCTCTGCCTGTTTGCCGGTGGCGTTGTCGGTGATCGTGACCGTTTTATCGCTCATCGGTTAACTCCAGAGTGGACGCTAATAAAGTGATTACTCGCCCTTGCTACCTTTGGCCTTCGCGCCATAGCGACGGCGGAACTGATCAACACGGCCGCCACTCGAGAGCACGCGCTGTTTACCAGTGTAGAAGGGGTGGCTAGCGCTCGAGATTTCCACTTTCACAAGCGGGTACTCGGCGCCATCTTCCCATTGTATCGTCTCGCTCGTGTTGACCGTCGAGCGGGTCAAAAAAGCGAAATCAGAAGAAATATCCTGAAACACAACGGGGCGGTAATTGGGGTGAATATCTTTTTTCATGGTCGTTCTCAGACGGCTGGAATTCAGAGCGCGATATCTTAGGCGCTTGCCGCCACGGGTACAAGGGAGAATGCAGCGGCTCATTTTTTAGCGCTATGAAATGCGCCCAAGCCAGCGGTAGGATGCGGTTGGTCTTAATCACCCCTGAGTGGAGCATCGGATGAGTTATATCGCCCTCAAACACCTACACACCACGGTTATTACGCTGACCTTGTTACTGTTCGTTCTGCGCGGTGCGTGGATGTTCGCCGGCTCCGCGATGCTCGAGCGGCGCTGGGTGAAGATTACGCCGCATATTTTGCACACGCTCCTGCTGGCAAGCGCCTTCGGTGTCGCTTGGGTCGGTTACGGCTGGCCGGCGGGCGGGCCCGGTTGGATTAGCGCCAAGTTAATCGGCTTATTGGCCTACATCGCGTTGGGCATCGTCGCACTCAAGCCAGCGCGGCCGCTCAAAGTGCGGGTGAGCGCCTTTATTGGTGCGCTGGCGGTATTTGCGTATTTGGTTGCGGTGGCTTACGGCAAAGCGATTATCCCGCTCTAGTGCCTCGCTAGTCGTCGTCGCGGCGCACCTCGAGCTCGGGGTGGCCGCTGCCAACGCGTAGCTCGCATTCAATTGGTCGACAGCAGACCACGCAATCTTCGATATAGTTTTGATCGCCCGCCGAGCTGTCGATCAGGGTCGTAAAGGCTTCGCCACAGTACGGACAGGTGATGGTGAGCTCTTCAATCATTGAATAAACCCAGTAAATCGTTAAGAAAACGCTGGCCCTCTGCGGTTGGACGCAACCAGTCTTGGCTCGGTGCTAACCAACCGCGCGCTTGACCCGCGTCAATACCGGGCTGGAACGCTGACTGAGGACAGCCGGTGCGGGCAAGGGCTTGATCAAGCGTGACGCCCGCGGTTAGCCGCAGCGCGTTCATGGTGTACTCCAATACCCGCTCAGAGGGTGCCACCGGCCAGCGCTCAGCAATCGCCTCGGATGACCCAGCAACGGCCTGATAACGCCGTGGCAACCGCTCACGTCGGTAGCGCCAGATTTGACCATCGGGCTGACTGATTTTGCCATGAGCGCCAGCGCCAATCGCTAAGTAGTCGCCAAATTGCCAGTAGTTCAAATTATGCTGGCAGGCTTGCCCAGGCGATGACCAAGCGGATATTTCATAGCGATTGAGCCCGGCGGCGTGAATGCGCTCAGCGCAGGCCGCCTCAATATCAGCCAGGGTATCTTCGGCTGGCAGCGGTGGTGGACGGTTGAAAAAAGCCGTGTCGGGTTCGAGCGTTAGCTGATAGTGGGAAAGATGCTGAATGCCAAGATCGAGCGCTTGTTCAACATCCGCTAGCGCTGAATTTAGGTCTTGACCCGGCAGGCCGTGCATTAGGTCAACGTTAATCCGCTCAAACCCAGCGCGTTGTGCCGCTTTGATCGCCTGTCGAGCCTCGTTGCCATCATGAATGCGGCCAAGCTTGTGCAGGGCCTGATCGTTAAAACTCTGCACTCCGATTGATAGGCGATTAACACCGGCACGGATAAAGCCGGCAAAGCGTTCAGCGTCAGCCCGACCCGGGTTGGCTTCAAGGGTGACTTCGGCGTCAGCGGCGATCTCAAGCCGCTCGCGAAGCCCATCGAGCAGACGCTGAATGGCATCGGCGCTAAATAAACTTGGGGTGCCACCGCCGATAAAGATTGTTTCAACCGGCCTTCTTGCCGCGACCTGGGCTTCGCGTTCAGCGTCGAGTAACAGCGCGGCGATGTAATCGCGCTCTGGCAGCGCGCCGCGCAACGCGTGTGAATTAAAATCGCAGTAGGGGCATTTTTGAACGCACCACGGCAAGTGCACATAAAGCCCCAGCGGGGGTGGCGTTAAAGCGCGCGCCATTCTTGCTCTAACTGGGCGCGCAGCGCTTTGAGTGCTTGGCCACGATGGCTGATCGAGTTTTTTAGCTCGGGGCCGAGCTCAGCGGCGGTCCGGTGGTGCTCGGGGACATAAAAGTGGGGGTCATAGCCAAAGCCTTGACTGCCGGCGGCCGTCTCGATGACCTCACCCTGCCATACGCCTTGAGCAATCAGGGGTGCCGGGTCGTTGCTATGGCGCAAATAAACCAACGCACAGCGGTAGTGAGCGCGTCGCTCGTGGGCGTCGAGGTCAAGTAGCGCATCCACAAGCCGCGCATTATTGGCTGCGTCATCGGCCCCATCGCCCGCCCAGCGCGCCGAGCGAACGCCGGGCTCGCCATCAAGGGCAGGAATCACCAGGCCAGAGTCATCGGCAATGCTCGGTAAACCGGTATGCTCAGCGGCGTTACGGGCTTTGATGATGGCATTTTCAATAAAGGTCGTACCGGTCTCGTCGGCCTCGGGCACAAAATAGAATGATTGCGGGATGAGCCGCTCAATCCATGGCGCGAGCAGGGCTTCGAGTTCGGCAAGCTTGCCGGCGTTACCACTGGCAAGCACGATTCGCCGGCCGGCGCTCATGGCTTAGTCCTCGAGCGCGCTGCGCTGCGCGGTGATGAGGCTGGCGATGCCCTCGCTCGCAAGGTCGAGCATGCTGTCGAGCTCGGCGCGGCGAAAGGCATGGCCTTCGGCGGTGCCCTGTACCTCGATAAAATGCCCCGCATCGTTCATTACCACATTCATATCAGTTTCGGCCTCTGAGTCTTCGGCGTAATCCAGATCGAGGACGGGGTTGCCCTGATAGATACCTACCGATACCGCGGCGACATGCCCATGAAGGGGGTTGCGACGAACTTTACCGGCCTTCATTAGCGTGCCAATCGCCTCAGCGAGTGCCACGTATCCGCCGGTAATCGACGCGGTGCGGGTGCCGCCATCGGCTTGAAGAACATCACAGTCGACAACAATGCGGCGCTCGCCAAGGGCTTCGAGATCGACCACCGCACGCAGCGATCGGCCAATAAGGCGCTGAATTTCAATGGTTCGGCCCTGCTGGCGTCCGCGAGCGGCCTCGCGATCGGTTCGGCTGCCGGTTGCTCGGGGCAACATGCCGTATTCGGCGGTGACCCAGCCGCGGTTTTTATTGCGTAACCATGGCGGCACACGGTCTTCGATCGACGCGGTGCAGAGCACGCGGGTCTGGCCGAACTCAACCAACACCGAGCCTTCGGCATGGTTGGTAAAACCGCGCGTTAAATTAATGATGCGTAATTCGTCGAGGGCACGGCCGCTTGGGCGCATGAAGTTCTCCTGGTCGATCGTAGACGGTGCGCGAAAAGGTCGAAGAGGGTAGCATTATTGTTATGAACACGGGCACGAGCGGCACGCTCTACATTATATCGGCAGCGTCCGGTGCCGGTAAGACGTCGCTATTGCGGGCGCTGACGGCGCGCGATTCGGGGCTGGTTATTTCGGTCTCGCACACCACGCGCCACCCCCGACCAGCTGAAGTCGAAGGGGTCGATTATTATTTTGTCGACGAGGCGGCTTTTGTCGAGCGTATCGAAGCGGGTGCGTTTCTCGAACACGCGCAGGTTTTTGATCGCCGCTATGGCACCACGCATGCCGCGGTCGAAGGGCATTTGGCGGCGGGCCGCGATGTGCTTGTGGAGATCGATTGGCAAGGCGCACAGCAAATTCGCCAACGCCTCAGCGACACGGTATCAATTTTTATCTTGCCACCCACTCGCCAAGCGCTAGAGTCGCGTTTGCGTGCGCGGGCGCAAGACAGTGATGCGGTTATCGCTGAGCGCATGCGGGCGGCAATGAGTGAAATGAGTCACTTCGACGAATACGACTATATTGTCTGGAATGATGCGTTTGATGAGGCGCTCAATGACCTTGAGGCGATCATTCAGGCACGGCGCCTGCGGGTGGCCCGGCAGCGGCAGCTGCACGGGCAATCATTGGCTGATTTGACCGGCCGATAAATGCTTTATATTCAGTAGGATTCCGCGCTACACTGACGTTAAGTTGAAGTTTTGTTAATAGTTTGGAGGGTGCCGGCATGGCGCGAGTAACGGTCGAGGATTGCCTCGATACGATCGACAATCGATTTGAGTTGGTGTTGGCTGCATCGCGCCGCGCCCGTCAGGTGGCCCACGGCAGTGAGCCATTTGTTGATTGGGAAAAAGACAAACCCACCGTTGTGGCGTTACGTGAAATTGCTGACGGTCACGTCACCGGTGAAATCCTCAACGTTGAGGCCGAGGCAGCCGAAGCGCTCGGTGCCTTAGATGATGCCGCGCAGGCGGCAGAACTTGAGGCCGATGGCGATATCCTGACAGAGGGCCAAGCCGGTGACGCGAATGACGAGCCGCAAGCCCCAAGCGCTGGCGAAGAAGACGAGGCAAAGCCGGCCGAGTAACCCGGCGTCCATGGCCAGCAGCGAGGCGGCAGTAACCAGTCAGCCCGCGGGTGCCGATTCCGCCACCCGCGCCGCCGACCTTTGCGCCCTGCTCGAGGACTACCTCGAGCCTCGCCAAGTCCAAACCGTCTACAAAGCCTATCAATTTGGCGCAGCCGCCCATGAGGGCCAGCGCCGACTCTCAGGCGAGCCCTACATTACTCACCCCCTTGCGGTTGCCCGCACGCTGGCCGAAATGGGCCTCGATGCCGAGAGCCTGTGCGCGGCCATTCTCCACGATGTCATCGAAGATACCCCCACGGCGCAGGCCGAAATCGCGGAAGCCTTTGGCAGTGATGTCGCTCAACTGGTTGATGGGGTCTCTAAGCTCACCCAGATTAACTTTCGCAGTAAAGCTGAGGCGCAGGCCGAGAACTTTCGCAAAATGGTCTTGGCGATGTCGCAGGACATCCGAGTCATCCTTATCAAGCTCGCTGATCGGCTGCATAACATGCGCACCATTTTTGTTATGCCGCCGACTAAGCGCGGCCGTATTGCACGCGAAACCCTTGAGATTTATGCCCCAATCGCGCAACGCCTCGGCATTAATAGCGTTCGTGTCGAGCTCGAGGATTTGGGGTTTGCTGCGCTCTACCCGATGCGCTATCGGGTGCTCAAAGAGCGCATTCGCAAGCAACGTGGCTCGCAACGCGAAATGCTCGATACCATTCGTGATTCGCTTGCGGAGAGTTTGAGCCAGGCAGGCATTGAGGCGCGCATCATCGGGCGCGAGAAGCATCTTTGGAGCATCTACCAAAAGATGCGCAGCAAGCAAGCGGGCTTTGAGGATATTTTTGATGTCTACGGCTTTCGCGTTGTCGTCGCCGACGTCGATACCTGCTACCGCGTGCTCGGTCATTGCCATGGGCTTTATAAGCCGCTGCCCGGGCGCATGAAAGATTACATTGCCATTCCCAAAATCAACGGCTATCAAAGCCTGCATACCACGTTGTTGGGGCCGCGGCGGATTCAGGCGGAGGTGCAGATTCGCACCGCCGAAATGGATCGCGTGGCCGAAGCGGGGATTGCCGCGCATTGGCTGTACAAAGAGGCCGATAGCGCGAGTAGCGCGGCGCAGACGCGGGCGCGCGAATGGGTGCATGGGCTGATGGAAATGCAGGAAAGCGCGGGCAATTCGATTGAGTTTATTGAAAACGTTAAAATCGATTTGCTGCCCGATGAGGTGTATGTCTTCACCCCCGGCGGCGACATTATGGAATTACCGAAAGGCGCGACCGTGGTCGATTTTGCCTACGCCGTTCATTCCGATATCGGCGATGCCTGTATCGCGGCCAACATCGATCACCGGCTAGCCCCGCTACGCACCCCGCTTGAAACCGGTCAGACGGTTGAAATTATTCCCGCGCCAGTGGCCCGGCCCAATCCCGCGTGGCTGGATTTTGCCGTGACCGCGAAAGCGCGCGCCGCGATTCGGCACAGTCTCAAGCGCTTGCAGGGCGCTGAGGCGGAGGCACTAGGGCGGCGGCTGGTGACCCAAGCGCTCAATGCGCTCGACCTCGATTTAGAGACGATTAATCAGGCCCAGATCGATGCGCTAGTCGAGGCGCTCGGCGCTGAAAGTCTCGAGCAAGTCTTTGAGCAGGTTGGTCTCGGTCAGCGTATGCCGTGGTTGGTCGCGCGGCGGTTGAGCGGTGCCGGTGATGCGGCCGCAGAGGCGGAAAGTACCCAAGCGAGCGGCGCGCTGACCATTCGTGGAAACGAAGGCGCGGTAGTGACATTCGCGCGTTGTTGTCGGCCGATTCCGGGTGATCCGATCGTGGGCTTTGCCAGTGCTGGGCGTGGCGTTGTCGTCCACCACCAAAGCTGTAACAACGTTCGTGAGTACCGTAATCACCCAGAAAAGTGGGTCGACGTGCAGTGGGACGCGGCTGCTGAGGGAGATTATCCAGTCGCCATTAGTATTGAGGTGATGAACAATCGTGGCGTGCTGGCCAACGTGGCGGCGGTCATTTCCGATCTTGATTCAAATATTGATGGTGTTGAAATTGAAGAAAAGGAAGGCATGATTGCCACCATGCGCTTGGTGCTGAGCGTTCGCAGTCGTATCCATCTAGCGCGTATCATGCGCCGGCTACGGGGGCTCTCGGCGGTGTTGCGCATTAATCGTCGTCGGGGTTAACCCGGCATAGGCTGACGCTGCCAAGGAGCTATCATGACGCGCCGTACCATTCAGACCGATCAGGCCCCGGCGGCAATCGGCCCGTATTCACAAGCCGTTCAAGTGGGTGATTGGGTCTACCTGTCTGGGCAGATACCGCTTGATCCGGTCACCATGACGCTGGTCGATGGCGACATTGAAGCGCAGACGCGTCAGGTTTTCGATAATGTTCACAACTTAGCCATGGCCGCCGGTGGCGGGCTTGAGCACATCGTAAAAATGTCGATCTTTCTCACCGATCTAGGGCATTTCGCTAGCGTCAATACGCTTATGGCTGAGTACTTCAGCGAGCCCTATCCCGCGCGCGCGGCGATTGGCGTGGCGGCACTTCCAAAAGGCGCGATGGTGGAGGTCGAGGCCGTATTAAGCCTTGCCGACGCACGCTAGCTGATGGCAGCTGACGCGGCGTCTGCCACGCCCCTAACGCGGCTGCCTGGCGTTGGCCCGCGACTGGCGGAAAAGCTTGTGCGCTTGGGGCTGCATTGCGTCGAAGACTTACCCTTTCATCTGCCGCTGCGCTACGAAGATCGCACCCGTATTTGTCGGATTGGTGAGCTTGGTGTCGATAGCGCCGGGTTAGTCGAAGGCGACATTACAGCAAGTGAGGTGGTCACAGGGCGGCGCCGTCGGCTTATCTGTCGAATAACGGATGGAACCGGCAGCCTTGAGTTGGTTTTTTTCCACTTTTACGCCGCGCAACAGCGCCAGTTAAGCCGTGGCACCCGACTGCGCGTGTTTGGCGAGCTTCGCGCTGGCCCGGTGACCGGGCAGATGATTCATCCTGACTGGGAGATTGTGGGGCCCGACGCGGCTCCGCCTGATGGCGGTTTTAAACCGGTCTACCCGACCACCGAAGGCCTTAATCAGTTTGCACTGCGTCGTGCGATCGCCGCCGCGCTCAAGCAATCAAGCGCGCTAACCGAATGGCTGCCCCAGCCGTTGCGCCAATCACTGGCGATGCCGCGCCTTGATGCCGCTGTCGCGCTGGTCCACGCGCCACCGGCCGACGTTGATCCAGCGGCATTGCTCAACGGCACCCACCCGGCTATTCAGCGGCTGGCGTTTGAAGAGCTGCTCGCGCATCGATTGAGTCTGTTGCGATTGCGCGCCACGCATCGTGAGACGGCACCGGCACCAACATTGAGCGCGACGGGTGGACTGCCCGAGCAGCTGCTCGAGGGTCTCGGTTTTACCCTGACGGGCGCTCAGCAGCGTGTCTTTGCCGAGGTTAAAACCGATTTGCAAAGTGCCCTGCCGATGTTGCGCCTGGTTCAGGGTGATGTTGGCTCAGGCAAGACCGTGATTGCGGCTTTAGCAGCCCTTATGGCCGTCCAATCAGGCTGGCAGACCGCGATTATGGCGCCCACTGAATTGCTCGCCGAACAACACTATCGAAGTTTTGCGCAATGGCTGCAGCCACTCGGGGTGCAGGTTGGTTGGTTGACCGGACGGCTCGCGGCCGCGCCGCGCCGTGAGGCATTGGCGGCCCTGGCCGATGGTCGCACGCAGGTGCTGGTGGGTACGCATGCGCTTTTTCAGGCGCAGGTGAGCTTTCACGCCCTGGGCTTGGTGGTCATTGATGAGCAGCACCGCTTCGGCGTACATCAACGCTTGGCGTTGCGCGATAAAGGCACAGCCAACACCCAACCGCATCAATTAGTGATGACGGCAACGCCCATTCCACGCACGCTGGCGATGACCGCCTACGCCGATCTCGATACCTCGGTGATCGATGAGTTACCCCCAGGGCGCTCACCGGTGCAAACCGTGGCACTGCCAGACATGCGTCGCGACGAGGTGGTCGAGCGAATTCGGTTGGCCTGTGCTGAAGGCCGCCAGGTTTATTGGGTGTGTACGCTGGTGGAAGAATCGGATGTGCTCGAAGCCCAAGCGGCCGAGGCAACCGCTGAGTATCTCGCCGAACAGCTTCCTGGGCATCAGGTTGATCGGGTCCATGGCCGGTTGCCAGCCACTGAGAAAGAGGCAGTCATGGCCCGTTTTGAGGCGGGCAAGACCGACTTGCTGGTTGCCACCACCGTGATTGAGGTGGGGGTTAATGTGCCCAACGCCTCGCTTATGATCATTGAAAACGCCGAGCGCCTCGGGCTCGCGCAGCTGCATCAGTTACGCGGCCGGGTGGGTCGGGGTGAAACCCAGAGCAGTTGCGTGCTTTTGTATCATGGCCGGCTCGGTGAAACGGCGCGCTCGCGGCTTGGGGTATTGCGCGAGACCAACGATGGCTTTCAAATCGCCCAGCGTGATCTTGATATTCGCGGTCCCGGCGAGCTTTTGGGTACTCGGCAAACGGGCGCTTTGGCCTATCGCATCGCTGATTTGCTACGCGATGGGCACTTACTCGATCACGTGCAGCGCGCCGCGCCAGATTTGCTGGCACATCACCCGGATGTTGTCGATGCGCTCATTCGGCGCTGGGTCGGTGAGGGTGAGCGCTATGCCCAGGTTTGATCGAGGTGGCTTATGAGTCGGCCCAGTGCGGGCAACTGGCGACCCCGGCGACTGCCGGCGAGCGCGCCGCCAGCGGCGCTAAAGCCGTGGCTGGATGAGCCAGGATCGCTGACCGCGCGGTTGCGCGATTTGGCTGGGGCGCAGTTCAACGTCCAACCGCTCGAGCAACGCTGGTCAAAGGCGTGGCCTGATGAGCGCCGGCGTTTGCTGATCAGAGGTCGCGAGCATGCTTGGTTACGCGAGGTGCTTTTATGTCAGGCTAATGAGCCGTTGGTTTATGCCCGTAGCGTCATTCCGGCGGCCACCTTGCGCGGGCCCTTGCAGCGTTTGCGACGTTTGGGCGCGACGCCGTTAGGCACGTTGCTGTTCGGTCGCTACCGAATCATTCGTGGCCCGATTAGCGTCGCTTGGCTCAACGCCGATGCAAGGCTCGCCCAGCGGGCTGCACAGGCGGCTGGATTGAGTACTGGCCGAATGTGGGCGCGCCGATCGGTGTTTGCGATCGCTGGCCGAGAATTACTGGTTACGGAAGTTTTCTTGCCGTCACTGATCAGGGAGTTAAATGATGGCAACGCAAGCCGCTGAGTGGCGCACACGGCTGGGGCTTTACGCTCGGTTAGCGCGTTTGGATCGGCCGATTGGCAATTTTTTGCTGCTTTGGCCGACGCTGTGGGCACTCTGGCTAGCGGCACAGGGTTGGCCGCGGCCGGGCGTGTTGGTGGTGTTCGTGCTCGGGGTGCTCATTATGCGTGCCGCCGGCTGCGTGATTAACGACTACGCCGATCGCGACTTTGATCGCCACGTCAAGCGCACTCGCAATCGACCGCTGACCACCGGCGCGGTCAGCGAGCGTGAGGCGCTTGGGTTGTTTGTCCTACTTTGCCTTGGCGCCTTTGCTCTGGTGTTGCTGATGAATGGCCTGACGATCGCGCTGTCGCTAGGTGGCGTTGCGTTGGCGGCGAGTTATCCGTTTATGAAGCGCCATACCCATCTCCCGCAGGTGCATTTGGGTGCGGCGTTTGGCTGGGCGGCGCCCATGGCATTCGCCGCCCAAAGCGCGACAGTCCCGGCCCTTGCGTGGTTGGTTTTTGCCGCCGCGGTCGTCTGGGCGACGATCTATGACACCGAATATGCCATGGTCGATCGCGATGACGATTTGCACATTGGGGTTAAGTCGACGGCGATTTTGTTCGGCGACTACGATCGGCTCATGATCGGTCTGCTCCAGGGGCTGTTGACGCTACTGCTGGCCGTCATTGGATGGCGTGCGGGTCTGGGTGGGGTTTATTTTATGGGGTTGGCGTTGGCTTCAACTTTGTTTGTTCGTCAGCAGTGGTTAATTCGCGATCGCAGCCGCGAGGGCAGCTTTCAGGCGTTTTTAAATAACAACGTCTACGGCGGTGTGGTATTTGCTGGCATCGTCGCCGATTACGCCATCGCCGGCTAAATAGCGCGGGCGAGCACGATAACTTCGATGTGTTGAGTGCCGCCCTCGCGCAAGCACTGCGCCAGCGCATTCAGGCTCGCGCCCGTGGTCATAACATCGTCAACCAGTGTGACGGCCTGAGGTGGAGGTGCCTGCAGCGCGAAGACACCGCGCAAATTATCTTCTCGGGTGGCGGCGTTGAGTTGGCGTTGTGACGGCGTGTGGTGTGTGCGCTTGACCAGTCGCTTTATCAGCGGCCCGCCCAACCAGTGGGCGATAAGCTCGGCTTGATTAAAGCCGCGTTGGCGCAAGCGCTGTGCATGCAATGGCATCGCCACCAGCGGTGCGGGGCAGGACCAGCGCCGCGCGCGCAGCTGAGCGGCGGCCATTGCGCTGAGTAGTCGTCCGGCCGCCCAATCATCGTAGAGCTTAAAGCGCCGAATGAGTGGTGCAACCGCGTGTGTGTAGGACCAAACGGCAACACTCCGATTAAAGACCGGTGGGGCGCTTAAGCAGCCGGCGCAGTGATCGGCGCCGGAGCTCAGCGGCAAGCCGCAACGACGGCAGGCGGCGCTAATCCAGGGGAGATCTTCGTGGCATCCGGCACAGATAGCCCAATAAGCGCTAGGCCCGGCGCACAGCCGACAGCGGCCATCGAGCAGCGTATGACCCACGGCCGCAATCCGATCGATTGAGCGCCATCTCACCGCAGGCCTTGCGGCCGTCATTGCTATCGACGTGTCTGCGGGGCGGGTCATGTCGTTAGTCTCTCGGGGTGAGGGCAAACCCAACACCCCCAGCGATTGCGCTTCGGACGCATGGACGGATATGGCAGCATGAACGGATGAATAGCCAAGCCGATGACCCACTTAAGCTCGACCCCAAGGTGCTGGCCCGCCGTCTCAATGATTCGGCCGCGCAGTTTGATCAGGCCGCTGTGCTGCACCGAGAGGTGAGCCGGCGGCTGGCTGAGCGACTTGATTTTATTAAGCTCGCCCCGCAAGCCATTCTCGATTTGGGCTGCGCGAGTGGGTTGAATACCGCGCTATTGCGCAAGCGCTACCCAAAAGCGCGTTACGTTGCTGCTGATTTGGCCGCGCCGCTGGTTGCCGAGACACGCCGGCGGAGTGGTCGTTTTCGGCCGGTGCCTGGCGTGGTTAGCACACTTGAGCAGCTACCATTTGCCAATAACTCCTTCGATTTGGTGTTTTCTAGTCTCGCCCTTCACCGTCAGCCTGATTTAGCCACGGCAGCGCGTGAACTACAGCGCATACTGCGGCCTGATGGTGTGTTGATGTTTGCCACGTTTGGCCCCGATACCCTGAGCGAGCTGCGCGCCGCTTGGGCAAGTGTTGATCAGACGCCGCATGTTCATGGTTTTATCGACATGCACGATATTGGCGATGCACTGGTCAGTGCCCGGCTAGCCGATCCGGTGATGGATATGGAGCACTTTACGCTGACCTATGCGCAGGTTGATGCGCTGGTCGCTGATTTAAGCGCGTTGGGATTGCGCAATGCGCTGGTGGCGCGTCGACGCGGCTTAACCACGCCGCGGCGCTGGCAGGCCATGCGGCAAGCGTATGAGATGGTGCGTGACGCGGATGGCCAGCTCCCTGCCACCTGGGAAATTGCCTATGGCCATGCCTGGGGTACCAGCGCGCAGGCGCAAATGACCGGGCCGGAGGGTGAGGTACGCTTGCCACTGACTGGGTTGTCGGTGCCTAGGCGGGGTCGTGATACGTCGTCATGAGCGGGTGTGAACCTTTTCATCGCCTAACGGGTCCTCTACACTACAACCATTCCAATCTCTCTCCGACGGAGGGTGCTTGTGGCAACACAAACGGACAGTGCCGAAGGCGTCGAGCGGCGCTTTGTTTTAGCGCCCAATCTAGCGCCTAATTGGGGCCAGACGTGGCGTATCTTCTTGCTGCTGAGCAGTGTTTGCATGGGCATTGCTCTTGTTTGTGCTTGGTTCGGGCTGTGGCCGGTGATTCCGTTCGCGGGGCTGGAGATTATCGCGCTCGGAGCAGGGCTTTATGTCTCGGCTCGACGCTCGCTTGAGCGCGAAGTGATTGACGTTGATGGCGGCGTTTTGCGGGTACAAAAAGGTCGGGGTCGCGCGGAGCATACCTGGCATATGGAGCGCACGTGGACCGAAGTGGTTTTGCGACGGCTGCCAAAACGCTGGGGCGAGACACAATTGGTGCTGCGCTCGCGTGATCTAGAGGTTATCATTGGCGCATTCCTCGATGCCGAGGAGCGCAGCAGTTTAGCCCGTGAGCTTAAACGCTGTA
This sequence comes from Spiribacter sp., assembly GCA_031581235.1. Lineage (GTDB taxonomy): Bacteria > Pseudomonadota > Gammaproteobacteria > Nitrococcales > Nitrococcaceae > Spiribacter. The sequence goes on along the minus strand of JAVLBW010000006.1, from coordinate 2,019 downwards.
TCGGACCAATGGCGCGCTGCGGTGATGGGCCCGCGCGCCAAGCAGCAAGCGAGGCGCCGCCCGAAGCCGCGATGGCGGCGGGCTTTAACAAAGGCTAGGAGAACAAACCGACATGCATACCGTCGTCGTCCGCGCAGCGCTGATTTTGAGTCTCTTCGCCCTAGGCCTGGTGTTTTCACCGGCCATGGCTGACTGGAGCTTGATCAACATGACTCGCGGTGTCACCGAGTCGAGTCAACAGATTTATGGCCTGCACATGACCATTTTTCTGATCACGGTCGCCATCGGTGTGTTGGTCTTTGGCGCGATGTTTTATTCGATCTTTCGCCATCGTAAGTCGCGTGGCGTTAAGCCTGCCAAATTCCACCACAGCACGGCGGTTGAAGTGGTTTGGACTGTCATTCCATTTGTGATTTTGGTGGCGATGGCGGTGCCGGCGACCAAAGTGTTGATCGACTTAGAAGACACCAGCAACGCCGAGCTGACCGTCAAAGTGACCGGCTATCAGTGGTTCTGGGGCTATGAATACGCCGACGAGAATGTCCAGTTTTTGAGCCGATTAGACACCGAGAGTGACAAAGCCCGGCAGCTTGGTTCAGGCATACAGCCGGCTTCGGTTGATAATTATCTGCAAAACGTCGATAACCGCCTCGTGCTACCAGTGGATACGCGTATTAAATTCCAAATCACGGGCGCTGATGTGATCCACTCATGGTGGATGCCAGATCTGGGCTGGAAAAAAGACGCGATCCCGGGGTTTGTTAACGAAACCTGGACCAACATTGACGAGCCCGGGGTTTATCGCGGCCGCTGTGCTGAGCTCTGCGGTCGGGATCATGGCTTTATGCCGATTGTGGTTGAAGCGGTGGAAAAGGATGCATTTCAGGCATGGCTTGCCGAGCGTCAAGGCGGATCAGTGGATGATGCGGCGAGTACGGCAGCCATCGAAGACGAATCAGAGGTCGGCGACGCCATCGCGGCGCGCTAAATCATGGACATTGATGGGAGACGGGTAAAATGACGGCGACAACCCATGATCATGCCACACATGCTGATGAGCCCTATGGGCTGAAGCGCTGGTTTGTCACAACCAATCATAAAGACATTGGTTCGATGTACCTGCTCTGGTCGCTTGCCATGTTCTTGGTCGGTGGCGCGATGGCGCTGGTAATTCGCGCTGAGCTGTTTCAGCCGGGGCTGCAGCTGGTTGATCCCTACTTTTTTAACCAAATGACCACCATGCATGCGTTGGTGATGATTTTTGGTGCGGTCATGCCCGCCTTTACCGGGCTGGCTAACTGGATGATCCCGCTCATGGTGGGAGCGCCGGATATGGCGTTGCCGCGGATGAATAACTGGAGCTTTTGGCTGCTGCCATTTGGCTTTGCCATTTTGCTCTCGACGCTGTTTATGCCGGGTGGCGGCCCGGCCGGCGGATGGACAATGTATCCGCCGTTGATGCTTCAAACCGGCATGGCATTCCCGTTCGTAATTTTTGCCATCCACGTGCTCGGCATTAGTTCGATCATGGGCTCGATTAATGTGGTCGCGACCATTCTTAATATGCGCGCCCCCGGCATGACATTGATGAAGATGCCGCTATTCGTGTGGACCTGGTTGATTACTGCGTATTTGATGATTGCGGTGATGCCGGTGCTCGCCGGTGCGGTCACGATGCTGCTAACCGATCAGTATTTCGGCACCACCTTCTTTAGCGCGGCGGGTGGCGGTGACCCGGTGCTGTATCAGCATATCTTCTGGTTCTTTGGGCACCCTGAGGTGTACATCCTGATTCTGCCGGCGTTTGGCATTATCTCGACGATTATTCCGACCTTCGCGCGCAAGCCGTTGTTTGGCTATAGCTCGATGGTGTATGCCACGGCGTCGATCGCGTTTTTATCGTTCATCGTCTGGGCTCACCACATGTTCACCGTCGGCATGCCGCTCGCCGGTGAGCTATTCTTTATGTACTCCACCATGTTGATCGCGGTGCCCACGGGCGTGAAGGTGTTTAACTGG
>JAVLBW010000063.1:0-512 GCA_031581235.1 Spiribacter sp. | reverse complement strand
CGATGCATCCGACGATTCACAGATCGGCTCGAATCAGACCATCAGCTCTGCATCGACGGTGACACAGAACACCACGCTCACCACCAACGGGCCGTTTTCATGGTACGTCGTGGCCACGGACAAGTACGGCGCATCGACGCAGAGCCCCGATCAGACGTTTACCCTTGATGAGCCCGAGCCCGTGGTGACAGATGTGTCACCAGCGGATGGCACCGATCTCTCCGAAGGGCCGGTGACCATCGAGCTCACGATCGAGGACCCCAACCTCGGGAACGGCGATAGCGTCGACGTGGAGTTCAAGGATGGCGGGGTCCACGATCGGCACGGTGCAGACCCTCACCTCGAACGGGACGGCATCGGTGACGTACTCCGGGCTTGTCGGTGGGGCAAACCAGTGGTCCGCCGATGTGTCCGACTCCTTCGGCAACAGCTTCACCACAGACACGTTCACGTTCCGCATCCCGTCCGAGCTGACCCTGCGGAACGTGAACGATGCCACCGAGGTGATCGAT
>JAVLBW010000062.1:0-517 GCA_031581235.1 Spiribacter sp. | reverse complement strand
ATTGGTCATGTTGACCATGGTAAGACGACGCTGACCGCGGCGCTAACGAAGGTGTTAGCCGAGCAGTACGGTGGTGTAGCGCGTGATTTTGCGCAGATTGATAACGCCCCTGAGGAGCGCGAGCGCGGTATTACTATCGCTACTGCGCACGTGGAGTACGAGACCGATGCGCGCCACTATGCGCACGTCGACTGCCCCGGGCACGCGGACTATGTGAAGAACATGATCACCGGTGCCGCGCAGATGGACGGTGCCATTTTGGTGGTCTCCGCCGCTGATGGCCCCATGCCCCAGACCCGTGAGCACATCCTGCTCGCCCGTCAGGTGGGTGTGCCGGCGATGGTGGTGTTTTTGAACAAAGCCGACATGGTCGATGACGCCGAGCTCCTTGAGCTTGTTGAGATGGAAGTCCGTGAGCTACTCAGCGACTACGACTTCCCCGGCGATGATATTCCGATCACCACCGGCTCCGCGCTCAAAGCGCTTGAGGGTGATACCGGCGATATGGGCGCCCCGG
>JAVLBW010000061.1:0-527 GCA_031581235.1 Spiribacter sp. | reverse complement strand
AACGCGATCTTTTTCTTCCAGGAAGATCACTGCTACCAATCCCATATGCGGGACATCAAATGGGCGAGCGAGCTACTGGAGTCTCGTTATGATTGAAAGCCCGTGCGTTGGCGTTTGTCGCGTGGATAGCGACTTTGTCTGCATCGGCTGCGGTCGGCATATCGAGGACATCATGTACTGGCCGGAGATGACCGAGGACGAGCGTCAAGCTGCCCTCGATCGGGCCTTTGGGCGCGTCTAAAATCGCAAAGCCGCCCCGCGCCATGCGGGGCTTTCAGCGCTTCGAGCACGTGGTATTTTAGACGTTTGTACGGGACGGTTTTAGAGATATATCAACGGCTTGCCGGCGTATAGGCACCGGACTCTTAATCAGTTGGTTGAAGGTTCGAGTCCTTCACGGCCCACCATATAATCAGGCACTTAGGGCATTTTCTGGAATCGTTGCAGTCTTAAATCCGGCGATCTGTCTAAAATAATCCCTATTTCACCGGCTGCACGATGACCCGATCGCGGGCTCGAATGTAGAC
>JAVLBW010000060.1:0-534 GCA_031581235.1 Spiribacter sp. | reverse complement strand
CCAAACTCAGCCTTCAAGAGGACAGAGAAGATCTGCACTTTTATCACAAGCAATCTCAAGCCAAGGCTCAAACCCTTACGCTAGATTAGGCGCGGCTTTTGGCGGCTTGATTGGTATGGGCGGACGCGCCGCTGGTGAAGGGCTAGGTATTTTGCAAGAGCCAGAGCAAGTTCGTCGATCAAGACTTATTACAGAAGCGCAACAAGCTGCTGCTGAATCAGGAATTGATCCTGTAGCAGAGCCAGACAGATTCTTAGAAGTGATTGATCCTATTGTAGAAAATGACCCATTGCTTAAATCTGGAATCAGATCACAAATTATTAGATTACAACGTGAGCTTGCTCCTGAGCCTGTAGAAACAGAAATTAGATTTGTTGGAGGTACGCCAAGAGCAAAGGCACTTCAACAAAGATACCCTGAAGTTGGTCAAGTAGAAGATGGGCAAGAAATTACTCTTACATTATTAGACGGTGATTTTAGAGGTGTAAGAGCTGGAGACGCGCCTGAAAAAGAGACTGCTCCTTCAAGAATTAG
>JAVLBW010000005.1:15228-154174 GCA_031581235.1 Spiribacter sp. | reverse complement strand
CTCGATGATGACCCGTATACACCGGCATTCTCTCGGGCATAGTCGATCGTTGAGTGCAGGACTATCGCGCACTGTGATTCACCACAGGGCTGGATCGAGATTTTTGCGAGTACCGGATGGTTTTCAATCAGCCCATCATGAAAGCCAAGTTGCTGCCATTGGGCAGCCACCGCGTCAGTGGCAACCATCAATACAGTGAGTACGGGCGCGGCAGACTGCTGCGCAATCGTTGCCAGCGCCTGATCGAGCCTTGGATCATTCAGCGCTGCCGCTGCGGCCACTAACGGCGGCTCACCACCAAATGTGGCTGACCAACGTGGATGCGCAATGCCACTACCCGCCACCACCAACCAGTCGGCCCGGCCTAGTGCTTCGCCATCTTTATCGCTCAAGATCCATGGCGCATCGTCGCCCTCGCCCCGCGTTATGCCGCGAACCATGGATGAATAAGCGCTCGTGATACCGGGCAAAAGCCCGCCGTGGGCATCTTCAAGCATCGCCCCGGCGATATTGGCCATTTCGCCATCAGCGCCAGTGATCAGCCTTTCAGTCACCGCTTGCGGCCGCGCTAGCGACTCGCCCGTTTGGCCATCAACCACAACACGCACGCCTTGGTAGGCCCCGGTAACATTCCCAAGCGCTGAGACCAGCTCATGACCCGGTTGAGTTGAGATATCCGCGTAGGGCGTTCCGTGGTTGATGCGTAACTCAGGGATTGCGCGTGTTTTTCGGGTAGAAGCGCGCCCACCCGGGCCCCGCCCGATTTCATAAAGCGTGATGGTGCGGGAGTCATCGCCGCTATTGAGCGCAAGCGCTCTTGCCGCACTCGCACCAGCGATACCGCTGCCGATGATGGCGTAATGACCCATGTTTACCCTCGCTCGAGCTCGCGAAGCAGCCGCCGCTCAGTGGCGCGTTCGCGTGTATAAATGCCAACACCCGAGGCAATGATCACCACAATTCCAGTCATTGCGAGCGGATCGGGTAAATCATTAAAAACCCAATAGCCAAGGAGAGTTGCAACTACGATTTCAAAATATTGAATGGGCGCGATAATGCCGGCCGGTGCCATGGATAGCGCAAAGCTAATAAACAAATGCGCCACGGTTGATGCCAAACCCACACCCAGCAGCATACCCATGACCTCTAAACTTGGCCAACGCAGGGTTAGTGCTTCAATTTCAAACCCATAGCCCCCGATGAGTAGGGGCAGCATGATCAGCGACGCCGCCAACGCGGTGTATCCCTGCAACGTCACCGGGTGCATTTGTCGTGCCATGGCTCGAGTCAGCAACATATAACAGGCAAAGGCAACAGCGGTGCCGAGCGGTAGAAATGCGGCAGGGCCGAGCTCGGCAAAGTTGGGCTGAATCACCAGCCACGACCCCGCAAGACCGACTAAGCAAAGTGCCAATCGCTGCCAGCTATTAGGCTCTCCTAGAATAAATGTGCCTAGGAGAATGAGAATAAATGGCTCAACAAAAAAGATCGCGACCGCATCCGCCAGCGGCATCACGGCAAGGGCGGCGACGAAAAAACCCGTTGCCACTAAAATTAACGTGGCACGCCCGCACTGCAGCGCGACCTCGCGGCGCGCCGGCCGGTGTGCCCAGCCACACACGGCACTTAATGGCACTAGCAACGCCGCCTGGACGACAAATCGCGCGGCCACAATTTGCGCAACAACGACATGCGCGGCACTGAGCTTGGCGAAGGTATCAATAAGTGGCGCGGTTACGGTAAATCCGAGCATGAGCGCAATGCCAAGCGATACGCGGTCTGGTGCCATGTCCCCTCCCCTTAATTAATGTCGGAGCGTAGCGCAAAAATGCAAATAACGCGGGACTTTTCGCACCCTGATCAATGACTGGCTAAACCCTGTCTCTAGCGCTATCGTGTCAACAAGTCACTATTAAAGAGAGATTGACGATGTTAGACGAAGCGCACCTCGATACGTGGGACCGAGATAATCTGCTGCACTCCAACACCGCGTTTGGTCAGTTCGCCCGCGGTGAGGCGCCACGCCGTACCATTAGCACCGCCAACGGGGTACGCATTGAGGATGCCGATGGCGAGACGATGATCGACGCCTTTGCCGGGCTTTACTGCGTGAATATCGGCTATGGCCAGCAAGCGGTAATCGATGCCATCAGCGCGCAGGCCAACCAACTACCCTATTACCACAGCTATGTCGGTCACGGCACCGAGGCCTCGATTACGCTTGCGAAAATGGTGGTTGATCGAGCGCCTGATCACATGAGCAAGGTCTTTTTTGGCCTGACCGGATCAGATGCCAACGACACCAATCTCAAACTCATTTGGTACTACAACAATATTCTAGGCCGCACGGAAAAAAAGAAAATCATTGCCCGTGAGCGCGCCTACCACGGCTCTGGCCTGACAACCGGTTCGCTGACCGGCTTGCCGACTTACCACAAAAAATTCGACCTGCCATTGGATCGCATCCTTCACGTGAGTGCGCCTTGCTATTTTCGGCGCCCAGATACGGCCATGTCCGAAGCGGAGTTCACCACTTACTTACTCGATGAGCTTGAGGCGCGCATTGTCGCTGAAGGCCCTGAGACTGTGGCGGCATTTGTCGCCGAACCGGTCCTTGGCACCGGGGGCCTAATCCCGCCACCCGAGGGATATTGGGCGGGTGTCAGCGCGATATTAGAGAAATACGACATTCTGCTCGTCGCCGATGAAGTGGTAACGGGTTTTGGGCGCCTTGGGACGATGTTTGGCTCGGATTATTACGATCTCAAGCCCGATTTCATGACCATTGCTAAAGGCCTCACGAGCGCCTATGCCCCGCTATCGGGGTCGATTATTTCTGATCGCGTTTGGCAGGTGCTAGAAGCAGGAACCGATGAATTTGGCCCATTCGGCCATGGCTCGACGTATTCTGCGCATCCGCTTTGCGCCGCAGCGGGCGTTGCCAACTTACAGGTACTTGATGATCAACGTTTAATCGACAACGTTAATGCCGTGGGGCCGTATTTTGGTGAGCGCATGCGTACCGCGATCGCTGGCCATAGCCATTGCGGCGAGGTTCGATCGATTGGTCTATTGGCAGCGGTTGAATTGGTCAAAGACCCAGTCACTCGCGAGCCCTTTGACCCGGCGCAGAAGATCGCACCCGCGGTGGCGGGCGAGATGTTAAAACATGGTGTCATCGCTCGGGCCATGCCGCACAGCGACATCATCGGCTTTGCCCCGCCATTTTGCCTGAACAAAGCCGATGCGGATGTGATTGTTGAGGTTACCCAAAAGGCCATTCATAGCGTTTTGGGTGATTAACCAGCCAATGATTAGTCGATTGTGGTAACACCGCGCAGCCGCTCAGAGCGGCGGCGCAGTAACTCCAGCGTGACCAGCAAAATCACTGAGAAGGTAATCAGGATCGTGGCAACAGCGAGGATGGTGAGCGAAATTTGTTCGCGCAGGCCATTAAACATCTGCCATGGCAGAGTTTGCGTTTCAGCTGCCCCTAAGAAGAGGATCACCACCACCTCATCAAAGCTTGTAATAAACGCAAACAATCCGCCTGAAATCATTCCTGGCAAAATTAGCGGCATCTGAACCTTAAAAAACGTCCGCAATGGACCGGCGCCCAGATTGGCCGACGCGCGCGTAAGTGATCGATCAAACCCCGACAGCGTTGCGGTGACGGTGATGATGACAAAAGGAATCCCGAGAACCGTGTGCGCGAAGATAACCCGCAAAAACCGAACCGTCGTCTCATCAATACCAAATACCACGTTAATCCAGTTACCGAGCGGCGCGTAAAATAGGGTCATGCCGTACCCGGATACCACCAGCGGGACAATCATGGGTGAAATGAAGATCGCCATGATAGGACGTCTTAACGGCACGTTCGGCTGCGTCAACCCAATTGAGGCGAGCGTACCGAGTGCAACGGCGAGAATCGTCGATGGGATGGCGATTTTAAATGAGTTGGACAGCGGGCCGAGCCACTCATCAGTCATCGCATTGCGGTAATGCTGCAGTGAGAAGGCCTCTGGCTTGAGCGACAGCATCTCTGTGGTGTAAGTGAAGTAATCCCCGGCGTTAAACGACAAAGGGATAATCACAAAAATTGGCGCGATGAGGTAGAAGAACACCAGCCCGCAAAAAACGCGAAAACCGTAATGCCAAACCTTTTGACCCGTGGATGCGTAGACGGGAAGTGCCATCGTTATCAATCCCTTTACTGAAACTTCGTCTTATCGATGCCGACGTAGCGATCGTAGACAAAATAGAGCACGAGCACGATGCCCAACAAAAGCGAAGCTAGCGCGGCGCCAAGGCCTTGGTTCGATTTTAGATAGCTCGCGATTGAGTTGGATATAAACGTCCCATCGGTTCCACCCACGATAGCCGGCGTGATGTAGTAACCCACCGAGAGAATAAATACCAACATCGCCCCCGCACCAATGCCGGTGACCGTGAGTGGGAAATAAACCCGCCAAAAGGCCGTAAAGTCATTGGCCCCCATCGATCGGGCCGCCCTGACGTAGCTCGGGCTGATGGTTTTCATAACCGAGTAAATCGGCAAAATCATGAACGGCAGCAAAATATGGGTCATTGCAATGACCACCGCTAGCTGGTTGTACATCAACTCATACGGTGCGCCTGAGAACAAAAAGGGCACCGATCGTGACCCCCATTCGAAAAGACTGTTTATCACGCCGGTATCCTGCAGAAGCACCCGCCAGCTCGCGGTCCGAACGAGCAACGATGTCCAAAACGGCAGCAACACAAGTATCAGCAAGAGGTTTGCCGTGCGGGTCTTAACATTGGCCATAAGCCAAGCGATCGGATAACCGAGCAGTAAGGTGACTGAAGTGATCAACACCGATAAGGCCAGCGTTCTAACAAACAGTTTGACCAAAAAGCGCTCGCTCTCTGGCCGTATCTCGAAGCCCTCGGGGGTAAGTTGACCATCGACCGCACGGGCAAAATTACCCGCGGTATAGCGGCTTGAGTAGACTTTTAAGTTAGCCCACAGCGCCGGGCTCCCCCACTCTTCATCTGATTCGATGAACTTATCTTTAAATGGTTGATTATCATCAAAATCCCAGCGCTTAATATGTCGACCTAAGCGTCGAAATTTTGATGATAACCCACTGATATCTTTGTTGTAGTGCACACCCAATTGACCGTGCTCACGAGCCTCAGCGGCTGCCAGCATTTCCTCAGCAAAAGTGGCATAAAGGGCCTCTGGCGGCGTTTGACCGTCGCTCGGATCCCATTGCTCGAGCATGGCAGCGGTCTCAGGGATAATGTCAAAAACGACATCGTTATCCACCGATTTGTAGAGCACCGAGAATATTGGAAAGACATAAGCCACGATGAAGAACACCAAAAGCGGCGCAATTAAAAACATGGCGCGCAATTTGGAGTGAAACAATGCCCGTTTCACACTCAGGTGAAGCGGTTTGCCATCTTGTGTGACTAGTCCGTCACTCATGAGAAATCACCCGTCGTAGGCAGAAAAAAGTGAGAGTGCCGGAGCACTCTCACTTACATCGTTACGCCAATTTAGTTGACCTTCCACGATTCCCATTTCGTGTCGATATCATCCCGGTAATCCGCCCAGAACGTGTAGTTCGTCAGGATGGTGTTTTCCGAGTTGTTGGGATCGGTAGGCATATGCGGAGCCATCTCAATGCCGAGTTCGGCATGCTCACCCACGAGCGGTGCCGATGATTGGCGTGCTGGACCGTATGAGATGTAGGCGGCCTGATCAGCGAGACGCTGGGTGTCGGTCGCAAACTCAACAAAGTCCATTACCGCGGCTTTGCGATCTGAATCTAAGTCAGCAGGCACAATCCAGCCATCAAGATCTAGTACCTGGGCATCCCATAGCATCTCAACGTTCTCCACCCCACTCTCAGCAATCAGCGAGAACAGCCGGCCGTTGTAGGTCGAGCCCATAACCACCTCACCATCTTGCAACAGCTGCGGGACATCGGCTGCAGAAGCGGCAAAAATGAGGTCATCTTTAATGGTGGACCACATGTCTAGTGCCGTCTGCTGGCCCTCTTCTGTCTCCAGCATTGCATAGACTTTGCTGACATCGCGGTCATCACCCATTGAGCAGTAAGCGCCCCACTCCATGTTGTTTAGCGCGTTCGGAAGGATCGCCCGCTTACCTGGAAAGGCTTCGGTATCAAAGACATCACAGACCGAATCAGGCATGGCGCCATTCCATTCAGCAACGTCATTGCGCACGCCCCATGTAATGGAATACACGATCTGCGGAATAAAGCACTCCGAGACAATCAGTTCGCCAAAGTCAGCGGTTGCTGGCGTGCCATCAGGCGCCGCGGCCAACGCGCTGTCATGATCGATCAGCTCGGCGAGGCCTTCGTCACACAGCCGAATCGCGTCGGCTGCAACCACATCCACTAAATCCCACGAAATATCACCCGCTTGAGCCTGGATTCGGAGTTTATTAACGGCTTCCGATGAGCTTTCATCCCAAACAAAATCCATACCCGTATCAGCGGCATAGGGTTCGGTATAGGCCTTTTGCTGCGAAGCCTGATAGGCACCGCCCCACGAGACCACGGTCATTTCATCAACTTGAGCAACCGCTGCACCGGAAATTCCGAATGACAAGGCTGCCAACAATGCATAACGCTTCTTCATTAGTCTTACTCCATTTTCCTTGCAAATACCCGTTGTTACTCAAATTCGTCTACGGGCGATCGACGAGCTCGTCGCGACGGACATGTCATGCATCTAACGCACGGCAGTCCGCTGCATTCCAAGTGACCTGGGTGGTTTCACCAATAGAAGGCTTATTTTGTTTACTGGAATTGGGCACTTTGACAATGAAATTGCTGTTGCCAAATACCGTCATTCGCGTGCGGATGTGATCGCCAAGGTAGATAAGTTCTTCAACTTTGGCGTCGACGACGTTATCGCCATGATCACCGAGTTCAATGCGCTCTGGCCGGATCGATAGCTGCGTTGGGCCGTGATCATCACAGGCGGCTTTTAGCGCCTTGACTTGTCCTCCACCGACCACATCAACGAGCACATTGTCACCCTCACGAGAGACGACGCTGCCCTGTATCTTATTGTTTTCACCAATAAATTGGGCTACAAAAGAATTCTCAGGCTGCTCGTAGAGTACATCCGGTGTTGCGAGCTGCTGCACGCGGCCATCGTTAAATACTGCAATACGATCGGACATAGTGAGCGCTTCACTTTGATCGTGAGTGACATAGACCACCGTCACCCCAAGATTTTCGTGAATGTGCTTAATTTCGTACTGCATTTCTTCGCGCAGCTGTTTATCAAGCGCACCCAGTGGCTCATCCATCAACACCAGCTTGGGGTCAAAAACCAGCGCTCGAGCCACCGCAATACGCTGCTGCTGTCCTCCCGATAGCTGCGCCGGGCGCCGCCCGCCGAACGACTCCATCTGCACCATCTGCAAGGCCGTGTCGACTTTTTCATTCTGCTCGGTCTTATCGAGGCCGCGAACTTCAAGTGGAAATCGTAAGTTCTCGGCAACCGTCATATGCGGAAACAAAGCGTAATTCTGAAACACCATCCCAATGCCGCGCTTGTGCGGTGGGATGCGATTAATCGCTTTGCCGCCGATGCAGATTTCGCCATGCGTGGCGGTCTCGAAACCCGCAAGCATCATCAGGCAGGTTGTCTTACCTGATCCGGATGGCCCAAGCATGGTGAGAAACTCGCCCTCGCGAATGTGCAGATCAAGATCCTCAACAACGAGCGTTTTCCCGTCGTAGCTTTTTTGGACTTGATCAAAGGTTACGTATGCCGCTTCACTCAAGATTCGCCGTACCCTTTTTTATTCAGTCGTTTTGCGCTGATTACTGATGTAACCAAACATTCACTTTCATAGGATCACGGTCCAACCCACCCGTCAAGTCATCGCAAAAACCCTCAAAAAACCTATGGCCCAAGCTCTTTCACGGCCTCCATGGCAACGTACGTACTGGTCGACGCCACGTGCGGCAAGCTCGAAATATTCTCGGCCAAAACACGCCGGTAAGTGGTGATATCGGCGGTGCGGACCTTGAGCAAATAGTCGAACCCACCGGCGATGAGATGACACTCTTCGATTTCTGCAACCTCTCGAGCGGCGTGATTGAAATCGCTTAATGCACTCTCGCGTGTATCGGAGAGCTTCACCTCGACAAACGCGACATGGGCGGAGCCAATGCTGATGGGATCGAGAATCGCACGATAACCGCGAATAACCCCCGATCGCTCAAGCCGCTTTAGACGGGCCTGAGTTGGCGTTTTGGAGCGATCAATGCGTTCGGCAAGCGCGGCTACACTGATGCGCCCATCAACCGAGAGCACCCGAAGAATGGCGCGATCTAGACGATCAAGCGTAATCGACGTGGACGAAGCGTTTGGCATGAAAAACCTCCAACAATAGAACGAATAGCCTATGCAAAAGGCATTTTTAATCTTATCGACTGAATTTTCTCGGCTATCGTAGTGAACATGGATCAACGCGTCAGCATTTTTAACAACGACACGCCTGTGCGCTTACCCGCTGGCATTACACACAGTGCCCGGCGTGATGAGCGAGAGGTGCTCAAACACTGCATTACGCGCTGTCAGTTAGCGCCAAACGAGCGTGCGCGGATTGTCGAGCAAGCCGCCGATTTAGTCAGCGCGATTCGTGACCATGCTCGGCCGGGTTTGATGGAAGTGTTTCTCGCTGAGTACGGGCTTTCCACCGAAGAAGGCGTTGCGCTGATGTGCTTGGCTGAAGCGCTGTTGCGCGTGCCTGATGCCCCCAGCATCGATGCACTCATCGAAGACAAAATCCGTCCCGCTGACTGGGGTCAGCACTTAGGCCATTCAAGCTCTAGTCTGGTCAACGCCTCGACTTGGGCACTCATGCTTACCGGACAGCTACTCGATAATGATCAGCCCGGCGTTACGCGCCAACTGCGTGGCATGGTCAAGCGTCTCGGTGAGCCCGTGATTCGCAGCGCCGTGAGCCGCGCGATGCGCGAAATGGGTCGTCAATTTGTGCTCGGCGAGTCAATTGAAGCCGCACTCAAACGCGCCCAAAGTCTGGAAAAACGCGGCTACACCTATTCATATGACATGCTTGGCGAAGCAGCCCGCAGCGCCGCCGCGGCCGAACAGTATTTTTACGCCTATCAACAGGCGATTGAAGCCATTGGCAAAGCAGCCGCCCATGCCAGTGCGACCGATAATCCGGGTATTTCGGTCAAACTCTCAGCCCTGCACCCGCGCTACGAACTCGCTCAGCGTAGCCGCGTTCTCGCCGAGCTTACGCCGCGTGTCATCACGCTGGCCCGTGCGGCCGCACGCTATGGGCTTGGCTTTAATATCGATGCCGAAGAATCCGACCGCCTCGCCTTGTCACTGGAGGTCGCCGAGCAGATCTTGCGCGACCCGACCCTTGCTGATTGGGATGGCTTTGGGATGGTTGTCCAAGCGTATGGCCAGCGCGCAAGCGAAGCCGTTGATTGGCTCTATCAGCAGGCCAAAGCGCTCGATCGACGACTCACGCTGCGGCTGGTCAAAGGCGCGTATTGGGATACCGAAATAAAACGCGCACAGACACTGGGTGTTGATGGGTTTCCCGTGTTCACCCGCAAAGCGGCCAGCGATGTGAACTATTTAGCCGTCTCGCGTCAGCTTCTAGGCATGACAGACCGGATATACCCTCAATTTGCCACCCATAACGCGCATTCAGTGACGGCAATACAAACCATGGCTCAGGCCCTGTCGGTGCCAGTAAGCGCCTATGAATTCCAACGCCTGCATGGCATGGGCGAGCGTTTGCATGACATTGTCCGCGAACGCCACGGCACACGCTGTCGTATTTATGCGCCCGTGGGTGAACATCGCGACCTACTCGCCTACCTTGTTCGACGATTACTCGAAAACGGCGCCAATTCATCGTTCGTGAACCAAATTGTCGATGAGACCGTGCCACCCGAGGATGTGGTGGCGTGTCCATTCAAAGCCCTAGACGCCATTCAAACCACAATCAACCCGCGCTTACGCGCCGGTCCTGGATTATTTCTACCGGATCGGCGCAATGCACGAGGTTTTGACCTGGGCGACCTAGCCGATCTCGATACCATTGAGGTCGCCCGTCGCCCATTTTTTGCGTATCAATATACCGCCACGCCGCTGCTTGCTGCGGCCAGTGGCACGGATGCCCGGCAGCGCTCGACAGTGGCTAATCCCGCGAATCCTAACGATACTGTTGGCGAAGTCAGTAATGCCTCGCAAGCCGATGCTAACAACGCGATTGCGGGGGCACAGCCTTGGCAGGCTGATCGAGCCCAACGCGCGGCAATACTTGAGCGTGCCGCTGAACTCTATGAGCGTGATTTTGGCGAAATCCTTGCTCTTGTGGCGCGAGAGGCTGGCAAAAATTTAGCCGACGCGGTCGGCGAATTACGCGAAGCAGTGGATTTTCTCTACTACTATGCCAACCAATCGCGCACGCTCGATGGCGAGCCCCGGGGGTGTTTTGCTTGCATCTCGCCATGGAATTTCCCCCTCGCGATCTTCACCGGTCAGGTCGCAGCAGCACTCGCCGCAGGTAATGCCGTTATCGCAAAACCTGCCGAGCAAACCCCACTGACCGCCGCTAAGGCCGTTGCATTACTCCTTGAGGCCGGTGTACCCCGCTCAGCGCTGCAGTTCTTACCCGGTGATGGCGGCGTTGTTGGGCAAGCGCTAAGCCAAGATGAGCGCGTTGACGGTATTGCCTTCACTGGCAGCACCGACACGGCACGCCAAATCCGCTCGAGCATGGCCCGAGAGGGAAAACCAGGTGCACCGCTGATTGCTGAGACCGGCGGAATTAACGCCATGATTGTCGATTCGACCGCACTGCATGAACAGGCGGTCAACGATGTGATTGCGAGCGCTTTCCAGTCAGCCGGTCAGCGTTGCTCGGCGCTGCGTTGCCTCTACATACAAGAGGAGGTCTATGAGGACTTCCTGACCATGCTACTGGGGGCACTGGATGAACTCAGCTTAGGTGACCCCTGGCAGCTTGCAACCGATGTGGGCCCCCTAATTGACGCGCAAGCGGTCTCAAAAGTCAGTGCCTACGTGGATCAAGCACGCGAGCAAGGTCAACTGATTAAACAACTTACGCCACCAACGTCCGGTCACTTCGTCGGGCCAGCGGTCATTTCAGTGGCCGGCATTGAAGCGCTTGATGAGGAGATTTTTGGCCCTGTCCTCCACGTTGCGAGCTATCGTAGTGATCAGCTGGATGCCGTTATCGATGCCATTAATGCCACCGGTTATGGTCTGACCTTTGGCCTTCATACGCGCATCGACGATCGTGTCCAACACGTCATCAACCGCATCCACGTTGGCAACATTTATGTCAACCGCAACCAAATCGGCGCCATTGTTGGTAGTCAACCGTTTGGCGGTGAGGGACTTTCAGGGACGGGGCCCAAGGCTGGTGGCCCGCACTATATCAACCGGTTCACGATCAACGCTCAAACAAGCGGCAGGCCGCAAGCGCTCTCGATGCCGGGGCCAACTGGAGAGTCCAACCGGCTTTATGCCGTCGCCAAACCCCCTCTCCTGTGTCTGGGCCCGGGCGCAGACAACGTCAAAGCGCAAATCCACCACATTGAGCGTTTAGGCGGCTTGGCGGTGGATGCAAGCGAGCAATCCTTAACCGATTCATTGACACGCGCTGATTCGTATTCGGGTGTCGTTTGGTGGGGTGATCATGCCAGCGCTCGCTATATTGCCAAGTGGCTCGCGCAACAACCAGGCCCACTGCTGCCACTCATCACCCAACGTCCCGATCCCGCGCATCTGTTCTACGAGCGCCATGTCTGTGTTGATGTCACCGCGGCCGGCGGCAATGCTGAGTTACTCGCAACGGTGCAATAGCGCCGTCACCTCCTTGCCTAACGGATCACCGACACGTCACACTGCAAGTCATCGTGGACTAGGGTGACTCATGGATCTTCAGCGCTTAATCGACACCTTCAATTTCCTCGATAACTGGGAAGACCGGTATCGATTGCTCATCGATATGGGGCGCAAGCTACCGGAATTCCCCGATGAATCTCGTATCGAGGCCAATCGCGTCGATGGTTGCACCAGTAATGTGTGGCTAGAGACAACCGTTAGCGACGATAACCCGCCGCGCATCTTTTTTAGTGCCGATAGTGACGCCTTTATCGTCAAAGGCTTGGTCGCTATTTTACTTGAAGCCTATTCAGGCAAGACGCCGCAGGAGATCCTCGATACCGACATCGAGTCGTTGTTTAACGAACTTGGCCTCGCCCAGCAGCTCACCGCCAACCGCCGTGACGGCTTTGTGTCGATGGTCAAAGAAGTCCGTAATCGGGCGCGCGCCGCGCAAGCCGCTTAGCCTGAGCTTAACGCCACCCCGGCCTGTTGCATTTGTCGGATAGCGGCTGCTAACGAGCCGTCGAGGTCGATAGCCCGGCATAAATCAAGCCGTACGGTGGTTGAAAAGCCAAGCTTGGTAGCATCGAGCGCCGACCATGCCACACAAAAATCGGTAGCCAAGCCACAAATCAACAAATCATCTATGCCACGATTCTGCAGATAGCCCGCGAGTCCTGTTGGTGTGGTTTGGTCGTTTTCAAAAAATGCCGAATAGCTATCAACCTCTCGGCGAAAACCCTTACGGACAATGACTTCAGCACGATCGACCTCAAGATCATCGTGGAAAGCGGCACCATAACTGCCTTGAATACAATGGTCAGGCCACAAAACTTGCTCACCGTAGTCCATCGATATCGTATCCATTGGCGCATGATCGGCATGCTGACTGGCAAACGATTGATGCCCATCGGGGTGCCAGTCTTGAGTGAGCACAACTGCAGCGGCCTCGCGCATCACCGCGTTAATTCCTGGAACGATCTGATCACCCTCGCTCACACCCAGTGCACCGCCTGGACAAAAGTCGTTTTGAATATCAATCACGAGTACCGCGCTATTCGACATAACCTCAACACCGAATGTTCTTTATACAACTGCGAAATAACAATAGAGATTTAAATTCTTTTTAAGCCTATCAATTCTCCTCTAGGCTTCAATCTCCTTTAGTCCAGATTACAGGAGGAATGACATGGTTCCACTGAACATTGCAGCACGCCGATTGTTTGGCGTTCTCACCCTCACCCTATTGACAGGCCTGGCACAAGCCAATACCGACGCGCTAGTCAGTACCGATTGGCTAGCCGACCGGCTTGACCGAGATGACCTCCGTATTATCGAAATTAGCGTCAATCCGGGCAAATTCGAGCGTGGTCATATACCTGGCGCCGTTAACTTTCGCTGGCATACCGACCTCGTCGATACCGTCAGCCGCGATATCGTCGGCAAGTCTCAGTTCGAGACACTATTACGTGATGCTGGGGTCTCAGGTGACACCGACATTGTCCTCTATGGCGACACCAATAACTGGTTTGCAGCTTGGGGGGCTTGGATTTTTGAAATTTACGGCGTTGACAATGTTCGCTTACTCGATGGCGGGCGCAATAAGTGGGAAGCCGAAGGACGTCCACTGAGTCTCAGCCAAGCAACCCCGGCGCGGGGAGACATTCGCGTCTCAGAGGCCAACAACTCACTTCGCGCGTTCCTACCTGAAGTTGTTGAGACAGCGCGTAGCAATGACCCAGTCAATCAGCTGGTTGATATCCGCTCAGCCGCAGAATACGAAGGGCGCATCATTGCACCTGAGGGTGTAGATGAGCTGGCGGTTCGAGCCGGTCACATCCCCGGAGCGGTTAATGTTTCATGGGGTAATGCAGTTAACGACGATGGGACTTTTAAGTCAGCGGCTGAACTGCGAAAAATTTACGCAGACGCTGGAGTTGATGGTAGCCAACCTGTTATCACCTACTGCCGAATTGGTGAGCGCTCGAGCCACACGTGGTTTGCGCTCTCGCAGATTCTTGGTTACGAGGTCAAAAACTATGACGGATCATGGACCGAATATGGCAACTCGGTTGGCGTTCCAGTCACCAATCTAGCGGGCACGGTTTGGGGCGGCCAGTAGTACTCGTCAATGGAATCCATCGTGCTTAGTTTTTGCTTCGGTGCCGCGCTGGGACTGTTTTTGCAACGCTCGCGATTTTGCTTTTTCTGTGTCACACGGGACTTTATTGACACGCGCGATGCGAGCGGTCTTTTAGGCATCCTCGCCGCACTGGCAGTTGGCACAATTGGTTATCACCTGGTGTTCGGATTGTTTGTCCCTGATCCGGGCACCGGGCGCTTGCCGCCTGATGCGCACATCGGTCCGGTGAGCTGGGCACTCGCACTTGCTGCGCTCGTGTTTGGAGCTGGCATGTCTCTTTCCGGCTCCTGCATTAGCGCTCATTTATACCGCCTTGGTGAAGGCGCAATCGGATCAGTCATCGCACTGATTGGCGTTTTAGTTGGGTTTGGGTTGGGGTTCATGACTTGGAACAGCTTGTACCTTGCCAGCATCGACAAAGCACCCGTTATTTGGTTGCCAGGACTGCTTGGTTATTCAGGATCGATCGTTGCGCAGATTGTTGTGCTCGGTGGGCTGGCGATTTTTCTAATGGCTCGGCATGTACCCGCAGCCACTCTACAGCCCAATGAGCGTGCCAGATTCGTCGACAGGCTCCTCTACCGGCGCTGGCCGGCGCATGTCGGCGGCCTACTCATTGGTGCCTTAGCAGTGATGGCCTATCTTCGCGTCGCGCCACTGGGAGTCACCGCCGAGCTTGGCAGTCTGGCACGCACAGCGGGCGGAAGGGTTGAACTATTACCGGAGCGCTTACAAGGCCTTGACGGATTTGCCGGGTGTGCAACCGCGATTAAAGAAACCGTGCTATCCGAGAACGGGGCATTGATTCTCGGTCTCGTTCTAGCCTCATTCACTTCAGCGCTATTTGCCCGCGACTTTCAACCACAGCCAGTTAATGCAGCGAAAGCGCTTGGCAATCTCTTCGGGGGCATACTCATGGGCTGGGGCGCGATGACGGCGCTCGGATGCACGGTTGGCACTCTATTATCAGGCATCATGGCGGCAGCAATGTCGGGTTGGGTATTTGCCCTTTTCTGCCTGCTTGGGCTTTGGCTTACGTGGCGATTGCAGCGCGCGTTAGCAAAATAGCGATCATCGCCGCGGCAACGCACAGCCCCACACTCAAGACAATATAGAGGGCCGCTCGGGCCACCGCACCACTCTCAATGAGCGCAACCGCATCCAGTGAAAAGGCCGAGAATGTGGTTAGCGCCCCAAGCAATCCAACGGTAAAAAAACTCCGCCAAACCGGGCTCACCAATCCACGCTCGACCAGTAGCACGAATGCCACACCAATCAGGGCGCTACCGATTACGTTAACCAAAACCGTTCCCCACGGTAGGCCCTTAGGCAGCACCCGGTCGGCCCAAAGAAACGCACCAAAACGCAGCATTGCCCCGGATGCGCCGCCGATCGCGACAGCGACCCATTCACTAATACCCGGCATTATTACGCCCCCATTCACCCATCCAGTATGCCCTTAGTCATGCTCGGGCGACCAATGCGGCGTAAATTCATTGAGTGGAATTTTTAGATACTGCAGACCATTGGATTCGGCCGGCGGCAACTGCCCGGCGCGAACGTTGACCTGCACCGCTGGCAATATCAGTACGGGCATGGGCAGTGTCGCATCCCGCGCTTCGCGGAGTGCAACAAAAGCGTCCTCGCTAGTCGCATTACCAAAATGAATATTATTACGCCGCTCATCGCCCATGGTTGTGGCGCACTCGGGGGCACGTTCGGCGGTGCCGTAGTCGTGCAGCACAAACAACCGCTGCTCATCCGGTAGTGCGGCAAACAACCGCTGGACCGATTGGTAGAGTTGGCGCGCCGAACCGGCCGGGAAATCACACCGCGCGCTACCCGCATCCGGCATAAATAGGGTGTCTCCAACAAACACCGCGTCACCAATAATATAGCTCACATGATCGCTGGTATGCCCGGGGGTGTGAATGACCTGTGCGGGCAGATTGCCAATCGCAAATGCCTCACCATCGGTAAACAGATGATCAAACTGCGAACCGTCAGCGACAAAGTCCTCACCAAGATTAAATAACGTCTTACAACGCTGTTGCACGCCGACAATGTGCTCGCCAATCGCCCTGGGCGCATCAAAAAACGTCTTTAAAAACGGCATCGCCGTGATGTGATCGGCATGCGCATGGGTCTCGAGCAACCACTCAACCTGCAGGCCTTCGTCTCTAACGAGATCGACCAGGGCCTGAGCGGTTTGGGTATCCGTCCGCCCGGCATGCGGGTCGTAATCAAGGGCGGGGTCAATAATCGCCGCACGCAAAGTCTCGGGATCCCAGACCACATAAGAATAGGTGTGGCTAGGCGCATGAAAAACTGACCGTACAATAGGCTTCACCTAGTATCACTCCTGAATCGCGGTGAGCAGATGCGGTAATATCTTGCCTGTTGCTGACGCCGCTAGCCACTCCGACGCTCATGCGGACACGGAAGATCTTTATGCCTGCACAACTTGGCTCGCTCAATCCTGGCCTGATGATTTTGCAGGGCAATCGCCTCGAGGATCTGCGCGACCTACTGACCGAGTGGATTAAAACCGAACCGCTGCAACCGCTCGAAGATGAGACCATTTTGGTGCAAAGCAATGGCATCGCGCAGTGGCTAAAAATGGCCGTAGCCAACGACCACGATGGATGCGGCATTGCCGCGGCGCTCGCCGTTCATCTACCAGGGCGTTTTGTCTGGCAAGCCTACCGCAGCGTTTTCCCGGACTTACCTGAACTCTCCCCCTTCGATAAAGCACCCCTGACTTGGCGGATCTATCGGCTACTGAGCGACTGGCCAGCGCTTGAAGCGCGGGTCAGCGCACTTGGGGATAGCCCCTCAGCGCTCCATCCACTCAGAGGCTTCTTAAGCCAAGATCAGGATCCGCGCCGGCTGTATCAGTTAGCCGGGCATCTGGCTGATCTATTGGATCAGTATCAGGTTTATCGAGCCGACTGGTTAGCGCATTGGGCGGATGGCCGCTTTGCCAATTTGGCGCCGGATGATCAATGGCAAGCGCTACTCTGGCGAGCGCTTGTCGCTGACTTAGCAGCGGATGATCAGAATGCCGCCCAGGCGAGCCGGGCAACCGTGCATCAAGCGGTTATTGAGCGCTGCGCGACTTTTTCACCAGAAAAGCGCCCGGCGTCGCTACCCCGGCGAGTGGTCGTGTTTGGTATTTCCTCGCTACCGCGCCAGACCCTGGAGTTGTTGCAGGCGCTTTCGCCGTTTACGCAAATTTTGGTCTTTGCCGGTAATCCTTGTCAGCATTATTGGGGTGATTTGGTTGAAGGCAAGCACCTGCTCGCTCATGAGTACCAGCGCATCGCGCAGCGGAAACTACCGCAAAACCTCACACCCGAGGATTTGCACCTTTATGGCCATCCGCTATTGGCTTCATGGGGTAAACAAGGCCGCGACTATCTGCACTTGCTTGACGAGCAAGATCAGCCCGAGCGCTACCGCGATCAGGTCATGCAGACGATTCAGTCGAATATTGATCTTTATCGCGACCCGCGCGAACAGCGCGACTGTCTTTTAACGCAAGTCCAAGCGGATATCTTTAATTTGCGCTCACTCGCCGATCGTCAAGCGCACGCGAGCCCAATCGACCCGGCGCAAGACCGAAGCATGGAGTTTATTATCGCGCATTCGCCCCAGCGCGAGGTCGAGATACTCCATGACCAGTTGCTCGCGGCGTTTGAACAAGCAAAAGCCAATGGCCAAGACCTAGCTGCCCGCGAAGTCTTGGTCATGGTGCCCGATATCCATGTCTATGCCCCTCACATTGAGGCCGTGTTTGGCCGCTACGCCGCGCCCAGCGAAGCGCCTGATCCACGCTATTTGCCCTATCACATTGCCGATCAAGGCCACCGCGCACAAAACACCCTGCTAATCGCGCTAGAAAAACTCTTAGCCCTGCCAACATCACGCTTTGCAGTCAGTGAGTTATTAGACTTACTAGACACCCCGGCATTGCGCGCGCGCTATCAGATTGATGAGGCCGATCTTCCGCGGCTGCGCGAGTGGATTAATGGCGCCAATATTCGCTGGGGGCTGGATGGCGAACAGCGCGCCGATTTGGGCCTGCCGAATATTGAGCAGAACACCTGGCTTTTTGGCATGCGCCGGCTGTTACTGGGGTTTGCGAGCGGCACTAGCCCGGCTTGGCAGGGCATTGAGCCGCACGACCAAGTCACGGGATTGGAAGCGGCATTGCTCGGCCCGCTGGCCGCGTTGCTCGATGATTTAAAAACCACTCGCGCGACGCTCACCCAAGCGCATTCACCCAGTGACTGGAGCGCCTACATCAAAGCGCTTGTCGCACGATTTTTTACCGCTACCAGTAAAGCCGATCGCTGGGCGATCACCACGATCGACATTCAGCTCGAGCAGTTAGAAACGGTTTGGCATTGCGGTGGACTAACCGATCAAGCGCTACCGCTCGATGTGGTGCGCGACGAGTTGCTCACCGCCCTCGATCAGCCGACGTTAACGCAGAAGTTTTTGGGCGGTTCAATTAATTTCGGCACGCTGTTGCCAATGCGGGCTATTCCCTTTGAGCAGGTTTGGCTGCTTGGAATGAATGATGCTGACTATCCGCGTCATCGCCGGCCTGCTGATTTTGATTTAATGGCAAAAGACTATCGCCCAGGTGATCGCTCGCGACGTGAGGATGACCGCTACCTATTTCTTGAAGCCCTGCTCTCGGCACGGCAAAAATTGGTTATTAGCTGGGTCGGGCGTGATATTCGCGACAATACGCCACGCCCCCCCTCGGTGCTGGTGGGGCAGTTACGTGATCATTTAACGGCCGGGTGGCAACACGCCCAGCCACGCAACGACAGCGACAAAAGCCCTGGCCATCAGCTTTTACAGGCGCTAACCACCGAGCATCCGCTACAACCTTTTAGCCGGGAGTACTTCGCGCGTGATCGTGACCCTCGGCTTTTTACCTACGCCCATGAGTGGCGGGCGCTACACACGCCTGTGCCGATATCGCCACCCGCTTATCCGGCCTGGCAGCCTGAGAGCACACTCGATACCCACGCATTGGCCGGCTTTTTGCGCCACCCCGTGAAAACCTTCTACACCCAGCGCCTGGGAGTCCACTGGCACGACCCGCGACAAATTCTGCCCGATGAGGAGCCATTCACACTGGATGGACTCACCGCCTGGCAGCTCACAGACCAACTGATACAGACTATGACCCAGCGCCTAAGCGCCCAACCCGATGCTGATGTCGCCACCTTGCTCGACCCGGTGACCGCGCAACTCGAGCGTCGTGGTGACTTGCCCGCACCGCCTTTTGCGCAGCGACAACGGCATGCGCTTGAACAAAGCCTAAGCGCGCCACTGCACACCTATGCCCAATTGCTGCATCAATACCCAACGCTGCTGAGCCCTGAGCGAGTCGAGCTAAGCGTTGATGATGTTGTACTGGATGATGCCGTCACTGACCTACGTGCCAATGCGGCGGGCGAGCGCCTCCGTGTGGTGGTGCAGCCAAGCCGGCTTTATCAAGGCAGCGGCGGTTTTAAATGGGCACAACTTATTTATCAGTGGCCCGCGCATTGCCTAGCGCAATGCACCGCCCCGACACCCACGCGCATTATCGGCCCGGACAGCGATTTAACCCTCGCACCAATCGAGGCCGAACAGGCCAAGACCTACCTTGTAGAGCAGATGCAAGCGTGGCGCCAAGGCCTAACCGAATTGCTGCCGTTGCCCTGTAAAACCGCTTTTGCAAGCCTCGAGCCCGGCGGCAACCCGCGCGAGGTTTATGAGGGTGGTTATCAGCGCAGCGGCGAAATACACGACCACCCGGGCTTTGCGCGTGGTTGGCCGACGTTCGCCGCGCTCGCCAGTGACCCACGGTTTGCAACGTTAACCGAGCAGCTCTATAGCCCACTGGCGCATTACCTTGATGCGCCCGTTGCGCGCGGTGGTGAATATGACTGAATCACCGATGACGCTGGATGCGCTGCGCTTTCCGCTCACTGGCGCTCGCTTAATTGAAGCAAGCGCTGGCACCGGCAAGACCTACACGCTTGCCCTCCTTTACCTGCGTTTAATTCTGGGCCACGGCGGCGCGTCACACGGCTTTCACCAAGCGCTCAGCCCCCGCGATATCCTCGTGGTTACCTTTACAACGGCCGCCGCTGAGGAGTTACGCGAGCGCATTCGCACCCGCTTGGTCGAGGCGGCGGACTATTTTTATCAACGCATCCCTGCTCGGGCGGCGGATGACCCCATTGAGCGACTGCGCGCCGATTACGACCCCGCGGACTGGAATCTATGTGCCTGGAAGTTGCAGGTCGCAGCCGAGAGCATGGACGAAGCTCAAGTGTCCACCACCCATAGTTGGTGTCACCAAGTGCTCGTTGAGCAGGCCTTCGATACACGCGGGTTGTTTAATCGCCAATTAGTCAGCGATACCGACAATTTGCTCGCTGAGGTGGTGCGCGATTATTGGCGTATTCATTTTCAGTCACTCAGTGAGGCCGAAGCCGAACTCATCGACGCCGCCATTGGCTCACCCGATGCCTTGCGTGAGCGTTTGCGCCCGCTGCTCAGTGCCACAAGCGATGGGATTACCTATGAGGGCGCGCCATTAACGGTCAGCACGCTCGCGCCTTATCTCGAGCGCAATTTAGCCTATGCCGAGGCTCAAGCCGCCGCCAAGCAAACCTATGCCGAGGCAATGCACCATCGCAACGCGCTTGAATCGGAGGCACAACAACAGTGGTTAAACGATTGGCCCGCGGTAGAACGCCACCTGCTTGAGTTACGCACCAGTCTGGCGCCACGCAGTCACAAATCAGCGAGTCTCGAGGAATATCAAGCGCTACTAGATGCCATTTACGCGTGGGCTCAAGGCCACGAACAACCCCCAACATTGTTAAAAAACTTTGCAAAAGGTAATTTCAAATTCCTGAAAAATGGTGAATTTAGTCAAGCCGCTGACCTGCCCGCGTTTGCTCGACTCAAGCAATGGATCGACACACCAAAACCGCGCAAACCCTCAGTTGATCGCCCTGACGTTGATATCACCGCCGCTGTGCTTGCTCACGCGCGACCTTGGATCGAGCAGGCATTAAACGCCCGTTTGCGCCAACGTGCCGAAATGAGCTTTGATGATTTGCTCGTCGAGCTTGATAAAGCCCTCGACCCAAACGCTGATCCGGCCGCCGCTGAGCGCCTCGCCGCCCACTTACGCGAGCGCTTTCCGGTGGCACTTATTGATGAGTTTCAGGACACTGATCCGATCCAGTATCGAATTATCGATCGCATTTATGCGCTTGCCGAAAACCGGCCCGAAACCGGTATCTTCATGATTGGTGACCCCAAGCAGGCGATTTACAGCTTTCGCGGTGCCGATATTCACACTTACCTGCAAGCCCGCGAGGCGACGCGGGGGCAGGTGTACACGCTACCTACGAACTTTCGCTCAACGCGCGCCGTCGTGGATGCATGCAATAGCGTTTTCAGCCATGCCGAGGGTCACCACCGCGGCGCTTTTCGATTTCAGGACGACCACCACAATCCATTACCGTTCTACCCAGTGAGCGCGGCGGGACGGCCCGAGACACTGTACTTGCCTACTGACACGGGAGACGTTGCCGCGGCGAATGCCCTAACGCTGTGGCATTTCACACCCAAGGATCCAAGCGAACCCGCGCTCACCACGGCCAACTATCGTGAGCAAGCCGCTGAAGCAGCGGCCACACAAATCGCGCGGTGGCTGCGTGCGGCGGCCAACAACCAAGCCGGATTGGGTGATAGCGGCACGGTTAAAACGCCGCTACGCCCCGCCGATATTGCCCTATTGGTGCGGACCGGCACCGAGGCCAAAGCGCTTCGCGAGGCGCTGCGAAAACGCAATATCGCCAGTGTCTACCTGTCTGATCGCGAGTCGCTCTTTGCCAGCCAAGAGGCCGAGGATGTGCTGCATTGGCTGCACGCTTGCGCCCATCCACTCAACGAGCGTTTGGTGCGCGCCGCACTTGGCACCAATAGCCTCGATATCCCCCTCGAGCAGCTCGCGCACTGGCAGAGCGATGAATTGGCTTGGGAAGCGCAAATGCTGCACTTTCGTGAGCTCCATGAACTCTGGCAGCGTCAGGGCGTATTGGTCATGCTCAACAGTCTGTTGCAGCGCTTTAACTTGCCCTCTCGGCTCATGCAGCAAAGTGATGGCGAGCGGCAGCTGACGAATTTGCTGCACCTTGCGGAATGGCTACAACAAGCCAGTACGCAATTGGATGGCGAGCAAACACTGATCCGGCATTTGAGTGCTCAAATTGAATCGAGTGATCAAGAGCAGCTCTTGCGTTTAGAAAGTGATGCCGATCGGGTCAAGGTTATAACGATTCATAAATCCAAAGGCCTCGATTACCCCCTCGTGATGCTGCCGTTTATTAGCAGCTGGAAGGATATTGATGGCAAAACCCGACAGGTCAGCGTGCATCAAGGCCAAAACAAAGTCATTGAAATAGCCGGCAAAAAAGCCTTCGAAGCCGCTTGGGTGCAAGCCAATGACGAGCGTATTAGCGAGGACATGCGACTACTCTATGTGGCGCTGACCCGTGCGCAACATAGCCTCTGGTTGGGCGTGGCAGCGCTAAAATCAGGCAAAGCGTCGAAACCTCAAGTCGAACGCTCAGCAATGGGTTATTTACTCAATGCCGGTGAACCGATGGCGGATGCCGCCGCCTTTGAGCAATGCCTGAGCGACCTCGCCGGCCAATCGCAAGCGATCACGCTATGCGCTGCCCCAACGCCCGACGACAACCCCGCGCCAGCACGTGCCGAGCGCACGCTTGAAGCAGCGCGAACGCTGCGCACCCGCACGTTATTGCCGCGTTGGTGGATTGCGAGCTATTCGGCGATTCAATTTCAAAGCGATCGCGATACCCCGGCACCAATGGCTGACGAGGCAGAAAGCGACTCACAGACCGCGCAGCAAGACCAACTCGACGAAGAAAGCCGCATCACTTCACCGCCGGCTGCATTGGGCTTAGCAGCAGCGAGTAACGCCGCACGAGAAACACTCAGCGCGACCAATGTATTGCATCATTTCCCGGCCGGGGCGACTTGGGGCACCGTCTTACACTCACTGCTGGAGTGGGCTGCGCAACAAACATTCCGATCCCTAGGCGAGGACACCGATTGCTATCAGCGCTTTGTTACGTTTTGTCAGCGCCGGCAAATTGAACCCCGTTTCATCGACAGTCTCTGGCAGTGGTTAATTGATTTCATCGCCCGACCTTGGCCGCTCGGGGCCTTAAGCCCCAACGCCGGATTTGCCCTTGCTGACCTCAAACCTGAGCAGATCGTCGTCGAAATGGAATTTATGATTGAAAGCCATGCGCTATCGACCATCCAACTCGATGAGGCGGTGTGCGCGCACACACCAAAGTTTGATCAGCTTGACCGGCCGCGCGCTCGTGCTAATCAGCTCAATGGCATGCTCAAAGGCTTTATTGATTTAGTCGCCGAGCATGATGGCCGTTATTACGTCATTGACTGGAAATCGAATCGTCTGGGGTTCAATGACGCCGACTACACCCAGGCAGCCATGCTTGAGCATATGGGCTCACACCGCTACGACTTGCAATACGCACTCTACCTTCTGGCCCTGCACCGGCAACTCAAAGCGCGGCTACCAGGCTATGACTATGACCAGCATGTCGGCGGTGCCATTTATGTGTTTTTGCGCGGCAGCCATCACCATGAGACAAACGGGCTCTTTTGTGACAAGCCACCGCGGGCACTGATTGAAACGCTTGATCAGTTGTTTGCTGGTGTTAGCCAGGGCCAATCGGCATGAACACGCTTCTTGGCGTTCTGCAAAATTGGGTTGAACAAGACGGGCTGCGCCCCCTTGATCTGGCGCTGGCGCGTTTTATTGCCGAGCAGCAGCCGCAGGCCGATGAGCGCTTATTGCTCGCAGCTGCGCTGCTCAGCGAAGCCAATGGCCGTGGTCATGTCTGCCTGAATTTGGCCAACGTGCTCGCCAACCCGCGGCATCACCTCAAAGCGCCGCATTCGCTCGAACCATCCGCGACTTATCCGCCCGTTGGCGAGCAACTAGCGCGCATGGTCGATGGCTGGAGTCTCGCGGATTGGGTTGCGTCATTGCACACAAGCGATGCGGTTAGCAGGCAAGCCGATGCTGAGACAGGCATTAATAACGCAAGCCCCTTTGTACTCGCCGGCAGCACTGAGCAACCGTTGCTTTATCTGCGTCGCTATTGGCGCTATGAGCAACACATTCGCCAAGCCATCGAGCAGCGTCTGCGCTTGCCAAGCCGGCATGCGGCGAGCGCTATACAGCCCTGGATAGAGGGCTTATTCGCCGACAATGCCGGTTGGCAGAAGATCGCCTGCGCGCTTGCCCTACAATCGCGCTTTGCCATCATTACCGGTGGCCCTGGCACCGGTAAAACGACCACCGTGATGGCGCTGCTGGCGCTGTTACAGGGTTTAGCGCGTCAATCGGGCGCAGGCCCGCTCAATGTGCAACTAGCCGCTCCCACCGGCAAAGCGGCAGCGCGTCTCAGTGCCTCGCTCAGCCACAGCTTACAGCGACTCGCGCTGACCGGTGCGCTTGGCGATATTCTCAGCCTCATCCCAACGGCTGCAGTAACACTACATCGCCTGCTCGGCAGCCAACCCGGCAGTCGGCATTTTCGACATCATGCGGGTAACCAACTCAATGCCGATGTGGTGGTGATTGATGAAGCCTCGATGGTCGATGTTGAGTTGCTGGCCAAGCTCCTCGACGCCCTACCGGCCCACTGCCACGTGGTCTTGCTCGGCGATAAAGACCAACTCGCCTCGGTCGAGGCGGGCTCGGTGTTAGGTGATTTAAGCCAAACCGCCGAGCGCGGCGACTACACCCCTGAGACCGCGGCGTGGCTCACTCAAGCGACCGGGGAATCAATCCCTGAAGCGCTCATTAACCCCGCCGGATCGCCGTTGGCCCAAGCCACTGCACAGCTTCGACACAGCTATCGTTTTGCACAATATCCAGGCATCGGCGAGCTGGCGCGGTATGTCAATGACGGCAATGGCAATGTCGAGACGCTCGCAGCGATATTTGATCGCTATGCGGGGTATCTGCAACGCATCACCTTAGCGCGTCGCGCTCTCCCCGATACCACCGATCAGCGAGCCGATACCAACGCCCCACTCCTGCGTTTGCTGCGTGATGGCTACCGCGGTTTACTCGAAGTGGTGATGGATGAAAACCCCGCCAACCACGCCGAGGTAAGCCGCGAGGCGCTTGATACATGGGCATTGAAAGTCTTTGCCCGCCAGCACGAATTCCAACTGCTATGTGCCACACGCGAGGGCCCTTGGGGGGTGGAGGCACTCAACCAACTGACCCTACGCGCGCTCTCAAGCGTTGAGCGGTTGCGCCCGATGCTGCCGCAGGCCCACGAGCCGTGGTACTCGGGTCGGCCGGTCCTTGTTACCCGCAATGACTATAACCTTGGGCTGATGAACGGTGATATCGGTATTTGTTTGCAATGGCCAGAGCACGATAATCATGGCAACGCGCGGCTGAGGGTGGCGTTTACCCGTGCCGATGGCACCGTGCGCTGGATACTGCCAAGCCGGCTACAGCAGGTTGAGACGGTGTTCGCGATGACCGTGCATAAATCACAAGGCTCAGAGTTTGCGCACACCGCGCTGGTCCTGCCTGAGCATCACAACCCGGTCCTGACAAAAGAGCTGCTCTATACCGGCATCACCCGCTCGAGCCAGGCTTTCACCCTGGTTTACAGCAACCCCGAGACATTGCGCCAAACACTCAACACACAAATCGAGCGCGCCAGCGGGCTGCGCGCCTCTGGCGCTTTTTTAGCGTAAACTTGCTCACTTCTTTATGCATTGACGACAGCGTGGGCGGCTCCTATTAATCACTCCATCGTTGCTCGCCTCCGCGGCGACTGGTTTTCAAACATCCGTGGCGACTTACTGGCGGGCATTGTTGTTGCCCTTGCGCTCATTCCCGAAGCCATCGCCTTTTCTATTATTGCCGGTGTCGACCCTAAAGTAGGGCTCTACGCCTCGTTTTGTATTGCCGTGGTGATTGCGTTTACCGGTGGCCGGCCAGGCATGATTTCAGCGGCAACCGCGGCGATGGCGCTGCTCATGATCACGCTTGTAAAAGATCATGGCCTTCAATATTTGCTCGCAGCCACATTGCTCACCGGGGTGCTACAAATCTTGGCGGGGTTTTTGCGCATCGGCCAAATCATGCGCTTTATCTCTAATTCGGTTATGACCGGATTTGTGAACGCGCTGGCAATCCTCATCCTGCTCGCCCAAATCCCTGAGCTCACCAATGTCGCCTGGCCCGTCTATGCGATGACGCTGGCAGGTTTGGGCATTATTTACGGCTTTCCGTATTTAACGCGTGTCATTCCTTCGCCACTCGTTGCGATCGTCGTTCTTACTTTGGTTGCTTGGGGTGTCGGGCTCGATATTCGGACGGTCGGCGATATGGGCGATCTGCCCGATACTTTGCCGGTTTTCTTGTGGCCTGATATTCCCCTTGCCTTTGAAACACTCTGGATCATCCTGCCCTACGCACTCGCCATGACCATTGTGGGGCTACTTGAGTCGATGCTGACTCAGTCCATTGTCGATGATCTAACCGATACCACAACGGATCGCGACCGTGAGTGCCGCGGTCAAGGTATCGCTAATATCGTCGCCGGCAGCTTTGGTGGCATGGCGGGTTGCGCGATGATTGGTCAGTCGGTGATTAACATTAAATCGGGCGGCCGCGGGCGGCTCTCGACACTCGCGGCTGGATTGGTGTTATTGCTGATGGTGGTGTTTCTTAATCCAATTCTAACCATCATCCCAATGGCGGCCTTGGTGGCGGTGATGATTATGGTCTCGATTGGTACCTTTAATTGGCAGTCGATCCGCGATATTCGCGCTCACCCACCGAGTTCAACCATCGTCATGATTGCCACCGTTAGCGTCACCGTGGTCACCCACAACCTTGCTATTGGGGTGCTTACCGGAGTGCTGCTGGCGTCACTATTTTTCGCCAATAAAGTCAGCCGCTATTTGGTTATTCGCAGCGATGCCGATGAGGCCCCAGACGAGAAAACCCTTCACCGCCGCTACACCGTTCATGGGCAGGTGTTTTTTGCCTCAGTCGAGAAATTTGTCGCCGCGTTTAACCCGCGCGAAGACCTTGATCGCGTGACAATTGACTTATCACGCGCGCATCTATGGGACATTAGCTCCATACGAGCGCTTGACCGGGTGGTTGTTGCTTTTCGCCGTGAAGGTATCGATGTTGAGGTGATCGGCATGAATGAGGCCACCACAACGCTTGTCGACCGGCATGCCCTGCATGACAAACCTGACGCGGCCGATCAGTTGATTGGCCACTAACCGGAGCGATGTATGGATAAAATTCTTGCCTGTATCGATGGCTCACGCTCAACCGCGTCGGTTTGCGATCACGCCACCTGGGTGAGTCAGCGAACGCATGCGCCGTTGGTGTTTTTACACGCTATTCGCGATCCCGAGGCCGATCAACCGGTCGATTACAGCGGCAATATTGGTCTGGGTGGACGCGAGGCGCTACTCGAGCGCATCGTTGATGAACAAGAAAAGCGCACCAAGTTATTGCGTGAGCAAGGCCGTGCCCTTCTCGACGACGCGATCGCTCGGGTGACAGCCCAAGGCGTCACTGAGACAGGCAGCTTGTTGCGTCACGACCGGGTGGTTGCGGCGATTACCGAATTGCAGGGCGAAGCGGGGCTCATCATCGTGGGCAAACAAGGCCATGATGGCGATATGGTCGAGCGCCATGTCGGCAGTCATTTAGAGAGTTTGATCCGCACCGTTGAGCGTCCGGTATTAGTGGCACCCCCCACGTTTACCCCACCGGCGCGTTTTCTTGTTGCGTATGATGGCAGCGAGGCCGCCGAACAGACACTACAACTGGTCGCCGAACATCCCCTACTGACTGGGATTGAGGCGCATGTCTTACTGGTCGGCGCCGATACCCAAAGTAACCAAGCAAAACTGAGCGCCGCCGCAAGCCAACTCAGCACCAACCAACGCCGGGTTGTCACCAGCCTGCAATCAGGCAACGTGAGCGATATTGTCTGTGATTACCGCGAGGCCAATGACATTGGCTTGCTCGCCATGGGGGCTTATGGCCACTCACGATTGCGGAGTTGGTTTATCGGCAGCACCACCACAGACATGATCATGCGCTCGCCCATACCGCTGCTCATCATGCGCTAGGCAGGCTGCGTAAAACGCTTAGGTATCGTCGACCATAATATTGGGAAAGCGGCTTGCGCCAGCGGCATCTTTTTGCGAAAGCATCGCCGCGGTCCGCCGGGCCACATCGCGGTAGAGTTCGGCGACCCGTGAGTCGGGGCTTGCGACAACACTCGGGCGACCAGCGTCGGCTTGCTCGCGAATCGCCAGATCAAGCGGCATCGACCCAAGCAGCTCAACGCCCTCCTGATCGGCTAAACGCTGGCCGCCATAGGCGCCAAAAATGTGCTCCTCGTGCCCACATTCTGAGCAAACATGCAGACTCATGTTCTCTAGAATCCCGAGCACAGGGACTTTCACTTTTTCAAACATTTTCACGCCTTTGCGTGCATCAAGCGTGGCAATATCCTGCGGGGTGGTGACCACAACGGCGCCGGCGACCGGGACTTTCTGCGAGAGTGTGAGCTGAATGTCGCCCGTTCCCGGGGGCAGATCGATAATAAGGTAATCGAGTGAATCCCAGCGCGTTTCGTTAAGCAACTGTGTGAGTGCTTGGGTGACCATCGGCCCGCGCCACACCATGGGAGCATCTTCTTCGATCAAAAACCCAATCGACATGACCTGCACGCCATAATTTTCGAGCGGGGTAATACTCTTACCATCAGGGCTATCTGGCTTGCCCCCGGCAACACCCATCATTCGCGGCTGGCTTGGGCCATAGATATCAGCATCTAATAAGCCCACGCGCGCGCCCTCATCGGCGAGCGCGAGCGCAAGATTGGCGGCACTGGTGGACTTACCCACGCCGCCTTTGGCCGACGCAACAGCAATAATGTTGCGAATATTATCGAGCGGCTTGAGGGTGTCTTGCACTTGATGGGCGGTGATTTGCCAACGCACCTCGACATCAACGCGCGTCGCGCCGGTGGCGCTCTGAATCTGCTCGGCAACCGCTTTTTTTAATGTGTGCTGATAGCGCTCAACCGGAAACCCGAGCTTGAGCTTCACACTAACGGCCTGATCGGTAATGACAATATCTTCAACCCCACCCGCGCTCACCAGGTCGGTGCCGAGACTGGGTTCGGTCCAGTCGGTGAGTGCTTGCTCGACGGTGTCGCGGGTGACTGAGGACATATTCACTCCTTGATGCCAAAACTAATCGGTAGGTTGTTGTCTAGTCTACGCGCTCGAGTGCAAAGAACGCATCCAGCGGCTGTGGCTCATCACCCAGCCGGCCGCCCTGCTCATCAACTTCAGCCATGCCACGGGCGCGCAAGGAATGCCGGATCGACTCAAGCCCCTGATCATTCCAGCGCTGCAGGGTATCGATGAAATGCCGGGCATAACCCGAGAGTGCCTCGCCGGGCGTCGCAAGGGCGGCGGCATCATCGACAAGCGAGGCGTACTGCCAGCCCTGAATGGGCGGGACGATGTTGAGCTGCGCACCGACCACAAGCGCTTCAGCACTTTGCGTTAGCGAAATGCCACCGACTTTGTGCCCATTGACCAAAACATCATTGGGCCAGCGATAATCAAGCCCAGTGAGCGGCGGCAACAACTCAGCCACGCTCGTACCCAATGCCAGCATGGCCACAAGCCCCATCTCAGGCCAATGCGAGTGCGCAAAATCGGGACGCAACAATACCGCACAATAGAGCCCACCCGCGGGTGACTCCCAGGGCCCATGCTGGCCATGCCCGGCGCTTTGCTCACCGGCCCAGACCAGCAATCCCTCATCAGCACCGGTTTGTGAACGCCGCTTGACCTCGGCGACCACGCTATCAATTTGAGTAAAAAATAGCGGCTCATAGACACTGGGCAATTGCGCTTGCAGCCGCGGGTCAGCGGGTAAAACACTTTGATAGTCAGTCATTAGCGGGACTCGTGCAGGGCTTTGCGCAGTTGGTCACGATGACGTCGAAGCTTTTGCATCGCGGGCGACAAGATTTTGATGCTACCAGCGGCGCGCTCATAGGTATTTTCTAACAAGGCTAGCCCCTCCTCGCCGCGGCCACGATCACGTAACAAGGCCGCTAGTCGGCACAAGCTATCGATATGCAATGCGTTTTCAACGCCCATCATACGCTCGAGCTGAACAACCGCTGGCCGCAATAGTGATTCGGCCTCCTCGACACGATTAGCATCCGCACACAAGCGGCCAAGCTCGGCGGCGGTCATCGCGGTATTAGGATGATCCTCGCCGTAAAGTGCGGTCCACAACGCGAGGTTTTCCCGGTACAGCGGTTCGGCCTCGGCAAGCCGCCCGGCCTGCGCTAACAAATCGGCGAGATTATTAATGCTAGTGGCCGTTGCCGGGTGCTCTGACCCGACCACCGCGCGCCACGTCTCAATGGCCTCGCGATAGAGTGATTCCGCCTCCTCGCGCTCGCCGGTGACATCGAGCACACCGGCCAAATTATGCAGACTCGTTGCCGTCTCCGCGTGTTCACGGCCCAGCGCTTGAGCACGAATTTCAACCGCCCGGCGAAAGCAACGCTTGGCCTCAGGAAACCGCGACAGACTATCCAGCGCCGTGCCTAGGTTATGCAGCGCCGCCGCCGTGGCCGCGTGTTGCGGGCCAAACAATGACTCTGTGACGTTAAGCGCCTCGCGGTAGTGCTCGGCGGCGGTCTCATGATCGCCGCCGGCGTACAGCAAACCGGCTAAATTATCTAACGCTAGCGCGAGCGCTGGAGACGGATGCGGTTTAATTTTGCGTGCAATCTTGAGGCAACGCTCGAATGGCCCGCGCGCTTGCTCGAGCTGGTTAGCAGCGCGCTGGGCGGCCCCGAGGTTACTTAGTACGGCAAGCAACCCGGGATCGTCTCGACCCAAAGTTTTCTCGCGTGTTGCGACAATCTGCGCATACGCACTAATGGCGTCGTTCAAATCACCCTTGGCTTCCAGCACGCTGGCAAGCGCGTGCGCGCTTGAGCGCGTTAGCGAATCATCATCGCCAAGCGCCTTACGCCGCTGCGCGAGCGCCCCACGCAACAGGCTGAGCGCCTGATCTGGGGCTGACTCCGAGCAATCTGCCACCGCATGCGCATGCGCAACCGCCGCCGCCCCCAGGCTATCGGGTGCGCACTGACAAAGTCGCTCATGGCCAGTGCGCCGAATATAGGCAGCGGCCTCATCGGCATTGAGTTGCTCGAGAATGCGCGCGGCATTGACGAGACAATCCGCCAACTCATCACGATCGGCATCCACGCGGCTGGCCTGCTGCTCCAATCGACTTAGCAAATGACTCACGGCGGTATCGATCGATGGCAAGCTTGCCCACAGGGTTTGCCAAGCAAAGGGATCATCGCGCCAGGCCCGAAGTGCTGCCGGGTTCGACAGCTGCTCGAGTAGCGCTGGCCAATCAGCGGCTCGGTTGAGCCACGTCGCTTGATCGAGTGGATCATCAGCACAGTCGGCGAGCGCTCGACACTCACGCCGATAGGCCGTGCTCGCTGACAGCAATTCACGGCGCGCGGCGTCGCGGTAGACATGATGACAAAACCCAACCCAGTCTGAGCGCTGCATAAGCACATCGGCCGGTACAGCGCTAACATCGAGCCCCAGGGTCGTCAGCGTTGTTGGTGGCAAGCCAACGGGGGTGGCGGCGAGCGCTCGCAGCGCGGCGTTAGAGGCTGGTTGCTTGGCAATCTCGGTGATCACCGCAACCGGATCGGCGATTTGCGCCTCGCTACCAATATCCAGCACCGTCCAATTGAGCGCTCGCAAGCGCTCGGCCAATAACCCTCGGTTGGCGCTCGCGAGCAACACCACGCCGGGGGGTAGGTAGTCTGGCAACCAGTCGGCATCGGCGGTTAGGTCACTGCTTGTAAGTCGATCGATGTCGTCGATAACGATCAGCGCTTGGCTGTGGCCTAGTCGGGCTAGCCAACCCGGAAGCGCCTCAATTAAGCCTGTCTCATCGAGTGGCAAGGCATCGGTAAGCCCAAGATATTCACGCAACGCGCTGAGTAGCCCCGTAATGAAAGCCGCCGGCGTTGCTCGTTCTGGGTCGACAGCGGCGCTAAAGACATAGTGAAATGCAAATTCGGCGTGTTCGCTGGCCCACGCGTTGATGGTGGCAGTCCGGCCGCTCGCTACCGGTCCGGTTAGCAATACGCGTTGCCCACCGAGTGCGCAATCATTCAGCGCAGCGATGGTCTTAGCCGCCGGATCGAGTGGATCGCGATCAACGCCGAGTGGCGCGGCGACTGGACAGGCACGGGAGAAACACGGCATTTTGGTCGGTCTGCTGCGGTTGATAAATTCGATTGACTAGTCTGCGGTGATTCATTCACCTTGCCAAGATCTGGAGGAGCGCATTGAATGTCGAAGCGGGTTGATAGCGGTGCAATTGATCTTGAGCAACTACTCGAGCAAACGCAGTCGCCCGATGCCGGCGCCGTGGTGGTATTTGGTGGCACCGTGCGCCGCGAGCACGATGGCAAACAAGTCACCGCCATTGAGTACTCCGCCTACGAGCCGCTCGCTGAAAAAGCGCTCGCCGAGGTGGAGGCGCAAGCGTTGGCGCGCTTTGACATTCTCAGCTGTGTGATTCGCCATCGGGTCGATAAGCTTGAAGTCGGCGAGCTCAGTGTCGTTGTTGTAGTGCGCTCAGCGCACCGCGCGGATGCGTTTGAGGCGGGGCGGTTTGCGATTGATACGCTGAAAAAAACCGCGCCGGTCTGGAAGCGCGAAGCCTACAGCGATGGGACTGAAGTCTATCTACAGGGCGAGACCCTGCCGGGAGCGGGTGAATAGCCATTATGTCAGCGCCAATAACCGATCAGTTAAACCGCCCCCTTCGCGATCTGCGCATATCGCTCACCGATCGCTGCAATTTTCGCTGTGGCTATTGCATGCCCAAAGCGCTGTTCGGTGCCAACCATGCCTTTATGCCGCGCGCCGAGCTCCTGAGCTTTGAAGAAATTACCCGCGTTGCCGGCATTTTTACCCAATTAGGCGTACGCAAACTCCGCCTAACCGGTGGTGAGCCACTGATTCGGCGCGATATCGATAAGCTCATCGCCATGCTCGCTGCGATCGATGGCATTGACGATATCAGCCTGACCACCAACGCCTCGCTGCTTACCCTCGAAAAGGCCCAAGCGCTAAAAGCGGCTGGCCTGCATCGTATTACCGTGAGTCTGGATGGCATCGATGATGCGACCTTTCAGGCGATGAACGATGTTGGCTTCCCGGTAGCGAAAGTTCTTGAGGGCATCGACAACGCCGAGCGCGCTGGGCTGGCGCCCATTAAGATCAATATGGTGGTTCAGCGCGGCATCAACGATCACGACATCCTCGCGATGGCCGATCATTTCCGCGACACGCCGCATATTGTGCGGTTTATTGAATTTATGGATGTTGGCAACAGCAACGGCTGGCAACTCGATCAAGTTATGCCGTCAAAAGAGGTGGCCGCGACGATTCATGATCAATGGCCCATCGAGCCGGTAACGCCCAATTACCGAGGTGAAGTCGCTGAGCGCTACCGCTACTGTGACGGGCGCGGCGAAATTGGCCTGATCAGCTCGGTCTCGCAACCATTTTGCGGTGACTGCAGCCGCGCGCGGCTATCGGCCGAGGGCCGACTCTTTACTTGCTTATTCGCCAGTGCCGGTCACTCGATTCGCGACGAACTGCGCGCAGGCGCGAGTGATGCGGCGCTTTACGAGTACTTGGTCGGCATCTGGCAGCGCCGAGCTGATCGCTACTCTGAACTGCGCACCCACGAGACCAAACCGATCAACACAGAAAAAATCGAAATGTCGTATATCGGAGGCTGAATCGAATGAACGAAGAAAACCTTAATATCAGCGTTCGGAAGTTTCTTAAAAAAGTTGGCATTACCGCGCAACGCGAAATTGAAGCAGCCGTACGCGAGGGCATTGAGTCAGGGAAAATTAGCGCGGATGCGCCGCTTGAGGCGCAAATGACGTTAAGCGTTGAAAAGCTCGCACTCACCCACACCATCAACGGCGACATTGAGCTTAAATAAGCGCAACCACTCAAGCGACTAAAAGGAGCGCTTTTCGTGCGATTTCTGCGCGCCCTGCGGCTTGACGACAGCGATGATGAAATCTACCCGCGAGCGGCGAGTGCCGGCGAGTGGGTGGTACCGGGCAGTTTTGTGTTTACCTTTAATGAACGCAGCCCCGAGCAGTTGGATACGGGTGAGCGATCGGCTTTTCGCCATGGCTTTTTGGGCTTACCAAGCTTTGGCTGGTCAACCTTGGCGGTGGTCGCTGAGCTCCCTGATGCGGAGCGCCGGCAAATCCTCGAGCGCCTGGCGCGCCATTTTGTCGAGCAATATGGCGCCCCAGATACCGAAGCGGCTTTGGTGGAGGCGCGCAAAGAGGTTGAGTTTTGCGAATCGCTCTGTAGTGCCGAGGTCAACACCGTCCTGTCAGTCCAGCGTGATTGGGTCGATGGCGAGGTAAAAGAAGCCTACCGCGTCCACCGCCCGCGCAGCGATTGGGAGAGTGCACCGGTGTTTAAAATCGAACCCGAGGACCAGACCCCATGACCGAATCCGTCGCTGACCCGAGCGAGCGCATCCAGTGGACGCTGAGCGTGACCTTGCGCCGCGAGATGCGTGAGCGCAAAGGCTGGCAGTTTCCAGCCTGGTCGCTCGCAGACATCGCGCCGGATGAACGTAAGCCAGGGCTGGTGGAGTCAAATCCGGCAAAGGCAACCCATGATTTCTGCTGGACGGGCTTACGCCTGAGTCTCCAGCGCTCCAACGCCGAGACCTACTGGTACAACCTCACCAGCCAAACCCCGTCGTTATTTGTGATCTGCCGTGAAGACCCCCAATACGGACTGGTACCCTCGATGATTAGCATTGATCAGGACGAATCGGCTCGCGAACAAGAAAGTGAAGGTGAAATCTTTTCTGTGCCGATGCCCCGTTGGATTATTGACGCCCTTGAGCGCTTTGTTATGACGCACTACCGCCCTGAGCCACGCGGTGGCAAACGCCGGCGCAAACCGCAGGCCGCCGCTGATGAGTAATAAGCCGGATAACGAGCAAGACGCTGACGGCGTACTGGGGCGATGGTCACGCCGCAAAGTGGCGGCGCGCGCCGGTGATACGTCCCCTGAACCTGCCGATCAGCCCGTCACCTCTGAGCCACCGGCGGACACCGAAGCCGATGACGCCCGCCCTACCCTCACTGACGAGGACATGCCGGCCATCGACACACTCAAGCCCGATAGCGATGTGAGCGGTTTTCTCTCTCCTGGTGTCAGCGATGCACTGCGACGCAAAGCGCTGCGTGCGCTCTTTCACACGAGCCGGTTTAACGTCAAAGATGGGCTTGATGACTACGACGATGACTACACGTTGCTCCAGCCCCTCGGCGATACCATGACCCATGACCTGCGGCGACAAAACGACCGACTTGCCGAGCGCCAACGGATAAAAGACGAACAAGCCGCCGCTGAGTCCGAGACAGCGGCAGAGCCCAGCGATGGGCTTGAAACCGAAGCGCCGTCCGAGTCGCTTGCGGTTGACTCAGCCCCGAGCGAGTCGGGCGATGAGTCGGGCGATGAGTCACTCGATCCGCCAACGAATGACACCCCGGAGGACCCCCCGCGTGCTTGATATTGCCCACCCGCCTCTGTCGGAGCTGCCGGCCAACAGCGCGAACGGCCGCGCCCGAGCCGCAGCGCTCAATGCCATTGCTGAGGCGCATCTGGGCACAGCGGGGTTTGTCGACTATCAATCAAAAGGATGCGTGTTAATCACCGGTCCGGCCGAGCGTGCACTGGCGGCGGCGCGCGTGCTCAGTGACACCATGCGCTGCCTTATTATTGCGGATGATCAGGCCACAGCCGCTGATCTCGAGCATTACTTACTGGCTCGTGGGCGCCCGTCGTTAACCGGTTATTTGGGGGCGTTCAGCGCCGAGCTCGAGACCGATCAGGGCAACGTCAACGCGGCGAGCTTGGCGAGCGGATCGTTAAGCGCTTTTGACCTCGTTATTGATGTCAGCGATCAACCCCTGATTGGCGTTGAAAAGCCGCCACTTGGCTATCAACGCCCCGGGGCCGACCCACACGCACTAGCCGCGGCGCTTAACAGCGCCCCCGACATGGTGGGAGAGTTTCAAAAGCCCAAGTTTTTTGCTTATAACGAGAACATCTGCGCGCATGGTGCGCGCGGCATGAGCGGCTGTAATCGCTGTCTTGATGCCTGTGCGACCGGCGCCATTATCTCGCTCGGCGAGACCATTGAGGTCGACCCCTACCTCTGCCAAGGCTGCGGCAGCTGTGCAACCGCTTGCCCTTCGGGTGCCATCAGCTACGCCTACCCACAGGCTCGCGACTTGCTTGGCGCGCTGCGACGAGCGCTGAAGGCCTATGCACCGCTCGGCGAGGAGTCACCCGCGGTGTTATTTCATGACGATGAATGGGGTGCCGAGACCCTCAGCGCCATCGGCGACCAGTTACCAGAGCGCTTGGTCCCGTTCGCCGTCGAAGATACCGGTAGCATCGGTCCTGATATCTGGCTCACGGCCCTGGCAATGGGGGCGAGTGATGTGCTGATTTTGCAGCCAGATGCGGTCGAACCCGCCGTTCAGCATACAACCCAGACACAGCATGCTCTGTTTAGCCCCGTGCTTGAGGCACTGCAACTGACACCGCAATGTCTCACCCTGCTCGATGGTCATGCGGGGCTCATGCAGTGGCTTAGCGCACCGCAACTCCACCCCGGCCATGGCCGCAAAACCCGGCAATTCAGCATTGCCGGGGGTAAGCGTGAGCGCTTGCAAGTCGCCTTTACTGAGCTCTACCGACCGAGTCGTGATCAATCGGTTACCGCGCTGCCAGAAGGCGCGCCATTTGGCCGCATTCATGTCGATCGTGAGGCGTGTACGTTGTGCATGGCTTGTGCGGCCGTATGTCCGGCTGAGGCGATCAATAGCGGTGGTGGCGAGCCGCGGTTGCTATTTACCGAATCAAACTGCTTGCAGTGCGGGCTCTGCGAGCAAGCTTGCCCTGAGGATGCCATTACCCTCGAGGCACGGCTTAATTTGCCTGCGATGATTGACCCGACCCCCGAAGTGGTCAACGAAGAGGTGCCCTTTGCCTGTGTCAGCTGCGGCAAAGCCTTTGCGACGGAAAAGATGATTCGACGGGTACTCGATCAGCTCGCCGGGCATTGGATGTTTACCGATGAGCGCGCTAAGCGGCGACTTGAGATGTGTGAGGATTGTCGGGTCAAAGACCTGTTTGACGACGAAAACACGGCTGACCAGCGTTAGCTCCAGCTATTGCGCTGCAGCATAAAAACGGTTTGGATTTTTTTCCGATTATCGGTATAACCGAATCAACGAAAGGGGAGAGGCTGTTGAGTTCGACGAACCTATCTACAGCAGAAGCTGCGGTGAATGAATCCACCGCGCACGCAGAACCCGAGGAGTGGCTTCGCTCAAGGGTCTATGCGCTGCTTGGCCGCCTGTTCGCTGACATCCCAACCGAAGAACTCATCACCACCCTCGCCGCGCTTGAAATTACCGATCACGAAGGCCCCGTCGCCATCGCCTGGCAGAACCTCGCCAAAGCCGCTACCAATGCAGATCCCGAATCACTCGATATCGAATACCACAACCTCTTTATTGGGCTTGGGCGCGGCGAAGTATTGCCATTTGGTAGCTGGTATCAGACCGGTTTTCTGATGGGTCGGCCGCTCGCCCAACTGCGCGAAGATCTGCGCGGATTGGGGCTCGAGCGCGATGATGATGTCCATGAGCCCGAAGACCATGTCGGCGCCCTGCTCGAGTGCATGGCACTGCTCAGCGGGCCCGATGGCGCGTCGCTGGCAAGCCAGCGCGCTTTTTTCAATGCGCATATTGGCCCGTGGATTGAGCGCTTTATGCAGGATGTCCAGCACGCCGATTCGGCCGATTTCTATGTTGCTGTGGGCGCGTTTGCCGAGCGCTTTATGGTGACCGAAAAACAATATTTGGAAATGGTTTAGCACGACCCGACGAAATCGAATAGGAGTGAGTCATGGGTGCCAACGACAAGCAACACAACAAAAGCCGCCGGCGCTTTCTTAAGCAAGCCGCCATGGGTAGCGCGGTCGCTGGGGTTGCCAGCACCAGCACAGCGCTAGCCGTCACCGGCAAAGCGCCTAGCGAAGTAAAAACACAGACCGCGTCGGCAACCGGCTCGGGCTACCAAGAAACCGCTCACGTGCGTCGTTTTTACGACCTCGCACGCGGCTGATCGGGAGGTTGCAACCATGAAGCTGATCAAAAAGTCACTCAACACCGAGGCTGGTCAGAAAACCGGCTCAGCCTTTCCTAGTGTTTTTCACACCACTATGGACCGGCGCACCTTTCTACGACGCACTGGGCTAACGGCGGGCGCGGCAGCGGCAGGAGCTGCCCTCGCACCCACAATGATGCGCCGAGCCCAAGCGGCTGAAGGTGATCACACCCGTCAGGAAGGCATTCCCGTTGAAATCCGCCGCTCGGTCTGCACCCACTGCTCGGTGGGCTGTGGCGTGATTGCTGAGGTGCAAAATGGCGTGTGGACTGGCCAAGAGCCGGATTTTGATTCGCCCTTTAACCTCGGTGCTCATTGTGCTAAAGGCGCATCGGTACGCGAGCATGGTATTGGCGAGAAGCGCGTCAAGTATCCCATGAAACTCGAGGGCGGCCGCTGGCGCCGAGTCAGTTGGGACCAAGCGGTTACCGAGATTGGCGATAAGTTTCTGCAAATCCGCGAAGAAAGTGGCCCAGACAGCATTTGGTGGTGTGGTTCATCCAAAGCCAATAACGAAGGCAGCTATCTGGAGCGCAAATTTGCCGCTTTCTGGGGCTCGAATAATATCGACCACCAGGCGCGTATCTGTCACTCCACAACCGTTGCCGGTGTCGCCAACACCTGGGGCTATGGCGCCATGACCAACAGTTTCAACGATATGCATAACTGCAAATCGATGATCTTTGTTGGCAGTAACGCCGCTGAGGCCCACCCGGTGTCGATGCAACACATCCTGCGCGCCAAAGAAAACGGCGCCAAGATGATCGTGGTTGACCCGCGCTTTACCCGTACCGCGGCGCACGCCGATCAGCACATTAGCATTCGCTCTGGCAGCGACGTGCCCTTTATTTGGGGCCTACTCTGGCACATTTTCGAAAATGGCTGGGAAGACCGCGAATACATTCGCCAGCGCGTCTACGGCCTTGACAAGGTTCGTGCTGAGGTCGCGCAGTGGACACCGGAACGCGTCGCTGACGTCACCGGTGTGCCTGAGGAAGAAATGCACCTCGCGGCGAAGACGCTCGCCGAAAACCGCCCCGGAACCATTGTTTGGTGCATGGGCGGCACGCAGCATCATATTGGCAACAACAACACCCGCGCCTACTGCATCATGCAGCTGGCGCTCGGCAACATCGGCAAGGCCGGTGGCGGCGCCAACATTTTCCGCGGCCACTGCAACGTCCAAGGGGCCACCGATGTCGGCCCCAACTGCCATACCCTACCGGGCTACTACGGCCTATCTGAGGGTGCGTGGCGGCATTGGGCGCGCGTTTGGGACGTTGACTACGACTACCTCAAAGGCCGCTTTGATAGCGCTGAGTACGATGCCGGTGGCGGCAAAATGAGCAGCCCAATGAATATCGCCGGCATGCCGGTGTCGCGGTGGGTCGATGGCATTCTCGAAGATCCAGCAAATCTTAGTCAGCGGGATAATACCCGGGCGGTATTTTTCCAAGGCCATGCGGTTAACTCACAGACCCGCGGCCCGGATATGAAAGAGGCGATTGAAAAGCTTGAAATGGTCGTTGTCTCTGACCCCTATCCGACCCATCTAGCGGTGATGAGCGAGCGCACTGATGGCGTTTATCTCTTGCCGACTTGCACGCAGTTCGAACAACGCGGGTCAGTCACCGCCTCAAACCGATCATTGCAGTGGCGCGAGGAAGTGATTGAGCCGCTGTTTGAGTCCAAGACTGATGCGCAGATCCTGTATCAGTTTGCGCGCAAATTCGGCTTTGCTGATGAGATGTTTAAACACATCGCCATCGACGGCGAAGACTACCCCAATGTCGAGGACACGCTGCGCGAGATTAACCGCGG
Source organism: Spiribacter sp. (assembly GCA_031581235.1). Lineage (GTDB taxonomy): Bacteria > Pseudomonadota > Gammaproteobacteria > Nitrococcales > Nitrococcaceae > Spiribacter. Next base: position 113,715 of record JAVLBW010000005.1, on the reverse strand, counting down.
TACCTGGACGATTGGTTACACCGGTCAGAGCCCTGAGCGCATCAAAATGCACGCGCAAAATAAACACACCTTCGATACCACCACGCTGCGCGCGGTGGGCGGGCCGGCCGATGGGGACTATTACGGCTTGCCATGGCCGTGCTGGGGCACGCCGGAGATGAAGCATCCGGGCACGCATGTGCTCTACGACCCAAGTCAGCCGGTTAAGGATGGCGGTCTGACGTTCCGGGCCCGGTTTGGGGTCGAGCGTGATGGCGAGAGCTTGCTTGCCGATGGGTCCTACTCGGTCGACTCCGAGCTCGATGATGGTTATCCGGAATTTACCTTCGGCATCCTGCGCCAACTTGGCTGGCATACCGACCTGCGTGGCGAAGAACTGGAAGCCATCGCCCAGGTGGCGGGCGTCGACCCGAATAACCTGCCGAGCAACATCGCGTCGGCAAGCGAGAGCCTACTGCTCCAGCTTGATGGCGTGAACTGGAAGACCGACCTTTCCGGCGGCATACAGCGGGTGGTCATCAACCACGGTTGCGCGCCCTTCGGTAACGCCAAGGCGCGTTGTGAGGTCTGGCAGTTCCCTGACCCCGTCCCGGTTCACCGCGAGCCGCTCTACACCTCGCGCTACGACTTGGTTTCGCAGTATCCAACCTACGACGATGTGCGGGCCTCGTATCGGTTGCCGACGCGCTACGCCTCCATTCAGTCGGTTGACTACTCGAAGGACTACCCACTGATCTTTACCAGTGGCCGCTTAACCGAGTACGAAGGTGGCGGTGAAGAGACACGCTCCAACCCATGGCTTGCTGAGCTACAGCAAGAGATGTTTGTTGAAATTCACCCAGCCGACGCCAATGACCGCGGAATCCGCGATCAAGACACGGTCTGGCTTGACGGCCCAGAAGGCGGCAGCATCCGGGTGCAGGCCATGATCACCGAACGCGTACCGCGCGGCACGGTGTGGACGCCGTTCCACTTCGGCGGGCATTACCAGGGTGAAGACCTTGTCGACCGCTACCCCGAGGGCACGGCCCCGATGGTTCGCGGTGAAGCCTGTAACACAGCCACAACCTACGGCTACGATTCTGTCACCCAAATGCAGGAATCCAAGTCGACGTTGTGCCAAATCCGCGTTGCCTAGCCCAGCGGACCGTAAAGGAGAGATGAAATGGCTCGAATGAAATTTCTCTGTGACGCTGAGCGTTGCATTGAGTGCAACGCGTGTGTAACAGCCTGTAAAAACGAAAATGAAGTGCCGTGGGGCGTTAACCGTCGGCGCGTCGTCACTCTCAATGACGGCGTACCGGGCGAGAAATCCATCTCAGTGGCCTGCATGCACTGCACGGATGCGCCTTGTGCCGCGGTTTGCCCAGTCGACTGCTTTTACACTACCGATGACGGCATCGTGCTGCACGATAAGGACCTTTGCATCGGCTGTGGCTATTGCTTCTACGCCTGCCCCTTTGGTGCACCGCAGTACCCTCAGCAAGAGGCGTTCGGTGTGCGCGGCAAAATGGATAAGTGCACGTTCTGTGCCGGCGGTCCCGACGATGACAACAGCGATGTTGAGTACACCAAATATGGGGCGAACCGCGTTGCTGAAGGCAAATTACCCGCGTGTGCCGAAATGTGCTCAACCAAAGCACTCCTCGCGGGTGATGGCGACATGGTTGCGGACATCTACCGCGAGCGGGTCATGCGCCGAGCCGGCCGGCCACAGACTTGGGGTTGGGATAAAGCTTACGGCGCTGGCGTCTAGCCGACTGCGCCCGAAACCAAAGAGCTTGTTATGGACCAATTAAGTCAACAACGTCGTCGAGTCTCTGCCCTCTTGGGCTTACTCATGGCCGTGCTTTTATTGTCCGGTTGCTATGAAGAGATGGACGATGTCCACCTCTACGACCCCGGCGTCTATAAAGGCCAAACCGACCCACTGATGTCGAAATCCGGCACCGACGCCCTAACCCAACCGCTCGCTGAGCGGCTGCGGGCAGGACAGACCGACCGCTGAGCAACACTCAGCGGCATGGAGGATTGAATGATGGACAACACAGAGACCAAAAAGGCCCGTGGCCGTCGGGTGCACACGCGGATTATGCTTTGGAGCCTGCTGCTCATCGCCGTGGGCGCCATGGTGGCGCCACTCAGCGGTTATTTGTTCGTCGAAATCGCCGGTGCGCAAAGCTTCGAGGAAACTAACCCACGCTCAGAGACCACGTGGCGCGATGTCCGCGAGGGCAATACCGGGATTACCACCATTCAGGGCGATGAGACCGGGGTGTTAATCCAAAATGGTGGCGAAAACTGGCGTCAATTACGCAATGGGGTCGTCGCCAATATTATGCCGTGGGTATTATTTGCGGCGCTCGCGGCTATCACCCTGGTGTTTTTCATCGCCGGGCGAATGCGCCTCGATCATCGCCCCTCAGGCCAAGTTGTTTTGCGCTGGAAGCTCTGGGAGCGCGTGTTGCACTGGACCACGGCAACGCTATTCATCGTGCTTTCCATTACCGGGTTAAGCTTGTTGTTTGGCCGTGCGGTGCTGATTCCCGTACTCGGCCCCGAGGGGTTTGCAGCCTACGCCACATTGGCCATGAATTCGCATAACTATGTCGGCCCCGTGTTTACGCTGTGCGTAGCTGCGATGGCGCTCGCCTGGGTCTGGCACAACATTCCCAACAAAACCGATCTAGCCTGGTTTAAAGCGGGCGGCGGCTTTCTCAAAGGCAAACACCCTTCCGCCGGGCGCATGAACGGCGGCGAGAAGCTGTGGTTTTGGTTCATTATGCTGGTCGGCGGCGTGGTCTGTGCGACGGGCGTGGTAATGGACTTTCCGATCTGGGGGCAAACGCGCGAGACCATGCAACAGGCGAATCTTGTGCATGCAGTGGCCTCAATTCTGTGGATTGGTCTGTTCTTAGGCCACGCCTACATCGGCACGCTAGGGACCCAAGGCGCCATCGATGGCATGACCACCGGCTACTCCAGCGTTGAGTGGGCCAAGCAGCACCACGACCTGTGGTATGAGGAGGTTAAAGACCAAGCGGTTGACGCCGACTCAATCGGCCTCACCCGGGGCGTTGCGGTTAGTATGACCGACAGTGACCCGACTGATAGCGGTCGGCCTGCCTCGTCAAGCTAAGCGAGGATCATGTCGGCGGCTTTCTCGGCGATCATAAGCGTCGGTGAGTTGGTGTTACCCGAGGTTATGGTGGGCATAACCGAGGCATCAACCACTCGCAGGCCCGGCACGCCATGGACACGCAAGCGGGCATCGACGACCGCTCCCGCCTCAGGTGATGGGCCCATCGCGCAAGTTCCAACCGGGTGGAAAATGGTTGTCCCAACATCACCGGCCGCGGCAGCAAGCGCGTCATCACTTGAAATATCGCTACCCGGCAAAAGCTCAACCGGGGCATGAGCGGCAAAGGCGGCACTGGCCATAATCCGTCGTGTTAAACGAATCGCCTCAACGGCCGTGGCCCGATCACCCTCGGTCGAGAGATAACGCGGCTCAATACAGGGTGTCGATGCCGGATCAGCATCGCGCAGACTCACCCGACCGCGGCTTTCCGGGCGCAGATTACACACCGATGCGGTAATGGCTGGAAACGGATGCAATGGATCACCGAGGCGATCCGTACTCAATGGCTGGACGTGATATTGCAGATTAGCGCGTGGCTGCTCTGGGCTACTGCGCGCAAAACAGCCCAACTGGCTCGGCGCCATCGATAGGGGCCCTGTGCGCCGCAGCGCGTACTCAAGACCCATCAGCAGACGACCTGATAGGCGATTAACCCGTTCATTGAGGGTTGTAGCGCCGCTAATTCGATAGACCGTGCGTAACTGCAGATGGTCTTGAAGATTCTCACCCACGCCGGGCAAGTCTTGTGCCACCGCAATACCCATATCTTTAAGCGCCGCCGCGCGGCCAATTCCAGAGCGCTGAAGCAGTGCTGGGCTATGCACCGCGCCAGCGGCCAGAATGAGTTCGCGGCCCGCGTTGGCCTGCTGTCGCTGCCCCCGATGCCAAAAGCTGACCGCGGTCATTCGACCGGCGTTTTGAGACAACGTCTCGACCTCGGCGTGGGTTAACACCGTTAGATTTTTGCGCGCACGAATGGGGCGTAAAAAGGCCTTCGCCGCACTAACTCGCACGCCTCTACGCTGGTTGACATGAAAGTAACCGCAGCCCTCATTATCGCCGGTATTAAAGTCCTCGACCGAAGCAATACCCTGCTCTGCGGCGGCCTGTTGAAAGGCCTCAAGAATGGGCCAAGAAAGTCGCTGGCGCTCAATACGCCACTCGCCACCTTGGCCATGCCACTGATTGGCAATAAACCCGTGATCCTCATGCTTACGAAAGTATTCGAGTACCTCTGTCCAACCCCAGCCCGGGTTGCCCGCATTGGCCCAGCCTTCGTAGTCAGCGGCTTGGCCGCGCATATAGATCATGCCGTTAATCGAGCTGCTACCGCCGAGCACCCGCCCGCGCGGATAGGTTAATGCCCGCCCGTTAAGGCCAGCATCCGGTTCGGTTTTCAGACACCAATCGGTTTTTGGGTTATTTAGCGTATACAGATAACCCACGGGGATATGAATCCAAGGATAGCGATCGCGGCCACCCGCTTCGAGCAAAAGCACTTGATGCTTGGGGTTGGCACTGAGGCGATTGGCAAGCAAGCAGCCAGCCGTGCCCGCGCCAATGATGATGTAGTCGTATTCACCAACCGAATCCTCAGCTCTCGCTTGGTGCATATTGCTCTCCTCGATCAAGCGGTTTTTTTAGCCCGCGGGCTTCATACTCGAACCCGTTAATGGCACCTTAGCAAAAAACCATTCAGGAGAAGCGTTCGTGGCCGTTATTACTTGCATTGACGACCTGAAAAAAATCTACCACCGGCGTGTGCCGAAAATGTTCTATGACTACTGCGAGACCGGCAGTTGGTCTGAGCAAACGTTTACTGAAAATACCAGCGACTTTAACGAGATCTATTTTCGTCAGCGCGTCGCAATCGATATGACCAATCGCACCACCGCCGCTGAGCTCCTAGGCGAGTCAGTGAGTATGCCCGTGGCCCTATCCCCGGTTGGCATGACCGGCATGCAGCATGCCGATGGTGAGATTCATGCCGCGCGCGCGGCCGAAAAATTTGGCGTGCCATTTACCCTTTCAACCTTATCGATTTGCTCAATCGAGGATGTCGCGGCCGCCACCAGCAAACCCTTTTGGTTTCAGGTCTACACGCTCAAAGACGATGACTTCATGACACGACTGATGGAGCGCGCGCGCAAAGCGAATTGCTCAGCCATTGTCATCACCCTTGACCTGCAGGTTCAGGGACAGCGGCATAAAGACCTAAAAAACGGCCTTAGCGCACCGCCTAAGCTCACCCTCCGCTCGATCGCCGACATGATGACCAAAGTCTCGTGGGGGCTCGGCATGCTCGGCACCAAACGGCGTACCTTTGGCAACGTCGTTGGGCATGCCGAGGGGGTGACCAATCCCAGCTCGCTGTCGTCATGGACCGCGGAGGCGTTTGATCACGCGCTGGATTGGGACCGGGTAAAGGAACTCATGGATATGTGGGGTGGCAAGGTCGTACTCAAGGGCATCATGGACCCTGAAGACGCGCGGCGAGCGGCTGATCTAGGTGCTGATGCCATTGTGGTATCCAATCACGGTGGGCGTCAGCTTGACGGCGCGCTGAGTGCCATCCGCATGCTGCCTGACATTATTGAGGCGGTGGGCGATCGCATGGAGGTTTACTTCGATAGCGGTATTCGCTCAGGCCAAGATATCCTTAAAGCCCTCGCACTCGGTGCTGATGGCGTGATGATTGGCCGCTCTTGGGTTTATGGGCTCGGCGCGATGGGAGAGGCCGGCGTGACGAAAGCGCTCGAGGTATTACATAAAGAACTCGATACCACCATGGCGCTGTGTGGACACCGTGATATTAAGCAAGTCGACCGCGACATCCTGCGTATTCCAGCAAATTTTCGTGGTGAGTGGGCTGATTAAATGAATTAACCCAGACCAACGAGATACCGTACCGGTCTCCACGACTTGAGCGACCTCACACTCTGTCAATTGTAAACTATTTGAATTGATTCGTCGGCCGCGGTTACTTTAGGCCCTCTTGTCATTACTGGGCCAAAGTGAGGATTCTTTGACTAACAAGCACTGCGTCATTCTAGACGGCGGCATGGGCCAAGAGCTGCACCATCGCAGTCGCCAGCCCGCCTCTCCCCTATGGTCGGCCCAAGTCATGCTCGACGAACCAGAACTCGTGGTTGCCGCCCACCGCGACTTTATCGATGCCGGCGCGAAGGTCATTACAGTCAATAGCTATGCGGCGACACCACAGCGCCTCGCGCGCGATGGAGCGCAGAGCTGGTTTGAGTCACTGCATACCGCCGCGCTTGAGGCCGCCCATCAAGCACGCGAGCAAAGCGGAGCCGATGATGTGCGCATCGCGGGTTGCCTTCCGCCGCTCGTGGCGAGCTATCACCCCGACGTGGTGCCGGATGATGCAACCTGTCTGGCGAGCTACCAACGTATCGTTGCAATGCAGGCTGAGCGAGTGGACTTATTTATCGCTGAGACGCTATCGCTGCAACGCGAAGCGCTTGCTGCCACGCAAGCGGCGATTGCAAGCGAATTACCGGTATGGATTGCTTATACGGTAAGCGATGACAACGGCGGCCAACTGCGCTCGGGCGAGTCACTCGCGGATGCCGCCAAGGCAGCCCAAGCGGCCGGCGCCAACGCGCTTTTAGTGAATTGCTCAGCGCCCGAGGCCATTACTACGGCAATGCCTATTCTTGCTCAGCAAACGCTGCCGTTTGGTGGGTATGGCAATGGGTTTCAGGCCGCCGCCAACCTAAAACCCGGAGGCACTGTCGAGGGATTGGCCACGCGCGAAGAGCTCACACCTGAGGCTTACGCAGCGTATGCGAAAAATTGGGCCGCCACTGGCGCTACGCTGATTGGCGGCTGCTGTGAGATCGGTCCTGAGCACATCCAATCGCTCAGCAACTCATTGACTTAAACGGGTGTTGTTCTACTTTGCGTTGGGTGTGAACAACACCTGACCGCGTAGTCGATAGTCACCAATAGCCTTCTGACCGGCGTCAGACACCAACCAATCATGCCAAACCTGTGCGAGATCATGTTTGACATCGTGCCGCTCTGGGTTAACCAGAACGCTGCCGTACTGATTGAACAAAATTGGATCACCTTCAGAGAGAATCTCCAGGTCTTGACGATTATTAAAACTAATCCACGTTCCTCGATCGGCCATGATGTAGGCGTTCATGGCAGCGGCTGTGTTTAATGCCGCACCCATGCCCGCACCCAGTGCCCGGTACCAGTCACCCGATGGCTCAACGCCGGCGGCCTTCCAAAGGCTCAATTCTTTTTTGTGCGTGCCACTATCGTCACCCCGTGAAGCAAATGGGGCTTTGTTGCTTGCAATGAGCTCAAAGGCATCGACCGCGGAGCCTGCCGTGGCGACGCCGGCAGGATCACGACGCGGGCCAATGACAACGAAATCGTTATACATCACCTCACGACGATTAACGCCACAACCCTCGTCAATAAAAACTTGCTCGGCAGCGGGGGCATGAACGAGCACCGCATCCGCATCGCCGTTACAGCCAAGGCGTAATGCTTGTCCCGTACCAACCGCAACAACCCTCACCTCAATCCCACTCGATTGCTCGAAGACTGGAATGATGGCGTCAAATAGGCCTGAGTTCTGAGTCGAGGTTGTCGAGGCGACTGTGATAAAGCCCTTGTCTTGAGCCAACGCGACTGAAGTGGTCAGTATCGCAATAAAGAAAATCACCCAGCGTGTTGTTTTAGTCATCGCAAGCGCTCTTATTCTTCCAGTTAGAAATCAGTCCGGATTCAACGACTTGGCCCTTTTCAAGCAATAAACCCCACTCAGCAAGACGCTCGGCCTGAGCGATGCTGTGGGTTGTCATCACGATGCGCGTGCCCTGCTCAGAAAACTGTTGGATCGATGCCTCAACGAGTGCCCGGGCGGTTGGGTCAAGCGAGGCGGTCGGTTCGTCAAGAAATAAAATCTCAGGGCTAATCACCCACGCGCGAGCGAGGGCAAGGCGCTGTTGCTCACCGCCCGAGAGCACCCGTGCTGAGCGGCTTGCAAGGGCTTCTAAGCCGACGATGGTAAGCGCGCGTTCAGCCAAATCGCTCGCTTTTGGCCCACGCACACCGCGCAGTCGCAGGGCATAGAGGACATTGCCACGGACCGAGCGGCGCAACATGACTGGGCGCTGAAAGACCATTGCCTGCTGGTTGCGCACCGTTTGCGCAAGCGCCGGGAGTGCATTGACACCACAACGAATTTCACCGCTACTCGGTGCGATTAGCCCGTGACATAACCGCAGCAAAAGGCTCTTGCCCGAACCGTTTGGTCCCATAATCATTGTCCGCGGGTGCTCACCAAGCGTTAGGTTGAGAGGGCCTAATAGCCGTTGCTCGTGGCGGCTGAACACAACGTCTTCGAGCACAATCGGGAGCGACGGGGTTGATGTGTTCATAGGCCGTAGCGCCGCCGGGAGAATTCCCCCACCACAAAGGCAACGCTGTTAACCAATAAGGTTAAGCTCATCAGCACAGTGCCAAGCGCCAGCGCGAGCGATAGGTTGCCTTTGCTGGTCTCCAACGCAATCGCGGTGGTCATCACGCGCGTCACGCCCTCGATGTTGCCGCCAACAATTAACACCGCCCCCACTTCGGCTACCGCGCGACCAAATCCTGCAAGCAGCGCCGTTAAAAGGCTAAAGCGTGCATCCCATACCAGCGTTGGAATGGCTCGCAGCCGGCTCGATCCTAACGACAGCAACTGCTCGCGATACTCCTCCCACAAATCGCTAATAATTTGTCGCGTAAGCGCCGCAACGATGGGGAATATCAGCACACTTTGCACAATCACCATGGCCTGTGGCGTGAACAAAAGGCCAAGCGAACCGAGTGGGCCCACGCGTGAGAGCAGTAAATAGACAATTAAGCCAGCAACCACGGGCGGAAGGCCCATCAGGGCATTCAGCAAGACGACCAGGGCAGCCCGCCCAGGAAACCGAAATAACGCTAATGCCGCACCGATGGGCAGCGCAAAAGCCGCGGCAATCAACACCGCTGACAAACTGACCTGCAGCGATAAGCCAACAATGCCCTGCACCGTTGGATCACCGCTGATCACTAATCCAAGCGCGTTGGCCAAGGCATCCCACATCCGACGCGGTGCTCGCTGCTTTAAAAGCCGTCAGTTTTTAGTATGATCAAGCGCAATAAAAGCCAATCATGGAATTGACGCATAATTATGCAACGAGATGCAGTATGGAGCTGTTAACGACGGCCGAAGTTGCGCAGTACCTGCGCTTAAAAGAGCGCAAGGTCTATGATTTGGTCCGTCAAAATGCGATCCCCTGCGCACGCGTCACCGGAAAGCTCGTGTTTCCACGCCAGGCGATTGATCGCTGGATTATGTCGCATCTTGAAGGCGATCAGGCCGAGGCGAACGAGAGCCTACCCGTTTATGCCGGTAGCTCCGACCCGTTGCTCGCTTGGGCACTGAACGAGGCGCATACCGATTTAGCGCAGCTATGTAATGGTAGCGCCGATGGCGTGGCGCGATTATTGGACGGACGCGCGCAACTCATCGGTCTCCACATCATTAATCCGCAAACCGGGGTATTTAATGACCCAAGCTTTTGCGGCCTCGGTGGCATGCGTGATTTGGTGATTGTCCATTGGGCAAAGCGCACCCAAGGCCTCGTCTTACCCGCGGCTAACCCCCATGGCATTGAGCAACTCGCTGACATCGCTCAACCGGGCTTGCGTATTGCCAACCGCCCGCCCGGCGCCGGCGCACGGACATTATTCACCTACTTACTTGAGCGCGAAGGCATTGACCCGCATTTACTTGAGCGCGATACGCTCATCGCGCACGACGAAGATGCGGTCGCGATTGAAATAAGCAACGGCCAAGCCGACGTTGGCCTTGCCATTGAGGCGGTTGCTCGCCGGCACAATCTTGCCTTTCGGCCGTTAATCACCGAGCCGCTTGATTTGGCCATGAAACGACGGACATTTTTCCAGCCCGCCATCCAACGCCTAATGAGCTTAAGTCGCTCTGCGCGTTTTAGCGACTACGCCGCTGCGCTCGGTGGCTATAACCTGCAAGACGGCAGCGCTGTGCAATTTAACGCTTAGCGATACGGTTAAATGCCGGGTACCAAGGGGATACCACTACAACCGGCCAGACTCAGAACGACCGCGACGGTGATCGATAGACGAATCATGAATGCGCTCCTTTGCGTGCTTTCCAGCCGGCCCAAATAATCACCGCCCACGCCAGCATTAAAGTGATGCCACCGATCGGTGTGAGGTAGGTTAGCTGTAGGTTATCCAGCAGGATGGCAAAATAAATGCTCACACTAAATAGCAATGTTCCCACCAGCATCAGCCAAGCGGCCAAGCGGATCCGGGCAACACTCGCCGCGCCTAGTGGTGCCGCCAAACCAAGCGCGAGCGCGAGCAAGGCCACCGCATGAACTTGGTTGTAGCGCACTGCGGTCATCAAAAACCGGAATGACTCGGCATCAACATTCGGGCGTAGGGCATGTTCTGAGAACGCGCCAAACACCACCGATAGCAATCCCAAAAGCCCAGCACTCAGTAAAAATGGATGCATAATCCGCCCTTTATCAATTCATTAACGCGTTAGGGGTGGCAGTGTTGCCTCAATGCTCGCCCGCATCGGCTCGTGCTCAGCGGTTAACTGCAGCGCCGCACCTAAATGAGCCGCCGGCTCGTCAACCGTAAATCCTGGGTCGTCGGTCGCGATTTCAAAAAGCATGCCGCCAGGCTCACGAAAATAAACCGAGCGGAAATAAAATCGATCCACCTCGCCCGAGCTTGGCAGACGCATGGCCTGGACGCGCTCCAACATCGCGAGCAAATGATGGCGGTCGGCTACCCGAAACGCAATATGATGGACCGTTCCATAACCCGGCTGGCCGCGCTCAGGCGTATCAATGAGTTCAATCACATCGCTTGGATCGGGCCCGCCACTAACCAGAGACATTCGCTCAGTTGTCTCCGAGACGACCTGATAATCAAGCAATTCAGTCAGCACGCGAGCCGTCGCCGCCGGCCGGTGACTCGCAAGCGATAGGCCCGCAAAACGCCGAATGGCCATCGCCGAGGTAATCCCCTCGGGTTGCCAATCAGTCGGTTCACCGCCTGACTGATCAGCCACGAGTGCCAATGCAAGCCCGTCCGGATCAGCAAAAGCCAATCGCTGTGCTGATGAGGCCGATTCGTTGATGAGCACACCGGCCGCAGTTAACCGATCTCGCCAATCACTCAGCGCGGCTGCATCCACCGCAAAGCGTGTTTCGAGCGGCTGGCCACGGCCCGGATAACCCGCGGGCACCCCAGGAAAGGGAAAGAATGTCATCGCGGTCCCTGGTCGCCCTAGCGCATCTCCATAGTAGAGGTGATAGGTGAACGGATCGTCTTGGTTGACGGTTTTTTTAACCAGGCGCAACCCCAACACACCAGCATAAAAATCGAGATTTCGCTGGGGGTCAGCCGCCACCGCGGTCACGTGATGCAATCCGCACACCATGCTACTGGGCTGGGCTTGGGGCTGTGACATAGCCGCTTATCCTATTTGTGTACGGTGATACTGCAAGTGCTCGCCAATAAAGCTCGCAATAAAGAAATACGAGTGATCGTAATGCGCCTGCCGGCGCAGCGTTAATGCCACGCCAGCCTGATTACAGGCGAGCTCGAGCGCTTCAGGACGCAATTGCCCATCGGCTAAAAAGCCGTCGGCCTCACCCTGATCGACCAAGATCTCCAGCGCGCTGCCTTGACGCTTGATTAGCTCAACTGCATCCCACGCCTGCCAGGTCTGGCGATCATCGCCGAGGTAGCCCGAAAAGGCGGTTTGACCCCATGCGCATTCGCTTGGGTTACAAATAGGCGCAAACGCCGACACGGCGGCATAGCGACCGGGGTTGCGCAGCGCACACACGAGCGCACCGTGCCCGCCCATAGAGTGCCCGCTAATGCTCTGACGACCATCCACCGGTTGTGTCGCCTGAATCAGCGCGGGTAGCTCGTCGGTGATGTAGTCATACATCTGATAATGCGCGGCATACGGTGATTGTGTGGCGTTGAGATAGAACCCCGCTCCCGAGCCAAAATCGTAGCGCTCGTGCTCACCGGGCAAATCCGTCCCCCGGGGGCTGGTGTCCGGACAGACAATCGCCATGCCAAGCTGGGCGGCGGCGTTAAACGCCCCCGCCTTTTGCATGAAATTCTCATCCGTACAGGTTAGCCCCGAGAGCCACCACATCAGCGGTACCGGCCCGTGTTCGGCCTGCGGCGGTCGGTAAACCGCATAGGTCATATCGCAATTGAGCGTCTCGGCGCGATGCCGATAGCGCTGATGCCAACCACCAAAACAGCGGTTGGCAGCGATGCATTCTGGCTTTGTTTGTGTCATTAACCGACCAACCTAAAAGTGCAGCACCGTGCGAATACTCTCGCCGGCGTGGAGAAGATCAAAGGCTTCGTTAATTTTTTCGAACGGCATTTCGTGGGTCACGTAATCGTCAATGCGCAGTCGCCCGTCCATATAGTCCTGAACGTAGCCCGGCAACTCGCTACGGCCCTTGACGCCGCCAAACGCCGAGCCACGCCAGACCCGTCCGGTGACTAGCTGAAATGGCCGAGTCGAAATTTCTTCACCGGCGCCAGCAACTCCAATAATCACCGATTCACCCCAGCCTTTGTGACAACACTCAAGGGCGGAGCGCATGACATTGACGTTGCCAATGCATTCAAACGAGTAATCCACGCCGCCATCGGTCATATCAACAATCACTTGCTGGATGGGGTCGCTATAGTCTTTGGGATTAACAAAATCAGTCGCGCCAAACTGCCGGGCGAGCTCAAATTTATCGGGATTCACATCGATCGCAATGATGCGCTCGGCTTTGGCCATGTAGGCGCCTTGAATGACCGCAAGTCCAATCGCACCGAGACCAAACACCGCGACGGTCGCGCCGGCTTCCACCTTGGCGGTGTTGAGTACCGCACCAATGCCCGTCGTGACACCACAGCCAAGCAGACAAATGCGCTCCATCGGCGCCTCAGGGGATACTTTGGCAAGCGACACCTCAGCGACCACGGTATATTCGCTAAACGTCGATGTACCCATATAGTGATAGAGCGGCTTGCCGTTAAGAGAGAAACGCGAGCTGCCATCAGGCATGACGCCACGGCCTTGCGTCGCGCGCACTGCACCGCAGAGGTTGGTTTTACCCGACCGGCAGAACTTACACTCGCCACACTCCGCGGTGTAGAGCGGAATCACATGATCGCCAGGCTTAACACTGGTCACGCCCGGACCGACCTCCTCAACCACGCCCGCGCCCTCATGGCCCAACACGGTTGGAAATAAACCCTCTGGATCGGCACCCGACAGGGTGTAAGCGTCGGTATGACAAACGCTGGTCGCCTTAATTCGAACTAAGACCTCACCCTCGCGCGGGCCCTCCACATCGATTTGCTCTAGCGTCAGTGGCTGATCGGCAGCCATCGCAATCGCGGCACGTGATTTCATGATAAGTCTCTCCTTTTATTGACGTTTTTATTCACTGGCGTGGTTAACGCAGCCACTGATCAGCCAAATCGCCTAAATCAGATGCCACATAAGTCGGTTTAGCCATCTCGATGCCGGGCAATAACGCGTTCCCTGGACGCGCGATAAACGCGCTTTGCATGCCAATTGCGCTCGCGCCTAGCGTATCCCAGATATGACAAGCGACTAAACACAGATCGGCCGGTCTGACCTCGAGTGCTTCGAGCACCTGTGTGTAGCAAGCCGGTGCGGGTTTAAATTGCTCTACGGTGTGGACGCTAAAAGCATGCTCAAAATAATGCGCAATGCCGGCTCGCTCAAGCGGGCTTGGATTGGGCCCAGGACTGGAGTTGGTGAGCGTGACCAGGCGATAGCCCGCGTTCTGCAAACGCACCAACGCCGGTGCGACATCCGGTAGCGCTGGCAGCGTCTGCAGCGCCTGAGTAAAGGCATCGATATCGGCTGGCGTGAGCGTTATATCGTGAATGCTCGCACGCATGCGCAAGCTCGCCACCGCCAGCTCGCTAAACCTCAGGTAATGCCCGGCGAGCGTTAGTGACTGCGAGAACATAATGTGTTCGGCAAACCATTCGCGCATTGCCCGCGCGTCGCCAAAGCGTGCCGTAAAAAAGGCCTCGAGATGGCCGAGATCCAACAACGTCTCATTGACGTCGAACACAAGAATTGGCGCCGGCGCTGGCGTTGGCGTTGACATCAATCGCTCCCCTACTCGGCTGTGAGCGGCACCGAACCACGCAGCTCAGCGACTAGCGATTCTTGTGCGGCTGTTAGCGGCAGTCGTGCTGCGCGTAACACGTAGTGAATGTCGGGCGGCGCCGGCAAGTCACTCGCACCGCTCCACTCACACTGATCATCACTCATAAAACTGGCATTCATTAACGCCACGCCAAAACCGGCACTAACGGCGGCACAGACGCCCGCGATACTCGCACTTTCGAGCACGTTGTCATAGGCAATGCCGGCATCCTCGAGTAGCGCTCCGGCAATACCGCCATAAAAGCAACGACTACCAAAGCTGACCAGCGGCAGCGCGTCTTGTATCGAAAAGTCACTCTCTTTGGCTTGGACAAAACACAACGGTTCAGACCACAGGGTGAAATCATTTTGCCGAACGTTGGCGGCTTCGACCGGCATCACCGCCAAGTCGATCGAACCCTCATCCACCCATTCAGCGACTTTTAGCGACGATGACACACGCACCTGCAGGCGGATGCCCGGGTGCGCCCAGCGAAACCGCCCGGCAATGCCAACGGCGCGGTCAGCGGCCACATCGTCGGTCGTCCCCAGACGAATGAGTCCGCTTAACGCTGAACCCTGAAAACGCTGCACCGCCGCGTCGTGCGCCGAGAGGATCATATCGGCAAATTCAATCAGCTCTTGGCCGTGCGCCGTCGGCCGTAAAACGCGACCCTCACGCCGCAGTAATGTTTGCCCGACCCGCTCCTCAAGGCGCCGAAGCTTCCAGCTCACTGCCGATTGCGTTAACGACAAGCGCAGCGCGGCCTCGGTTACCCCGCCAACCTCGGCAACCAGCTTGAGTGCCCGCAGTGATTCGGTGTCTAAACGCATAATATCCAGTATGACAGAAGTTGATAACTACAAGACAAAATTGTCATTGGTGTCATGTCACTCGCGCGACTACTCTGCCGGCAAAACGTCAATAGAACAATCCGGTGTGATCCTAGGAGGAGCGATGAGCGGTTCGACCGATAATGTAGAGTTCGTCGTCAAGGCGGTGACTAACACCGGCGGCGCGAGTGAGTTTCGCCAAAGCATGCTGCCGCATCCGCTGGTCTACCAAGAGCTTCCCCACGATCCACAGTTTGGCATTTACAACGGCCGCCTGCGGGCGCTGTCCTACACGCATGGCGACATGGAGGCCCTGTACTGGCGTCTGCGCCGGCAGGTCATGCTCGCCCACACCGGCGAGCTTGCGACTGAAATCGTCGGCCCTGATGCGGTTGCCATGCTCGAGCGCGTATTCACGCGCAGCATCAGCAATATCAAAGTGGGCCGCTGTAGCTATCAAATTGCCTGTTACGACGATGGCGGGATTATGATGGACGGCGTTTTGATGCGCCTGGATAGCGATCGCTTTTGGTATGTTCAAAGTGATGGTGAGTTCTACAGTTGGCTGCGGGCCCAGGCGCGCGGTTTTGACGTGAAAGTTTTCTACCCCGGCGCTTGGATTAGCCAAGTGCAAGGGCCGCGCTCAATGGATGTGCTCGACACGGTCGCAGATGACGGCCTGCCCGAGCGTTTTCGGTATTTTGATATCGCGCATATCCATATTGGCGGCCAGCCAGTGACCATTACTCGCACCGGCTTTACCAACGAACTCGGATGGGAGTTCTACCTAAGCCCCGAGGTTGACGCACGCGCCATTGGCGATCGCATCATGGAGGCGGGCCGCCCCTATGAAATGCAAACCACGCCGGCTGAAGTCACCAATGCCCGTCGCATTGAGGGGGGCCTGCTGTTCGCTGGTACCGATTTCGATGACTCAGTCACCCCCTTTGAGGTGGGTTTCGCGGGATTGGTTGATTTCGAGAAAGGCGACTTTATCGGCCGTGAAGCATTATTGCAGGCCGACCGGCGCTGCCGGACGTGGGGACTAACCTGCGCCAACGGGACACCTGCCCGTGGTAACTCAATCGAGGTCGCAGGTGAGCAAGCAGGCCGGGTTACGAGTAGTGCATTCTCGCCAACACTGCAGGTGGGGATTGCTATGGTGCGCCTCAATGATCCCGATCTAGCGCCCGGTGATGAAATCAACGTACGCTGCACCGATGGGGAGACCCGTGTGGGCATGCTGAGCACGTTACCGTTGTATGATCGCAAAGGCGATATTCCTCGTGGCCGTGCCCTCGAAGCGTCCGATGACATTGAAGTCGCCTAACTTGATGAGCGCATCGCGATAGGAGTTATTGTGAGCAAAAACGCTATACAGTCCTCAACGCAGGGGTTCTCAATTGAGTCGGTGCCCAAAGACGCCCGGCGTATTGAGGACTTTCGCGATCACCTGCCTGTTGGCACCGAAGTTTACGTCGCGTGGCTACCTAACGGCGACCCAGCCGAAATGGTGTTTGCGGCCGCTAAACTCAGCGCTCAGGGCATGATTCCCATACCGCATATCCCCGCTCGGCGGATCGAATCCGAAGCGCAGCTCTGGCAGGTGGTTAAAGACTTTGTTGAGCAGGCCGGCGTAGAGCGCCTTTTGCTGCTTGGCGGTGACCCGGACACGCCGGTCGGCCCTTACACCGAGGCCAGCGCCCTATTGCAATCGGGTGTGCTCGAGGCGTTCGGCATTAAAGCAGTGGATATCGCCGCGCACCCCGATGGCCATCCCGTGATGAGCATTGATCAGTCCGCGCAGGTCTTGCGTGAGAAAATTGCTCACGCCCGGCAGGCCGGCATTCGTGTGCGAGTGGTCTCACAATTTGCGCTCGACCCAGACTCGATTAGTGACTGGCATAGCCACACCTATAGCGAGCTTGCCGAGGGCACCGCGCTACAAATTGGCATCCCCGGGGTTGTGAGCACCAAACGGCTGTTGCAGATGGCCGGTGCCTGCGGCATCGCCGGGAGCTTCTCGATGCTGCGCAAAAGCGGCCGGCGCCTCGCCAAGACCGCATTTGGCAACGGCACCACCGAAACCCTTGTCAGCACACTGGCGCCGCTTGTTAATCAATCCGACGATATTAGCGGCTTTCACTTTTACTCATTCGGTAATTTTGAAAAGACAGCCGCCTGGGCTCGCGCTGTATCGAGCGGCGAATTTAGCATTGATGACGATACGATCTCGGTCGATCTAGCCAGCTAATAATTACATTAATCAGCGGGTTAGCCTTATTCGCTAACCCGCTTTCTTAGCTCATGCTTTTGAATCTTGCCGGTTGCTGTACGCGGGATGGTTTCAAAAACAAACGCCCGCGGAATCTTGTAACCCGCCAAGTGCTCGCGGCAGTGCGCGCTCAAGCCTTCAGCATCAACCGTCTCACCCGCGCTTAACTCGATAAACGCACACGGTGTCTCACCCCACTTTTCGTGCGGCATCGCTACCACCGCAGCCACGGCAACGGCTGGGTGCTTGTAGAGCGCATCTTCGACTTCAATCGATGAGATATTCTCGCCACCCGAGATGATGATGTCTTTGGAGCGATCTTTAAGCTCGATGTAACCATCGGGGTGCATCACCCCCAAATCGCCGGAATGAAACCAGCCACCAGCGAACGCTTTGTCAGTGGCCTCGGGGTTGCGGAAATAGCCCTTCATCACCACATTGCCCCGAAACATCACTTCACCTAGGGTCTCGCCATCCGCAGGCACCGGCTCAAGGGTATCGGGGTCGAGTACGGCAAGGCGCTCGAGCGGTGTATAGCGCACACCCTGACGCGCTTTCAGTGCAGTGCGGGCATCGCTGTCGAGGGCATCCCATTGCGTGTGCCACTCATTGACCACCGCCGGACCATAGGTTTCGGTAAGACCATAAAGCTGCGTGACGTTAAAGCCCGCCGCCTCCATTTGCGCGAGTACGCTCTTGGGCGGCGGTGCCGCGGCAGTCATAAACTCAACCGGGCGTTTTAATGCCGTGCGCTCAGCGGGGTCTGTATTGACCAGGACGGACATCACCGGCGGCGCACCACACAAGTGGGTAACGCCGTGTGCATCCAGCGCCTGCCAAATCGGCTCGGGGCGGACTTCGCGCAAACACACGTGAGTACCAAACACGACCGAAAGCGTCCAAGGGAAGCACCAACCGTTGCAATGAAACATCGGTAGCGTCCATAAGTACGTCGCGTAGCGCGGCATATTGGTAATCAGCGCATTACCTTGGGCAAGCAGATACGCCCCGCGGTGATGCGAGACCACGCCTTTGGGATTACCGGTGGTACCTGAGGTGTAGCCAATGGAAATGGCATCCCACTCATCGACCGGCATCAGCCACTCAAACGCTGGATCGCCAGCGCTTAGCAATGTCTCGTAATCGAGTTCGCCGGGCGCCCGAGGCAGCGGCTCATCAATCGTTGTATCAACGCTCACCACCACCTGCGGGTCGCATTCGGTCAACGCTAGCGCTTCGTTGGCTAACGCCAATAAACGCTGATCCACCAGCAACATTTTCGCGCCGGCGTGATCGAGCTGAAAGGCAATGGTCTTGGCATCGAGGCGCGTGTTGATCGCATGCAATACCGCCTGGCACATGGGCACGCCATAATGCGCCTCAAGCATCGCTGGAACATTGGGTAGCAGCGCCGAGACGGTGTCACCGCGGCCCATTCCGGCATGACTTAGGGCCGAGGCAAGCTGTCGTGCGCGTTGATAAAAGCTCGCGTAATCAACCTGCAGATCGCCATGGATAATCGCGGTTTGCGCAGGCATGACCTCGGCTGCACGCGCCAAAAATGTTAATGGCGTTAGCGGCTGGTAATTGGCCTCGTTACGCGCTAAATCGGTGTTGAACGCTTCGTTCACAGCCGCTCCTCCTGATATGAGTATTTTTAATTATTGGTCATGCCATTGCGCCGGACGTTTCTCAACAAACGCACCGATGCCCTCTTCGGCATCACGCTTTAATAGATTCTCGACCATCACCTCAGCGGTGTAGGCATAGGCCTCGGTCAGTGGCAGCTCACGCTGCCGATAGAAGGCCTGTTTACCCGTCGCAACGGTCATGCTCGATTTTGCGGCGATTTTGTGAGCGACGGCCATGGTCTGCTCACGCAGTTCATCGGCGGGCACTTCACGATTAATCAAGCCGATTTCTGCTGCACTGCTCGCATCGACGACATCGCCGGTGAGCAGCATCTCCATGGCATGTTTATTCGCAACATTGCGTGACAACGCCACCATCGGCGTCGAACAAAATAAGCCAATATGCACCCCTGGTGTCGCAAAACGTGCGCTTGGGGCGGCGTAGGCTAAATCACAGCTCGCCACCAACTGACAGCCCGCGGCGGTGGCCACCCCCTCAACTTCGGCAATCACCGGTTTCGGGTGATTGACAATCGTTTGCATCACCCCGGCACACTGATCCATTAGTTTTGTGAAAAATGCTCGCCCGCTATCGCTTTGTGCGCGAGCGGCCGTAATCTCTTTAAGATCATGCCCCGCGCAAAAGGCGGGCCCCAGCGCGGCAATCACAATCACCCGTACGGCGGCATTTTGCGCGGCTTGATCCAGAATCACCTGCAGCTCAGTGAGCATCGCCTCGGAAAGTGCGTTGCGTTTGCCCTCGTCATTGAGCGTTAAACGCAGTACGCCCTCAGCATCAATCTGGTGAGTGATTCGGTCTTGGTGATGATTTAACGGTGCAGAATGTGGCATAACGTTCGCTCTTTCGTTGGCAGAATAATCAGGATACTTGAGCCGTTGTGCTCGTTGCGGCCTCACCCCAGTCGAGGCGCGAGGCAATCTCCGCGGCGATGGCGGTTATTTGATGCCCGAGCATCTCCCGAAACGCCGGCGTAAACAGTCTCAGTGAGCCGGTCGCGCCCACTGACATCGCCGCGCCGGGGCCGCTTACTGCTAACGGAGCCGCCACCGAGCATATTCCACGCTCTAACTCTTCAACGCATTCGGCAAACCCACGGTCTCGGATGGTCGCGAGCTCTTGGTGTAGATCCTCGACGCGGGTCAATGTGTACTCGGTATAAGCGCGAAGCCGGCCCTCCATATCCTCAGGCTTGAGTAATTCGGGCGAAAACGCGGCAATGACCTTCGCACACGAGCATGCGTGCAGTGGCCGCTTGCCTAACCCAGGATGAAGATAGGACACGCCGCTATTGGGCGTTTCAACGTGAATTATTTCCACGGCCCGTCCACGCAATCGCGATAGAAAAAATGCACAACCATGTTCAATTGCCGACTCTTTAAGTGTCGGCGCAATCAGATCACGCAGCGCCTGGTCTGATTGATCAATTTGGGTCATTTGCTTGAGTCGCGCCCCAATGCGAAACGATCCGCGCGCTGCAGGCTCAAGCAACCCGATGCTGACTAGGTTATGCACCAACCGATACACCGTGGGTTTGGGCAAATTTAATGACGCGCAAATTTCCGCCACGTTAGCCACGTCACGTTGGCTCACAAATTCAAGAATGTTGGTAACCCGCTCAAGGTGCATCGCTTTGCTAACTCACTAATTTTTTATCTTGTGAAACTCACAATCTCGGTTTACGATAAATTTTGATTGATTTCAAGGAGCAATCAAATGGCAAGCACTGCATGTTGTGGTCCAGGGTACGCGAGCCCCGCTGAGGCCATTCAGGCCCCGCGTGAGAAATTGTTGTACACCATCGCGATCTACACCGGGACTGGGATTCAAAAACCCGACTATCTGGCAACCGTTGATGCCGACCCTGATAGCCCGACTTATTCCCAAGTCATCCATCGCTTGGAGATGCCGGGAATCGGCGATGAGCTGCACCACATGGGCTGGAATGCCTGCTCCTCGTGCCATGACGACGCCGGCATGTCGCGTAAGTACTTGCTCGTGCCGGGCGTACGCTCTAACAACATTCATGTCATTGATACGGCCACCGATCCCTACGCCCCGCGAATACACAAAGTCATCGACGGCGCGGAGATTAAGGCCAAAACCAATTTAAGCGGCCCGCATACCGTGCATTGCCTCGGCTCCGAAATCATCATTTCCTTTCTTGGTGATGCCAAGGGCGAAGCGCCAGGTGGCTATCTCCACCTCAACAAAGATTTCGAAATCATGGGCCGCTGGGAAGAAACGATGGGCGATATCCCATTTAGTTACGACTTTTGGTACCAGCCGCGCCACAACGTCATGGTTTCATCGGAGTGGGCAGCGCCTAACACCTTTATGCCTGGCTTTGACCTCGAGGAAGTGGGCCATCTGAAATACGGCCGCCGCCTGCATATTTGGGACTTTGAGGCGCGTAAGCCGGTGGAGTCCCTTTACCTCGGCGAGGATGGGTTAATCCCACTGGAAGTAAAATTCCACCACAACCCCGATAGCAGCCATGGCTTCTGCGGCGCGGCGTTATCCGCGAATGTTATTCACTTCTGGAAATCTGAGACCGGCAAGTGGGAGTGGGAAAAGGTCATTGATATCGACAATGAACCGCATGCCGAATGGCCCATCCCAATCCCTGGCGTCATGAGCGCGATACTTGTCTCAATGGATGACAAATACCTCTATCTCAATAACTGGCTGCACGGCGATATGCGCCAATACGATATCAGTGATCCACACAATCCCGTGCTTACCGGGCAAGTCTGGATGGGCGGATTACTGGGCAAGGCCCCCGAAGTGAATGGCGTCAAAATGGCCGGTGGGCCGCAGATGTACCAGCTATCACTCGATGGCAAACGCCTCTACGTCACGACTTCACTGTTTAGCACATGGGATAACCAGTTTTACCCGGAAATCCGCACCCAGGGCGGTGTCATGCTGATGATCGATTGCGACAACGAAAACGGTGGCATGAAAATCAACGAAGACTTCGTGGTCGATTTTGGCCAAGAGCCCAATGGCCCGAGCCGCTGTCACGAGACGCGCTACCCCGGGGGCGACTGCACGAGCGATATCTGGCTATGAGTAATCGCTATACGGTCACTTTGGGCAACCGTGGCGGGGCAACATTCGATGTCGATGATCGGCGCCCGCTGCTCTACAGTCTGCTCGAGCAAGGTGTCGACCTGCCCTATGGCTGCAAATATGGCGGCTGCATCAGCTGTGCGGCCAAGCTCACCGATGGCGAGGTTGATCAAAGCACGCAGGTCGCGCTCAACAACCGGCAAATCAATAACGGCTACGTTTTATTGTGCGTCGCCCGGCCGCGTACCGACGTGAGCCTTGATATTGGCGTTGAGAGCCATGACAAACTCTATCGCAATCCCTTTCAAGACCCACTCGAACCCCACGAACTAAAATCGGATATCGCTAGCCCAAAGGAGCAATAACATGCCTGTCGACCCGCTTGATGACCGCTATCATTACGACCCGCACTATTTAAGCGAGATCCTAAAATCGGTTAAGACGATCGCAATGGTGGGCGCGAGTGCTGATAAGACCAAATTCAGTTATGGCGTGCTGCGGGTATTACATGAAACCGGCTACGACATGATTCCCGTCAACCCCAACCCCGAGTTAACCGAAATTCGTGGTATTAAAGTTTACGATTCACTGGAAGCGATCGA
The DNA here is from genome assembly GCA_031581235.1 of Spiribacter sp. Lineage (GTDB taxonomy): Bacteria > Pseudomonadota > Gammaproteobacteria > Nitrococcales > Nitrococcaceae > Spiribacter. Next base: position 90,838 of record JAVLBW010000005.1, on the reverse strand, counting down.
CCGCCCCGTCGATATGGTCGAGGTGTTTCGGCCCAAAGAAGAGTTTTATCACTTTGCCGAGAAGGCGATTGCGATGAATGCCAAAGTTCTGTGGGGACAGATCGGCGTGTACGATGATGCCGCAGCACAGTTAGCCGAGAGTGCCGGGTTAAAAGTGGTAATGAATCGATGCCCTAAAATCGAGCTGTTCCGGCCATTCTGGAAACCGCGCTTGGATTTAGCGATCTAGCATTCCCTTACAAAAAGCTGTTGGAAATCAGATTAATGGCCCAGAAAATTACAAAATGTTGCAAAGACATTGTTAAAGAAGCAATGGCAGCGGTACCCGGAGTGTCGGTGGACGAAGCGCTCGAATGGGCGAGCAGTGACGAGCACGTATTTGTTGACCTGCGCGATCAGCCTGAGCAGGCCGCGACCGGAGTAATTCCCGGTGCGATTGCGTCATCGCGGGGCATGATGGAATTTCACCTCGACCCCGAAAGCCCAGTGCATAAGCCGGAGTTCAACCAAGACAAAACCTATGTGTTTTATTGCGCAACGGGCGGACGCTCCGCACTCGCTGCCAAAGTCGCCATGGATATGGGGTTAAACCCGGTTATGAACTTAAACGGCGGCGTTAGCGCATGGAAAAAGGCGAACGGCCCGTTGAGTGAGACCTAGCCTAAAAGGGCTCAACCACCACCATTGCCCCGGCTTCAACCGATTCGGAATCGGCCGGCAGCACAATAAAGCAATCAGCCTCGCTCATCGATCGCAAAATCCCGGAGCCTTGTTTACCCACACTCTCGACACTCAGGGTGCCATCAGCCTGTGCGATCAGACGCCCACGTTGGAACTCCTGGCGCCCCGGGCGCTTGCGCAACGGCGTCTGACAGCGCACCCAAAATCGGCGCGCTGGCTTATCTGTCTCGCCAGCGAGCCAGCGCAACGCGGGGGTGACGACTTGGGCAAACGTCGCCATGACCGATACCGGGTTGCCCGGTAGACCAAAATACCAAGCCTTGCCATAGCGACCGAACGTCAACGGCCGGCCGGGCTTCATAGCAACACTCCAAAAATGGGCTTCGCCACCGGCTTGAAGCAAATCAACCATATAATCGGCCTCACCGACCGACACACCACCCGAACTGATGATGACATCGGCCTCGCGCGCGCCCTCATCCAATGCCGCTTTAAGCGCGGCAGGATCATCGGGCACAACGCCCAAATCGAGTAAGCTCACGCCCAGATCGCTCAGCATGCCGTAGAGGGTGTAGCGATTGCTGTCATAGAGATCGCCAGGACCGAGTGGTTGGCCTAGGCTGCGAAGTTCGTCACCGGTTGAGAAAAACGCCACACGCAGCGCTCGGTTCACGGTCACCTCGGCCTGTCCAATCGATGCAATCAGCCCCAAATCAGCTGCTGTCACCCGCCGGCCCGCCGGCAGGATCGGATCACCGGCGCGCAAATCCTCGCCCGCAAGGCGCACATTTTCACCGGCTTGGGGCCATTCAGTAATTTGCACCATATCGCCCTCGACTTGGGCTCGCTCTTGCATCACCACGGTATCCGCACCCGCCGGCACGACCCCACCGGTCATAATACGCACGCATTGACCGCGCTCGAGTGGTTGCTCGGTGTAGGGATGGCCCGCAAACGCGCTGCCAACCACGTGCAAACACTCGCAATCAGCGTCCGCGTGGCGCAAGGCATACCCATCCATCGCGGAGTTGTTATGTGCTGGCACCGCCGCTGTGGCAATGATGGGTTCGGCGAGCACTTTACCGAGCGCATCGCGCAAGGCGACCCGCTGACGACCACCCATTGGCTCGAGGGTTAAACGAATGCGCTGCAGCGCCTCAGCCAGTGCGATTGACGGGGCGTCATGGCCGCAGCCAGGGCGTTTATCCGCTTGGGTCATGCGCTGTCTCCGCAGTCAGATTTTAAAAGGGTCACAGTCATTGCATCACGCTCTTGCGGTGTATTGACGTTACGAAACATCGCCGCTCGGTCACTAAAATCGACCTGCTGGCAATCGAGTTGCGCCAGCCATTGGTCGATTTTACGCCCGCCGTCAGCCAAAAATGCCCGCAAATGGGCCACGCAATGCGTCGCAATCAATAGATGCGTTGGTTGCAGGCGCACACCATCGTGCACGACGGCGACATCGGCGCTACCAATGCCCGTGCGTAGCCGGCTAACCAGATCTTCGGCAATCAGCGGGCCATCACAGGGCACTACCTGCATATACTCGCTTGGCGCCCACACCAAGCCCGCCAACATACCCGCGAGGGGCCCAGCATAGTCGGCAATTTCATCAGCAAGCACCGGGTGGCCAAACGACTCATAGTCAGAGTGATGACGGTTAGCGTTAATGGCTAACGCCCCGACTTGCGGGCGTAACCGCTCTAAGACATGGGCAATCATCGGCGCACCAGCGACCGGCACCAGCCCCTTATCCTCGCCGCCCATTCGGCTCGCGCGGCCGCCGGCAAGAATCAGCCCACTGACATCCATGCGCGCTAGCCTCCGGCTACCGAAGCAACAATTAACACCCGCTGCCCGGGCTTAAGCACGGTATCGAGGCCTTGCTGTGCGCGAATATCTTGCTCGTCGACAAATACATTGACGTGCGATCGCAGTTGCCCGCCGCGCGTTAGTACCCGCACGCCCACCTGCCAGTGGCGCTGCGCTAAGGCCTCAAGTGCTTGCGCCACGGTTGTGGCGGGCACCTCAAGTTGTGACTCGCCTTGCATCAAGCCTTGCAGGGCGGCGGGTAATTCAATTGTTACGTTATCCATCAACGCTCAGTGTGCCTTGGCGCCACATTAATCGACAATATCAACCAGCGGGTTGGTTGCGCTCATCGCGCCTAATACCACCCGCGAGGGGGCATGAGCTAAATGCATGGCCGCTTCGGCGGCGGCACGCGCGAGTGCGCGGCGCTCGTCATTATCGACTTGGTTAATCAGCGCAATCACCCGAGCGTCACCCGCGTTTTGATGAATGACCGCCGGGTGCGCGAGCAGTTGCCCCACATGCGCGGCGGTGATGCGCTCGCCCTCGGCCAAACCCAAGCGCTCAGCCAGCAAGTTCGGACGATGTGCCACCTCGGCATTAAGCGTGGCACCAATCACATGCGCGGACACCACGTAAATCACAGTCTGCGTTCCTGGCACAACCAATGGCTCATCGGCTCTCGGGGCTTTTATGCCCCGCATGCGCGCGCCGTCGGCTTTGACCAAGGTCACGTTAAATTGCGCGCGCTCATGCAGTGTTGCGATCTGCTCAACAGCAAGCCCGCTCACGCGCCCGGGCTTATCACTGGGGCAAGCAAATGCAAGCCGCCGATGATCGCGTGCCGCCGCCGGCACCTGCATGGCGAGTGCCTCAGCGCTTGCAATACAGCGCCAGTCGACCCGGCGTTGTGAAGGGGGTGCTGTCATGGCACTGGCGGTCAACCCAATGCGCCCCGGGTGGGCGTCGAGCAGCCGGTACAAAAGACTCTTTTTGCCCCCAGCCCCGACCGCACAAATAATTCCCGCTTGCGCGTCAACGGCGTTAATGAGCGCCTGACTCATTGCGCCGCCCCATTATGTCCGGCGTTTAGGCACAAAATACCGGGCAAATAACCGGCAATGAGTTGCCAATGCTCACCGCCATCGGCGCTCGCAAAACAATGCCCGCTTGAAGTGCCCAAGACCAAACCCAGCGGATCGAGCCCATCACTCGTTAAGCCGTCGCGCAAAACCGTCACAAACACGTTCTCTTGCGGCAGCCCATGGGTCAGCGCCTCCCACGTGGTACCCCCATCACGGCTGCGATAAACCCGCAGCCGACCCTCGGCGGTGGCACGAAATTGACTACTCTCTTCAGGTACACAATAAATGCAGTCCGCGTCCTGCGGATCGGTTGCAAGGGCATAACCAAAATCGCTCGGCAGCCCGGCGCTAATCTCCTGCCAGTGCTCGGCGCCATCATCGCTGCGATAAATCCCGTGATGGCTTTGCTGATAGCAACGCTTAGCTTGCGCAGGATGGACGAGCAGCCGGTGCACGCAATGGCCACAAGTTGCCTCGGCGCTAGCTAGGTAAGGGGCGCGAATACCGTGATTATGCGCCCGCCAAGTCACGCCGCGATCATCCGAGCGATACACCCCGCCGGCCGACATCGCAGCATAAAACCGCTTGCCATCATGCGGGTCGACTTGCACTGAGTGCACGGCCAGCCCGCCTTTAGCCGGGTGCCATTGCGCCCGATCAGCATGGTCGTTAAAACCGACTAGCGCTTGCCAGCGCTCCCCCCGATCAGTACTCACAAACACTCCAGGCGGCTCAATCCCGGCCAGAATCTCGCCGGGCCGATCGGCGGCACCCGGTGCCAGCGACCAAATCATAGTCAAACTGCTGGCATCGTCATCCTCGCGGTGACGTGGTACCTCACGCAACGGCGACCAGTGCTGGCCACCATCCTCGGTGCGATAGATGTGAATGCCCCAGACCGGATGATGGGCCGCGGCATACCCAAGCGTGGGCTCACGCGGGTCGAGAAACGCGGCCTGAATTTCATAGCCCGGCATATGTGGGCCATCGATTGTCCAGTGCTGACGCTCGGCATCGCTGTGGGCGATAAAAAGCCCTTTACGCGTTCCAATTAACAGCTGAACGGCGGCGCCCGGCGCGTTGCTCGTCATAACCTCTGACCTCACTTGGCTCGTCGATGTTGGCAAAGCCCTGTCGCAAACAGGCATACAACCTGACCCCGCGCATGGTACAAAATACACCGTGATAATGGACCTGTTGCGGGGAGAGAGTGCATGCGACTGCTAAGCGAGCTTGAAGCAATCCAGTCCGAGGCCGGCGCGCTTAGCGACGAAGCCCTCCAGGAGGTCGCAACGCGACGGGGCGTGCCACTCTATCAACTCGAGGGATTGCGTAGCTTTTATCCAGTCTTTCGCGAGGTCGCAGGCGCCGCACACCGGTTGCAAATTTGTCGCGATGGACCCTGCCGAATGCAGGGCGAGGCCAAGGCCAAAGCGCTTGCCCAAGCCCTCGATGATGATAGCCGCATCGATGTCGAATACGTCTCCTGTTTAGGTCAGTGCGATTGCGCGCCGGCCGTGGCGTTCGACGATGAGCAATTTGGCGCCCTTCCCGAGGCAGATGATATCACCGCGCTAATCGAACAAAATGGCGCCCTGCATCGGCCGAAAGCCGGTCTGAGCGCGCCGCTGCCGACCGACCCCTACCCAAGCTCAGCGACGCATTATGCAACCAGCCGAACGTGGCTCGAGCGCCCGGCCGAACAGATTATTGACGCCCTCGAGCAATCGGGGCTGCAAGGACTTGGCGGGGCGGCTTTCCCAACCGCGCGCAAATGGGCTTTTACTCGCGCTGCCGAGGGTGGCCCGCGCAGTGTGATCTGCAACGCTGATGAGAGCGAACCGGGTACGTTTAAAGATCGGCTCCTCCTTGAGCAAGCGCCCCATCTGATTATTGAGGGCATGCTCATGGGCGCGGCGGTCGTCAACGCCGACACCGGCATTATTTATTTGCGCCACGAATACGAGAGCGCACGTCAGGCCCTGACAACCGCGCTTGAGCATGCCCGCGCCCAAGGCGTGCTCGGTGCCGATGCCCGCGGCCCTGGGCTCGCCTTTGATATTGAGTTATTCATCTCACCCGGGGGCTATATTTTGGGTGAGGAAACGGCGCTGCTCGAGGCGCTTGAAGACCGTCGCGGCGAGCCCCGTCACAAGCCCCCCTTTCCTGTGACCGCCGGGCTTAACGGTGGGCCGACGCTAATTAATAACGTCGAAACCCTCGCCGCGGTGACCACCATCCTCGCGCATGGGCCGCAGTGGTGGCAGGACCAGGGCCGCGGCGATTACGCCGGCCTAAAATACTTCAGCGTCTCCGGCGATGTTGCCCAACCACAGGTCATCTGCCTGCCCTGGGGCAGCCCGGTCACCGATGCGATTGACGCCTGCGGCGGCATGGCGGATGAGCGTGATCTATTAGCGTTCTCACCCGGTGGCGCCTCAACCCCCTTCCTCCCGGCAACAGCGGTTGACACGCCAATGGCGTTTGAAACGCTGCGTGAGGCCGGCAGTGGCTTGGGCACCGGGGCCTTATTTGTGGTTGGCAGCGGGCGCAACTTAGCAGATGTGGTGATTACTCAAGCGCGGTTTTTTCGCAACGAATCCTGCGGCAAGTGTGTGCCCTGCCGAAGTGGCTCAACCAAAGGCGTCGCCATGGCGTCTGACGCGCTGCAAAAAGGTGCTAGCGATATTGCCGAGCCGCTCAACGCACTTCACCAAACCTTGATGCGCACCTCAATTTGTGGCCTCGGGCAAGTGGCGTTGCTGCCCATTGTCGATGCCCTAAAAACCTTTCCCAATGAACCCTCGCTACAAGCGCTGCAAAAGGAAAGCCCATGAGCGATGTCAGCCTAACCATTGATGGCCATCCGGTCAGCGTACCGGCGGGCACCACGATTTGGGATGCCGCCCAGCGCGCGGGCATCGATATCCCCGCCCTCTGTCATGACCCACGGCTTGAACCGGTCGGTGTGTGCCGAGTGTGCGCCGTTGATATTGGCGAGCGCACCCTACCCGCAGCCTGTGTTAGAGCAGTAAGCGAGGGCATGGAAGTGCGCACCCAAACCGATGAGATTGTTGCCCACCGCCGCGTCCTCACTGAGTTAATGCTAGCGGATCAGCCAGCGCTCTCGCAGCGCGAACAGACCACCGGTGACGATCAGCTCTACGCGCTTGCCCGCGAAGTCAAAGTCACTGATATCCCCTGGCCTGATCAAAGCGAGCGACAGCCACGGGGCCAAGATCTGAGCTCACCGGTGATCGCTGTCGATCATCAGGCCTGCATTATGTGTGACCGCTGCGTGCGGGCCTGCGATGAAATTCAGCACAATGATGTCATCACCCGCACGGGCAAGGGCTACACCGCGCGCATCGCGTTTGACTTAGACGTTCCCATGGGCGAAAGCAGCTGCGTGGCCTGTGGCGAGTGTGTGGCGGTGTGCCCAACCGGCGCCCTCACCCATCAGTCAATGGCCGCCACCGACGCGGGTTAAGGAGAACCGAGCATGAAGACCTTTGCCGACTCAGCCAACGCCACCTTCGGCGATCTCACCGAAACGCCGACCCTATGCCCCTATTGCGGTGTCGGTTGCGCGCTCAACTATGGCACCGATAGCGCCGGTGTTATCCATTACGCCAAGGGCCGCGATGGTGCCTCCAACGCCGGACGGTTGTGCGTTAAAGGCCGCTACGGCTTTGATTATGCCGCTCACCCCCAGCGGCTGACGCGGCCGTTAATCCGCCGCGACGAGGCCTATCCCCGCGGCCCGCTATCGACCTTTAGCCGCGAGGGCAGCAGTGGCCCACGCAAACCTGGCGGTATCGTTGATTATGCTGAAGTGCTGCCACATTTTCGCGAAGCCACTTGGGAGGAAGCGCTTGAGCGCGCGGCGAGCGGCCTAGCCGGTGTACGCGATGCCCACGGCCCTCATGCCTTGGCTGGGTTTGGATCGGCCAAAGGCTCGAACGAAGAAGCCTACTTATTTCAGAAGTTTATTCGCACCGTGCTCGGCACCAATAATGTCGATCACTGCACCCGGCTTTGCCATGCCTCCTCGGTCTATGCACTCATCGAAGGGATTGGCTCAGGCGCTGTCACCAATGTCGTACGGGATATTGAAAATGCCGAAGTCGCGGTGATCGCCGGCTGCAACCCAACCGCCAATCATCCAGTGGCAGCGAGCTTTATGAAGCAGGCCGCCGCCGCTGGCACCGGACTGCTGGCAGTGAATGTGCGCCGCCCCGGTATCGCACCTTACTGCGAGCAGTATTGCCAAATTAAACCGGGCTCAGACGTGGCGTTTTACAACGCCGTCATGCAGGTCATTATTGCCGAAGGCCTGCATGATCGCGACTTTATCAACAACCGTACCGACGGTTTTGAAGCCCTTGCGACAGCGGTGGAGGCCTATACGCCCGAAGCCGTAGAAGTCATGACCGGTGTCGATGCGGGACAAATCATCGCCTTTGCCCGTCGGCTTGGCGAGGCAAAATCGGCCATGTTTTTTTGGGGCATGGGCATTAGCCAGCATGTCTTTGGCACCGACAATGCACGGTGTTTAATCGCCCTTGCTCTGCTCACCGGTAATATCGGCCGACCGGGCACAGGGCTGCATCCGCTGCGCGGGCAGAATAACGTTCAAGGCGCCTCTGATGCCGGTTTGGTGCCGATGTACTACCCCGGTTATCAAGCTGTTAGCGACCCCGAAGTACGCCAGCGCTTCGAGGCGTTATGGGAGGTTAGCCTGCCAAGCCAACCGGGGCTAACCACTGCTGAAATCACTCACGCCGCACTCGATGGTGAAATTCGTGGGCTCTATTGCATGGGAGAAAACCCGTTTCTCTCCGATCCCGACATGAATCAGGTGCGTAAAGCGCTCGCCAGCCTCGATTGCTTAGTGGTCCAAGATTTATTTATCACCGAAACCGCCGAGTTTGCCGATGTCATCCTGCCGGCTTCAGCGTTTATGGAAAAACGCGGCACGTTCACCAATACCGACCGGCGAGTACAAATTGGCCGACCAGTGCGCCAGCCTCCCGGCGAGGCCCGTCAGGACTGGCATATTCTGCGCGACCTGGCTCAGCGCATGGGCCACGACTGGCACTACCCCGACGAATCAGCGGTGTTTGATGAATTTGTTCAAGCCGCGCCGTTGTACGCCAACCTCAACTACGAGCGCCTCGGCGAGCACGGACGCTGGTATCCCTGCCCCGAGCCTGACTCTCAGGGCGAGCGGGTTTTATTTGGCGATGAATTTCCGATTGGCCGTGGGCGGTTTGTGCCGGCCGAACTTGGTCACGCCCCGGATCTGCCTGATGAGGACTATCCGCTGGTACTCAATACTGGCCGCCAACTCGAGCATTGGCATACCGGCGTGATGACGCGGCGCTCCAAAGCATTGGATGCACTCGCACCGGATGCGCGGGTGGAAGTCCACCCAAACGATGCCCAGCGCCTGGGCGTCAGCGAGGGCAGCTGGACGGCGTTACGATCGCGCCGCGGCGAGCTTGAGGTGCAGGCCCATATCACCCGCGATGTCGCACCGGGGACGTTGTTTTTGCCGATGCACTTTCGCGAGGCCGCCGCTAACCTGCTGACCACGCCAGAGCTCGACCCGTTTGGCAAAATTCCGCAGTTTAAGATTTGTGCGGTTGCACTTGCGCCCTTATCGCCGCCATCAACGCCGCAGCAGCCGGCCGCGGTGTCTCACGCAGTGGGCTAATTAAACCGATATCGCGGGTGGCACTAGCCCCCGCGAGCGCTCGAAAGCATAAGTCCGACTGGCCGCCAAACAACGACAATGCCGGCAGCAGTGTGATGCCAAGCCCGCCGCGCACCATCGCAAGCAATGACACGATATTGGGCACGTGAAACCGCGCACGATCCAATACTGCTTGGGCATCGGGATCGTTGACCTCGCGAAACGTGCCATTGGTAATGAGGGTGTAGTGAGCGAGCTCGCTCCACTCACAAGGCGCATCAGATGCCGCTAACGGATGATCAGGGCGGCAAACCACGCCCATACGGTCTTCGGTCAAGTGCTCAAACGCAAGCTCTGGGTCGAGCGCAAACTGGGTACCAATGCCGAAATCAACCCGGCGCTCAATCACCCGGCGCTGCACCTGCTCAGCGGTGTCATCCTGCACCGAGACCTCAATGTGTGGGTAGGCCTGCGCAAACGCCACCAACACCGCTGGCAATCGCTGACCGGCATACGATGGAATCGACGCCATAGAGACCTGACCGATGCGGCGCTGGGCGCTATTGAGCAGCGACTGCTCGACGCGCTCATGGTGATCAACAAGTGCTTTAATCGGTGCAAAGTGCTCGCGGCCGAACGGGGTGAGTTGGGCATGCCGACCGGGCTCGAATAGCGCCTGGCCAAGCTGGTTTTCTAACTCTCGAATGGCGAGTGACACCGCGGGCTGGCTGCGCGCGCACAGTGCCGCGGCGGCTTGATAGCTATGCGTTTGCGCGACCAACAAAAAATACCGCAACGGTTGAATTTTAAGCGCCATGCCATGACCCCAAAATGAATAAGTAAAACCTATTAAAACATTTTTTTAATTAACTTTACTTTCGCCTCTTTCATCCCGAGCATAGGTGGACGAAGCGCACTGGAGGGCTCATGAGTAAGCAGTCACTACACAAGAATTTCATCGCCGGCGAATGGGTTGAAGGACCCGGCGTCATTGATAACCACAACCCATCCGATTTAAGTGAGCACTTGGGTCAATTCACCCAAGCCGACGCCCAAGCAACGCGACGTGCCATCGCCGCCGCACGAGCAGCGCAGCCGCAGTGGGCAGCGACCGGGCTCGAGGCACGCTATAACACCCTCCTGGCGGTTGGCACCGAACTAATGAGCCGCGCTGAAGAGCTAGGCCGCATCCTCTCCAGCGAGGAAGGCAAGCCACTTGCTGAGGGTAAAGGGGAGATTTATCGCGCGGGACAATTTTTCCATTACTACGCGGCCGAAGTGCATCGACAAATCGGTGATGTGACCGACTCGGTCCGCCCGGGGATAGAAGTGCTTGCTCAGCGCGAACCGGTGGGTGTCGTGGGCGTCATCTCGCCCTGGAATTTCCCACTCGCCACCGCGGTGTGGAAGATTGCGCCGGCACTGGCGTTTGGTAATGCGGTTATTTGGAAGCCTGCCAACTTAGTCCCCGCCAGCGCTTGGCACTTTGCTGAGATTATGTCGCGCCAGGATATGCCCGCCGGGACCTTTAACTTGGTTATGGGCCCGGGCCGTGAAGTCGGCGATACCCTATCCGGGTCAGCCGATATCGATGCCATTAGCTTTACCGGTTCGGTCGAAGTGGGCCGCGAAGTCGGCCTTCGCGCGATGGGCCAACTCACGCGTGTGCAAATGGAAATGGGCTCCAAAAACCCCTTAGTCGTATTGGATGACGCCGATCTTGAGACGGCCGTACAGTGCGCCTTTATGGGTGGCTATTCAGGCAGCGGGCAAAAATGCACCGCCTCGTCACGACTCATCGTCACCGATGGCCTACACGATCAATTTGTTGAGGCGCTCTGTGCGCGTCTTGCCAACGCCCCGGTTGGACATGCGCTTGACCCCAACACGCAAATTGGGCCGATTGTTGATGCCGGGCAATTACAAAAAGATCTTGATTGGATTGAAACAGCGAAGCGCGAAGGTGCCACGCTGGCGTTTGGTGGCGAAACGCTCAAAACCGATACCGAGGGCTACTTTCTGGCGCCGACGCTGTTTACGAACACGGACAATGCAATGGAAATCAATCGCGAAGAAATGTTCGGCCCGATTGCCTGTGTGATTCGGGTCAAAGATGCCGATGAGGCACTCGAAGTAGCTAACGACACCCGCTTTGGCCTTACCGCGGGCATCATCACCGAGTCGCTAAGCGCGGCCAACACCTTCCGCCGACAAGCCCGCTTTGGCTGCACGATGGTCAATCTACCCACCGCGGGTACTGATTATCATGTGCCCTTTGGCGGTCGCGGTGAGTCTAGCTACGGCCCGCGCGAGCAAGGCCAATATGCGCGCGAGTTCTACACCCGGGTTAAAACCAGCTACATCCGCACCGGTGAGGGCTAGCAATGGCTGAGCGCCTGCGTATTGATGGACTGCAGTACTGTCGCTGGAGCCGTTCGCTATTTGAGCAAATGCGCGCGGCTAAGCTTGATGCGGTCCATGTCACAGCCGCCTATTGGGAGAATGCGCGCGAGCTGCTCGCCAATATTGGTCGCTGGCATCGGCACTTTGAAGCGCATGCCGATCTGATCATGCCCGTGCGCACGGCGGGTGATATCGACCGCGCCCGCCAGAGCGGACGTACCGGCATTATTTTGGGCCTGCAAAATTGCTCGCCGATCGAAGACAGCATCGATTTGGTCTCGGCGTTTAAACAGCTCGATGTGCATATCATGCAGCTGTCCTATAACAATCAATCGCTGCTCTGCAGTGGCTATTTAGAGACCAACGATGGCGGTTTGTCGCGGTTTGGCCGTACGGTCATTCGCGAAATGAATCGTGTTGGCATGGTTGTGGACACCTCCCACACCGCTGAGCGCTCAACGCTTGAGGCGATCGAGCACTCCACCCGCCCGACGGTGATTTCGCATGCTAACCCGCAAGCCGCTAACCCCACCGAGCGCAATAAATCTGAGCGGGTTATGCGGGCCCTTGCTGAGAGTGGCGGGCTGATGGGCTTTAGTTGCTATCCCTTTCATTTACCCGCCGGCTCAGCGACCACACTCGAGCAATTCACCGACATGGTGGCCCGCGCCGTTGATGTCATGGGCGTTGAGCACTTAGCCATTGGCACCGATTTGTGTCAGGACCAACCGGTTGATGTCTTAACGTGGATGCGCAACGGCAATTGGGCTAAAACCATGGACTATGGCGAGGGGTCGGCCGAACAACCGAGTTGGCCAGAGCCCTTGAGTTGGCTCGGGGGTGTGAGTGACTTTGGCAATATTGAAATTGGTTTAGAAACGCGTGGCTTTGCCCCGAGTGAAGTCGACGCGCTAATGGGTGGCAATTGGCGTCGCTACCTTGAGGATGCCCTGCCGCCGCAGTAACGCAAGGAGACAATCCATGGCACCGACCGTTCGTCGAACCGTTAGCACGCAAGCTGACAACCCGCGCCCCGATACCGGCCGGGTCCCATTGCGGCCAGCCAGTGAAGTCATGGACCTCGAGCGCCTTGGCAGCTTGCATCAATGCCGTCTGAGTTTTATTCGCACCATCATGCGCAAAGTCATGGCTGAGCGCTGGGGCATTCAGCGTCAGCGCTTTGATCTTGATGACAATGGCTACGGCACTTGCATTTACCGAATTGCTAGCCCGACGCGCATTTATAATCTGGTGATATTCGCCCAACACCTCAACCCCGAAGACCGCTCTGATCGGGTGATCGCACAGGCATGGGATTTGGCCTTTGCACTCTGTCTGGGTGACGTCGACGATGCCTATCTAGAAGTGCTGCGCGAGAACGTCCCACGCCAAGAGGCGGGGCGCTGCGACCCGCGCGTTCTCGTGCTATCGCGCGCCAATCGCTCATTGCGCAATTTCGACAGCATGGTCGAGGCGCTCGCGAGCGGCCAACAGCCCGACCCCGACGCCCTCGCCCGGGTGGGCTATCTGTATCGAACCACGGCCGTCTATGGCAACGGCAAGTTTGGAATTGCTGATTATCCGCGTTTACGCAATTCCGATGACTTCGGGCTGCCGTTTTCAGCGCAAATGTTCTCGGTCTACCTACTACGCGACTTCAGCATCAGGCAAGTCGAACACATCGCTCGACGTCGAGCGCCGGATACCGCCGTGGGCCTCCATCCGAAATTGCAGCGCTATTTAGGCATTGGCAATAGCACGGGCTTGGGGATGGCGCCGTTTTTAATTAACCACCCACAACTCATTAACCAGTGGTTATTAATGCGCGAATCCGCCCTATCGCGCTGCCTCGGCGAGGTGCCCAATGAGCAAACGCGCCAGCAAATGATTGCGCTCATCGAACACAGCATCGCCCACAATGCCGAGACGACAACCGATGACCCGCGTCAGGCGCAGGCGAATGAGCGGCTCGGCGAAGAGCTCGCCGCCGCACGTGATTGGCTGCTCGATACCGATACCTCCGAGGTCATGCTCTGGCAGGCGCTACTTAACTGGTCACGCGAATATGCCTCGCTCGAGACCAACGAGCTACTTAACTCGTTACTGATGGAACTCTACCCCGAGCGCGTCGATGAGCTCGAACAAACCATGGCCGCCGCGGAGTCGCAGGATTTGACCCCCGAAATGGCCACCGATGATCTGCTTGCCCGCCTACGCCGTGATTATGACTGGGCGATCGCGTATGACTTTAGCGACCCCGAACAGACCCATCTCTTTTGGTACCGCTCGGCCGAAAAAGAGGAGCCGCGTTTAGGCGAGCGCGGTGTCGATCCCGGCGAAGAAAACGAAATGGGCCTCGACATCGCCCGCCAAGCCCACTCGCTTTATCAGGCGCTCACCGCTTGGGAAGCTGAGCAAGGCCGATCCACACCCCTGGTCGAATTTTTGCTCGCGCACCCCCGATTTAAAGGCATTGCCCGACGAGTACAAACACTCTCAGAACATGCCTATGGCGATATTCGAGCCAATGTGCTGGCACGCGGCACGCTGCCCATTCATCTGTTGCGCTGTAAATTGGCCTTCTTTGGCGCGACCAAATTTGATCCGCGCTCCGATCGCTGGGTGCGTATCACGATGTTTCAAGGCGCGCCCTGCATTGAGGATATTGGCACGCACTTCGCTGATGACTGGTGGATGCCACTCAAGCCAAGCGCCGAGGAGATTGCGCCATGCACGTCTCGTTAAATGAGTTCACCAGTACTTGCCGGCGAGCGCTCGATAGTCTGGGCTTTCCGCCGGGTGAATACGAAGACGCCGCGGATATGGTGGTGTGGCTCGAGCAACATGGCCTCGGTGGCGCTCGGCTATTGGGTGAAATTTTGCCCCGACTCGCTGAAAACCGCTGGCCCGCGCTAACCGTGACCCATGACGATGGCGGTTGCGTCATGATGCAAATGGACCATGGTTCGATATTGCACGGTGGCAGTTTGGCTGCCGATTTGGCCTGCACGCGGGCACTGGCGAGCGGGCTCGGACTGGTGCGTTTGCATGGCTGTAGCGATCGGAGCTTTATCCTCGGCTATTTAGCTCGATGTGCACGGCGTGGGCATCATATTGCGGCATTTTGGTGTACCGGCGAACCGCGCCGAGCGGTTCAGAATGTTGCCGTAGCACTCGCTGATGCACGCTTACCGGTGTTTCGTCGCTTTCGCGCGGATGGCGGCGGCGAACAAGAGGCCGACACCGATACGCTCACACTCATGGCAACCCGCGACTTTGCGATGCTACCGGCAGCGTCTGACGAGCACACCGATATGGAATTATTAGAAATGGTAACCGCAGAAGAGTTTGAAGCCCGCTCACGGCGTGCTTGGGATCAGGGGGTCGAAATTGATGCCAGCTTGTGGCGCGATTTAAGTGCGATTCGTGACCGCCGACTGGTGGCAGCGAGCGAGGAATCACGCCAGCGTGGTGCCGGGGAGACCAATCCAGCGGATTGATCTCCTCAGCCCCGTTTGGACTAGTCGGCGTAGTCCAGACCCCGCGTGCTCGCGACTTCGCGGGCATTCGGATTGACCGACGGACGGAATGGCACGCTAACCACCTCAGCCTCGACCTTGTTGCTCGGCAGGCCTTGGGTGTATTCATCCGGCAGCCACACCTCAAGCTCAGTCCCCACTTCGGTGCGATCGACCGGTACCCATGCCAACGCAATGTTGGTCTCGAGTTCCGGCGAGTACCACGGTGAGCTGACATAACCGCTGGCATCAGCGGCACCGCGATCAGCCACCAACCAGAAATCGGGGGCGTAATCGGTGACTGGCAAGCCACCAAAAGCGAGTCCGACCATTTTCAGTTTGTACGGCGGAGTACCCGCTTCGATCTTGGCGCGCGCTGACTCTAGGGCCTTTTTGCCCACGTAGTCCGCGGCCTTGTTACGCGGCACCTGATAGGAGAGGTTGCACTGAAATGGCAGCGTTTCCATATCAATGTCCTGGCCCCACGAGAGGATGCCGGCGGCAATACGCCGATGGTGCGCGGGGGCAATGACCATGAGGTTGTGTTTTTTGCCCGCGGCGAGCACGGCATTCCACATGTCTTCGGCGTACAAGGTCGCATCACGTAGGTAGATCTCGTAGCCCTTTTCACCGGTAAACCCGGTCTGCGAGACAATCACATCGCGGCCCCCAACCTGCCCGGCCATTAAGCCGTAGTAAGGGATCTCGCGGACACCCTCGCCGAGTAAGTCGGCCATGAGGTCTTCGGATTTTGGTCCTTGAATTTGAACCGGCGAGACGTCAATTTCGGCGATCGAAACATTAAAGCCCTTGTTGACGTTGAGCCCGCGCATCCACAGCTCGAGATCGCTATCGGAGAGCGAGAACCAGAACTCATCCTGGCTGATACGCAGCAACACCGGGTCGTTGAGAATGCCGCCATCTTCGTTGCACAGGATCACGTATTTGCCGTGCATGGGCTTAATTTTGGTCGCATCCCGAGTGATGACGTAGTTAACGAACGCTTCGGCGTCTGGGCCCTTCACCTGGATCTGGCGCTCAACGGCGACATTCCACATGGTGACGTGGTTAACCAGGGCGTCGTATTCCACCATCGCACCGCCATCTTCGGGGCGAACATAGCCACGCGGGTGATACATCCGGTTGTACACCGTCGCACGCCAGCAGCCGGCCTGATGGGCCAAATGCCAATAGGGTGATTTGCGCACCCGCGTCGAAATCAACATTTCAACTGGGGTTCGGCCTGATTGGCGAAGGTTGATGGGCACGTAACGATCAGACTGATCGACGCTTTTGACCTGCTCGACCGCGGCGTCATTAACGCCCGGATATTGATGTTTCCCGCTCATGCTCGACTCCTCCCGAATAAGTCATGTGTTTTGGTCTGTCACGGCTCGAATGATGCCCCAGCCCCTCGGTACGCAGTTTTCAGACTGCGACCTCTGTCATCCCCGGACCGCGCACGCAAACCCGCTCATGGCGCTGCTATACAAGGCGTTGTCGCATTCAGACCAGTGTGCTTTATTACCCCGCAGTTACTCTGCACTTATCGGCCGAGCAAAAGGACAACGCGATGAAAGTATTAGTAGCGGTTAAACGGGTCGTTGACGCCTACGTCAAAATTCGCGTTGCAAGCGATGGCAGTGGGGTTGAGACAGCCAACACCAAAATGTCGATGAACCCGTTTGACGAAATCGCCTTGGAAGCCGCCATTCGTATGGTCGAATCGGGTCAAGCCAGCGAGGTAGTCGCGGTGAGCATTGGCCCCGAGGCCGTCCAGGAGCAATTGCGCACCGCCTTGGCAATGGGCGCGCAACGGGCAATCCATGTGGATGGTCCGAGCGACCTAGAACCGCTAGCCGTTGCCAAAACGCTCAAGGCTTTGTGCGACCGCGAAGCCCCAGATTTAGTGATTCTTGGTAAGCAGGCGATTGACGATGATTCGAACCAGACCGGGCAAATGCTCGGCGCGCTGCAGGGCTGGGGACAGGCAACGTCAGTCTCGGCGCTCGAATTTGACGATGGCAAGGCCATCGCGACGCGTGAAATCGACGGTGGCCTCGAGCGCTTAGCCGTTCAGTTGCCGGGGATTATTAGCGTTGATCTGCGCCTCAATGACCCCCGTCACCCGAAACTGCCGGACATCATGAAAGCCAAGCGTGCTCCCATCGAGGCGCTCACACTCGACGATCTCAGCGTATCAACCGAACGACGCCTGGATGTCCTTGAAGTCCGCGAGCCGCCAGCGCGCACCCCAGGAGTCAAAGTTAACAGTGTCAGCGAACTCATCGCCAAATTGCGCGACGAAGCAGGAGTAATGCCATGAGCGTTTTGATTTATGCCGAGCACGATGCCAGTCGCTTAAGTTCAGCCACGCGCTCGGCGATTACCTGCGCAAAGGCACTGGATGACACCATTGATCTGGTCGTATGCGGCGAGGCTTGTGCTGGCGTTGCCAGCGAAGCGGCGGCTATTGCCGGCATCCGCCAGGTCTTCACCGCCGAGTCAGCGCATCTTGCCACCCAGCCACCCGAGGGCGTGGCCTGGGTGCTCGAGTCATTGGCGCGAGACTATGACTATCTGCTCGCAGGGGCGACAAGTCATGGCAAAAATATTTTCCCTCGGGTTGCCGCACGCCTTGACGTCCAACAGATCTCCGATATCAGTGGCGTGATCGATGGGCAAACGTTTACTCGACCGATCTACGCCGGCAATGCGACTGCCACGGTCCGCAGCCACGACGCCCTACGCGTCATTACGGTGCGGGCAACTGCCTTCGAACCGACGACGGCAAGCGGTGGTCAGGCCTCGATCAACGCCGTTGACGCGGGCGCAGACACTGGTCTGGTCGAGCACCTAGGCTTGATCCTTAGCGGCGGTGAGGGTCCTGAATTAACCACCGCCGATATTGTGGTCTCTGGTGGCCGAGGTGTGGGATCGGAGGAGAATTTTGCCCTAGTAAAACGCGTTGCCGAGCGCCTCAACGCCGCAGTCGGCGCAAGCCGCGCGGCAGTAGACGCCGGCTACATCACCAATGACTACCAAGTCGGGCAAACCGGCAAAATGGTGGCGCCAAAGCTGTATTTAGCCGTGGGCATTTCTGGGGCGATACAGCATATGGCGGGGATGCGCGAGTCACAGGTGATCGCGGCGATTAATAATGACCCCGAAGCACCGATTTTTGAAGTCGCCGATTATGGTTTGGTTCAAGATTTGATGGGAGCCCTTGAAGAGCTCGATAGCGTGCTTGCCGAAAGCCCCGTCGCCATTGGCCAAAGCGCCTAAACCCCAGGAGTATTCAGATGGCAGATTTTCCGGCCAAAGCCAATGTTGTGATTGTCGGCCTCGGGGGGATCGTGGGCTCATCGGTTGCCCACCACCTCATTGAACGGGGTTGGACCGATATCGTGGGAATCGACAAAAGCGCTATTCCCACCGACATCGGCTCGACCTCGCATGCCTCGGACTTCTGCTATGCCACCGCGCATGATGCAATGACCTGCTATACCACCATGTACAGCATCGACTTTTTTGACAAGCGCGGGCGCTACGACAAAGTTGGTGGCCTCGAGGTTGCGCGCGTTGATGACGATGAGCGTATGGCGGAGCTCAAACGCAAAGTCACCTCAGGCCGCGCATTTGGCACACGGGCGCACATGATCTCTGCGGCGGAGGCGAAGGAGCGATTCCCGCTGCTTGAAGAAGACATGATTCAAGGCGCCCTGTGGGATCCGGACGCCGGCTTGGTAAAGCCTCGCTCACAAGTGGTCTCAGGTGAATTGGTCGATGAAGCGGTAGCAACCGGTCATTTGCAATCATGGGCGAATACCGCCTGCACCGGGCTGCGCATTGAGGACGGCCATATCAAAGGCGTAGAAACCTCACGCGGCACAATCGAGGCAAACTATGTGGTTGTCTGTGCGGGCCTGTGGGGGCGTCTAATCGCCAACATGGCGGGCGAAGACCTACCGATCATGCCGCTTGATCACCCGCTGACGTATTTCGGACCGTATGAAGAATTTGCCGGCACCGGTAAGGATATCGGCTATCCGCTGCTGCGCGATCAGGGCAATTCGGCTTACCTGCGTGATACCGGTGACCCTAAAACACCCGAGGGCGGGCAAATCGAGTGGGGCTACTACGAGGAGCGCGCACCGCGGCTCATCCACCCCCGCGAAATTCTTGAAAAAAGTGAGGCCCGGCTTTCACCCTCGCAGCGCGACCTCGATATGGAACAAATTATCGATCCACTTGAGCGCGCGATTGAGCTCACGCCGATCCTCGCCGAGCTTGGCTACGATGATAAGCGCTCATTTAACGGCCTACTGCAGATAACCGCCGATGGCGGGCCATCAATTGGTGAATCAACCGAGGTCCGCGGGCTGTGGTACGCCGAATCGGTATGGGTTAAAGATGGCCCAGGGACCGGCAAAGTGGTCGCTGACTGGATGACCGATGGTATCACCGAGCGTGATCATCACGGCATTGATGTCGCCCGTCATTATCCGTTCCAGCGCACCGAGTCGTACATCGCCGATCGCTGCTACGAGAGTGCGTTTAAAGTCTATAACCCCCCGGTCCACAACCGTGAGCCCTACACGGCAGCACGCGATATTCGTCGCAGCCCATTTTGGGAGCGCGAACGCGACCTCGGCGGGCACTTCATGGAAGCCGCCGGCTGGGAACGTGCGCATGGCTATGCCAGCAACGAGCCGTTGCTAGAGATTTACGGTGATCGCATTCCGGTGCGCGAATCCGAGTGGGATAACCGACATTTCTGGCGCGTCTCAAACGCCGAGCAACTCAAGCTCTCTGACGATGTGGGCATGATTAATCTGTCGCACTTTTGCATTATCGATGTCAAAGGCCGCGACGCCGAAGCGCTCATGGAATATACCTGCGTTGCTCGGGTCGGCGGTGATACGCCAGTCGGCAAAGGCATTTATACCCACTTCCTCGACGCCGAGGGCGGTGTGCGGGCCGATTTAACGGTACTGCGGCTTGCCGATGACCACTACCGCATTGTTGATGGTGGTGATACCGGCCACCGCGATCTTGTCTGGCTACAACGCCTCGCCGAAGACCGCGGCGCGAGCGTTGCTATTAGCGAGCGTACCGAAGAGTTTGGCTGCCTCGGTGTATGGGGCCCTAACGCCCGCAGCCGCTTGCAGACCCTGGTTGATGACCCGGCTGCGCTGGATGCGGATGCCTTTGCATTTGCCAGCTTTAAACCAATCAAAATCGCCGGTGTTACGGTCACGGCGTTTCGCATTTCTTATGTCGGTGAGCAGGGCTGGGAGCTGCACTTTGCCTATGACGATGGCCTAGCGCTATGGGATGCGCTTTACGCTGCCGACATTACGCCAGTGGGCATCGAGAGCTACGCTAATAGTCGGCGTCTAGAGAAGAGCTTGCGCCTACAAAACGCCGATCTACTCACCGAGTACAACCTCATCGAGGCGGGTCTTGAGCGGCCGCGGGTTAAACCGGTCGACTTTCATGGCCGGGCGGCTTACCTCGAGCAGCGCGAGCGCCAACAACAGCCCGCTTATCTCTGCACGCTATCGATGACCGACAACCGCGATAGCCAGCGGGTAGCACGCTATCCACTCGGCAATTTGCCGATCGTCGATCCAACCAATGGCGAAGTGCTCGTGGACGACCTTGGGCGGCGCTCTTACACCACCAGCATTGCCTATGGCCCATCGGTCGGACGCAACCTGATGCTCGCCTACCTGCCAGTCGACTACTGTCAGACCGGTCGCGAGTTGAGCATGGAGTATTTCAACGAAAGCTACCCAGTACGGGTCGATGCGGTCGGCTATCAGCCGATTTATGACCCCGATAACGAGCGCCCACGCTCGTAAGCACCGCCCCGCGTCTGGACAATCGTCCAGGCGCGGGTGCACCTACATATTCGGGTAATTGGGTCCGCCGCCACCCTCTGGGGCGACCCACTCAATATTTTGTCGTGGGTCTTTGATATCGCAGGTTTTGCAGTGAATGCAGTTTTGCGCATTAATTTGCAACCGCGGCTCACCCGCATCGCTATGCACAATTTCATAAACGCCGGCCGGACAGTAACGCTGGGCCGGCTCGTCGTAGATCGGCAAATTGTGGCTGACCGATAGATCCGGGTCACGCAGGCGTAAATGACAGGGCTGATCTTCTTCGTGATTGGTATTGGTTAAATACACACTGCTATTACGATCAAAGCTCACCACTCCATCGGGCGCCGGATAATCGGGCTTGGGCATTTGCGCAGCCGGCTTGAGCATTTCATGATCGGCATGGCGATGTCGCAACGTCCAAGGCAGCCGCCCGCCAAAGAGCTTCAGGTCAATGCCCGCATAAAGACTGCCCAACACCATGCCCCAGCGCGCGGTTGCTGGGCGCAAATTACGCGCCGTTTTTAACTCCTCATACACCCACGAGTTCTGATAACGCTCGGGGTAGTCGCTTAAAACCGTTGGCGCTTGATCACCTTGGGCAAGCGCATCAGCCGCTGCTTCTGCCGCCAACATGCCGGTTTTCATCGCGGTGTGGTTACCCTTAATTTTGGGCACATTGAGAAACCCCGCCGCACAGCCAATCAATGCCCCACCGGCAAAGCTCAACTCCGGTACCGACTGCAGCCCACCTTCGTTCAGCGCGCGGGCGCCATAGGAAATGCGCCGGCCGCCTTCGAGCATCGAACGAATGCGGGGATGCGTTTTAAAGCGCTGAAATTCGCGAAACGGGTCAAGGTGAGGGTTTTGATAGTCAAGCCCGACCACATAACCAATATACGCTTGGCGGTCTTCGAGGTGATAGATAAACGAGCCACCCCAGGTCTTGGTATCCATCGGCCAGCCAGCGCTGTGCATCACCAGTCCAGGTTGATGCGCGTCCTCATCGAGCTCCCAGAGTTCTTTAAAGCCAATGCCGTAGGTTTGTGGATCGACGCCTTGCCTTAGACCAAATTGCGCTTCGAGTTGCCCGCTGAGTTGCCCTCGGCAACCCTCGGCAAACAACGTGTAGCGCGCTCTTAGCTCGATACTCGGTACATGCGTCGCCTTTGGCTCACCATCTCGGCCAATGCCCATTTCGCCGGTGGCGACACCACAGACACTGCCGGCCTCATCGTAGAGCACTTCAGCGGCAGGAAACCCCGGATAGATCTCCACACCCAAGGCCTCGGCCTGTTCAGCAAGCCAGCGACAAACATTACCCATCGAGACAATGTAGTTGCCTTCATTGCGCAATTGCCGCGGCAGTAAAGGCAGCGGCACGCCGAGCGCGCGTTTTTCTCCCAAGAGCAAAAACGCTTCATCGCTCACCGGCGTATTCAGCGGCGCGCCCTGATCGCGCCAATCGGGAATCAGCTCATCCAGTGCCCGTGGCTCGAGGACCGCGCCGGAGAGAATATGCGCGCCGACTTCAGAGCCCTTTTCCAACACGCAAACGCTAATCTCCTGATCGCGCTCAGTGGCCAACTGGCGAAGTTTAATGGCGGCCGATAACCCGGCAGGACCGGCACCCACCACCACCACATCGTAGTGCATCGCATCACGCTGCATCGTTTAAAACAGTCCTTCTATATCGCCCATTTCGTTGATGTCGATCGACTCGGCGGCTGGATGCGAACCCAACCCAGGCATCGTTGGAATCGTACCACAGAGCACGTAAACAAACCCGGCGCCGGCGGAGAGTCGGGCCTCGCGCACGGGCATGCGCCAGCCAGTCGGCGCGCCCCGTAATGCCGGATCGGAAGACAGCGATAAATGGGTTTTGGCAATGCACACAGGTAGGTGCGCATAGCCCGCCTCTGCGAAGGCCTCGAGCTGGCGTTTGGCAAGCGGGCTAAGATCAATCCCCTCGGCACCATAGACGCGGGTGGCAATGCACTCGATCTTCTCGCTGAGCGGCTGCTCGGAGGGGTATAACGGCGCATACTGCCCGCCCTGCTCAGCGGCTTGCGCGACGGCTTCGGCAAGATCAGCCGCGCCGGCACCGCCATCGCGAACATGGGTACAAACGCGGGCAACCGCCCCCATTTCCTCGGCGACCGCGGCAATCACTGCATGCTCGCTATCAAAGTCTGTCGGGAAGGCATTGATGGCCACCACAACCGGCACGCCATGCAGGCGGATATTCTCAATTTGTTTGCGCAAATTTGAGGCACCGAGCTGAACATCTTCCGGGCTCTCAGCGAGCATGCCCTCAGGCAACGGCTTGCCCGCGACCACCCGGTGCTTGCCCGAATGCACTTTAAGGCCGCGCACCGTGGCGACGAGCACCGCGGCATCAGGCGCCATTCCAGAGGCCCGGCATTTAATGTTGAAAAATCGCTCGGCGCCCATATCGGCGCCAAATCCGGCCTCAGTGACCAAAAAGTCACTGCCATAAATACCGACCTGATCAGCAATAATCGATGAGTTGCCATGCGCGATATTGCCAAATGGCCCGGCGTGAACTAATACCGGCGTATTTTCAATGGTTTGCATCAAGTTCGGCTTAATCGCCTCTTTTAACAGCACAGCCATAGCCCCCGCACACTTGATGTCCTCGGCGGTCACTGGCTCACCGCCAGGCGTCCAGCCCACGACGATACGGCCCAAGCGCCGGCGCAAATCCTCGAACGAATCGGCTAACGCCAACACCGCCATCACCTCTGATGCAGCGGTAATATCAAAACCGGTCTCAGCGGGTAGCCCATTGGCTTTGCCGCCCAAACCGGTGACGATTTGACGTAACCCACGATCATTAATGTCCATGACCCGACGCCACGCCACTTGAGACGGGTCGATGCCCGCGGCATTGCCATGAAACAGATGGTTATCAACCATCGCTGAGAGCAGATTATGCGCGGCACTGACGGCGTGAATATCACCAGTGAGGTGCAAGTTAATGCGCTCCATCGGCACCACTTGTGACCAGCCGCCACCAGCCGCACCGCCTTTAATGCCAAACGTCGGCCCCATCGAGGGCTGTCGCAGCGATACCGTGGCGGTCCGATTAATATGGTGAAAACCCTGCGCTAACCCGACCGACGTCGTGGTCTTACCCTCACCGAGCGGCGTCGGCGTAACCGCTGAGACAACCACATATTTGGCGCGCTGATTGACCGCCAAGTGCTCAATGGCTTCGAGTGGAATTTTGGCGACATCATGGCCATAGGGTTCGATTGTGCCGGCGGCGATCCCCAGTTTTTCGGCGATTTCAGCGATCGGCTTAAGGGTTGCCTGACGGGCAATTTCAAGATCACTGGCTAGGGGTTTGGGGGCCAAGTCATTTATTTTGGGGGTCGCCATTCTCCGCTCTCCTAAAATTTATTATTGTGGCTAGTAACTCGAGTATAGGAACGCCGGCGAGCCGGCGATTTCGTGAGAACGGCATTAAGCCAAGCAGTGACGACAAGTTATTGAGATGATTCAATTTTAATGCCGTTTAGGGAATGCTCTCAGTCGCTTTCGGATAAGTCTCTACCCAAACGCTCACGGACGATTCATAATCGATTGCAATAATAAAAAGTCCAGGAGAGAGAGAACTGATGCCAGACACCGGCCAGCCTTACCGCGTTGTCTTCCTGCTCGCTCCAGGATATTCCCAACTTGCGTTTGCCTCGGCCATTGAGCCCCTGCGCATGGCCAATCAGTTGGGTAACCAGCACCTTTATGATGTTTCGTTGGCCTCATCCGATGGCCAACCAGTCACGGCAAGCAATGGCACCCGCATGGCCGTTGATCACTCGGTCAGCGATGACCCGGCGGCCGATTTGGTCATGGTCTGCGGCGGGATCGATATCGAAACCATTGATGACCGCGACATCAACAGTTGGTTACAGCGACTCGCGCGCCGACAGATTGCGCTCGGTGCGGTTTGTACTGGTGGGTTTATCCTCGCACGGGCGGGTGTGATGGAGGGTTATCGCTGCACCCTGCACTGGCAAAACATTAGCGGTATTCAAGAAACGCTCCTGTTTCCGCAAACGATCTTCACCTCGGAGCTATTCGTTATTGACCGTGATCGCTTTACCTCATCGGGCGGCATCGCCCCGCTCGACATGATGCTGCATTTGGTGACCCGGCATCAGGGCATCGAACTGGCGGAAGCCATTTCAGAGGAATTTCTCCATGAGCGCATTCGTGAGCTCAGCGAACGCCAACGTATTCCGCTTCGCGTGCGTCTGGGGACGAGCCAGCCCAAACTCGTCGAGGTAGTTACGCTGATGGAATCGAACATCCATGAGCCACTATCACTCGATGAGCTTGCCGAGTATGCCAATACCTCACGACGCCAGCTCGAGCGGCTTTTTCGTCGCTATTTAAGCTGCACGCCAACGCATTATTATCTTGAGCTACGGCTCACTCAGGCACGCCAGCTGTTACTGCAAACGGGGCTTTCGATCACCGACATCGCCATGGCTTGCGGCTTTGTCTCGCCACCGCACTTCACCAAGTGTTATCACGACCGCTATGGCTATTCACCGAGCGCCGAGCGCCGCGCACGACGCGAGCGTTTATCGGCGAGTGCAAGCGGCGAGCCGGCAACCCAAAGCGCTTAGCTCGCTGCCGGTTGCGCGGGCTCGAGCCGAGCGCTCGCCGCCTCAAACCACTGCCAAAGGTAGCCGGCCATGCTGCGGCGCACGAGCACTGTGAGTGCATCAGCCGATTCTGCCACCACAATCACCGAAGCATGCGCTAATCGGGTTTGGGCGCAGTCGCCCGCCGCGATCGCCGTTTTGTCACCGGCCAACGGTGAGCCCGCTGCGAGCAGCCACCGTGCTTGACTGCCTTCGACGCTAACTCGCGCTAACCCTGCGCCCACCGCGCACACGGTGGCTTGGGTTGAGGCCAATGCCGTTTCAAGCGCTGTTTGATCGAGCGCACCATCGGTTGATAGCTCAACCAACCATTCATCCGGCCCAAGCCATAGAATACGGCCAGCTTTGCCCACCTCGATGCTATTCGGCCGGGTCGGTCGCTGACAGCCAATGACGCGCTTGAGTGCTTTATCGATCGCCGCATCGGCGATGGGGCCACGGACATTAACTAACGCCGCACTCGGCAACCCGGCAAGCCGGACACCGTTAGCCTGGATCTGGCGGCCATCGAGCGGGCCGCGCGCCTGAATCTCACTCGACATGCTGCCTCACCCCTTCGACGTCATACTGCGCCGGCGCCGTTACCTCGAGCTCAATGGCGCCGCCATCTAAGTCCCAAGCGTAGAGCGTTTCACCGTGTCGACTGCGACCGGCGTTAACAAAACCCAGCGCATAGGCATAGCCCAGTCGCGGCGCAAAGTAACTTGACGTCACCCAGCCGTGCATCGGCGTTTCGCCCGCTGGGTTAGCGCTGGCGATAATCTGCGCACCTTCGGCAATCACCACATCAGGCTTACGCGGCTTCAATCCCACCCATTGCGGACGCTCATCGCGCTGGAGTTCGCTACGATTGAGCGAGCGCTTGCCTAGGCAATCTTTGCGCGTACTAATCATGCCTGCCATGCCCACATCGAGCGGGCTAATCGAGCCATCCGTATCTTGGCCAACGATAATGAAGCCCTTCTCAGCGCGCATCACATGCATTGCTTCGGTGCCGTAAGGCGTTATCGAGAAGGCCGATTCGCGTAAAAAGATCTGCTCCCAGAGATAGGCGCCATAATCGGCTGAGACGGTAATCTCAAAGCCCAATTCGCCGGTAAAGCTGACACGCTGCACCCGCGCGGCAACGCCGGCCACCGTGCCGGTGCGTAGGCTCATAAATTCAAACGCTTGCGCGCTTAAATCAATATCCGTGCCCAAATCAGCGATAAGCGCTCGGCTGTGTGGGCCAGCAAGCGAAATCGTCGCGTACTGATCCGTCACCGAGGTCAGGCGCACATCAAGATCTGGCCATTCGGTCTGCAGCCATTGCTCAAGCCAGCCCATCACTCGCGCGGCGCCACCAGTGCTGGTCGACATCAGAAAGTGGTGCTCGCCAAGCCGTGCGGTCACTCCGTCATCAAGGACCATGCCGTTTTCATCCAGCATCAGGCCATAGCGGCAGCGGCCAATGCCGAGCTTTTGCCAGTTGTTCACCGTCACTCGCTCGAGCAACGTCACCGCATCGGGGCCTTGAATATCAATTTTGCCAAGCGTTGAGTAATCGAGCACGCCAACCCCATCGCGGGTGGCAAGGCACTCGCGAGCAACCGCCGCATCCATGTCCTCGCCGGGCCGTGGGTAGTAACGCGCGCGCTTCCATTGTCCGACATCTTCAAACACCGCACCACGCTCAACATGCCACTGATGCATGGGGGTGTAGCGAATCGGATCAAACAGCGCCCCGGTCTCGGTGCCAACCAACGCGCCAAATGTCACTGGGGTCCACGCGGGGCGATAGGTGGTCGTCCCCACTTCAGCGGGGCTCATGCCAACGAGTTCGCTGACGATACCCAGGCCGAGAATATTACCCAATTTGCCCTGATCGGTACCAAATCCGAGCACGCTGTAGCGTTTGACGTGTTCAATTGATCGATAGCCCTCACGCAACGCCAACTCAATATCACTCGCTTTGACGTCGTTTTGCATATCGACAAAGGCGGGACCCTCACCTGCCACCCGCCAAAGGGCTTTAACCCCGGTTGGACCCGGTTCAGCATCACTAATCACCGGTGGTTGCGTGGCATCAACCGAATAACCCAACGCAGCGGCCGCTTGCTCAGCGGCTTTGCACGCACCGGCGAGCGCGGCATTGGGCTCAAACTCTCCGGCCATGGCACCCACTGAGGCGACTCCAGCCAAATCCTGCTGCGGAATGAACGAGGCTAGCGCCTCATCCCATTGCAGCGAGCCGCGCGCGTGCGAGTGCAAATGCACCGACGGGTTCCAGCCACCCGACACCGCCAATAAATCGCATGGCAACGTCTGGCTGCGCTGATCGGCGTGACGCACCCGCACAGAGCTAACCCGTAAGCGCCCCGCCGTATTGGTAACCTGCGCGTCGGCATGCACTGCCAGGCCCGCTTGCCGGGCGCTCTGCGCCACCGCACCCGGGTTGGCACGACTGTCGACCACGCACACCTCAGCGCCGGCGCGCTGCAAACTCAAGGCACAGGCATAGGCGGCATCGTTGTTGGTAAACACCACCGCTTGCCGACCCGGCAACACCGCATACCGCTCGATATACTCATGCACCGCCGAGGCGGTCATAATGCCTGGGCGGTCGTTGTTGGCGAACGCGATCGGACGCTCGATCGCACCAGCGGCTAAGATCAACTGCTCGCAGCGAATCTTCCAAAAGCGCTCGCGTACCGGTGCGTCCGGCCGCGTTTCATGTAACCGCTCCACCGCGCCTAAATAGTGTTGGTCGTAATGCCCAAACACCGTGGTGGCTGCCATGAGCGTGACATGCGGCAGCGCCGCCAATTCAACGATCGCCGCCTCTAACCAATCCTGGGCGGGGCGGCCCTCAATGCTCGAGCGACTGGCGAGCAGGCCACCACCAAACTGCGACTGCTCATGGGCAAGGGCGACCGGCACCCCAGCCCGCGCCAGCACCAACGCCGCCATGACCCCGGCCGGACCACCGCCAACTACCAACGCTTGGCAGTGAAGGTCGCGCTTTTCGTAGCGATCAGGATCGGGGCCCTCAGGCACCAATCCCATGCCCGAAGCGGGGCGGATGATTTTTTCATACTGCTCCCACCAGCCACTGGGACCCATGAAGGTTTTATAATAAAACCCGGCGGGCAATAGTTTGGAGGCGCGGTCGAATAGCGCCATGAAATCAAACTTTAAGCTTGGATAGCCATTAATCGAGCGGGCCTGCATACCGTCGCGAAGCACCACCTGTGTCGCACGCTGATCAGCTAATGCACTCGCACCCTGTCCGATCTGCAGCAAGGCGTTGGGCTCTTCAGGACCCCGACCGATAATGCCGCGCGGCCGATGCAGTTTGACGCTTCGATTGACTAAATGAATGCCATTGGCGAGTAGCGCTGAGGCAAGCGTGTCACCGGCATAACCACTGAGCGCTTGACCGTTAAAGGTAAATTGCAATGGTTGGTTGCGATCGATTCGACCACCATTCGCTAGCCGCGCGCTCATGGTCGCTCCTCGTTCATCGGCCAGGTTGCAACGATGTCGTAGCTCACGGTGTCGCGTTCAGCCTTAAAC
Organism: Spiribacter sp.; assembly: GCA_031581235.1. GTDB lineage: Bacteria > Pseudomonadota > Gammaproteobacteria > Nitrococcales > Nitrococcaceae > Spiribacter. Next base: position 61,498 of record JAVLBW010000005.1, on the reverse strand, counting down.
CATCGCCGGCACCCATGGGCATGCACCCACTGTTCGCGATGCAGTCCGCGGGTGTTGCTGCGCATAAAGACATAGTCAGCCCAAGCAGCATCATCAACGGCATTAGGATCGGGCGGTCGAACAATGTCGGCCTCGCCGCCGTAGCTAAATTCGCTCTCATCACGAGCGCCACACCAAGGGCAATGAATTAACAACATAATTAATGCGCCACCGCCGCGGCCCCGTGTTCGTCAACCAGCGCGCCGCTATGGAAGCGCTCAAGCGAAAACGGTGCATTAATGGCATGAGGCTCGCCGGTTGCAAGGGTGTGCGCAAACACCCAGCCCGAACCCGGCGTGGCTTTGAACCCGCCCGTGCCCCAGCCAACGTTAAAGTACAGTCCACCCACCGGTGTTTTACTAATAATCGGACTCGCATCCGGTGAGGTATCCACAATACCGCCCCAGTGGCGCAGCATGCGCAGACGACTAAATATCGGATAGAGCTCGATCAGCGCGGTGAGAAAATGCTCCATGGTCTGAAAGCTGCCGCGGTTGCCGTAGCCGTTATACGCGTCAATGCCGGCACCGATCACCAGCTCGCCCTTATCTGATTGGCTGACATAGACGTGCACCGCATTGGACATCACCACCGTATCGAGCATGGGTTTAAGTGGCTCCGAGACCAGCGCCTGCAACGGGTGGCTTTCAAGCGGCAAGCGAAATCCCGCCATGTCAGCGAGCACGCCGGCATGACCGGCAACCACCACACCCACTCGATCAGCGCTAATTTCGCCTTGAGTCGTATCAACGCCGGTTACTTGCCCGTTCTCGCGCCGAATGCCGGTGACCTCACAGTTTTCAATGATATCGACGCCCAAATCGTCGGCCGCGCGAGCGTATCCCCAGGCGACCGCGTCATGGCGCGCGATGCCGGCACGCGGCTGCCACGAGGCCCCAAGCACCGGGTAGCGGGCATCCGCCGAGGTATTAATAAACGGCACCCGCTGCTTAACGCCGGCGGTATCAAGAACCTCACCATCGATGCCATTGAGTCGATTAGCGTTCACTCGCCGACGGATATCGCGCATGTCTTGTAGGTTGTGCCCTAGGTTGAGCACACCACGCTGGCTGAACATGACGTTGTAGTTAATATCCTGCGAGAGACCTTCCCACAGCTTGAGGGATTTCTCATAGAGCGCCGCCGAGCCATCCCATAGATAGTTCGAGCGCACGATTGTGGTGTTTCGGCCGGTATTGCCACCGCCAATCCAGCCTTTCTCGAGCACCGCGACATCGGTAATGCCGTGCACTTTGGCGAGGTAGTAGGCAGTGGCTAGGCCATGGCCACCACCACCGACGATAATCACTTTGTAGCGTCGTCGCGGCGTGGCCGCACGCCACGCGGGTCGCCAATTTTTATGGCCACTGAGTGCGTGTCGTGCCAACGAAAATATAGAATATGACTGCATAGGTATAAGTTGAGGGCAGGCCGTTTTTAAGGTTGTTTTTATGACGACGCAGACTTAAGCGCGGACGACATCCGCGGCATTAAATTGCGAGTATTGGTCACGACCTAGCCCAAGCTCCGCATTTCCCGGACAATATCATTCTATGATGCGTGTCCTTGCTCTACTAGCTTTGCTGATAGTCATCGGCGGTTGTGCCGAGGAGCGTCAACCACCCCCCGCTCCAACACCAACCACGCCGCCGATCGAGATGGCTGATGGCACCGAGCTGCCACTGCGTTACTGGCCGCCCCAGAACAACCAATCCCCCAAAGTAATCGTGCTCGGCATTCATGGCTTTAATGACCATGCCGGTGGCTTTAGCGCCACCGCTGCGGCCCTCAATGAGGCTGCGATCGGCGTCTACGCCTTTGACCAGCGGGGGTTTGGCCGCACCGAAAGCCGTGGCCGATGGCCAGGCACCGAGACCTTAGTTGACGATGCGATTGCCGTTACTCAAGCCATTCAGGCCCAACACCCCGAGCAACCGCTCTACATCATGGGCCACAGCATGGGGGCAGCGGTCACAACACTTATGCTCGAGCGCGCAAGCGACCTTGAGATTGCCGGTAGTGTGCTCGTTGCCCCCGCGTTTTGGGCCCGTCAAACCATGCCCTGGTATCAACGCTGGGCGCTGTGGGCCGGTGAGCGCCTAACGCCCGGTTTAACGCTTAGCGGTGATGGCTTAGGCATCGAGCCGACCGATGACCCTAAGATTCGTGCCGAATTGGCCCGTGATCCCTACTGGATCCGCGATACCCGTGTGGATGCACTGGCTGGGGTGGTTAGCCTGATGGATACTGCGCTCAACGCCCTGCCACCGAGGCCTTCTCCCCCGCGGACGTTGATTTTATACGGCCTTGCCGATCAAGTGATTCCACCGCCAGCGGCCTGTGCCATGCTTAGGCGCTTTCCACCCAAAAATGATTGGCAAGCGGTTATCTACCCCGATGGTTACCACATGCTCACGCGCTACACCGGGGCCGAACAAACGCTGGCTGACCTGCGTCATTACTTACTCAATCGGCCCGGCGCAATGCCATCGAGTCACAGTCAGCGCTATGCTCAAGTGGTTAAAACATTATGTGCAGGTGCGGCATCTTAATTCGCTGCAGCGCGCAAACACGACAACAACGCACCCAAATGGTGCGATAAACGCCCTAAATTGGTTGACCGGCGCCGCGACACAAAGTACCTTTCGTCTGGTTCAAAACTGGAGGACTCAGCATGGATCTCTTTGAAATTAGCCTCGGACAATACACGTTCGTTCAGAACGCGTTCTCATTCGGCCTCGCCGTTATGGCAGCCGCCACTTTGTTTTTATGGTTTTCCCGCAGCAATGTTGCACCGGCCTATCGTATGGCCATCACGATCAGTGGTTTGGTAACAGCCATTGCTGGCTATCACTACCTGCAGATTATGCTTTCATGGCAGGCTGCCTTCTCGGTAACCGGCGACATGATTGAAGTCACGGGTTATCCGTTCAACCAAGCCTATCGCTATGTTGACTGGCTGCTCACCGTGCCATTGCTGCTCATCGAGCTGATTCTTGTTATGCGTCTATCCCGCAGCGAGACAGTCTCAAAGAGTGTTTGGCTGGGTGGCGCGGCTGCGCTGATGATCATTTTGGGTTATCCCGGCGAAGTCGCAGAAGACATGGGTACGCGCTTTACCTTCTGGGTGCTGTCGATGATTCCGTTCATCTACATCGTCTACCAGCTGGTTGTGGGCCTAAAAGGTTCGATCAGCAAGCAGCCTGAGAACGTGCGTGGCCTAATTAATGGCGCCGCAACGCTCGTGGTTGTTTCTTGGCTGTTCTATCCGGTCGTCTTCCTCTTCCCACTGCTCGGCATTACCGGTGGCGCTGCCATCACCGCCGTTGAAGTGGGTTATACGATCGCAGACATCGTTGCCAAGGCCGTCTTCGGCATCGTCATTCTGACCATCGCCATGCGTAAGTCAGAAGCTGAGGGTGGCGCACAAGCCTAATCGGCCACCGATTAGCTTGTAATAAGCCAATGCCATGCGAGTGTCTGGCCGCCTGAGCGCGGTCAGACACTCAACTTGGCCTTAGATCAAAAAGGTGACCCGATTGGCCGCGACGGATGTAGCGACATTCAAGTCCCGTGTCGAATCCCGGGGCACACGAGCGCAGGTCGATCAGACTATGATCGACATCATTGCTTCAAGCGGCGCAACGCCGGCACGTGAAGCAGCGCTTTATCATCTCAATACCGGTGGCTCGCGTATGCGTGCCGAACTTGGCCTTGCCAGCGCAAGCGTGCGCCTTAATCGCGATGACGCTATTGTTGCAGCCAGCGCCTGCGAGCTTTTGCACAACGCCTCACTCGTCCACGACGACATTAGCGATGGCGATCTCCTACGCCGTGGCGCACTCACCGTGTGTTCTGCTTACGGCCCAGGCATTGCACTGTGTACTGGCGATTTACTCTTTGCCGCGGCTTTTCAGGCTGCCAGCCAAATCCAAGATTCAGTGACCCGTCTGCATTTGACGCGATCGATGGCCCAAGCAGCCGCGCGCGTTATCGGTGGGCAGAGCACTGAGCTTGCGCATGCGGATGAGCGCAAAACACCCACGCGGCGGGAATACTTAAGCGCGACCCGCGCGAAGACCGCGCCGCTTATCGAATTACCCATCCGCATTGGGCTCATCGACAATAGCACCCCGCCAGTGTCTGATCGGCACTGCAGCGCGCTCGCTGAGGCCATTGGACTGGCGTATCAAATCCTTGATGACCTTGACGACCTACAGCCTGTGAGCGCCGATACCTCAGCGCCGACCCTGCACAAGCTCCACGCCTGGTGGCATCACCAGCCGCTCGCATCGCCGGCTCACACTGAGTCAATTATTGCGCGCTGTCTCTGGCACGCTAACGCCGCGCTATCGCGAGCACGGCGCCTAGCTGCTGACCTGCCCTCGCCACTGAACGGATGCGTCGATACACTCATCGATCAGCTTGCCGATAAAGCGCGACGCTAATCGGCTCACCACAGCCACGCTTCTAATCGGCTGTGTCTACGGAGGATTCATATCGCAATGAAAACGCTGGTCATGGGGGGTGGTTTTGGTGGTATCGCCGCAGCGCTGCGTTTGCGCGCTCGCGGTCATGAGGTAACCATCGTCGATCGTTGCCCGCGATTAGGTGGGCGCGCACAAGTTTTCGAGCGTGAAGGCTACCGCCACGATGCGGGCCCGACGGTGATTACCGCCCCATTTTTGTTCGCTGAATTATTCGCGCTGTTTGGCGAGGAAATCAGTCAGCGTGTCACCATGACGCCACTGGACCCGTGGTATCGATTCCGGTTTCCGGACAATAGCCAATTTGACTACGGTCCCGGTATCGCCAATATGGAAGCGGAAATCGCCCGCTTTAACCCGGCTGATATCGCCGGTTACCACGGCCTACTCGCAGAGTCGAAAGCGATATTCGATATTGGCTTTACCGAGCTTGGTGATCAGCCATTTGATCGACTCTCGGTGATGCTTCGGCAAATCCCCCGCCTCTTGCGGCTGCGAATCCACCGCAGCGTCTGGGATATGGTTTCGAGCCACATCGAGCACCCCTACCTACGCCGCGCGCTATCGCTGCAGCCACTGCTTGTGGGCGGCAACCCGTTTGACACCACGTGTATTTATGGCCTTATTCACTATCTTGAGCGTGAATGGGGTGTGCACTTCGCCATGGGTGGAACCGGGGCGCTGGTTGATGCCCTCGCCGATCTTCTCGAGCGCCAAGGCGTGCGGGTTGAAAACGGCCGCAGCATTGAGGCGGTACATCGTCAAGGCCGTCGCATTACCTCGGTCAGCCTTGACGATGGCAGTGAGCGCCGCGCCGATGCGTTTGTCTCCAACCTCGACCCGATGCATTTATACGGCGAGCTGCTTGACTCCGCCCCGCGTGCGGCGCGCATTAAACGCCAGCTCGCCACTACCTCGATGGGGTTATTCGTACTCTACTTTGGGACTGATCGGCAGTATCCCGACGTTGCGCACCACACCATCTGGCTCGGCGAGCGCTATCGTGAGCTATTGGCGGATATTTTTGACCGCAAAATTCTCTCCGAAGATTTTTCACTGTACCTACACCGACCCACCGCAACCGATGCCAGTTTTGCACCCGCGGGGCACGATAGCTTTTATGTGCTTGCACCCGTGCCTAACCTTCAGGGCAACGTCGATTGGCAAACCGAGGGCCCACGACTGCAGGCCCGCATTATTCAGGCCCTATCGGAGTCGATCATGCCGGGGCTCGAAGAATCGATTCGGGCACCGTTTTACATGACCCCAGAGCACTTCCGCAGCCGCTACCAAAGTGTTCATGGCAGTGGCTTTAGCATTGCGCCGTTGTTTCGGCAATCCGCCTGGTTTCGGTTTCATAACCGCGCCGAGGGACTGCGCAATCTCTACCTCGTCGGCGCCGGCACTCACCCTGGTGCTGGCCTGCCAGGGGTTTTATCAAGCGCTAAAGTACTCGATCGGCTAGCCCCGGATATGACCGCGGCATGACCCCTCGCGAGGTACTTGCCAAACATGCCAGCAGTTTTCATTTGGCGAGTCGGTTTTTGCGTCCGGCCGACGCGCATGACATCACCATTTTATATGCGCTATGCCGCTTAATTGACGACTTGGCCGACGAACAGCATGGCCAAACCCATCAAATTACTCAGCTCATGCAGGCACTCCGCGAGCGCGACCTCGCTGTCATACCCGTCGCCGGTTTTGCGCAAATGGCCGAACGCCGTGAGCTCGATCTGGCACCGCTGATCACGCTGGCGCAAACCGCCGCTGACGAATCAAAGACCGCACCCCTCCTTGATAGTGAGGCGCAATTAGTTGATTACTGCTATGGCGTGGCAGGCACCGTCGGTGAGTTGATGTGCCCGCTCATTGGCGCTGACCGCCAACGCGGGCGGCCGGCGGCGATCGCACTCGGTATTGCCATGCAGCTCACCAACATTGCGCGCGACGTACTAGAGGATGCCCAACGCGCTCGGCGCTATTTACCGGGTGACTGGCTCAATGGGCTCAGCCCGGCCGCTATCGCCGCGGCACAACCCGATGAGCGCGAACGGGTGCGTGAAGCCATTGCGCGCACGGTCGATCTAGCAGAACACTATTACACGCAGGCCGAACCGGGTTTGGCACTGATTCCCGCGCGTAACCGTCACGCGATTCGCATCGCCGCGCGGCTTTATCGCGCCATTGGGCTGCGCGTCAAAGCGCAGGGCTGTCGCTACTGGGAGGGCCGCGTGTCGCTCAACGCTCGTGAGCGCACCAAGCTTGCATTGGTCACCCTATCGGGCTTGGGTGAGAAGCGCCGGTCGACGAATGCATGAGTCGCTATGACCTAGCGTTTATCGGCTTTGGCGCCGCGGCAATGAGCTTAATCACTCGGCTTGCCTATGCCCACTGGCCTGGCAGCCTGGTGGTGATCGAGCCCAGTGACATTCAGCGCAACGACCGGACGTGGTGTGGATGGGGGCCAAACCAACACCCATTTAGCGATCAAATCACCCAAACTTGGTCAAAGTGGGCGGTCAGCCAAGGCCCGACAACCGTCACTCAACACGCCCCAGAGACACCCTACGAAATGCTCCATGCTGGCGGTGTGCGCGAGCGCAGCTACGCATTGATCAAAGCCCGCTCTGACTGGGACTGTCACCTCGACAGTGCATTGATTGATGCCGAGACCCAGACGAATGGTGACTGGCAACTAACACTCGATAGCGGCGTAAACGTACAGGCTACATGGGTACTCGACGCCCGTGCTCCGGCACTCAAGCTGACTCGACCGTGGCTGTGGCAAAGCTTTTTTGGCGTCGAAGTCGAGGGCCCGGCCTTCGCGCACAACGACAGCGTACGCTTAATGGATTTTGTTGATGCTCCCAGCGCGTGGCCGAGTTTTTTTTATGAGTTACCGATTAGCGAGAATCGGCGCCTGATTGAATTTACCCAATTTGTCCCGCAACCCAGCGATCCGGCGACACTAAGCGCTGCGGTTTATGCCGAACTGGCGCGTCGCGATATTGCACCGAGCGACGTTATTCGAAGCGAATCCGGGCATTTACCCATGGCCCCGATTGCGCCCTATCGCCACCAACACTGGCTTCGCATTGGGGCAGCGGGCGGCAGCATGCGCCCAGCCACCGGCTATGCTTTTCATGCCATTCAACGCTGGGCGGATGCCTGCAGCGAGGCCTTATTGGCCGGCCACGAGCCGATCGCACCGCGCCGGAGTCGGCTTCTTGACTGGTTGGATGGGGTGTTTTTAGAGTCACTTTGGCCAGATCCGCAGCGCGGTGGGGAGCAATTTATTGCCCTATTCCGCGACACGCCACCCGCGGCGTTAAGTCGCTTTTTAATGAGCCGGGCTTCTCTTAGCGACCTTCTGCGCGTGCTCTTAGCGCTGCCTAAATACCCAATGCTCAAAGCGGCACTGCGCCACAGTCTGCGCAATCACTCACTGTGAGTTTGAAACTGCAACGCCGCTAGATGCGCATAGAGCGGATCGCGTTCCAGCAGATCGGCGTGGCGGCCCGTGGCAAGCAAACGCCCTTGATCGAGTACGGCAATACGATCCGCACCACGAACTGTGGCTAAGCGGTGTGCAATCACCAAGCTCGTCCGCCCGGTCATCAAACGCGCCAGTGCGATTTGCACCTGACGCTCACTTTCGGCATCGAGGCTGCTCGTAGCCTCATCGAGCAATAATAGGGTGGGGTTGCGCAAAATCGCTCGGGCAATCGCGATGCGTTGGCGCTGACCGCCTGATAACTGCACTCCACCGGGACCAATATAGGTCTCGAGGCCCTCGGGCAGCGCGCTTACGAACGCCTCGCAATTTGCCGCCTGCGCCGCCTCATGCAGGGCTAAATCCGACGCCTCAGGCTGTCCGAAGCGAATGTTATCGGCAACACTGCCAGTAAATAGCACCGGTGACTGTGAGACTAATGCCATATGGGCACGAAAAGCGGCTGGATCAAGCGTGCGGATATCGCACCCATCCAAGCGAATACGCCCGGCCTGAGGGTCGGCAAAACGCAGGATCAGCTCCATGAGTGTGGTTTTACCTGCTCCCGATGGCCCGACTAGGGCGAGGGTCTCGCCGGCATGTATCTCAAGGCTGAGGTCTTTAATAGCCGGGGTGTTGGGGCGAGTTGGGTAGGCGAATGTCAGCGCTTCAATCGATACCGCACCGTGCGCTGGCTGCGGCATCGGGCTTGGCTGCCGCGGAGCGGTGATCTGTGGTTGGGTATCAAGTAGCTCAAATAGCCGATCAGCGGCACCAGAGGCGCGAAAAACCTCGCCGGCCACTTCCGAAAGCACCCCCAGCGAGCCAGCTGCCAACACCGCATAAAACACAAAAGCCGAGAGTTCACCGGCGCTTAAGTCACCGGTTAATACCGCATGACCTCCCCGCCAAAGGATGAAGGCGACCCCGCTAAAGGCGAGCAATAGCACCACCGCGTTGAGCCCAGCGCGCTGGCGAATGCGCTGCACTGCCGTCGCGAAAGCCTGATCGACGCGTGCGCTAAATTGCTGGCGCTCAATGGGCTCGTGAGTAAAGGCCTGCACCGTCTCAATACCCCCGAGTGCCTCACTCGCGTAGCTACCGACATCGGCAATACGATCCTGGCTCAAGCGCGATAAGCGCCGCACTCGTCGACCAAACATCAACATAGGCAGTAACACCACCGGTATCCCCAAAGCCACCATTGCACTGAGCGAGGGACTGGTTAACAACAGCAATACCATGGCACCAATGAGCATGAGCGAATTACGCAATGCCATTGAAAAGGTTGAACTTAATACGGTCTGTAATAGTGCCGTGTCGGTGGTCATGCGCGATTGAATTTCACCCACGCCATTGCGGGTGTAGAAGTCTGGCTCGAGCGCGAGCAGCCGATTAAATACATCACGGCGCAAATCGGCGGCAATCCGCTCACCGATCCAGGTAATCCAATAAAAGCGCAATGCCGACGCCAAGGCCAGCACAGCGATAATGCCACCGGTCAATAACAACAACCGATCGAGCGCAGCTGGCGATTGCGCGGCAAAGCCCTGATCAATGAGTAGGCGTAAGCCCTGGCCGACAGCCAATACCATCGCGCCGGCAACAATCAGGGCCGTGCCCGCACCAAGAGCCTGCAACCAGTACGGGCGCAAATAACCGCTTAAGCGCAGTAATCCGGATAACGATCGCGATGATGTTGGCGTGACAGTCAACCGCCGAGGCGCTCGCGTTCGGCTTCCAAGGCTTCCCAGCGTTGGAAGGCAGAGCCAAGAGCGGCCTCAGCGTCCGCCAGCGCTTTGGTTGCCGCTTCGATCTGTGCGCCATCTTGCTGATAAAGCGCTGGGTCATTGACTCGCTCACTGGCCTCTTGCACGGCCTGCTCAAGCTGCTCGATGCGCTCGGGCAATTGCGCGAGATCACGGGCGTCTTTGTAACTGAGCTTACCGCGTGGCTTGGGCTTTGACGGCGCACTGGTAGGTGCCGGCGTATCGGCTTTGGCCGGGGATTCGCTCGAACGCTGACGCTGGCGCAGCCAATCGGCATACCCACCAACATACTCACCGATATGCCCACCGCCCTCGGGCACTAAGACACTGGTGACGACGTTATCGAGAAAGGTTCGATCATGGGAGACGAGCATGAGCGTGCCCTTAAAATCGATTAGGCGCTCCTCAAGCAGTTCCAGCGTCTCGACATCTAAATCGTTGGTCGGCTCGTCGAGCACGAGCAAGTTGGCGGGCCGCGCAAAAAGCTGCGCGAGTAATAAGCGGTTGCGCTCACCACCCGAAAGCCGCGTGATCGGCGCATTGGCACGATCTGGCGTAAATAGAAAATCTTGCAAATACCCCATGACATGGCGCTGCTTGCCATCGCCTAGATCAATAAACTCCTCACCGCCGGCAACGTTCTCACGCGCGGTGCGCTGATCGTCAAGCGAGCGCCGATGTTGATCAAAGTATGCGACCTGCAGATTGGTGCCTAGGCGCACTCGCCCGCTATCGGGCGCGATCTCACCTAGCAAAAGACGCAGCAGTGTGGTTTTACCCACACCATTGGGGCCAATGATGCCAATCCGATCGCCGCGCAAAATGCGGGTACTAAAGTCAGCCACCAAGGTTTGACCGCCAATCGCATAGTCAATGCTCTGCGCCTCCGCGACCAGTCGCCCAGAGCGATCACCCGAAGCCATCGTAAGCTTGGCCTGACCCGGCTCGCTGCGGCGCTCCGCCCGTGCCTCGCGCATCGACTCAAGCGCCCGCACCCGTCCCTCGTTGCGAGTGCGGCGGGCTTTAATACCTTGCCGAATCCAGGCTTCTTCTTGTTTAAGCTTTTTATCAAACCGCGCCTGATCGAGCGCCTCAGCATGCAGGCGCTCCGCGCGGCGGCGTAAGTAATTTTGATAATCACCTGGCCAACTGGTTAAAGCGCCTCGATCGACCTCGACAATACGGGTGGCGATGGCCTGCAAAAAGGCTCGATCATGGGTAACAAAGACCACGCTGCCCGTGAATTCGCGCAAAAACCCTTCAAGCCAAGTAATGGCTTCAATGTCCAAGTGGTTTGTGGGCTCATCGAGCAATAAAACGTCCGGGCGACTCACAACGGCTCGCGCCAGCAATACGCGACGCTTCATGCCCCCGGATAGATCGTCAAACGCCACGTCTGCTGGCAAATTAAACCGGCTGAGCACCGCCTCGACGCGCTGCTCAACCTGCCAGCCATCAGCGGCATCAATCGCCGCCTGCACTTCGGCCAGCGCCTCAGCACTGCCGCCGTTACTCATGGCTTCGGCCAATGCATGATATCGCGCGATGAGCGCACCGATATCACCCAAGCCTGCCGTCACCACGGTTAACACCGTGCCTTCGACTCCACTGGGAACGGCCTGCTCAAGGCGCGAAACCACCACGCTCGGGTCATAGCGGACATGGCCGGCATCCGGCACGAGCGTGCCATCCATGAGCCGTAGCAATGTTGATTTACCCACACCATTGCGCCCAACAATGCACACCCGCTCCCCGGGCTCGATGCTGAGATTGGCGTGTTCTAAAAGCGGCGGGCCACCGACAGAGAATTCAAGATCGTCGAGCTGGATTAAACTCATATTGCTTCATCATCGCATACGCCGCAGCGCTTCGCCCAGCGAACACAACGCTTTAATTGCTATCATTGAATACCTGAAACGCCACGGCCGATGCTGGATGTTGGAGGCACAAATGTTAACCACGAGCCGCCCGCCCGCCTTCTGGTTATTCCCTGCGGGGCTGGTCATCGCCATGGGGCTTTCTTTATTGCCCGGGCAGTGGCCTTTATATGCCGTGCTCGCGTTGAGCACAGCCCTTTTGGGCTTACCCCATGGCAGTCTTGATACCGCCGTTGCAAAGCGCTACCTGCCGCTGGATAACGGCCCGAGGCTGATGGTTTTTTTCGCGACTTACTTAACGTTAGCAGGACTGGTCATTGCCTTTTGGTGGCAATTCCCCAACATCGCACTGGCCATCTTTTTGATCTATTCAGCCGTGCATTTCGGCGACGATATCGCCCCGCGCATCAACAAATTGGGCGCGAGTGGCTATGGGCTCGGCATCATTGCCCTCCCGGTGACATTTCACCCCGAGCCGGTGCTGGCGATTTTTAAAGCGCTCGGCAGTGATCAAAGCCAAGCGCTAGTGGTTGCCGCCCCCTGGGCACTCGGCATTAGCGCGGTGATGCTAGCCATTGGGCTTTACCAAAGCCCCGATCGCGCCCTTAGTGACTGGCGCGACCCATTGCTGCTAAGCGCGGCGGCAATCATCTTGCACCCACTCGCTTACTTCATCGCTTATTGGTGCTTTTTGCACAGTCCGCGTCATCTCGAGCTGGCAGCTCGCGATTTAGGACTTGAAAGCTGGGCTGAGAAACTCCGCGCGCTTGCACCCACCACACTCGCGACCTATGGATTGGTGATTGTCGCAGTGCCGTTTTTGCTTGGCTTACCGGCGGATGCGATTTTGCTGCGGGTCATTTTCATCGGTCTGGCCGCATTAACCGTCCCGCACATGCTACTTGAGCTTATTGCAGCGCCGCAGCGCCATTAGCCTTTTCCGCAGCCTGCGCAATGATGGTGGCGATTTGATCAGCTGTCACCGCTGAAAGCGTCCAGCCCAAATGCCCGTGGCCGGTGTTGTAAAACACCCCCGGGCGGCGCCCCGGCCCAACCTTTGGCATCATGTCCGGCATCATCGGCCGAAGCCCAGCCCATGGGGTGGCCTTGCGCGTGCTTACACCTGGGAAGCACTGCGCGACCCAATCCACCAAGGGGCGAATGCGATCGGCACGAATATCGTAGTTGTAGCCGTTAAACTCAGCGCTGCCAGCGACCCGCAACCGGCCATCGCCGAGCCGACTCGACACCAATTTGGTCTCATCATCAAGCAGACTCATCCGCGGAGCAGCTCGCCGAGAGGCTTCATCATCGAGTTCGACGGTAATTGAATAACCTTTCACCGGGTAGACATTGACTCGATCACCGAGCCGGGCGGCCAGATCACGACTGCCAACACCGGCACACACCACCACCCCATCATAGCTTTCGTGGCCTTGATCGGTGGCAATGCGAACGCCTTGGCTATCGGCGCTCAAGGCGTCAATCGGACAGCCATAGCGCATCGATACACCGCGCCGCGCCGCGGCATCGGCTAGACCGGTTGTGAATTTATGAATATCACCGGTGGCATCCGTAGGAGTATAAAACCCACCGTAGTAATCGCCGTTTAAGTTGGGTTCGATATCGCGCATTTCGGCCGGACCCACGGCATGGCGCTCCAGCCCGGCGCGCTGCAATAGCTTGGTCACCGCCGCGGCATGGTCAAAGCCGGCTCGGTGGCGGTAGACATGCAGAATGCCGCGATGCTCAGGATCAAACGCAATGCCCTCGCGCTCAGCCCAATCAAAAAGGTAGCGCCGCGCTTCGATCGCCAGCGCCGCGGTCGCGGTGGTGTTCTCCGCGTAGCGCGGGATCGCGGCGATAAATTCGGCAAACCAGCTGAGTTTGTGCCACGAGGGCTTGGGATTGACTAATAACGGGGCATCAGGCCGGAACATCCACTTCAGGCCTTTCACGATGGTGGGCCAGTGATTCCAGACTTCCGCGTTGGACGCCGATAGTTGCCCACCGTTGGCAAACGAGGTCTCCATGGCGACATAACGGTTGCGCTCAAACAGCGTGACGCTAAATCCACGATTAACGAGTGCGTAGGCAGTGGTCACCCCTGTGACCCCTCCCCCGATAACGGCAATGCTTTGCATACTGGCTCCCATGATCAGATTGGCATGCGGGCGCGCTCAACTAAGTGCTCCCCTCATACCCCTTCCGTCCTGGTGCCTGAGAGATTCACAGACGAATGGGCATTCGCGCTGTTTGCTCCTTCGGCGAGTGAGCGTTAAAGCGCTCACTGCTTTTCGGAATCTATCTTATGAAAGGCGGTTCGGTGGCCTGAGAGATTCCGGGGTCGTTGCTCCTTCGGCGCCGGTCAATCAATGCTGATTACCGGACTCTCCCGCGCTTTCTTGTCCTACAGTATACCCCTGAGCTGGGTCGGTACAAACCAACCCTTGCTTATCCAGTTGGGCCAGTCAGTGTCGTAATCACAGCCGTCACGGCCATGATGCTGGCAAGCAAGAGACCCTCGATCACAAGGGATCGGCGCATTTTCGCCGGTGCGAGGCTGTCACCCCGATTTAACGCCGGTGTCAGCGCCCACTTATTCATTGCCGCGAGCAATAACACCCCCGCAAAGAGGCTGAGTTTGAGCGCGAACAGCTGACTGTATGCACTCTGCAGGGCTACCATCTGACCGTCAGTGAGCTGATACAGCGTTACACCACCCGCCGCCACCAAAATGGCCACCGCGATAACCGCCTTGCGACCAAAATCGTTGGCGAGCATGGCGGCAGCGCCCATGTCGTAGCCACATATTCGATAAAGTGGGATAAAAATACCCACCCAGAACCCGAGCGCCAGCCAGTGCAAAGTGATTAACGTCGGCAGCAGCCAGCCCCCATGGGCGCCTGGATGGCCGCCTAAGCCGAACCCGGCGGCAACTAGCACACTGCCTAACAAGCCAACGGCCAGGCCAATTCCTGGAATCACCGCCGCGGCGACGAATGCCAGTCCGCCAAGCTGAATCGCCAGCGTTTGCCCCAATGGTGTTTGCAGCATCAGCAACACCAGCCCGGTATCGAAGACAGCGCTAAACGCACCGCCCGCTAAAAACACCACTTCAAGCGCTAACCAGGCCAACAGCATGAGCGCAGCGAGCAGCGCTGTGATGGGCGCCATGCGGGTCAATACCCGGCGCTCAGCGACCGGCAGCGGTGATAACCCAAGCAAACCCAACACCGAGCCTAAAGCCAGCGCCATCGCCAGATAACCCAGCGCTTTAACCACTACCAGCGCGATTTCGTTCACTTAGTCAGTATCCACACGAAATGACAGAGAATCGGTCATGGTGTGGCCATCCGCTGAAACGCCCCGCCACTCGAGCGTGTAATCACCACCCGGCAATGCCGGTGGCATTACCACGAGCGTGTCACTAGCATCGCGACCGGCTTGCGCTTGAACGTCGAACGAATCCCCCGCCTGATTGGTCAATGTGGTGGTGATGATGCGCATTGGCCCGTCAAATGGCACGCGCAGCGCCTCTGGGGATGTGCTCAGCACAGCACCCGGCGCTGGGGTTGAGCTCATGGACGATGAATGCCCAAAAGCCGGTGAGGCGAACATCAACGCCATCCCGATGCCCAACGTCGGTGCAATCCTTCGAGCGCTAAGAAACTCACTCGCCATTAATATCACCTTGATATGTCGTTCACTGAACGCTTCTGACATCAACCGATACGGCGTACCATGTCAACTATGAAAGCATTTAAACCAACCAATGTGTTTGGCGAAACCCTCCAACCCTGCGGACTCGATCCAATGACGGGGTTCTTTCGCGATGGTTGTTGTAACACCGGTCATGCCGATGCCGGGATGCACACGGTTTGTGCCATCGTCACCGATGCCTTTTTGGAATTCTCCAAAGATCGCGGCAATGATTTAACCGCGCCCGTGGCGCTTGCTGATTTTCCCGGACTTAGTGCGGGTGATCGCTGGTGTTTATGCGCCGGCCGCTGGCTTGAGGCCTATCAAGCGGGTGTCGCACCGCTGGTTGACCTTGAGGCCACGCATGAGGAAACGCTCGCAGTCATTAGTCTGGAGCGCTTGGCGGAATACGCGGCGCCAAAATAATCGCTTGGATAAGCCTATCTCATGCAACTAAGCAGCCCCGAATTCAACGACGGCGGCGCGGAATGTGACTAACACGCCCATCACGATCATTGGCGGCGGCATTGCCGGACTGACCGCAGCGCATACGCTGGCAAGCGCTGGCATCGCCGCGCCCGTGTTGGAGGCAAGCGAGCGTCTCGGTGGTCGCGTTGATAGCCTTTATTCCAGTCAAGGCAATGCCATCGCTGATTTAGGCCCGACGTGGATTTGGCCGCCCTTTCAGCCCATCATCGCGCGCTGGCTCGACGCACTCGGCCTGAAGACATTCGAGCAGTATGACCACGGTGACGCTATCCTTGATGGCTTTGGCCCAACCCCTCGGCGTCAAGCTGTGCCCGGACAAGTCGGCATGGCACGATTCGTTGGCGGGCCGCAGCGCCTGGTCGACACACTCGCCGCGGGCTTACCCGTGGGATGCGTCCACACCAACACCGCCGTTCATGCCATTCACGAGCGTGATAATGGCAGCCTGGGCCTGGAGACCGATCGCGGCCTAATGCTCACCGAGCGAGTACTGCTAGCGACGCCACTGCGCCTGAGCGCAGAGCGGATACAGTTGCCTGAGCGCCTAACCGCGACCGTACACGAGGCCCTCCAAGCGATGCCGACGTGGATGGCAGCCCAAGCGCGCGCGGTGATGACCTATGATCGGCCATTTTGGCGTGAGCAAGGCCTGTCGGGCCGAATTGCCAGCCGTCAGGGCCCCCTGTTCGAATGCCATGATCACACCAGCGCCGAAGGCCATGCCAGTTTATTTGGCTTTGTCGCAACGCCACCACAACAACGCGATCCCGAACCACTCGCCGCCGCCATTCGCGAGCAGCTTGCACGCTGCCTCGGTGCCGAGGCGGGAGAGCCGCGCGAATTGGTTGTCAGAGACTGGGCGACCGACCCCTGGATCTGCGCCGACGCCGATCGGACCGGTGTACCCGAACACCCAAGCGTAGGCCCTGATGTATTACGCGTCGGCCATCTCAATGAGCGACTGTGGTTTTGTGGCGCTGAGAGCGCGACACAAAGCCCGGGCTTAATTGAAGGCGCGCTCGCCGCTGGCGAGGCAGCGGCTCAAGCGGCGCTCAGACAACACCGCCAGCAGACTTAGCCGGTATGCCTGCGTTTGCCCGGTATATTGGCATTGATTATTCGGGAGCCGCCCAACCCGATAGCCCCCTGCCTGGGTTGCGGGTCTATGTGGCCAACGCCGATAATGAACCGCGCAAAATTAGCCCAACAGACCCGCGTAAAACCCATTGGAGCCGGCGCGCGGTATTTGAGTGGCTACGCGACACGCTTGCCCAACCGGTTGCGAGTTTGGTGGGGATCGACCATGCGTTTTCATTTCCGCTGGCCTACTTCAGCGCCCATTCTCTGCCACCGGATTGGCCCACATTTTTAGCCGATTTCTGCGCACACTGGCCGACTGATCAAACAGAGGTCAGCGTCGAGCAAATACGCCGCGGAGAGATTGGCCAAGGCGATCAACGCGCCGGTAATGCGCGCTGGAAGCGTTTAACCGAGCAGGGCATTGGCGCGAAGTCCGTATTTCATTTTGATGTGCCCGGGTCGGTAGCGAAATCGACACATGCCGGGCTGCCATGGTTACAAGCGCTACGCCAGCACCACGCGCAGTCGCTGCATTGTTGGCCCTTCGATGGCTGGCAGATCACGCCGGGTTGCTCCGCGATTGCCGAGATCTACCCCAGCCTCTGGAGTGCCAATTACCCTCGCGCCGACCGCAGTCCTGATGAGCATGACGCCTATGTGGTCGCCGCAAGCCTGCAGCAATACGATCGTAACGACACGTTAGCTGAGGTCTTGCGCGCGCCTGCGAGCCAAACGAGCGGCGAGCAAGCCGCCATCGAAGGCTGGATTTTGGGGGTTCAGCCCACCCCGGGGCGCTAGTCAGCGCGCAAGCGCGCTACGTCAGCCGCAATTTCATCAAGAATGGCCGGGTCGTCAATGGTCGCGGGCATGGTCCATTCCTCCGCATTGGCGATGCTACGCATGGTCGCCCGTAAGGTCTTGCCGGAGCGGGTCTTGGGCAGGCGTTTAACGATCGCGCATTGACGAAACGCTGCAACTGGACCTATTTCTTCGCGCATTCGCTGCACAAGCTCTGCCACCAACGCCGCCTCCGTGCCTTGGTATTGACTGCGTGCGACCACCAGCCCCATGGGGACTTGTCCTTTGGTTGGGTCATTAACCCCAAACACCGCTGCCTCAACGACATCAGGGTGATTGCTTAACACCTCTTCCATACCGCCGGTCGACAGGCGATGGCCAGCGACATTAATCACATCGTCGATGCGAGACATAATATGCACATAACCGTCGCTATCGATAATCCCAGAGTCACCAGTGAGGTAGTGCCCTTCATATTGACTTAAGTAACTACTGCGATGGCGCTCGCGGTCACCCCACAACGCGGTAAATGTCCCGGGTGGCAATGGCAGACGAATCGCGATGTTACCCAGCTCGCCGGTCGGCACATCGTTACCCCGATCATCAAGTGCACGCACCGCGTAGCCCGGCATAGCTTGCCCCGCCGACCCAATCTTGACGTCAATCGCCTCCACGCCAAAAGGATACCCAGCGATCGCCCAACCGGTCTCGGTTTGCCACCAATGATCCAGCACCGGCACCCCAAGGTGACGCTGCGCCCAGCGCACGCTATCCGGATCGGATCGCTCCCCGGCGAGAAAAAACGCCCGCAACTGACTTAAATCATGCGCCGCGATGTACTCTCCATCAGGATCTTCCTTAATGATCGCGCGAAGGGCGGTGGGCGCAGTAAAGAGCGCACGCGCGGCGTGCGTTTGTACTAAACGCCAAAACTCACCCGCATTGGGCGTACCAATCGGTTTGCCCTCATACATAATCGTTGTTGAGCCGTTAATGAGCGGGCCATAGACGATGTAGGAGTGGCCCACCACCCAGCCCACATCCGAGGCGGTGAACATCACCTCCCCTGGCTCGATGCCGTAGATGTTTTGCATCGACCACTGCAAGGCCACGGCATAGCCACCATGATCGCGGACAATGCCCTTGGGCCGCCCCGTGGTTCCAGACGTGTAGAGAATATAGAGCGGGTGATTGGCATCGACCGGCACGCAATCGACCGGCGCCGCCTGGGTAACGGCTTGCTCCCAGTCTTGGTCGCGCGACGGGCTGAGTTCACAGGGGTTGATCGGGCGCTGCAAAATTAGGCACTGCTCGACTTGATGGCTGGCGGCGGACAAGGCCTGATCGAGAAGATGTTTATAATCGACCACACCAGAGGGCTCGACACCACAGGATGCCGAGAGCACAACCCGAGGGGTGGCATCGTCAATACGCTTGGCAAGCTCAGGCGCGGCAAAGCCCCCAAACACCACGGAGTGAATGGCACCAATCCGCGCGCAGGCAAGCATGGCCATGGCCGCTTCGGGAATCATGGGCATATAGATGATGACGCGATCACCCGCCACGACCCCCATCGATTGCAAGGCACCGGCAAGCTTTGCCACCTGATTTTGCAGCGCTGAGTAGCTGTAGCGCCGATCCGACTGAGTGACCGGGCTTTCCCAAATCAGCGCGTCCTGATCACCACGGCCTTGCGCCACGTGACGATCAATCGCGTTGTAACAAATATTCAGCGCGGCACCGGGATACCACCGATAAAATGGTGCATCACTGCGATCGAGCACCTCGTCCCAAGAACGATCCCAAGCGATATGCGCCGCCTGTTCGGCCCAAAACGCTTCCGCATCATTGATCGAATGGTTATAGAGTGCGTGATAGCGATTGCTCATAGCCTCTCTCCCTACTTGGCCTGCTGTTTGCTATGCCAGCGCCACATTCCCTCGGCGGTCAGCCATATATCTTTGCCATAGGCCGCTCGATAATCGGCATCGCTAACGCCCGCAGGGAGCCACAATGCCCACTCGGCGAGCAAACGCGACTCGAGATCGGCGGGCGATTCGGCCTCGCTGGCTTTTCGCAGGCCGGCTGCCATCATCGCGGCAAGCCGTTGTGCCGTGCCGGCGACATCTTCAATTAAGGGAAAATGCGCGGGTGCCGCCTGCGCAGGGGCCAGTGCCACGATCTGCTCGAGGCTCGCGTAGTACGCATCGGGGCTAAATTGCGGCGGCGGCACCACAGGAACAACGTACGGTGCACCCGCTTCGCCAAAACCCGGATAGCCGGCACCAAAAGCATCGCCGACAATCAACGTACTCGAGGCGGGGTCGAAAACACTGATGTGATTCCAGGCGTGGCCGGGTGTATAGATAATCTCAAGCGCCCGATTTGCTACGTAGAGCGTGGTCTGTTCAGGCAGCGAAACAACACGATTCCGAGCAACCGGCGTTACCGGGGCATACTCGCGATCAAAAAACGCATCGCCGTAGAGCGCGCGCACGCCGGTCTCAAGGCGAGATGGATCAATCAGGTGCTCAGCACCCGAGGGGTGAACACCGAGTTGGGCCTGTGGCAGCGCTTGCATCAGCCCGCCCGCGCCGCCGGCATGATCGAGGTGGACATGGGTCGGTATCACCCAGTCAACACCGGCATAGGCAACACCAAGGGTATTGAGCGCCTCCAGCAATGGCTCGACATTGTGGGGCACGCCGGTATCGATGATCGCCGCGCGGCCTTGATCAACAACGATATAAACTGCTGTATGCGCAGCCCTTAGATAGCCGGTATCAAACCGATATAACCCGGGGGCGATGCGCACCACGGTGTGCGACGAGGCGGTTTGCCCCATACTCCTCTCCTCCTAATTAGGCGCCATCGCTAACGGGTCATGCGCGCGACACCCCAAGCAATCAGCCCCGCTGCGCCAATTTTAAGCACGGCTCCGGGCAAAAATGGCAACAATCCCGCTGTGACGGCCTGCTCGATACTGCCCAAATACACGCCGAGCCAGGTCACACCCAGCGCATAAACGGCCAGATTAGCCAGCCCAGCTGCTGCGATTGCGAACACGGGATTAGCGAGCCACCCGCGAACCCCAAGCGCTCCGGCAATGCCCATCGCGGCGACCATACCGAGTAAATAGCCACCCGTGGGACCGGCCAGATACCCCGGACCACCGCCGGCCGCAAATACCGGCAGCCCCATCAGCCCTTGCCCCAAATAGGCGAGCATCGTGGCAACGCCCAACACCGGGCCATAAATTAAGCCTAATGCGAGCACCACAAACGTTTGCATGGTAAAGGGGACGGGCCAAAACGGAATTTCGACACGCGCTGACAGCGCGAGCAAGAGCGTGCCCATGACGATGACGACGCCTTGGCGCAAGAGCCGGCCTTGAGTCCATTGGTTTATTACTGCGGTTTGAGCGGTCATTAATCAGCATTCCTTTATTCGTTGTTTGCTTAACGGTAGCAAAGCGCTGTCCATCCGTCAGCTACGGCGCAAGATGCCCTCCAATGTCGCCACTGAAAGTTTCACTGGATTGCCGCGCATCGATGAAGAGGTCTGCGCTGCCTCGGCCACAGAGCGGCAGTCGCGCTCGGCAAGCCCCATTTGCTTGAGCCCGGGCAAACCCTGCCGAGACGACCAAGCCGCCAGCGCGGAGAAAGCCTCGTGGCGATCAACCGCCAATGCTTGGGCCAGCGCCAACTCCACCTCGGCAATACGGGCCGCCGTATCCGGCTGACTTTGACAATGCGCTTGGTTGGCTGCGAGCACCGCGGGCAAAAGGCAGCCGGCTATCGCGCCGTGCGGGGCATTTAAGATGCCGCCGAGCGGACCGGCGAGCCCGTGAACAGCACCTAATTTGGCATTCGCGAGGGCGAGACCACCACACAGACTCACCCACGCCATTTGTTCACGCGCCGCGCTGATCGACTCAGGCGCAGCCGGTGATTGATCAAGCAACCGCATCAGCGCGGGTAGCCCAGTGGCAATCCCATCACGGCAGAGTGCATCCGTGAATCGACTCGCCTCGCCGCTAATATAGGGCTCAATCACCTGGGTAATCGCATCAAGACCGCTTGCCAAAACAACCGAGCGTGGTGCCTCAGCGGTGAGGTCCGGATCGACAATGGCAAGTGTTGGTAACAGCCGGTCATCGCGTAGCGAGACTTTACGCCGCGAGCGTGGCACATCAATCACGGCATTGCGTGTGACCTCAGCACCGGTGCCAGCGGTGGTGGGCAAAGCCACCCACGGCAGTGGATGCGCCTCTAGTGGCTGGCCGCCTCCCACCACTTCAAGATAATCCATGACCTGGCCCTGCGCAGGAATAAGCCCAGCAACCGCCTTGGCGGTATCAATCACTGCGCCACCGCCCACCCCAATCACCAACTCGACGCCTGCTCCACGACCCACCTCGACACAGGCCTCGATGAGCTCAATGTCGGGCTCACGCGGGCAGCTAGCAAAGCTTAGCGCCAGACCCTGCTCAGTCAGCCCATCGACTAGCCATTGCGCTCTGCCAGGACTGGCCCCATGGATGAGCAGTGCCCGGCGGCCAAGCTCAGCAATGGCGCTCACACTGGCCACCGCGCTGCCCGCACCAAATTGAATGTGGGTCGGGCAGCGGATACTAAAAATTTGTTCGCTCATCACCTATCCATCGTCGGGGTCATACAAATAAGAGAATTGCATCATCCCGGCTGCCTCCCCAAGCGTAAAGCGATGCACGGATATTGTGCGTGGGCGCTGGTGGCTTGTCCTTATTGGTGCATCCATGCCATAAAGACCGGTGGGCGTCTCGCAAAGTCAACGCGTGGAGGAGAGTCCCATTGTTGGCATGACGCTTGCTTTGTGTGTTTAGTGCCATCAAGGCACTGACCTTGTCGACATCAAAAGAAGGATACGCGCGATGAAAAAGATAATCGTAAGCTCTGTCCTGGCCGCTTCGGGCTTTCTTGCCCTTGGCGCTCAGGCACAAGCAGCCACGCTTGATGATGTAATGAGTGCCGGAGAACTGCGCTGCGGCGTGAGTAACGGTCTACCCGGTTTTTCGCAGCCGGATAGCGACGGTAACTGGACCGGACTCGATGTGGATACGTGCCGCGCGGTTGCCGCAGCGGTCTTAGGTGATTCCACCGCGGTTGAGTTTGTGCCATTAACCGCCGCCGAACGATTTACTGCGCTGCAGTCCGGTGAAATTGACGTGCTCTCACGCAATACCACTTGGACGACCACGCGGGATGCTTCGTTGGGCCTGAACTTCACCGGGACCAACTACTACGACGGCCAGGGCTTTTTGGTCAAAACCGCTTTGGGTATTGATAGCGCTTCACAACTTGATGGGGCGGCTGTTTGCACCCAGGCAGGCACCACCACTGAGCTCAACCTCGCTGACTACTTCCGTGCCAACGACATGGAGTATGAAGCCGTGGTGTTCGACACCTCGGAGGCGAGCGCACAGGGGTTTGATAATAACCGCTGTGACGTTTTGACCTCGGATACCTCACAGCTCGCCGCGCTGCGTACGCAGTTAAGCGACCCGAGCTCAGCCGAAGTGCTCCCGGATATCATTTCCAAAGAGCCGCTCGGCCCGGTTGTCCGTCAGGGCGATGATGAGTGGTTTAACGTCGTTAAATGGGTTCTATTCGGTCAGATCAATGCCGAAGAATATGGCATTAATTCGGGCAATGTGGACAGCATGCTCGAATCGAATAACCCAAGCGTCCAGCGTATTGTTGGCAGCGACGGCAATATGGGTGAAATCCTTGGTCTGAGCGACGACTTTATGGTCGATGTCATCAGCCAAGTGGGCAACTATGCCGAGATGTTCGAGCGTAATGTCGGCCCGAATACGCCAATTGGCTTGCAGCGTGGTACCAATGCGCTGTGGACGGATGGTGGCATCCTCTACGCACCCCCATTCCGCTAAGCGGCGACTGCCCAAACGGGACGCGGTGCTCGCGTCCCGTTTACTTTTTGTTGATCGCAACCAATGCAGCACCCAATGACTGACGCTGAACAACCAATTCGCCCCGCTCGACCCAAGCCGTGGAATGATCCGCGCGTGCGCGCGCTGGCGTTTCAGGTAATCGCGATCGCGCTCGTGGGCTGGGTTGGTTACAGCCTATTCCAGAACACCATTAGCAATATGGAAAGCCGCGGCATTAGCACCGGCTTTGGCTTTCTTAATGAAAGTGCTGGATTCGGCATTATCATGAGTTTGGTTGAGTACAACGAAACCATGACCTACGGCCGGACTTTCATCGTTGGCATCGCGAATACGATGTTGGTATCCGGGTTGGGTATTGTTTTTGCGACGATCGTTGGCTTTATCGTTGGCATTGCCCGCCTCTCAAGCAACTGGCTGGTGGCGAAAGTGTCGCTGGCTTACATTGAAATATTTCGTAACGTTCCGTTATTACTTCAAATTTTCTTTTGGTATTTTGCTGTTCTCGGCGCATTGCCGGGCCCACGCCAAGCCGTCAACATCGCTGATGCGGCGTTTATGAGCAATCGCGGCATCGTCATACCCAAGCCAGTCTTTGAACCGGGCGCGTGGATGATGGGCGCCGCGCTAGTGATTGCCCTCATTGGCACGTTTGTCATGGCGCGCTGGGCACGTAAGCGTCAAGCAGCGACCGGGCAGATTTTCCCAGTCTTTCCGATCGCACTCACTGCCATTCCCGGGCTGCCTGTGTTGGCTTATTTTCTCGCCGGTGGCCCCGTTGGTTGGGATATCCCAGCACTCGGGGGGTTCAACTTTCAAGGCGGCGTGACCGCTATCCCTGAACTCGGCGCGCTATTGTTGGCACTCACGCTCTACACCGCCTCTTTTATTGCCGAAATTGTTCGCTCTGGCATCGTTTCAGTCAGCGGTGGCCAGACCGAGGCGGCCGAAGCGCTGGGCTTACCCGGGCGGCGCATTTTGCGTTTGGTCGTTATCCCGCAAGCGCTTCGTGTGATTGTCCCACCACTGACTAGCCAGTACTTAAACCTCACCAAAAACTCATCGCTCGCGGTGGCGATCGGTTACCCCGACCTAGTCAATGTCTTTATGGGCACAACACTCAATCAAACCGGTCAGGCGGTTGAGATTGTAGCGATGACCATGGCGGTTTACTTGCTGATTAGCCTGGTGATTTCGCTATTAATGAATCTCTACAACCGCGCCGTCGCACTTGAGGAGCGATAGATCTGATGGCGGTGCATCAAGTAAGCCCTGATCTCCCAGCCCCCATCGTTCATCGAGGTGTGGTGGGTTGGCTGCGCGAGAACCTTTTTTCAACCTGGTACAACAGCATTATTACGCTCGTACTCGGTTACCTTTTGCTGAGCTGGCTGATTCCACTCATCAACTGGGCGTTTATTGATGCCGTGTTTATCGGAACGGGGCCTGAATCGTGCGCTGCCAATGCCGCCTGTTGGGTGTTTATCGAACAGCGCCTCGGTTTTTTCATTTATGGCTTCTACCCTGACGAGTTGCGATGGCGCCCGAATACGGTGTTTGCGCTTTTTGCGCTCACGGTCATCCCACAGTTTCTGCCGCTGCCAGGCAGCGCGCGCAAATGGCTCGCCTTATTTGGAATCAGTGGCCTGCCAGTCGCGGCATTTTTCTTAATTAGCGGCGGTGCGTTTGGCCTAGAGTCAGTGGCGACATCAAAATGGGGTGGGCTAATGCTGACCCTCATTTTGGCCTATGTGGGGATTCTAGCGGCATTGCCGATTGGGGTTGCGCTAGCGCTTGGTCGGCGCTCAGACATGCCGATTATCCGCGGCATTTGTGTGATCTTTATCGAGTTTTGGCGAGCGGTGCCGCTGATCACGATTTTGTTTATGGCCTCGGTCATGTTGCCGCTTTTTCTGCCCGATGGTGTGACCTTCGACAAGCTCATGCGCGCGCTAGTCGGCATCGTGTTCTTTCAGTCAGCCTACATGGCCGAAGTGGTTCGAGGCGGTTTGCAGGCTATTCCCAAGGGCCAGTACGAGGCCGCCGAAGCGCTTGGGCTCGGTTACTGGCGCCGTATGCGCTTAATCATCCTGCCCCAAGCGCTCAAAATCGTGATCCCCGGTATTGCCAACACGGTCATATCGCTGTTTAAAGACACAACCTTGGTACTGATCATTGGACTGTTCGACATTCTCGGTGCGGTTAAATCAACGCTAAGCGATCCCGCTTGGGATAATGTCATGGCGGAGGGATATTTGTTTGTCGCGTTTTGCTTTTGGGTTTTTTGTTTTGGCATGTCGCGCTATAGCCATCGCCTTGAGCAATCGCTCGAGACTGGGCATCGCAACTAAAAGCTAAGGGGTTTCGCATGGCACAAGACAGCGCTTCGAGTCCGTCCTATACGAGCGAATCAACGCTCGCCTCTGCCGCGCAGAGTGATGACATTATTGTCGTCAATGACCTAAATAAGTGGTTCGGCGAGTTTCATGTGCTCAAGTCGTTGAATTTAAACGTCACCAAAGGCGAACGTATCGTTGTCTGTGGGCCGTCTGGGTCAGGGAAATCAACATTCATCCGCTGCATCAACCGGCTTGAACCGCATCAGCGCGGGCAAATTACGGTTGACGGGGTGGAGCTCAACGCCGATGTTAAAAATATTGAGGCCATTCGCCGCGAGGTTGGCATGGTGTTTCAGCACTTCAACCTCTTTCCTCATCTCAGCGTGCTAGAAAACTGCCTCCTCGCCCCCATTTGGGTACGTAAAACACCGCGTCAAGAGGCGATCGAGACCGCCATGCACTACCTTGAGCGGGTACGCATACCCGATCAGGCGCATAAATACCCCGGACAGCTTTCGGGCGGCCAGCAGCAGCGTGTTGCGATCGCCCGGGCCCTGTGCATGCAGCCTAAGATTATGTTGTTCGACGAGCCCACATCGGCCCTCGACCCGGAAATGATAAAAGAAGTGCTTGATGTTATGGTCGAGCTGGCGGGTAGTGGTATGACCATGATTTGCGTTACCCATGAAATGGGCTTTGCAAAAACGGTGGCTGATCGGGTGATTTTTATGGACGGCGGCGAAATCGTCGAACAGGCGCCGCCCGCTGAATTCTTTAGCAACGCCCAGCAACCGCGCACCCAAGCCTTTTTGCAGCAGATTCTCCAGCATTAATTCACTCGCGTAAGCGAAAGGAAGCGGCATGAAACGTGCCCTGATGGTTGATGCGGATAGCGCTGAGCAACACCGGCTTAGCCAAGTGCTCATGAGCCTATGGCCGCAGATCGACCTCGCCATTGCTCGGTGTCTGGATGATGCCTATGCCCTACTTTCGCAATCAATGCCCGGATTGCTGATCACCGACTTTTATCTCACCGATGGGTCGGGGCTCGAAATCATCGACCAAGTCCGCCGCCTGCACCCCGATTCACCGCGCGTGTTAATGACTCGCTATGATGACGATGATCATATTTGTGCCGCCCTAAAACACGGTATCGATGGGTATATTCTCAAAGACCAAAGTGATGCCGGCGTGAAAAATCTATTGCGTGCCGTTGCCAAAGGAGAACCGGGGTTATCGCCAGAGATTATGCGCCAGGTTTTGCGCCAGTTTGAAAGCCATGAGCTGGATACTGATGATAATCAGCTACCAACCATTGATCGGGCTCGAGAGATGGGTCTGACCGAGCGCGAAATCGAAGTCTTAGCACACCTCTCTCAAGGCAAGGATCGACACGAGGTGGGAGAAATTTTGTCGATTCGCCCCTCAACGGTGGCCGGCCACATTAAGGCGATTTACCTCAAGCTCAATGTTTCAACCCGAGCCGAAGCAACGTTGGCGGCCGTCAAGCTTGGCGTGGTTGATTTGCCTGACTAGGCCTCAGCGAGCTCAGCGAGGGTGATACCGGCAAGAAACTGCTGAATCTGCACTGAAAGCTCATCCCATAAGTCATGCGTCAGGCACTGATCCCCGGTTGCGTCGAGACTGGATGACGACGCCGTCGGGCTCGCCTGCTCAACAGCGGCAATCACATCAGCGACGCTAATGTCAGTGGTCGCACGCGCCAATGTATAGCCACCGCCAGGCCCACGAACGCCGGTAACCAAACCCTGCCGGCGCAACTGTGCAAACATCTGCTCGAGGTAAGACAACGATAGCCCCTGACGCTCAGAGATATCCGCTAGCGTGACCGGGCCTGCACAGGCGTGCAAAGCCAAATCGGTAATACTTGTCACCGCATAGCGGCCCTTGGTAGACAAGCGCATCGCGAAGACTCGCTAAATGGCCCAACGCTTGGCTTCAGGTCGCTCAACGACCGCTCGCTCGGGCGCGTCCTCAAAGGCATGGCCTTCGCCTAAGCAATACCGAAGCCAACGATTAAGAAAGCGGTTACTTGCCCAACGCGCGGCCAGCGAGAGATGGGGTTGATGAGGTTCAGGCAAAACCTCGGCAACGCGGGCATCGTGATAAATTCGCACGCGCAGATCCGGCAATGACTCGCTGTCAGGGTGCTGAGCAAAACAATGCGTTAGCAACAGATTCGTGGTGTAAGGGCATCGCTCGATAACCTCTAAATGCAGGTCAGGGCCGTGGTCGACGCTTGAGATTTGGGCATCGCGGTGGCCGTCGAGCTGGGGCACCAGCCGGCGCAAAAAGATGTAGTTATTCTCGTAGAGCTCCATCAGCGCCGCAAAGCTCTGCTGGTCGGTCGCTGCAAGCGGATTATTTGTAACCTCTAGCACCATAAACTCAATCCTAGCACAGCTATGCCGCCTGTTTAGCGCGGATTCTCGCAGCGCCGTGCACGTTGTTGCAGTGGCAATTCAAGTGGCTTTCTAATAAAGTCTGCGCGGCAACTGGCAGGTCTGGATCACCGTCGCGGCCAGCTCCTCAATCGACATGGTTGTGGTGTCTGAAAAGGGGAGTTTTTCTTGATGGAACAAGCCTTCGGCACGAGCGACTTCATACTGACACTGCCGCAGCGACGCATAACGACTGTTAGCCCGGCGCTCGGCACGAATCTGCGCGAGCCGCTCCGGCCGGATAGTGAGGGCATAAATATGATGACGATGGGGTCGAAGCACCTCCGGCAACCGGCCGCTCAGCAGGTCGTCATCGGTCAGCGGGTAGTTGGCTGCAAAAATCCCGTAGTGCAGCGCCAGATAAATACAACTCGGCGTTTTCCCCGAGCGCGAGACACCGAGCAAGATCACATCCGCTTGCTCGTAATGTCGAACCACCGCACCATCATCGGCCGACAGAGCGTAGTTCATCGCATCAATACGCAGGTTGTAGGCCCGCGGGTCAGCCATGCCATGACTTTGCCCAACCGTATGACTCGACTCCATGCCGAGCTCGCTCTCAAGCGGCGCAATAAAGGTGTCGAAAAAGTCGAATACCACGGCATTGACCCGACGCAGGCGATTGCGAAGCCCCGCATCAATGATGGTGCTAAACACAATCGGCCGCTCACCACTTGCTTGTCCCGCCGCCTCAATACGCGCGATCGCATCATCGACCGCGTCTGGGCTATCTGTGAACGGCAAGCTCACCGGATGTGCGGCCAGTGGAAATTGCGTCATCAAACTTTGCCCAAGCGTCTCAGCGGTGATACCGGTACGGTCGGAAATAAAGAACACACTGCGGCTGATGGTCATCGAATTACCTTTCATGCGGAGCGGATCAACACACTTAGTGTACCGCCCCACGCTTATTGTTGAACGGGAGAGTGTTAGTGAGCGAGTACGTCGTTTGGTTTGAGTCATTAGGGATGAATGATGTTGATCGCGTCGGTGGCAAGAACGCCTCGCTTGGCGAAATGATCAGCAACCTCGCCGACGCTGGGGTGAGTGTGCCGGGCGGTTTTGCGACCACCGCGCAGGCTTATTGGGACTTTATCGATGACAGCGGCCTGCGCCAGCGCATCGAGCGCGCGCTCGAGGGTTTGGATGTTGACGATGTGCGTGCGCTCGCCAAAACCGGCGCTGAAATTCGCCAAATGATTATCGACACACCCTTCCCCCCAGCACTTCATGAGCAAATTGTTAGCGCTTGGGAGGCGCTCGTTAAGCGAACGGGTAAAACCGAGCTCGACGTCGCGGTACGCTCATCAGCAACCGCTGAAGATTTGCCTGACGCCTCGTTTGCGGGTCAACAAGAGACCTTCCTCAACGTTCGTGGCCTTGAGAATGTCTTGCGATCGATTCGCGATGTCTTTGCCTCGCTGTTTAACGATCGTGCGATTTCCTACCGCGTGCATCATGGATTTGCCCATGAAGAAGTTGCGCTGTCGGCGGGCATTCAAGAAATGGTGCGCTCCGATACCGGCGCATCCGGGGTGATGTTCACCATGGATACCGAGTCGGGCTTTCGCGATGTGGTCTTTATCACCGCCTCTTATGGCCTCGGCGAGACCGTGGTGCAGGGGTCGGTGAACCCCGATGAATTTTACGTGCATAAATCAACGCTCGCCGCTGGCCGTCCCGCCGTTCTGCGACGCACGCTCGGCGAGAAAGCCATTAAAATGGTTTATAACGATCGCCCCGATGCCGAGGAAAGCGTCGAGATCGTTGAAACCGACAGCGCCGAGCAGCTGCGTTTTTGCCTGACCGACGCCGAAGTGCAGTCCCTTGCGAGCCAAGCGGTCACCATCGAGCAACACTATGGCCGGCCGATGGACATCGAATGGGGCAAGGATGGCGAGACCGGGCGGCTGTTTATTCTGCAAGCGCGCCCCGAGACGGTGAAAAGCCGCGATGCCAGTCAAAGTATGCAGCGCTATCAGCTACATGAACGTGGCTCGGTGCTCGTCGAAGGACGGGCTATTGGGCAAAAAATTGGCGCCGGCAAAGCCCGCGTCGTCGATCAAATTGCCGATATGCATGAGGTCGAGCCCGGTGATGTGCTGGTCACGGACATGACCGATCCCGATTGGGAGCCCATTATGAAGCGCGCCGCCGCCATCGTGACCAATCGCGGTGGGCGCACCTGTCATGCCGCCATTATTGCCCGCGAGCTCGGCATCCCAGCGGTGGTCGGCACGGGTGATGGCACGGACAAAATTAAGGCCGGTGCGGAGGTCACTGTCTCTTGCGCAGAAGGTGATACCGGCTACATCTACCAAGGTCTTAAAGATTTTGAAGTCCGCGAAGTCGCGCTCGGTGATATGCCGTCGCTGCCGTTCAAAATTATGATGAATGTTGGCAACCCCGATCGTGCGTTTGATTTTGCGCAACTGCCGAATGAAGGCGTGGGACTGGCGCGGCTTGAGTTCATTATTAATCGCATGATTGGCATTCATCCACGCGCGCTGCTGGAGTTTGATCAACAATCTGAGGCCCTGCAGGCGGTCATCCGCAATCAAATCGCCGGTTACGATGACCCGGTCAGTTTTTATGTCGATAAACTCGCTGAAGGCATTAGCACGCTGGCCGCGAGCTTTCCCGATAAGCCGGTGATTGTGCGCATGTCGGACTTTAAGTCGAACGAATACGCCAACCTCATTGGCGGCGCTGCCTACGAGCCTGAGGAAGAAAACCCGATGATTGGTTTTCGCGGTGCCTCGCGCTACATCGCCGAGAGCTTTCAGCCGTGTTTTGAACTTGAGTGCGAGGCGCTGCGCAAAGTCCGCATCGAAATGGGCTTTCGTAATGTCTGGGTGATGATTCCCTTCGTTCGCACCCCCGAAGAAGGCCGCCAAGTCATTGAGTTACTCAATAAAAACGGCCTCAAGAAGGGCGAAGATGAGCTAAAAGTTATCATGATGTGCGAGCTGCCCTCCAACGCGCTGCTTGCCGATGAGTTTTTAGAAATCTTCGATGGCTACTCCATTGGCTCTAATGACCTGACTCAGCTCACCCTCGGGCTCGATCGCGATTCAGGCCTGATCGCGCATCTGTTTGAAGAACGCGACCCCGCGGTCAAAGCCCTTTTGCATATGGCGATTCAAGCGGCGCGACGGGCCAATAAGTACGTTGGCATCTGCGGCCAAGGCCCGTCCGATCATCCCGATCTGGCGCGGTGGCTTATGGATGAGGGCATCGATAGCGTCTCGCTCAACCCTGACAGCGTGGTAGAGACTTGGTTGTATTTAGGTAACGACGCAAACAGCCATTAAAAATTAACGCCCTTGAGCTTGTTCGCTAACTGCGATAGTTTGGTCAGACCAATAATCGTGGAGGGGACGTAATGCCCGCTCATGCTGTTTTTCGCGCTGAAGACACGCAATTCGATGTCGCCATCGATCCACTCATCGAGACGCTGCGGGCGATCCTGCCAGGCGAAGGGCTGATTGTTCATGAGGCCGGCCGGCGCGCTTACGAATGCGATGGGCTATCCGCTTATAAACAGCTGCCGTTGCTGGTCGCCGTTCCCGAAACCATCGAGCAGGTTCAGGCGACCCTGCGTGCCTGTAGCGAAGCGGGGGTTCCCGTGGTCACCCGCGGTTCAGGGACCAGTCTCTCGGGCGGTGCCCTACCCCATCCGCAAGGCTTATTACTGGCGATGGGTAAATTTAACCAGATTCACGACATTGACGCGGAGCGGCGGATCGCTCGGATCGACCCAGGCGTGCGTAACTTAGCCATTAGCGAAGCCGCAGCCCCTTACGGGCTTTATTACGCGCCAGACCCATCATCGCAAATCGCTTGCTCGATCGGTGGCAATGTTGGCGAAAATGCCGGCGGCGTCCACTGCCTGAAATATGGCCTGACCGTTCACAACGTCTTAGCGCTGAAAGTGGTCACGATGGATGGCGACATCACCACCATTGGCGCCGAAGCGCTCGACTCGCCCGGTTTTGATTTGCTCGCGCTCATGCATGGCTCCGAGGGCATGCTCGGGGTGGTGGTTGAGGTCACGGTTAAACTGCTGCCAGCCCCACTGACCAAACAAGTGCTCATGGCCTCGTTTGACAACGTTGAGGCCGGCGGCCATGCCGTTGCCGGCATCATCGCTGATGGCATTATCCCTGGCGGCTTAGAGATGATGGATGGTGCGGCTATCCAAGCCGCCGAAGACTTTGTACACGCGGGCTACGACACGCAAGCCGCCGCCATTCTGATCTGCGAACTTGATGGTAGCGAAGCTGAGGTAGCCGACCAAATGCAGGCGGTCAAAAGCTGTCTCACCGAGCATGGTGCCAGCGCCATTCAGGTGGCGGCTGATGATGCCGAGCGCGCACGCTTTTGGGCCGGACGCAAAGCGGCATTCCCAGCGGTTGGGCGTATATCCGCTGACTATTACTGCATGGATGGCACCATCCCGCGCAAACAACTCGCCTATGTACTGCGCCGCATTAGTGAGCTAAGCGCAGCGCATGAACTCGAGACAGTCAACGTTTTTCATGCCGGCGATGGCAACTTACACCCACTGATTTTGTTTGATGGCAATCAGCCTGGTCAGCTGGATGCGGCGGAAGCGCTCGGCAGCGAGATACTGCAACTGTGCGTCGAAGTGGGCGGCACCGTAACCGGTGAGCATGGCGTTGGCGTGGAGAAGATTAACGAAATGTGCGTGCAGTTTGAAACGGCTGAAATTACTCAGTTCCACGCCATTAAAGCGGCCTTCGACAGCCAGGGGTTACTCAATCCAGGCAAGGCCATTCCAACGCTCAATCGCTGTGCTGAATTTGGCCGCTTGCACGTGCACAACGGTGAGTTACCTCACCCGGAAATCGAGCGACTCTAATGGCAGACGCCGATCAAGCCAACGCAATTCAAGCCCGCGTTGAAGCAGCCCTGGCCGCTAAAACCCCGGTTGAAATTATCGGCAATGGCAGTAAGCGCTTCTATGGCAACCCCGTCGATGCGCCGGCGCTCGCGGTCGATGGACATCGTGGCGTGGTCAATTACGAGCCCACAGAACTCGTGATCACGGCTCGTGCTGGCACGCCGATCGCCGAAATCAATGCCGTACTCGCCGAACAAAACCAAATGCTCGCCTTTGAGCCGCCACTATTTGGGGGTAGCGGCACCATCGGCGGAGCGCTTGCAACGGGCTTATCCGGTCCCCGGCGGCCTTTCTGGGGCTCGGCCCGCGATATGGTACTGGGTATTCGTCTGCTCAATGGCCAAGGTGAGCTGATGCGCTTTGGCGGTGAGGTGATGAAAAACGTTGCCGGTTACGACACCGCCCGACTCAATGTGGCTGCGCTTGGAACCCTAGGGATTATCCTAGAGGTATCGCTGAAAGTCCTGCCAGCGCCACCCCATCACGCCACCTTAATGCTCAACGCCGGCGCCAACGAATGCCATCGCTACACCGAACAATGGCTCCGTGAAGGCCGGCCGGTGAGCGCGGTTTGTCACGACGGCGAAAACCTCTGGCTGCGCCTTTCTGGCACTCAGTCAGCGGTTACTGATGCGCTCGCCCAGATTGACGGCGAGCCGCTCGAAGCCCATCAGGCCGAGGCCTTCTGGCAAAGCGTGCGGGATCATACCCACGCATTTTTTGCCACCGATGAACCAATCTGGCGGCTGTCGCTACCGCCTGCCATCGATCCAGGGCAGTTTCCCGGGCCGCAGTTTATCGACTGGGCGGGACAACAGCTCTGGCTGCGTGGTGAGCATGCGATCGAGGCGTTGCGCGCACAGGCACAACGCGTTGGTGGTAGTGCGAGCTGTTTTCGTAACGCACCATCGGAGATCAGCGCTTTTCACCCCCTCGATGCGGTGCAGTTACGCCTTCACCAACGACTGAAAAAAGCCTTCGACCCGCAGGCGATTTTTAATCCCGGCCGGCTCTATCCCGAACTCGAGGAGGCTTGATTATGCAAACGCATCTCGCTGACTTCATTAAAGACACCGCGGCAGGGCAAGAAGCCAATGACATTTTGCGTAAATGCACGCACTGCGGGTTTTGTCTCGCGAATTGTCCAACCTATCGCCTACTTGGCGACGAACTCGACAGCCCCCGGGGGCGGATTTATCAAATCAAACAAGTCCTCGAGGGTGAACCCGCTACCGAGAGCATCCAACTACACTTAGACCGCTGTCTAACCTGCCGGGCATGCGAAACCACCTGTCCGTCGGGTGTCGAATACGGCCGTCTTGCTGATCTAGGCCGAGAAATTGTTGAAAGCCAGGTCCCGCGGAGCGCGCCCCAAGGCGGCTTGCGCTGGGCACTGCGCACCGTCCTGCCGCGCCCCCGGCTATTTGGCGCGCTACTGAGTATCGGTCGACTTGCCCGGCCACTGGTCCCCGCGATGCTGCGCAAAAAGATTCGCCCCCGGCGCGCCCCACCCGCTTGGCCACAGGCGGTCCAACACGAGCGCTTCGTCCTCATGCTCGAGGGCTGTGTTCAACCGGCTCTCGAGCCGCCTTTGAATCCACAAACAGCGCGCCTGCTCGATGACCTCGGGATTGGCGTCGAGCGCACCAACGAAGTCGGTTGCTGTGGTGCGATTGATCAACACCTAGGAGCACCCGAAAAGGCCAAAACCCGTATTCAACACAATATTGATGCGTGGTGGCCGCTGGTTGAGGCCGGTGCCGAAGCCATCGTGGTCAATGCCAGTGGTTGTGGCGCGCAAGTCAAAGACTATGCCCACCTTTTGGCCGACGATCCGAGCTATGCACATAAAGCACAACGTATTAGCGAGCTCGCGGTTGATCCGATCGAGTTACTCGAGCGCTATGCCGAGCGTCTAGCGCCGGCAGCCGATGCCCCTCGGCGAATCGCCTTTCAAACACCCTGCACCCTGCAGCATGCCCAGCAGCTTGGCGGCCGTGTCGACGCTCTATTAACCAAAATTGGTTTTGAGCTCACGCCCGTGCCTGACTCTCATATCTGCTGTGGCTCGGCGGGCACCTATTCGGTCCTTCAGCCCGCCCTTGCTGAGCAGCTGCGTGAGCAAAAGCTCAGCAACTTAGCCACCGGCTCACCGGAGCTGATTGCAACGGCCAACATTGGCTGTCTGACCCATCTTGATGAGGCGGCGAGCGTGCCGGTCAGGCATTGGCTGGAGTTAATACAAGCGGCATAAGGGCTTATCGCTAACCCGCGCAGTGGTAGACTCCAGCGATCAAAGACATGGCAGGAGTCTACAAACGTGACCGACCAACAATTTGGCTTACTGGTTGAAACCGCCACGCTTGCCGAGCATTTAAATACCGAGAATGTGCGTATCGTCTTTGTTGGCGATGCTCAGACCTACGCCCGCGCGCATATTCCTGGCTCGGTGCTGATTGAATACGCCGATCTGGTGACCCAACGACCACCAGCGGGCGGCATTTTGCCGGACATGGCGGACTTAGGCCGCGTCCTTGGCGCCGCTGGCATCACACCACAGACCCACGTCATCGCACTTGATAATGGTCGCCACACCAGCGCGGCGCGTTTGTTTTGGACGCTAGATTGCTTGGGCCACAGTGGTTGTTCGCTACTTAATGGCGGCCTTAACGCATGGATGGCCGAGCAACGCCCAACAACGCAAGGCCCCGCACCTGTGCCTAGCGATACGCCCGACTATCCGGCGCGACTGGCCAACCCACAGGCGCAGGCCGACGTTGATTATATTCTTGACCACCTCGATGACCCGGCCGTGGGCATCGTCGATGCGCGCTCAGCCGCTGAGTATACCGGCGACGATGTCAGGGCAGCTCGCGGTGGGCACATCCCCGGCGCCTGTCATATCGAGTGGAGCGCAAACATTGACCCCAACAACGCCGGGCGTTTGCAACCGGATGCTGTGCTTGAGCAGATGTACCAAGACGCCGGGCTTGAGCGCGAGCAAGTGGTAATCACCCACTGCCAAACCCACCATCGCTCGTCATTAACCTACTTTGTGCTGCGCTATCTTGGATATACCCATGCCCGCGGCTACGACGGCTCTTGGTCGGAATGGGGCAACCGTCCTGCGCTTCCTATCAGCACCGAGCATCAAAGCTTTTGACGGGCCGCCTGGCAGAGAAAATGCTCGCGGTAATGGCGCAGCTCCGCAATCGAGTCGCGTATGTCGTCGAGGGCCAAATGCGATGACTGCTTTTTGATGCCTTCTGCAACGGCTGGCATCCAGCGCTGGGCGAGTTCTTTGAGTGTGCTGACATCAATATGACGATAGTGAAAATACGCGCGCAGCTCGGGCATCAACCGGTGCAGAAAGCGTCGATCTTGGCAGATACTATTCCCACACATCGGCGAAACCCCAGCGGGGACCCATTGCGCCAAAAACGCCAAAGTCAAACGCTCGGCTTCGGCCACATCAATGCGGCTATCGAGGACGCGTTGCCAGAGACCCGACTGCGTATGCTGCGTGCGATTCCATTCGTCCATGGCCATAAGCACCGACTCGGGCTGGTGAATAGCCACCACCGGGCCTTCGGCAAGCACCTGCAATTCGGCATCGGTCACAATCGTTGCTACTTCGATGATCCGGTCATGATCGACGTCAAGTCCGGTCATTTCCAAGTCAATCCAAATCAGGTGGTTTTCCGAAACGGGCATCGCCGTGGCTCCTTTGCGCGCTATAAGCTGAGCGCAGTCTATCAAACCTACTGCCCGCCCCCGAGGCCTACACCGTGAGCGCTCGCGAGGGCGTGGTCATCACCAGTACCGGTAATCACTGTGTGGTTCGTACCCGCGAGGGCGAGCTGCACCGCTGCCAGTTACGCGGGCGCCGCGGCACGCGCCCCGTGTGCGGTGACTGGGTCAGTTGGCAGGCGCTTGAGCAAGGTGGTGTTATCGAGGCAATCCAAACGCGCCGAAACGTCCTAGAGCGCGGTGATTTTCGCGGCCACCCCCACGCGTTGGCGGCTAACATCGATCGACTGCTGCTGGTCATTGCCCCCTCGCCGAGCCCTGATCCGCTGCTCATGGATCGCTATGCGGTGCTTGCTCATGCGCTGGAGCTGCCATTGAGTATTTGGGTGAATAAAATCGACACGTCTCAGCGCTCAGCCGCCCTGACACAAACCACAGCGCCGTACACACGATTTGGTATCAAAACCCTGCACGGCAGCGCTTTGACCGGGGCAGGGATCGACTCACTCGAGGCCCTCACCGCTAACGAGACGGTGATCCTCGCCGGCCAATCCGGCGTGGGCAAATCATCGCTCACCCAACGCCTCATCCCTCACCTTGAACTGCGTGTCGGCGAAATCTCGACCATCAGCGGCCAAGGTCGTCATACCACCAGCACAACGACGTGGTTTGCGCGTCCACAAGGCGGGGCCCTCATTGACTCACCGGGCGTGCGCACGCTGCGCCTCGATCACCTAAGTGCTAAGGCGGTATTACAGGGCTTTCCCGAAATCGCAGCGGCGGCCCCGCAGTGCCGGTTTCGCGACTGCCAACACCGCCAAGAACCTGATTGTGCTGTAAAACACGCGATTGCTACCGGTGACATCACATCACAGCGACTGGAAAATTGGCGTTTGCTCAGCGCTGAAGCAACGCAAACCACGGCAACGTCGCGCTGAAACCCTTAGCAAATAACGTTTCGTTTCATTGTTTGGCAGATCACAAAAATTGATCTATAGTCGAAAACACACTGAAACGGAGAGCGGGCATTCCCCATCCGACGTTAACGATCATAGCAACGCGCGACGCCAACCAAGAACGCGCTTGCCATTCCAGAACATCGAGACCTCCTGCGGCGTTGCATAACGGCGTAGGACAATCGGTGCAACACTCCGACCGTAAGTAACTGCTAACTAGCAAGGAAGAACGGAGAAACCATGAAAAAGCAATCTTTATATGCATTGGCCTTAACGGGAGCGATGCTTCCAATGGCCGCCAACGCCGAATGCGGCGAGGTCTCCATCGCTGAGATGGACTGGGTCTCGGGCGGCATTAACGCCGGCGTGATGGAATTCCTACTCAGCCAGGGTTATGGCTGTGATGTCACCATCGTACCGTCGTCGACAACGACATCGATCGCCTCGGTGGCTGAAAACAACGAGCCCGACGTTATTGCCGAGCTCTGGGTTAACTCAGCGCCGGCGTACAATGATCTTTCCGATGAGGGTAAGGTGGTTAAAGCCTCGGACGCTTTCTCTGAAGGCGCCACCGAGCATTGGCTCGTGCCGTCCTATTTGGTTGAAGAGCATCCTGAGCTCGCGACAGCCGAAGGCATCATGAACAACCCTGAGCTTGTCGGTGGACGCTTCCATAGCTGCCCCGATGGTTGGGGTTGCCGTTTTGTGAACGATTCGCTGAGCGAAGCCTTCGATATGGAAGGTAATGGCTTGGAAGTCTTCCATCACGGATCCGGTGAGACCATGGGTGCTGCCATGGTGGCTGCCTACGAAAACCGTGAGCCGCATTTCACCTACTGGTATGGCCCAACTTCAGAGCTTGGTTCATACGACTGGGTTGATGTAGAAATCGGTCCTTATGACGCCGAAGTACACGCCTGTAACCAGGATCCAGAGTGTAGCGAGGTTGGCATTTCCGGTTTCCCAGCCGCGCCAGTGGTTAACGTTGTGACAACCGACTTCGCAGAGCGTGAGCCCGAGGCTTACGAGCTGATTTCGAATGTCACCTTCCCCAACGATGCAATGGCCGGCTTGATGGCATGGCACTCGGAAAACCAGGCAACGATCGACGAAGCCGTCGTTCGCTTCCTGCAGCAGCATCAGGATGTCTGGGGTGACTGGGTCAGTGATGAAGCCATGGCCAACTTGGACGGGCTTTTCTAAAGCACCCAAGATAGGCTAAAAAAGACGTCGGGGCTGTCGCCTCGGCGTCTTTTCTATAATAAAAGGGGATAGAGAATGGCAACGTATGATTTTATTTTTGACGGCCTGGGGCTAAGAGGCTGGTGTGGTGAGAAAACCAACACCACCATGAGCATGGAAGACCTGCTTGCCGCGCGTTCCGGTGAAACAACATCCCTTTGGAACACACCTTTCCCCTCCCTCGACAACCTTCACGATGCCTGCCCAGCTATTGCCCAGACCCGCGGGCTTACCGGTGGTCTGGAGAATGGCTTTCTCGCGATTAAAGATAGCCTTAAGGTCGTACTCGACCCGATTACCCAGCCATTGAGTTGGTTTTTAAACGGTGCGCTATCAATGTTTCAGACGGTGCCGTGGTGGATTATGATTCCAGCACTACTGGCAGTCGTCTTTGTTGCCTCTAAATCATGGCGCCTTGTCGGTTTAGTCGCCTCATTTATTCTGTTTCTGGCGTTTATCGATCACTACGAGCACGCCATGCAAACGCTGGCGATTATCTTCGTGTGCTCGCTGATATGCGTCATATTGGGCATACCCATTGGCATTGCGATGTCTCGAAGCGATGGATTGCAGCGCGGCATCATACCCGTACTCGATATGCTGCAAACGCTGCCACCGTTCGTGTATTTGATACCACTGATTTTCTTGTTCTCGGTCACTGAGCCGAAACTCTACGGGATCGCGATTATTCTCTACGCGATCGTGCCGGTCATTCGCCTGACTAACCTTGGAATCCGGCTGGTGGACAAAGACGTTATTGAGGCGGCCGATGCGTTCGGCATGACCGACCGACAAAAACTCTATGGCGTACAAATTCCCCTCGCGCTGCCCAACATTATGGCCGGTGTGAACCAGACCATTATGATGAGCCTCGCCATGGTGGTGATTGCCTCACTGGTATCCGCGCCCGGGCTTGGGGTGCTCGTGCTCCGAGGTATTCGCAACCTCGAATTAGGCGTGGGTCTGATATCCGGACTTGGCATTGTGCTGCTCGCCATCATTCTTGACCGTGTGACCAAGGCCGCACTGGCCCGCGTCAACACGTCCGGACAATAAGCGAGGGAGCCGCATAATGAGTGAACAAGTTAAAATTTCGATTCAGCATCTGTACAAGATCTTTGGCGAAGACCCGACCATGGCGCTTGAGCATGTTAAAGGCGGCATGGGCAAGCCCGAGCTTATGGATACGCATGGCCATGTGCTTGGATTACAGGACATTAACGTCGACATTGTCTCGGGCAAGATCACGGTCATCATGGGTCTATCAGGCTCGGGCAAATCAACGCTTATTCGCCATCTCAACCGTTTAATTGAACCCACCGACGGCGAGGTGATTGTGGATGGCGAGGACGTGCTTGCCTACGACGAAAACCACCTCCGGGGGCTGCGTCGCTCGAAAATGTCGATGGTGTTTCAGAAATTTGCACTGCTCCCGCATCGAACAGTGCTTGAAAATGCCGCAACGCCTCTGATTGTTCGGGGTGAAGACCGACAGAAAGCCCTCGAGGAAGGCCACAAATGGCTTGAGCGCGTCGGCTTGCAAGGCAATAACAACCAACATCCCCATCAACTCTCAGGCGGTATGCAGCAGCGCGTTGGGATTGCCCGCGCGCTCACTTCAAACTCGGACATTATGTTGATGGATGAGGCCTTCTCAGCGCTCGATCCACTCATTCGCACCGACATGCAGGATTTACTTCTCGAGCTGCAAAAAGAGCTGCATAAAACCATCGTGTTTATCACTCACGATCTCGACGAGTCGCTTAAACTCGCCGATCACCTGGTGATTCTCAAAGATGGTTATATCGTCCAACAAGGCGAGCCCCAAGAGATCCTGCTCCACCCCAACGACCCATACATCGTCGACTTTATTAGCGATATTAACCGCGCCCGCGTGCTTCGAGTGCGATCGGTGATGAGTCATACGCAAGACACGCCAAGCAACGTCGCTGGCGATGTTGATGCGGATGATAATCTTGAATCATTAATCGCGAAGTCTGATGGCGACACGAGCATTTGCTATCGCGTTATGAGTAAGGGCGAACAGATCGGTGTGATGGACATGAAAGACCTGGTCAAAGCGCTCGTCCCCACCAGCGCGGCCGAGGGCGGTGTGCGCGGCAACTACTAGGCCATTAGCCTTAGAGGGCTGGCTAAAAAAAACCCGTGTCGCCAATAACGACACGGGTTTTTTATTGGGCAACGGTTAGTCGAGGCTTAGGCTTCGAGATCGAAGCGATCAGCCTCCATGACCTTCGTCCACGCGGCGACAAAGTCGTTCACAAACTTCTCCGCGCCATCATTTTGCGCATACACCTCGGCGTAGGAGCGCAGGATGGAGTTCGAGCCAAACACGAGGTCTGCACGCGTGGCCGTCCACATCACCTCACCAGTCTGCCGGTCGCGCACTTCATAGGTGTTCGAACCGGTTGGCTCCCAGGTGTAGGCCATATCAGTGAGGTTGACGAAGAAGTCATTGCTCAACGTGCCCGGACGATCGGTGAACACACCGTGCCGAGTGCCGCCATGGTTGGTATCGAGCATGCGCATGCCACCCACCAGCACCGTCATCTCCGGGCCAGTGAGGCCTAGCAGCTGAGCACGATCGAGCATCATTTCCTCGGCGCTGACGACGTAGTCTTTTTTCATCCAATTACGGAATCCATCAGCTAGTGGCTCGAGCACCCCAAAAGAGTCGACATCCGTCTGCTCTTCGGTGGCATCGCCACGACCCGGTGAAAACGGCACGCTAATCGAGTAACCCGCTGCCTGTGCGGCTTGCTCAATGGCCACATTGCCCGCCAACACAATCACATCAGCAAGGCTCGCC
Organism: Spiribacter sp.; assembly: GCA_031581235.1. Classification (GTDB taxonomy): domain Bacteria; phylum Pseudomonadota; class Gammaproteobacteria; order Nitrococcales; family Nitrococcaceae; genus Spiribacter. Next base: position 19,308 of record JAVLBW010000005.1, on the reverse strand, counting down.
CCGGTCTCTTTAGCGATTGGCTCAAGCGCTGCGAGCACCCGCTCTAGACGCTCAGGCTCATTGCCCTCCCAGTCTTTTTGCGGCGCTAGCCGAATCCGTGCGCCGTTTGCACCACCGCGTAAATCTGAGCCACGGAAGGTGCGCGCACTATCCCAAGCGGTCGCCGCCATTTCACTGATCGACAAACCGGCATTAGCGATTTTGGTTTTTACCGCGTCAACGTTATAGCCCGTCTGCCCGGCAGGCACAGGGTCTTGCCAAATCAAATCTTCATCAGGGACATGAGGCCCGATGTAGCGGACTTTCGGTCCCATATCCCGGTGCGTGAGCTTAAACCATGCGCGCGCAAAGACATCCGAGAAGTAATCGGGATCGTTGTAGAAACGCTCCGAAATCTTGCGATAGGCCGGGTCCATTTTCATGGCCATATCGGCGTCGGTCATAATCGGATTGAGCCGAATCGACGGATCTTCAACGTCAACCGGCTTATCCTCTTCTTTAATGTCCACTGGCTCCCATTGCCATGCACCGGCCGGGCTTTTCACCAACTCCCAGTCGTAGTTGAGCAGCAGATGAAAGTAGCCGTTATCCCACTTCGTTGGATGGGTCGTCCAAGCGCCCTCAATACCGCTGGTCACGGTATCGCGGCCGATGCTACGGGTTTCATGGTTATTCCAACCCATACCCTGTTCGTGGATATCCGCCGCCTCAGGCTCAGCGCTCAGACGCTCGGCATCACCGTTACCGTGGCTTTTGCCCACCGTGTGTCCGCCGGCCGTTAGCGCAGCCGTCTCTTCGTCGTTCATCGCCATACGCGCAAACGTCTCGCGTACCTGCTCAGCGGTTGCGAGTGGATCCGGCTGTCCGTTCACCCCTTCGGGATTAACGTAAATCAAGCCCATCTGCACGGCGGCGAGGGGATTTTCCATTGTGGCTGGGTTTTCGACATCGGTGTAGCGCTCATCACTGGGTGCCAACCATTCCTTCTCGGCTCCCCAGTAGATGTCTTTCTCGGGATGCCAGATGTCCTCGCGGCCATAGCCGAAACCAAACACCTTCAGGCCCATCGATTCATAGGCGACTGTGCCGGCGAGAATAAACAAATCCGCCCAGCTCACCTGATTGCCATATTTCTTTTTAATCGGCCACAGTAAGCGCCGAGCTTTGTCGAGGTTGGTGTTATCGGGCCACGAATTAAGGGGCGCAAAGCGCTGGTTGCCCGTGCCGCCACCGCCGCGGCCATCGGTGGTGCGATAAGAGCCGGCCGCGTGCCAGGCCATGCGGATCATCAAGCCGCCATAATGCCCCCAATCGGCCGGCCACCAAGGCTGGCTATCGGTCATTAACGCGCGCATGTCACTCCAAAGCGCATCGTAGTCGAGCTTTTTAACTTCTTCACGATAGTTAAAGTCTTTGCCCATGGGGCTGGGCTTGTGATCATGCTGATGGAGAATGTCCAAATCGAGGGCATTCGGCCACCAGTGCATGTTGTCGGTGCCTTCAGTGGTTTTACCACCATGCATAACGGGGCATTTCCCGTTGTTATCAAGATCAACTGCGGCCATTCTTCACTCCAATATCAGTTATCGCTTAGGGCGAGAGGATTTACCTCACTGCATGGTGGTTTATACCAGACATGCGCGTAATTGGAATTCGCCCTTGCCAATCACAATGATTACTCAAACCTATTTCAATCGTGTTATCTAATACCGACAGCCTATCGGCTACGAACCACACTCAACCCCGTCACCGCCGCTAAAATCATCGCCATGCCCACAGCATTGAAGAGTTCGAACGCTGGCATGCAATCCCCTACACTAAAGCCATTGATGAGTCGTTGAGATAACGCCGGAGGCCAACCCCCATGCCCGCACCCCTCGATGGGTTTCGTATTATTGACCTAACCACCGTCATCTCAGGCCCGCTCGCCACCATGACCTTGGCGGATCAAGGCGCTGAGGTGATTAAGATTGAAAAGCCCGAAGGTGGCGATTTAAGCCGCCAAGTCACCGGGCGCCGGGGTGGATTCTCAGCCTCGTTTTTAAACAACAACCGCGGCAAGCAGTCGGTAACGCTCAATTTAAAAGACCCACGCGGCGTTGAAGCGGTGCTCAAACTCTGCGAGAGCGCGGATGTGTTGGTACAAAATTTTCGCCCCGGCGTGATTGAAAGGCTGGGCTTGGGCGAGGATGTGGTGCGTGCGCGCTGCCCTGAGATTATTTACACATCGATCGCTGGGTTTGGATTTGCGGGCGAGTGGGCGAATAAGCCCGTCTACGATCCGCTAATTCAGGCGCTATCGGGGCTAGCCAGCGTGCAAGGCGGCGCGGCAAGACCGCGCCTTGTGAAAACCATTGTCCCGGACAAGCTCACCGGCATTCAGACCGCACAAGCGATTACCGCCGCGCTGTTAGCGCGCAGCCAAAGCGGGCAAGGCAGTCATGTTCGGGTGTCGATGCTTGATACCGTACTCGCGTTTCTTTGGAGCTCAGATATGGCCGGCCACACCTTTGTCGGCGATGAATATGAACCCGACCCCCCTGACGAGGCGCAAAGCTATGTCGAGCTGATTTATCAAACCGCGGATGGATGGATGGCGGTTTCTGCCCACACTGACCGCACTTGGGCGGGACTATGCAGTGCTCTAGATCGCCTCGATTGGCTAGACGATCCGCGCTTTTCGACGGTGATCGCCCGCGAAGAGAATAAAGCAGAGCGCTTGGCACTAACCCAAGAGGCGCTTTACGGCGATACCACCGAGAATTGGATGCACCGCCTGAGCGCGCATGATGTGCCGTGCGCACCCGCACTCACCCGCGGCGAGGTTTATCAACACGCGCAGATTCAAGCCAACGGCACCGTAGTTGAACTCGACCACGCGCAAGCCGGGCGTATTCGTCAAACCCGAGCGCCGGCGCAGTTCACAAAAACGCCGACAAAGCTGCCACGCCCTGCTCCACGGCTTGGTGAAGATACCCTCAACGTACTCGCACAGGTGGGTTATGACGCTGAGCAACTCGCGGCTTTAATCGCCGATGGCGTCGCCACCGACGGACCGGATAGATCGGCGTGATTGACCTGTATTACGCACCCACACCCAATGGCTGGAAGGCGGCGATTATGCTTGAGGAAATCGGGCTCGAGTATCGCCTCAGGCTGATGCAACTCAGCGAAGGTGAGCAATTAAAGCCCGCGTTTCTAGCGATCAGCCCCAATGCCAAAATACCGGCTATTGTTGATCATGCGCCGGGCCCCGATTGGGATTCGACACCAGTGAGCGTGTTCGAGTCCGCTGCTGTGCTGTTATACCTTGCTGATAAAACTGGGCAATTTGCGCCGCTACAGACTGACTTACGCGCGCGCAAAGAGCTCATGGAGTGGTTGTTCTGGCAAGTGGGTAACCAAGGCCCGATGGGGGGTCAACTGAGTCACTTTCGCAATTATGCGCCTGAAAATAAACGCGATTATGGGCTTAGTCGCTACGCAGGCGAATACCACCGCAATCTCGGGGTACTCGAAAACCGCCTCCGTAATCGTCCCTACCTGCTCGAGGATTACTCCATTGCCGATATGCTGGCCTTTCCCTGGGTATTCATTGCAAAAGCGCTAGGGGTGTCACTCGATGAATTTCCACAGGTCGCGGATTGGCGCGCCCGTATTAAGGCCCGACCCGCCGTGCAGCGTGCGATTGAGCTGCACAAATCAGAGCAAAACCAAGGACGCCATCGTGTCGACAACAATACGGTGCTGTTTAATCAGTCGGCTGACTCGCTGCGCAGGCCGTGATCGTGTGCCCACCTCCGAGGGTTCGAACCCGTTATCTGTTGGTACCGAGGGTTCGAACCCACGTTCATCAGATACAAAAAAGCCCCCTGCGGGGGCCATTTTGTATCTGGCGGAGAGAGAGGGATTGATTCGGCCCTCATTCTTCGGGCCTCACCCTTCGGGCGCCTCGCTGCGCTCCGCGTCCCAATCGCCAGCGGCGATTGGTCGAACCCGATATCTGTTGGTACCGAGGGTTCGAACCCCGGCTCATCAGATACAAAAAAGCCCCCTACGGGGGCCATTTTGTATCTGGCG
>JAVLBW010000005.1:0-15132 GCA_031581235.1 Spiribacter sp. | reverse complement strand
GGCGGAGAGAGAGGGATTCGAACCCTCGGTACGGGGTTACCGTACACGCGCTTTCCAGGCGCGCTCCTTCGACCGCTCGGACACCTCTCCAACGCTTGCGCAGCTTAATTCACCGATGGACTCGGTTCAATCTCCGCCTTTGCCTGGGCCGTAGACCGGCATGGGAAATGGCGTGACGTTGCCATCGGTATCAGAGATTTTGGCCTGGCCTTCTTTTTCGACCTCGTCGATACGAACAACAGAGTGCATGGGCACATAGGTCCGCTTTACGCCCGCGAATTCGCTTTTGAGCTTTTCTTCAGCAGGATCGACGACCATTTGGGTACGCTCGCCAAAACTTAGGTCTTCAATCTCCACAAACCCAAGGACACCGCCATCCGAGATGCCCCGTGCATAGATCTCGTAGATCTTGCCTTGGTTGTGGAAAATGACCCGGTAAATTCGCTCTGAAGCGGCCATAGCACTCTGCCGATGATTGTTCAAAATAAGCTTTTTAGTTTATCACGGCTGCGTGGGCGCGTGCTTATGGGTAGAGTAAACGACTCAACGATCACGCCGGAATGAGGCTTGGTGAACGATGCATGCATGGGAAGGCCAGCAATTCAGCGATATTGAGCGTATTCCGCAAGACCGCGACCCACGCCGATTTCCGCTTGGGTGCATTATTGCGAATGGGGAGTGCGAAGTCGTTCAGTGGTTTCGCAACATGCCCGAGATTGCGCAGTGGCTGCGACGTATGGAACCGCAGCGCTGGGGACTGCGGGGCCCAGAACTCATCCGCATTAAAGCTGAGCTCGAGCCGGTGTTGACCCGCGTTGATGTCTACGGCCTCGACGACGCCAGCCGGGCAGCGCATAACGCCGTAACCCAAGCGTTTTACCGCATCGTTACTTGGGGTGACTTTAAGGCACTCGCTAACCGCGAGGATGCCGCCGACACCATGCACAACGCGTTGCGCCAACAAGCGCAACTTGCGTCAACCCCGCCATCCACTTAGGCTGCGTAGGCATGAATAAACCTTGCCTTTTTTGTGAGATTGCAGCCGGGCGAATGGACGCTGAAATCGTCTATCAGGACGATCAGGTGGTTGCATTTCGCGATATTCACCCACAAGCGCCAACACATGTATTAATCATTCCACGCAAGCACATCACCAGCATGGTTGACATTGAAGCTGATGATGCGGCGCTGCTCGGCCACATGCATGTCACCGCCAAGCACGTGGCAGGCGAGCTCGGCATTGCCGAGCAAGGCTATCGGAGTGTCTTTAATTGTGGCCGCGATGGCGGCCAAACGGTTTGGCACATCCACCTGCATCTGCTCGGCGGGCGCAGCATGGGCTGGCCGCCATGGCCGGGGCCGTAGCGAGCGCCGCTGCCTAACCGCCGTTGCGGTAGACCTGCTGCGCCGCGGCAACGCCCGAACCGGCGTCAAATTCAACGCCGACATCCGCCATCGCCATCTCTGCCGTTGCCAAACCGCTTAATACCATCGACTCAGTCGTTGAGCCCAGATGGCCGATCCGAAACAACCGATCCTGGAAGGCACCCAGCCCACCACCAAAGCTCATTCGGTAGCGCTCGTTGGCATGGGCAACTAGGGCTTTGCCACTGACGGCCTCAGGTAGCGCAATAGCGGTGACCGTATTGGAGTAAAGCGCCGGGTGTTTAGCAAAGATTGATAAGCCCCAAGCGTTGACCGCGGCGCGAACCCCGCTCGCGATGTGGGCGTGGCGTGCGTAAACCTGCGCCAAACCCTCTTCGAGCAGCATATCAACGCTTATGCGCAGCGCCTGGATGAGACTAATCGCTGGCGTCCACGGATAGCCCCCCTGTCGGCCAGCCTCTAATATTACGGCTAAGTCTAGATGGCCTTGGGCGTGATCGACGTTCTTAAGCTGTGCTTGCGCGCGCTGACTCACAGCCACAACGGCAAGCCCGGTGGGCAGCATGAAGCCCTTTTGCGACCCAGCTACCGCCAGATCAACACCCCAGGCATCCATTTCAAAGGGTAATGAGGCCACCGAACTTACCCCATCCACCATCAATAAGGCCTCGTGCCCGCAGTCATCCAAAACCGCTCGCAACTGCCCAATATCGCTGGTCACACCGGTCGCGGTTTCATTATGCACCGCCAACACGGCTCGAATGGCGTGTTGGGTATCGGCGGCGAGGATCGATTCGAAGGCTTCAAGCGGAAGACCCTCGCCCCACTCAACCTCAACCACCTCAACGTCCAATCCCATGCGCCGTGCCAAATCAATCCAGCGCTGCGAGAACATTCCCTGACTTGCCGCCAAGACGCGCTCACCGGGCGCCAATAGGTTACCCATGGCGATATCCCAGCCCGTGGTCCCACTGCCAGTAAATAGCGCGATATCGCCCTGCTCGGTACCGAATACCGAGCGGATGTCAGCACATAACGGCACAATAAGCTGATCAAATTCCGGGCTACGGTGATCCCAAGCCGGCTGCGCCATGGCAAGCCGAATGCGCTCTGGAATGTTAGTCGGACCAGGAATAAAAATCGGATTCTGACTCTGCATCATTGATTACTCATTGTTATATTTTTCCACAAGTCAGAGTCCGCACGCAGGCCGTGCTGCGCGAAGTGCTGACGGTTTTTTTGGCGTCTCTCTCCCGGGATACGCACTTCGGGCTCCGCGGCAACCGCATCAAGCAGGCGGTTGAGCTGCGCGGCAAACTGATTTTCTCCAAATGCATTGGGGTCAATGGCAATAAAGCATTGACCGGTTTTTGGTGGCCCGCCCTGCGTGCCCGCAAAGGGGCTTGCATCAATCCCTAAATGCGCACCAGCGAGAATAGCAGCAAACATTTCAGTCATTAAACCGGTGTTAAATCCCTTGGCGCCACCCGCCGGCACCATACTCCCAGCCAACGCTTCATCGGGATCGGTGGTTGGCTGTCCTCTCGCATCGAGCGCCCAACCCGGGGGCAGAGACTCATTGCGGCGCTTGTGCGCACTGACCTCGCTTTTAGCGACCACACTTGCCGATTGATCAATCAAAAGCCGTAGCTCACCGGTGGCTAGATCAGGGATCGCGAGCGAATAGGGGTTGGTACCAATAACCGGGCGTTTGCCGCCCACCGGCGCAATCGAGGCAGGCGCATTGGTAAAACCAAGCCCGATTAAGCCACTTTGCGCAATCCGCTCGGTATGGTGGCCAAGCACTCCACAGTTATAGGAGTTAAAAATGGTCACCGACGCAATGCCGTGCTGCTGTGCGGCAGTCTTAAGATGGGGTAGCGCCAGATCAATGGCAGGATGTGCAAAACCACAATCGGCATCGACGCGCGCGGTGGCTGGCTTAATGGTTTTTAAATCCGGCTTAGCTTGGCCATTCACCTTGCCACACTCAACGTGTTGGCAATAAATCGGCACATACGCCAATCCGTGGCTCGCAATACCGTCGAGCTCAGCGGCCAGCACCGCACTGGCCATAGACTGAGCCGTTGGCGACGTCGCGCCGCTGCGCTCAAGGGCGGCAGCGACGCCTGCCGTTAGTGTCTCTGCCGACAGATTAATCACCGCCATGGTGGCCTCCGTTATTACCCGTCATTGGCTTGGGTAAGCCAACAGTCGTGCAAACTTTTGCTGTCAATCTGACGTATTGCAGGAAAAGCATCACGACGCAAGGCTTGAGCGCTAATCCGGGCAACATCGAGTGCGAGATCATCAAACTCCCCGGTGTGATAACCGATCGACAAGTGCCGACGCACCACCGGGCCGGGCAAAGCCGCAATGCGCACGCGCTTGAGTTGATTACGCCCCTGCAATAGGCACAACGGCGTGGTGACAGCAAAACCGAGCCCCTCGCCGACCATGCGAAACACCACATCGGTTGAATCAAAGGCGAGCCGACAGCGGGGCTTAAGACGCAGTCGGCTGAAATGCAAGGCGGTTTGCCGGGCGATGGCAGCATCTTCGCTATAAGCGACCAATTCAAGGTCAGCCACGACCTGATCAAGCGTGATGTCTCTAGGCTGATAATCTCTTGGCAGGGCCAGCATCAGCGGCTCAGCAAACAGCGCTCGGACAGCCAACTCCGGGTGTTCGATTAGCGCGGTATCACTGCCAATCACCAAATCGAGCTCCCGCCGGCGTAGCGCCTCGACATGCCCCAATGACTGACCCGAATGTAACTGACAACTGCTGCCCTCGGCACGCAGTTGGCGTGCTAGGTCGGCACCAACACTGACCGCGAGTGAATCGACTAAGCCAATGCGTAGCTGGCGCTCGCCGACATGGGCGGAGCGACGCACTGATTGGGCTACCTGCCCGGCCTGGGCGAGCAGTTGCCGCGCCTGACGATGCAGCTCAGCGCCCGCCCGGGTCAGCGCTAACGGCCGCACCCCGCGATCAATCAGCGCGGCCCCGAGCGCGGTCTCCAGTTGGCGAATGGATTGCGACACGCCGGACTGCGACAAGCCCAGTCGCTGCGCGCCCGCCGTCATACTGCCGGCCTCAGCAACGCTGGCAAACACCTCAAGCGCACGTAGATCGTTCAGTCCGCTGCGATTGTGCAGATTCATCTGACTAGTTTAAGCCCAATCAGCCTGTTGGCGGGTCAATGGCAATCGAGCGGCCTTCGGCTTGCGCGCGCAACGCGATTTGTCGGGCCAAGGCGACGCTAAAACTCCGCGCCACCAAGATGTCGAACACATCATCGCGATCAGCGTGAATCGCGACATCGATTAACCCAAGCCGAGTGAGCGCGAAGCGGCCGTAGCCAAAATCTCCGCCAAGCAGATCAATCCCGAGCTGACGGTCAAGAAACGCCCGCGCCTCGGTGCCACTAAAGCGCAACCAGGCTCGCTGGCCACGGCACTCAATCACGCGGTTGACGTCTAACTGGGTGCTCAGCAAGCTCGCTTCCTGCGCCGATGTGGTCAGCGTTAATACCCGGCCTGGCGCCATCGCGGCCACCAGAGCGCTGGCGCTTGAGTGTGCCCATCCCACCGCTGGCTCATGTTGAGCCAACGCCAACAATGCACTGACAGACTCAGGCATTGCCTCATCCTCGGGGTAAGACACCACCAGCCATGCGCCCTCAACATAACGCTCAGCTAAGCACAACGACGCATCCGCTGAGTGACTGCGCGGTTCATCATAGGCGGCTAGGGCATGGCGACGCTCAATCATGTAACCGACTCCCGTCTGGATCGACGAACACACTGGGGCCGACTTGTACTGCCATTATCTGGCCGGCAAGTGGGTCACGCGCTTCAATCACTTCGCCGTGCCGTTCGTCACCAAAGCGCAAAAAGCCAAGGCCAATCATCCGCTCGCAGGCCGGGCTATAGCATGCCGAGCTGACATGACCGACGAGTCCATCGGCGCCCTCGATACCCGGCTCTGCGAGCAGTGCACCGGCTTTCATGGGCGCCTTGGGATCGATCGGGGTTAAACCAACCAACCGCGGACGACTCGGATCCTGAAGCCCTGGACGATCACGTAGCGTATTACCCACGCACGATTTGCGCCGCGCGGTCATACGCCCAAGACCAATATCTTCGGCGCTCACGCGACCGTCGAGCTCAGGCCCTGCGACATGGCCCTTTTCGATGCGCAGCACACCCATTGCCTCGGTTCCATACGGCGCAAGTCCATAGGGTGCGCCCACTTCTAGCGCACGTTGCCACATGGCTTCGCCGTAATCGGCCGGACTGTAAACTTCGTAGGCGCGCTCGCCGGAGTAGCTATTGCGCATAATCAACATCGATTGACCGGCGTAAATCACTTCACGCACGGCTAGAAACGGAATCGCCTCGTTGCTGACATCTTCATCGGGGAATAGCGCGGCGAGCACCTCGCGACTGTTTGGCCCCGCGATAGCAAACGTCGCCCAGTGATCAGAGACACTCGCCACCGCGGCGCGTAGGTCAGGCCATGCGGTTTCTAGCAAATACTCAATGTGCACCAATACACTGGCCGCGTGCGCGGTCGTCGTGGTCAGCAAATATCGCGTATCAGCAAGCCGTGCCACGGTGCCATCATCCAGCACCAGCCCATCCTCGCGCAGCATCAAACCATAACGGGCTTTGCCGGGGGGAAGTGTTTTCATGCCATTGGCATAGAGCCGATTGACCACTTCGGGGGCGTCCGGGCCCACTAATGCGATTTTGCCCAAGGTTGAGACATCAACCATACCCACGGCGTGGCGAACATGCGCTGCCTCCCGGTTGACCGCATCAGCAATGGTTTCGCCGGCACGCGGATAAGCCTGCGCCCGGTGCCACGCACCCGCTGTGATGAGGGTGCCGCCGGCATCGACATGACAACGTTGGGCCGGCGCCACTCGGGCGGGCCGAAAATCGGCACCGCGATGACTGCCGGCAATTGCACCTAAGGTGATCGGCACATAACTGGGCCGAAACGTGGTGGTCCCGGCCTCGCCTGGCGATACACCCGCACTCATGCCAAGCGCATGCAATCCAAGCATATTGGCAATCTTGCCCTGATCGGTGCCCATCCCCAGGGTGGTGTAGCGTTTTAAATGCTCGACCGAGCGGTAGCCCTCGCGATACGCCAGCTCAACATCTTCAACGGTGACATCGTGCTGCAGGTCGATAAAGCGCTTGCCACCCTTGGCAGCCGCAATAATTCGCCATGGCGAAGCGGGCCCCCACGGCGCCGAGCTTGCGCTCGCCTCGAGTGCCTCGGCTTTAACCGCCGGGGTTTTACCGCAAGCAAGCGCTGCGGCGCTGCCGGCTGCACGACCGCTGCGAGCGATCGATTCAATACCAGCGAATCCGCCACAGGCACCGGCATGATGGTGGCCTGGCGGGAGGGACGGCGGCAGGAAGATACCGCGCGCCTGATCATAGGCTGGCCGCCCGCCGAGATGACACTGTAAATGCAGCGCGGGCTGCCAACCCCCGGCGACCGCAACCGCGTCACAACCGATCAAATGCGTTGTTTTTGACAGCGACTGATCCCCTTGCAGGGCAGCGATGCGCAGGGCTTTAACCCGGCGACGGCCCTGCGCGCGAATGGGCAGGTAGCCGGCATACAAAGGGATACCCGCGGCGTTGATCTGCTCGTGCAATGCCGATTCGCCCGCTTGGCGGGCATCAACCAGTGCCGCCACCGTGACGCCGAGTCGCTGTAAGCGCAGTGCATTCGCAATGCCCTCATCATCGCTGCCAACCACGACCACCCGATGGCCTGCGGCGACACCAAAGCGATAGGCATAGCCACAGGCGGCATGGGCGAGCATGACACCGGGCAAATCATTACCGGCAAACGCGAGTGGCTGCTCAAGCGCGCCCGTGGCAAAGACGATCTGCTGTGCGTCCACTCGCCAGTAACGCGCTCGGGCTTGACCGTTGTGCGACGCCGGCGCCAGCGTCTCAACCAAACCCACCACGCCATGATCATAAAGTCCAAAGGCAACGCAGGATTTGAACACACGAACATTGGAAGCGGCTTCGAGCTCGTCGACTTGACGCGCGACCCACTGATCGCCGGGCTCGCCACTGACCGATTCGGGCGTCAGGCTAAGCTGGCCGCCAAGCCAATCACGCTCTTCGGCCACGATCACGCGTGCACCGCTACGGCTTGCGGCGCGGGCCGCTTCTAAGCCTGCCAACCCGCCACCAATCACTAAGACATCACAGCTTGCATCCGCCTGCAGGTAGGTGTCCGGGTCAGGCGCTGTGGATAGCCGCCCGAGGCCGGCCGCGCGCCGAATGATGCGCTCATACACCGGCTCCCACCAACTCGCCGGACGCATAAAGGTTTTGTAGTAAAAGCCGGCCACAAAGAGCGCCGATAAATAGCCATTAATCGCCATCAAATCCCATCGGGGTGAGGGCCAACAATTTTGCGAACGCGCGCTCAACCCCTCGTGCAGCGCCACCGTGGGGGCTTTGAGGTTGGGCTCTTGGCGCGCGCCCTCACCGACTGTGAGCAACCCCCCCGGCTCTTCACTGCCAATGGTGTAAATGCCGCGAGGGCGGTGATATTTAAAACTCCGGGCAATCAGTTGCTCGCCATTCGCAAGCAATGCTGAGGCAAGCGTGTCGCCGGCATAGCCTCCATAGCGATGGCCGTTATAGCGAAAGGCCATAGGCTGGTCGCGGGTAATACCACACCCGCCCTGGGCTAACCGATACGGTCCCTGACTCATTGCCCATCCTCATTATGGCGTGATGCATCCTGCTCAGCAGCGATCGAAACCGTGCTAATCGCATGGGTTGCGGTATGGCGTTTTACCCGCAACCACACGCGACACCCGTGCGTGTGCTGCCAGTACTCCTCATGCACATCACGCGGGTTGTCCCGCAAAAACACATGATCGCTCCACACCGCCGCATCGGCGTTGGATTCAGCCGGGCGCTGACGGCGCGCGTCGCCGCCATAGCTAAACTCAGCATGACTGCGGGGGCCACAATACGGGCAGCGAATTCTCACAACAGCCGACTCCTTAATGCGCCCACGCCACCGGCCCAACGCCCTTTTCATCGAGCACGCGGCCGTTAGCAAAACGCTCTAAATTAAAATCCTCGGTGAGTGGATGGGCCTGCCCCTCAGCGAGTAAGTGCGCGAAACACCACCCCGATGCAGGTGTCGCTTTAAATCCGCCATAGCACCAACCGCCATTGATATAGAGGCCCTCAACCGGCGTGGGAGCAATAATCGGACTGCCATCCAGCGTCATATCCATTACCCCGCCCCAATGGCGCAGCAGTCGGGCACGCGATAACCACGGCATCAGTGCCACACCGCTTTCAATCACATCCTCAACAAGCGGCAGATTGCCGCGCTGGGCGTAGGAGTTGTAGCCATCTAAATCACCGCCAAATACTAAGCCGCCTTTGTCCGACTGGCTGATGTAGAAATGGCTCGCACCAAACCCCACCACATGATCCAAACAAGGCTTAACCGACTCGGTGACGAATGCCTGCAACACATGGCTCTCGATGGGCATGCGCAGCCCGGCCATCCCCGCAAGCCGCCCGGTATTACCCGCGACCGCCACGCCCACGCGACCGGCGCCGATGTGGCCACGGCTTGTGTGCACGCCCGTCACTCGTTCGCCTTGAAACGAATAACCGGTGACTTCGCAGTTTTGGATAATATCGACGCCAAGTCGGTCAGCGGCGCGTGCGTAACCCCAAGCCACCGCGTCATGCCGTGCGGTGCCGGCACGGCCTTGATAGAGCGCGCCATAAATGGGAAAGCGAGCGCTATCACGGTAATCAAGATGAGGCAGTGCCGAGGCGACTGCACGCGCATCAACCAATTCTGCGTCAATTCCGTGGGCGCGCATGATGTTGCCGCGACGCCGTGCGGCGTCCATCTGCGCATCGCTATGGCACAAGTTGAACTGACCGCGCTGCGAGAGCATGACGTTAAAATTGAGCTCTTGAGACAGCCCTTCCCAAAGCTTCATGCCCCATTCGTAAAAATCGGTGTTGTTACCGAGCATGTAATTAGAGCGCACGATGGTGGTATTACGCCCGGTATTACCCCCACCCAGCCAGCCTTTTTCGATCACGGCGATACGACCGACGTTGTGGTTGCGCGCAAGGTAATAGGCGCTCGCGAGCCCGTGGCCGCCACCACCGATTATGACCACATCGTAGTGCTTGGCTGGATCGGCATCCCGCCAAGCGGGTTGCCAGTGACGGTGCCCCCGGAGTGCTTGACGCGCCAAATTCCAAACCGAGTAGCGCATTGAGCTGAGCCTCAGCGTTGCTGATTCTTAAACCTTGATCCTACGCAGGCGTCGCAGCGATCAGTCTAACAATGTGTAATTACGTTAGTAACTATTAGTTAAGCTTATTCTATACCAGGCTGGCGACGATTAGCTCCATGGAAACGGACTATTCGATGTCGGGTGCAAATCGCCGGTGGCGTAACGACTTAAGCGAAACGGCGATAGCAAGGGCTGGGCATGGCCCATAATTTCCTCAGCCACCAGCGCGCCAACGCCGATCATTTTGTAGCCGTGATTCGAGTCAGCAATGACATAGCAGTTGTCATGGACAATGTCGAAAACCGGAAAGTTATCGGGCGTAAAACAACCAATGCCACCCGATGGTTCACGCCGAAAATGCGTGAGCGTGCCGCGAAAGCGCTTTTGGCAAAAACCCAGCGCCGATGTCCACATGTGCGCGAACGACTCGCCCACAACAAAATCTGGCGACGCCGGCCCATACGGGTCAACGGCAACATCAGCGGCCGGGCGATCAACCGGAAACGGCGAGGCGCCACCCTGAATACCACCAAAGTGAACATCCGGCTTATAGTAAATGCCCCACATCTGATCGGTAATTAGTGAACCGTCTTCTGCTGAGTACAGAGGCTCGTCCGAATCGACATGCACCACCGGGGGCATTTCGCCCGCACTGGTTCTTTGAAACGTTGGATCCAAACCCAACGTCCCCTCCTGTAAGCTCCAGTAGGTCCACATGGGCACATCCGTGTGGTCTACTCCGGCTGTATCCCGCACCGTGATGGCCGAGGGTAGCGAGAGCATCTGCCAGAACCGCTCAATCCACGGGCCAACGGCAAGAACAACATAGTCGGCAGCAATTTTGCCCTGATCAGTATCCACCGCCTCGATAGCGCCAGCGCTATCGCGCTCAAAACCAGTCACCGCAATGCCGGTTATGATTTGCACTCCCTCAGCACTCGCCTTATCGGCAAGTCCACGCACCGATGCCTGATTGTGCGCATAGCCGCCACGTTTTTCGTGCAGCACGGATGTCGTCCCCGGCGCTTCCCAATCGTCAAATAACCCGCGCATGTAATCGCGTGAAGCGCGCTCGCCTTCGATAAACACCGACTCGTAACCAATCGCCTCCTGCTGCTCGGCGATACTCGCAACATCCTCGTGCATGACCTCGGGGCTAATCTGCAAATACCCCACTGGGTGGTAGTGAAAGGCCTCAGGATCACTCTCCCAGACGCCGACACTGTGCGCCATCAGCTCACGCATAGCGGGCTGGTAGTAGTTGTTTCGCACCACACCACAGGCAATACCCGAGGCGCCCGCGCCAATATGCGATTTATCGAGCACAACAATATCCGCCCCACTCCCCTGACCGCTCGTTCGCAGCTCAGCGGCGAGGTGCCAAGCGGTGCTCAGGCCATGGATTCCGGCACCGACGATGACAAAACGTGCTTGATTCGGCACAGACATGAGAGGCTCTCCATTGCGTTAGCGATTAAGCCGCACGGCAATATTGCGCGTGCGAAGGTGGTTATCGAGGGCTTCGAGGCCTTTTTCACGGCCATAGCCTGACTGCCCGGTGCCGCCAAATGGGGTTTCGACGCCGCCGGCGAACCACTCATTGACAAACACCTGACCCGCCTCGAGCTGGCGAGCCGTGTCGAGCGTGCGATTGATGTCTTGGCCGAACACGCCCGCCACTAGACCGTAGTCGGTGCCATTAGCCAGCGCGATTGCCTGAGCCGGATCACTAAAGGGCATCAGCGAGATCGCGGGCCCAAAGATCTCGTCATTCGCCACCCGCATGCTCGGCGCGACCTCGGTGAATACAGTGGGCTGCATAAAATACCCGGCCCGCATCACGCGTTGCCCCCCGGTTAGCGCTTTAGCGCCTTCGGCAATCGCGCCCGCGCAGTGTTGTTCAACACGCTCAAGCTGGGGC
This sequence comes from Spiribacter sp., assembly GCA_031581235.1. Taxonomy (GTDB): domain Bacteria; phylum Pseudomonadota; class Gammaproteobacteria; order Nitrococcales; family Nitrococcaceae; genus Spiribacter. The sequence continues at coordinate 3,487 of JAVLBW010000005.1, read as the reverse complement.
CCGGAAATCAACGCACTCAAATCAGGATCGTCGAGCCCATGGCCGATTTCTAAGGCCTCAGCGCGCGCGGCGATCGCATCGGCAAGCCGATCATGCAAGGACTCATGGACGATGAGTCGAGCCATCGCCGAGCAGACTTGGCCGGCGTTAAAAAACACCCCACTCTCGACGCTAGCAACCACGGTATCGATATCCGCATCGGCATGAACCACGGCAGCTGACTTGCCACCCAGCTCCATCACGCAAGGCACGATGCGCTCGGCTGCCGCCCGCAAAATGGCCCGACCCGTGGGCACTGAACCGGTAAATACGATGTGTTGGACCAGCGGGTGACGCACCAACGCCGCGCCGGTCATCGCGCCATCGCCACTGATGAGATTAATCGCACCTGCGGGCAAATCGGTCGATGCCAGTGCTTTGACCAAAATACAAAGCGCCAAGGGAGTAAGCTCAGGTGACTTGAGCACCACGCAGTTACCGGCGGCTAAACCCGCCGCGAGTGATCGCGCGGCGATTCCAACCGGGAAGTTCCATGGCACGATATGCGCCGACACCCCGTGGGGCTCGCGCATCGTCCAGTCAAAATAATCTTCCCCCAAGGGAATTGAGCGCCCTTCGAGCTTATCGGCCATACCGCCGTAATATTCGAAATACCGCGCCGCTTCCTCAAACTCACCACGGGCATCACGAAGGGGTTTGCCGGATTCACGGCATAGCACCTCGGCCCCCTCTTCGGTGACTGCACGGATCGCGGCCGCCATTTGCAGCATTAATGAGAGGCGGTAGGCGGGGCGCGATCGAGTCAACTCACCTCGCTGGGCACACGCATCAGCGGCAACCACCGCTTTATCAACACAGGTTGGATCGGCAAGCACCACTTCACCGATGGGCTCACCAGTCCCCGGATCCTCTACCGCTATCCGGTCACCGATATCCGACCAAGCACCGTTGATGAAGTGCTGAGCAATCATCCAGCGAGCGCCTCTGATGAGTCACCTGCCGGCAACATTCGCCGCGCGACCCAGCGATGAAAATGATGCGTGGGACCGTCCATTGCCGGCGAGAACACACCACCACCATAGGCTGGCGAATGGCGTCCGCGCTGCATTCCTTCAACCATCGAGACATCTTCAGCAAAGACGTTTTCCCACGACGCCAAGGTCTTCTCACGCGCTTGAGCAAACGCCGGATCTTGGGCGCCCTCGCCGACAAACAATAGCCGAACATGCTCACGGGTATGCGCTTCGGACAAGGGCTCGAGGAGCACCGCAAAAAAATGATCCGCCTGCAGGCCAATCATTAAGTTGGGATAGAGCGAGAGATATTCCGCCTCACGCTGCAACGATTGCGGCCAATGTTGCAGCCGCGGCAAGTGAGTGCCGGCAACCTCAGCGAGGTTATAAACGCGCGTGCCCTGACCCGAAAATGACTCTCCATCCTCATCAAACACTTCGTAGTGATCTTCAAGTCGCGAGTAGCTATTGAGATCAGGATGAACAAAAGGCAGGTGATACGACTCGCAGTAGTTTTCGATCGCGAGCTTCCAATTCGAAGCGACATCAAGCGTCGCCCGGCTATCAGCCCCGCCCGCGACCAGCTCCTCAGGCCCTGTGTCGCCCCAGTACTTCTGCCAGCGCTTGAGCACCGGCGCGATAAAGTCAGCAAAGGGACCGGCATCACCGGATAAGTTAACAAAGACAATATCGCACCACACCGCACTGGGCACCGAATGTAGGCCATTCGCGCGGCGATCGAAGCCCTCACTTTGATGGACGTTGACACCGCCAATATGGGGCGTGCCGAGCAGCTCACCATCAAAACCGTAATTCCAGGAATGGTAAGGACAGCGGATACTTGCTTTGAGCCGGCACGGCGCATCAAGCAGTTGACGGCCGCGATGGCTACAGACGTTGTGATGCACATGCACTTGCCCGTCTCGATCACGCACCATCAACAGTGGCACGCCGAGCCAATCAATCGGTTTGGCATCGCCGGGCTCAGGGATATCAGAAGCAAAACCAAGCCCACTCCATGTTTTAGCAAAAATACGATCTCGATCGACTGCCAACGCCGAACGATCAACGTAGAGCTGGTTGGGTAATCCTCTCGCGGCCACAGTCTCTTGGAGCACCGCAAATATTGAGTCGCTTGCGACGGATTGCGTTGTGGTCATGAGGACCTCCCCTCTTGCATTGCTGATGAACACGGGGAATGTATTAACGATAGCAAAGCGCTAACAACGTATTTTTTCGCATTCATTGCATGATAAATTCTCATGAATAAGGCAATGGTAATTTTGTGCAATGCGATACGGCCCACATCCTCTCCCGCCGCTAAAAACCCTGCCGGCATTTGAAGCCTCGGCACGCCTACTGAGCTTTACCCGTGCCGCGGATGAGCTCTCACTTACCCAGGGCGCCGTTAGTCGTCAGATAAGAAACCTTGAAGAGCGCCTTGGCACGCCGCTATTTGAGCGCGGCGAGCGAGCGCTGAAGTTGACTGCGGCCGGTCAGCACTATGCTGAGGCGGTTACCGACGCGCTCAATAGCATTGCGCTGGCGACTGAAGGGCTTCGCGAAACCGGCGAGGAAGGTCCTGTCACCATCGGCGCGACTAGCGCCCTCGCCTCACTGTGGCTAATGCCCCGGCTGAACCGTTACCGAGCGCATGACCCGGACTTACCCATTCGGGTACTGGCCTCAGACTTCGATCTACCGGAGTCGAGTGGTGATATTGATCTGGTAATCAGTTATTCGCGCACACCGCCACCCGAAGCCGATGCCTGCAAACTCTTTGATGAAGCGATTTTCCCCGTTTGCTCGCCAGAACTGATTGAAGCGCACGGCGAGATTAAAACGCTGGAGGACGTCCTGCGCCACACACTGCTCATCCACGATGACGATCATCCGGACTGGACGGGCTGGGCGGCCTGGTTGCGCGCGATGGGCGAGTCAACCTTTAAGCCCAGGCGCACCGTTCGGCTCAACGCTTATAGCATGCTGCTACAGGCAGCCGCGGCCAGTCAGGGCATCGCATTGGGCTGGCAGCATTTGGTCGATGATCTGCTCGCCGCCGGTAGCTTGGTCAAGCTCGACTTTGGTGAGTTTCCAACACCGGGCGCGTTTTATCTGCGCCCGCTTAAGCCAACAGCGTCTAATGCGCGCGCCGCGCCGTTACTCGAGTGGCTGATTGATTCAGGCGCTGAGTTAACTGATAACGGTGAGGAGGGGCAATAAAAAACCGGCGCAAAATACAGGGGGTTCGAACCCACAAGACACTATTCAATAAAAAACCGGCACAAGGCCGGCTTTTAACTGAATGGCGCGCCCGGGAGGATTACTTCGCCGACAATGTCGGCTCGTGCCCTCGCGGCAAGCGCTCGGGTCGAACCCAATCTCTGCTTGTTGGGCGTTCGAACCCACAAGACACTATTCAATAAAAAACCGGCACAAGGCCGGCTTTTTCTTGAATGGCGCGCCCGGGAGGA
>JAVLBW010000059.1:0-538 GCA_031581235.1 Spiribacter sp. | reverse complement strand
CTTCACCCGTACCAGGATCTTCCACTTCTATCCGTGCACCAGCGTCCGACCATCTGCCGCCGATAAAGTGGCGAGCAATCATCCCGCGAGTACCTCCGGCGGCTCATCACCGGGCGCCAAGCGACGAGCTACCCAGCGATGAAAATGATGCGTCGGGCCATCCATCACGGGTGAAAACACACCACCTTGATAAGCCGGCGAGTGGCGCCCTCGCTGCATACCCTCAACCATAGAGATGTCTTCGCTGAAGACGTTTTCCCAAGACGCCAAGGTCTTCTCTCGAGCCTCCGCGTAGGCAGAGTCCGTTGCCCCATCACCAACGAACAGAAGCCTCACGTGTTCACGTGTGTGCGCCTCGGAAATGGGCTCGAGGAGAACCGCAAAAAAGTGGTCGGCCTGAAGTCCAATGAGCAGGTTCGGGTAAAGCGCCAGGTATTCCGCTTCTCGCTGGAGCGCCTGCGGCCAAGACTTCAGCCGAGGCAGGCGTGTGCCGGCTACCTCAGCGAGGTTATAGACTCTTGTGCCCTGCCCTGCGAAT
>JAVLBW010000058.1:0-561 GCA_031581235.1 Spiribacter sp. | reverse complement strand
AGGCGTTTTCGGAAATTACCGGTATCAACGTTACGCACAATTTGATTGGCGAAGGCGATGTGATCGAGGCACTGCAAACCGAGATGGCCTCGGGTGAGAGTATTTATGACGCATACGTTAATGATGCTGACTTAATTGGTACGCATTATCGGTATGGGGATGTTTATCCTTTGTCTGATTTTATGGAAGGTGAAGGGGCTGACGTGACATCGCCCTATATTGATCTCGATGATTTTATTGGTCTCGATTCAACCACCGGGCCTGACGGGAAAATCTACCAGCTACCAACCCAGCAGTTCGCGAATCTTTATTGGTTCCGTTATGACTGGTTCCAGCGCGAAGATCTGCAAGCCCAGTTTGAGGACATTTATGGGTATGACCTCGGAGTACCGGTCAATTGGTCGGCTTACGAGGATATTGCTGAGTTCTTTACAGAACACGTCCAGGAGATTGATGGCGAGCGTATCTACGGTCACTTCGACTACGGCAAGAAGAGCCCGTCGTTGGGATGGCGGTTTACCGATGCTTGGCTGTCGATGGCGGGCGCTGGAGATAAAGGCC
>JAVLBW010000057.1:0-571 GCA_031581235.1 Spiribacter sp. | reverse complement strand
GCTGCACACCAGACTCCCATGATCAGCACCGTATACCGATGCGTCCGGCCGGCACTCCCGTGGAAGGACGTGGAGATCGAGGGCTTCCGCTTCGATCGCCGGTTCAAGCTGGTGGACACCTGCCACGATACGTATGAATCAGCGACACGCCGACTCATGCGTGAGTACCTCGGGCCGGATGATGAGCTGCTGGTGGTCGGCGGCGGCACAGGCATCACCTCCATCACCGCATCGCCACACATCCAACGGGTGACCGCCATCGAGGCGGATGCCGGCACACGCGACCGCTTCATGCATCACCTCGATCGCAACGGCGTCGATAACGTCGATGTGCATCTGGGGTGGGTGGGCGATGCCGACGATGCCAACAGGCCCGCAGATGTCGATGTGTTCGAGCTCAAAGGGCACACCGCCATGGAGATCGATGTCGAGGGCAACGGCTTGCCCATCATTCCCCGCATCCCCGACACCGTGGGCACGGTGTTCTATGAGTCGCATCCGACGATGGGCGTGTCGACGTTCGACGCCATCGAGCGCCCAAGTAATTACCTTACCGATCATGGAGTCGTAG
>JAVLBW010000056.1:0-575 GCA_031581235.1 Spiribacter sp. | reverse complement strand
ATTGTTTTGCCCCACGCAGCGCAGTGCATTTTCTCACCGCACGAAACTGGATACAGCAAGGGGCGGACTGGCAATCAAGCGCTAGGCTCAACCATCGAGCTGCTCAGGTCGGCATCCAGCCGAGGGGAGTGATCCCACTGATTAACGCCCCGGGTTAAGTTGGGAAGGGCGCAAGTTTGGGGGCATTGAAATGTTGGACATTGTTGGAGGCTGTTGAAAGAAAGTGCCCCTAAAGTGCCCCCAGAAGGCAAATCAGGCGCCGTATGGCACGGAGGCGAGGCTTGTGTGCCTCGCCAAGATGCTGATTTTGAAAGGAAATGATGGTGGGCCGTGAAGGACTCGAACCTTCAACCAATAGGTTAAAAGCCTACTGCTCTACCATTGAGCTAACGGCCCACAAGCCGTCAATGATAACTTGAAAATGTGAAAGACTCAATGCACACGCGCCTTTTGCTGACCGGTTGGGATTTTGGACATCACCGTGGCGGGCTCACTTGGGGTTTGCTAAGCTAGCGGGTCACGCCCCACAACCAACGCCATGCGACCGTTGCTTGACGCAAGAAGCGCGATCCACC
>JAVLBW010000055.1:0-591 GCA_031581235.1 Spiribacter sp. | reverse complement strand
GTTCGCTCTCTCACAGTGTTGTGAAGGTCGTTTAGCTGCACGTGTGTCAGTGTTAGTTCGACTGGCTCCTCGTCTGAGCCCTCTCGCATCTGGTCAAGCGCATGTTCGAACACATCGACGCCGGTGCGGTTTGTACGCCGCATAGACGCACGCTGATTCATCACAGAGTCAAAGAACGTGTCATAGGCGAGGGGGTCGTCGAACGATACGTCAAATGTGACATGCTCAGGCTCGGGCTCAGGCTCGGGCTCAGGTTCTGGCTCAGGCTCGGGCTCAGGTTCTGGCTCAGGCTCGCTCACAGGCTCTGAGTCGCTCTCACGTTCGTCCGACACATCTGCTGGTGTTAGGTCAAAGTCGTGTGAAGACTCTTCGTCACCGGGCGCTGGGAGCAGATTCTGTGCCTGTACGATAAAGTCAAGGGCCTTATCTTCTGTGATGTCCGCCGCTGTCGCAAGGGCTTCTGGCTCAGCCGATGCGATAGACTCGATGGTGGGGTATCCCGACTCTGCAAGAGATTCGCTTCGTGCTGGTCCGACGCCGTTGATTTCTGTCAATTCTGCAGTCATAGTATATATTACAGTCGGCTATTAG
>JAVLBW010000054.1:0-604 GCA_031581235.1 Spiribacter sp. | reverse complement strand
GCCGCGCACGCGTTAATCGCGCGCGCGTTTGGTTTGAATGACCGCCACGCGCGTTTCTCGCGCGCGTTTCTGGAGAAAAGCAAGCTTCCGCCACGGCGTGCCTAACCTTTAAACCCGGACCCGCGCCTTCCGCACCGCAGGCGCGGGTCCGCCCAAAGGGTTTCGATTCGCGCCGGTCCGCACCGCCCGGCGCAAATCGAAAGGAATAAAGGGTAGCCAGCCGAAGGTTGAACTGTAATGTCTGACAGCAACGACTTCCTGTGTGTGTGGACAACATGTGAACACTGCGGATACCCGGTGAGAGATGCAGACTGGTGGTTGGAAGATGCTGAACCCGGTATTGGAAACTATCCGATTCCTCGTTATGCATGTATCAAGTGTGATGAGGAATACATGGATTTCAGAGAATATCCAAGACATCCGATATATTAAGATAGGAAATTTTTCGATCCGCGCCTGCAAGCAGTCGCGGATCGATCCGCACCGCACCGCCCCGCACCGCTCCCGCAACGCCCCGCACCGAAACCGCCGCGCACGCGTTAATCGCGCGCGCGTTTGGTTTGAATGACCGCCACGCGCGTTTCTCGCGCGCGTTTCTGGAGAA
>JAVLBW010000053.1:0-607 GCA_031581235.1 Spiribacter sp. | reverse complement strand
CCCCTTGTACTCAAGTTCCTTCGTGCGGATCGTATTGTGTAAATCATTCAGCTGTGTCGGCGAGAGCGATAGGTCCACACCCGTCTCATCAGAACCCGCACGCATCTGTTCGATAGCATGTTCATACGCTTCAGTTTGAGTACGGTTTGCCTGCTGCATAATCGCACGCTGATTCAACAAACACTCAAAGAAGGTATCATACGCAAGCGGCTCATCGAATGCCACATGAAACTCGATGTCATCAGGCTCAGGCTCGGGCTCAGGCTCGGGTTCAGGCTCGGGCTCAGGCTCGGGCTCATCAGAAGGCGCTGAGGCGCTCTCAGCGGGCTCGCTGTCGACAGGTGCATCATCCTCCTCCTCGGACTCAGATGCCTCCTGAATCTCCTCTGAGACGGTCTGATAGTCTTCTGGAGGGGAGTCGTCCTCAGCATCCAACAGGTCCTGTGCGCGCACAATGAACTCAAGTGCCTGGTCCTCACGGATGTCTGTCGCTGCTACAAGCGCGTCCTCATCTGCCTCAGCGATGTCGCGCACGGTTGGATAGCCTGCCTCTGTCAATGATTCGGCGCGAGACGGACCCACACCTGTGATATCTTGCAATTCTGCC
>JAVLBW010000052.1:0-610 GCA_031581235.1 Spiribacter sp. | reverse complement strand
CCAGCGCTTTCGCTACAAGCGCGTTTTTATCCAATGATTGACTACCTGACCCCGAATGAAACCGAAGCGGCGGCGCTGGTGGGCCATGCCGTCGAAACGGATGATGAGGTCGTCGCAGCGGCGGCGGCTTTGCGTGCGCGTGGCGTCAGCACTGTGCTCATTACGCTAGGTGAGCGTGGTGTGTTTATCGACAGTGAGACGTTTCAGGGCATCATCCCCGCATTTGACGCCGGCCCGGTGGTTGACACCATCGGTGCCGGAGATGCTTTTAACGGCGCGCTCGCTGCCGCTCTAGCAGCTGGGCATACGCTGCCCAATGCAGCCCGACGGGCATGTGTCACGGCGGGTCTGTCGGTGACTAAAGCAGGCGCAGCGACGTCGCTACCGTCAAAAGACACGGTTGATCAACATCTCGCGACGGCGTAAAGCCCCCTCATTGCGACAGATATCGATCCAGCGCATCGGCAAAGCGCTTGCGATCGGCAGCGGTCAAGCTGGATGGGCCGCCGGTGTGAATGCCGCTGCCGCGCAAAGTCTCCATAAAATCCCGCATCTGTAGCCGAGCGCGTATGTTCTCGCGGGTCTGCTCTTCGCCCCGAGGTGTAAGGAC
>JAVLBW010000051.1:0-626 GCA_031581235.1 Spiribacter sp. | reverse complement strand
CTCGGAACCCACCATTCAGAAAGACCGCCGCACGCGCGTCAAGTCACGCGCGCGTTTGGAGATGTCCGCCACGACGGCCTACCCTTTAAACCCGGACCCGCGCATCCAGTAGGTGCGCGGGTCCGCCCAACGGGGGTTTCGATTCGCGCCTCTCCACACCGCCCGGCGCAAATCGAAAGGAATAAAGGGTAGGCAGACGAAGGTCGAGGTGTAATGTCTGACGACAATACACACACGAGCTTGTCTTCGTACAGAATCGTCGAATGTTCAGAATGTCACGAACCGGAGCTGTTCGGAAATATGTTCGCTGACCGGAGGACGGACGAGAACGCGTGGATGTGTAAGGACTGCACCTTCGGCGGGATGCTGGAGTACTAATCAGAACAATGAATCCGAACACTGCCGCATACGACACGTGGATGGTGAACCAAGAATACCACGAGCAGATTGCTGAGCTGTCTCGTGAACTCGATGAAGCCGCAAAAGAGCATCCGGAGACGAGCCTCCGGGTTCTCTTGGACGAAGTGATAATAAACCACGAATACCCTCTCATCGGCGGGGATAGAGTGAGTATCATGATAGACGTACTCGAATCAATGGTTCCGCGATAAACGGCGCGGAACCGT
>JAVLBW010000050.1:0-627 GCA_031581235.1 Spiribacter sp. | reverse complement strand
ATCCTGTAGTGTGGAGTTGATTGCTTCTAATTCTGGCTTCACTTCGTTCTCCCACCAATCATCAGCGTTATCATTAAACGTTTTTGTAATAATATTTATGACATCCTGTTCAGAAAGAGAATTATTGTTAACTATATTTATGACATCCTGTTCAGAAAAAGAATTATTGTTAACTATATTTGCGACATCCTGTACAGAAAGAGAATTATTGTTAACTATATTTGTAACTTCTTCTTCAGTGATTGATTCTGGTTCTGGTTCTGGTTCTGGTTCTGGATCTGGTTCTGGTTCTGGTTCTGGTTCTGGTTCTGGTTCTGGATCTGGTTCTGGTTCTGGTTCTGGATACTCAATCTTGGCTTCATACCGAACGTCGAAAATGTCTGGAGGTCCTGCGCCTTGATCACCGGCGGCTATCCCATATACATTGCCGTCAACTAACACAAGATCTACCGTGGTAGCATTATCAGTAAATGCAGCAATCTGCGCTGCTGTGAATTCTATTGTTGTCGCAGTCTGTGTAGACACATATGTGTCATTTATATATTTATTGGCTGTCACTTTATCTTGGTATCTAAATTCGGCTGTGTCGCCTTGGTATCCGAAGCTCTCAGGACCAAAACCTCCATT
>JAVLBW010000004.1:0-158475 GCA_031581235.1 Spiribacter sp. | reverse complement strand
ACCTATCCGGCGCCCAATTCACGGCAGTGAATGACTTCGGTCAACGCCGAGCACTCGGCCGCATTCCATCATTGCCATCGGGCATGCGTTGGCGCGCGCTGGTGGGTGAGCCGCAAAGCCTGACGTTGACACCCATGCTGGTTGCCAAAGCGCCAGCCAGTGGACCCCAACCGGGCGCGCAGCAAGCGCCGGTCGAACGCCGCTTGGCTGTGGATAGCGGACAAAGCGCGGCGATTGGGTTTGCCGCTGGGCCGATGAGTGTTATTCACGATCAGGGCGACAGGACAACACCTTTAGCGCAGACCCATTGGAAACCGAGCCAACGCGGCAGCGCGTTGGAAATCGCCGCTGGAATGAGCACGGCGGTGGGCGTTGAGCGCTTGCAGGTGGACTACCGGCATCAGGCCGACGGCATTGAAAATGCGTGGCGCATCACCCTCCACAACACCACGGATCAAACGCAAAACATCCGCCTTGAAGAGGTTATTCAAGGCCGCTGGCAGATCGAGGAGGGCGAGGCTGATTGGCAGCGCACTGCCACCGGCCTCGAGCGCCGCATTACGCTTGCGGCCGGTGAGCGCCGTGAGGTGGGCTATCGGATTCGTCAGCAACCGACGCCGTCCTCTTAGCGGCTGAGGGTTAAATCAACGATCACTCGAACGTTATGCGCGACGACCGAGGGATCAGTCCAGTCACCTTGACCAATGTCATAGCGAATCCGGTCAATCACCACGTCGCCCTTCATGCGTGCCGTATCCCCGGTGGTCTCCCAGGTAAAGGGCAGGGTAACCGGATGGGTATTATCACGAATGGTGAGCTCACCGACCGCTTCGTAACCGTCGTCGGTCTGGCGAATCGTCTCGGCGGTGTAATAGGCCTTAGGGAAAGCGTCAAAATTAAACCAGTCTGACTTCGGCAACTCACGGTCGCGTTTTTGGCTGCCGGTATCGATACTCGTCACATCAATTTCAACGTCAAAACCACTGTTAGCAAGGTCGTCTTGGGCGAAACGCATCGCTGCGGTAAAACGATTGAATTGGCCCTCAAACCGGCCATTCTGATCGGCCTCAAAACCCAATCGGCTCTCTTCGTGGTTGACCTGCCAATTGCTCGCCGCCTGGGCCGGCGCAGCGACCGCCACCGCTAGGGCTAGGGTGATCAGCACTTTCCGCATTATCGCCTCCTAATTGATTTAGCGCTCGCGCTCAGCACTCGGCAGCATGCGCCGTAGCACCGCGTCACGCAGGACAAAATGATGCCGTAACGCCCCGCCAATATGGCCGATCAGCAACACCACAAAACCCCAAAACACCGCTAGATGGATGAGGCTGGCGACATCGCCAATCGCTTCACTTTCGGGCACGAGATTGGGTATTTGCACCAAACCGAAAACATTCAGCGGAAAGTTGGCCGCTGAGTTAATCACATACCCCGACAACGGCATGACAAACATGAGTGCATAGAGCAGCCGATGCGTGGTTTTTGCCAACCAGGCCTCGTGCGATGGCAAATGCGCCGGCAGCGCCGGGGTAATATTGACCCAGCGCCACACCAGTCTGAGTCCGACGAGCGCAAGCAAGGTCATACCCAAGCTTTTATGCAGCGCATAGAGCTCGAATTTAAACGCGCTCACGGGTAGGTACACCATCACCCAGCCCATCACCATGGACGTCGCAATACCGATCGCAATGAGCCAGTGGAGCAGCTGCGCACCACTACCCCAACGATCCGCTGTGTTACGAAAGTTGGCCATGATCACTCAGACCCTGCCGAGCCATTCGGGGTTCAGTCTTAATTAGCGCATCCCGCGGGATTGTTTGATGGTGTCATAAGCGGCCTGAATATCCTGGGCGCGCTCTTTGGCAATGCGCATCATCTCCTCCGGCAAACCCTTCGCGACCAGCTTATCCGGATGGTGCTCACTCATCAGTTTGCGCCAGGCTTTTTTCACCTCGGCGTCACTCGCATCAGCAGCCACGCCCAACGTGTCATAGGCCGACGCCAGCGCTGATTCGCCGCCGCTTTGATTCGCGGCGCGCGCCCCCATCATCGTCTCAAGCCGAGCGTAGTCCGCTTCGGATAACCCGAGACCCAGCGCAATGCGGCGTAAGATTTGCCGCTCCGCCTCGTCAAAGGCGCCATCGGCGAGTGCCGCCTGAATTTGTATTTCCAAAAACAGGCGCACCAGCTGCGCATGACCTCGGCAGTAGCGGCGAAATTCATTCAGGGTTTGATCTAAATCAGCCTCGCCGTCGCGGCCCGCGCGAAAATAACTGACCGCTTCTTGGCGTTGGGTGGCATTCAGGTCCATGCGGTCCATGACCTGCTCGGCGACCTTAATTTCGGCGTCGGTTACCCGGCCATCGGCTTTGCAGACATGGCCCATGACCACGAACGCACTGCGAAAAAATGCGGCATGCACCATTTGCCGGTGAGCACCACCGGCGGCACCACCAAGCCGGCCAAACGAACCACGCGCGAGGCCCCGGTCGAAGGCGTTGCCAATGAAAAAGCCGATAATCGCGCCAACCCAGCCGCCCGCGAGGCCACCGAATAGCGCGCCCAAAATTTTGCCAATGCCCAACCTCATGTTGGCCAGAATGCCGTTACTGAGCCCAGAGGTCCATAAACTCATTCACCGGCATGGCTTCGAGCGTTGCCTGATCGGCGCAAGCGACCTCAATTGCGTTGGCCTGACGCGGTGCAAATCGGGTTGCCAGGGCCGCCTCAAACTTTTTCACCAGCTCAGGGATACCCTCATCGCGACGGCGCCGATGGCCGATCGGATAGTCAACCGCTACGCGCTCGGTTTGACTGCCATCGTTAAAAAACACCTGCACAGCATTACCAATGGCGCGTTTATCGGCATCTAGGTAGTCACTCGAAAAGGCTTTGTTTTCGCTCACTTCCATGCGCTCACGCAACGCATCGATGCGCGGATCAGCGGCCACATCATCCTCATAATCCGCGGCCGTGAGGCGGCCAAAAATCAGTGGCACGGCAACCATGTACTGAATGCAATGGTCCCGATCAGCCGGGTTACCCAGCGGCCCGGTTTTATCAATGATGCGAACACCGGCCTCTTGGGTTTCGATAACCACTCGATCAATCTCATCGAGACGGCCAGCGACCTGCGGGTGTAGGGTCATGGCGGCTTCGGCAGCGGTTTGGGCGTGGAATTCAGCAGGAAAACTGATCTTAAAAAGAATGTTTTCCATCACATAACTACTCAGCGGCTGCGCGAGGTTAACGCGCTCGCCGTTAAAGAGCACATCCTCAAACCCCCAGGTCGGGGCCGATAGCGCGGCCGGATAACCCAGCTCACCGGTTTGGGCAATGAGCGCTAAGCGCAGTCCGCGCGCCGAGGCATCGCCGGCGGCCCAGCTTTTGCGTGGACCCGCCTGCGGTGCATGGCGGTAGGCACGCAGGGCCCCACCATCACAGAGCGCGTGACTGGCGGCGGTCACCACATCATCGTGGCTGCCGCCGAGCATCCCCGCGCTGACGCAAGCCGAGGCCAGACGGACGAGCAGCACATGGTCAAGCCCGACCCGATTGAAGCTATTCTCGAGCGCAATCACGCCTTGAATCTCATGGGCCTGAATCATCGCTGTGAGGACATCGCGCATCCGTGGCGGCTGCCGACCCTCGGCCACCGCGCGCCGGGCTTGATAATCGGCCAATGCCAAGATGGCGCCCAAATTATCTGATGGATGGCCCCACTCAGCGGCGAGCCATGTGTCATTAAAATCGAGCCAGCGCACCATGGCGCCAATATTAAACGCCGCTTGAATCGGGTCGAGTCGCCAGGGCGTGCCCGGCACACGCGCACCCGCCGGCATGTCAGCTCCTGGCACGACAGGGCCCAGTAGCTTAGTGCACGCCGGATACTCCAACGCCAGCATGCCGCAGGCGAGGGTGTCCATTAAGCAGTAACGCGCCGTGCGGTAGGCTTCATCGGAATCAATGCGCGCTTGGGTGACATAATCGGCCAGCTCGACTAATAGCGCATCCGGTTCAGGCCGCTCAGCGCGGCGCACTTTGACATCACTCATGGCATTAACCCCGCTCGCCAATCGGCACCCAGGCTTGAAGCTCGGGGCCGGTGTAATCGGCACTCGGCCGGATAATGCGGTTATTGGCGCGCTGTTCTTTGACGTGCGCAGCCCAACCGGTCAGCCGCGATATCACAAAGATGGGTGTGAACAGGGCCGTGGGAATGCCCATAAAATGATAGGCACTGGCGTGAAAGAAATCGGCATTGCAGAACAACCCCTTTTCCCGCGCCATCACCGCCTCAACGCGTTCGGAGACCGGGTATAAGCGCTGATCGCCGACTGATTCAGCAAGCCGCTTCGACCAGGCTTTAATAATCGCGTTGCGCGGATCACTTTGACGATAAATGGCATGACCAAAGCCCATGACTTTCTCTTTGCGCTCGAGCATGCCAAGCAACTCACGCTCCGCCTCATCGGGCGTCTGCCAGTCTTCGATCATCGCCATTGCCGCCTCATTAGCACCACCATGCAGCGGACCGCGCAGCGTCCCAATCGCCCCGGCAATACACGAATGCAAATCCGACAGCGTTGAAGCACACGTGCGGGCAGTAAAAGTGGAGGCGTTAAACTCGTGCTCGGCGTATAAAATCAGCGATGCTTGCATAACCGCCACATGCATCGGATCGGGCGTTTTGCCGTGCAGCAAGCGCAAAAAATGCCCGCCAGTACTGGGCTCATCGCTGTTAGTGTCAATGCGCTCGCCGTGGTGGCTGTAGCGATACCAGTAGGTAATTATCGCCGGAAAAGTCGCGAGCATCCGATCGATATGCCAGTCCTGCTCGCTAAAGTCGGCCTCAGTCTCGAGATTGCCGAGCATCGAACAACCGGTACGCATCACATCCATTGGGTGCGCGCTCGCCGGGATGCGCTCAAGCACCTCGCGCAGCGCCGTGGGTAATTCACGCAGCCCCTGTAGGCGCTCACGATACGCATCAAGCTCTGAGCGCGTGGGCAAATGCCCAGTCACCAGTAGATGAGCAACCTCTTCGAACTCAGCCTTTTCGGCCAAGTCATGAATGTCATAGCCCCGGTAGGTCAGTCCGGTCCCAGACTGCCCGACGGTACACAAAGCGGTCTCACCAGCGCTGACCCCGCGAAGCCCAGCGGTATTCTCAGCCATTGCTTTACTCCTCAAACGCAGCCAGTCAATTGGCTTTGTGAATCGCTCGCTTACCCACTGCCAGGGCGGCCTCGTGGACTGCCTCAGATAGCGTCGGATGTGCATGGATGGTGCGTGCGAGATCCTCGGCGCTGGCCTCGTATTCCATCGCCAACGTCGCCTCAGCGATTAACTCGCTGGTCTGCGGGCCCACCATATGAACGCCCAAAATACGATCGGTTTCGGCATGCGCGAGGATTTTTACCATGCCATCCGAGCGGTCCATCGCCCGTGCTCGGCCGGTCGCGGCAAAGCCAAAGGTGCCACTGCGGTGTGGCACACCGGCGGCTTTGAGTTGCGCCTCGGTGCGCCCGACCCAGGAAATTTCCGGGTCGGTGTAAATCACCCACGGGATGGTGTCGTAATTCACATGCCCGGCGTGGCCGGCGATGCGCTCAGCCACCATGACGCCTTCTTCGGAGCCTTTGTGCGCCAACATCGGGCCGCGGACCACGTCACCGACCGCATAGACGCCGGGAATATTGGTTTGGCAATAATCATCAACATTCACAAAACCACGCTCGTCGGTGATCAAGTTCGCATCCTCCGAGGCAAGGCCTTCGGTGTGCGGACGCCGGCCAACCGACACCACCAGTTTGTCGACTTGAAGGTTCTGCTTGCCTTCGCTGTCTTCGTAATGAACGCTCACGGTCTTGCCCTTGCGCGTGTCCGTTACCCGACACCCGAGCTTAATCTCGAGGCCCTGTTTTTCGAATAGCTTGCGCGCTTCACGCGCAACCTGAGCATCCACGGCTGATAAGAAACTATCCTGTGCTTCGAGCAGCACCACTTTGGAGCCAAGCCGGTTCCAGACACTGCCCATCTCGAGGCCGATAACACCGGCGCCAATCACACCGAGGCGCTTGGGCACGTCTTGGAATTCTTGCGCACCGGCAGAATCAACAATGCGATCGCCATCGAGCGGTGCGGCGCCAATATCAATCGGCCGTGAGCCGGTCGCGAGCATGACATGGTCAGCACTCAAAGTTTTCGCCTTGCCCTTGTGGGGCGTGAACTCAACCTGCCGGTCGGCAAGCAGCTTGCCATGGCCCTGTAGCCACTCAATTTGGTTGGCCTTAAAGAGCTGTTTAATGCCGCCCGTGAGATCTGAGACCACTTTGTCTTTGCGCTTAATCATTTGCGGCACATCGAGCGAAGTGCCTTGAACGTGAATGCCATGCCCGGAGAGCTCATGCTCAACGCGGTGGTAGTGCTCAGAGGAGTCGAGCAGTGATTTCGAGGGAATACAGCCGACATTCAGACAGGTGCCGCCAAGCGCCGGCTCGCCGTCTTTGCGCTTAAATTCATCAATCACCGCAACATTCATGCCGAGCTGGGCGCAGCGAATAGCGCCGACATAGCCAGCTGGCCCGGCTCCAATCACAATTACATCGTAGGAATTCGTCATTACTGACTCCCGAATTCAGTGGGCTCAGACCTCAAGCAACAACCGTGCTGGGTCTTCGAGCATCTCTTTAATGGTCACCAGAAACTGTACGGCTTCTTTGCCATCAATGATTCGGTGGTCGTAGGAATGCGCCAGGTACATCATCGGTCGCACCACGACCTGACCGTTTTCGGCGACCGGGCGTTCCTGGATTTTATGCATCCCCAAAATACCGCTCTGCGGCGGGTTAAGGATGGGTGTTGAAACCAGCGAGCCAAAGGTCCCGCCGTTGGTAATCGTAAACGTACCGCCGGTGAGCTCTTCGATATCAATTTTGCCGGCTTGCGCGCGCTGACCAAAATCAGCGATGCCGCCCTCAATTTCGGCGAACGAGCGCTGATCGGCATCACGCAAAACCGGCACCATTAGCCCTCGATCGGTAGACACCGCGATGCCGACATCAAAATAGCCGTGGTAGAGGATATCGGTGCCGTCAATCGACGCGTTGACCGCCGGAAAGCGTTTCAGCGCCTCAACCGTCGCTTTGACAAAAAACGACATAAACCCAAGCTTAATATCATGGGCCTTAAGGAAGGTGTCTTTATAGCGCGCCCGCAAATCCATCACCGGCTGCATGTTGACCTCGTTAAAGGTCGTCAACATAGCCGCTTCTTGCTGTGCTGAGACCAGTCGCTCAGCGATGCGCTGCCGCAGCCGTGTCATTGGCACGCGGCGCTCTTCACGCGCACCGACTGAGGCCGCCGGGGCCGGGGTCACACTCGGGGCGGCGGGGGCGGGAGCAGGCGCCGAAGCGGGCGGCGCTGCCGGCGCGCTTCCATCAGCCGCTGGACCACCGCCTTGTTCGATGAACCGCAGCACATCCTCTTTGAGTAGCCGCCCACCGCGACCGGTGGCCGGAATCGCACTGGCATCGAGGCTGTGCTCCTCGACCAAATGCCGTACCGCCGGGCTTAGGCTCGGCGCCGAGGCATCATGCCCCGGTGTGGGCGCGGTTTCAGGCGCGCTCGTGGCGCTGGCGGTGGCCGCGCTGGGCGTGGCCGTCGAAGCTTCGGCGCCCGCGTTCAACATAGCAACCACTTCGCCGGCCGTGACCGTCTCGCCCTCGGTTTTGAGGATTTCGCCGAGCACGCCATCCTCGGGGGCGGGCACCTCGAGGACCACCTTGTCGGTCTCCAGATCAACAAGATTTTCATCGCGCTCCACGGCGTCGCCAGCTTGTTTGTGCCAAGTGACAACCGTCGCCTCGCTGACCGACTCGGGCAGCGCGGGAACCTTGACTTCGGTGCTCATGAGATCCTCTCTCTATTCAGATTTTCCGTTGGTTAAATCAAGCGCCTGTGCAACCAGTCGGCGCTGTTGTTCGTGGTGCACCTTGGCATAGCCGACGGCCGGGGAGGCCGATGGGTCGCGACCGGCGTAACTGAGTTTTTGCTCACGCGTGACGCATTGAGTGAGGTGATGGTAGATCTGATACCAAGCGCCCTGGTTTTTTGGCTCTTCTTGGCACCAGACAACACTCCTCGCGCTCTTGTAGCGGCGTTTGAGTAACGCAGCAAGTTCCGCTTCAGGGAATGGATAGAGCTGCTCGACCCGAACAATCGCAACATCATCGCGTTCTTCGCGGCGGCGCTGCTCAAGTAGGTCGTAGTAGACCTTGCCGCTGCACAACACCACACGGCGAACCTGACTGGCTTTTAAGCCTTCGGTCTCGTCAATGACCACTTGGAAGTGACCATCCGAGAGGTCATCAAGCACCGAAGTAGAGAGCTTATGGCGCAGCAAACTCTTCGGTGTCATAACCACTAATGGCTTGCGCCAGCTGCGCAGCATTTGCCGGCGAATCATGTGAAAGAACTGCGCCGGAGTGGACGGCACGCAGACCTGAATATTCTGCTCAGCGCAGAGCTGCAAAAAGCGCTCGATTCGTGCCGAGGAGTGCTCTGGGCCCTGGCCCTCATAGCCATGCGGCAGATACATGGTCAAGCCACACAACCGCCCCCACTTGGTCTCTCCTGAGGCGATAAATTGATCAACCAACACCTGTGCGCCATTGGCGAAGTCACCAAACTGCGCTTCCCAAATCACCATGGTTTCGGGGTCAGCGGTGGCAAAGCCGTACTCAAAGCCAAGCACAGCCTCTTCCGACAACAATGAGTCAATGACGATAAAGTCATCCGCTGACTCGCCCACCGTCTTTAACGGCGTATGAGTCGAGCCGTCGGCGGCGTTATGGAGCACCGAGTTACGATGGAAAAACGTGCCCCGACCAGAATCTTGCCCGCTCAAGCGAACGCTATGACCCTCTTCAAGTAAGCTTGCATAGGCCATGGTCTCGGCAAACCCCCAGTCCATAGCCAGCGCCCCGGCAGCCATTTTGCGTCGGCTCTCCATGACACTGGCAACGCGGGCGTTAAGCTCAAACCCTTCAGGCAGCCACAACAATTGCTCCTGAAGCTGGCGGATTCGATCGACCGAAATGTGGGTGTCGACCCGTTCATCCCAGCTCGAGTCGAAATACGGCGACCAATCGACGGTGTGATCGTTTGTTAGCTCTTCAAGCGCGCCCGGGGCGACAACTTGCTCGGCATCGAGGGCATCGCGATATTCGCGCTCCATGTGCTTGGCTCGATCCCCTTCAACGACGCCTTCGCTTGCCAATTGATCAGCATAGAGCTGGCGCACCGAAGGCCGTGCTTTAATTTTTTTGTACATCATCGGCTGTGTGGCCGAGGGCTCATCCGCCTCGTTATGGCCATGCCGGCGATAGCAAACCAAATCAATCACCACATCGGAGTGAAACTCGCGTCGGTAGTCCATCGCTAATTGCGTGACAAACACCACCGCTTCAGGGTCATCACCGTTCACATGGAAAATCGGCGCCTGCACCATTTTGGCCACTTCGGTGCAGTAGAACGTCGAGCGCGTATCAAGCGGATTGGAGGTGGTAAAGCCGATTTGGTTATTGACCACCAAGTGCACCGTGCCACCAGTGTAGAAGCCACGGGCTTGCGAGAGCTGGAATGTCTCCATCACCACGCCCTGGCCGGCCATCGCCGCGTCACCATGAATCAGCACCGGCAACACGCTCTCGCCGGTGGCATCGTCGCGCCGCTGCATGCGGGCGCGAGCCGAACCCTCGACCACGGGGTTGACGATTTCGAGGTGCGAGGGGTTAAACGCAAGCGCTAAGTGCAACGGCCCACCCGGGGTATCGATATCCGAGGAATAGCCCATGTGATATTTCACATCACCGGCGTTGGCATGCTCAGGCGCGTGCTCGCCCTCAAATTCGGCAAACAACTCAGCGGGGGATTTGCCCATGACATTGATGAGCACATTAAGCCGACCGCGGTGCGCCATTCCGAGCACCATTTCTTTGACGCCGTTCGCCCCGCCGCGCTGAACCATCTCATCGAGCACCGGAATAGTGGTCTCACCGCCTTCGAGCGAGAAGCGCTTCTGGCCGACATACTTACTATTGAGGTACTTTTCGATGCCTTCCGCCGCGGTGAGCCGCTGTAATAAGGCCTGCTTTTGCTCGACGCTTAGGTCCGCCTTGGCGCGCGGGCGCTCGAGGCGCTCCTGAATCCAGCGCTTTTGCGCCGTATCGGTGATGTGCATGTACTCCGAGCCGATTTTGCCGGCGTACACCGCGCGCACCTGATCAATAATTTCGCGCAAAGTCATGCGCTCCGGCGCGACTAGTGAGCCGGTGTTAAAAGCGGTCTCTAAATCGGCATCGGTTAGCCCATGAAACGTCGGATCAAGGTCAGCGACCTCAGGGGTGGTGCGCAAGTTGAGCGGGTCGGTGTCGGCGTGCTGATGGCCGCGCACCCGGTAGGCGTTAATAAGCCGCAACACCGCTGCCTGCTTTTGCGCCGCGATGGCATCCATGCCCTCGCCGGTTTTAACCGCCCGGCCTCGAGCACTGCTGCGCGCCATTTGCTCGAAGGCTTGACGAATCGGCGTGTGCGACACATCACGCGGCGCACTCGGGCTAGCGGCCTCGAGGTCGCGAAAATAATCACGCCATCGCGGCTCGACCGAGTCGGGGTCATCGAGATAACGCTCATAGAGCGCTTCGATAAAATTGGCGTTAGCACCGTTAAGGTAAGACTGACTGAGCGATTGCTCGAACGCACCATTCATGACTGATCACCTGGCGTGTTGGCGGGACGTTTTGCATATTGCACGTTTGCCCGAAGAATACGCCCACCTAGCTTAAGACGCAACTGTCACGGGCGCTACAGGCGTTTTTTCAGGTCTGACGCGGGCCGCACTCAGTTAGACCCGACCCTAAACTGACCTCAAGGTCAACAGATTATGCCCGCTCACTCGCGGCGCGCCAATCAATCACCACTGGCGGCGTCGTCACTGGCCTCAGTCGCCGGCGGAGTAAACCAGCGCGAGAAAAAGATTCCTAGCTCAAATAACAGCCAAACCGGCACCGCCAGCAAGACCTGCGAGATGACATCCGGCGGTGTCAGCAGCATGCCCACGGTAAACGCACCAACAATCACATACGGCCGCTTCGCTGCCAGCGCCTGCCGCGTTGTGGCGCCACTGCGCACCAGCAAGATGGTCGCAATGGGCACCTCAAACGAGGCACCAAAGGCAAAGAACAACGTCATAATAAATGACAGATACTCACCAATATCAGTCATCATCGACACGCCATCTGGGGTCGCGGCCGCAAAAAACTCAAAGATCAGTGGAAACACGACAAAGTAGGCGAATGCCATGCCGGCGTAGAACAGGATGATGCTAGAAATCAGCAGCGGCCAAACCAGCTTCTTTTCGTGCCGATAAAGCCCGGGCGCAACAAACGACCAAAGCTGATAAAGCAAATACGGCACACTGGCAAAAAATGCCCCGACCAAGGCCACTTTGAGCGGAATCAAAAACGGCGTTGCCACCTGCGTGGCAATCATCGTCGCGCCCTCGGGCAAAACCGCCATTAGCGGTCCCGCCAACGCCGAGTAAATCGGCTCACGAAACGGATAGGCAATCAAAAACAGCACCAGCACCACGCCAGCTGAGTGCATTAATCGAGTCCGCAGTTCTAACAGGTGAGCGAGTAGGGGCCGATCCTCGTCTTGTGGGGCGCTTTCGGGCGCTTCGCTACTCACGTCTGATCCTTCTGAGTCGCGCTGCGTTCGGCTTCAGTCGCGGCTGACTTCGCCGTTTGCTGAGCGCTGCTGACCGTGTCATTCACCTCACGCTCGGTCTCACGCGCATTGCGCTTTACCGCATCACGCGTTTCGCGAAGGCCCTCGGCATTAACCTCGCGCTCGACCTCATCGCGAATTGACTGAAACGATGCGCGCGCCCGACCGGCCCATAACCCCAGCGTCCGCACCAAACGCGGCAAGCGTTCCGGGCCGACAACAACCAGCGCGATGGCGCCGATGATCAGCAGCTCCCAAAAACTGACGTCGAACATGCGCGGCCGCCCTAACCGGGATTAGGAACCGCTTTTTGGCTTGTCTTTCTCATCGACCTGCTCGCGCTGTGCCGTCGATGCATCAGCCGATTCGTCGGCCTCATCACTCTCAAGGCTGTCTTTTGCTGACTTTGCTTCTTTTTCGCCTTCATTCATGGCGCCTTTGAAGCCTTTCAGGGCGCCGCCCAAATCCGAACCAACGTTGCGCAGTTTTTTGGTACCAAACAACAACAGCACGATGACTAGAATTAACAACAGCGACCAAGGACTAATACCACCAGGACCCATAACCGATACCCTCCAAAACAAATTGTTGCGGGCTATTCACCCGTCGATTGGCGTGCCGCTTTCTCTGCTAAGCCCGAGCGACCCGAGCGACGCGCTAGTTCAGTTAACACATCATCAGCGCTCAACCCGCAATGCGACAGCATGACCAAGCTATGGAACCACAGATCGGCGGTTTCATAAATAATCGCTGATTGCTCGCCATTTTTGGCCGCCACAATCGTCTCGGTGCATTCTTCGCCGAGCTTGCGCAAAATCCGATCGATGCCCTCGGCGTGCAGACCGGCAACGTAAGAACTTTGCGGGTCGGCCGCTTTGCGCTCGGTCAGCAGCTGACTGAGTGCTTGTAACACATCATCACTCATCGGTGCCCGCTCCATAGAGGTCGGCTGGATCTTTGAGCACCGGCTCAGTTGGCTGCCAATCGCCATCGACCCAGGTCTGATAAAAGCAACTTCGACGTCCCGTGTGGCAAGCGACACCGCCTTGCTGCTCAACTTCGAGTAGCAGCGTATCACCATCGCAATCGAGCGCGAGGTTGCGAACAATTTGTGTGTGGCCCGAGCGTTCGCCTTTGCGCCACAACGCTTGTCGGGAGCGTGAAAAGTAGACCGCTTCGCCACCAGCAATCGTCTCAGCGAGGGCCTCGCGATTCATCCATGCCAGCATCAGCACCCGTCCATCGATCGCGTCTTGCGTAATCACCGGCACCAAACCATCGGCATTCCAGCGCACCGTATCTAATGCACTCATTGGCGCACCTCGATGCCGGCTTCGGCCATGCAGGTCTTTGCTTGCGCAATGGTGTATTCACCAAAGTGAAAGATGCTCGCCGCTAACACCGCATCGGCATGCCCCTCAATCACCCCATCGACGAGATCCTGCAAGTTGCCGACACCGCCTGAAGCAATCAGCGGCACGCCCACACGCGCCGATAAAGCCTGATTGAGCGCATTATCAAAGCCCTGTCGGGTGCCATCGCGATCCATACTGGTAACCAACAACTCTCCGGCGCCCGCTGCCGCCATTTGCTCGCCCCATTCCAGCGCGTCGATACCCGTGGGCTTGCGGCCGCCGTGGGTAAAAATCTCCCAGCGTGGCTGCGCGGCGCTGCCGCCGCTGCGCTTAGCATCAACCGCAACCACAATGCACTGCGAGCCAAAACGCTCGGCGGCTTCAACCACTAGATTGGGGTCACGGATGGCGGCGGTGTTAATCGCCACCTTATCGGCGCCGGCGTTGAGCATGCGCCGGACATCGGCGACTGAGCGAATGCCGCCACCAACCGTTAGCGGAATAAATACCGCGCCGGCAACCGCTTCGACCATCGACACCAGGGTGTCGCGCTGTTCGTGGCTCGCACCAATATCGAGAAAAGTGATTTCATCCGCACCGGCACGGTCATAGCGCCGGGCGATTTCGACCGGATCGCCGGCATCGCGAATATCGACAAACTTCACCCCTTTGACCACACGCCCACCGTCGACATCAAGACACGGAATAATACGGCGCGCCAAGCCCATGCTTAACGACCCACCCAGTCATCGGCGAGGCGTTGAGCTTCGGCCAAGTCAATGCGGCCCTCATAAAGGGCTCGTCCAACAATGGCGCCGCTAACCCCTTGGCCGGCCGCAGCACAAAGTGCGCGCACATCATCAAGCGTGGTCACACCACCCGAGGCAATCACGGGTATATCGATGGCATCGGCGAGCGCCGCTGTCGCCGGGGTATTGACCCCGCTCATCATGCCGTCACGGCCAATGTCGGTGAACACAATGGACTCCACGCCGGCATCTTCAAAGCGCTTGGCCAAATCGCTTGCCGCGATGTCAGAGACCTCGGCCCAGCCATCAATTGCCACCCGGCCATCACGCGCATCAAGCCCGACAATAATATGCCCCGGAAACTCGAGGCAGGCCTCATCAACAAAATTTGGCGTGCGCACCGCCTGAGTGCCGATAATGACAAAGTTCACGCCAACATCGAGATAGGTTTGGATTACCTCAAAGCTGCGAATACCGCCACCGACTTGAATTTCGACATCGCGATGGGTTTCGGCGATGCGGCCAATCAAATCAGCATTGAACGGAAACCCCTGGACCGCCCCATCCAAATCAACTAGATGCAGCCGCCTCGCCCCCGCGTCAACCCAACGCTGGGCCACCTCGAGCGGGTCGTCTGAAAAGATGGTCTCATCATCCATCCGTCCCTGACGCAGTCGCACGCACTTGCCATCTTTTAAATCGATTGCCGGTATTAGCTGCATCCGTTGCCATCCCAGGAGAGAAAATTTTCGAGCAACCTTAACCCAGGCTGCTGGCTTTTTTCGGGGTGAAACTGTGTCGCAACCACATTCTCGGCACCAATCGCGGCGGCAAATTCAGCCCCATACTCGCTAGTCCCTAGAGTGATATCGGCTTGTTCTGGCTCAACAAAATAGCTGTGTACAAAATAAAACCGCTCGCCATCAGCAATGCCGCGCCAAAGTGGGTGGGGCCTCGATTGCTTGACCTGATTCCACCCCATATGCGGAATTTTTAGCCCGGTGCGATTAGCGGTTAGCGCGCCAAAGTGCCGCACGCGTCCGGCAAAATGACCCAGTGCCTCAACCCCTTGGTTTTCCTCACTGCGCGTCATTAACGCCTGCATGCCCATGCAAATACCCAAAAAAGGACGTGTCGCGATCGCCTGACTGAGCCCATCAATTAGCTCATGCTGATGCAGCGCGCTCATACAGTCACGGACCGCGCCTTGGCCGGGGAAAACCACGTGTTCAGCGCCCGCGACTTGAGCCGGGTCATCGGTAACCACGACATCGCGAGCACCTACTTCCAGAAGCGCCCGGGCGACCGAGCGCAAGTTGCCCATTCCGTAATCAATTACTGCAATCGTCATAGCCCGGGCCCTTGGTTTGCTTGACTCAAAGCGCCCCTTTGGTCGACGGCAGCGCGTCTGCCGGCAATCCCGCATCGCGCGCACAGGCCATGCGCAGCGCCCGGCCAGCCGCTTTAAACAGCGTCTCCGCGATGTGGTGGGCGTTATCACCGGCAAGCGCGTCCATGTGCAGGGTCACCCCGGCGTGATTGGCAAAGCCTTGCCAAAACTCAGCGACCAGCTCGGTATCGAACGCACCCACCCGCTCAACCGGAAAATCAGCGCGAAAATACAACCCGGGTCGCCCCGACAAATCGACCACGACCCGCGAAAGCGCTTCGTCGAGTGGACAAAAAGCGTGGCCATAGCGGACCAAGCCGCGCTTGTCTGGCAGGGCCTGGGCAAACGCTTGGCCGATAGCAATCCCGACATCTTCGACGGTGTGGTGGGCGTCAATGTGCAGATCACCATTGGCGACGACACCGAGGTCAAACAACCCATGCCGTGCGAGCTGATCGAGCATATGATCAAAAAAACCCACCCCGGTTCGCCGCTCGCCCGCGCCTGAACCATCGAGGTCGAGGCTCACAGTGATCTGCGTTTCCAGTGTGTTGCGTTCAATCTGGCCGATGCGTTTATCCATGCGACGATCTGCTCCAACCCTTAACGCGCGCAGAATAGCATGCCGTCAACGCGATCGTGAGTCAGGCCGGGCCTCGAGCCAAAACGTCACGGGCCCGTCATTACACAGCGTCACTTGCATGTCAGCGCCAAAACGCCCCCAGCCCACCGGTGTATGCTTTTGGCAGGCGATCGCGCAAAGCTTGGCAAACAACGGCTCGGCGTGCTCGGGCGCGGCAGCCGAAGCGAACCCCGGCCGGTTGCCTTTATCCGTATCCGCCATCAAGGTGAATTGCGGCACCAACAAAAGCCCGCCCTGGTGGTCCTGCAGACTGGCATTCATGCGCCCGGCGCTATCAGCAAACACCCGATAGCTCAGCAAGCGCTCGGCAAGGCGCTCGGCACTGCGCGCATCGTCATCGCGCTCAATCCCAACCAACACCAAAAGCCCCGCCTCAATAGCGGCGATTTCAGCTTTATCGACACACACTTGGGCATGACGCACCCGCTGCAGCAAACCAATCAAGCGAGCCGCTCCATCATCGCCCTAGCGCCGCCAGAACGCCGGGGTAAACAAAACCAACAGGGTGAAAATCTCAAGCCGGCCCATAATCATGGCCACACACATCACCAATTTTGGGCCATCGCCAACGCTGGCAAAGTTAGCGGCCACCTCACCCAGCGCCGGACCTAGGTTAGCGAGTCCCGAGGCGACCGCTGAAAACGCGGTAACCTGATCTAAGCCCATCGCCAACATGATCAGCAATAGCAGGACGAACAACACCACGTAAGCGGCCAAAAATCCCCACACCGCATCGATCACCCGCTCGTTAACCGGACGGTCACCGATCTTGACCGGTATCTGCGCCTGCGGGTGAATGAGACGCAAAATCTCTCGCCCGCCTTGGCGCCATAACAACAGCACCCGCACGACTTTTAACCCACCGGAGGTAGAATTAGCACAGCCACCCACCACCGCAATAAATAACAGCAGCACCGGCAAAAACGCGGGCCAAATATAATACGAGGCAGTGGTGTAACCCGTGGTGGTGGCGAATGACACAACCTGAAAAATTGCATGATGCCAGGTCTCGCCAATCGGCAAATCATGCGCCGCCTGGTAAATAATCAATCCCCCGATTACCAGCACGCACGCGAGCACCACAGCCTTAATAAACGCCATCAGCTCAGGGTCAGACCGCCAGGGCTCAATACTCATGCGTCGCCAAGCCATGAAGTGCAGCGAATAATTCAGCGCTGAAATCAACATAAACACCACCGCGATCATTTCGATGGTCGCGCTGTTGAAATAGCCAATGCTTGCGTCATGGGTCGAAAAACCACCCGTCGCGATGGTGGTAAACGCATGTGTAATGGCATCAAACACACTCATGCCCGCTAGCCAGTAGGCAAGCGCACACACCAGCGTTAAGCCCATGTAGATATACCAAAGCGCTTTGGCGGTTTCGGCGATGCGTGGAGTGAGCTTGGCATCTTTGACCGGCCCGGGCAGTTCAGCGCGATAAAGTTGCATGCCGCCGATGCCCAGCATGGGCAAGATCGCCACCGCCAAAACGATAATGCCCATGCCACCGAGCCATTGAAGTTGTTGGCGATAATACTGAATCGACAGCGGCAGATAATCGATACCAACAATCGCCGTCGCCCCGGTCGTCGTTAGCCCAGAGACACTTTCAAACAGCGCATCAACGAGGCCAAAACTCACCTCGTCTTGCAGCAGCAGTGGCAGCGCACCCGCGACCCCCAACACCACCCAAAACATGGCAACAACAAAAAATCCATCGCGGGTGCGCAGCTCGCGGCGCGACCGACGAACCGGCAGCCAAAGCAATCCACCGAGCGCGAATAGCAGCACGAACGTCAGCCAAAAAGCACTAGCGACGCCGTCGGCGACCGCCAAAGCCAACACCCCGGGCGGCAGCATGGTCAGGCTAAAGACCATGAGCAAAACACCAAGAACACGCTGAACGGCATCGGGATGCATGGCGAGAGGCTTGCCTTATAAAAAGGTCACACCGACCGAGAACAACTTCTCAACATCGGCAAGACGGGTTTTATCAACTAAAAACAATATGACGTGATCTTCGGGCTCAATCACCGTGTCGTGATGCGCCATCACCACCTCTTCGCCGCGCACAATGGCACCGATCGTGGTGCCCCGCGGCAAGCGAATCTGATCGATGCGCTTACCCACAACATCCGAGCTACCCGCATCGCCATGGGCAACCGCCTCGATCGCCTCAGCCGCCCCGCGACGCAGGCTATGCACGGCGGCCACATCGCCGCGCCGAATATGCGCAAGCAAACTACCGATGGTGGCCTGCTGCGGCGAAATGGCGACATCAATGTCATCGCTCGACTGAATTAAATCAACATAAGCGGCGCGGTTAATCAGCGCCATGACCGTACGCGCCCCCCGCCGTTTGGCGAGCATGGCGGACAAAATATTGGCCTCATCATCGTTGGTGAGCGCGCAGAACACATCGGTGTTTTCAATGTTCTCCTCAAGCAACAGATCTTCATCCGCTGCGTCGCCACGCAGAACAATCGTCTTTTTTAGGTCATCAGCGATTTCCCGACAGCGACTGGCGTTTTGCTCAATAATTTTGACTTGATAGCGGGTCTCAAGCGACTGCGCTAGGCGCGTCCCAATGTTGCCGCCGCCGGCGAGCATAATGCGCTTAACGGGTTTTTCGAGCCGCCGAAGTTCGCTCATCACCGCGCGAATATTTTTGCGCGCGGCAACAAAGAACACCTCGTCGCCGGCTTCAATCACCGTGTCGCCTTCGGGAATAATCGCGCTTCCGCGCCGATAAATCGCCGCGACGCGCGTTTGCACGCCCGGGACATGCTCGCGCAGCGTCCGCAGCTCTTGGCCCACCAACGGTCCGCCGTAATAGGCCCGCACGGCCACCAAACGAACGCGGCCGTCGGCAAAGTCCATCACCTGTAGCGCTCCCGGGTGCTCGATAAGCCGGCGCACATACTGTGTGACCAGCTGCTCGGGGCTAATGAGCACATCGATCGGCAGCGCGTGGGGTGCGAAAATCTGTGGATGCGAGAGATACGCCACCGAGCGGACCCGAGCAATCTTAGTGGGCGTATTAAATAGCGTTGCCGCGATTTGACAGGCCACCATGTTGGCCTCATCGGAGTTGGTCACGGCGATCACCATATCGGCGTCATCGGCGCCCGCGCGCTCAAGCACCTCGGGGTAAGTGGCGCTACCCACAATGGTGCGCAGGTCTAATCGGTCCTGAAGGCCCTGCAAAATGCTGGCATCGCGATCCACCACGGTAATGTCGTTGTCTTCGTTGGTGAGGTTCGCCGCGACCGTGCCACCGACTTGGCCCGCACCTAAAATAATGATCTTCATAGCCCGGCATCTCCCCAATCCTGACGCTCTCTTGGATCAATCCCCAGCGCCCGCAGTTTGCGATAGAGGTGGGTGCGCTCCATGCCCGCGAGGCGAGCGAGCTGAGCGACGCTGCCACCGGCGCGCTGAAGCTGCTGCTGGAGATAGGCGCGCTCAAATTGCTCGCGCGCCTCGCGTAGTGGCAAGTCAAGCGTCGGTGGCGGCGGCCAAGAACTATCGGCCGCAGGCTCAGGCTCGGTGCTGGCGCTATGCAAGGCGCGCTCAACCTCGTCGACATCGATCTCTAAACCATCGCCCAACACCAATAAACGCTGGACAAGATTGCGCAGCTCCATGACGTTGCCGGGCCAGTCATGATTGCGCAGCCGATTTTGCGCGGCCACCGTAAACCGCCGATAGGCAAGCCGCTCGGCCTCAACCAAGCGATCAACGTAAAACTGCACCAACTCCGGGATGTCCTCGGCATGGTCACGCAGCGGTGGCACGCTCATTGGGACCACGCCGAGGGCATAACTTAAGTCACGCCGAAACCGTCCCGCCGCCACTTCGGCATTTAAGTCATCCCGGGTAATCGTGAGCATGCGCACATCTAGAGGGATACGGGCGGTCCCGCCAACGCGTTGAAAACTGCCCGCTTCGATGGCCGCTGCCAGCCGAGTTTGGCCCTCGGCGTCCAGATCCGCTACGCCGTCGACAATCAGTGTGCCGCCGGCGGCTGCTTCAAGCCGGCCCACCGCGATGCCGCCGGCATCCTCGACACCAAATAACTCTTCAGCCGCCGCCTGACCGGCAATGGTGCCAGCGGCCACCTCAATCAATGGCCCGCTCGCGCGCTGGCTTAAGCTATGAAGATAACGCGCGAGGCATTTACGACCACTGCCCGGCTCGCCCTGAATCAGCACCCAACTGTCGCTATTCGCCACCCGCGTGGCTTGCTCGCGTAGCCGCTGCATGGCTTGGCCACGCCCCACCGGCTCGATCACCGCTGGCCGGCTGGCATTGGCGATATTCGCAGCACCCTGCGCGAGCGCCTTATCAACGGTGACGAGCAATTTGCCCATAGACAGCGGTTTTTCGACAAAATCGGTTGCGCCATGCCGAGTCGCCTCGACCGCTGTCTCAACTGTGCCGTGGCCCGAGATCATTACCACCGGCCAATCCGGTGCGCCGCTGCCCGACCACTCGCGGAGCAGCGAAATACCGTCTTCGCCGGGCATCCAAATATCGAGCAACACTAAATCTGGGCGTTGGCGCTGCAACATCGCCCGCGCCTCCGCGGCGCTGTCGGCGGTCGCCACGCTGTAGCCCTCGTCTTCGAGTATTTCGCGCACCAGGCCACGAATATCTGGCTCGTCGTCAACCACCAGCACATTGGCTTTGCTCATTGACTGTCCCCTGTTCGCGCATCGCGCGCCATCACCCGCGGCAGGCGCACCGCAATATGCGCCCCCGCCTCCGTATTGCGAGCGCTAATCATGCCATTGTGCTCTTCGACAATCTTCTTGACGATGGCAAGGCCGAGGCCCGAGCCGCGCGGTTTGGTGCTGACATAGGGCTCAAATAGCTGCTCAAGGACATCATCCGCAAACCCGGGGCCGTTGTCTTGGATATTGAGTTCAATCATGCCGGCAAACCGCCCTTGCCCTAGCGCCGTCGATACGCTCACTGCACACGGCCCGTCGAGGCCGGCTTCGAGCGCATTGCGAATGAGGTTATTAAGCAGCTGACGCAACCGCCCAGGATCGGCTTCAAGCGTGGGCAAATCGCTTGCCAAATTCAGACTAAACTGGGGTTGCTCGGGCTCGCTTTGATACAGCTCCACCACTTCGCTAACCAACGCATTTAAATCCATCGCCTGGGGCTGCAGCGTCGGCGGTCGGGCGTATTCAGAAAACGCCTGCACCATATCTTTCATCGCCTCGACCTGATGAATAATGGTATCGGTCGAGCGCTGCATGAGCGCCGCCTCATCACCGGCTAAGCGATCACCAATTTTATGCTGTAAGCGCTCAGCGGAGAGCTGAATGGGCGTGAGCGGATTACGAATCTCGTGCGCCAAGCGTCGCGCCACTTCACCCCAAGCGGCATCGCGTTGGGCCTGAATAAGCGTGGTGACATCATCAAACACAATGACATCACCGCCGCGATCACCCTCGCCCGGCAGCACCGCCCCGCTGCACATCAACGAACGCCGGCCTTCGTTGACGTCGACAACCAACTCGGCACGCCACTCACTTGACTGACCCTGACGATGATTGGCAACGAGCTCCGCAAACGGCCCAAACGCCGGGTGCCGACTCGCCAGCGCTGAAAGTGGCAAGCCCACCCCTTCAGCGAGTGGCACGCCGAGAATGGCTGAGGCCGCCTGATTAAAGGTCCGCAAACTGCCGTCCGGCGCCAGCGCCAACACGCCAGAAGAAAGCCGGCCCAAAACGGTTTCGAGATACGCGCGCTGTGATTCGACTAGGTCCTGACTTTGCCGCGCCGCGTCGCGGACTTCAGCCACGCGCTGACTCATGTCATTAAACGAGCTCACCAAGAAGCCCAACTCATCGTTACCACCGGGCGGTAGCTGCTTGCCGTATTCTCCGGCGGCCATGGCCCGCGTACCCTCAGCCAGCCGACTCACCGGCGCGACCAAGCGTCGGGCCAGAAAAAACGCCGACCACACCGCAAACAACAACGACACCAACAGCACCAACGATAGCGTCAGACTGAAGCTATCTTTTAGCGGCCCGCGCAAGTACGCCAATTCGCGGTATTCACTAAAGCCTGTTTCCACCTCGTCGGCCAAATCGTTGATCCGCGGCGAGACCTGAAACAATCCCTGCAAAATCCGGCTGCTGCTCGGGCCCGATGGCCCCGGCGCCAAGACCAGCGCACGAATGTGCAGACCGGCATTCTCAATCGGATCAAGCCCGACGTAAGGCCGGCCCTGACGCAGTTGCAACAAAATGCTCTCTTCGGGTCGGTGGGGCAGAATGCTAGCCGTGTCGATGCTACTCGCGGCAATAATGCGGCCGTTCTCGCCCAATAATACGAGTTCTGAGGCGCCGGTTTGGGCGCGCAAATCGCCCAACGTAATCGCCGCCATATCGGCATCAACATCACTGAGCTCGCTCGCGGCGCCCTCAAGGCGCTGCTGCATGTCGCGCATGCGCTGATCGAGCGAGGCTTGTGACAAGGCAAGCGCGTCGTCAAGCGCCCGCTCAATGCGCACGTCAAACCAACTATCGACGCCGCGCTGCAAAAATTGCATCGAAAACCCGTACACCACCAGACCCGGCAGCACCGCGAGCACAGCAAACAAAGCCAATAGCCGAACGGTCAGGCGGCTACCCGCTTCGCCGGCGCGCAGCGATCGAGACAACCGCCACAAATTATTGACGATCAGCCCGAGCAGAATGAACAACACCACGCCATTGAGCAGCAGCAGCCACAGGTAGAGCCGACCAAAGCGTGCTGTGTTTTCCGTCGCCGCGCTGAGCAAATAGAGCGAGAGAATGAGCAACACACTCAGCACCACTCGCAACCAACCCTGACGCGGTAAGCGAATCATGGCAGCGTCACCGGTTGCTTGAGTGCCTCAGCGCTGAGCTTCCAATCGCTATCGACCAAGGCAACTGTACGGAGCAGCCGGGGTAGCGCCTCGAGCTCAAGGTTGCTGGCAAACCCAACCCGATAACGACCATCGGCACTCATTTGCTCACGCGGCAATAGCGGCCAGCCCTCAACATGACCCAATCGCGCGAGCAGCGCATCAAGGCTGCGAAAACTCCGACTCTCGCCATTCGACAACCGGGTCAGCACATAGCGTCGGCTCATCGCATGGTATTGCAGTCGATAGCGACGCTGCTGGTTGACGAGCACCGCATTACGCCACCACCAACGCACCCGCTCGAGACTCGCGGTTTGGTTAATCACCAAGGCAACCCCATTCTCTAGCGCTTCGCTCACGGTAGGCCCAAGCGCGTACTCCAAGCGCGCGTTCACGCTGAGTAAGCCATCATCAACCTGCGTCGCCACCTCGGTGACGCGAAATTCACCGCTCTGAGCCATCACAGCGGCGCTGATAAATAACAGCACCAGCCCGACAACGCTGGGTTTAACGCTTTTGCAAACAGGCATAATAAAAGCCATCAACTCCGGACTCACCGGTGAGGATTTGCTGACCGTACCCCACCGAATGGCCCACGGGAAGCGTCAGTGGCAGGGCTTGGGCGTCATCGTGGTCGGCCATGAACGCGCTGACCACGGCTTCATTTTCGGCGTAAAAAACTGAACAAGTGGCGTAAACCAAGCGCCCACCCGGCTCAAGCAACGGCCACAGCGCCGCTAAAAGCCGCTGCTGACCGCGCTGCAGCTCGGCGATATCACGCTCACGACGCAGCCATTTAATGTCAGGGTGTCGCCGAATGACCCCCGAGCCCGAGCAGGGCGCGTCGAGCAAAATACGTCTAAACCGCTCGCCGTCCCACCAGCTTGATGGATCACCGGCGTCACCCACTTGGCTGTGTGCCGATAGCCCAAGGCGCTCGAGATTACGATCAACACTGGCAAGACGCTGCGCATCACGATCGAGTGCGAGCAGGTTGACGTCCGCGCGCTCGAGAATGTGAGCCGTCTTACCGCCGGGTGCGGCACAGGCATCGAGCACCCGATCGCCGGCTTGTGCATCGAGCACATCGGCCGCTAGTTGAGCAGCGGCGTCTTGGACCGAGACCGCACCTTCAGCAAACGCCGGCAACGTCTCCAGCCCCACCGCTTGCTCGAGCACCCGCGCATCGGCAAAACCGGCAAGCGGCTGCGCGGCGGGCAGTGATGGGGTCGACGCAGCGCGAGCATTGATGCGCAGCGTCATCGGAGCGCGCTGATTTTGTGCCACCAATAGGTCGAGCCAGCGCTCCGGATAATCAGTCTGCAACCGCGCCAATAGCCAGTCGGGGACGGAGTAGCGAACGCCGGGCGCCTCATCGATGGCGGCTAATACTTGCGGCATTTCGCGCTGAAAGCGTCGCAATACCGCATTGGCAAGCTTCGCCGCCCAGGCTTTTTTGCGCCCATGCGCGAGCGCTACGGTTTGCGACACGGCCGCATGGGCCGGTATTTCTAGGCCCAACAATTGATACAAACCGAGCTCGATGAGCAACGCGACATCATGATCGCGACGCCGCAACGGCGTGCGCAACAAATGATCGCGCAACGCGCCTAGTCGGCGATGCTCACGCAACACCCCATAGGCCAAGGCCTGGCAAAAACCCCGGTCACGCGGATCGGCTAATGCCGGCAAGGCCTCAGCGAGGGCCGCATCCAATGATTGCCCACCGCCAAGCACTGCAAGCAAGCAGTCGAGCGCAGCCGCTCTAGCGTCAGTCGAGCGTTTCGCCGACATAAACCTCATGCCCCATTAAGAATTGGCTCACAGCTTGAGGCTTACCGCCAGGGTTTTGCACGGTTTTTAAGCGCAGGCCCTGATTTTGCGTTTGCACATCGATACCGGCTTCACTCACCGCAACAATCTCACCGAGTTGGCCGCGCTGATGCCCCACTGGGTCCACCGGCTCGGCTTGCCAAATACGCAGCGCTTGGCCCCTAAATTGGCAACGGGCCACCGGCCAGGGGTTGAATGCCCGCACCTGCCGGGCAAGCACCGCGGCCGGTTTTGACCAATCAAGCCATGCCTCAGCGGTCGTTAGTTTAGGCGCATAGCACACGCCGTCCGCGCTTTGTGGGGTGGCAGGTAATTGCCCAGCCGCCCAAGCACTCAGGCTTGCATCCAATAGCTCAGCACCCATTTGCGCCAAGCGATCATGCACGCTGCCAGTCGTATCTTGCGCATCGATGGGGGTTGACTGAACCGCCACGACGGGGCCGGTATCAAGGCCTGGCGCCATCTCCATCAAGGCCACGCCAGTCTCGGTATCACCCGCTTCAATCGCTCGATGAATCGGCGCCGCCCCGCGCCAGCGCGGCAGTAATGAGGCGTGAATATTGAGCGCCCCACAGCGCGGTGTCGCGAGGATCGCCACCGGCAAAATTAAGCCATAGGCGGCAACCACGAGCACATCAGGCTGATAGCTTTGCAGCGTTATCGCTGCCTGCGCATCGTCCAAGCGCGGGGGCTGTTCAACCGCTAATCCCTGCGCCAGCGCACAGGCTTTCACCGCCGAGGGCTGCAACCGCCGCCCACGACCGGCGGGCCGATCAGGCTGGGTGTAGACCGCCACCACCTCGTGCGGGCTCGCAATGAGCGCTTCCAACGCCGGCACAGCAAACGCGGGCGTGCCGGCGTAGACGACTCGCAGTGGCATTGCCGGTGTTGCGCGGTTCAGACGGCGCCCGTTTTCAGTGGCGGTTCACCGCGCTGGCGCGCGGCTTTTTCAAACCGGCGGCGCAGGCGATTGCGCTTGAGCGCGGAGAGATGATCAATAAATAACCGGCCCTCGAGATGGTCGAGTTCGTGCTGAATGCAACGCGCATGCAAGCCCTCGAAGCGCTGTTCAAACGCCGCTCCCTCGGCATCCAGCCCGCGCACGGTCACAGCGATCGGGCGCTCGACATTATCGGCATAGCCGACAATCGATAGGCAGCCTTCTTCGGCGATATCGCACGTCTCATCGCGGGTAATGATTTCGGGGTTAATCAACACTTGCGGCTGGTCCCCGGTCTCGCTGATATCCATCACCACAATCTGCTCATGGACGTCGATTTGGGTGGCCGCCAGCCCAATGCCGGGCGCATCGTACATGGTCTCGAACATGTCGCTAATCAGTGCTTTAACCCGCTCATCGATTGCATCAACCCGTTTAGCGGGCGTGCGCAACCGTGGGTCGGGGTATTGCAAAATGTCTCGTATCGCCATGGTTTTTCCGTTGAGGGCCGCCGCGCGACGCTGCTAGCCTCAAGCCGCTGTCTGAATGCCGCGATTATACCCAACTGCGACGGCCATCGGCCACCAAAACCCGGCGCCAACAAGGATGTGTCATGCGATATTTGCTCCCCCTCGGCTGTGCGATGAGTTTGGCTTTCGCCGCGATGGCCTTAGCACAGGCGGCAAAACCCCCGGTGCTATTTCCCCAGCAAGACAACTTACCCCGTGTCATGATCGGCGCCGAGGGTCAGCGCCTTAACGTCGCCGGTGACCGTATTATTGTCGAGGGCTTAGCGGGGCGTGCCGCCAGTGCCTACTTTTTGCTGCGCCCGGGCCCACCGTTGACCAGCACAGCGAGCGGCCGGCGGCTTGGGCGCAGCAATATCCACCTCGGACGAGCTCGGGTCGAGCAATCGGGCAGCCCAGCCGTGCTGCGCATCGAACACGCCCGGCGAGAAATCCGCCCTGGCGATTACTTGCTCCCCATCGTCGAGGATAATCCAACCCATGAGCACTGATGCTGACCTGACTGATTGGCTCGCATTGGCCCGCCTGCAGGGCGTTGGCCCGCGCACACAAACGCAAATTCTCGAAAGCTATGGCAGCGCGAGCGCATTTTTTGCGGCCAGCGAGCGTGACCGGCAACACCACGGCTTACCCACTGAAGCGATTAAAGCCTCACGCAAGCTCGAGGGCTTAGAGTCGGCGATCGAAACCGATTTGGCTTGGCGCGATGGGGCAAGCAACCGACATATCATTACCCGCAGTGATAATCGCTATCCGGCAGCACTCGCTGACATCGCCGACCCGCCGGCGGTGTTGTTTGTGCGCGGTCATCCAGCCCTGTTGCAGAACCCACAAATCGCTATTGTGGGCTCGCGCCACGCCACACCCATTGGCGCTGAGACCGCGCATGACTTTGCCGCTCACTTAGCCGCGACGGGCCTTACCGTAACCAGCGGATTGGCCTTAGGCATTGATACCGCCGCGCACGAGGGCGCGCTTCTTGGCGGTGGTCAGACGCTCGCGGTCATGGCAACAGGCCCCGACCGGCTCTACCCGCGCGAGAACATTGAGCTCGCCGAGCGCATTGCTGAGACCGGCGCCATCGTGACGGAAATGTCCGCAGGCACACCGGTTAAACGCGGTCTCTTCCCCCGGCGCAATCGTATTATTAGTGGACTGTCGCTCGGCGTTTTGGTGGTTGAGGCGGGGGCAAAAAGCGGCGCTTTGGGCAGCGCTCGCTCAGCCAATGAGCAAAACCGCGAGGTGCTCGCGATTCCGGGGTCCATTCATAACCCGGTTGCACGCGGCTGCCATGCGCTAATCCGCGATGGTGCGCGGTTAGTTGAGAGTGTTAACGACGTCCTCGAGGAGCTGCGCGGACCGGCAGCGCGCATGACCGCGACCTTAAACGAAGGCGCCACCGCGCCTGAGCCCCCGTCGACAGCACCAAGCGATCGTGAGCTGGATGCCGATGATCAGGCCCTACTCGAAGCACTCGGTGAGAGCCCCGTGGGCTTTGATCGATTACTCGAGCGGCTTGGATTGACGCCCGATATCCTTTCCTCCATGCTCCTGAAGCTAGAGCTTAAAGGCCGCGTGGCGCCCTGTAGCGGCGGTCAATACCAACGGACAACCAATCGAGCAGGCGGATGAAAGAAAACGTTTTCGACGTCCTTATGTATCTGTTCGAGCACTATTTTCACGACACCGTCGAGGTCGATCCGAACCGAGCAGAAATCGAAAACGACCTGCTCAATGCTGGCTTTACCGAGCTGCAAATCAACAAGGCGCTGGACTGGATCGATGCCTTAGCTGAGCATCGCGAACTGCCGCTTGTTGGCGACCAAACCCCGGCAACGCGGGTGTTTACCGCGGCTGAATTAGTGCGAATCGATACCGAAGGCCGTGGGTTTCTCGTGTTTTTAGAGCAAACCGGCATCTTAACGCCGAGCAATCGGGAAATGGTGATCGATCGACTGATGGCGCTCGATGATGGCGATATCGATCTCGACAAGCTCAAGTGGGTCGTTTTAATGGTGCTATTTAGCCGTCCAGGCGAGGAAGAAGCCTGCGCTTGGATGGAAAACTTACTTTTTGAGTCTGCCCACCCGCTCCTACACTGAAGTTTTAATGACTACTCACCTTGTTATCGTGGAGTCGCCCGCTAAGGCGCGCACCATCAATAAATACCTCGGCAGCGACTACGAGGTCATGGCCTCGTATGGTCATGTCCGCGATTTGGTTGCCAAAGAGGGCGCGGTTGATACCGAACATGGCTTTGCCATGCGCTACGCGCTTGTCGAGCGCAATGCCAAACAGGTTGACGCGATCGCCAAGGCCACACGCAAAGCCGATGCCGTGTATTTGGCGACTGACCCGGATCGCGAGGGCGAGGCCATTTCTTGGCACTTACAGGCATTGCTCGAAGAGCGGGGTGTGCTGGGGGATAAACCGATTCATCGGGTGGTGTTTTACGAAATCACCCAAGGCGCGATCCGCGACGCCATTGAGCACCCGCGCGGGCTGTCAACCGATCTAGTCAACGCCCAGCAGGCCCGACGCGCACTCGACTATTTGGTGGGCTTTAACCTCTCGCCGCTGCTGTGGCGCAAAATTACCAGCGGCTTATCGGCCGGCCGCGTGCAGTCGCCGGCGTTGCGCATGATTGTTGAGCGTGAGCTCGAAATCGAAGCGTTTATTCCGCAAGAGTATTGGAGTGTCGAGGCTGACCTCACGCACTTAGATCAACCGTTCATCGGTCGGCTACAGCAGCTCGATGGCAATAAAGTCGAGCAGTTTACGATTACCGACGGCGACACCGCTGAGTCAGCAAAAACCCGCATTCTTGAGGCAGCCAACGGCAAACTCATCGTCAAGCGGGTTGAGAAAAAACAACGCAAACGCAACCCCGCCGCGCCGTTCATCACCTCAACGTTGCAGCAGGAAGCCTCGCGCAAACTGCGGTTTGGTGCGCAACAGACCATGCGCATCGCCCAGCAGCTCTATGAAGGCGTTGATACCGGCAATGGCACGGTTGGTTTAATCACCTACATGCGGACAGACTCGGTCAACCTCTCGGCGGAATCGATTCAGGGTCTGCGGGGTGTTATCGCTGAGCGCTTTGGCAGCGAAAAGCTCCCCGACCAACCCCATCAATATCGGACGCGGGCGAAAAACGCCCAAGAGGCGCATGAGGGCATTCGGCCCACCGACCCAGCGCGCCACCCCGAGGCGATGAAAAGCCATCTAAGCGACGATCAGTACCGGCTCTATGACCTCATCTGGAAGCGCACGGTGGCCTGTCAGATGATTCACGCGACCATTGATACGGTGTCCGTTGATTTGGCGGCAGGCGAGCTGGCGAACTTCCGCGCCACCGGCTCCACCATCCGTGACCCGGGGTTTATGGCGGTCTATCAAGAAGGCCAAGATGACAGCAGTGGCGATGCCAATGAGCGCATTTTGCCACCGCTCGAACAAGGCGATGCGGTACCGATCGTGGCCGTACGGCCTGAGCAACACTTTACCGAGCCGCCACCGCGCTACTCTGAAGCGAGCCTGGTGCGCGCACTCGAAGAATATGGCATCGGCCGGCCATCGACCTATGCCTCGATTATCTCGACGCTGCAAGCGCGCAACTACGCCACCATCGACAACCGCCGCTTTAAGCCCACCGACACCGGGCGCGTGGTCACCAAATTTTTGACCGAGCACTTTGATCGCTACGTCGATTACGAATTCACCGCCAAGCTCGAAGACCGACTGGATGCGGTATCACGCGGCGAAGCCGATTGGGTACCGGTGCTAGAAGAGTTTTGGGGGCCGTTTCACGAGCGCGTCGAAGAAAAACAGCAAGTCTCACGCGCCGATGTAATGAAAGCCCGAGAGCTCGGCACTGACCCCAAAAGCGAACGCCCCGTGAGCGCCCGGCTCGGTCGCTATGGGCCATTTGTGCAGATTGGCACCCGCGAGGATGAAGAAAAGCCTCGCTTTGCAAGCCTTCGCCCTGGGCAAAGCATCGACACCATCGGCCTTGATGAGGCGCTGGCGTTATTCACGCTGCCGCGCGACTTGGGCACGACGCCAGATGGGCTGCCACTGAGCGCCAACATCGGCCGGTTTGGCCCCTATGTCCGCTTTGGCGATCAGTTTGCGTCAATGAAAAAAGACGATGACCCCTACACCATCGAGCGCGATCGAGCCCTTGAGCTGGTGGAGGAGAAAAAGGAAAACATCGCCAAGCGCACCATTCAGTCCTTCGAGCAATCGGGACTGACGGTAATGAAAGGCCGCTTTGGGCCGTTTGTCACCGATGGCCGCAAACGCGCGAGTATTCCCAAAGACCAAGACGCCGCGGCACTCACCGAGGCCGAGTGTCAGGCCCTCATCGAACAGGCCCCGGAGCCCAAGGGCAAAGGCGGCGGGCGCAAAAAAGCGAGCACCACTAGCAAATCCGGTGGCAGCAAAAAGCGCCCCAGCAGCCGCTAACATGCCCGCCGTTGGGCCGCGACTGCGGCGCATTCGCGAGGCAATTAGCCGTGGCGGAGTCGGTGCTTATCCCACCGAAGGGGTGTGGGGCTTAGGCTGTGACCCACTCAACCAAGCTGCCCTGCAACAACTCATCACGCTCAAGGGCCGAGGCAGTGAAAAAGGCCTCATCGTCATCGCTGCCGACCGCGCCCAACTCGACCCACTGGTTGACTGGCCCGCCGACCCAGCCGCGCGTGCCGCCATTGCGGCGAGTTGGCCTGGCCCCGTTACTTGGATTGTGCGCGCGGCGCCCGGCTTACCCGCACTGCTCACGGGCGGCCGTGACACCATCGCGGTTCGTGTCACCGCCCACCAACCCGTCATCGATTTATGCCAGGCAGCAGGTAGTGCGCTGGTATCGACGAGCGCCAATCGCAGCGGTCAACCCGCGCACACCCGCATTTGGCAGGTTAGGCGCAGTTTTGCACCCGCGCTTGACTGGTTATTGCCCGGGCCGTTGGGCGGGCAGCGTGGTCCATCAGAGATTCGTGAAGCCAGTACGGGGCGTATACTTAGAGCGGCCAGCTATTCCTGCGACTAAGGAGCCGTTATGAGCATCGAATCGGTCGATACCGCCGGCGTTAAGGCCTACTTACTCGACCTGCAGGATCACATCTGTCATGGCCTTGCCGGCATTGATGGCAATCCATTTAGCGAAGAGGCGTGGGATCGCGCAGCCGGTGGCGGTGGCCGCAGCCGAGTGCTCGCCGATGGCCCGGTGTTTGAGCAAGCGGGAGTCAATTTTTCGCACGTCTATGGCAGCGATTTGCCCGCTACGGCCACCGATCGTCGACCCGAACTGGCCGGGCGCGGGTTTCAAGCCCTCGGCGTGTCGCTGGTGGTGCACCCACGCAACCCCTATGTACCGACCTCGCATGCCAATGTGCGTTTTTTTATCGCTGAGTCCGATCAGGCCGATCCCATTTGGTGGTTTGGCGGCGGCTTTGATTTAACGCCGTTCTACCCGTTTGATGCCGATTGCAAAGATTGGCACCAGACCGCTTCTGCTGCCGTACAACCGTTTGGCGATGACCTCTACCCACGCTTTAAGCAATGGTGTGATGATTACTTTTACTTGCCCCATCGCAATGAAGCGCGTGGCATTGGCGGGCTTTTTTATGATGACTTCGACCGTGGCGGCTTTGATTCGGCATTCGCCCTAACCCGTGCGGTGGGTAATGCCTACCTCGAGGCCTATCAGCCGATCGTCGAGCGGCGTAAAGACACGCCCTACGGCGAGCGCGAACGAAACTTTCAGCTCTACCGGCGCGGGCGGTACGTCGAATTTAACCTGCTCCACGACCGGGGCACCAAGTTTGGTATTCAATCCGGCGGACGTACCGAATCGATCCTTATGTCCTTGCCACCATTGGTGCGTTGGGAATATGGCTACACGCCCGACCCCAATAGCCCCGAAGCGCGGCTAACGCGCGATTACCTCCATCCACGCGACTGGCTGTAAAGCCTCAGTGGGCACATTATTTGTGCCGCCCAGTCTTAAATCAAGGGGCGACATTGCGCTCAACGTGGGTTAGCGTGGAGAGTCTTGTCAAGGTAATTTTCCGCAGTGCAACAATAACCTACGTTCATTACTGGACTTTGAACTCAAGCAATGGACGGCTAGGCTAGGATGCGACGAATAGAGGAGAGGTGA
The DNA here is from genome assembly GCA_031581235.1 of Spiribacter sp. Classification (GTDB taxonomy): domain Bacteria; phylum Pseudomonadota; class Gammaproteobacteria; order Nitrococcales; family Nitrococcaceae; genus Spiribacter. The sequence goes on along the minus strand of JAVLBW010000004.1, from coordinate 126,169 downwards.
GCGATGGCAGCAAGAATGAAGCCCATGCCAACCCCCGGCGATCCGGATCCACAAGAGACTCAGGAGTGGCTCGACGCCATTGCCTCCGTGCTCGAATACGAGGGCCCGGAGCGGGCGCAATTTTTGCTCGAGCGCTTGGTTGATGCGACGCGTCGTAGTGGCGGCCAGCTGCCGTTTAAATCAACCACGGCTTATCAAAACACCATCCCCACCCAACACGAAGCGCCGCACCCCGGCGACCGAGCGATTGAGTCACGTATCCGCTCGATCATTCGTTGGAATGCGATGGCGATGGTGGTTCAGGCCAACCGTGATCGCGATGGCATTGGCGGGCACATTGCCTCGTTTGCCTCATCAGCGACGCTCTACGAAGTCGGCTTTAATCACTTTTGGCACGCGCCGAGCGAAGGCCATGGGGGTGATTTGGTATTTATGCAGGGCCATTCGGCGCCGGGTATTTATGCCCGTGCCTTTCTTGAAGGCCGCCTCAACGAAGAGGATCTGCACAACTTTCGTGCCGATCTAGCCAAGAATGGCAAGCCGCTCTCGTCCTATCCGCATCCGTGGTTAATGCCGGACTTCTGGCAGCTGCCGACCGTGTCGATGGGACTCGGGCCCATTATGGGGGTCTATCAGGCCCGCTTCCTCAAATACCTGCATCACCGTGGCATTGCCGATACCTCCAACCGCAAAGTCTGGGTGTTCTGCGGCGATGGTGAAATGGATGAGCCGGAGAGCCTCGGCGCGATTGGCGTCGCCGCGCGCGAAGAGCTCGACAATCTGATTTTTGTCGTTAACTGCAACCTCCAGCGCCTCGATGGCCCGGTGCGCGGCAACGGCAAAATCATTCAGGAGCTCGAGGGTGAGTTTCGCGGAGCCGGCTGGAACGCCATTAAAGTCATCTGGGGTTCGTACTGGGATCCACTCTTGGCCAAGGACAGCGATGGCCTCTTGCGCCAGCGCATGGAAGAAGCCGTTGACGGCGAATATCAAAACTTTAAAGCCAAGGGTGGCGCTTACACCCGCGAGCATTTCTTTGGCAAATACCCCGAGCTCAAAGCCATGGTCGCCAATATGTCCGATGAGGATATCTGGCGCCTCAATCGCGGCGGCCATGACTCCAACAAAGTCTATAACGCCTACAAAGCGGCCAGTGAGCATACCGGCCAGCCCACGGTCATCTTAGCCAAGACCGTTAAGGGCTACGGCATGGGCGAGGCGGGTGAAGGCCAAAACATCACCCATCAACAAAAGAAGATGGCCGAAAACGCGCTCAAAGAATTCCGCGACCGCTTCCACATCCCGGTACCCGATGAGCAGGTTGCCGACGCCCCATTTTACAAACCCGCGGACGATTCGCCCGAAATCAAATACCTCCACGAGCGCCGCCAGGCGCTTGGCGGCTATTTACCCGAGCGCAAAGTGACCGCCGAAGCCCTCGAGGTGCCTGACTTATCCGCGTTTGACGTGCTGCTTAAAGACAGTGGCGAGCGCGAGATGTCGACCACCATGGCGTATGTTCGAGCGCTGTCCATTATCGCTCGCGACAAAACCTTGGCGCCGCGCCTCGTCCCGATTGTGCCCGACGAAGCACGAACCTTCGGCATGGAGGGCTTATTTCGCCAGGTCGGTATTTATGCCCCCAAAGGCCAGCTTTATGAGCCGCAGGATGCCGATCAGTTGATGTATTACCGCGAGGATCAAAAAGGCCAGATCCTGCAAGAGGGCATTAACGAAGCCGGCGCCATGTCGAGCTGGATTGCAGCGGCCACCGCGTATGCCAACCACGGCGTCGAAATGATTCCGTTTTATGCCTACTACTCGATGTTTGGCTTTCAGCGCGTTGGCGATCTGGCTTGGGCGGCTGGCGACATGCAGGCCAAAGGCTTCTTGATGGGTGGCACCGCCGGGCGCACAACGCTCAATGGCGAGGGATTGCAGCACGAAGACGGCCATAGCCATCTGCAAAGCGCGACCATTCCCAACTGCATTTCCTATGACCCGACGTTCGCCTATGAAATGGCGGTCATCATTCAAGACGGCATGCGCCGGATGTATCAAGACCAAGAATCGGTCTTTTACTACATCACCATGATGAACGAGAACTACCACCAGCCGGCCATGCCCAAGGGCGCTGAAGAGGGCATTCGCCGCGGCATGTACCTGCTGCAAAAAGGCGGCCGGGGCAAAAAACGCGTCCAACTGATGGGCTCCGGCACCATTTTGATCGAAGTCATGGCCGCCGCCGAGCTCCTTAAATCGGACTGGGGTATCGACGCTGATCTGTGGAGCTGCCCGAGCTTTACCGAGCTGCGTCGCGATGGCATCGACTGTGAGCGGCATAACCTGCTCCACCCCGAAGCCAAGCCCCGCGTGCCCTATGTCGCGCAGTGCCTCGATGGCCATGACGGACCGGTCATCGCATCGACTGACTATATGCGCGCGTTCCCCGATCAGATCCGGCCGTATATTGATCGCTCGTTCACCGCACTGGGGACCGACGGCTACGGACGCTCCGATACGCGTGAGAATTTGCGGCGCTTTTTCGAAGTCGATCGCTATTACGTGGTGATCACCGCGCTCAAAGCACTCGCTGATGAGGGCGTGATTAAGCCTGATCAAGTGAGCAAAGCGATCGCTCAATACAACATCGATCCCGACGCCCCGAACCCCAGCACGGTTTAAGGCGAGCGGCGCAGGAGGAGTTTGCGTGGCAGAGGTTAAAGAGGTCACCGTCCCGGACATTGGCGATTTTGATGCCGTGGACGTCATCGAGATTTTGGTCGGCCCGGGTGATGAAATCGCCGCCGAAGACTCGCTCATCACGCTTGAGAGCGATAAGGCCACCATGGAGGTGCCCGCGCCATTCGCCGGCGTTGTCAAAGAGGTGTTAATTGCCGCCGGTGACAAAGTCGCCGAAGGCACGCCGGTGGCCCGTGTTGAGGTCAGTGGTGAGAGCGCGGCAAGCGCTAGTGAAGACAACGCCGCCCCCGCTGCTGAGTCCGAGCCAGCGCCAACCACGGCAGAGCCAGAATCGCCACCCGCCGCGAGCACGCCGGCGCCAGCTCAGCCTGCTCCAGCAGCCCCGGCTGCGGCCAGCGCCGCACCTGCACCAGCAATCAGCGCCGAGCAGCAACGCCTTGCTCATGCGGGGCCATCCGTTCGGCGCTTTGCCCGTGAGTTAGGCGTGGCCTTAGAGCAGGTGAATGGCACTGGGCCCAAAGGCCGTATCACTCGAGACGATGTTCAGGCGTTTGTTAAATCCGCACTATCGGGTGGGGCCTCGAGTGCTCCCACCGCGCCAGCCAGCGGTGGCATGGGCATTCCACCGATTCCTGAAGTCGACTTCAGCCGCTTCGGCGAGGTCGAAGAAGTCGAATTGCCCCGCATCAAACGGCTCTCTGGGCCGCATTTGCACCGTAGCTGGCTTAACGTGCCGCATGTCACACAATTTGACGAAGCCGATATCACCGAACTCGAGGCCTTTCGCAAAGAGCAAAAAGCCGCCGCCGAACAGGCCGGTGTCAAACTCACCCCGCTTGCCTTTATGGTCAAGGCGGCCGCGCATGCCTTAGCGGCATTCCCTGATTTTAATAGCTCGCTGCGCTCAGACGGCGCGGCCCTTATTCACAAGCACTACATCAACATTGGTGTCGCGGTGGATACCCCGCAAGGCCTGGTTGTTCCGGTGATTAAGGCGGCCGATCAAAAAGGCGTCCACGCGATCGCCGCCGACCTTGGCGAGCTCTCAGGCAAAGCGCGTGACGGCAAACTCGGCCCCAGCGATATGCAAGGCGGCACCTTCAGTATCTCGAGCCTTGGTGGCATTGGCGGAACCGCGTTTACGCCGATTGTTAACGCCCCCGAGGTTGCCATTTTGGGTATCTCAAAATCGACCATGAAGCCCGTGTGGAATGGCAGTGAGTTTGTGCCACGGCTCATGCTGCCATTGAGCCTATCCTACGACCACCGGGTCATCGATGGTGCCTCGGCCGCCCGCTTTAGCAGCTACCTCAGCGGTGTGCTCGGCGATCTTCGCCGATTGATTTTATAACGCTCAAAGGATCGCGACGTATGTCACAGGCCAAGGAAATCCGCGTCCCCGACATTGGTGACTTTGACGCGGTTGAAATTATTGAAGTGCTGGTCGGTCCAGGTGATGGTATCGAGGCCGAAGCCTCGCTGATCACACTGGAAAGCGACAAAGCGACCATGGAGGTGCCGGCGCCGTTTGACGGCACCATCGAATCAATCGCCGTGGCAGTCGGTGACAAAGTGGCTGAGGGTGACCTCATTGCGATGGCCGTGCCGGCTGACGCGGCCGCGAGCGCGGACAGCACCGAGCCAGCCGCCAGCGCGCCCGCCGCTGAGCCAGCGGCAAGTACCGCACCATCGCCATCCGCATCCGCATCCGCATCCGCAGCCGCATCTGCCCCGAGCGAAACCGACTGCGATGTCGTCGTCATTGGCGCAGGACCCGGCGGTTACAGTGCCGCTTTTCGCGCCGCTGATTTGGGTTTGCGCACGATTTTGATTGAACGCTATGCCGATTTAGGCGGCGTCTGCCTGAATGTTGGCTGCATTCCCTCGAAAGCGCTATTGCATGCGGCGAAGGTAATTGACGAAGCCGCCGAATTTGCCGATCACGGCATCAGCTTCGGCGAGCCAACCATCGATTTGAAAAAGCTTGAAGCCTGGAAGTCGAGCGTCGTCGGCAAACTCACCGGGGGCCTGGTCGGCCTCGCTAAACAGCGCAAAGTGGAAGTGCTCACGGGCGCGGCGACCTTTGTCGATGACTACCACTTAAGTGTCAAAACCGAACAGGGCGAGCGCACGATTGCCTTCGCCAACGCCATCATCGCGGCGGGCTCACGGCCTATCGCGCCACCGGGTTTCGACCTCGATCACCCGCGCGTGATGGACTCCACCGATGCGCTTAAGCTCGAAGAGATCCCCAAGCGGCTATTGGTCGTGGGGGGCGGCATTATTGGTCTCGAAATGGCCTCGGTCTATCACGCGCTTGGGAGCGAAATCACCGTTGTTGAACTCAGCGATCGCATTATGGCGGGCGCCGATGCGGACATCGTTAAACCCTACAAAAAGCTTATCGACAAGCGCTATGCCAACGTCTATCTCAACACCAAAGTCACCGCGCTTGAGCCTGACGACAAAGGCGTGAGCGTGCATTTTGAGGGTGGCAAAGCACCCGCCGAAGATCGTTTCGACCGCGTCTTAGTCTCGGTCGGCCGCCGGCCCAACACCGATCTTCTCAACCTTGAGGCAACGGCGGTTGAGCTGCTCGATAACCAATGCATTCCGGTCGACGACCAAATGCGCACAGCGGTGCCGCATCTATTCGCCATTGGCGATTTAATCGGCCAGCCCATGCTGGCGCACAAAGCGGTGCACGAGGGCAAAGTCGCCGCTGAAGTGGCGGCCGGCGAGAAGAGTGCGTTTGACGCCCGCGTCATCCCCTCGGTGGCCTACACCGACCCTGAGGTTGCATGGGTTGGTGTAACCCAAGAGCAAGCGAAAGCCGAGGGCATTGATGTCGAAATCGGCAGCTTCCCCTGGGCCGCGAATGGCCGATCACTTGCGACCAATCGCGATGAAGGCATCACGAAGTTAATCTTTGAGCGCGATAGCGAACGGGTCATTGGCGCTGGCATTATTGGACCTAACGCCGGTGATTTGATCGCCGAGGTGGGGCTCGCCATTGAAATGGGCGCCGACATGCACGATATCGGGCTGACCATTCATGCCCATCCGACACTTTCGGAAACCGTCGGCATGGCTGCCGAGGCAGCCGCTGGCACATTAACGGATCTCTACATTCCAAAGAAAAAACGCTGAGACGCCATGACCGACACAGCCACCGTTGTTGCAACCGGGCGCTATCTCCCCGAGCGCCTTGTCACCAACGCGGAGCTGCGTGAGCGATTTGCGAGCCAAGACCAAGGCGAGCTCATTGATCGCTTTGCCGATAACTCCGGCATCGAGCAACGTTATTGGGCGCAATCGCACCAAACCACCTCAGATCTCGCCGCCGAAGCAGCCACACAAGCGCTTGATCGAGCGGGCTATAGCGCCGGTGAGTTGGATCTGATCATTCTCGGCACCGACACCCCCGATCACATCACCCCAGCAACCAGCGTGGTGCTGCAAGCCAAACTCGGCGCCCAAAACGCCGGCACATTTGATGTGAGCTGCGCCTGCGCGGCCTTCCCCACCGCCTTATCCATTGCCAACGGGCTAATCGCAAGCAATCCAACCATCAACCGCGTACTGGTGGTCGGGGCGTATTTAATGCACCGACTTGCGGCCGCTGATGACCCAATGATTTTTTTCTACGGCGATGGCGCGGGAGCGGCCATTGTCGAGCGTCAATCGACCGGCTCGGGCATTATCGCCACCGCGTTTGATGCCGATGGTGACTATGCCAAGCACTGGGGCATCCGCGCCGGCGGTACCGCTGAGCCCGCCAGTCACGCCGCGGTCAGCGCCGGGCGCACGCAGGTCCGACTCGAAACCCGCTACCCACCCGAACTCAATGAGCGGCAGTGGCCTAAGCTCATGCACCAACTCAGTCAGCGCGGTGACTTTGCGCTCGATGAGATCGCCCTCGCGGTGTTCACCCAAGTGAACGCCACCAGCATTCAGCGCGTTTGTGCGAGCCTCGCCATTGCCGCTGAGCGCGCGCCCTGCCTCATGGATCATTATGGCTATACCGGCTCGGCCTGCGTGCCCATTGCGCTCGACCATGCGCTGACAACCGGTCAGGTTAAAGGCGGCGAGCTGGTGACACTGATTGGCTCGGGGGTTGGGTATAACATGGCGGGTGTCGCCTTGCGCCTAGCCGAGGAGATGCGCCAATGAATAGTGCAGACCCGCGTCGCCGTCGCCAACTTAATGCCCTAACTGAGCGCGTTAACGCGCGCTGGCCGGCGCAATCAGCCCCGCTAATCGGCGACTTTCTGCAGCATTACTATGCGGCCGTGGCCAGCGAGGACCTCAGTCAAGCCGACATCAATAACCTTTATGGCGCGGCACTCTCGCATTGGGCTTGGGGTGATGAGCGCGCGGCCGGCGCCACCGCCATTCATGCCTATAACCCCGACCCCGAACAAAACGGTTGGGAGTCAACGCACAGTGTTGTGCAGATCGTCACTGATGATCGACCGTTTTTAGTCGACTCATTGTCGATGGCGATTAACGCCCATGGGCTGATGATTCACCGCATTATCCACCCCGTGCTCGAGGTTGAGCGCGACGAGCGCCACCGCATCACCGCAGTCGGCGATCAAAGCGCTGACAGTGGCCAACCCGAGGCGTGGATTCATCTCGAAGTCGACCGCCAAAGTAACGCCACTCAACTCAAGGCGCTAAAAGCCGCCATCGCCGATGCGCTGAATGATGTCGAAGCGGCGGTCGCCGATTGGCAGCCCATGTGCGAGCAGGCCCAAGCCGCGCTGGAAGGACTGCGCGCGCATCCACCCAACATTGACTCAGCCGAGCGTGACGAGGTTGAGGCGTTTATCGAATGGCTGCTCGACGATCACTTCACGTTCCTCGGCTATCGCTTCTATACCCTGAACCGGCACAACGACGAGATTGAGGTCAAGCGAGAACGCAATAGTGGGCTTGGGCTGCTGCGCAATGCCAATCAACCCAGTCAAGCATCGACGAGCTTTGAAGCCCTGCCAGAGGGTTTGCGAGAGCAGGCGCTTGAACCCGACCCGCTGGTACTGACTAAATCAAGCCATCGCTCCAGCGTTCACCGCCGCGGCTACATGGATAGCATTGGCATTAAGTGCTTTAACGCCGCCGGCGAAGTCACCGGCGAGCACCGGTTTCTGGGGCTGTTTACCTCGGCGGCCTACAGCCGTAACCCCCGCGGCATTCCGCTACTGCGGCGCAAACTCGAGGCGGTGTTAAAGCGCGCCGGGCTGCGCCAAAACAGTCACGCGGGCAAAGCCTTGGCGCATATCCTCGAGACTTACCCGCGCGATGAGCTCTTTCAAACCGATGTCGATACGCTCTATCACAACGCTCTTGGCATTCTCCATCTCCAAGAACGCCAGCAGGTGCGCTTATTTTTGCGCCACGACCGCTATGGCCGCTTTGTCTCGTGTTTAATTTATGCCCCGCGCGATCGCTACGACACCGCTGTGCGCAAACGCATGCAGGCGATATTGCTCGATGCCTTTGATGGCGCGCATTCTGAATTCACCGTGCAACTCTCCGAGGCGGTGCTCGCGCGAATTCACTTTGTCATTCACTTTGGCGAAAACGCCGATCGCAGCGTCGATCAAGCAACACTAGAAGCCCAATTGGCAGCCACCACGCGCTCGTGGAGTGATGAGCTCGGTGAGGCATTGCTTGAGCACAGCGGTGAGGCCGCGGGCACCCGTCTGTTCCAAACCTACGGTCAGGCTTTTAACGCCGCCTATCGCGAAGACACCAGCGCGCGAAGTGCCGCGCAGGACATCGAGCGGCTCGAATCACTCGACGCACACAACGGCCTAGTGATTAGTCTTTATCGCCCACTCGAGGCGCCAGCCGGCGCGCTGCGCTTAAAGCTCTATCACCGTGGCGAACCCATCACCCTATCGGCGGTATTGCCGGTGCTCGAGCACATGGGCGTGCAGGTGGTCGACGAGCGGCCCTATGCCATTTACCCCGAGAAAAGCGAGCCATGCTGGATTCATGACTTTGGCCTAGCCCATGACCCCGCCCTCGAGCTCGACGCCGGACAGCTGCGTGAGCATTTTCAAAGCGCGTTCGCTGCCATTTGGCGTGGCGAAGCCGACGATGATGGCTTTAATCGATTGATATTAATGGCCGGGCTTAGCTGGCGCGATATTGTGATCTTGCGCGCCTACGCCCAATACTTGCGCCAAGCGGGGACGACTTACAGCCAGCCTTACATCGAGGACAGCTTAAGCGCCAACCCCAAAATCGCTGCCGGTTTAGTCGCGTTATTTGAGGCCCGACTCCACCCCGAGCGCGCCAACGCCGAGACCGCCACGCAGTGCACTCAGACCATTGAGACCCAACTTGATGCGGTCGCAAGCCTCGATGAAGACCGCATTTTGCGGCGCCTGTTAGCCGCTATTAATGCCACATTGCGAACCAACTACTATCGCACTGATACCGCTGAGCAGGCATCGGCGGTGCTATCGCTTAAGCTCAAGCCCGAAGGCATTCCCGGCGTACCCAAGCCGGTGCCAGCCTACGAGATTTTCGTCAGTTCACCGCGTGTCGAGGGCGTGCATCTGCGCGGTGGCAAAGTCGCTCGCGGCGGCCTGCGCTGGTCGGATCGGCGCGAGGACTACCGCACCGAAATCCTTGGGCTAATGAAAGCGCAGATGGTTAAAAACGCGCTCATTGTGCCGGTTGGCGCCAAAGGTGGCTTCGTTTGCAAACGCCTGCCGCGTGCGCGTGCCGAGCAGCCCGCCGAGGTGCTCGAGTGCTATCGGCAATTCATTCGCGGGCTCCTCGATGTCACCGATAATATTGTCGATGGCACCGTCACACCGCCCCCACGCGTCATTCGCCACGATGACGATGACCCCTATTTAGTGGTGGCCGCCGACAAGGGCACCGCGACGTTCTCAGACGAGGCCAACGCCATTGCCGAGGCCTATCACTTTTGGCTTCATGATGCCTTTGCCTCGGGCGGCTCAACTGGCTATGACCATAAGAAAATGGGCATTACCGCACGCGGGGCATGGGTGGCGGTGCAGCGACATTTTCGTGAACAAGGCCGCGATATTCAAAGCGAGTCATTTACCGCCGTCGGTATTGGTGACATGTCGGGCGATGTCTTTGGCAATGGCATGCTGCAATCACGCAGCACACGCCTAATTGCGGCATTTGATCACCGCCATATCTTTATCGACCCCAACCCCGACGCCGAGCGCAGCTACGCCGAGCGCGAACGCCTGTTTGCGCTCGAGCGCTCGAGCTGGGCGGATTACGATGAAAGTCTCATTAGCGAAGGCGGCGGGGTTTGGCCGCGCAGCGCCAAATCCATTCGCCTATCGGCCGCCGCGCGCAATGCACTCGGCGTTGATGCCGAGCGCCTGACACCGCTCGAGCTGATAAGCGCCATTTTGTGCGCGCCGGTTGATTTGCTCTGGAATGGCGGCATTGGCACCTACATCAAAGCCGGTGAAGAGAGCCACGCCGATGTCGGCGACAAAAGCAACGATGGCTTACGCGTCAACGCACAACAGCTGCGCTGCTCAGTCATTGGCGAGGGCGGTAACTTAGGCGTCACGGCACTCGGGCGCATCGCCTTTGCCTTGCGCGGGGGTTACGTTAATAGCGATGCCATTGATAACTCAGGCGGGGTCGACTGCTCTGATCACGAGGTCAATATTAAAATCCTCCTCAACGGCGTGGTCGACGACGGCGATATCACCACTAAGCAGCGTAACGCCTTGTTAGCGCGCATGACCGATGCGGTGGCTGACCACGTGCTGGCGAATAACTACCGCCAAACCCAAGGCCTAAGCCTGATGGTCGAGCGTGCCGCCAAACAGCTACCCGAGCAGGCCCGTTGTATGCGTGCCCTTGAGCGCGACGATCAACTCGATCGCGGCGTCGAGCAATTACCCGACGATGAAACCCTTAATGAGCGCCAACAGCAGGGCCTTGGCCTAACCCGACCCGAGCTCTCTATTCTGTTGGCATACACCAAAATTCGAAGCTATGAGCAATTGCTGGCCTCGGATTTGGTCGACGGCGAAGAAAACCTTGCTGATTTAAACCATTACTTTCCCGCGCCGCTATCCAAACGCTTTGCCAAGCGAATTGACCAGCACCCGCTACGCCGCGAAATTATTGCCACCAACCTGGCGAATCACATTCTCAACCGCATGGGTGCGACCTTTTTAATGCGCATGACCGAGACCACCGGCGCCAGCCTCGCCGAAGCGGCACGAGCGTTTCTCGCTGCGCGCGAGCTGTTTGGTCTGCGTGAGCGTTGGCATCAAATTGATGCCCTCGACAATCAAATCACTAGCGCCCATCAATACCGCTTGCTCGATGCGTTGTGTCATACCCAAGAGCGCGCCACGGTGTGGTTACTGCGCCGCCGGTCCAGCAGCGATGACCCGGCCGCGGCATTTAAGCGTCGGCAAAAAGCCATTGAACGGTTTCAGGCCGACGTATCCGCTTGGCTGACCCAAGCTGACCATGCGCGGCTGGTTGCTGACTACGAGGCGCATTGCGAGGCCGGCGTTCCCGAGGCGCTCGCCCGTCAGGTCAGCGAATTACCCGCACTCTACACCGCGCTCGATATTAGTGAAGCCGCGCTGCAGTGCGATACCGATTTGGCACTGACCGCCGAGGTCCATGCCCGTGCCGCCGAAGCCCTCAGCCTGGATCGCCTGCGCGAGGCGCTCAATCACTTCGTACCCGGGAGCGACTGGCAGGCGCGCTATCGTGATGGGCTGCTCGAAACCCTCGATGATCAACACCGCCGCCTGACCGAGTCGATCCTTAACCACGGGCCAGAGCGCTCACCAGCCGATCGCCTGAGCGCTTGGATGGAACAACATGGCCAGAGCAGCGACCCATTCCAACAAACAACCGATCAGGTTTGCGCCGCCGCGCAACCCGACCCCGCGATGCTCGGTGTTGCCATTCAGCAGCTCCAGCAACTGACCGGCACACCAGCCGCGGAAATAAGCGCATGAGTGCCGTGATTACCCTCAATGAACAAACCCTAGGGCGCGATGACGGCCCCGTGCTCATTATGCTGCACGGCCTGTATGGCAGCGGCAGCAACTGGCGCAGTGTTGCCAAACCGTTTGCCGATAACTACCGCATCATTTTGCCCGACCTGCGCAATCACGGCCGCTCCCCACATCACCCGGACATGGACTATCGCAGCATCGCGCGCGATGTCATTGCCCTGCTTGACCGACATGCGATCGGCTCGGCGGCCGTCGTTGGCCACAGCATGGGTGGCAAGGTCGCCATGGCGCTCGCACTCATGGCGCCCGAGCGGGTATCGCACTTAATGGTGCTCGATATCGCGCCGGTCATTTACGCGCACAAAAGCGAGCAAAGCAGTGTCATTGAAGCGCTGCAGGCGCTCGATTTGAGTCGCATTCAAAGCCGCGACGATGCTGACGAGGCTCTAGCTGACGCCATTCCAAAACCGTTGGTGCGACAATTTTTGCTCACCAACCTGCAGCGCTCGGGCGATGATTGGACATGGCGCATCCCGTTAGCCCAACTTAGCGATGCACTACCGAGTCTCCTGGACTGGCCGAGCGAACTGACTGGATCCTGGCTAGGGCCGGCCTATTTCGTCTACGGCGGGGCCTCGGATTATGTTCAAGCCAGCAGCCGACCGGCGATTGATGCCCGCTTTCCGGGCGCCCGGTACCATTGCCTTGAAGGCATAGGACATTGGGTGCACGCGCAAGCGCCAGCGGCCTTTATTGAACAGCTCAAAGACTGCTTAGCCGAATCACAATAAAACCTGAAGCAAGGAAAAACCGATGGCAGAGGACTTTAAACAAAGCGCGCTCGAGTATCACCGCTACCCCACCCCGGGGAAACTCGAAATCACCCCCACCAAGCCGCTTGCCAACCAGCGCGATCTGGCGCTGGCTTATAGCCCGGGCGTCGCCGCGGCCTGCGAGGCGATTGTCGAGGACGACCGCGAAGCGGCCAACATGACCGCGCGCGGCAACCTCGTGGGGGTTATTACCAACGGCACAGCGGTGCTGGGTTTGGGCGCCATCGGCCCGCTCGCCTCAAAGCCGGTGATGGAAGGTAAGGGCGTTTTGTTTAAAAAGTTCGCCGGCATCGATGTCTTTGATATTGAAATTGACGAAACCGATGCCAGCAAGCTCGTCGAGACCATCGCTCGGCTCGAACCGACGTTTGGCGGCATTAACCTTGAGGATATTAAAGCCCCGGAGTGTTTCGAAGTCGAAGAACAGCTGCGCGAGCGCATGAACATCCCGGTGTTTCACGACGACCAACATGGCACCGCGATTACCGCGGCGGCGGCGATTTATAACGGCCTACGACTTGTCGGTAAGCGCTTTGAAGACGTTAAGCTCGTAACCTCAGGCGCGGGGGCCTCAGCGATTGCCTGCCTCGATTTGCTGGTCTCAATGGGCTTGCAGCCGAAAAATATTATCGCCACTGATCGCCAAGGGGTGATTTATCAGGGCCGCAAAGAGTACATGGATCCGCGCAAAGCGGTGTATGCCGCCGACACCGAGGCGCGCAGTTTAGCCGAGGCGATTGTCGATGCCGACATCTTCCTCGGGCTCTCCGCGCCCGGCATCCTAACCCCGGCCATGGTTGAGCGTATGGCCGATAAGCCCATGATTATGGCGCTTGCCAACCCAACCCCAGAGATCTGGCCCGAGGAGGCACTCGCGGTCAAACCCGACGCCATTATCTCGACCGGTCGCTCTGACTACCCCAACCAAGTGAATAACGTGCTTTGCTTTCCGTTTATCTTTCGCGGCGCACTCGATGTCGGCGCCACGACCATCAACGATGCAATGAAAAAAGCCTGTGTTCGCGCGATCGCTGATCTGGCAACGCTTGAGTCTTCAGACGTGGTGGTCGCCGCTTATGGCGGTAAGCCACTGTCATTTGGCGCCGATTATTTAATTCCCAAGCCATTCGATCCGCGCTTAATTACCCGCATTGCCCCAGAAGTGGCGCGCGCTGCCATGGAAAGTGGCGTGGCCACTCGGCCAATCGATGACTTTGTCGCCTATCGCCGCCGGCTCTCCGATTATGTCTTCCAGTCGGGCTTGCTGATGAAGCCGATTTTTGAGCGCGCCAGCCAAAACCCCAAACGCGTGGTCTATGGCGATGGCGAAGACGAGCGGGTGTTGCAGGCCGTGCAATTGGTGATTGACGACAATCTTGCCAAGCCGATTTTAATCGGCCGACGGCGAGTGGTTGAGATGCGTGTCGAGCGCCTTGGCCTGCGTCTTGACCTCGATAACGATCTTGAGCTGGTCGACCCCGAAAATGATTCGCGCTTTAAAGAATATTGGCAGCTCTACCACTCGCTGATGGAACGCCGCGGTGTGACCCCCGACCGAGCCCGGCAGGTGGTGCGCACCCGCAACACAGTGATTGCGGCACTGATGGTCCGCCGGGGCGAAGCCGATGCATTGCTGACCGGTGCGGTGGGCAAATATCACCGCCAGCTTGATTATGTGAATGAGGTGTTAGGCCGGCGTGTGGGCGTGCGCAACCTCGCGGCAATGAATGCGATCATCTCGCCCAAAGGCACGCTTTTTATGTGCGATACCTACGTCAACCAAAACCCCAACGCACACCAACTTGCCGAAATGACCGTGCTGGCAGCTGACGAGATTCGCCGTTTTGGCATGCAACCCAAGGTGGCGCTGCTCTCGCACAGCAACTTTGGAACCTCCGATGAGGGCGAGGCCACCAAAATGCGCGAGGCCTTACAGCTGATTAAAGACCGTGACCCGGCGCTCGAAGTCGAGGGTGAAATGCACGGCGATGCCGCGTTAAACGAAGAAATACGCCAGCGCATCTTCCCCGGCTCACAACTCGAAGGCCAAGCCAATCTGCTCATCATGCCGACACTCGATGCCGCCAACATCGCCTTTAATCTGCTAAAAACGGTCACCGATGCGGTCTCGATCGGGCCGATCACATTGGGCATGTCACGGCCGGCCCATATTCTCACGCCCTCGGTCACCGTGCGTGGCGTGGTGAATCTGACCGCGCTCTCAAGCGTTGAAGCAGCAATGGCCGAAGACAAAGGAGGCAGCGCAGCATGAGCGAGGCGATACAAATCCATGACTTCGGCGGGCCCGAGGTTATGCAGCTTGAGACAGTAGGTACCGGTGAGCCAGGCGCTGGCGAAATTAAGCTCGCACAAACCCACATCGGTATTAACTATATTGATGTCTACTTTCGCGAGGGTGTCTATCGTCCCGCCCAAATGCCGTTCACCCCAGGAGTGGAGGCCGCCGGCGAAATCACCGCGCTAGGCGCGGGTGTGACCGGCTTACAGGTTGGCCAGCGTGTCGCCTATGCCGCCCGTCCACCGGGTGCTTATAGCGCAGAGCGCATCATCGCCGCCGATAGCGTGGTCGCGCTGCCCGAGAACATTGCTAACGAGCAAGCCGCGGCGATGATGCTCAAAGGTATGACCGCGCATATGCTGCTAACCCGCGTTTATGCGGTCAAACCCGGCGACACCATTCTCATCCATGCCGCCGCCGGCGGTGTTGGGCTGCTGGTGTGTCAGTGGGCGCAACAACTTGGCGCCACCGTTATTGGCACCGTTGGCAGCCAAGCGAAAGCCGATTTAGCCCAAGCGCATGGCTGTCACTACCCAATCCGTTATCGTGATGAGTCGTTGCTCGAGCGGGTTCGTGAGATCACGCAAGGCCAAGGGGTCGCCGTGGCCTATGACTCAGTCGGCGCTGATACGCTCAAAGATTCGCTCGCGTGTTTGCAACGGCGAGGCGTGTTGGTGAGCTTTGGCCAGTCCTCGGGTAAACCACCCATTATTGAAGTCGGTGAACTGGCCGCCGGTGGATCGTTGTACCTAACCCGGCCTACGCTGTTTGACTACATTAGCGAGCCGGCTGAAATGCAGTCAGCCGCCGAGGCGCTTTTTACCGCTGTCAGCAGCGGTGCGCTGAGTATCGAGATTGGCGAGCGCTGGCCACTGGCGCAAGCCGCTGATGCCCATCGAGCGCTTGAAGCACGGCAGACAACCGGGTCACTGCTGCTAAGCGTTTAGTCCGGGGCAGAACCAATAACGGTGTGGCTACCTGGCGCCTCAATCGGCGGCAAACTATTGCTGCTCGGATCAAGGCCGAGCGCACGCCGGTAGGCGCGGCGTGCATGCTCGGGCTCATCGAGGCGTTCGTACAATTCGGCTAATAAGCGCTGGACTTCGGGCTGATCGGATCGCGCCGCGGCCGCTTCTAAATAACTCCGCGCTTGACCCCAGAGCGCACAGGCCGCCGCCTGTCGGGCCGCCGCAAACAATAGCCCGGCATCTTCAGGGCGTTGCTTTAACCACCCAGTGACTTGGTTATAGGCCTGTTGCGGTGGGTCGGTCACGAGCTCGCCATAGACCTCCACCAAACGCTTGTCCCAGCGCGCGTTAAGCCAGCGGCGTAACAACCGCTCAGCGGCGTTGGCGTGGCCGGCGTCGATTAATGCCCGCGCGTAGCAGGCCTGAAGCGCCGGCTCATGACGCCGAGACCGAGGTACCAAGCGCCACACTCGCGCTAGCGCATCCGCCGGCGGCGTTGGACCGAGCGCACTGAGCGAGCGCGCCAATGCCGGCTGCTCAAGCGCTACCAAGGCGGGGCCGGTGAGTACTTGTTGTTTGCGCAAGTCGGGTAACAGCGCATCCAGCGCCTCGTTATCGCCGCGCGCTTGCAGCGTCTCGAGCGATAAGCTCAACACCCGATAGTTCTGAGGCGCCTGCCGGCGTAGCTCGGCTAAACTGGCGTTTGCTTCATCCCATTGCTGCGCTTCAACCTGGAGTTGTGCCTGCGCGAGCTCAATAGCGAGTTGGGCGCGCGGCTCGGCGGCCATCGCCGCTGCCATATGCTCATCGCGCTGAGCCCAATCGCCCCGACGCTGGCCTGCAACGGCCGCGAGCAAATGGTGGAATAGCGGCTGCACCGCCGATGTACTCGCGCTCTGCAAGCGTTTCTCGGCATGTGCATAGCGGCCATCGGCGATCTCCACCAAGCCGTCGACTAATTCTTCCCGCGCCAGTCGGCCGCGGCGCTCATGAAAGCGCTCGTGCACCTCGCCTGGCAGCCGCCACACGCGCCCCAGCAAACGACTAACAAGGCCGAGCGACAGCCCCACCGCAAGGACGCCCAACACCGCCACCATCAAGCTCGCCTGCAACGTCCAGTCACCGAGGCGAATCATGACAAAACCACCCTGATGCTCAAACCACAAGGCAAGCGCAACACTGCCCACTAACAGCAGCAAAATCAGCACAACCCGACGCATCATCGCCCGTCTGCTCCTTCAATAACCGGTGCGAGCAACGCGGCAATGCGCGGTGGCTCCATGGCCACCGACGTTGCCTGAAGCGCTTCGATTTCACTATTCACCTGCCGTACGGATTGAGCGGCCGAATCGAAGTAGCTCTCAACCCATTGCTGCATCTGCGAAAGCGCTTGTTGATAGGTCTCGGACTCACCCTGCAGAGCGGCTAAGCGGGCTGTTTCAACCTGCAACATAAGATTTTGTTGCAGTAAGAACCGTGAGCGCGAATCCGGTAAGGGCTCGACCGCCCGTTCACGACTAATGGTGACTAATTCGCCCAAACCTTGTTGCAACCGCTGCCATGCCCGGTCAAGTCGTGAGCCCGCATTCTGATCGTCTGCATTGTCGCTATCAGCGGTTGTTGCATCGGCCGCTGGCGCCGGCGCGATGCCGGCCGCCAACGGCAATTGGTCAAGCGCATTGGCAATGCGTGTGAGACGCCGATTAATCTCAACTTGATCGATTGGCTTCACTGCTAGCAGTTGGTTAGTGGCGGCGGCCAGTGCTTCACGCCGGTCGACCGCCGCGCCCCCGAGGCCCGCTAACAACCGATCTGCCGCTTCTAACGCCTCAAGCGCGCCGGCAACATCGGCATTAAAACGCAGTCGATGCTGGGCGATGCGTGCCAAATAAGCCGCCTCAGCGCCCTGCCAATCGGCACGCTCGGCCTGCATGCGCCGGTATAATTGATCGACCCGATCGGTCAAATTGCGTCGTGCGGCGGCGCCGTCCTCAACGCGATTTTGCATCTGCGCCAACGACTCAAGGCGCGTTTCAACACGCTCGTTTAAGTTACTGACCCGTCCCGCCATTTCACCGAGGCGATCTTGCTGATCGCGCTCAAGGGCAGTGAGCGCCGAGCGCTCAACCAATCCAGTCTGGGCCGCGCGCAGCTGCTCGAGTTGTTGATAGCCCCACCAACCCATCCCGCCAAGGGCGAGAGCCAGCACCAGCACCGCGATTAACGCTAGCACCCCAGCAATGCGCCGCGGTGGCTGCGGCGGCGTGGTTGTATCCGCCGTTGCATCGGCTTGGGTCAACGCCGCGGACTCGGTGCTATTAGTTTGTTTTGTTTCATCGGTCATATTGTTATCGACTCCAGCGCATCCTCAACTGCCTGCACCAGGGCTTGATCGCTTGCCCCCGCGGCGACGGCTGGGTTAGAAAAGCCACCCTCGGCCGCCGCATCGGCAACCCGTTGACTGACCGTCACCAGCCGGCTCTTATGTAACCATGCTAGCGCCTCGGCGTCAGCCATACTGATGAGGGCGTGCAAACCGTCAACGCTGGTTACCACGCTCGCATCAAGGCGCTGCGAGCGCCACTCAGAGGGTATGTCGAGGCAATCAGCAGCTGGCAGTCGGGCATAGACGGCGATATCGACCACCTTGATACCACGCTCGGTGAGGGTGTTTTGCAACCGTCGCCGTCCGCCCCGACCCGCCATAATCACCACACACTCACCGGGTTGCGGCTTAAACCCCGGCTGCGCGAGCAAATCATCAGCGCCCCCGCGCTTGCTTGGCGCCACATCGACACTCAAGCCCGCTTGTATCGCAGCGCGCGCTGTACCCGGACCGACTGCGGCGCAATGCCGCGGCGAGCATGCCGCAGCGCGCAGTAGCGCGAGCCCATGCCGCACCGCATTGGGGCTTGCGAACACTAACCAGTCGATCGGTTGTTGCAGTGCCTGCGGTGAGACAGCGAGGCTTTGTATGCTCAACGCCGGTCGATGCAACACCGTCGCACCCTCCGCGATCAGGCCATCAATCAGCCCACGGGCCTGGCCGCTAGGACGCGTCACTAACACCCGTCGATTGCGTAGCGAGCCGCTCAATGAACTTCTGCCAAGATTGCGCCCGCCCCTTGTTCGAGTAGCTCATCGGCAAGCGCCCGGCCGAGTTCTGGGCCTTGTGCGCGCGGGCAGCGGCCTTGCGCCCGCAACACCCGCTGGCCATCGCGACTGGCAACCAGAGCACGCAACCACAGCGCGTCACCATCAAGCTGTGCAAAAGCGGCAAGCGGCACATGGCAGCTCCCTTCAAGCCGCGCATTGACCGCGCGCTCGGCAGCGACTCGGTCGTGAGTATCCGGGTCATCGAGGCCGCGTAGGAGTGCGATCAGTTCCGGGTTATCAGCGCGACACTCAATGCCCAGCGCGCCTTGTCCCACCGCCGGCAGACTTTCTTCGGGGGTCATTAATGCGGTAATACGCTCGCCCATGCCCAAGCGCTGCAGCCCGGAGGCTGCCAAAATGATGGCATCAAACTCACCCGATTCAAGCTTACCCAACCGGGTTTGGACATTGCCACGGACCGATTCGACAATCAGATCGGGGCGTCGGGCACGCAGCTGACATTCGCGCCGCAAGCTCGCCGTTCCCACGCGCGCACCCTGAGGTAAGTCCACGACACTGGCGTACCGCGATGAGACAAACGCATCACAGGGCTCGTCGCGATTAAGAATCACCGGCAACTGAAATGCCGGCGGCAGGGTTGCCGGGACATCTTTCATCGAATGCACCGCCAAATCGGCATCGCCGGCTAATATGCCTTGCTCTAGCGCCTTAACGAAAAGGGCTTTGCCGCCCACCGCCATGAGCGGGCGGTCGGTAATTTCATCGCCGCGTGTCGACATACCCACCAGCTCAACACTGAGTGTGGGGTTTTGCTGGCGAAGCCGCTTGGCGACATATTCGGCTTGCCAAAGGGCGAGCGGGCTGCGGCGCGTGGCGATGCGAAGTTGATTCATTGGCATGCCGCAACCATACCGCCTGCGCGCCAAGCCGCAAACCACTAACCGGCGCTCGCGGCCTCGCGCAGCCAGCGCCGAACGGCTGGCAGTCGCCGCCGACTCACCGGCAAGCGTTGCGGGCTGCCATCGATGAGCACATGCGTGCGGCCCTCGTCGTCGCGCTCAAGCCCACGCAGCGAATGGCGAGCGACCAAAGCACTGCGATGAATGCGCAGAAACCGTGGCCCAAACTCTTCTTCGAGCTGACAGAGTGACTCCTCAATTAAGTCCTCGCCGGTATCGTGCTCAACGGTGATGTATTTATGGTCGGCCATGAAATAGCGCACATCATCCACGGGAATCAGCCCAAGCCCCGCGCGCCGTCGACACAAAATATGCCGGCGTTTGCCATCCGCCCCCGGTGCGAGCAACGCCAAACGCTGCGCATCCGCTAGCGGCCGAGCCCGATGCAACGCCGCTCGCAGCCGCTCGGGCTGGACGTGTTCGAGCACATAATCGACCCCGCTTTGTTCGAGCTCAGGCACCAAAGGGTCATCGAGCGAGCAGGCCAACAATAGCGCCGGCCCAGGCCGCTCATCACCCAGCCGAGCGGCAACCGCCAAATCGGCGGCATCGCTCACCCCCAACACAATGACATCGGCCGGGTCACGGGCATGACGCTCGGCGACTTCTTGTGCGCTCGTTAAAACCGCACTAACAGCACACCCTTCGCTGGTCGCGGCAAGCCGTGCAAGACGTTGACGCAGGCCGCTGCGGCTACAGGCAATGAGAATTTTCATGGCTTTACTCCCCGTTAATTGGTCGAATCAGCATGCGCATGGCCGTGGTCGCAATGGCGCGACACCGTTCACAAACAAGCAAAACCATGGGTGCTTTCAGCGAGCCTGATATACTGCGGTCGGTATTTCAGTGGGGCAGGAACGCGATGAGTAGCAAAGATCGTAAAGGCATGTGGACGGGTCGCTTTAACGAGACCACCGATGCGTTTGTCACCGCATTTACAGCCTCAGCGCACTACGATCAGCGGCTCTATCGCCAGGATATTCGTGGCTCCATTGCGCATGCCCGCATGCTCGCCAGCACCGGCGTGATTAGCCGCGCCGATGCCGAGGCCATTGAATCGGGGCTTGAAGCCATCGCCGCCGAAATCGAAGCCGGCGACTTTGTCTGGGATCCCGCCTTAGAAGATGTGCATATGAACATTGAAGCCCGCCTCACCGAGCGCATCGGCGAGGCGGGCAAGCGCCTGCATACGGGGCGCTCGCGCAATGACCAAATTGCCACCGATGTGCGCTTGTGGCTGCGTGAGGTGATTGACGAGACGATGGGCCTGTTGCGGCGCTTTCAAAGCGGGTTGGTGGACCTAGCCGAGCGTGAGGCCGACACGGTGATGCCGGGCTTTACGCACTTGCAGGTCGCTCAGCCCGTGAGCTTTGGTCATCACATGCTGGCTTGGTACGAAATGCTCGTGCGCGACGAGGCGCGGCTGATCGACACGCGCGATCGCGTCAACCAAATGCCACTGGGCTCAGCGGCACTCGCCGGCACCACGTTTGCTATTGACCGCGCGCAAACCTGTGCTGAGCTCGAATTTACCGCGCCCACCCGTAATTCGCTGGATGCGGTGTCGGATCGTGACTTTGCCATTGAGTTTGTCTCCGCTGCGGCACTGAGCATGACGCATCTCTCGCGCATGGCCGAAGAACTGGTGCTATGGACTTCAACGCTAACGGGCTTTGTCGACCTACCGGATCGCTTTTGTACGGGCAGCTCAATTATGCCGCAAAAGAAAAACCCCGATGTGGCAGAGCTAGTGCGCGGCAAAACCGCCCGCGTGCATGGTGCGCTCCATACTCTGCTCACGCTCATGAAAGGCCAACCATTGGCCTATAACCGCGATAACCAAGAAGACAAAGAACCGCTGTTCGATGCGGCCGATGCCTGGCGCGATAGCCTGCGTGCGTTTGCTGATATGGTCCCGGCGCTCACGGTCAATCGCGATCGCACCTATGCCGCCGCCCGCGAAGGCTTTGCCACGGCAACCGATTTAGCCGACTATCTTGTCCGCCGCGGCGTGGCTTTCCGCGATGCCCATGAAATCGTTGGCCAAGCCGTCGCCTATGGCCTCGAGCAGCAGCGCGACCTCGCCGCAATGGATCTTAACGAGCTCAAGCAATTTTCAGCACACATCGACGCCGATGTATTTGACGTGCTAACCCTCGAGGGTTCGATCGCAGCGCGGGATCACTTCGGTGGCACCGCGCCTAATCAGGTTCGAGCCCAAGTGGCGGCGGCCCGCGAGCGCCTGCATCGCGATTAAAGCGCTAGCACGCGGGTCAGCCACACCCCAATCGCCTGAACTTCTTCTAAGCAGACTTGGTGTTCCATCGGGTATTCGTGCCATTCAACGACGTAGCCATGGGCTTCAAGCGCCTGGCGTGAGGCAACGCCCAAATCAAATGCCAACACCGCATCATGGTGGCCGTGGGCCAAGAATATCGGCGTCTGTCGATTCGCCGCTGTACCCGCTTGGGCAAGCTGGTCGCGGGCTGGCAAGTAGGTTGATAGCCCCATGATGCCGGCAAGGCCGTCGCGATAGCGCAAACCCGTATGCAGCGCCACCGCGCCGCCTTGCGAAAAACCCGCTAATACGATGCGCGCGGCCGGCACCCCGCGGGCAATTTCGCGCTCGATTAAGGCGTTAATCCAGCCCGCGGCACGATCGAGGCCGGCGCTATCCTGCGGGGTGCCGGCGGTTAAGCCATAAACGTCATACCAAGCCGGCATCGACAGGCCACCATTTAACGTCACCGGTTGTTCGGGAGCATGCGGAAAAATAAACCGCACCGCCGCCGCCTCCGGCAGACCAAGCTGCGGGACAATGGGCTCAAAATCATGCCCACTCGCACCCAGGCCATGCATCCAGATAACGCTCGCCTCGGCGCTCGATGCGCCCCGTTCAATCACCTCAAGCAAGTCTTCAGCCATGCGCCCATCCTGTGTTGTATCAATCGGTTTGCTCCGCGCGCAGCCTACCGCAGTCAGCGGGGGCCGAAAACGTTGGCCACAGCCGGTATACTGTTAATCTTAAGTGCATTCAACGGCCAAGCGGAGGCCCTATGACCACAGGCAGGCGCACACAACGCTGGCTGTTAATTGCTTTGCTCGCGCTGCTCAGCGGCTGCGGGGTCAAGGGCGATTTATATCTCCCCGACCGTGACGCCGCCGCCGATCGCCAGGCCGCTGAACCATGAGTTTTGAGCGTCGCAACGATCGACTATTTGCCGAAGACTGCGCGATTAGCGATTTAGCCGAGCGCTTTGGCACGCCGCTTTATGTCTATTCGCGTGCGGATATTGAAGCGGCATGGCGGGCCTATGACGCCGCCTTTGCCGAGCGCGACCATCTGATCTGCTATGCCGTCAAAGCCAACGGTAACCTGGCCATTTTAGAGTTGCTCGCTCAACTGGGCAGCGGCTTTGACATTGTCTCAGGTGGCGAGCTGGCGCGGGTGTTGGCAGCCGGCGGCGACCCACAACGGGTTGTATTCTCTGGCGTTGGCAAGCGCGAGACCGAAATCGAACAAGCGCTCGAGGCCGGCATTTTGGCTTTTAATATTGAGTCAGAAAGCGAGCTCGAGCGGCTTAATGCGGTAGCTGAACGGCTCGGCCAACGGGCACCCGTGTCGTTGCGGGTGAACCCCGATGTCGATGCACGCACCCATCCCTATATCTCAACCGGGCTTAAGGACAATAAGTTCGGCATCGATATTCATCGCGCTGAGGCGGTCTACCACCAAGCCGCGGCACTACCGGGTATTCAGGTCACCGGCCTCGACTTTCATATCGGCTCGCAGCTCACCGAGCTCGAACCGCTAGCGGATGCACTGGCGCGCAGTCTGGCGCTGGTCGACCGGCTTGAGGCAGCCGGCATCGTATTAACGCATTTGGATATTGGCGGCGGGCTCGGCATCCGCTATGACGACGAACAACCGCCCACACCGGCAGCGCTCGCTCAACGCCTCGATCAACTGCTGAGCGATCGACCGCAACGCTTGCTCATGGAACCCGGTCGGGCGATTGTCGGCGAAGCCGGCGTGTTAGTAACTCAAGTCGAATACCTCAAGCCCGGGCATCGTGATTTCGCCGTGGTGGATGCGGCCATGACCGATCTGCTGCGACCGGCGCTCTATGACGCGTGGCAAAATATCGAAGTGGTTAACCCGGTGGCCACCGCGGCGCGTCACTACGATATTGTTGGCCCGGTTTGTGAGACCGCCGATGTGCTCGGCCGTGAGCGATTGCTAGCACTCGCACCGGACTCGCTGCTGGCGATATTTGGCGCTGGCGCTTATGGCTTTTCGATGGCATCGCAATACAACGCCCGGCCGCGGCCAGCGGAGATTTTGGTTGATGGCGATCAAGCCCATGTCATTCGTGAGCGCGAAGTGCTCAGCGACTTATGGCGCGGCGAGCATTTGCTGGGGCCACGATGAGCACCGCTTTCGTTAAAATGCAGGGCCTCGGCAATGATTTTGTCGTGTTCGATGGGGTGAGCCAGCCACTCACGCTGACCGCCGAGCAAGTGCGCTGGATTGCCAACCGCCGCCAAGGGATTGGTTGTGACCAAGTGTTACTGGTTGCGCCGAGCGATAGTGACGCGGCGGATTTTGGCTATCGCATTTGGAACGCGGATGGCACCGAGGTCGAGCACTGCGGCAATGGGGTGCGCTGTGTTGGACGGTTTTTGCACGACCAACAGCTCAGTGACAAGCCCACCATGACCCTGGCGACCGCTGCCGGGCTAACCCGGGTGACGCCACGCAGTAATGGCATGGTTGAGGTTGATATGGGTGCGCCTATCCTCACGCCCGCCGCAATTCCTTTTCACCGCGCCGCGCAAGCACCGCTCTATCCGCTCAACGTCGCCGGCCACGATTACGCCATCGGGGCGGTCTCAATGGGAAATCCGCACGCGGTACTCGCGGTTGATTCGGTCGCTACGGCGCCAGTCAACGAGCTGGGCGCTGCCATCGAAGCGCATCCGGACTTTCCTAACCATGTGAATGCCGGATTTATGCAAATTATTGATCGTGGAAACATCCGCCTTCGCGTGTTTGAGCGCGGTGTTGGCGAGACGCCGGCTTGCGGCACAGGGGCTTGTGCGGCGGTCGTGTGCGGCATTATCAATGGCTGGCTTGATCAGTCCGTAGTGGTGGCATTAACCGGCGGCGAGCTGGTGATACACTGGCCGGGTGATCAGGCATCGGTTTGGATGACCGGTCCGGCAACCACGGTCTTCGAAGGCCGGTTAGCGGCGGGGGCACTATGAGCAGGCAACCATCAAAATCAACGGCGAGCGCCGCGACGCTCAGTGAAGAGCAGGTGCTCGATTACCTGCGCGAACACCCCGACCTTCTAAGCCGGCACCGTGATGTCCTTGCGCTTATTGATATTCCGCATGATGCCGGCGAGGGCACGACCTCACTTATTGAGTACCAAGTCTCAATTTTGCGCGAGGAATCGCGCGAGCTCGCCCAACGCCTCGAACACCTGCTCTACATTGCCCGCGATAATGACCGCCTCGCCGAGCAGCTGCACCGCTTTACCCTCGAGTTGCTCGCTGCCGATCATTTAGATGGCGTTTTGGTCGCCCTGCGCGATGGCCTGCGGCAAGACTTTCGCGCCGATGTGGTGCAAATCATCCTCATCGGCCACGACCTCGATAGCGAAGGCGTGCCCGTGCTAAGCGTCGATGACAACGCAGCAACCGAGCTGGAAAGCTATTTCCCCGGCGACACCCCGGTCTTGGGCACGCTTGATGGCGCACAACTCACCTTGCTGTTTGGCGAGCAAGCTGAGGGCTTGGCCTCAGCAGCCGTGGTGCCCATGGACGAGCCGCCGTTGCGCGGGTTTATCGCCATTGGCAGCCGCGATCCTGATCGCTACAACGACGAGCAGGGCACCATCTTTTTAAGTCAACTCGGCGCGCTTGTGGCCCGCGTTTTACGCCGGGCAATGCCAGGAGAGGCTGATTGAGCGCAGCCGCGCTAGAACCCGCTTTGCAACGCTACTTAGCGCATCTGCGCGACGAACGCCGCCTCGCCACGCTCACCTGTGCTCACTACGCCCGAGACCTCAGCGCTTTGGCAAACCACCTCGCGGCCAGCGGGTTAAGCGATTGGGCTGCAGTCGATAACCAACATATCCGTCAGTATCTTGCCCGCGAGCATCGTCGCGGACTGGGTCCGCGCTCGCTGCAACGACTGCTATCATCGATTCGCGGGCTCTATCGCTATTTGCAGCGCGAAGGCTTGGCGCAGCGCGATCCGGCCGCCGATATGAGTGCGCCGCGAGCGCATCAACGCCTACCGCGCACGCTTGATGTCGATACCACAGCGCGCCTGCTCGATGCCCCGGCTGACGCCGCCCAACCCGCCGACCCACTCGCGCTGCGTGACCGGGCGTTATTTGAGCTGGTTTATAGTGCGGGGCTGCGGCTTGCTGAAGCCGCTGCGCTCAATGCCCACGACCTCGCCGGCGACCCCGATAGTCTGCGGGTGTTGGGCAAAGGCGCGAAAACTCGCGTCGTGCCGATCGGACGCGCTGCACGCTCGGCATTAATTGCCTGGCGCCAGCAGCGCCCAAGCATTGCCAAGGCCAATGAGCCGGCGTTGTTTGTCAGCCGCCGAGGCACGCGCTTATCGCATCGGGCGATTCAGCGCCGATTGCACGGGCTCGCCCGCGAACGCGGCCTCGATCAGCCGGTTAACCCACATATGCTGCGCCATGCATTTGCCACGCATCTATTAGAGTCAAGCGGTGATCTGCGCGCAGTCCAAGAGCTCCTTGGCCATGCGGATATCAGCAGCACACAGATTTATGCCCATCTGGATTTCCAGCATCTTGCTGAGGTCTACGACAAAGCGCATCCGCGCGCTCGACGCAAATAAGCGCAAGCCCCAGCGGCTGCGTTAGACTAATCAACGATATTACGCATGGAGAGCCACTGTGCAGCAATTTGAGGGCACCACCATTTTGGCCGTCCGCCGTCATGGCCAAGTCGCGCTTGGCGGCGATGGCCAAGTAACACTCGGCGATACGGTCATGAAGGGTAATGCACGCAAGGTCCGTCGGCTTTTTCACGATCAAGTCCTCGCCGGCTTTGCTGGCGGCACCGCCGATGCGTTTACGCTGTTCGAGCGCTTTGAAGGCCAGCTCGAGCGCTACCGCGGCCAACTCACGCGCGCGGCAGTGGAAATGGCCAAAGACTGGCGCGCCGATCGAGCCTTGCGTCGATTAGAAGCGCTGCTCATGGTGGCCGATGGCGAGAGCTTATTAATGATTTCCGGCAACGGCGACGTCGTCGAGCCCGAGCGTGAGCTAATGGCTATCGGCTCAGGCTCAGGTTATGCCCAAGCCGCAGCGCAAGCCCTGGTTAACAATACCGATCTTGGGGCAGCGCAAGTGGTCGAAAAAGCTTTGGGCATCGCCGCCGACATCTGCATTTACACCAACCACACCCTCACCATTGAAACGCTGGGAAAAGAGACAGCCTGATGAGCGAAATGACCCCCCGCGAAATCGTCCAGGCACTGGATAAACATATTATTGGCCAAGGCGAGGCAAAGCGCGCGGTGGCCAACGCGCTGCGTAACCGCTGGCGTCGACTGCAAGTGGCCGCCGAACTGCGCCCTGAAATTACGCCGAAAAATATCCTCATGATCGGCCCCACCGGCGTTGGTAAAACCGAAATCGCGCGGCGCCTCGCGCGTCTGGCCAATGCGCCATTCATTAAAATTGAGGCAACCAAATTTACCGAAGTGGGCTATGTCGGTCGCGATGTCGAATCGGTCATTCGCGACCTCACCGACAACGCGCTGAAAATGGTGCGCGAACAGGCCATGGCCCAACAGGCAAGCCGGGCTGATGATGCCGCCGAAGATCGTATTTTGGATGCGCTATTGCCGCAGGCAAGCGGGGGCTCGGTCGATGACAGCCTTGAGAGTACGCGGCAGAAAATGCGCAAAAAGCTCCGCCAAGGCGAACTTGACGATCGCGAAATTGACATCGATGTCCGCGGCCAACAGCCAGGGATGGACATTATGACTCCACCGGGCATGGAGCAGCTCACCAGCCAGTTACAGGGCATGTTCCAAAACCTTGGTGGGCAAAAAAACGAGCGCCAGCGTTTGCGTATTGCCGATGCCTGGCGGGTGCTGCGCGATGAAGAAGCCGCCAAGCTCGTTAATGACGAAGAGATTAAACAGCAGGCCATCGAGCGCGTTGAACAAAGCGGTATTGTCTTTATCGATGAAATCGACAAAGTCGCCCGCCGCGCCGAGCAAGGCACGGGCGGCGATATTTCGCGTGAGGGTGTACAGCGCGATCTACTACCGCTGGTTGAGGGCAGCACCGTGTCGACCCGCCATGGCATGGTCAATACCGACCATATTTTATTTATTGCCTCAGGCGCGTTTCACCTATCCAAGCCCTCCGATCTGATTCCTGAACTCCAAGGCCGGCTACCGATTCGCGTTGAGCTTGATTCACTCGGCGTGGCCGATTTTGTCAGCATCTTAACCGAGCCCGATGCCTCGCTTGTGCACCAGTACCAGTCGCTGCTCGCCACCGAGGGCGTGCAATTGACGTTTACCCAAGACGGCGTGGCGCGCATCGCGGAGGTGGCCTGGGCGGTTAACGAGCGCACCGAAAATATCGGCGCTCGCCGCCTGCACACGGTAATGGAGCGGTTGCTGGAGTCGATCTCTTATAGCGCGCCCGATCACACCGGTGAGCCAGTGAGCATTGACGCGGCCTATGTCGACTCTCAGCTATCCGATTTGGCCGACAACGAAGACCTCAGTCGCTACATTTTATGAGGCTGCCGTGAAACGTCCTGAACGCACACAAACCGACCGCGTGCCCACCGATATTCGCCTGCAACGGCGCTCCGGTATGCTTGAAGTGGCCTTTGACGATGGTCAACGCTTTGCCTTGAGCGCGGAGTACTTACGCGTTTATTCGCCCTCGGCCGAAGTCCGCGGGCATGGGCCTGGGCAAGCCGTTCTGCAAGTCGGTAAGACCGATGTCGGGATGACCAACATTGAAGCGGTCGGCAACTATGCCTTGCGGATTCACTTTGACGATGGCCACAACACCGGGCTTTACTCCTGGGACCTGCTCTACGACTTAGGCCTCAATCAGACCGAATATTGGCAGCAATATTGTGACGCCTTGGCTGAGGCCGGTTATACGCGCGAACAAGGAAAAGGTTGATGGCAAAATCCACGCCGCCTGAGCAAGAGCAAGCAGACTTTGGCTATCAACGCGTGCCGGCCAACGAAAAAGTCGATCGCGTCGGCGCGGTGTTTAGCTCGGTTGCGAGCCGCTACGACGTGATGAATGACGTGATGTCAGCGGGGTTGCACCGGCTTTGGAAGCAGCAGGCGTTGCGCCTAATCGCGGCACGCCCCGGCCAACAGGTGCTCGATTTAGCCGCCGGCACCGGCGACTTGAGTATTGGCTTGGCGCAAGCGGTGGGGGCGGAGGGCCAAGTCGTTGTCGCTGATATTAATCGGCCCATGCTCGAGCAAGGCCGTGATCGGCTGTTAAACAAAGGCCTGGCGAGCGAGCTCAACTACGTGATCGCCGATGCCGAACAGCTGCCGTTTCCCGGACGTTGTTTTGACCGTATTAGCATCGGCTTTGGGCTGCGTAACGTCACCCGCATTCCACGCGCGCTGCGCGCCATGCGCGAGGCGCTTAAACCGGGCGGTCGGGTGGTCATATTAGAATTCTCATCGGTTTATCTGGCTCCCCTTAAGCCGCTCTATGATGTCTACTCGTTTCGCCTCCTGCCACTCATGGGCAAGCTCATTGCCCAAGATGCGGAGAGCTATCGCTATTTGGCGGAATCGATTCGCATGCACCCCGATCAGGCAACGCTTGAAGCAATGATGACCGAGGCCGGCTTTGAAGACTGCGGCTACATCAACCTAAGCGGAGGCATCGTCGCGATGCACTACGGCCATGTCTACTGAAACCCTGCTGCTCACACCGATTGAGCAACTCATTAACCGTATTTTGCTGCTCGATCCGGCTTCATCAGCCCGATTAGAGGCACTGAATGGTCGCGACCTTGGGCTCAAGCTCACCGACCCAGCGCGCGCCCTGCGGGTAATCTTTGATAGCGAGGGCCTCACCCTGATTAGCGATGACACCGATATGAGTGACTGCGATGTCATCTTAGAGGCATCGCTCGCGGGGCTGACCGGGCTGGTGTTATCACGCGGCCAACGAAGCCGGGACGTTTCATTTCGCGGCGATGTCGGCATGATCCAAGAAGTTAGAGCGCTTTTCGCCGATCTTGATGTCGATATCGAAGCCCAGCTGGGGCGTTTTTTAGGTCCCGACTGGGCCAGCCGGGTGATCAATGGCGCCCAATCCTCTCGCCAGTGGAGCGAGCGCACCGCGCGGACCTTACTGGCCAACGCCGGCGAGCTCGCCACCGAAGAGCGTCGTTGGCTGCCAAGCGCAGCCGAAACGGCTGACTTCCTCGACGGCGTTGATCAGGTACGCGAGCGTCTGGATCGACTCGACGCGCGCGTCAAACGCCTCGAGCGCACGGAGTCACCGCAATGATTGAGAGCCCCCGGCTGCTGCTGCGGCTGATTCAAATTAATATCGTGCTCCTGCGCCACGGCCTTGACGAGGTGTTGTTTGCAACGCGGTGGTTTCGGCCGTTTCGGTTTTTGCGCCTGTTTATGCCTTGGCGCTGGTTTCGCCGCTACGCTCGCCCACGCGCTGAGCGTATTCGCCTTGCGCTTGAGGACCTGGGGCCAATTTTTGTCAAGTTTGGCCAAATCATCTCAACCCGGCGCGACCTGCTGCCCGCTGACATCGCCGCCGAACTCGCACGACTCCAAGATCAGGTCCCACCGTTTGCCGGTCATCAAGCCCGCGCGATCATCGAAGAAGAACAGCAACAGCCAATCGACACCACGTTTGCTCATTTTGACACCGAGCCCATGGCCTCAGCGTCGATCGCACAGGTACACGCCGCGCGGCTGCATGACGGTCAAGAGGTCATCGTTAAAGTGGTACGGCCGGGCATCGAGCAGGCCATCGCGCGTGATTTACGCGTGCTCTATACCTTTGCCCGGCTAGCCCAGCGCTATTGGAGTGAGGGCCATCGCCTGCGCCCAGTTGAGGTGATCAACGAATTTGATATCACCCTGCATGACGAACTCGACCTAATGCGCGAGGCTGCCAACGCTTCACAACTTAAGCGCAATTTTGCCGATTCTGACCTGCTCTACGTACCCGAAGTCCACTGGTGGGCCACACGCCGCCGGGTCATGGTCATGGAGCGGATTTACGGGGTCCAAATTAGCGATGTGCAGGCATTGCACGACGCTGGCGTCGACATGAAAGCGCTGGCTGAGCGCGGCACCGAGATTTTCTTCACCCAAGTATTTCGCGATAGCTTTTTTCACGC
The DNA here is from genome assembly GCA_031581235.1 of Spiribacter sp. Classification (GTDB taxonomy): domain Bacteria; phylum Pseudomonadota; class Gammaproteobacteria; order Nitrococcales; family Nitrococcaceae; genus Spiribacter. Next base: position 94,852 of record JAVLBW010000004.1, on the reverse strand, counting down.
CGACATGCACCCGGGCAATATCTTTGTTGATATTCGCAACCCGGCTGACCCACGCTATGTCGCTGTCGACTTCGGCATCATGGGCTCACTCAGCCCAGTCGATCATCGCTATTTGGCCGATAACTTTTTGGCCTTTTTTAATCGCGACTACCGCCGCGTTGCCGAATTGCATGTTGAGTCGGGCTGGGTGCCCGCCGATACCCGAGTGGACGAGTTTGAAGGCGCGATGCGCACCGTTTGTGAGCCGATTTTTGAGCGCCCGCTGGGTGAAATTTCACTTGGTGCGCTGCTTATGCGGCTCTTTCAAACCGGTCGGCGTTTTAATATGGAAATCCAACCGCAACTCGTGTTGCTACAAAAGACCCTTCTCGCCATTGAGGGACTGGGCCGCCAGCTCTACCCCGAACTGGATTTATGGGACACCGGCAAGCCCTATTTAGAGCGCTGGATGCGCGAACAAGTCGGTGTCCAAGCGGTGGTTAAAAACCTGCGCCGTGAACTGCCGTATTGGGGTGAAATTTTGCCGGCGCTGCCGCGGCGTCTGGATCAAGCGCTGCTTGAGGTCGGTCACACCCGCGATCACATCGACGCCCAGCAAGCTGAACTAAAAGCGCTGCGCCGCGATGTCCGCCAAAATGGTCGACGAGCGTTTGCCGCTGGTGTCGGCGGGGCATTAGTCATCTCGGCGTTTATCCTTTCAGGCCTCGATGGCCGCAGCCCGGTCATGCTCGGTGAGGCGCCGCTAGTGAGCTGGGTAATCGGCGCGCTGGGGGTTTTTGTCTGGCTAGCGGCTTGGCCGCGGGACTAAACCCATCGCCCCGCGGCGCTGATCGTCAGTCGCGGCCCAAAATGGTTAAGCCCTTAAGCAAATTCAACGCCTCGGCCAAGGCATAGTCGCGCTTAGCAAGGGCTGAACCGGGCACATCGCCATCGCTATTAGCCGGCGGCGCGGCGCCATCGCTGCGTAAATGGCGCGGCAGATCCGACTCACGTAACACCTCGCTAGCCTGCTGGTCGGCCACACGTAAATTGGCAATTTCAACATCAGGAACAATTCCTTCAGCCTGAATCGAGCGTCCATCGGGGGTGTAATAACGCGCGGTCGTCAACTTCACCGCACTGCCATTCCGCAGCGGCAAAATGCTCTGCACTGAGCCTTTACCAAATGTCTGCTCACCCATAATGACCGCGCGACGATGATCTTGTAGCGCACCGGCAACAATCTCAGCCGCCGAGGCTGAGCCGGCATTAACCAAAACCACCAGCGGGGCGCCATTGAGGGCGTCGTTGGGGGTGGCGGTAAAACGCGATTCGGCACGCTCGGCGCGGCCATTGGTTGAGACAATGGCGCCGTTGCTCAAAAAGGCATCAGCAACTTCGACCGCGGCATCAAGCACGCCGCCGGGGTTATTGCGCAAATCCAGCACCATCCCATCCATTGGACCGTGCTCGTCTTGCCAAGCCGCTATTTCACTAAGCAGGTCGTCACCCGTGCGCGACTGAAATTGGCTAATACGCAAGTAACCAAAGCCTGGTTCCAGCAATTGCGAGCGCACACTATCAACCTGAATCACCGCGCGCTCGAGGGTGACGTCGATCGGGCTATCTTGGCCATCGCGCAAAATCCCCAGTTGTATTTCTGTGCCCGGCTCCCCGCGCATCCGCTCGACGGCTTGCTGCAAATCAAGGCCCCGAACCGAGCGCCCGTCGATTCGCATAATCAAGTCACCTGGCTGAATGCCGGCAGCATCAGCCGGCGTACCATCAATGGGCGCGATCACTTTGACAAAGCCATCCTCCATGCCCACCTCGATACCAAGCCCGCCAAATTGACCCCGGGTGCCCTCTTGGAGTTGCTCGTACTCAGCCGCGTCTAAATACGCCGAATGGGGGTCAAGTCCCTCGAGCATGCCGCGAATGGCGTTGCGAATAAGGGTTTCATCATCAATCGACTCAACGTAATCGCGCTGCACCCGCTCATAGACTTCGGTAAACCGGCGTAGCTCTTCGAGCGGAAGCTCGGAGGCGCTCTGTGATGTCTGCGCCGTTGCCATGGGGACATCCGTTAACACCCATCCGAGTAGCAAGCTGGCGGTAATCGCTGAAATAAGGCGGGAGCATCGCATGGTGTTGGTATCCTTAGCCCGATTGGTTTGCCGGGCTCAGCCAGGCCAGTGGGTCGACGGGTTCACCCTCGGCCCGTAATTCAAAATACAGCGCCGTCTCCGGCCGGCCACCGCTGCGGCCCACCGTGGCGATCACATCATCCGGCGCTACGTAATCTCCGACATCAAAATACAAAGCCTGGTTGCGTCCGTACAAGCTCAAATAGCCACCACCATGATCGACAATGACCAACAGGCCAAGCCCACGCAACCAATCAGCAAACACCACTTGCCCTGCCGCAATGGGATTAACGGGGGCGCCGGCCTGACCGCCAATAAGCAACCCAGTCCAGTCCAAACCCGCGGCGCGCTCGCCGCCATAGCGAGCGAGCAGCGGCCCCTCATGGGGCCAACTCAACGCCCCACGCGCGCGGCCAAGATCATCGAGCTGACGCGTCGGCGCGCCACTTTGTGCTAACTGCTCGCGTAGCGAGGCAATTAACTCGGTCAATGATTGAGCTTGTTCGCGCTGGCTGGCCAGTACCGCTTGGTCATCATCAATGCGCGCCTCAAGCTCGGCCAATAGCGCTTGTCGCTGGTTAAGGCTGCTTTGCACCTGAGCCAAGGCATCCTCGCGGGCCGTGCGCACTCGACGCTGCTCGGCGAGCGCTTGCTCGAGAGCTTGACGCTCCGCGGCGAGCGCCGCCACGGCTGTCTGAGCACGGGTGATGCGCTCGGCCCGCGCCGCCCCCAAACGCTGACGATAGACCAGCAGGCGCTGGAGCTCGGCGGGATTAAAGTCGCCCAACAGCAACCGCAACGTACTCGCATCACCGCGACGATAAGCCGCACGCACGGTTGCCGCCAAAAATGCCTGATGCTCTTTGGCCTCGGCACGGCGCTGGCTCAGGGCGCGCTGGCGCTCAGCCACCTGCGCTGAAGTGGAACGAATTTGCTCATCGAGCTGCGCAAGCGCCGCACGCTCCTCGTTAAGGCGCTGCTCGAGACGTGCTAAATCAGCCTCGACGCCGCCTGCGCGTTCGCGCTGCTCGCTCAGGCGCTCACTGACCGTTGCCATATTGTCGCGCAACCGCTCAAGCCGGGCCTCGCGCGCCGCTAAGTCACTCGCCTCGTCCGCCTCAATTAGCGGGCTAAACAACAAAGCAACAATCAGTAATAAACGCGTCATCGACAGGACATCTCGGCTGGTATACTCCCGGCTTACTTAAGCAATGCTAACAGCGCTGGGTCATGGAAAGAGTTATTGAGTTTAGTTTTAATCATCCGCTGCTAATTGTGGCGCTGGCTGTCGTGCTCGCAGCGCTGATCGCTAATGAGTATATGAACTACCGGCGCAGCCGCAATGCCATCGACACCACCGAAGCCACCCTATTATATAACCGGGATGCGGCGGTGTTTGTGGATATACGCAATGAAAACGCCTACCAGTCCAGCCACCTGCCCGGGGCGATTAATATTCCGCTTGAGCACCTGGATAAACAGCACGACCGGCTCAAGCGCTTTAGTGACCGGAGCATTGTTGTCTATTGCGATCGCGGCCAACGCACGCTCAAAGCCGTGCTCGCCCTGCAAGCCCAAGGCTGGGAGACGGTCCACCAGCTCAAAGGCGGCATCGAAGCCTGGCGCGAGGCAAGCATGCCGACCGAGGGTCGCAGCTAAGCCGGGTTGAACGCTTTTTATTATTGACGCACGGAGTTCTCATGGCCAAAAAACCTAGCACGAACAAAAGCAATGGCGCTGCCGCCGAGTCGGCTAACGCCAACGAACAACAGTTCGCCATCCAAAAAATCTACTTAAAGGACAGCTCGCTCGAGACGCCCGGCAGCCCCGAGGTGTTTACCCAATCAGATCGGCCTGAAGCGCGCGTCGAACTCAATACCCGGCGTAGCCACGTGCGCGATAATCTCTACGAAGTGGTGGTAACGGCGACAGTCACCGCCACCATGGGCGAAAAAACCGCCTACCTCTGCGAAGTCCACCAAGCCGGTATCTTTAGCGTCAGTGGCTTTGATGAGGCAACCGCTGATCAGCTGCTTGGGGCCTACTGCCCGGGGGTGTTGTTTCCGTATGCGCGGGAGGCCATTACCGATTTGACCGCCAAGGCTGGCTTTCCGCCCATGACCTTATCGCCGGTTAACTTTGATGCACTCTATGCCCGTCAGCGCCAGCAGGCCGCTCAAGCAGCGCAAACAGCCGAGACCGACGCCGCCGCGACTGACGCCAAGCCCGACGCCAAACCGGATGCCAACGACTAAACCGGCGCTGCGCGTTGCCGTGCTCGGCGCGGGGTCGTGGGGCACGGCGCTGGCCTTGGTACTGGCACGCAACGGCCATGCAGTGAGCCTTTGGGGCCACCGCCCCGAGGCAATGGCGGTGATGGCTGAGCAACGCTGCAACCGCGATTACCTTCCCGACATCGCCTTGCCCGATAGCATCCACCCGACGGCCGATTTGGATGCGGCGGTGGCCGATGTCGATCATGTGCTGATGACGGTGCCAAGTGCCGGTTTTGCCGAACTCACCGCGCGTCTCGCCCCAGTTGTCCCAGCGCACGCATCGATTGCCTGGGCAACCAAAGGGCTACAGGCCGACGGTCATGGCCTGTTACATGGGCTGGTGGCGCATTGGTTACCTGGACACCCACGCGCCATCCTCTCAGGGCCAAGCTTTGCCGGTGAGGTTGCGCGCGGACTGCCAACTGCAGTGGTATTAGCCAGCGATGATGGCGGCTGTGCTGACACGCTGGCAGCGGCCTTTCACGATGAGCGCTTTCGGGTATACACCAGCCCCGATGTTATTGGCGTGGAAGTCGGTGGTGCGGTGAAAAATGTCCTCGCTATCGCCACGGGCATTGCCGACGGCCTTGCTCTGGGTGCCAATGCGCGGGCCGGACTGATTACCCGAGGATTGGCCGAAATCCGGCGCTTGGGCGTTGCCTTGGGCGCTGCTGACACCACCCTCACGGGGCTTGCCGGCATGGGCGATTTAATCCTCACTTGCACCGATGATCAGTCGCGCAACCGCCGCATGGGTCTTGCCCTTGGCCAAGGCCACACCATTGACCAAGCCGCCGAGCAAATCGGTCAGGTCGTTGAGGGGCTACGAACCGCGGGAGAAGTCACCGCGCTGGGGGCACGGTTGCGAGTGGAGCTACCCATTTGCAGCGCTGTCGAGGCCGTCATTCAGGGCCAAGTAAGCCCATCCCAAGCGGCTCAAGCGCTTATGCAACGTGACCCCACGGCTGAATTTAGCGGTTTTTAAACGCCGCCCACATAACCGAGCTGGCGCCAGACTTCGTAGACACCCACCGCAACGCTGTTGGATAAATTAAGGCTGCGATTACCCGCGCGCATCGGTAAGCGCAGCCACTGCTCAGCGGGCAATCCATCGAGTATTTCCGTCGGTAAGCCCGCCGTTTCGCGGCCAAACACCAGCGCGTCATCGGCTTGATATTCAGGCGTATGAAACGCGCGTTTAGCTCGGGTGGTGAATGCCCAAATCCGGGCGGGAGCAATGGCTTTAACAAAAGCGCTAAAGTCATCATGCACTTGCAGCGTCGCGAACTCGTGATAATCAAGCCCAGCACGGCGCAGCCGACGGTCATTGAGCACAAACCCGAGCGGGCGAATGAGATGCAATTGAGCGCCACTATTGGCACATAGCCGGATGACATTACCGGTGTTGGGCGGGATCTCGGGGCGATGCAGGACAACGTGAATGGGCATGGGCCCATTATACCTGCATCTGCAGATCTCGAATCTTCCGGGTTAAGGTATTGCGCCCCCAACCCAGCAATCGCGCAGCATCCTGGCGCCGCCCCCCGGTGCGCCGAAGCGCGGCCTCAATTAAAATGCGCTCCAATCGCGGCTGCGCGGCCGCCAACACACCCTCGGCGCGACTTTCCGCTTGCCGATCAGCCCACTCCGACAGCGCTCGCTCCCAGTCGACACCGGTCGTTGCCACCGCCTCGGCGTGGCTGAGCTCGGGCGGTAAGTCATCGAGCTGAATATCCCGCCCGCTCGCCATCACCGTGAGCCAACGGCAGGTGTTCTCCAACTCACGGACATTACCCGGCCAAGGTAAGTGCTGAAGATATCGAGCCACCTCGGCACTGAGCTGCTTGGGCTCGACATTGAGTTCGGTCGCGGCCCGTTGCAAAAAATGCGTCGCCAACTCGGGAATATCCGCTTGGCGCTCGCGGAGTGCGGGGCAGTGGATACGAATAACGTTGAGGCGGTGAAAGAGATCTTCGCGAAAGCGGCCTTGCTCAACGAGGTGCTCGAGATTTTGGTGAGTTGCGGCAATGATTCGGACATCCACACGCATGGGCAGATGCGCGCCAACCCGATAAAACTCGCCATCCGCGAGTACCCGCAATAAGCGCGTCTGCAGCTCGGCGGGCATATCGCCAATTTCATCTAAAAATAGCGTTCCCCCGTCCGCCTGCTCGAAGCGCCCGCGCCGGACCTGATGGGCGCCGGTGAAAGCGCCTTTTTCATGACCAAATAGCTCCGACTCCATGAGGTCCCGGGGAATGGCGGCCATGTTGAGCGCAATAAATGGTTTGCCAGCGCGCGGGCTGTGGCGATGCAATGAGCCGGCGACCAATTCCTTGCCCGTACCCGACTCACCGTTAATCAGCACGGTAATGTTCGAGCGCGACAGCCGGCCAATGGCCCGAAAAACCTCCTGCATGGCGGGCGCCTCACCGATAATCTCGGGCATGTCACCGCGACGGCTGACCGCTGGGGTCTGGCTTTGCGCCGCGGCGGCAGCGGCACGACGGACGAGGTCGACCGCATCATCGACATCAAACGGTTTGGGTAGGTATTCAAACGCCCCGCCCTCATAAGCTGAGACAGCGGCATCCAAATCAGAATGGGCGGTAATTACAATCACCGGGAGTTCAGGCTGATGGTCATGGACACGGCGCATGAGCGTTAGCCCATCGAGTTGCGGCATCCGAATATCGGTAATCAGCACATCCGGTTGTTGCCGGGCCAGTGCAGCGAGCGCCTCTTCGCCGGTTTCAAAATCGGTTACCGCCATCCCATCACGCTCGAGTGCTTTTTTGAGCACCCAGCGAATGGAGCGATCGTCATCAACAATCCAAACGCGCGTTGTTTCACTCATCACAATCCTCCAAGGGCAGCCACACGGTGAACACCGTGCAGCCAGGCTCGCTCGTGCATTCGATGAGCCCGCCATGCTGGTTCACTAGGGTTTGTGCCATGGGCAGGCCAATACCGCTGCCCTCTGGGCGGCCGGTCACCATGGGGTAAAAAATCTGCTCAGCAAGTGCGGGGGGAATGCCGGGTCCGTCATCACTAATGTCGATGCGCGCAACCAACCGGTGTTGTTTTTCGCCAATCGTAAAGCGCCGCTGACTGCGCGTTTGCAAGTGAATCGTACCGCGCTCACCCAGCGCTTGTAGGGCATTGCGCACCACATTGAGCAGCGCCTGAATTAGCTGATCTTCGACCGCCGGCAGCAACGGCAAGCTTGGGTCGTAATCGCGCTCAATGCGAATGCCTTCGGGTGATTCGGCCATGGCCAAATAGCGCACGCGCTCGATCACCTCGTGGAGGTTGGTGGGCTTTTTCTCTAGCCGATCCGCCGGCCCTAATAATCCATCAACCAGGGCGCGCAACCGATCAGCCTCAGAAATAATAATGCGCGTGTACTCACGCTGATCGGCGTCTTTGAGGTCCGCCTCCAACAATTGGGCTGCGCCCCGCAGACCGCCCAGTGGGTTTTTAATCTCATGCGCCAAGCCACGCGTGAGCTCACGAATAGCGTGGCTTTGGGCAATTAAGCGATTTTCGCGTGAAATGCGCAGGTGCCTGTCCAGTTGCTCGAACTCAAGCAACAGACTCGACCCCGCCATCGGTGTGATCGCGCAGTCAACCGTTACCGTGCGCTCTGCGGCTAACATGACGCGGATTTCGCGCTCGGTATAACTGGCGCTTTGGTTCAGCGCCTGGGTAATCGCCTCATCGAGTACCGCCAACCCAGGAAATAACTGCATTAAGGATTCGCCGAGCGCTTGCCGGGCGCTCATTTGCAACAACGTCTCAGCGGCAGAATTCAGCCACTGCACGCGGCACTGGGCATCGGTCACCACCACCGCTCGGGCGAGGTGATCGAGCACATCATTGGCAAAATCGCTCGAACGATCAGTCATAACAGCACCCATAACGGTTGACCTCGCCACCATCAAAAACCCCCGCCGCAGCGGGGGTTGGTGTTGCGGCGAAGCTCATGAGCCGCCAATCAGACGCTGTAGTAGAGGTCGAATTCGACCGGGTGCGTCGTCATGCGCAACTGCAAGACTTCCTCGCGTTTGAGGTCGATGTAGCCATCAATCGCGTCATCGGTGAAAACACCGCCGACTTTTAAGAACTCACGATCGGCATCCAGCGCATCCAATGCCTCTTCAAGCGAGAACGCGACTTTGGGGATATCAGCCTCTTCCTCAGGTGGCAGATCGTAGAGATCCTTATCCATGGCATCGCCGGGATGGACTTTGTTTTGAATGCCATCGAGGCCCGCCATCAACATCGCGGCAAAGCATAGGTAAGGGTTGGCGGTGCTATCAGGGAAGCGTACCTCGACACGCCGTGCCTTGGGGTTAGACACCCACGGAATGCGCACCGAAGCCGAGCGGTTGCGGGCCGAGTAGGCCAGCAACACCGGCGCCTCAAAGCCCGGCACCAAACGCTTATACGAGTTGGTCGAAGCGTTGGCAAAGGCGTTAATGGCCTTGGCATGCTTGATGATGCCGCCAATATAGTAGAGCGCTGTCTCCGAGAGGCCGCCGTACTGATCGCCGGCAAATAGCATTTCGCCGGTTTTACCAATCGACTGGTGGACATGCATGCCGCTGCCATTGTCACCGACCACCGGTTTGGGCATAAACGTCGCGGTCTTACCATAAGCAGCCGCGACGTTGTGAATAACGTATTTAAGCGTTTGTACTTCGTCAGCCTTTTTCACCAGGGTGTTAAAGCCAACGCCAATTTCGCACTGCCCGGCGGTGGCGACTTCGTGGTGATGCACCTCGGTTTCGATGCCCATGTCGGTCAGGCACTCACACATCGCTGAGCGCATGTCATGCAGGCTATCGACCGGTGGCACCGGGAAATAACCGCCTTTGACGCCGGGGCGATGACCCATGTTGCCGTCGGGGTAGACGCGCTCGGTGTTCCAGTCTGCTTCCTCAGAATCGATGCTGTAGAACGACCCCTTCATATCGGTGCCCCAACGCACGTCGTCAAACACGAAGAACTCGTTTTCGGGGCCAAAGTAGGCAACATCACCAATGCCGGTGGACTGCAAATACGCTTCGGCGCGCTCGGCGATGCTGCGCGGGTCGCGACCGTAGCCCTGCATGGTGTTGGGCTCGATAATGTTACAAAGCAACAATAGCGTTGCATCATCAAAGAAGGGGTCGAGCACCGCCGAGGTTGGATCGGGCATTAAAATCATGTCCGACTCGTTAATCCCTTTCCAGCCCTCAATCGAGGAGCCATCAAACATCTTGCCCTCGGCAAACGCATCCGCATCGATGGCGTGCGCCGGCAGGGTGACGTGCTGTTGCTTACCCTTGGGGTCGGTAAAACGTAGGTCGACGAAGCGGACCTCGTTGTCTTCGATCATTTTTAAAACGTCTTCAGGCGTTTGTGCCATCGTCTCGGCCTCCAAATTAAATCCTAGCGAATAGTTTGCCCTCGGATAGAAGCATTAATCGTGCCAACTCAACCGAAACGCACCAAAAAGGGCCGCTCATTGGCAAAACCAACCAGCGCATTCGGCAGGATGCACCAATACAGTGCAAAAGCCAAGCATCGCGCACCAAAGCAGGGCGGAAAGCCAGCCCGCGCGGCCTGACAGCCACCGCTAGCGCGGGCTATACTGCGACGTTTCGGGGTTTCGGCGGAGAAGCAATGACCTTTCAACAGCTTATCCTTGCGCTACAAAGCTACTGGGCAGAACGCGGCTGCGTGCTGATGCAGCCCCTCGACATGGAGGTTGGCGCGGGCACCTTTCATCCGGCGACTTTTTTGCGAGCGATTGGCCCTGAGCCCTGGCGCGCTGCCTATGTGCAGCCCTCGAGGCGTCCCACGGATGGACGTTATGGCGAAAACCCCAACCGCCTGCAGCACTACTATCAGTTTCAAGTGGTGCTTAAACCCTCACCGGCTGATTTTCAGGAACAGTACTTGGGCTCGCTAAAAGCGCTCGGCATTGACCCGCTGGTTCATGACATTCGATTTGTCGAAGACAACTGGGAATCACCCACTTTGGGCGCGTGGGGATTGGGTTGGGAAATTTGGCTCAATGGCATGGAAATCACTCAATTTACCTATTTTCAGCAGGCCGGCGGCATTAACTGCCACCCCGTAATGGGCGAGCTGACCTATGGGCTTGAGCGCATCGCCATGGTTCTCCAAGAAGTCGAAAGCGTGTATGACCTTATTTGGACTGACGGCCCGGATGGCCCCATCACCTACGGCGATGTGTATCTTCAAAACGAACGCGAACAGTCGCACTACAACTTTGAGCAAGCGGATGTCGAGAGCCTGCTCGGCTGGTTTGATACTTGCGAGCGCGAAGCACTGCGACTGGTCGAGGCGGGGCTACCACTGCCCGCCTACGAAATGACGATGAAAGCCTCACACACCTTTAACTTGCTCGACGCCCGTCATGCGATTTCCGTTACCGAACGCCAAGGCTACATCTTGCGCGTTCGCACCATGGCGCGCGCGGTTGCCAGCGGCTACTACGAAGCCCGGGAAGCGCTTGGCTTCCCGTTGTGTCGGGATGACGCGAGTGGCCGGAGCGTGGCATGACCCAAACTACGGCACCGCTATTATTTGAACTGGGCATGGAGGAACTGCCGCCAACCGCCCTTGATCCGCTGGCCGACGCCCTTTGCCAGAGTATCGTCGACGGCCTCAGTAAAGCCGGTATCAGCTGTGGACAGGCACGCGCCCTGGGTGCACCACGGCGTCTTGCGGTCATCATCGATGATCTTGCCACGCGCCAACCCGACCATGCTTTTGAGCGCCGCGGGCCCGCTGTGAGCGTGGCTTTTGACGACAACGGTGCGCCAACTCGGGCGGCAGAAGGTTTTGCTGCCTCCTGCAACGTGCCTGTCCACGCACTCGAATCGATCGAAACCGAACAAGGCACCTATTTGGTGCACAAAGGCACACAAAGCGGACAGGCAACATCGGCGTTATTGCCCGAAATAATCGACCAGGCGCTCAGCCAGCTGCCCATCCCCAAGCGCATGCGCTGGGGTGCCCACACCACCGAGTTCGTTCGCCCCGTGCATTGGGTAGTGCTATTGCTTGGCGATACGGTGGTCCCCGCCTCAATCATGGGCGTGGACAGTGGGCGTGACAGCCGTGGGCATCGTTTTCACCACCCCGATCCCATCGCGATTAACGATGCTAGCGCTTATGAGGCCACGCTGCGCAAAGCGCATGTGCTCGTTAACCGTCAAGATCGGCGTGATCACATTCTCGAAGGGGTGCGCGCGGAAGGCGAGCGGCTAGGCGGGCATGCGGTTATTGAGACCGCGCTACTCGATGAGGTGAATGCACTAGTGGAGTGGCCTGCCGTGGTATCGGGTAGCTTTGATAAGGACTTTTTGCGCGTACCCGCGGAGGCGTTAATTTCGAGTATGCAGGAGCATCAGCGCTACTTTCCTGTGCGTGATGCCGACGGCGCACTCATGCCCCAATTTATTACCGTTGCCAACATTGATAGCCATGACCCACAACGGGTTAGCGCCGGTAATGAACGAGTGATTCGACCCCGGCTTGCCGATGCCGCGTTTTTTTGGGACCAAGATCGCCAGCAAACACTGGCCGATCGGCTACCTGCGCTTGAGCACGTGGTGTTTCAAAAGGCACTGGGCAGCCTCAAAGACAAGGGCGAGCGCGTCGCGAGCTTGGCCAAGGCGTACGCAAGCGCGTTTGCCACCGACCCCGAGTGGGCGCAGCGCGCCGCTCAATTGGCGCGGGCTGATTTGCTCACTGAAATGGTTGGTGAGTTTCCGGACCTACAAGGCGTCATGGGACGCTATTACGCGCAGGAAGATGGCGAGCCAAACGCCGTTGCCAATGCGTTGGATGAGGTTTATCAACCCCGGTTTGCGGGCGATCAGATCGCTCAATCACCACTAGGGCAATTGCTTGCGGTTGTTGAGCGCGCGGATACGCTGATTGGCATCTTCGCCATTGGCAAGGCACCGAGTGGCGCCAAAGACCCCTTTGGATTGCGGCGTGCAGCGGTGGGGCTGCTGCGCACGCTCATCGAAGGCCAGCACAGCATTGATTTGACCGCATTGCTAGAGCACGCGGCATCAACGCAACCCGCAGCACTAAATGCAGACACCCACGTCGAGTCGTTGGTGGAATTTTGTATCGAGCGCCTTCGTGGGCTGTATTTGGACGCAGGCTTTAGTGCTGAGACCTTCGAAGCCGTACGATCGGTCTTTAACACCGCGACCTTCGATCCCCTTGATTTTGATCGCCGACTGCATGCCTGTCGCGATTTTGCCGACCTACCGGCCGCCGGCAGCCTTGCCAGTGCGAATAAGCGCATTCGCAATATCCTGCGCAAAGCGCCATCCCAGGACCATCGGATAGTGGATACCGCACGGCTTGAGGCCGAAGCCGAAATCAACCTGCACCAAGCCATCGAAAAGCGCTCGCAGCCCGTGCAAACACTCATTGAGCAGGCCGCCTACAGTGAGGCACTCAGTCAATTAGCAGAGCTACGCGAACCGGTGGATGCATTCTTTGATGAAGTCATGGTTATGAGCGATGAGCAGGCACTACAAAATAACCGCCTCGCGTTGCTTAGCCAATTGCAGCAACTGTTTTTAGCCATTGCTGATGTCTCCGCGTTACCCGAGTCGCACTAAGCCCGTGTGGCCCCTGCTGGTCTTACTTGACCGCGATGGCGTCATTAACGCCGACTCTCCTGACTACATCCTCAGTGTTGATCAATGGCAGCCGCTACCTGGCAGTATTGAAGCGATTGCGTGCCTGTCCAGAGCTGGTATTGCGGTGGCCGTGTGCACCAATCAATCAGCCATTGGTCGCGGGCTACTCAGCGAGGCCACCCTCGAAGCCATTCACGCTCAACTCAAAGAGCAAGTGATAGCCGCGGGCGGTGAGCTCGCCGCAATTTATGCCTGTCCACACTCGCCTGAGGCGCAATGTGGGTGTCGTAAGCCAGCGCCTGGGCTGTGCCAACAAGCATTGCTGGACAGGCACGTTTTAGCGAGCGATGCGTTGCTTATCGGCGATAGCGAGCGCGATTTGGCGGCCGCCCAAGCCCTTGGAATGCCCGCGTGGTTGGTGCGAACCGGCAATGGCCGCCAGACCGAAGCTGGACAGGCACCGAATCAGCCGGTTTATGACGATTTAGCGGACGCGGTCAAAGCGGTATTAGCGCTGAGTCAAAGGGATACGTAGCGATGTCCGAAGATTCGTTCAGGACCGCCACCCATCCGGCCAAAGCCAGTCTCTTGCGAGGCCTGTGTTTTCACAGCGCAATGGCGCTGACGGTGCTGATATGGGCCATTATTAGTGTGCCGAGCTTCCCGCTGCCGTTTCGCTATCGCTATTGGTGGATTACACGCTGGTGTTCGGTGGTAGAGCTCATCGTGCGCGTCATTGGCGGCATTCGAGTGGAGGTGCAAGGACTTGAAAATCGCCCCTCAAGCCCCGGGGTCATCATGGCCAAACACCAAAGCGCTTGGGAGACACTCAACCTGTTACCGCTTTTTTATCCGCAAACCTGGGTGCTAAAGCGCGAACTTTTGAAGATTCCGGTATTTGGCTGGGGATTGGCCCGGCTCGAGCCCATTGCGATTAACCGGCAATCGACGCGCGAGGCACTTCGCGATGTCATTGACCAGGGCGTTGCCAAGCTAAAACAAGGCCGCTGGGTGATGATTTTCCCGGAAGGCACCCGCGTACCAATCGCAGAGCGCGTTCGTTACCAGCAAGGCGGCGCGCTTTTGGCCTGTCGGGCCGGCGTGTCAGTAACGCCGGTCGCACATAATGCGGGCTCTTTTTGGCCACGGCGTGGATTGCGAATCCGTCCCGGGGTCATCGAGGTGCGAATTGGGCCAGCGATTCAAACCGACGGCAAAACTCCAGCACAAGTTATTGAAGCGACTGAGGCGTGGATTGAATCAGCAATGACGACCCTCAACAACCCACCGTTAGACGTCTAAGTTACTGACCTGCAACGCATTTTTCTCTATGAATTCGCGCCGGGGCTCAACATGATCGCCCATCAATGTCGTGAAAATATTGTCAGCTCCCACTACATCTTCGATCCGCACTTGCAGTAGCCGTCGCGTCTCCGGATCCATGGTGGTTTCCCAGAGCTGATCCGGGTTCATTTCACCCAAACCTTTGTAGCGCTGCACCGACAGCCCACGCCGGCCTTCGTCCATAAGCCAACGAACGGCATCACCAAAGGTCGTAATCGCCTCTGCGCGCTCGCCCCGACGCACCTCTGCGCCATCACCCAAAAGCTCATAAAGCGCATCAGCAAGCTTGCGGATGCTTTCATACTCACGAGACAGGAAGAACTGAGCGGGGAAAGTGTAGGGATACAAAATCCCGTGCATCCGTTTCGTCACCACCGCTTCTTGAAACCCGCCATCTGGGCCGGCTTGCACACTGACTTTATATTCCGTACCGGTCGGCAAACCTTGGTTGATTTGCTCACCGAGTTGCTCAAACCACTGGCTCATCGCTTGGCTATCGCGCAAGTGGTCCTCACCGAGCGGTGCGAGGCCTGCCATAGCGCGAAGGATCACCGGATCAGAACGCCGGCCCAAATGCTCGATGGTTTCCATCGTATCGAGATACTGCCGAATGAGCGTCTCCAACGCCTCAGGACCAATGACCGGGGTATCGGTGGCCGGCAGCAGACTCGCGCCGGTCAGCGAAAGTTGGAGCAGATAATTGGTCAGCTCGCGCTCATCTTTAACGTAATGCTCTTGTTTACCGCGCCGGACTTTGTATAGCGGCGGCTGGGCAATATAAATGTGCCCCCGCTCGACAAGCGCAGCCATTTGTCGGTAGAAAAAGGTTAACAGCAGGGTGCGAATATGCGAGCCGTCAACATCGGCATCGGTCATAATAATAATGCGGTGATAGCGAAGCTTCTCCGGGTCAAATTCTTCCCGACCAATACCACAGCCCAGCGCCGTAATGAGGGTGCCGACTTCGGCTGACGAGAGCATTTTATCGAATCGCGCTTTCTCAACGTTCAAAATCTTGCCCTTAAGCGGCAAAATCGCCTGGGTACGCCGATCGCGGCCCTGTTTAGCCGATCCACCGGCAGAGTCACCCTCGACCAAATAAAGCTCAGAGAGGCTTGGGTCTTTCTCTTGGCAGTCAGCTAACTTGCCCGGCAGCCCCGCAACGTCGAGCGCGCCTTTACGGCGCGTCATTTCACGCGCTTTGCGTGCTGCGTCTCGAGCGCGCGAGGCGTCCACCACTTTTTCAACGATAGCGCGCGCATCATTGGGGTTTTCGTACAAAAACGCGTTTAGCGCTTCTGACATAGTCGATTCAACCACCCCTTTGACTTCCGAAGAGACCAACTTTTCTTTGGTTTGCGAGGAAAACTTTGGATCCGGGACCTTAACGGAGATGACCGCGGTCAGACCTTCGCGTATATCATCGCCAGTCGGCACCACTTTGAGCTTTTTGTTGTAGCCCTCGGTTTCCATGTAGTTATTCAACGTCCGCGTGAGCGCGCCGCGAAACCCGGACATGTGGCTGCCGCCGTCTTTCTGCGGGATGTTGTTGGTGAAGCAGAATATGGCTTCCTGATAGGAGTCGCTCCACTGCATGGCAACCTCAACCACAATCTCGTCTTTGAGTGTAGTGAGGTGAAAAACCACCGGATGGAGCGGTGTTTTATTGGTGTTGAGATGCTCAACAAAGGCGCGGATGCCGCCTGCATACTCAAAGATGTCTTCTTTATCCGTACGCTCGTCCTTAAGCGCTATACGGACACCCGGATTAAGGAAAGACAGTTCACGAAAGCGCTTGGCGAGGATGTCGTAGTTAAACTCAATATGGGTAAAAACCGCTGGACTCGGGTGGAATGTAATCCGCGTACCCGTCTCTTCGGTTTCGCCCGCCACTTTAAGCGGCGCCACGGGCTCACCCGCAGCAAACTCTTGCATGTGCACCTTGCCGGACTTATTCACGACGAGGCGCAAGCGATCCGATAGCGCATTAACGACCGATACCCCCACGCCGTGCAGACCACCAGAGACTTTGTATGAATTATTGTCGAACTTACCGCCCGCATGCAGCACCGTCATAATAACTTCGGCGGCTGATCGACCTTCTTCCGGGTGGATATCAACGGGCACGCCGCGACCGTTATCCCCTACCGTCACCGACCCGTCGTTATGCAGGATCACCTCGATCTCTGAACAGTGCCCCGCGAGCGCCTCATCAACCGCGTTGTCAGCGACCTCAAACACCATGTGATGCAGCCCAGTACCATCATCGGTATCGCCGATGTACATCCCGGGCCGCTTACGGACAGCGTCTAATCCTCGAAGGACTTTAATTTGAGAAGAATCGTATTCGGTCTTTGCGCTCATGGTGAATCCTTTTCGCCTAAGCGCTTAATTATAACCGATTTCATAGCGTAACGGGCGGATTGCCACCGCCACTACTCAGGCCGGATTTTACCCTGTTCCACGTGGAACCATTGGCCTTGTCCCACGTCGGGCAATTGATCAGGTTCAATCGTCGTTACAAAACTTTGCGCCGGCATCGCGCGCACTTCCGCCATCAACACATCACGGTGCCCACGATCGAGCTCCGCTGGCAAATCGTCCATTAATAAAAGCGGTCGCTGCTCGCTACGTTGTGCCCAGTAACCCACCAAGCCCAACCGTAGCGCCGCGACCAGCAGCTTCTGCTGACCACGGCTAAGCCGGGTGGCCGCATCTTCGCCGTCTGCAAGTAACCGTAAATCAGCCCGCTGTGGGCCATAATGACCAAACCCCTGACTCAGCTCTCGCTCTCGAGCATTTGCCAGTGTGTCGGCTAACACTGTGCCCTTGGGCCACCCCGACCGGAATCGCCAATCAAACGTAACGCTCGGCATCCACCCACCTGCCAGCGCCATAACCCCGGGTAGCAGCGCATTCAGAAAATCCCGGCGCTGCTCGTCGACCTGCTCACCTGCCGAGGCCATTTCCGGCTCCCAGGCGGCAGCGAGCTTACCGTTGCCCACTTTCAGTGCGGCGTTGCGTTGTTTAAGCGCCCGCCAATAGCGCCGCCACTGTGTTCGATAAGCCGGTTCCAC
This sequence comes from Spiribacter sp., assembly GCA_031581235.1. Classification (GTDB taxonomy): domain Bacteria; phylum Pseudomonadota; class Gammaproteobacteria; order Nitrococcales; family Nitrococcaceae; genus Spiribacter. The sequence continues at coordinate 77,345 of JAVLBW010000004.1, read as the reverse complement.
GTGGAACACACCCCAATTAACAAAGGCCCGTCGCATCGCAGGACCGTCCGTTAATAACCGTTGGGTTTCGGTGTTAATGACTTGAACCGGCATTAACCAAGCTGATTCTGATAGGGCTTGAACGTCCCGCCCATCCAATCGAACCCGCGTCTCACCGTCGCGAAATTGCACGCCTAATTGATGGGTATGGGCTGGTGTTGCGATCTGGCCGTTCACCGTCATTACTTGCTCAGCCGTTGCCACCAGCCGTTGGCTTCGGTGAGTCATAAAGCTGCGAGCACGAGCTAAGAAGTGAATAGCCTCCAAAAAGCTCGTCTTTCCGGCCGCATTGGCGCCGTGAATGACATTGACGCCATGGCTCGGTTCAATTTGCGTGTTGTCCAAGTGTCGAAAATGCTGAACACCGACGCGTCGAAGACCTCGAGTTTCGAGCGCTTCTGCCATTCCTAAAGCCGCATAGGCATAACAACGTAGCGGGCACTTTGGTTTTTCTCGCCTAAAATCAGCGCACTACTGTTGGCATCGCGCACATAGATATGCACAGTTGGCTCATCGATTGACGCCAACGCATCAAGCATATAGCTGGCGTTAAAACCCACTTCGAGCGGCTCACCACTGTATGTCGCCGGAATTTCTTCCTGCGCTTCTTCTTGTTCGGGGTTATTCGACTGGATACGCAGTTGTTCTGCCTCGAAACCAAAGCGCACGCCTCGGTATTTTTCATTGGACAGGATCGAGGCTCGCACCAGCGCTTTACGCAGCGTTTCACGATCAATGACCGCATAAGGGCCATCGTCTTCAGGAATAACGCGCTGATAATCCGGAAACCGGCCATCGATGAGTTTTGAAGTAAAGCGTAAATCCGGTAGTGATACTTGGACATGGCCTGTGCCAAGAACCACCTCGACCGGATCATCGGTATCTTCGAGTAAGCGCAGCATTTCCTGGATGCCCTTGCGCGGGACAATCACTTGCGTGGGTGTCTCAATGCTCAAATCAGGTGCTAACTCGGATAGCGCTAATCGGTGGCCGTCGGTTGCAACAGCGCGAAGGTGTTTCGGCGCGAGCTCGAGCAATAGGCCGTTGAGGTAGTAGCGTACATCCTGCAACGCCATCGCAAAGTGAGATTTCTCAATCAGCCAGCGCAGCTGGGCTTGCGGCAACGACACCCGATGACTGGCGTCCACTGCATCAGTGGTCGGAAAATCATCAGCGGGTAACCCCGCAAGCGTAAAGCGACTCTTTCCCGCTCGAACCACGATGCGCTCTTGCTCTTGAGCAACGGCGACATTCGCCTCATCAGGCAAGTTGCGAACAATATCCATTAATTTACGCGCTGGAACGGTAATGCGTCCCGCTGTTGCACCGGTGAGCGCGATATCCGCTCGCAACTCAACCTCGAGGTCGGTTGTTGTAAGTGATAACCCTTGATCATTTGATTCAATTAAGACATTGCTCAGCACCGGGAGTGTCTGACGTCGCTCAACAACCCCAATAATGGCCTGGAGCGGCTTTAGTAGCGCTTCACGATCAATTTCAAACTGCATGGCGGCGTCCTGCTTTCTCTCTTAATGATTAGATTCTGTATTAAAGACTGTTGTAATAATAGAGTGAATACTTTTTTGTGTATAAACCAACTAACGCTTTGTTATTAAACGGAAAAACCGTTCTGACAAGCTGTGCGTGAGCCGCATCGATTGTGCCTATAACCGGGGTATAACGTGTGGACAAAATAGACGGCTCTTTTTGTCCCCCGGTTATCCACATCATGACGACAGGGTTCTCGACAGGTTGTTGTAATCTTCATCAAAGCGCGCATCCGACTCACGCAATGACTGCACTTTACGGCATCCATGAAGCACCGTGGTGTGGTCACGACCGCCAAAAGCGTCACCAATTTCAGGCAAGCTGTGGCTCGTAAGTTCTTTGGCGAGCGCCATGGCCATTTGCCGTGGCCGTGTGATCGAGCGACTGCGACGTTTCGACAACAGATCAGCGACCCGTATTTTGTAGTACTCAGCGACGGTTTTTTGAATATTTTCAATCGTGACGAGCTTATCTTGTAGCGCAAGCAGGTCACGAAGCGCGGCTTTAGTAAAATCAACGGTAATATCCGCCCCGGTGAAATGGGCATTGGCAATGACTCGTCGCAACGCGCCTTCAAGCTCGCGAATATTAGAGCGAATGCGTTTGGCAATAAAAAACGCCACTTCGGGCGGCAGATTGACGCCGGTCTGATTGGCTTTGCTCATTAAAATGGCCACCCGCGTTTCAAGCTCCGGTGGTTCGATGGCGATAGTAAGCCCCCAGCCAAAACGCGACTTAAGCCGCTCTTCGAGCCCGCTAACCTCTTTGGGATAGCGATCGCAGGTCATGACCACCTGTTGATGGCCTTCGAGTAGCGCGTTGAAGGTGTGAAAAAATTCTTCCTGAGAGCGCTCTTTACCCGCAAAAAATTGAATATCATCGATTAGCAACGCATCAACACCGCGGTAGTGACGCTTAAACTCGTTAATCGCGTTGTGCTGAAGCGCTTTAATCATATCGGCCACAAACCGCTCGGAGTGCAGGTATAACACCCGAGCGTTGGGGCGCACGGTATGCAGCGCATTACCGATCGCATGCATTAAGTGAGTTTTGCCCAACCCCACACCGCCATAAATAAACAGCGGATTATAAGCTTCACCAGGGTTATCAACGACTTGCATACTCGCAGCGCGTGCTAGCTGGTTTGATTTGCCCTCAACAAAGGTGTCAAACGTGAAGTCGCGATTGAGGTTGGCTCGGTGCGGCGTGGTGGCCGGCGCGCTACTCTCGCGCGAGCTGCGCTCGGGGCTTACCGGTGCGGTTGGGGTGATGGGTCCATTGGCACCAATTTGTAAGGCAAGCCGAGGCGGCGCATCCGGTCGTTGACTCGCGAGTAACTCCTCGATGCGGGCCGAAAAATGCTCTTGAACCCACTCAAGAACAAATCGATTGGGCGCGAATAAACGCAGCTCGTCGTCGTGCTCTTCAGCCTGTAGTGGACGAATCCATGTATTCAGTTGCTGATCGGGAACCTCTTGTTCCAGACGCTGAAGGCAACTTTTCCAGAGCTGATCGGGCAACGGGTCGATCCTTATCGTTATCAGGCACCTGTCAAGGCGAGAGTGTAATCGGCACTGACGAGGCTCGAGTTTATAGGTTGATCTGCCGCGGTACTAGATTGACAGATTGTGCTCGCCCGAGGGCTGCCAATTGACACCCCAATAGCGGCCACACTATCCTTATCGGCTTTTCTTCTTACGACAAATTATCGAATAAGGCGGCACCGTCATGAAACGGACGTTCCAACCTAGTGTCATCAAGCGCAAGCGCACCCACGGTTTTCGGGCCCGGATGGCGACGAAAAACGGTCGCAAAGTGCTCGCACGGCGCCGTGCCAAAGGGCGTGCTCAGCTAACGCCGTAGCACTCGTGCCCATGGTCGCGACAGGCGAAGGCTTCCCGCGCCAGTCGCGATTAACGTGCGGCGCGCAATACCGCGCGGTATTTGCCAACGCACAGCGGTTTGCCGATCGTTATTTTACGCTGCTCGTGGGCAATGACCGGACCAGCCAACCGCGACTTGGGTTAGCCGTTGCCAAGCGCGTAGCGCCTCGAGCGGTTGATCGAAACCGACTTAAACGATTGATTCGCGAGACATTTCGGATTAATCAGACCACACTGCCCAACGCCGATGTCGTGGTGATGGTCCGACCGATCGCTTGTCACACAGATAGCGCTACACTAGCGGCGTCGCTTAATCATCAATGGCAACGGATATCTCGGCAATGCGCACCATCGTAATCGCCTGTCTACGGGCCTACCGCTACTGCATCAGCCCCCTATTAGGGCCAGGCTGTCGATTTCATCCCACTTGCTCGAGTTATGCCATCGAGGCGGTTGAGCGCCATGGCGTATTCAAAGGCAGTTATTACAGCATTCGGCGCATTGCGCGCTGTCATCCCTTCCACCCCGGCGGTGTCGATCCAGTGCCGGGCAGCGAAACCGTGAGTCGCCCCCGATGATGGAAAATCAACGCATGTTTTTGTTCGTCGCGCTGGCGCTCGTCCTGCTGCTGATTTGGACGACCTGGCAACGCGATTACGGCCCGGCCGTGGCGCCAGTCGCCGAACAAACGCAAAGTGATCAAGCCCAACAGCCCGCCCCGGAGCCCAGTCGCGCGGATGATGACGCGCAAGCCGCGGCACCGTCAGCGAGTGAGCGCACGACCCCAGACGCATCGGCGATTGATCGCGACGCGGTGATGGCCGATGTCATCGAAGTCCAGACTGATGTCCTCGATGTTGTCATACCGCTTTCAGGCGGCAACATTCGTGAGGCACGCCTGCGTCAACATACCCGCTCAGTGGACGACAACACGCCGTTTACCCTGCTCGGCAATCGCAACCCTTTATTTATCGCCCAAAGTGGTCTCGTTGGTGATGGGGTCGATGCCCCGGACCATACGGCGCAGTGGCAAGCAGAGCAGGCGCGTTACGTGCTTGACCCGAACGCCACCGACATTGTTGTACCGCTGCGCTGGCGTAGCGATGAGGGTGTGACGGTCACGCGGCGTTATCACTTTAGCCGTGATAGCTATCAAGTGCGGGTGACCCATGAGGTGAGTAATCAGAGTGACCAGCCTTGGCGGGCTTATCAATATAACCAGTTGCGGCGCACCCCCGATAGCGAGGGTCCAGGCTTTCTCGGCGCGGCGAGTTATACCGGCGGGGTGCTCTACAGCCAAGCGGATAAGTATCAAAAAGTCCGTTTTAAAAATATGGACGATGAGGATATCTCGCGGGACATTACTAATGGCTGGCTCGCGATGATTCAGCATTATTTTCTTGCCGCTTGGGTGCCACCGCGCGATCAGGCGATGCGTTATTACTCGCGCGTCGATAACAATCAGTATGTGCTCGGCCATAGTTCGCCCTGGCAGGCAGTTGCTGCAGACAGCTCAGCGACTTTTGAAAACCAGCTATTTGTCGGCCCCAAAGAGCAGTCCCGGCTGGATACCGTGGCCGAAGGCCTTGAGTTAACGGTTGACTATGGCTGGCTGACGATCATCTCAAAGCCATTATTTATTGCCCTTGACTGGATTCATGATGTCGTTGGCAATTGGGGTTGGTCGATTATTTTGCTCACCCTTGGCATCAAGCTGGTGTTCTACAAGCTCTCTGAGACGAGCTATCGATCCATGGCGCGGATGCGCAAGCTCCAACCGGAAATGCAAAAGCTTCGCGAGCGCCATGGCGATGACAAACAGACGATGAATCAAGAGTTGATGCAGCTCTACAAAAAGCAAAAGGTCAATCCGCTCGGTGGCTGTCTGCCCATCTTGATCCAAATACCGGTATTTATCGCGCTTTACTGGGTATTGCTCGAAAGCGTCGAACTGCGCCAAGCGCCTTGGGTGCTGTGGATTCAAGATTTGTCAGTGCGTGACCCATTCTATGTGCTGCCATTGCTCATGGGTTTCACCATGTTTTTGCAGCAAAAGCTCAACCCCGCGCCCATGGACCCAATTCAGCAAAAGATCATGATGGGGCTGCCGTTTGTGTTTACGGTGTTCTTTATGTTCTTCCCGGCTGGGCTGGTGCTTTACTGGGTGACCAACAATAGCCTCTCCATCCTCCAGCAATGGGTGATTACCCGGCGGATTGAGGCCGGCGCCAAGGCCTGATCATGGCCGCCACCACGATCTGCGCGGTGGCAACGCCACCCGGGCGAGGTGGCGTTGGGGTTATTCGCCTCTCCGGCCCGGATGCAATGCCGAGCGCTCGCGCCGTGGTCGGCGACCTACCCGCCCCTCGCTATGCGGCATTGCGGCGCTTTTATGATGCCGCCGGCGAGGTGTTGGATGAAGGCCTTGTGCTGGTGTTTCCGGGCCCGCATTCCCTGACTGGTGAAGATGTCGTTGAGCTGCAAGGCCATGGTGGCCCGGTGGTCATGGATCGACTCTTGCAGCGGCTTCTCGGGCTGGGTGCGGTAATTGCTGAGCCGGGTGAATTTAGCCAACGCGCCTTTATTAACGGCCGGCTCGATCTGACCCAAGCCGAAGCGGTGGCAGATCTTATTGCCGCCGGTAGCGAGGCTGCAGCCAAGGCGGCTGTGCGCTCGCTTCAAGGCGAATTTGCGCAACACGTTAATTACCTAAGCGATACGCTCACCGGGCTACGAGTGCATCTTGAGTCGAGTTTGGATTTTACCGATGAGCCACTGGAAGGCCTCGCGCTTGAGCGCCTGACTGAGCAACTAGCGACGCTCATCGATCGCCTTAATGCCACGCGAGCGGCTGCCGCTCAGGGCCAGCAACTCCAAGAGGGCCTCACCGTGGTGATCGCCGGTCGGCCCAACGCCGGTAAATCGAGTTTACTCAACGCCCTCGCCGGTGAGGATGCCGCTATTGTCACTGAGTTGGCAGGGACAACCCGAGACATTCTGGACAGGCACCTTCATATCGATGGGCTGCCGCTGCGCGTGCTCGATACCGCGGGGCTGCGTGAGGGGGGTGATGTGGTCGAACAAGAGGGCGTCCGCCGGGCGCAGGCGGCTATGGCCGAGGCTGATCGGATATTGCTCGTTACCGAGGATGACGCCGATGATGCAGCCCTGATTGCGCGACTGCCGGATGCTGTGCCGATTACCACCGTGCATAATAAGATTGACTTAAGTGGACGCGCGCCCGGTGTGGATGGGGATCATGTCGGCGTATCGGCGCTAACGGGTGCTGGATTACCGGCGTTGCGGGCGCATTTGCGCGGGCAATTGGCTAGGGTCAGCGATGAGCCATTGTTTACCGCCCGCCGCCGCCATTGTCATGCCCTTGATGTGGCCGCTGAGGCGTTAGCTGAGGCCCAGGCATTGGCGCTTGGCGGTGGTGATGAAGAGTTAATGGCCGAGTCATTGCGCGAGGCACAGCGATCGCTGGGTGAAATTACCGGGGTTGTGAGTACAGAAGATTTGTTGGGTCGTATATTCTCGACGTTTTGCATTGGTAAGTAGATTGATAGGGCAGCCAGCATGAATACCAAGCATTGTTATGACGTGATTGTCGTCGGCGGTGGTCACGCGGGCACCGAGGCCGCGCATGCCGCCGCGCGCATGGGCGCCGACACGCTATTGCTAACGCAAAGCCTAGAGGCGATAGGGCAAATGTCTTGCAACCCAGCGATCGGCGGCATTGGCAAGGGTCATTTGGTCGCCGAAATTGATGCCATGGGTGGCGTCATGGGCCAAGCCATTGATCGGGCGGGTATTCAATTTCGCATTCTTAACCAAAGCAAAGGCCCGGCGGTACGGGCAACGCGGGCGCAGGCAGACCGGGCGCTTTATCGCGAAGCGGTGCAGCACATTCTTAATAGCGCGCCCACACTAAACTGCTTTCAGGATACGGTGAGCGATTTGCTCATCGAGCACGATACCGTGTGCGGTGTCGTGACCGGTTTGGGTCTGACATTGCGGGCCCGTTCGGTGGTACTAACCGTGGGCACGTTTTTAGGTGGGAAGATTCATATTGGCGAGCATAATCGCGCGGGTGGGCGTGCCGGTGACGCGCCCTCCAACGCGCTGGCTGAGCGGTTACGGGCGCTGCCATTGCGCATCGGTCGGCTAAAAACCGGGACGCCGCCCCGCATTGATGCGACGACGATTGACTACGCGGGGCTGACCCGCCAACCAGGGCTCGCGCCGGCGCCCTATTTTTCGCGTTGGAGCCGAGGCAACGAACACCCCGAGCAGCGTGATTGCCATCTGGCCTATACCAACGCGCAAACGCACTCAATTATTGCCGCGGCGCTGCATCGCTCACCGATGTATAGCGGTGAAATCGATGGCATCGGGCCGCGCTACTGCCCCTCGATTGAAGACAAGGTGGTGCGGTTTGCCGATCGCAATCACCATCAGATCTTTCTTGAGCCCGAGGGCTTAAATAGCCGCGAAGTCTATCCCAACGGCATCTCCACGAGCTTGCCTTTTGACACCCAAGTGGCGATGGTTCGAAGCATTCAAGGCCTAGAGAATGCGCAGATCACCCGGCCAGGTTATGCGATTGAATACGATTATCTCGACCCGCGTGATTTATATCCAAGCCTTGAGAGCATGCAGTTGCCGGGGCTTTTTTTGGCCGGCCAGATTAATGGCACCACCGGATATGAAGAAGCCGCCGCCCAAGGGCTTTTAGCCGGGGTGAATGCGGTGGCTCGGGGTCGCGCGATGACGCCATGGATTCCTGCCCGGCATGAGGCCTACTTGGGTGTATTGGTTGATGACCTCACCACGCGCGGCACCAAAGAGCCGTACCGAATGTTCACCTCTCGGGCTGAGTATCGGCTGCAGTTGCGCGAGGACAACGCCGATCTGCGCCTGATGCCCACCGCGCATGCGTATGGATTGATTAGTGATGCCGCCTATCAGGCGTTTACCGACTATCGTGACGCGCTTGATCGTGAGCGTAAGCGCTTTGAGAGCACCTGGCTGCAACCCCAAGATTTTGGTGCTGACGCCGGCGAGGCACTGTTAGGTCAGCCACTGCGTCGTGAGCAAAATTTGATGAGCCTGCTGCGCCGGCCCGAGACAAGCTACGCGCAGCTAATGTCCATCCCGAAGGCCGGCCCGGGCAGCGAAATAGCCGCGGTGGGTGAGCAACTCACCATTGAGGCCCGCTATGCGGGCTATCTGAAACGCCAGACCGATCAAGTGGCGCGCAGTGCGCGCAATGACGCCTTAGCGCTGCCGGCCGATCTCGACTACCGCACGGTTAGCGGGCTCTCGGCTGAGGTGTGTGAAAAGCTCAACACCCATCGGCCTAGCACCTTAGGCCAAGCATCGCGCATTCCGGGCATGACGCCGGCAGCGGTGTCGTTATTGCTGGTCCATTTGCGCCGCGATCCACCGCGTAAGCGCGCCTAAATGGACGTGGTCGTGGACAGGCACGAATCGGGCGCCAAAGCTCTATGCGCCGGCTTGCAGCAGTTGGGGTTGGCGCCAGCGCTCGTGAGTCCATTAATGGCGTACCGTGACTTATTGGTACGCTGGAATCGGGTCTACAACCTCTCTGCAGTACGCGACCCTGAGGCGATGATTGCCAAGCACCTACTGGACAGTCTGGCGGTATTGCCGTGGCTACCATCGGGGCGTCTTGTCGATGTGGGCACTGGGCCGGGTTTGCCCGGGATCCCGATCGCGTTGGCTGAACCGAATCGATGGGTGTCTTTGCTTGAGTCGAATGGCAAGAAGGTGCGGTTTTTGCGCCAAGTGTGCTTAGAGCTCTCGCTTAATAACGTTGAAGTGATTGATAGTCGGTTGGCTGACTACACCCCATCGCAGCGGTTTGATGTCGCTATCTGTCGGGCGTTTAGTGAGGCAGCGAGCTTTTGCCAGGGGGTGCGGCATTTGCTCAGTCCGGGCGGCTGGGCGCTTGCTATGAAAGGCCGGGTGCAAGCGCAGGAATTGGCAGGGCTTGAGCAAGCCGGCGTATCATGCCGCTGGCAGCCACTGGTTGTCCCGGGGCTTGATGCTGAGCGCCATTTGCTCATGATGACCGGTGGGGTACCCGCAGCAGGATCAAATTGATGACACAAACGCTTGCAATCGCTAATCAAAAGGGTGGAGTGGGTAAAACCACCACCTGTGTCAATCTCGCCGCCTCGCTCGTAAGTAACGGCCGGCGTGTGTTGCTCGTCGATATGGACCCACAAGGCAACGCAACGGTTGGCTCAGGGTTAGAGCGCGATCAAATGGCCGCGACCAATTATGAGCTCTTAATGGGCGAGGCCAATGCGGCAACCGTGCGCTATCAGGGCCTGAGTGGGGGCTTTGATTTGCTGCCCGCCAACGGCGATTTAACCGCCGCTGAAGTGGCTTTAATGGGTAGTGGTGAGGGCCGTGAAAAACCGCTACAAGCCGCACTTGCCCAAGTTCGCGATGACTATGATTATATCTTGATCGATTGCCCGCCGGCGCTCAATGTCTTAACGATTAATGCGTTTGTTGCAGCTGATCGGGTGCTCATTCCCATTCAGTGCGAGTACTACGCCCTAGAGGGGCTGTCCGCTCTGCTCAATACCATCGAGCGGGTACAGCAGACCGTCAACCCGGATCTGCAGATCGAAGGACTCGTGCGCACCATGTTTGATGGGCGTAATAATCTGGCCAATCAGGTGGGCGCGCAGTTGCTGGCGCATTTTCCCGGGCAGGTTTATCGCACCCAAATCCCTCGCAATGTGCGGCTAGCCGAGGCGCCGAGTCACGGTTTAGCGGTGTTGCAGTATGATCGCAGCTCGCGCGGTGCCGTGGCCTATATGGCGCTCGCCTCAGAACTGCTGCGTCGGCAACACCACAATGCCCAAGCGCTTGGAGAGCACGCATGAGTAGTCAAAAACGAGGCCTAGGCCGGGGTCTAGACGCGCTGCTAGGTGAGGCCAAAGCAGGCGAGCCGAGCGCCACAGCGACGGGGCTGAGTCAGTTACCACTCGATCAGCTTGAGAGCGGGCGCTACCAACCGCGGCGTGAGTTCGACCCCACGGCGTTGCAAGAGCTTGCCCACTCCATTCGCGCGCAGGGCGTGGTCCAACCCATTGTTGTCCGACCACTGCCTGAACCCAACCGCTATGAAATTATCGCCGGTGAGCGCCGCTGGCGGGCTGCCCAACTCGCTGAACTTGAGCATATTCCGGCGCTCGTCAGGGATATTCCCGACGAAATGGCCGTGGCGGTGGCGTTAATTGAGAACATTCAGCGCGAGGACCTCAACCCGCTTGAGGAGGCCTCAGCGTTTAAGCGCCTGATTGAAGAATTTGCCATGACCCATCAGGCGGTCGCTGAAGCGGTGGGTCGCTCGCGTGTGGGTGTCTCGAATCTACTCCGGTTACTCGATTTGTCGGCTGCTGTGAAAACGCATATTGCCAATGGTGAGCTGGAGATGGGCCACGCCCGGGCGCTTTTGTCCTTGGATGAGGCCGCGCAGGCACAAGCGGCGGCAAAGGTGGTGGCCAACCATTTGACTGTGCGCCAGACCGAGGCGCTGGTCCGACAAATGCAGCAACGCGACACCAAGCCAGCAGCCAACAAAGCGCAAGACCCCAACATTCGTGGCCTGCAAGATGACCTCGCTGAGCGCCTGGGTGCCTCGGTGCAGATTGAGCACAGCCAGCGTGGCAAGGGCCGATTAGTGATTCGTTACAATAGTTTGGACGAGCTTGATGGGATTCTTGGGCACATTCGTTGATGCCGGGCCTCGAGTTCTTTATACTTTGCTCGCTTTTATGATTGAGGCGTTTTCGTTTCAATCATGCTAAAGCGCGCCGCACTGCAGGTGCTGAAAATTCAGCTGCTAATCGGCACACTCAGCATCGCGATTTGGTGGTGGGTAAGTGGGGCAGCGGCCGGGTTGGCGGCGCTTGTAGGCTTAGCGATATCGGCGGCAATGACGGCCTACGTGGCCATTCGTTGGTCGCTGAGCGAATCGAATGATGAACCGCGTGCTTTGCTCGGCGGCTTTTACCGGGCACAGATGATGAAGTTGCTGCTAGGCACCGGGTTAATTTTTATCGGCGTGTATGTGTTTCGCGAACAAGCCTTCGCACTCGTCTCCACGCTTGCGCTTACGCTCTCGGCATATGGTTTTGCCCTGCTGAGCGACATTGACTGAACGCTGACGAAACGGGACTGACACACAAATGGCAAGCGGCTCAGCCACAGAATACGTCACGCATCACCTCCAGCACCTGACGGTCGGAGAGGGTTTTTGGACGTTGCATATCGACACACTGGTGGTGTCGTGGGTGCTGGGGTTGATTTTTTTTGGTCTGTTCTACGCCGTCGCTCGTCGTGCAAGCGCTGATGCGCCCACGGGCATTCAAACCTTTATAGAAACCTGTGTTGAGTTTATCGACAATCAGGTGGCCGAGAGCTTTCACGGGCCGAAAGGCTTTGTCGCGCCGCTGGCGCTGACGATTTTCGTGTGGGTTTTGTTCTGGAACCTTATGGACTTGATTCCAGTCGATTTATTCCCCGAAATCGGCTTGGCGCTGGGGCTGGAGTACATGCGGGTTGTGCCCTCAGCTGACATGAATGCCACCTTCGGCTTATCGCTAACGGTGTTCTTACTGATCATCATTTATAGCATTAAGGGCAAAGGTTTTGCTGGCTATGGCAAAGAGTTGTTTTGTCATCCGTTTGGCTCGCATCCTGCGCTTTGGCCCGCCAATTTAATGCTCAACATTGTTGAGCTGATCGCCAAACCGGTCTCTCTTGGTATGCGGTTGTTCGGTAATCTGTATGCTGCGGAGATTATTTTTATTTTGATCGCATTGCTGCCGTTTTGGGCGCAGTGGATCCCCGGTGTCGCATGGGCAATTTTCCATATTTTGGTCATCCCGCTGCAGGCATTTATTTTCATGGTGCTCACGGTCGTGTACCTGAGCTTGGCCTATGAAGAACATTGATGTTGGTTCGTCGCCAACATTGTTGGATTTAACTTAACGACCCCTTGTTGGAGGAATCATGGAAGCTATCGCTCAGGTTCAGGCATTTACTGCCATCACAATTGGACTCATTTTTGCGTTTGCCGCTGTCGGCACCAGCATTGGCTTTGGCATGCTGGGTGGGAAGTTTTTGGAAGGCGTTGCCCGTCAGCCCGAAGTTGCCGGTGTTCTGCAGGTGCGGATGTTTATCGTCGCCGGTCTGCTCGATGCGCTGTCAATCATTGGCGTTGCGTTTGCCGCGCTGTTGATGTTCGCCAACCCGCTGCTAGGCGCGCTCAGCTGATTAGGTTGGGTAATCGATTGGATCAGTTTGCCGATCGGCAGCATGGGAGAGTGAACCGTGGGCATTAATGCGACGCTGTTCGGACAGATGATCACCTTCTTGGTGTTCATTCTGTTCACCATGAAATTTGTTTGGCCGCCTATCAAGCAGGCAATGGACGAGCGCGAAAAGCGCATTGCTGATGGTTTGGCCTCGGCAGAGCGCAGTCAGCACGAGCTTGAGTTGGCCAAAGAGCGTGCGGCTGAGCACATTCGTGAGGCGAAAGCGCAGGCCGGCGACATTATCGAAAAAGCCAACCGACAAGGTGCGGCGATTGTCGATGAGGCGCGAACCGAAGCGCGAGCGGTTGGTGAGCGCGAGCAAGCAGCCGCACAGGCTCGAATTGAACAAGAGATGAGCCAAGCGAAAGCGCAGCTGCGCTCGGAAGTCTCCGATCTCGCCATTCTCGGTGCGAGCCGCATTCTTGGGCGTGAAGTCGATGCCAAAGCGCATCAACAAATGCTCGATGAGCTAACCGAGCAGGTTTAAGGCGAACATCAATGGCAGAGCAAACGACCATCGGCCGGCCTTATGCAGAAGCAGCGTTTGAGCTAGCTCGAGACGCTAACGCGCTCGGTGCGTGGGCTGAGGCGTTGGCGCTCAGCGCTGCGGTGGTGGCTGACGAGCGGGTGGATACGATTTTGCAAAGCCCGCAGGTCGATGCCGAGCGCAAAGCCACGCTCATTATTGATGTCGGTGGAGAGACGCTTGATGAGCGGCAGCGTAATTTTATTCGCTTGCTGGTTGAGCGCAGCCGAATTCGGCTACTACCTGAGATTTGCGCGCAGTTTGATGCGTTGCGTGCCGAACATGAGCGCACGCTGAATGCGTCGCTGACAACCGCTCAGCCAATCGACAAAGCCGTCTCAGAGCGGTTGGCAAAAGCCTTATCAACGCGTCTTGGGCGAACGGTCACGCTGGAGACGCAAATAGACGAAACACTCATCGGCGGCGCGGTGGTGCGTGCCGGTGACCTGGTTATCGATGGTTCGGTGCGTGGCCGCTTGGCCAACCTGACCGGCGCCCTTAGCCGCTAAGAGGACAGATTAGATGCAACTTAACCCCACCGAAATCAGCGACCTGATTAAACAGCGCATCGAGAGCTTCGAATCGGTTGCCGAAGCACGCAACGAAGGCACCGTGGTCAGCGTGACCGACGGTATCGTGCGTGTGCACGGGCTCAGCGATGCGATGCAGGGCGAGATGCTCGAATTCCCCGGTGACACCTACGGCATGGCGCTTAACCTCGAGCGCGACTCGGTGGGTGCGGTGATTCTTGGCGACTACTCGCACCTTACCGAGGGCGACCGGGTTAAAACCACCGGCCGCATTCTTGAGGTGCCGACCGGCGAGGGTCTGCTCGGCCGCGTTGTTAACGCGCTTGGCGAGCCGATTGACGGCAAAGGTGAGGTTAGCGCTGAAAGTTCGGCGCCGGTAGAAAAAGTCGCGCCTGGCGTTATCGCTCGGCAATCGGTTGATCAACCGGTACAAACGGGCTTAAAAGCTGTTGATTCCATGGTGCCGGTCGGCCGTGGTCAGCGTGAGCTGATCATCGGGGATCGCCAAACCGGTAAAACCGCAGTGGCCGTTGATGCGATCATCAATCAAAAAGGCACCGGCATTAAGTGTGTTTACGTTGCGGTGGGGCAGAAAGCCGCCGCGATCGCTAACGTGGTGCGCAAGCTGGAAGAACACGGCGCGCTTGAGCACACCATTGTGGTGGCGGCGTCGGCAGCCGAGTCAGCGGCATTGCAGTTTATTGCACCCTATGCCGGATGCACGATGGGCGAGTTCTTCCGCGATCGCGGTGAAGATGCCTTGATCGTCTTTGATGACCTATCCAAGCAGGCCGTCGCCTATCGCCAAGTCTCCCTACTTTTGCGTCGTCCGCCTGGCCGTGAGGCCTTCCCCGGCGATGTGTTCTATCTGCACTCACGTCTGCTTGAGCGAGCGGCTCGAATTAACGAAGCCGAAGTCGAGCGTCTGACCGACGGCAAGGTGAAGGGCAAAACTGGCTCATTGACGGCGCTGCCAATCATTGAGACACAAGCCGGTGACGTGTCCGCGTTCGTCCCGACCAATGTGATCTCGATTACTGATGGCCAGATTTATCTAGAAACCGATTTGTTTAATGCGGGTATTCGGCCTGCGATTAACGCCGGTTTGTCGGTTTCTCGTGTCGGTGGGTCGGCGCAGACCAAGATCGTCAAAAAGCTCGGTGGCGGTATTCGTCTTGCGCTCGCGCAGTATCGCGAGTTGGCGGCGTTCTCGCAGTTTGCCTCCGATCTCGATGAGTCGACTCGCAAACAGCTCGAGCGCGGTCAGCGCGCTATGGAAGTGCTCAAACAGGGCCAGTACGCGCCGCTGTCAGTCGCCTACATGGCAGTGTCATTGTTTGCGCTTAACGAAGGCTACCTCGATGAGCTTGAGCTCAAGCAGGTGCGCACCTTTGAGCTGGCATTGCATCAGTACATGGCCAACAACAACGCTGATTTGATCAGCAAGATCAACGAGACCGGTGATTACGATGATGACATTAAGAACGGCCTTAAAAAGGCGCTTGATGAATTCAAAGCCACCGGCACTTGGTAGCGGCATAGGATAGATCAGGCATGTCCGGCGCAAAGGAAATTCGCACTCAAATTAAGAGTGTGAACAACACGCAAAAAATCACCACGGCCATGGAAATGGTGGCGGCGTCAAAAATGCGTGGCGCTCAACAGCGCATGCAATCAGCGCTGCCGTATGCCGAGAAAATGCGTCAGGTTATTGGCCATTTGGCCGAAGCCAACCCGGAGTACCAGCATCCATTTTTGGAGCGTCGCGACAACGTCGAGCGCGTTGGTTACATCATCGTCTCCAGTGATCGGGGATTGTGCGGGGGGCTCAATAACAATCTGTTTCGCTCGATTATTAAATCGCTGCGTGATCATGACCAGGCCGGTCAAGAAGTTAGCCTGTGCACCATTGGCTCGAAGGCGATTCAGTTTTTTAGCCGCTTATCGGCGCCCGTTGTCGCTGAAGTCTCACAGCTCGGCGATACCCCATCGCTGCAAGATCTCATCGGCACCGTTAAGGTGATGATGGATCAATATGCCAAGGGTGAGCTCGACCGAGTGGTGATTGGGTATAACCGCTTTGTAAACACCATGACCCAGGCGCCAACGCTTGAGCAGCTACTGCCACTGCCGGCCGGTGAGTCCGACACGGTCAGTGAGCGTCAGGTGAGTTGGGATTATCTCTACGAGCCCTCGGCGGCGGTTGCGCTTGATTTACTGCTCGAGCGCTACCTTGAGTCATTGGTTTATCAGGCGGTGGTTGAAAACATCGCTTGTGAGCAAGCCGCGCGTATGGTGGCGATGAAGTCAGCATCGGACAACGCCGGTAAGCTGATTGACGATTTAAATCTTGCTTATAACAAAGCGCGCCAAGCAGCGATTACCACCGAGCTATCGGAAATCGTGGCCGGCGCCGAGGCGGTTTAATATGGCCGCCATCTCCCTACCGAATAAAACGCTTTCGCGAAGAGGAACCGCCCTATGAGTTCAGGAAAGGTTGTCCAGATCATTGGTGCCGTGGTGGACATCGAATTCCCCCGCGACTCGGTGCCGAAGGTCTATGACGCACTAAAGGTCACTGACCGAGATCTGGTCCTTGAAGTCCAGCAGCAGATTGGTGATGGCGTTGTGCGCACAATCGCCATGGGCACCACCGACGGACTCCAGCGTGGTGTCGATGTCACTAACTCTGGATCCCCGATCTCCGTACCCGTTGGTGAGAAAACGCTGGGGCGGATTATGAACGTGCTCGGTGAGCCCGTTGATGATGCGGGCGACGTCGGTGCCGAGCAGGTCTGGCCGATTCACCGCAAAGCGCCTTCCTATGAAGAGCAGGCGGGTTCGACCGAATTGCTTGAGACAGGCATTAAAGTCATTGATTTGCTTTGTCCCTTTGCTAAAGGCGGCAAAGTGGGGCTGTTTGGCGGTGCCGGTGTCGGTAAGACCGTGAACATGATGGAGCTCATTCGTAACATCGCGATCGAGCACTCGGGGTATTCGGTGTTTGCGGGTGTCGGTGAGCGTACTCGTGAGGGCAACGACTTCTATCACGAGATGAAGGAGTCCAACGTTCTCGACAAAGTCGCACTGGTCTACGGTCAGATGAACGAGCCACCCGGTAACCGTCTGCGCGTGGCGCTCACCGGGTTGACCATGGCGGAGTACTTCCGTGATGAAGGGCGTGATGTGTTGATGTTCATCGACAACATCTATCGCTACACGCTCGCCGGTGTTGAAGTCTCGGCGCTGCTCGGCCGCATGCCCTCCGCGGTGGGCTATCAGCCGACCTTGGCTGAGGAAATGGGTATGCTCCAAGAGCGTATTACCTCCACAAGCAAAGGCTCCATTACCTCGATTCAGGCCGTCTATGTGCCAGCGGATGACTTGACTGACCCATCGCCAGCAACGACGTTTGCGCACTTGGATGCCACCGTTGTGCTCGCGCGCTCCATCGCCGAGCTTGGCATCTACCCAGCGGTGGATCCGCTCGACTCGACATCGCGTCAGCTCGACCCGCAGGTGGTTGGTCAAGAACACTACGATACCGCGCAGGATGTCCAGCAGGTGTTGCAGCGGTATAAAGAGCTGCAGGACATTATTGCCATTTTGGGTATGGATGAGCTCTCCGAAGAGGACAAGCAAACGGTGACACGCGCACGAAAAATTCAGCGCTTTTTGTCACAGCCGTTCTTTGTGGCGGAAGTGTTCACCGGCTCGCCGGGCAAATATGTCTCACTCAAAGAAACCATTCGTGGGTTCCGCGCCATTGTGGATGGCGAGCATGATGAGCTGCCCGAGCAGGCGTTCTACATGGTTGGCAGCATCGACGAAGCAGTGGAGAAGGCGCGTAGCCTTTAAGGTGAATCGACAATGGCGATGACCATGCATATCGATATTGTCAGCGCGGAAGCGTCGATCCACTCAGGTCGGGCGGCGTATATCCTCGCTCGCGCAACCGAGGGCGAAGTCGGTATCTATCCGCGCCATGTGCCGATGCTTGTCCAGCTTCAGCCGGGCGAAGTCACGGTGCGTGATGAGTTTGGCGAAGAGCAGTTTTATTATGTCTCCGGTGGCACCATGGAGGTCCAGCCGGAGGTGGTTACCATCCTTGCCGATGCGGCGACACGCGCGCACGACATTGATGAGGCCGCCGCTGAGCAGGCACGCAAGCGGGCTGAAGAAGCGCTGGAGAATCGTGCTGGCGAAATTGACTATGCCCGGGCGCAGGCTGAACTGGTTGAAGCCGCCGCTCAGCTTCGAACCATACAAAAGCTGCGTAAAACCGCGAATAAGGGCTAGGCTTCCTAAGCAGCCCATCGCTGCAGCGTAAAGGGAGCGCTATGCCCACCACCGACCCATTCAGTGTTGTCGTGCTTGCCGCCGGTGAGGGCAAGCGCATGCGCTCCAATACCCCGAAAGTGTTACACCCGGTCGCTGGGCGCAGCATGCTTGAGCGCGTGCTGACAACCGCCGCGGCTTTGTCGCCGGATGCCATCTACGGCGTTTATGGCCATGCCGGGGAGGCCGTGCGGGAAGCCTGTGCAGCGTTTGCGGTGACGTGGGTCAATCAAGCCGAACAGCTGGGCACCGGACACGCCGTTGCCCAAGCCCTGCCTGCCATCCCCGATAACCACCAAGTGATCGTTTTATTTGGCGATGTGCCGCTGATTGAGCCCGCTACTTTAACCGCGCTGATGAACGAGGCCGATGGCGGGGTTGGGGTGTTAACCATGCAATTGGAGACACCCACCGGTTATGGCCGCATCCTGCGCGATACCGATGGCGCGGTGCTGGGTGTGGTCGAAGAAAAAGACGCAACACCGTCCGAGCGCCAAATCACCGAAGTGAATACCGGCATCATGTGTTTGCCGGCGGGGCATTTGCGCGTCTGGCTGCAGGAACTAGACACCCACAATGCGCAGGGCGAGTACTACCTAACCGACTGTATTGGCAAAGCACACGCCCAAGGTGTGCCTGTCCATGTTTGTGCCTGTCCAGACCCGTGGGAGGTGCAAGGCGTCAACGATCGAGTGCAATTAGCGGCGGTTGAACGTGCGTGTCAGCGCCGCCAGGCTCAAACGCTCATGCGCGATTATGGGCTTGGGCTAGCCGATCCGGCGCGGTTTGATTTGCGTGGCTCACTAGAAGTCGGCCGGGACTGCTTTATTGACGTCGACGTCGTCATCGAAGGCCATGTGGTGCTGGGTGATCACGTGCGCATTGGTGCCTTTAGCCAAATACGAGACACCCACATCGCCGCCGGCACCGAGGTGCTCGGGCACTGCGAGATAGAAGACACCCACATTGCCGAAGATTGCCGGGTCGGGCCTTTCGCCCGCTTGCGACCGGGCACAACGCTTGAAAAAGGCGCACGGGTGGGCAATTTCGTCGAGGTAAAACAAAGCGCAGTGGGCGCCGGCAGCAAAATCAACCACCTCTCCTATATTGGTGATGCCACGCTCGGTGAGGGAGTTAATATCGGTGCCGGCACCATCACTTGTAACTACGATGGCAAGCACAAGCACTCGACCGAGATTGGCGATGAGGTGTTTATTGGCTCCAATAGCTCACTGATCGCACCGGTTGAGATCGGTAAGCGGGCAACGATCGGCGCGGGCACCAGCGTGCGCGAAAACGTCAAAGCGAATCATTTAGCGGTTGATGACCGCCGCACCCGACAGATTGATGGTTGGCGCCGTCCAAGCGAGCGCAATGATGACCGCAACCCCCAGGGAGGGCGCTAGCGATGTGTGGAATTGTCGGTGCGGTTGCCGAGCGTGATGTCTCGGCCATTTTGCTCGAAGGCCTGCGGCGGCTTGAATACCGTGGCTATGATTCGGCTGGGTTGGTGGTTGTGGACAGGCACGATCGCTTGCAGCGCCATCGTGCTGTCGGCAAAGTCGCGGCCCTCGCTGACGCCCAAGCAACCCAACCGGTGGCTGGGTCGTTGGGCATTGCGCATACGCGCTGGGCCACTCATGGCGCGCCGACCGAGGCCAATGCCCATCCGCATATGGCCGCTGACGATGTTGCGATCGTGCACAACGGCATCATTGAAAATTATCAGGCGCTTCGCTCGCAGTTGACTGACGCAGGCTATGTTTTTCACTCAGAAACCGATACCGAAGCCGTTGTAAACGCCGTTCATGCCCGTATCCAATCCGAGTCCAATTTGCTTGACGCTTTGCGTAGCGTTATTGGTGATCTGGAGGGCGCTTATGCGCTTGGCATGATTAGTCGCTACGAACCCGGTCGTCTAATTGCCGCTCGCCGCGGTAGCCCGCTGGTCATCGGTGTCGGCATTGGAGAGCATTTTATTGCCTCAGATGTTGCCGCGCTGCTGCCGGTAACGCGCGAATTTATTGATTTAGAAGAGGGCGATATTGCCGATATCACCCGCTCGTCGGTGACCATTTACAACGCTGCTGGCAACCCGGTCGAGCGCCCAATTCGCACCACCGAATTAAGCGCTGACGCCGCCGAACGTGGGCAGTATCGGCATTTCATGGCCAAAGAAATCCATGAGCAGCCGCGCGCGATCGCACAAACGCTTGAAGATCGGATTACCGATTCGCATGTGCTGCCCGCTGCTTTAGGACCCGCCGCCACGGCAGTGCTCGCCGAGGCGCAGCGGATTCAAATTGTTGCTTGTGGCACGAGCTTTCATGCCGGGCTTGTCGCCCGCTATTGGTTTGAGGCGATTGCAGGGCTGCCGTGTGATGTTGAAGTGGCGAGTGAATTCCGTTACCGCCAACATGCCGTGTCGCCCGGCACCCTACTGGTCACCCTATCGCAGTCCGGCGAGACCGCCGATACGTTAGCGGCTTTGCGCGAAGCCAAACACATGGGCTTCCTTGCCAGTCTTGCAATTTGCAACGTGCCCGAAAGCTCGTTGGTGCGCGAATCCGATTTGGTGATGATGATGCGCGCTGGCCCGGAAATTGGCGTCGCATCGACCAAGGCCTTCACCACCCAGCTAACAGCGCTACTGCTCAGCGTCATTGCGGCTGCGCGGGTTCATGACCTGCCAAGCGCGGACGAGGCGCGGTTGGTCAATGCCCTGCGGGAGCTGCCTGGACAGGTTGAACAAGTGCTGGCCTTAGAACCGGAAATCGAGGCGCTTGCCGAGCAGTTCATCGACAAACATCACAGCTTGTTTTTAGGCCGTGGCGCGCAATACCCGATCGCGATGGAAGGGGCGTTGAAGCTTAAAGAAATTTCCTACATTCACGCCGAAGCCTACCCGGCCGGAGAGCTAAAGCATGGGCCGTTAGCCCTTGTCGACGCCGAAATGCCGGTGGTGGCCGTCGCACCGAATGACGATTTGGTCGAAAAGCTGCAGTCCAATCTTCAAGAAGTTCGCGCACGGGGCGGGCGGTTGTTTGTCTTTGCCGATGCCGCTTGTGCCCCCTCATCCGAGCCCGATTGCCAGGTCATCACCCTGCCCCCGGTTGATGATGTGTTAGCACCGATTCTCTACACCATCCCATTGCAGCTTTTGGCTTATCACGTGGCTGTCTTAAAAGGCACCGATGTCGACCAGCCGCGCAACTTAGCGAAGTCTGTGACGGTGGAGTGAAGTTGCTAACTCACAGGCATTGGCGCTTTAGGTAATCGCAATTAGACCAAGTTATCTTACAAATTAAGCCGCCTGTCGGCTGCGCGTTGTAGGCGCGCTTTTCCACTCGTTACGTTGGGTGCTCATTTAAAGGGACTATAAATATGCACTCCATCTTTCATGTTTTAGTGATTGCGCTCGCATTGGTTCTCCCCGCTGCTCAAGCTGCAGCGGGCGGTGATTGGCTGCTTATGAGCGATGTTGGACCGGATTAATTTTTTCACCGGTAGCGGTCATGAGCTCCGTCTTGGTTTGCGTTATGAGACGAGCGAAGTGACGTTGGGTGAGACTCAGGCAGAAATAACCCCCCTATTTGCTGATATCGCTTATAGCGTTGGTTTAGGTCACGGATTGAGTGGCTTTACCGAGGTCAGCGCTGATGTAGAGAATCTTGCCGACCGTTTCCAAATAGGCCTTGGCCTACATAAGCATGTGGCGAAGGGCTTGCACGTTAGTGTCGGTTATGAGCGCGAACAGTCCTATTACAGCGATTTGCACTCTTCTACAGTTTCTGGCTTTTACCTTGGCGCTGGATACGCTTTTTAGATTCCGTCATCGGGGGCGGCCTGCATTGGCCGTGCCCCTTTGTTTTAGACCCTACCTGACTGAATTCTCACGCCGCTCCTCTTGTCCGAGCCGTTGAGGCCAATGATTGATGCCTGTCCACCAGCGAAAACGTGTTGGCCTATCTCTATACTAATTTAGTATCTATTGCCGGTGGGTAGATTTATTTCTCACTCAATCTCTTCCAAAGAGGGCTCATGCCTGATCGCAATCCACCTGCTGGCCTATTGTGGTGTCGTTCGTGACCCCCGGATTTCTCAAACTTCTCGACATCGTGGCTGGCTTTGAAGCGACGCAAAGCGAGTAGCCAAGGGTACAATCCTTAGGGTGGCATTACTGGACACCCACAAAATAATCCGCCCCGCGCTCGAGGCAGCCCCGCTAACGGCAGGTTTGTGCTTGGTTATAACCGTCATTGCTGTGGGTGTCGCGACGTTTGTGGCGAATTTCCCGGTTATCTATGCCGGCATCCCAGCTTGGTTAGCGGGAGCTTTGTTATGGCGTGGTGTGCCATCGCGCTCGAAAATTCAGGCGCTTGTGCTTTTTTGCATCGGTGCAATCGGAGCCTATGTTGGCGTCATGGCTGGCGGTGGCGTTGCGTGGAATGAGGCCATTTCGAGCAATTCAGGCTTAATCGCCCTTCTAGCAGCGGTTAGTTTTTTGCGTTTGATTACGGTGCCACGATCCGATCAGCCGCTTCGTCGGGCTCATGGCCCACGTAGTGCTGTAGCAACACTTTTAGGGGTGCACTTTTTTGGTGCAGTCATAAACCTGCCGACGGTGTTTTTGATGGCGCGGCACATGGCAACCAATGGTCGTTTGCGCCGCGAACAATACAGCCTCCTCGTGAAGGGGTTTGCCGCCGCCGCTTTTTACTCACCTTTCTTTGCCGCAATGGCTGCGGCACTGACCTATGCGCCAGGGGCAAAATTTTCACTTTTGCTAGGGTTTGGATTGCCGCTTGCTGGTTTGGCGCTGTTGCTTCTGAGCATTGGGATATGGCGAGGACGTCACGGGGTCAGTAAAGACCCGCCAATAAATGTCGCGAAGCAACCTCGAAACATGCCTGTCCAGAGGTTTGTGCTTGAGAGGTTTGTGCCTGTCCAGAATTTCGGCCAAGACTTCGAAGGCTATCCAATGAACTTGTCGAGCCTTTGGGTTCCAGGTGTATTGGCAGCGGGCGTTTTGTTGGTGCACACCTGGCAACCAGCGCTCTCGGTGCTGGGATTGATCTCGGTGTTAGCACCCGCGGTAACGGTGATCACCCTTGCAGCGCGTCAGAGACCGGTGCGTGCGGATATCGCTCAACATTTGCAAGAAGGGCTCCCGGCCATGCGCTCAGAGCTCGCGCTTTTTCTGAGTGCCGGTGTAATGGCTGCAGGCGTGGGTAGCGCCACGTTAGCGCTAGATATTGCGTTGCCCTTCGCGACTTTTGGTGGGTTGGAGGCCGCAATTTTGCTCGGCGGTTTAGTGGGCGTTGCGGTGATGGGTGTCCATCCCGTTATTGGCATTAGCTTGGCGGCCGCGCTTGTTGCACCGCTCGACCCGGACCCAAGCTTGTTGGCAAGTACCTTTCTTGCAGCTTGGGGCATTGGTGTGGCGGTCAGCCCATTTTCAGCGCTCAATTTGTCCATGCAGGGTGGCTTTGGTATTCGCGCATCAGACATTTTGCGCTGGAATATGCCATTTGGCCTTGCACTGCTAGCGGGTGCGAGTGGTTTGCTGTTACTTCACCCTGCTGGTTGAGCGCTAGCAAGGCGGGTAGCAGTCAGGATTTGCCGGCAGTGAACCCACCGTCAACAAGCAGATCTGCACCGGTGATGAAGCTCGCCTCGTCACTGAGTAAAAACGCCGTCGCATTGGCAATTTCCTCTGGCCGGCCAAGCCGCGCCATAGGGTGTAAAGCAATGAGCGCGTTTTTACTTTCCTCATCAAGAGCACTGAGGATGGGGGTGTCGACGTAACCAGGGGAAATGCTATTGACCCGAATCCCGTTAGTCGCCGTCTCAATGGCAAGCGTTCGGGTAAGATTGAGCACGCCGCCTTTCGCTGCGCTGTAGGCGGGGGTTTGTGACTGTCCAAAGTGTCCAAGAATCGATGCGCAGTTGACCAAAGAGCCCGCACCGTTGTCGAGCATGTACTGCAGCGACATTCTTGCAACCTTGAAAACGCCAGTTAGGTTGATATCGATGACCTGCTGCCAGTCCTCATCCGTGGTTTCAGCGCTTGGTGTGATTGCGCCGATTCCAGCATTGTTGAACACGCCGTCGACCCCGCAGAACTCAGCGGTTGATTGGAAGAGGGCCTCGACATCATGACTGTCCACGACATTGCAGTGAATGTAGCGCACGTGATCGTCACCAAGCTCTGAGACCAAGGCGTTGCCTCGATCGGCATCAAGGTCAGCAATGACGACTTTGCCGCCTTCGGCGATGATTTTGCGCACGCTCGCCTCGCCGATACCGCTTGCGCCGCCGGTAACAATGATGCCCTTACCTTTAAGTCGCATACCAATCTCCTACTCTGTTGCTATTGCCCCTGATCAAGCAGCTTCGCCATGCGGTCTGCCTCTTCGCGAGCGGTGATCAGTGACGTGATGTCGTACTGGACACCCAAGTAGTAGATGAGTTTCCCATCAGTGTCTCGAAGTGGCTGTATTTTCAATTGGTTGTGGAAGAGCTCACCGGTCTTGCGATAATTGCGCAGAGTCACTTCGGTGCCGTTACCGTCGCGCAGTGCCTGTCTGATTTGTTCTAGCCCTTCTTGGTCGCGGTCATCGGCATGTAAGAAACGACAGTTCCTGCCGATGATTTCATCCTGCTGGTAGCCAGTCATTTCGGTAAACACCTGATTGGCAAACACAATTGGATTGTCAGGCTGATCCGGATCCGAAAGCGTTATGCCATTGACGCAGGTGTCCAATATTTGGGTGAGTACACTCGGGATAATGTTGGGGTCTTTCTCAGGCGTGAATTCCATCACTGCGCTCCTCGGCAACATCTGAAGGGCTGTGGTTTTTTCTTGGTGAATGGTCTAGTAGGTGGCTGTCCATGATGTGTGGGCTCATCGAGACACCTCAGCTTCAATTAACGCTTTAAGGTTTGTCGTAACTCGGTCAACACCGCTCTGAACGGCGTGGCGGATCAGCTTTTCAAACGGACGAAAAGCCATACCAAGCTGGCCGAGTTCAAATGCAAAGATTAACTGGGTGTGGTTTTCTGACTCTGGAATAAGCCGAAAATCAATGTGATAGGGATCTTTTAGCCCTCGAAACGCCACGTGAGATGGCTTTTCGAGGGCAACAACCTCAAAATCCGTGGCTGTCTTGCGGCCCTGATCAACCCGAACTTGGCGCGCCTTCCAGCCCGTCGCCAATGGTCCTTCGCTAAGCGGCTTTAGGCTTTTGACTTCCGGTGACCAGCGTGGATAGTTAGTCACAAAGTCGTCTACGACAAATGAGTAGATCGAAGCCGCTGCTCTGTCTATTTGCACGCTTGACTGTGTCTTAATCACGGTCCGCCTCAGGCTTTGGACACCCATGTACTATGGCATGCATGCTGTAGCACGCGCCATCTCATACACATCTAGATTGTGCGTCGCCGTTTAAGTGCACAAACAGTGTCTCCGCCCTAAAGAAAAAGGTGAATGTCATGAAGAGACGATTAAGGATGCGAAATTTTGTGGGTGTCTTGTTTTGTGGCGCTCTCGCGACGCTAGTTGCCTTCGGCTCATCGGCTGACGTTGGCGGCGAGGCTGGCGCCAGTGGTGGAGTGGAGACACCCACAATTCTGCAGCCAACCCCAAGCCGTCAGGCTCAAGAGGTTGTCTCCATTCAGCTTAATGCACTAAAAAATAATGACTCGCCTACTAAGGATGCCGGCATCGCCCAGGTCTGGGCTTTCGCGCATCCCCAAAATAAGAACATGACCGGACCACTGCCGCGGTTTACACGCATGATCCGCAGCCCAGGGTATGCGGTGCTCCTCAACCATCGAAAGCATGAGATCAGTGAGGTGCGTGAGACACCAACCGATGCTGCTTTTGCGGTCAGAGTCTTGGCGCAGGATGGAAATTTCTACGGTTTCCAGTGGCAGCTCAAAAAAGCCGCGCTTGAAATAGGGCCTTCATGGATGACGACGCGAGTCTCCGCAGCGAGAACAACGGGTGAACAATTATCCTGGCGGTAATCTCATGGTCTGAAATCTGGCCCAAATACCACTAAGAAGCTTGAAAAAGCCGTCGGGCAGCATTTTGACCATGAAAAAAGCGTTGACCAACGACCTGAGCTGCGTTTCTGAGCGCAGTAGACGGCCCGATTGCGTTATAAAAGCCGCGCTCTTCATGACGGATAAACGCAACAAATCCGGTGGGGTTGATATTAATGCGGTCAAACAGACTGGGTAGCCCGCTCGGAATTGTGCCGGGCTTGTCGCCGCATACCGCTCGTCCGCTCCAATCAACCAGGGCTAAGTAGTCGCTTAGCCCAAAACGCGGTGCGCGCGGGACTCTGTCGGTTGGTGGTCCGAACACCGGCAAGAGCGGCTCTTTGCAGTCCTGCTCACTACCTCTGTTAGGTAATTGCTTTATACGTTGCTGAATGGAGGTAAAGTTGGAGCGCTCAGGCGTTCGGCAAAGCCCCGCACGAATGGGATTTAGGTCGACGTATGCCATGGCGCTTAATAGGGCGCCAGCCGTAAGAAGCGCTTGGCTCTTGAATCGGCCCTCCCAAAAATGCCCACTCACGTTATCTTCCGTGTTGGCCATCCGCGCAATAGGCTCATTAATTGCACGCATAAACCATGATAAATCAGCAAGTTGTGATCTCAATCGCGCAATCATTTGACGAACGCGAAAGACCTCTGAAGCCGATAAGGGTTTGCCACGGGTAAAGCGTTGGAGTAGTTCGGGCCCTTTGAAAAGGATGCGCCAGCGTCGAGCAACCTCCAGATCGCTCCACCCTTCGAGCGCGCTTTGGTCCACAGCGACCACCAGGTGGAAGTGGTTAGACATAACCGCATAGGCATAAACGTGAATGGCAAAAGCGCTTGCAACCGTGCGAATCCGGCGTTTAATCCAATCTCGGCGGTGAGAGAAGTCTCGGCCTGTTTGTCGGTCAAAACCGCACAAAAACTGCTGGCGAACGCACCGAGAGTGCACGTGATAAAAGGGTGTCGCCTCTAAGTTGACGAGCTGATGGCGTGGTTGCGGCATAAAAACTCCGAATCAGGGGTAGTTTTGACGTCTTGATAATCTCAGGATTCATGCGACCTTTTGGTGAAGTGGTTCACGCTCGTCTCTTTAAGTCTGTTTGGATGATGCTAGGAGAACGTGGGTGTCTTAAATGACTGTCACCCGTCATAATCCAAACCCATGAATTACCGAAATGTCGCACTTCTCGCGGTCTGTCAGGCCGTTCTTATGACGGGTAGCTCACTGCTTATAGCCACTTCGGCGCTGGTCGGGGCTGCGTTGGCTGATAGCGCTGCCTGGGCAACGATTCCCTTGGGCGTCCAGTTTCTGGCGATGACGGGTACAACGGTACCGGCATCACTAATGATGCAACGTTATGGGCGGCGTGCGGGGTTTCTCCTTGGCATTGGCGCCGGCCTTGTTGGCGTTGGGTTAGCGGTGACTGCGATCTTGGGCGGTGACTTCTTGTTGTTTGCTCTTGCGTCTTTGTTTCTTGGTATTTTTAACGGTATCGGCCAGTTTTTCCGGTTCGCCGCCGCTGATGTCGCTGATGTAGATAACAAGGCAAGAGCAATATCGCTAGTCCTCGCCGGCGGGATTGTCGCAGGGTTTTTGGGACCTAACATCGGCAGCTGGACAGAGAGCCTACTCGATGTTCGCTTTGCTGCGAGTTATCTAAGTTTGGGTGTCTTTTATCTGACCGGGCTCCTCGCGATATCGCTGCTTAAAATTCCGCTGCCCTCTAGAGCTAGCTCAGCTGATGGTGCGCGAGCGGTGTTGCTGATTGCCAATCAGCCCCAGTTCGTTGTAGCTGTTTTAACTGCTGCAATTGGCTACGGTGTTATGAACATCATCATGGTCGCTACACCGCTGGCTATGGACAGCCATCAATTCGGTTTCGGTGATACGGCTTTTGTCATTCAATGGCACGTTGTAGCGATGTTCTTGCCGTCTTTCTTCACTGGCGAGCTTATCCGCAGGCTCGGTGTTATCCCAATCATCCAGTGTGGAGTGGCGCTGATGCTTGCCTGCGTTCTGGTGAATTTTATGGGTGTCTCCCTTTGGCATCATTGGTTGGCTTTGGTCTTGCTTGGCGTTGGCTGGAACTTCATGTTTATCGGTGGCACAACCATGCTCACGGGGGTGCATTCAGAGGCTGAAAAGGGAAAAACTCAGGCGCTAAACGACTTTATTGTCTTTGGCACTGTGTCTGTCACAGCCCTTGGTTCAGGCGCTTTACTTGAAAAGATTGGGTGGTTGTCGCTTAACGTTGCGACTATCCCTTTTCTCACGGTAGTTGCCTTGGCTGTCTCCTATCTTCAGGTCACTGCAAAGCGCACACCCAAGCACGCAGTGCAATAAATCAAATGGATGAATTTTTTAGATATGCGTTTGCGAGGTTTTGTCGATGAATGAGGCTTTTGTTGTTAAGCCTGCTCCGTTGTCGTGCCTGTCCACGACCGATGGAGCGTTCCTTCCGTTGAGGCGCATATACTGTGTCGCCCGAAATTATGCTGACCATGCGCTTGAGATGGGTCATGATCCGGGCCGCGAGCCGCCGTTTTTCTTCCAAAAAAATCCTCAGAATCTCCGCGCAGATGGGCTTTTCCCGTATCCGCGGCAGAGCGCCGATGTGCATCACGAAGTCGAGCTGATGGTTGGGCTTGGTATCGGGGGGCGTGACATTCCAACAGACGGTGCGCTCGACCATGTGTGGGGCTATGGGGTTGCGCTAGATATGACTTGCCGCGACCTTCAGGCAGAGGCAAAAAAAATGGGTCGACCGTGGGTGTCTGCAAAGTCGTTTGAGCATTCAGCACCTTGCAGCTCGATTAGATCGGCAGCAGAAACAAGACACCCACAAAAAGGAGCGATCACGCTTGATGTCAATGGTGAGCGTCGCCAGACAGGCGATCTGGGACAGCAAATTTGGAGTGTTGCGGAGGTGATTTCGCTGCTCTCGCGCGAATTTGAGCTCGCTCCAGGCGATGTTGTTTTAACCGGCACTCCCTCTGGCGTTGGGCCGGTACAAGTGGGTGATTTGCTCGAAGCAAAAATTGAGGGCGTCGGTGACCTGCGTGTTGAGGTTACCGCACCAAGCGGTTCGCTGTAACGATGCTGTTAGGATTAAGCGGCCCACACGTGTTCCTCCGCATGAGCCGCTAATTGGGGACTAAACTAGAGTTGTTGTCACCTCAACATTGCCCTTTGTGGCATAGGAGTAAGGGCAAACAACATGGGCTTTGTCGACGAGCATTTGGCCTTGCTCAGGATCAATTCCTGGCAATTCCACGCTTAAGTCAACGGCAATCCCAAACCCTTGGCCATCATCTCGTTTGCCGAGTGATACGTCAGCCGTGATTTTTGTGTCGGGTGGTACCTTCAAACCTTCTTGGCCGGCGACAAACTGCATGGCTCCGAGGAAACAAGCCGAATAGCCGCAGGCGAATAGCTGCTCGGGGTTTGTGCCCTCGCCCCCGGGGCCTCCGAGCTCGGTCGGCGCAGTCAGTTTTACATCAAGCGATCCGTCAGCACTGGCTGCATGGCCGTCGCGCCCACCGGTAGCCGTAGCCTTGGTTTTATAAAGTGTTTCCATGGTTAATCTCCTAAGTCGATTTAACTCGCTGAACAAGCTGAGTCTTGCACTAAAAATTTGAACCGTGGGGGCAGCTCACGATAGTGCTCACCATACATGGCGATTCATGAGCCTGTTAGTCCCAGGCTTAAAGTGCAGACTTTGGCGGATGGTAAAATTGTGCCTGTCCACGACTTAGCACCCACCTCTGGGCTAAGTTTGTGCCTGTCCACGACTGTCCTCTACCGCTAGGCGAGCAAAGGGGTGATTTGTGAAACGAGGAACAAGGCTGGTTCATGCCGCGAGGCCCGAGTATGACAATGGCCGGCG
This sequence comes from Spiribacter sp., assembly GCA_031581235.1. Lineage (GTDB taxonomy): Bacteria > Pseudomonadota > Gammaproteobacteria > Nitrococcales > Nitrococcaceae > Spiribacter. The sequence goes on along the minus strand of JAVLBW010000004.1, from coordinate 47,177 downwards.
TCCGGTCAATCCGCCTATTGTGCGCGCGTCGACCGTTGATTTTGCGTCGCTCGAGCAGATGGAAGCGGCTATGTCGTCAGGCGTATCCGGCGCACAGTCATTTACTTATGGCGTTCGTGGCACGCCAACGACTTTTGCTCTCGAGTCATTAATAACTGAGCTTGAGGGCGGCTTCGGCAGTAAGCTTTATAGCTCCGGTCTAGAGGCGATTAGTGCGGTTTTGCTGACTTACTTGCGGCCTGGTGACCATTTGTTGGTGGTGGATACCGTTTACGCGCCGGTCCGTCATCTTTTGACGCATTTTTTAGCACGCCGCGGCATTGATTTTGATTACTACAGTCCGCGAGAAACCAATCTGGAGGCGTTGATAACGCCGGCCACCCGCATGATTTACACCGAGTCACCAGGCTCGTCGTCGATGGAAATCCAAGATATTAGGGCGATCGCGGATATCGCGAAATCTCGCAAGGATCTTTTGCTGGCGTGTGATAACACTTGGTCATCGGGCTACTGCTTTCGTCCGCTCGAGCACGGTGCCGATCTCTCAATTGTTGCAGGCACCAAGTACCTCGGCGGTCATTCAGATGTCTTGATGGGTTCGGTGACTGCTACTGAGGCAGCGTTTGAGCGCTTGCACGAATCGAGCGTACTGCTCGGGTTGGCGGTTTCCGCTGACGATGCGGCCCTTTGCCTCCGTGGTGCACGAACCTTGCATATTCGCTACCCCGCGCATGCTGAGCGCGCCTTAGCGGTGGCCGAATGGCTCGAGGATCGTGACGAAATTGTGGGTGTCTTCTATCCAGCACTTCCATCCAGCCCTGACCATGAGCTCTGGCAACGCGATTTTGATGGTGCGGCGAGTTTGTTCTCAATTGAGCTTGATCGAGCCTTGGCGCCGAAGCAGCGCCAATTCGTGGACAGTCTTACTCTATTTGGCCTCGGCGCATCCTGGGGTGGATTTGAGAGCCTGATTTTGCCCTGCAATATGAGCGCCAATCGTAGCGTTGACGATTGGCGTGAGCGCGGCCCGGTGCTGCGGTTGCATATTGGTCTGGAAGATCCTGAGGACCTGATTGACGACCTTGCTGCGAGTTTTGCAGCAATCAGTTAGTGAATTGCTTGCGCATCGCTACAGCGGGCCGGTGACGTCATGCTGGACAGCCACGTAGTGGGTGGTGACGTCATTGCTTTTGACCGGCGTCACAATCCATTCGAGGATGAATTCGCTGCCGTCTTTACGATAATTCACCGTTTCACCATGAAAAAGCTCACCGCGGCGCATTTGCTCAGCAAGTTTGTCGAGCACAGCCCGCTCGGTGTTGGGGCCTTGTAAAACGCCGGGGCTGCGGCCGATGACTTCTTCGGGGCTGTATCCCGTCATGTCAGTAAACGCATGATTAACATAGATAATCTTGCCTGCGCCGCCGTCATTATCGGCTTCTGTAATGCTAATCGCGTTAAATGCGTGATCGGCCGCGCTTTTAAACACCTGAAAGCCTAAATCGGTAGAAATATCAATAGATTGCATTGGAAGCTCCTGTGAGTCATCCGGTAGAAAGGTTGAGCAACAGTCACAGTCGCATGGGTGGCTGTCAACGGTATGTTGCAGGGCGCTCGCTTGGCCTAACCCATAAACTTGGCGGCCAGTGGGCGAGCGATGACGCTGAGACCGGCAAAAATGCTCGCCGCTGCGCACACAATGGTGGGTCCAGTAGGTGTGTCTAAATGCCACGATGCCCAGAGCCCGGCGCCGATAGATATCGCACCAATCACCGCGGCACCCATTGCCATGCGCTCTGGCGTGCGACTAAAAAGCCGAGCGGCTGCCGCCGGGATTACTAATAGTGCGGCGATGAGCAATACGCCAACCACCTTAATCGCGACAGCCACTACGATCGCCAGCGATAGGGTCAAAATAAGCGCTTCACGCGGCGGGGCAAACCCCTCGGCATAGGCCAAATCCTCACTCACTGTCGCCAGCAATAACGCTTGCCAGCGCCATATCGTGAGTGCAAGAACTAATGCTGCGCCGCCCCAGATGATCAACAAATCAGTGCGGCCCACCGCGAGAATGTCACCGAATAAATAGGCCATCAGGTCGATACGCACGTCGGTGACAAACGAGACAGCCACTAAACCAAACGCAAGCGATGCATGGGCGATCACACCGAGGAGCGTATCCATTGCATAGCCGCGATTGCTTAGCAGCGTGATCATAACCGCCATCAGCAGTGAAATAGCGAGGACACCCACAAACACTGATATCGACAGGGCTAACGCGAGTGCCACGCCAAGTACGGCGGCGTGCGCGGTTGCCGCGCCGAAAAACGCCATGCGTCGCCACACCACAAAACAACCCAATGGAGCGGCAGCAAGCATCACGCCTAATCCCGCCAGAAGAGCGCGGAGCATGAAGTCACTCAGCATCATGGCTCTCCTTGCGGTGGTACTCGGCACCGTGGTGCTCATGACCTCCATGAGGATGGTGATGGGGGTCGTGGCGAAAAAGCGCCAGCGCCTCTTCGTCAACGCTGCCAAATAGCGCCTGGTATTCGGGATCAGCGCTGACCGCTTCGGGAAGGCCCTCGCAGCAAATATGGTGATTGAGGCATATCACTCGGTCAGCGGCGCGCATGACAACGTGCAAGTCATGGCTGACTAGGAGCACCGCGCAGCCAAGATCATTGCGGACTTCTTCGATTTGCCGGTAAAAGTCAGCGATGCCGGTCTGATCGAGGCCCTGCGAGGCCTCATCGAGCATCAGCACATCGGGCTCATCAAGCAGTGCTCGAGCCATTAAAGCGCGTTGAAATTGCCCGCCGGAAAGCGCGGTCATGGGTGTCTCATTACGTCCTTCAATACCTGCCCGAGCAAGCGCCTGATCGATTGCTCGACGGCCATGGCGGCGTGGGAGATTGAAAAAACGCCGGACAGTCAACGGGAGCGTCGGATCGATATGCAAACGCTGGGGCACATAGCCAATGCGCAAGCCGTTCATCCGCACAACTTGACCGCTTGTGGGTTGGATTGCGCCGATTAGGGCGCGCAGCAGCGTTGACTTGCCTGAGCCGTTCGGGCCAACAACGGTGACAATTTCGCCGCGTTGAATGCGCAGGTCAATCTGCTCAAGAATCGAGCGGCCTGCGATTTCGACGTTGAGTTGTTGAGCGCGAATTAATGCATCGGGGGCTGTGTTCATAGTGGCTGCGGACATTGCCATAAAAGTGGAGGTTGCGGAATCTATCCATTCATAATGTTATAGTATAACATAACATTTTTCGTCATTAGGAGATGCTGATATGCGTGCTTCTGCTTTTCTTTCCCACGCCGCTATTGGGGTGTTTGGGCTCACGATCATAACCGCCACAACTGCGCAGAGTGCGATCCGAGTCGCCACTGATATCGCACCGGTTCACTCGCTTGTTGCCATGATCACTGAGGGTGTTAGCGAGCCCGATTTGGTCATTCAACGTGGCGCCTCTCCGCATAGCTACTCACTCCGTCCTTCGGATGCCGCCGCGTTGGAGCGCGCCGATGTCGTTTTTTGGATGGGTGATGAACTAACGCCCTGGCTAGGTAATACGCTTGATAACTTGGCGGCTGACGCGCAGGCGATCGCATTACTGGACAGGCACGAAACGCTCCGCCATGACTTTCGCGACGCTGTCGCTGATCAAGAGTCTCTGGACAGCCACGAAAGCCACAACCACGACGAAGTTCATGCACCGACGGATGCTCATGAGGCGGAACATGAGCATGACCATGATGAACCTGTAGACACCCACAAAGCGCATTCCGAGCATGATGATCATGCCCATGAGGGTGTTGATCCGCATGCGTGGCTCGACCCGGTTAATGCGCAGCGATGGCTGGCGGTGATTGCGGATACCCTTGCGGCCGCCGACCCCGAGCATGCGGCGGCGTATCAGGCCAATCAGCGTATAGCCCAAACAACAATCGATACGCTCATCAGCAATACCAATGCATCGTTAGCGCCTGTTTCGAAGCGGCCATTTATCGTATTTCACGATGCTTATCAGTACTTTGAGAAGCGCTTTGACCTGAATGTCGTTAGTGCCATTGCGTTGAGTGACGCGCGTGACCCCAGCCCAAGCCAAATCGCCGCCGTTCAGGCCGTTGTGAGCGAGCACGCTGTGCGCTGTGTGTTTGCTGAACCGCAATTTAACGCTAGCTTAGTGGACACCGTGCTTGATGGAACGCGAGCTGAAACCGGCATTCTTGATCCCGTCGGCACGAGTATTCCAAGCGGCCCAGACTTTTATCCGCGGTTAATCGAAGAGCTTGCACAAGCGCTGACTGATTGCCTTGCGTCAGGCTAGCAATGCCTGTGAGAACGATTGACTTGCCATGGGTTTTGCTCGGGTAGGCAGATAGAATGTGGACAGGCACAAATTTGATTGGCAAACCAAGTTTGTGCCTGTCCAGTATCTGGCCCAGAACCCGAGAATCGCCATGACGCATATTAATTTTCGTGATCTTCGCTACCTCGTTGCTGTAGCCGACCATCAGCATTTTGGACAGGCAGCGGCGGCGTGTTTTGTCAGTCAGCCAACGCTGAGCACGCAGATCAAAAAGCTTGAGGACTACTTGGGTGTCCAGCTTGTTGAGCGCACGAGCAAACGGGTGATCGTTACGCCTGTCGGGCGAATGATTACCGAGCGCGCGCGTCAGGTGCTCAATGAAGTTGAGGACCTGGTTGATGTGGCTCGCGCCGCTGGCGACCCCATGAGTGGTGAGCTGCGACTGGGCATTATTCCCACGCTTGGCCCGTATCTCATTCCGCACTTATTTCCGGTGCTCAAGGCCCGCTATCCCAACTTACGTGTGCTTTTGCATGAGGAGCGGACCAACGGGCTAATCGAGCGTTTGCGTGATGGTTCGCTGGATGCGGCGATCATGGGTGTGCCTGTCCACGATGAGGGGCTGATCCCGTTGCCACTATTCCAAGAGCCCTTTCAGGTGGCGCTGCCATCGGATCACCCGCTCGCTAGAAACGCCCAAATTGAGCGTGATGAGCTCGACACCTTACCCATGCTTTTACTCGAAGAAGGCCACTGTATGCGCGACCAGGCGCTCGACTTTTGTTCACGCGTTGGCGCCCAGCAGCAACAAGATTTTCGCGCGACAAGCCTAGAGACGCTGCGCCAGATGGTCGCGACTGGCGCTGGTATCACGTTGTTGCCAACGCTTGCGGTTGAGGGGGCAACTATGGACACCCACGGATTGTGCGTTCGACCGCTCGCGGGCGTGCCGCCTGTGCGGGAGTTAGCGATTTATCGACGCCGAGGTTGTGCGCGTGAACCGCTGATCAACGCCCTCGCTGAACTCATCCGCGAGTTGCCACCGGTCAAGGCACTGCCTACCCCGTAACCCGCATTCGCGCTGATATACTGCACGGATGGATGTTTCCGACCTCATTGATCCGCTCAACACCGCCCAGCGCGAGGCAGTCACCGCGCCACTCGGGCACGCGCTCGTGCTCGCTGGTGCCGGTAGCGGCAAGACGCGGGTGCTCACGCATCGCGCCGCCTGGCTGGTTCGGGTTGAGGGAGCGACGCCCTACAACTTACTCGCGGTGACTTTTACCAATAAAGCCGCCGCTGAGATGCGCGGGCGCATTGAGCATTTGCTGGGTGTCTCTGGTTCCGGCATGTGGGTGGGCACATTTCACGGTCTCAGCCATCGTTTATTGCGTTTGCACTGGCAGGAAGCGGGCCTGCCGCAAAGTTTTCAGATCCTCGATAGTGAGGACCAGCGCCGCCTCGTCAAACGCGTAATGCGCGACCTCGACGTTGATGACAACCGCTGGCCGGTGCGTCAGTTACAGGGTTTTATTAACGCGCGCAAAGACGCCGGCGAACGTCCTGATGATTTGGATAGCGCCGATCCCTACACCGGCCAGATGGCGCGCGTTTACGCAGCCTACGAAAGCGCCTGTCGAAGCGCTGGTGTGGTCGACTTTGCTGAACTGATGTTGCGCACCGTCGAAATGCTGCAAAACCATCTTGAGTTGCTTGCCCATTATCGGCGCCGGTTTGGCCATGTCCTTGTCGATGAATTTCAGGACACCAATGGCATTCAGTATCAGTGGCTCACACTGCTTGCCGGTCCCGAGTCGGATGTGTTCATTGTGGGTGACGATGATCAGTCGATTTATGGCTGGCGCGGGGCGCGTGTTGAGAATCTGCAGCGCTTTCGCAACGACTATTCCAACACGCAAGTGATGCGCTTGGAGCAAAATTATCGCTCAACCGCCACCATCCTCGAAGCGGCTAACACGCTCATTGCACAGAATAGCGATCGCTTGGGTAAAAAGCTTTGGACTGAGGGTGAGCAAGGCGAGCCGATTGCGTTGTATGCCGCGTTCAACGAACAGGATGAAGCACGCTTTGTCATTGAGCGGCTGATGAATTGGGTGGATCAGGAGGGACTAGCGCGCAGTGATGTGGCGATTCTCTACCGCTCGAACGCGCAATCGCGCACGTTTGAGGAAGCACTGCTCTCTCGCCGCATTCCCTATCGGGTTTACGGTGGGCTGCGATTTTTCGAGCGCGCGGAAATTAAAGACGCCCTCGCCTATCTGCGCTTAATGGCCAATCGCGACGATAGCGCGGCGCTGGAGCGCGTGATCAACACGCCAACCCGCGGCATCGGTAACCGCACCATTGAGGCGATTCGGCTCGCCGCGCGCGAACAATCGGTGAGTCTGTGGGCAGCCGCGCAAGGCCTGGTAAGCCATCGCGGCGGTTTGCCTGCGCGTGCGCTGACGGCGTTGGGGAGCTTTATTGGGCTGATTGATCGATTAGCGACTGAGACCGCTGACCTCTCGTTAGCGGATCAGCTTGAGACGATGCTCGATCGCAGTGGACTGCGCGAGCATGTCGGCAAAGACCGCTCAGAGCGGGCTCAGGATAAGCTAGAAAACCTTGATGAGTTGATTACCGCGGCACGCAACTTCGAGCAGGACGCGGTGATTGAAGACGGGATGGACACGCTGACCGCGTTTTTATCCCATGCCGCACTGGAGGCCGGTGAGGGCCAAGCCGGTGCTTGGGAAGATTGTGTGCAACTGATGACCTTGCATTCAGCAAAAGGCCTTGAGTTTCCGGCCGTGTTTTTGGTTGGGCTTGAAGAAGGCCTGTTTCCGCACCGCATGTCAGTCGAAGAGCCCGGGCGATTGGAAGAGGAGCGACGACTTGCGTATGTCGGTGTCACCCGCGCGCGACAGCGTTTGGTCATTACGTATGCCGAGCGCCGGCGGCTGCATGGTCGTGATGAATTTGGCATCGCATCGCGCTTTATTCGCGAGTTGCCGGTCGAACTGGTCGACGAGGTCAGAGCCCGATTTTCGGTGACCGGCCCGGGTATCGCGGCGGGTATGGGCGGCGAGCTCGGTGCTGAGGCGGAGCTGCAAAACGACTTCAACCTTGGCGAGCGCGTAACGCATAGCCGCTTTGGCGAGGGCGTGGTGCTGGGCTGTGAGGGGGCGGGGCCCAACGCGCGCATCCAAGTCAACTTTGACGCGGTGGGCTCAAAATGGCTAGTGGCCGCATACGCCAATCTAGAGCGGGTTTAACGCGTCATTGTTTAGCTAGAGATTAAGCAATCGCTCGCGTTCTGCTTCTGAGGGTGTGAGATCGCCTTCTGGGTAATGCGCGACAATCGCATCAACCGCCGCCTGAGGCTCGTCAAGCACCTGAAATAACTCAAGGTCGGCGGTGTTCGCGTTGCCTGACGGCACCATCGTCTCAGACAGCCAATCGACAAGCCCTTGCCAGTAATCTGAGCCCATCAGAATCACCGGTATTCGCGGTGATTTACGCGTCTGTACCAGGGTGAGAATTTCGGCAAGCTCATCGAGCGTGCCAAAGCCACCAGGAAACACCACATAGGCGGAGGCGTACTTCACAAACATTACCTTGCGCGCGAAGAAGTGCTGAAAATGCAGCGCGATATCTTGGTACTCGTTGGGTGTCTGCTCGTGTGGCAGTTCGATATTCAGACCGACGCTGGTTGAGGCGCCCGCTGATGCGCCTTTGTTCGCGGCCTCCATTAAACCCGGGCCACCGCCGCTGATGATTGCAAAGCCGGCATCGGAGAGGAGCCGCGCGGTTTGTTCTGCCATGGCATACCAAGGATGCCCCTGGCTTGCCCGTGATGAACCAAATATCGTGACCGATGGCCGCACCGCAGACAGCCGCTCAAAGCCCTCCCCAAACTCAGTCATGATTTGAAAAATCCGCCACGACTCGGGCGTCATCAACGCCTCATCGAGCGTTAAGCCCGGCAGCGTTTTCGAGTGATTGTTGGTCATATTGGCCTCGTTGGGGGGTTTTTGTGCCTGTCCAGTATTCGGACTGTGCCTGTCCACAATTGCAGAGCGCGATCTTGCCGCCGAAACGTGCCTGTCCACAAGCTCCAACCGCCGGGTATCATCAGCGGCATTCGCAACAAGGAAAATGCCATGAGTGATCCCGATAAGCGCCTGCTACTGGTGGATGGGTCGTCCTATCTCTATCGCGCCTACCACGCCCTACCACCGCTTACGAGCCCAAGCGGCGAGCCAACGGGGGCGATTTACGGTGTGATCAGTATGTTACGGCGGCTTATGAGTGACTATGCGCCGGTTTACATGGGTGTCGTATTTGACGCCCCGGGAAAGACATTTCGCGATGAGCTATTTGCCGAATACAAGGCCAATCGGCCGCAAATGCCTGAAGATCTCGCGCCGCAAATTGCGCCCCTTAAAGAGGTGGTCAAAGCCATGGGGCTGCCGCTCATTGAAGAGCAAGGCGTTGAGGCGGACGACGTTATTGGCACTTTGGCTGTCCGCGGTCGTGAGGCGGGTTTAACGCTGCTCATTTCAACCGGCGATAAGGATATGGCGCAGCTGGTCAACGGTGAAGTGACCTTGCTCAACACCATGTCCAATAGCGTATTGGACCACGATGGGGTGGTAGAGAAATTCGGGGTTCCGCCTGAGCGCATTATTGATTACCTCGCATTGGTTGGGGATAGCTCCGATAACATCCCTGGGGTGCCCAAAGTGGGGCCGAAAACCGCCGCGAAGTGGCTCAATGAATATGGCTCTCTGGATGGCGTGCGTGAGAACGCCGATGCCGTTGGTGGCAAGGTGGGCGAGAGCCTGCGCGAGCACCTGGATGCGCTCGATTTATCCCGACAGCTCGCGACGATTCATTGTGATGTCTCACTGCCACTCGAACCCCTGGATATCCGCGTGGCCGCCCCCGATCGTGAGGCACTTGCCACGCATTACCGCGCGCTTGGCTTTAACAGCTGGCTGCGCGAGATCGAGACCGTGGACAGGCACGATTCATCCAACCCCGCTTCGATCAGCGACTCTGGACAGGCAGCAACTCTGGACAGGCACGATTCGAATTCGCCTCAAGCCAATTACACGTGCATCCAGGATCAGGCCACGCTTGATGAATGGATTGAGCGTCTGCGTGCCGCTGAGGTGTTCGCGTTTGATTTAGAAACGGACAGCCTTAGTTATATGGACGCTCGAATTGTGGGTGTCTCGTTTTCAGTCCAAGCCGGCGAGGCGGCTTACCTGCCACTCGCTCATTGTGGGCCGGATCAGCCTGAGCAACTTGATCGCGATACGGTGCTTGAGCAACTGCGTGACCTGCTGGAATCTGTGGACAGGCACAAACTCGGTCAAAACCTTAAATATGATATGAGCGTGCTGGCCAATCACGGCATCACCCTGCGCGGTATTGTCCACGACACCATGCTGGCGTCGTATTGCCTGGATGCCACGGCGATTCGCCATGATATGACCTCACTGGCGCAAAAGTACTTAGGCTATGAACCGATCGCCTATACCGCGGTTGCTGGCAAGGGGGCCAAGCAAATTAGCTTCGACCAGGTCGCCCTTGAGCAAGCCGTGGACTATGCCGCGGAAGATGCCGATATCACTTATCGGTTGCATGAGCAGTTGTGGCCGCAACTTGCTAGCGAAGACGGTCCGCGGGCGGTTTATGAGCAAATCGAAGTGCCGCTGATCGGGGTTTTGTCGCGCATCGAGCGTACGGGCGTAAAAGTTGACGCCGAATTGTTGGGTGTCCAGAGCCGTGAACTTGCCGAGACGATGCAAAGCCTCGAGCAAAAGGCGCACGCCTCAGCCGGCGGGCCTTTCAACTTGGGCTCGCCTAAGCAGATTCAGGAGATTCTCTACGAACGCCAAGGCCTGCCGGTGCTCTCAAAAACGCCCAAGGGCGCTCCATCGACCGCCGAATCGGTGCTTGAGGAGCTCGCCGCGCAGGGCCACGAGTTGCCGCAGCTGATCCTTGATTACCGCGGTGTCTCAAAACTTCGCTCAACCTATACCGAAAAGCTGCCAAGCCTCATCAACCCAACCACCGGCCGCGTCCACACCTCGTATCACCAAGCGGTAGCAGCCACCGGCAGGCTGTCCTCATCCGACCCCAATCTCCAAAACATTCCGGTTCGCAGCGCTGAGGGCCGGCGGATTCGCCACGCGTTCATTGCCGAGCCTGGTTATCGATTAATGGCGGCGGATTACTCTCAGGTCGAGTTGCGCATAATGGCGCACTTGTCCGGTGACCAAGGGTTAAAGCGGGCGTTTGCTGAGGGCCTGGACATCCACGCAGCGACGGCGGCAGAGGTGTTTGGTGGCAAACCGGAATCGGTCAGTGCTGATCAGCGTCGGGCGGCGAAGGCCATTAATTTTGGCCTGATTTATGGCATGTCCGCTTGGGGACTTGCTCGCCAGTTAGGTATTGAGCGTGGTGAAGCGCAATCGTATGTCGATCGTTATTTCGAGCGATATCCCGGGGTGCGGGAATTTATGGATCGCACGCGCAACGAGGCGCATGAGCGTGGGTATGTTGAAACGGTGTTTGGACGCAGGCTCTACCTGCCGGAGATTAATAGCCGCAATAATCAGCGTCGTCAGTATGCCGAGCGCACGGCGATTAACGCGCCGATGCAGGGCACCGCGGCCGATATCATTAAACGCGCCATGCTCAGCGTTGATGACTGGATTCGCCGTGAATCGCCAAAAACGGCCTTGGTTATGCAAGTGCATGACGAGCTCGTGCTCGAGGTACTAGACACCCACGAACAATCCGTCGCCGAGAAAATTCGCGGTTTTATGGCCGATGCCGCTGAACTTGATGTGCCCTTGGAAGTGGAAATCGGCGTTGGCGACAATTGGGATGCAGCGCACTGAACTCGACGCTAAAAATTGCTGTCCTAATAGTTGCGCCAGTGCCCGGCGCGGTCCGCTACTCCCTCCCTTTTTAGCGGACCATGCGGCTCGGCCATGCCCCCAAGGTCGAGCCCACGCTCCTCAGCGGCCACACCCCATGGCCGCTGGGGTTTTTTATTGCTCAAGCAACCACCGATCAAGACACGACCTTGCCTCAGCCACGCCAGTGCGCGTGCTCGATGAAAAGAGTTGCACGGAAGCACTTTGACAGCATTTAAGCGCTTGCGAGCGAACCCGCTGCAATTGATTGCCCGCCGCCCCCCGGCTGAGCTTGTCGGCTTTGCTGAGCAGAACATGGACAGGCAAGTCGGCCGCCGCACACCAGTCCAACATCTGGGTATCGAGTGGGCCCATGGCGTGGCGTACATCCATAATTAAAATCAGTCCGCGCAAACTTTTTCGTGTTTCTAGGTAACGCGGCAGGGCTTCTTGCCAATGGGCGCGCATCGCCGGTGGCGCCTTCGCATAGCCGTAGCCCGGCAAATCGATCAACCGATACGCCGGATCGTGCCTGTCCACAAACTCGGGATCCACAAACTCGGGGTCGACAGAATCGTGCCTGTCCACGGTCGGTGCTTCGAGGATGGCGTCGCCGACCGGAAAGACGTTAATCTGTTGAGTACGGCCGGGCGTTTTGCTGACCCGCGCCAGCGCCTTTTGGTCGGTGATAGCGTTAAGCGCACTGGATTTGCCCGCGTTTGAGCGCCCAGCGAAGGCCACCTCGGCGCCGCGATCGGCGGGCAACTGCTCAGGTGCCGGTGCTGAGAGGTAAAATCGAGTCTGACGATAGTCCAGTGACACGTTGCGACTCCCCGCATAAATTGACCCCCAAAGGGCCGATTGGTATAAAACCAGCGATTGTACTCGAGAGTATTGCCAACATGATCTTAAAGTCGCTTTCAGCGCTTTGTCTTTTTGCCAGCCTTGCCTTGCCGGCACTCGCCCAGCTTGAATCGGCGGATCCGCAACGCGGTGAAGGCGCGGCGGCCTCGTGCGTTGCCTGTCATGGTGCTAAGGGCAATAGCAACAACGGCCAATGGCCCAACCTTGCCGGCCAGCACGCCGACTATATCTACGAGCAGCTGCAATACTACAAATCAGGCGAGCGCGAAAACGCCATTATGTATGGCCAAGCGGCGGGCTTGGATAAACAGACCATGGCTGATTTAGCGGTCTACTTCGCAGGCTTAGACGCCGAAGTAGGTGAGACACCGGAAGAGCTATTAGCCACCGGCAAAAGCATCTACATGGGTGGGATCGCCGAAAAAGGCGTGCCCGCGTGTGTAAGCTGTCACGGCCCGGCCGGGCTGGGCGTGCCAAGCAGTGGCTATCCTCGCTTAAGTGGGCAAAAGACCCAGTACACCTCCGATCAACTCGCGCTCTATCGCTCTGGCGAGCGGTCTGGCTACGGCCAAGCGTCGGTGATGAATGGCATCGCCTCGAATCTGTCTGATGAAGAGATTCAGGCGGTTGCCAATTACGTTCGTGGCCTTTACGCGCCAGAAATGGCGGCTGAATAACCCGGTAGCCCAGCCGGCAATCGAGAACGTCTGCGCGCCACGACGGTCTAACCGATAGGTAAGTGGCGCGGACGGCGCTGACTCAACGACAACGACACGGTAACCATGGCTCAAACCGCTGCCAGTCTCACGGCCGGTCAAACGTCTGCCCGCGGCGAAAACCGCAAGGGCCTAGGGGCGATTTGGCTCGAGTTTTTAGGCTCGATGAACCTGGCGATCAGTCTGTTGGTGGTCGTCAGCATTGCCTCCGTTATCGGGACGGTGTTGCCGCAAAATCAGGCCTATACCGATTATTTGATCCAATTTGGGCCGTTTTGGTTTGAGGTGTTTCGCGCCCTCAACCTCTACGATGTCTACTCCGCTTGGTGGTTTATGGCCATCATGGGCTTTTTGGTGCTCTCCACCAGCGTTTGTGTCAGTCGGCACACGCCGGCGGTGTGGCGCGAAATCACACGTTATCGCACGCATGTTCGCGAGCAATCGTTACGCGCCCTCTCGCAGCATCGGGCTTGGCAGAGCGCAGATGATCCCGCGCGCGTCGGTGAGGTTGCCGAGGCGGCTTTCGCCGGTCATGGCTTTCGAGTGCGCCAAGAAACCCGCGGTCAGGCCACCATAATTGCGGGCATGAAAGGCCGAGCCACCCGGCTTGGCTACCTCTTTACCCATTTAGCGGTGGTGATTATCGCCATTGGCGCGCTCGCCGACGGCAATATCAATTTAAAAATTAAAGAGATGCTCGGTGAGTTTGTGATCGAAACCCGTGACTTGCCGGTCTCGCAAATCCCTCAGCAAAGCTGGTTGCCGGCCGAAAGTGGCTCATTTCGGGCCAACGTCACCATTCCCGAAGGCAGCTTCACCAATGTGGCGTTTTTGCAGGTTCGCGATGGCTATTTGGTCCAATCATTGCCGTTTCGAATTGATGTTGAAGACTTTCACATCGATCACTACCCCAATGGAATGCCCAAGTCTTACTCCAGCGATTTGGTGATTCGTGACCCGGCGCTTGATGAGCCCATTCGCGAGACGATTTCAGTCAATCACCCGCTCACCTACCGCGGCCATACCATTTATCAGGCGAGCTTCACCGACGGCGGCACCAAGCTCAATTTAACGGCGCATCCGTTAACCGGCCGTGGACAGGCACAATCCATTGCGACCCACGTGTTTGAAGACACGCCGCTAACCGTGGCGGGTGCCTCACGCACGCTCGAGGTGGATGATTTTCAGTTTTTTAACGTCAATCGCGATCCGCGGGCCGTCGAGCGAGTCGGTGCCGCGGATGAATTTACCAATGTGGGGCCGTCATTTAATTACACGCTGCGCGATGATGCCGGCCAAGCCCAGGCCTTCCATAGCTACATGGCGCCGGTTGAAATCGACGGCCATTGGTACTACCTGCACGGTACGCGCAGCGCGCCTGATCAGCCGTTCGAGTATTTGCATATTCCTGCCGATGACAGCGCGTCGATGGCAACTTTTATGCGCTTCTATCAAGCCCTGCATGACCGCAGCCGGGTTGATGCCGCCTCAACTCGAGCATCGGAGCGAATGCTCAGGCAAATGGGTATCGCCAATCCGGATTTGGGTGTGCGGGTCGCAGCGACCGCCAATGAGATGGTGACGACCCTGCTGGATGACGGTTTTGGCGAAGTGAATGCGCAGCTTGAAGGGCGCGTTGCCGGCTCAGCGCGCTCAGCGATGTTGTTGGACTTCTCGCGGGCGGTTTTGCAGGGCACCTTGTTTGAGATTTATCGCGAAATTAAAGCCGAGCAAACCGGTGTCGCGCTCGATCGCATTCAGCTCAATAATGACCAACAGCGTTTTTTTGAAGATGCCATGAATGCCGTATCGGCGGTGGCTGATTACGGCGCACCGGTGCTGCTTGAGCTCGATCATTTCAATCACCGGCAAGCCACCGGGCTGCAGATCACCCGCGCGCCCGGCAAAAATGTGGTCTACGCGGGCTGCGCGTTGCTCGTTGTGGGGGTATTCTTGCTGTTCTACGTCTCGCAACGTCGCGTCTGGGCAATGCTGAGCCCGCGATCAGATGGGGGAACGGATTTGCTAGTTGCCGGCACCAATCAGCGGCGTCCCGAATTGTTTGAAGCTGAGTTTACTACCCTGACCGATGCGCTCGATAAGCATTTGCGTCAGCCCAACGAGGGGTCGAAATAATGGCAACCTCCCGCGAAGAATTACTCCGCGAGATGCGGCAACCGTCGCTATGGCAACGTCTGAGTGCGGCGGATTGGGCCTGGCTTGGGTTGGTGGCGCTCGCCACAGTGGCTACCTATGCCGTGCTGTGGGAGGCGATGAACCACTACGAGGTGGTGATTACGGCGTTCACAGCGGCCACCATGGTTGGTTTGGGCTGGCACTGGTCGGCGGCAAAAACCTACATGACCTTGGTGTGCGCGCTCAGCCTGCTTGCGATTAGTCGCTATCCTGAATTGGCGGCGGCGCAAAACGACTTTTTCTTGCGCTACCTGCTCTCAAGCCAATCAGCCATTATGTGGATGAGTGCGCTATTCCCCGCAGCGACCCTCACCTATGGCGTGGCGCTCGCTAGCGGGCACGCGTTTACTGCACGCGTTGGTACCGCGCTGACGTGGGCGGGTGCCGCGGCGGGGTTGATTGGTCTGCTGGTGCGCTGGCACGAAACGCATCTCTATGCCGGCGGCATTGGCTATATCCCCGTGAGCAATCTCTACGAAGTGTTTGTGCTCTTTGCTGTCATCACCGCGCTGATTTATTTGTATTACGAAGCCGCGCAAAACACCCGGTCGATGGGCTTTTTTGTGTTGCTGATTATTTCCGCGTCAATCGGCTTTTTGCTTTGGTATCACTTTGAGCGCGAGGCCTATCAGATCGAGCCGCTGGTGCCGGCGCTCAATAGCTATTGGATGAAAATCCATGTGCCGACGAATTTCATCGGTTATGGCTGTTTTGCGATCGCCGCGATGCTGGGTGTGGCGTATTTAATTCGCGCCCGGGTCGCTGATGACAGCCCCTGGGCGGCGCGCTTGCCTACGCTCAAGCAAATTGACGAAGTCAGCTATCGCACCATCGCCCTGGGGTTTGCGTTTTTTACTGTCGCGACGATTTTGGGCGCGCTGTGGGCCGCTGAGGCCTGGGGGCGCTATTGGTCGTGGGATCCAAAAGAGAGCTGGGCGCTGATTGTCTGGCTCAATTACGCCGGTTGGCTGCATTTGCGCTATACCAAAGGCCTGCGCGGTAAGCCGATGGCCTGGTGGGCGATCGTTGGGTTGTTTGTAACCACGTTCGCCTTTTTGGGTGTGAATATGTTTCTCTCGGGTTTGCACTCTTACGGCGAGCTTTAATGGGCTCGGCCGAATCACTGACCAATGACTGACGAATCACTGAAAAGGAATCTTGTTATGGGGCCTTCGCCATTGATCTTATGCCGCGTTTTAGCGGGATTATTGTTCCTCATGGGCACGATGGCCATGGCGCAAAATCAGCCCTACCGAGTGCTTGAGACACCGCAGAGCACGCAAGGCGAGGGTGTTGAGGTGCGCGAATTCTTTTCCTACGCCTGCTCGCATTGCTTTAATTTTGAACCACAGCTTGCCGCGTGGACCGAGCAAATGGGCGAGCGCGCCGAGGTGGTACACACACCGGTCACCTTTGGCCGCGATAGCTGGGCGCTGCTCGCCCGGGCCTACTACGCGGCCCAAGCCTTGGAGATTTTGGAGCAAACCCATAGCGCGCTATTTCAGGCCATTCATGTCGATGGGCAGACGTTTAGCGAGCCCCGTGACGTGGCCCGCTTTTATGCCCGCGTTGCCGATGTCAGTGAAATGGATGCGCTCAATGCGATGAATTCGTTCTCGGTGAACGCGCAAATCAACCGCGCCGAGCGGCTAACCAATGCCTACCAAGTGCCGGGCACGCCATCGGTCGGGGTGGCCGGAAAATACCTAATTGATGTCCGTGCCGCGGGTGGACAGCAAGGCATGCTGGAAGTGGCTGAGCAGCTGGTGGCCGAGGAGCGCGGCGGTTAACGCGAGCGCCCCATCGACCCCGCTTGACGCCACTCAGCCGGTGGCCTTACCCGCGCAGCTGCGGTTAATGAGCTATAACATTCAGGCGGGCATTCAGACTCGAACCTATCACCAATACTTTACGCGCGGCTGGCGGCATGTCTTGCCTGACACCGGCCGGCTACCCAATTTACGCCGCATTGCCGGGGTGATTGGTGGGTTTGATTTGGTCGGATTACAAGAGCTTGATGCTGGCAGCCTGCGCAGTGGCTTTGTCGATCAAACGGCATTTCTCGGCGATTGCGCTGACTTCACCTACCGTTATCAGCAGACCAATCGGCCGCTTGGGCGCTTTGCTCAGCACAGCAATGGCCTGCTCAGTCGCCTGCCGGCTTATTCGGTCACAGAGCACCGCTTGCCTGGACGAATTCCGGGGCGCGGTGCATTGATGGTGCGCTTTGGGCAGGCCAACGCCTCACTGCTCGTGGTGTTGGTGCATTTGGCGCTCAGTCGACGTGCCCGGCTCAAGCAGCTCGCCTACATCAGTGAGCAAATCAGCCCCCGTGAGCACGTCATTATGATGGGGGATTTCAACTGCCACTCGCGCAGTCCTGAGCTTGTGGCGTTGTGCGCGCGAAGCGATTTACGCGAGCCGCTGCATGATTTGCCGACGTATCCGAGTTGGCGGCCGGCGCGCAATATCGACCACATTTTGGTCTCGCCAAGCTTAACGGTGGAGTCCGCTGAGGTGCTGGATGCGCCCCTGTCTGATCATCTACCGATGACCATGACCGTGCGGTTGCCCGCCGCACTTACTGGCCGGTCTGAGCCGAGTGAACTAGAGGCTCGAGAGCCGGCCAGAGGTTATTAAGAATGACCGGCTGGGCTTGGGCGTTGGGGTGAATGCCATCGTCTTGCATGAGCGTAGGGTTGGTCGCGACGCCGTCGAGCAGGCGTGGGACAAAGGCGACATCGCGTGCCTTGGCGACTTCTTTGTAGACACCCAGGAACCGTTCGATAAACGCGCTGCCATAGTTAGCGGGTAGGCGCACGCCGGCGAGTAAGACATCCGCCCCGGCTTGGCGCGCAGCGGTTATCATGGCGTCAAGATTGTCGCGAAACGTTGCCAGCGCGATGCCACGTAACCCGTCATTGCCGCCCAGCGCGATGATGACCACGTCGGGTTTGTGGGTGTCTAGAGTTTGACCCAACCGCGCGCGAGCGCCGGCGGTGGTGTCGCCGGAAATAGCGGCATTAATCACGCTCGCATGCTCGCCGAGGCGCTCACGCAGTAGCGCGACCCAGCCTGCCTCAGTAGGCATGTTGTAGGCGGCGGATAGACTATCGCCGAGCACCAGCACGCGGGGGCCGGCGTTGGTTGAATCAGCAGCGGCGCTCGCAGCGGCGCTTGCGAGCAGCAGACTGACAGTAATTACCATCGCCATTAGGAGGCGAGACAGCATGGCATCGGATTCGGCAGCACCTACAGATTCAGCCAACGGTTCGTCCTCCGTTCAATCGCCCATTTTGCAAGCGCAAGGCCTGGGGATGCGTTTCGAGGCCCCAGAAGGCCCCATTAGCCTGTTCGAAGGGCTTGATTTTAGCATTGATGCCGGTGACTCCCTCGCCATTCTGGGCACCTCAGGGTCGGGCAAATCGACGTTGCTGGGCTTGCTTGCGGGGTTGGACTTGCCGAGTGCTGGTTCGGTGATCATGGACAGGCACAAACTCAACGATCTCGACGAGGATGCGCGTGCGGTTTTGCGCGCCGGTCGGGTTGGATTTGTGTTTCAGTCGTTCCATTTATTGCCTGGTCTCACGGCGCTTGAAAATGTCATGCTGCCGGCTGAGCTTGCAGGCGACGCGCAGGCCCGCGAACACGCCGCCAGCGCACTCGATCAAGTCGGGCTCACACCGCGCCGAGGCCATTATCCGGCGCAACTCTCAGGTGGCGAGCAGCAGCGCGTGGCGTTGGCACGGGCGTTTATCACCGCGCCGAGCATTCTCTTTGCCGATGAGCCCACCGGTAACCTCGATCACAGCACCGGCGAGCAGATCATTAACTTGTTGTTTGACCTCAACCGCGACTATGGCACGACGTTGGTTTTGGTCACGCACGACCAGGCAGTGGCCGGGCGTTGTGCCCATGTGCGCTATCTGCGCGAAGGCCGATTGATGGCGACTAGCGAATGATGCTGTCGTTACGATTATTGGCACGCGATTGGCGTAGTGGCGAGCTACGACTGCTTGCATTGGCGGTGGTTATTGCGGTGGCCGCGGTGACTGGGGTGTCTTGGCTCGCTGACCGAGTGGCAGGGGCAACCGAGGCGCGGGCGGCGGATTTACTCGCTGCCGATCGGGCGGTTGAAACCACTGATTTGATCCCGGCGGAGTGGATTGAGCGCGCGCAATCGCGGGGTTTGTCGACGGCACAGACCGCGGTGTTTCCGACGGTTGTTGTGACGGATCGGGCCAATCGATTGGTGTCGGCGAAAGCGGTGACTGACGGCTATCCCCTGCGCGGGCGTCTGCGCACTCAACCGGCCTTGGGTGCCCCAGAGCAGCCGGCAGCGGGTATTCCCGAACCCGGTAATGTCTGGCTTGAATCGCGTTTACTCGGTTTGCTTGGCGTTGAGGTCGGCGATCGTCTGCGTTTGGGCGCGCGGCAATTTCGCATTAGCGCGATCATTAGTTTTGAGCCTGATCGTGGGCAGGGCTTTGGCTCGCTCGCGCCACGGGTGATGTTCAATCACGCCGACCTCGCGTCCACCGAGCTACTCGGCCCCGGCAGTCGGGCGCGGCACAAACTGCTATTAGCCGGCGATCTGACCGAAGCCACCGCGTTTACGCGTGCTTTACGCGCCGAGCAGGGTAATCGCGTTGAAATTGAGACACCCAGCGAACAAGGCCGCGGCGCGGCAGAAGTCATCGAGCAAGCGAAGCGCTTTTTGGGGCTTGCGGCGTTGCTGACGGTGATCGTGGCGGGTGTGGCGGTGTTGTTGACTGTCCGTCATTACGCCGAGCGCCAAATTACCGGCGTTGCAGTGATGCGCGCGATGGGCGCGACCCGGCGCCGCGTGTTGGGGTTATTTATTGGCAAGTTGCTGTGGCTCGCGTTGTTTGCCGGTGGGCTGGGTGCTGGGTTGGGGTATCTCATGCACTGGGGCATGTTGCTCATTGTGGCTGATTTGCTCGGCACCTCATTGCCGGCGGCGGGTTGGCAGCCGCTTGCCACGGGATGGCTGACCGCGGGGGCGGCGTTACTGGGGTTTGCCCTGCCAACACTCGTGCGCCTGCGCAATGCGCCGCCAATGCGTGTGTTGCGAGCCGATTTGGGTGGTGGGCTGCTGCGCGCGGGCATGCCGCTTGTCGTCGCCGCACTGGTGATTCTTGGGTTAATGGCCTGGCAGGCCGGCGATGTCCGCGTGACCTTGAGTGTCTTTGCCGCCGTCGGGGCGAGCTTGGCGTTGCTCGCGGTGGTCGCCGCCGGTGTTGTCTACGGCGCGCGGGCTTACAGTCGCCAAGCTGGACAGGCACGTTTGTTGTGGCTGTCTGGTTTTACTCGCCGCCCGGTCACTGCGGTGATTCAGATTGTGGCCGTGGGGGTTGGGTTGATGAGCTTGTTTTTGCTCGCCGTGGTGCGCAATGACTTGCTTAGTGCCTGGCAGGCCGAAATCCCACTGGATGCGCCCAATCAGTTTTTAATCAATATTCAGCCCGATGAAGTCGATGGCGTGCGTGAGACGTTAGCGGCCGCGGGCGTTGAGACCCAGTTCTACCCCATGGTTCGGGCGCGACTAACCGCCCTCAACGGCGAACCGATTGCCGCCGAAGACTACGACAGCCCGCAGGCCCGGCGTCTTACTCGACGCGAATTTAATCTATCGTGGACAGGCACGTTGGCGCCCGACAATGAGATCGTATCCGGTGATTGGTGGGGCGATGAAGCCAACCCGCGTCCGCAGCTATCGCTTGAAACCGACTTCGCACAAGAGATCGGGGTGGCGATGGGTGATCGCCTGACATTTGCCTCCGGCGGCAGCGAGGTCAGTGCCGAGGTGACCAGTTTACGGTCGGTGCGCTGGGAGAGCTTTAACGTCAACTTCTTTGTACTTGCCTCACCGGGAACCTTTAATGATCTGCCAGAAACGTGGCTCACCAGCTTTTACTTGCCTGACAATGAGACGGCGGTGCTCAATACGCTGATTCGCGAATTCCCCAGCGTCACGCCTATCGATGTCAGTAGCGTTCTGCGCATTGTGCGCACCATCATCGATCAGGGCTCTCGCGTGGTTGAGCTCATGTCGCTACTCACGCTAGCGGCTGGGGTGTTGGTGTTGCTCGCAGCGCTGCAAATTACGGGCGAAGAGCGACGCTTTGAGAGTGCTTTGCTACGGGCGCTAGGCGCGCGCGGGCGACGCATTCGGGCGATGGCGCGGCTCGAATTCTGGCTGGTCGGCGCCATTGCCGGGGCGCTCGCAGGCCTGGCGGCAACCGCCGCGGGCATGGTGGTTGCTGAGGCATTATTTAATCTCGACTACCCCTTTCGGCCCCTCACCATTGTCGCTGGCGCCGGCGTTGGGCTGCTCACGGTGTGGCTGGCGGGCGCCTTAGGCGCGCGGCGCTATTACTGGGCCTCACCGATGCGCTTGCTGCGCGAAGGCTGACTCCACTCTCTCATGCGCCGGGGGAGTATGTGTTGATGCGCTAAGTGGCGCTGACTTAATACAACTGCAATCGAACTGACGCGTTACTGAAGCATGCCCTGATTACCTTGGCGAAAGGTAAAAGGGGATAAACGGATGATTCTCAGCTTCGAGAGTGTCGGCAAAAACTTCGGTGAAGTGGCTGCCGTGCGCGGCGTCAGCTTTGACGTCGAATCCGAATCAATGATCGGCATTATTGGCCGATCCGGCGCGGGCAAATCGACCTTTTTGCGCATGATTAACCGGTTGGTGGATGCCAGCACCGGGCGCATCAGCTTTAAGGGCGACAACATACTTACCCTGCGGGGTGCTGAAAAACGCCGCTGGCAGGCCAACTGCGCGATGATTTTTCAGCAATTTAATTTGGTCCCACGCATGGACGTGGTGTCCAACGTTTTGCATGGCACGCTCAACCAGCGCTCCACCCTCGCCACTGCCTTTAACCTCTTCCCCCGCGCGGACATTCATCGCGCAATCGAAATTCTTGAGCGCCTCGGCATCGAGGAGCAGGCCACCCAAAGGGCTCAGGCACTCAGTGGCGGCCAACAGCAGCGCGTCGCCATTGCCCGCGCGCTCATGCAAGACCCCGATGTCGTTCTTGCCGATGAGCCCATCGCGAGCCTCGACCCCATGAACGCGCAAGTCGTTATGGAGGCCCTGCGGCGCATTCACGTCGAAGACGGCCGGACCGTCATTTGCAACCTGCACACGCTCGACACCGCGCGGCGCTACTGCGACCGAGTGATTGGCATGAGCGCCGGTGCGATTGTGTTTGATGGCCCGCCGGATGCGCTCACCACCGATGTTGCCCGCAAGATTTACGGCGCTGACGAGACCTTCTCCGAGGAAGCCACCTCAACCGAAATTCGTGAACAAGCCGAGGCGCCTGAACCCGCTTCGGTTCAACCCCCGACGCCGGCTGAACCGGCTAAGACCATTAACTAGGAGATGACGATGAAAAAGCTACTCATGGGCGCCGCTTTGACGGCCTTAGTGGCCGGCCCCGCGGCCGCGCAAGAAATTGACGAGTTCCGCATTGGCGTGCTCGGTGGTGAGAACGCGCAGGACCGGCTTGCCAGCATGTCTTGCTACAAAGACATGGCCGAATCGCTGCTGGGCGTGCCGGTAAAGATCTTCACGCCCGCCGACTACGATGGCGTGATTCAGGGTCTGCTCGGTGGCTCGATTGATATGGCTTGGTTAGGTGCCTCAGGCTACGCCAAGACCTATATCAGCGATCCAGACGCGGTTGAGCCGATTATGGTGAAAACCAACACCGATGGCTCCTATGGCTATTACTCGGTGGGTTTTGCGCGTAAGGACAGCGGCATCACGTCGGTGGATGACCTTGAAGGTAAAACCTTCGGTTTTGGTGATCCCAACTCCACATCGGGTTACCTCATTCCGTCGATCGAAATCCCCAGCCAGTTTGACGTCACCATGGAGTCGGGCGACTTCTTTGGTGAAGTGGCCTTCACAGGCGGTCATGAGCAAACCATTGTGGCCGTGGCCAATGGCGATATCGATGCGGGTGTGACCTGGGCCGATGGCTTGGGTGAATGGGAAGAAGGTTATAACTCGGGCGCCCTGCGTAAGGCCTCCGATTCCGGCCTCGTTGATATGAACGAAATGGTCGAGATTTGGAAGTCAAAGCCAATTCCGGAAGGCCCCATCGTGCTCGCCTCGGATCTGCCTGAGCGGGTGAAAATTGACATCACCACGATGACCGCTTCACTGCCGTACATGGATGCGGATTGCGCTTATAACTTCATGGCCGGTGAAGCGCTGGGTTTCCAGCCGATTGACCATGAGGCTTACGTCTCCATTGTTGAGGCGCGTAAGTCGAAGATGTAATTCGGCCTACCCCCGGTCGGTCGCCCCATAAGGGGTGGCCGGCCATTTTTTATTGCTGAGGTAAACCCCATGAGCGCAGTGCCCGCGGCGGATACGCCGGATATCCGGCAACGCTATCTAGAGTTAACGCGCCGCCGTCAGACCTATGGCGGCATCCTGCTGGCGGTGTTCGTGATGCTCATGGTGAGCGGGTTTATGCTGGCTGATAGCCGCAACTCTGGTGGCTTTTGGGAAGGCATTCTTAACGTTTTCGATTTTCCTAGCGAAGTGGTTTCAGAAGCAGTGGATGATGCGGCGAACTTGCCGGCCTTTTTGCTGGAGTTTTTGCCCTCGCTGATTGAAACAATCAACATTGCTGCGACCTCAACGCTCATTGGTGCGGCACTCGCGGTTTTGTTGGCGTTGCTATCAACGCGCGGATTGGCGCGTTTCCCACGGCTTATTCCGGTGTTTCGACGCACCATGGACATCATGCGCGCCATCCCCGAGATTGTCGTCGCGCTGGTGTTGATCTTTATTCTCGGCGGTGGCCCGGTTCCTGCGGTCATCGCGATTACCTTTCATACCGCCGGGGCGCTCGGGAAGTTGTTCTCCGAAGTCAATGAAAACGCCTCGCTCAACCCGGTCGAAGGGCTGCGCTCGACTGGCAGTACTTGGATTCAGCAAATGGGCCTGGGGGTGATCCCGCAGGTCGCGCCCAACTATTTGAGTTATGCGCTCTTGCGCTTTGAAATCAATATCCGCGCCTCGGCCATTCTGGGCTTTGTTGGCTCGGGTGGCATTGGCTATGACCTTAAAAATGCCATCAGTTGGGGTCAGGGGCGTTACGACGAGGTGGCCGCGATCTTTATCCTGCTGTTCGCCACCATTGTGTTTTTCGACCAACTCTCAAGCCACTGGCGTAACCGCCTGACCGGGGAGCAAGTGATATGAGTGCCGTGGGTTATAAGGTGCCGGCGGTGTCGCCGCAGGAACAGGCCACCCGCCATTTATCGGCCAAACGCCGAATGGCCTTTGCCATTCCCGGCGTGATTTTGGCCTACCTCATCTACGTGGTCTTTGCCCTTGATGTACCGGGCGTCTTTGAGCGCGCTAACCCGGAGAACGCCCAGGCACTGGTGAATGACACGTTTAGCTATAAAACGCATGTCACCATCGATCACCGCCAAGACGCGCGGATTGTTGCGATTGAAGGCGAGCGTAAAGGGACCTGGCCGGAAGGGCGCTTCCCCACGTGGGTCGAGCCGGTCGGTGAGATGGGCGCGGTAGTCAGTCTGCCGGACGGTCACGAGGTCAACATCGAGGGCAAGACCATGCGCTACGATGTCCCTGGTTACGGCACCATCGAAACCCAAACCAGCCGCCGGGGTATTGATTTGACCTTGCCGCCGGGCCCTGAGCCCGAGTGGATTAGCGCCTCGGGGGCGCGGGTGTCGATTACCACGGATAGCGGTCGAGTGATTGTCACCAAGGCCTTTACCGAGGTGTTCCGCTACGCCGCTGGGTGGGAGCTATTTTGGTTTACCTTTGACAGTCCCTTTTATGGCCGCTCAGTTGGTGAGCTCGCGGGACTAGCGTTTTCTGGTAACGCGGTGGTGGCCGGCGAGAGCAATTTCCTCGCCATGGCACGGGATTTTCTAAACAACCCGATGTGGCGCCATGGCGATGTTTTTTGGGCGGTGTTTGAGACGCTATTAATGGCGTTTTTGGGCACGATGGGCGCCGCGCTAATCGGTATTGCGCTTTGCTTTATTGCGGCGAAAAACTTCACGCCGTTCCAGCCACTGCGACTGGTTATCCGCCGGGTATTTGATTTCTTGCGTGGCGTTGACGCCCTGATTTGGACTATCGTGCTGTCAAGAGCGTTTGGCCCGGGCGTGCTGACCGGGTCGCTCGCCATTCTGCTGACCGATACCGGTAGCTTTGGCAAGATGTTTTCCGAGGCGCTAGAAAACGTTGATAACCGCGAAATCGAGGGCGTGCGCTCAACCGGTGCGAATGCCCTGCAGCGCTCGCGCTTTGGGGTGATTCCCCAGGTCGCACCGGTGCTGATTAGCCAAGTGCTTTACTACCTTGAATCAAACACCCGCTCAGCGACGGTGATTGGTGCGATCACCGGGGGTGGCATTGGCCTGCTGCTCACCCAAGCGATTATTACTCAGCGGGCGTGGGAAGAAGTCAGCTATTACATCATTTTGGTGGTATTGCTGGTGATGTTCATGGATTGGATTTCCGGTGTGCTGCGGCGTCGCCTCATTCACGGCGAGTGATTTATCGATGCCGCGTTTAAGCGCTGAGACACCGTTTATCCACCCTGACTGCGAAGTCACCGAAAGCACGCTCGGTGGTTGGGTTGAGATCGGCAAGGGCTCGCGTGTCCACCGCAGCACGATCGGTGATTACAGCTATTGCGACCGCTATGCCGATATCGCCAATGCAACGGTGGGCAAATTCTCGAATATCAGTAGCTTTACCCGCATTGGCCCAACTGATCACCCGATGGAGCAGCCGGCGTTGCACCATTTTGTCTACCGGGCCTATGACTACTGGGACGATGCCGAGCGTGATGAGGCGTTTTTTGCCGCCCGTCATGCCCGCCGCGTCACCATCGGGCACGATACTTGGATTGGGCATGGCGCGATCATTCGGCCTGAGCTTACGATTGGTCATGGCGCGGTGATCGCTGCCGGCGCGGTCGTCACCCACGATGTGCCTGACTACACCATTGTCACCGGTGTCCCGGCAAAGCCGCTGCGGCGCCGCTTTTCGCCCGCTATCGCCGAGCGGTTACTGGCGCTGGCTTGGTGGGATTGGAGTCATGAGGCGCTGCGTGCGGCGTTAAGCGATTTTCAGCAATGCTCGGTGGAGGCGTTTCTCGAGCGCCACGGCGGTTAGCGGCGAGCTCGTCCCGCTAGTCCTCGCCAACCACTAGCGAAACCCGCTCCCCGGCAAACCAGGTGCGGCCGTATTCAACGGGGTTGCCGTCCAAATCAACATTAACGCTGACCGCCCGCAGAATGGGTGCACCGGCGTTGAGCTGTAAATGACTCGCCTGAGTGGGGCTCGCAATTTTGGCGGTCAGCCGGGTGGAGTCGCGGACGTAGTCGTTAAGACCACTCGCGCGTAAGGCCTCGGTTACCGAGTGGTGTTTGGCTAAGTGACCCGGCAGCGCCGGAAAGCGCTGTGCGGGGAAGACGCTGCGAAATAGCGCAATGGGCTCGCCATCGGCGAGGGATAAACCCTCTAGCGCGTGCACTCGTGGGGTTGATTGGTCGAGTTGTAGCGCATCGCGTTCAGCCCGATCGGCGTTGCGGGTTTCCATTAATAACAGTTTGCGTGTGGGCGTTTGGCCAGCGGCCAGCAGATTGCGATTAAAGCGCACGCGCTTACCGAGGGGGTACTCGGTGGGCCGATGCTGCACAAACACCCCGGCGCCGCGGCGCGAGTAGACCAATCCCTCCTCGCGTAGGCCGGCGATTGCACGGCGCAACGTGTGGCGGTTGACGCCAAAGCGTGTGGCTAGCTCAGTTTCGGTGGGGAGTTTTGCCCCGGCGGGGTAATGCCCACTGTGAATGGCATCCCGTAGTGCCTCGGCAATCGATTCCCAAACGCGCATTCAGGGCCTCTTTGGCTAGTGGTCACGTAATTGTCACATAACTCGCTTGTATGACCGCTAATCAGCGTGTCATTATTTGTCTAGTTGTATAGAAAATTAAAGTTTCTCGCAATCATGGATTGTCATTGTGACCACAGCACCCGATACACCTAGCACACCGGATACCCGTGCCGGCTGGATGAGCTTGCTTGCTTGTGTTTCGGTAGATGCGCTTGCTGAGCGCTGGGAAGCGCTCGCGCTCGACCCGGCCTACACTTGGCTGCGCGCACCGGAGATTGGTGCGGTGATGGTTCGCGGCCGCGCCGGCGGAACCGGGGCGCCCTTTAACTTGGGTGAAATGACGGTGACACGCTGTACGTTGCGCTTGGATGAATCCGGCGCGACTGGACATGCCTATGTGCAGGGACGCGCGCCGACGCATGCCCGTCGGGCCGCCCTGGTGGATGCGTTGATGCATACCGACGCGGCGCCGCGACTAACCCAAGACTTACTCGCTCCCTTGCAGGCCGAGCGCAAGCGCGCCCGGTCGCAGGAAGCCGCGCGTGCACAAACCACCAAAGTCGACTTTTTCACCCTGGTTCGGGGTGAGGACAGCGCATGAGTGAGGCGGCACTCACTGGCGGTTTGGTGGATGGCCCAGCGGACGCGGCGCGAGCGTTTCGCGCCGCCATGGAGGCGATGGCGCGGCCGGGTCAGATCATGGCCTTACCGGTGGTTGATCCGCCCGCCCCGCTATCGAGTGCCGCCGCGGTATTACTACTGACGCTGGTTGATCATGAAACCTCGCTCTACTTAGCCGGTGCCCACGACACGCCCGCGGTGCGGGAGTGGCTAACGTTTCATACCGATGTGGTGATTGGCCGCGCGGCCGATGCGCATTGGGCGGTGGGGGATTGGGTTGCGCTGCAGCCACTCGATCAATACCCCGCCGGAACGCCCGCTTACCCGGATCGCTCAGCGACGCTGATCGTCGAGCAGCCGGCACTGAGTCAAAGCGGGTGTGCCCTCAGTGGTCCAGGCATCGAGGCGATCGCCTATCTCAACCTACCGGATGTGGCTGTCTTACAAGCCAATGCCAAGCGCTTTCCTCTCGGCGTTGATTGCTTTTTCACCGCTGGTCGCCAGGTCGCTGCGCTACCGCGCTCGACGCAAATAGGAGCGCCATCATGTACGTCGCAGTAAAGGGTGGTGAGCGGGCGATTGATAACGCCCACGATTGGCTTGCCGAGCAGCGCCGGGGTGATACCGATGTGGCAACGCTCGATACCGCACAAATTCGTGAGCAACTGCGGCTGGCCGTCGATCGGGTGATGGCCGAGGGCTCGCTGTATGACCCCGATTTAGCGGCGTTGGCGATTAAGCAGGCCCGGGGTGATCTGATTGAGGCGATTTTTTTGGTGCGCGCCTATCGCACCACCTTGCCGCGCCTAGGCGCTTCAAGCCCGATCGATACCGCGGCGATGGCGTGTGTGCGGCGTATATCAGCGACGTTTAAAGATGTCCCAGGCGGTCAGGTGCTGGGCCCGACGTTTGATTACACC
Source organism: Spiribacter sp. (assembly GCA_031581235.1). GTDB lineage: Bacteria > Pseudomonadota > Gammaproteobacteria > Nitrococcales > Nitrococcaceae > Spiribacter. The sequence goes on along the minus strand of JAVLBW010000004.1, from coordinate 18,658 downwards.
CACCGGTTGCTTGACTTCACGCTCATGGCCAATGGCGAGGCGCCGCTCGCGGATGACGAGCGCCATGATCATTTTGACGCCGCTGAACATCAGCCCATGCCGCGGGTGAGCGATTGGCTTGCCGACGATGCCCTCCTCCAGCCCGAACCCGCGAGTGAGGCGACGCCGGCTGATTTAACCCGCGAGCCGCTCGACTTTCCCGCTGACCGGTCGCTGCGTTTGCAAGCCTTAAGCCGGGCGGATGAGGGGTTTGCCTTATCGCTTGCCTATTCAACGCAGCGGGGTTACGGCCGCAATCACCCATTTATTGGTGAGCTGCGCGTGGGCCACGTCGAGGTCTGTGTTGAGATTCCGGCGTTGGGCTTTGAGGTCACGATTGGTGAGGTCACCGTGACCGAATGTGAAACCGTTAATCAGTTTACCGGCTCAAAACAGGCGCCCGCGCAATTCACCCGAGGTTACGGCCTCACGCTTGGTCATACCGAGCGCAAGGCCATTGCCATGGCACTGCTCGATCGGGCGCTGCGTTGGGAGTCACTCGGTGAGGAGAATACCGGCGCACCGGCACAGGATGCCGAGTTTGTGCTCGCCCATGCCGATAACATCCAAGCGACCGGCTTTCTTGAGCATATTAAGTTGCCGCACTACGTCGATTTTCAATCCGAGCTCGAGCTGGTGCGGCGGCTGCGTGCCGACGCGCAGCGCCGGCAAGAAAGTACCGAGCACGAAGACCCGGTCGGCGGCGAGGACGAGGCATGAGTGACTATAACTTTGCCTACCTCGATGAGCAGACCAAGCGGATGATTCGTCGGGCGCTGCTTAAAGCCCTCGCGATACCCGGCTACCAGGTGCCGTTTGCCAGTCGTGAAATGCCCATGCCGTATGGCTGGGGTACGGGTGGCGTGCAGGTAACCGCGGCAACGCTGGTGCCAGACGACACCCTTAAGGTCATTGATCAGGGCGCTGATGACACCACCAACGCGGTGTCGATTCGACGCTTTTTCCAGCGCACCGCCGGCGTTGCCACCACCGAGCGCACCACTGAGGCGAGCTTAATTCAAACCCGCCACCGCGTGCCCGAGACCCCACTGAGGGCCGGCCAGGTGTTGGTCTACCAGGTGCCGATTCCCGAGCCGCTGCGGTTTCTCGAGCCGCGCGAGACCGAGACCCGGACGCTGCACAGTCTGGGCGAATACGGCTTAATGCACGTCAAGCTGTATGAAGATATTGCCCGGCATGGCGAAATTGCCACCGCCTATGCCTACCCGGTGCGCGTGCAATCGGGCTATGTCATGGACCCCTCGCCGATCCCCAAATTCGACAACCCCAAAATTAATCAAAGCCCCGCCATTCAGTTGTTTGGCGCGGGCCGTGAGCAGCGCATTTACGCACTGCCGCCGTATACCCGGGCGCTTAGCCTCGACTTTGAGGACCACCCGTTTGACCCCAGCCACGCCGATGCGGCCTGTGGTATCTGCGGCGCCTACGGCGTCTACCTCGATGAGGTGATTACCGATGACGCTGGTCAGCGGTTGTATATCTGCTCCGATACCGATTACTGCGCCGGCCGGCTGGAGGATGTGACATGAGCGCGCTGCTTGAGGTTGAGGGCATCAGCCGCTCTTATGGCGAGCGCATTGGGTGTGCCGATGTCAGCTTTGCCCTCTACCCCGGTGAGGTGATGGGGATTGTTGGCGAGTCGGGGTCGGGTAAAAGCACGTTGTTGAGTTGTCTAGCTGGGCACTTGCCACCGGATACCGGGCAGGTGCGTTTTGCCACCCGCGATGCCGGGCAACAGGACCTGCTCGCGCTCGCTGAGACCGCACGTCGCCAGCTTGCCCGCACTGATCTGGCGTTTGTCCACCAAAACCCCCGCGATGGACTGCGCATGGCGGTGAGCGCCGGCGGTAACGTCGGTGAGCGGCTAATGGCCATTGGTGATCGGCATTATGGGCGCATTCGGGCAGCGGCCGAGGACTGGCTCGCGCGCGTCGAAATTCCCATCGATCGAATGGATGACACGCCGGCAGAATTTTCCGGCGGCATGCAACAGCGCCTGCAAATCGCCCGTAATTTGGTCACCCAGCCGCGCTTGGTGTTTATGGATGAGCCTACCGGCGGCCTTGATGTCAGCGTGCAGGCCCGGTTGTTGGATTTGTTGCGTGGGCTTGTGCGCCAGATGGGGCTTTCTGCGGTGATTGTCACCCACGACCTTGCCGTGGTGCGCTTACTCGCCGACCGGCTGTTGGTTATGAAAGACGGCCGTGTGGTCGAGTCGGGGCTGACCGATCAGGTACTCGATGATCCGCAGCATGCCTACACCCAGTTGTTAGTGGCGAGTGTGCTACGTGTCTAGGGGCGTGGGATGACGGCAATGATTGAGCTAAGCGCGGTGGCAAAGACGTTTACGCTGCATAACGAGGGCGCAGCCCGCATCCCAGTGATGGCCAAGGTTGGCTTTGCCGTACGCCCCGGCGAGTGCTTAGCGTTGGTCGGCCCATCGGGGGTAGGTAAGTCAACATTAATGCGCATGATTTACGGCAATTACCTCGCCGACCACGGCACCATTACCGTGGGGCCGACAACGGTGACCCATGCCAGTGCGCGCGAAATCGTGGCGCTGCGTCGGCAAACGCTTGGCTATGTGAGTCAGTTCTTACGCGTTGTCCCGCGCGTGCCAACCACCGAGGTGGTCGCTGAGCCGTTACTTAATCTTGGGGTTGACCCCACCGAGGCTCACGATCAGGCCTGTGCCTTACTGGAGCGCTTGCACATCCCGCCGCGCCTATGGTCGCTCTCGCCGACGACGTTTTCTGGGGGTGAGCAGCAGCGGGTCAATATTGCGCGCAGCTTCATTCATCCTTACCCGGCGCTGCTGCTCGATGAGCCGACCGCGAGCCTCGATGCGCGTAACCGCGAAGTGGTCCTTGAGCTCATTACTGCCGCCCGCGAGCGGGGCGCGGCGATGTTGGGCATCTTTCATGACACGGCCGCGCGTGAGCAGGTTTGTACCGGTGAGATTGATTTAGCTGATTTTGCGGGGGCGGCATGACCCGCGTGTGCCTAGCCAACGCCCGCTTGGTGCTGCCGGATGGGGTAGGTCATGGCCAGATCGTACTCGCCGATGGGCTGATCGAGGCGCTCGAGCCGGCGGCGGGTAGCCACTGCCCGGCGGGCGCAATCGATTGCCAGGGTGATTGGGTGATGCCGGGGCTTATTGAGCTGCATACCGATAATCTTGAGCACCACATCAGCCCCCGTCCTGGCGTTGATTGGCCGCATAACGCCGCGCTTATTAGCCATGATGCCGAGCTCGCCAGTGTGGGCATTACCACCGTGTTTGATGCCCTGCGCGTGGGTTCGGATGCGAGCATTGAAAATCACTACACGCCCTACGCCCGGGGTCTTGCTAGTGAATTGCTAGCGCTGCGCGAGCGCGCGGTACTGCGCATTAGTCACTATGTGCATTTGCGCGCCGAAGTGTGCTCGGAGACGTTAATTGACGAGCTCGAGGCGTTCACGCCCGCCGATCGGATTGGCATTGTCAGCGTGATGGATCACACGCCGGGGCAGCGTCAGTTTCGTGATCTAAGCCAGTACCGGCGCTACATGATGGGCAAGGTCGGGCTGAGTGCCGCGGAGTTTGAGTCCCACGCCGAGCGCCGCACGGCTTTAGGCGCACGGGTTGGTGCGCCTCACCGCGCGGCGGCTTCGGCGGCGGCCGAGCGGTTGGGCGCGATTGTGGCCAGTCACGATGACACGTTAGACACCGACGTTGCGGCCTCGAAGGCGCAAGGCGCGAGCATTGCTGAATTTCCCACCACCGAGATCGCGGCCCGTGCCTGCCGTGAGGCCGCCATGTCGATCATTATGGGCGCACCCAATTTAATCCGGGGCGGCTCGCACTCAGGCAATGTCGCCGCGATGGACCTTGCGCAAGCGGATCTGCTCGATGTGATCTCGTCGGATTATATTCCCGGGGCGTTGTTGCTCGCGGCGTTTCGTCTGGCCGATCAATGGGGCGATATGGCCCGAGCGATAGCGACGGTGACCGCCAATGCCGCTGATGCCGCTCAGCTACATGATCGTGGCCGGCTGCAAGTCGGTCAGCGCGCCGATTTAATTCGGGTCGCGCAAGCCAGCGGCACCCCACAGGTCCGCGAAACTTGGGTGCGCGGTGCCCGCGTCGCCTAGCGCAGTTCGACCGGCTGGTCAGCGAGGTAGTCAGTCCAAGGCCACGCCGGGTCGCCAATCACCACAAAGTTAGGGTTTAAAATCGAGGCTTTGGTGTTGTAGCGCAGGCGCTCGCCGTCGGGCCGCATCACCGCGCCGCCGGCTGCTTCAACCACGCATTGGGCGGCAGCGCTATCCCACTCGCTGGTGGGGCCAAAGCGCGGGTAGCAATCCGCCACGCCCTCGGCAATCAGACAAAACTTCAGCGAACTGCCCATCGAGGTGGTATCGAACGCCGGCAGTGTCTGCAAAAACCCCTCCACCGCCGGGCTGCGATGCGAGCGGCTTACTACCAGCATTAAATTGGCTTGATCGACTGAGCGCGTGGCAATCGCCCGGCTGCCTTGGTCGTCATACCGACGCGCGCCAAAGTCAGCGTGCTGATTGCAGACACCCACATAAGTGCGCGCCAAGACCGGTGCGTGGACGACGCCTAAAATGGGTTGGTGGTTGTCGATGAGCGCGATGTTGACGGTAAATTCGCCGTTACGCTTAATGAACTCGCGGGTGCCATCAAGCGGGTCGACCAGCCAATAGCGCGACCAGGCTTGGCGCGCATCATAATCAGCCAAGCCGCCTTCCTCGGAGATAATCGGCCAATCGGGGGTGAGTGCCGCGAGCTGCTCGGCAATGAGCGCGTGCGCGGCATTATCGGCCGCCGTCAGCGGCGAGTCATCGGCCTTGGTTTCGACCTCAAAACCGGCGGCGTAAATCGAGAGGATTTTGCGCCCGGCCGCTTCGGCAATCGTCATCACCGGCTCGATAAGGGCGTCGAGAGTGGGCTCATGGGTTGGTTGATTCATGGGTGTCTCAAATTAACTTTTCATAAAGCCGGCAAATATACAGGTAAGCGGCCGGTTATTGCTTGACCGTGCGATAGGGTCGTGTGAATCTTTATGGTTCGACTTGACTAAAAAACTCTTGGAGGAGAGCGCAATGAAGATGCTAACAACCGTGGTCTCAGCGCTGGCGCTCAGCGTTGGTGCAACCACCGCCATGGCCGCCTGCGACGATGGCGAAACCGTCGTCAAATTCAGCCATGTCACCAATACCGACAAACACCCCAAAGGCATCGCTGCCTCGCTGCTTCAGGAGCGAGTGAATGCCGAAATGGACGGCACAATGTGCATGGAGGTCTACCCGAACTCCACGCTCTACAATGACGACAAAGTGCTTGAGGCCATGTTGCAGGGCGATGTCCAGCTAGCCGCCCCGAGCCTGTCGAAGTTTGAGAGCTTTACCAAAGAGTATCGCCTGTTCGACCTGCCGTTTTTGTTTGAAGACATCGACGCCGTCGACCGCTTCCAGGCCTCAGCCGCTGGTCAAGGCATGTTGGATTCGATGCAGCGTCGCGGCATCCAAGGCCTTGAGTACTGGCATAACGGCATGAAGCAAATGTCGGCGAATGTGCCGCTGGTTGAGCCAAGCGATGCCGAGGGGCTTAAGTTCCGGGTGCAGTCCTCTGAGGTGCTCGTCGCCCAGATGGAAGCCATCGGTGGTAGCCCGCAGAAGATGTCCTTCTCCGAGGTGTACGGCGCGCTTCAACAGGGCGTTGTCGATGGTCAGGAAAACACCTGGTCAAACATCTACGGCAAGAAGTTCTTTGAAGTCCAAGACGGTATTACCGAGACCAACCACGGGATTATCGACTACATGCTCGTCACCAGCATTGACTGGCTTGACGGCCTCGATGCCGATGTCCGCGAGCAGTTCCTGACCATCGTTGATGAGGTCACGCAAACGCGTAACGCCGAGTCCGCGCAGGTTAACCAGGAAGCCAAGCAGGCCATCATTGATGCCGGCGGCACCGTGCGTCAGATGACGCCAGCCCAGCGCGAGCAGTGGGTGGAAGTGATGATGCCGGTTTGGGAAGAGTTTGAGAGTGATGTCGGTGCCGAGAACCTCGAAGCCGCCATGGCCTCGAATTCCGGCTCGTAGTCGCGATTGACCGATGGCGCGTCCCGCAAGCCGGGGCGCGTCTTTTACCCCCCGGCGGTATGAGGATCCGGGATAATGCACCAAAAAACCGGGTGGATTGATCAGATCGAAGAGACGGTGATTGCCGTGCTGCTGGGTCTGATGACATTAATCACGTTTGCCAACGTGGTTGCCCGTTATCTGTTTAATTCCAACATTTTGTGGGCCCTTGAGCTCACCGTGTATCTATTTGGCTGGTTGGTGCTGCTCGGCGCCTCCTATGCGGTTAAGAAAAACGCCCACTTAGGTGTTGATGCGATCGTTACCTTGCTCTCACACCGCGCCCGGCGCGTGCTTGCCTTAGTGGCGGTGAGTGTTTGTCTTGTGTTTGCGCTGCTGCTGGTAAAAGGCTCTTATGACTACTGGGCGCCATTTGCCGATTTGCCGCCCACTTCGGGCCGCTGGGTGCCGACTGGGCTTAATGAAAGCGCGCGCAGCATGAGTTTTTATGAGGCCACCGACATCCCCATGGTGGGCCTATTTAGTTTTCTCGAGGGGTGGATCAATTACGGCGAAAGCTATGAAAAGCTGCCCAAAGTCATCCCTTATATTGTCTTGCCGATTGCTTCGCTGTTGTTGCTGTTGCGTTTTGCCCAAGCAGCGCTCGCGATTTGGCGTGGCGAACTCGAGCAAGTGGTCGCGAGCCATGAAATTGACGAGCTCGACAATGATTCTGTCGAGGCGCGCCGTTAATGGAAGTGCTCGTCTTATTTGGCATGGTGATCGGCTTACTGCTGATCGGTGTGCCCATCGCCATTTCGCTGGGCTTGAGCTCGACGCTGTTTTTGCTGATTTACTCAGGCAGTTCGCTGGGCTCGGTCGCCGGGACGCTATTTGAGGCGTTTGAAGGCCACTACACGCTATTAGCGATTCCGTTTTTTATTTTGGCCTCGGCATTTATGACCACCGGTGGGGTCGCTCAGCGCATTATTCGCTTTTCGATTGCCTGTGTCGGGCATTTGCCTGGCGGCCTCGCCATCGCCGGCGTTTTCGCTTGCATGCTGTTTGCCGCCTTATCCGGCTCATCGCCGGCCACCGTGGTGGCGATCGGCACGATTGTGATCGCGGGCATGCGCCAAGTCGGCTATAGCAAAGAGTTCGCCGCGGGGGTGATTTGTAATGCCGGCACGCTGGGTATTCTCATTCCACCCTCGATCGTCATGGTGGTGTATGCCGCCTCGGTCGATGTCTCGGTTGGGCGGATGTTTTTGGCCGGTGTGATTCCGGGGCTGCTCGCTGGGTTCATGCTGATGTTTACCATTTACGTCATTGCCAAGCTGCGCAATTTGCCGCGCGGTGAGTGGCAAGGCTGGGCTGAGATTTGGGCCTCGGGGCGTGATGCGGCGTGGGGGCTGTTTTTGATTGTCATCATTTTGGGTGGCATTTACGGCGGTATTTTTACCCCCACCGAAGCCGCTGCGGTGGCGGCGGTTTACGCCTTTTTTATCGCCAGCTTCGTCTACCGCGACATGGGCCCGCTGGCGACAACCGGCGAGAATGCCAGTATCCCGCTCTGGCGTAAGCCTCAGGCGGTCGTTACCGCGCTAGTGCATCCCGATACCAAGAAAACGCTGTTTGAGGCCGGCAAATTAACGGTGACCCTGTTATTTGTCATCGCCAATGCGCTGCTACTCAAACACGTGCTGACCGACGAGCAGATTCCGCAGAACATCGCCAACGCGTTGCTCGCCGCCGGGCTCGGGCCGGTGATGTTTTTGATTATGGTGAATATTATTTTGCTGATCGGCGGGCAGTTTATGGAGCCCTCAGGGCTGCTGGTGATCGTTGCCCCGTTGGTATTTCCGATTGCCATGGAGCTTGGCATTGATCCGATTCACTTGGGCATCATTATGGTTGTGAACATGGAAATCGGCATGATCACGCCGCCGGTGGGGCTGAATCTATTTGTTACTTCAGGCGTGGCGCGCATGCCAATGATGGCGGTTGTGCGCGCGGCATTGCCGTTTTTGGCGGTGTTGTTTGTGTTCTTAATTATGATTACCTACATCCCGTGGATTTCGACCGTATTGCCCAACACGTTTATGGGCCCGGAGATTATTCTCGATTAAACCGACGGCGCGCGCGGGGGGATGAGTTGACATCGGCGAGGGAGGAGGGATAATCTTCGCCCATCGCGCTGCACTAGGGCGCATCCCCCTTTAGTATCGTCAATCAGCGGACCCCGGTTACCGGTCCACCCGTTCTTAATCATCAAACTGTGTATGCCTTGGAGGTCTCTTCGTGAGCGACAGTATCGTCCACGTCTCCGATTCTGATTTTGAATCTGAAGTCATTAATTCTGATCAACCCGTCCTTGTCGATTATTGGGCCGAATGGTGTGGCCCCTGCAAAATGATTGCGCCGATCCTCGAAGAGGTGGCCGACCACTATGCGGGCAAGCTCAAAATTGCCAAGCTCAATATCGATGAAAACCCCGAGACCCCACCGAAGTTCGGCATTCGTGGCATTCCCACATTAATGTTGTTCAAACAAGGCGGTGTTGAGGCGACCAAGGTGGGCGCGCTGTCGAAAGCGCAGCTCTCGGCGTTTATTGACAGCAACCTCTAAGACATAAGAAAAAACCGACGCTCAGGCGTTGCATCATTGGGGGCCATGCCCCTTCCCTACCAGAGTCACGGCCGTCCATCGGGCGGCCCAGAAGCGATAATGAATCTCAGCGAACTCAAACAAAAACCTGCCGCCGAACTCGTCGAGCTTGCCCAATCCCTCGGGATCGAAAACATGGCCCGCTCGCGCAAACAAGATGTCATCTTTTCTCTGCTCAAAGCCCACGCCAAGAAAGGCGAAGATATTTGGGGCGATGGCGTTTTAGAAATTTTGCAGGACGGATTCGGCTTTTTACGCTCCGCGGCGAGCTCTTACATGGCTGGGCCTGACGATATCTACGTCTCGCCGAGTCAAATTCGACGCTTTAGTTTACGCACCGGCGATACGATTTCCGGCAAAATTCGCCCGCCCAAAGAGGGCGAGCGCTATTTTGCGTTGCTCAAAGTCGACGAAATTAATTTTGAAAGCCCCGAGGCGGCCAAACACAAAGTGCTGTTTGAAAACCTCACGCCGCTGTTTCCTAAAGAGCGTTTGGTGCTCGAGCGCGGCAATGGCTCGACCGAAGATCTGACCGCGCGGGTTATCGATCTGACCGCGCCCATCGGTAAGGGCCAGCGGGCGTTGATTGTCTCGCCACCCAAGGCCGGTAAGACCATGCTGTTGCAGAATATTGCGCAGTCAATTACCGCGAACAATCCGGAGTCTTACGTCATTGTGCTGCTCATCGACGAGCGGCCTGAGGAAGTCACCGAGATGGAGCGCACCGTGCGCGGCGAAGTGGTGTCATCCACTTTTGATGAGCCGGCCAATCGGCATGTGCAAGTCGCGGAAATGGTCATCGAAAAAGCCAAGCGCTTGGTCGAGCACAAACGCGATGTGGTGATCATGCTCGACTCCATTACCCGCTTGGCGCGGGCCTACAACACCGTGGTGCCAAGCTCTGGCAAGGTGCTCACCGGCGGTGTTGATGCCAATGCGCTGCATCGTCCAAAGCGCTTTTTTGGCGCCGCGCGCAATATTGAAGAAGGCGGCAGCCTGAGCATTATTGCGACCTCGTTGGTGGAAACGGGCTCGCGCATGGATGACGTGATTTACGAGGAATTTAAGGGCACCGGCAACATGGAAGTCCACCTCGACCGGCGCATTTCAGAAAAGCGTATTTACCCGGCGATTAACATCAACCGCTCGGGCACGCGGCGCGAAGAGCTGCTGATGACGCCCGAAGAGCTACAGAAAGTGTGGATACTGCGCAAACTGCTGCATCCAATGGATGAGCTCGCCGCGATCGAATTTTTGCTCGATAAGCTCAAGGACACCAAGACCAACACCGAATTCTTCCAGGCGATGAAGCGCTAGTTAGGTTCGCGTCCAGGTCTCAAAATCCATGGCATAAGCGTGCTCAGCATCGGCTGGGTGGTGGGTGCGCGCGCTTAGCTGCCAATCCGGTCCTTCAAATAGCGGGAACAACGTATCGCCCTCGATTTCGGCGGCGACGCGGGTGAGCTCAATGCAATGGGCTTGGGGTAAAAACGCCGCATAAATATCCGCCCCGCCAATAATCATCACCTCTTCGGCGTCGCCCGCCGCCGCCAACGCGGCCTCGGGGCTATGCACCACCGTGCAGCCTTCGGCTTGATAGTGGGTGTCTCGAGTCATAACGATGTTTTGGCGTTTGGGCAGCGGCCGGCCAATCGATTGGTAGTTTTTGCGCCCCATGACAATGGGCTTACCGCGGGTGAGCGCAACAAACTGGCGCATGTCATCCGGCAGTCGCCAGGGCAGATCGTTATCGCGCCCAATCACCCGGTTCTCGGCCATGGCGACTACAAGCGTGAGCTTGGGACTCGATTCGTGCCTGTCCATGATCTGATCATGCCTGTCCACGGTTGAGGTCATAACCGCCTCCTTACGCTGCGTCGTTGGGCCTACACCGCGACCGGCGCGGCGATGTGGGGGTGGGCTTGATAGCCCTCAAGCGTGATGTCGTCAAAATTGAACGCAAACAAATCGTTAACCGCCGGGTTGAGCCGCAGCGTTGGCAGCGGCAAAGGCTCGCGGGTGAGCTGGGTGTCGGCTTGTTCGAGGTGATTGCTGTAGAGATGCGCATCACCCAAGGTGTGGATGAACTCACCGGGTTCAAGCCCCGTTACCTGCGCGACCATGTGCGTGAGCAGCGCATAGCTGGCGATATTAAAGGGCACGCCTAAGAAGATATCGGCGCTGCGCTGGTAGAGCTGGCAGGAGAGCCGGCCGTTGGCGACGTAGAACTGGAATAGCACATGACAGGGTGGTAAGCCCATGTGTTCGATATCAGCGGGGTTCCAGGCGGTGACGATATGCCGGCGTGAATCGGGGGTTTGCCGAATCTGCTCGACCACCGCGCGAATCTGATCGATGGGCTCGCCATTGGGGGCTGGCCACGAGCGCCATTGCACGCCGTAAATGGGTCCAAGCTCACCGTTCTCATCGGCCCACTCATCCCAAATGCGCACGCCGTTGTCTTTAAGATAGCCAATGTTGCTATCGCCGGCCAAAAACCACAGTAGCTCGTGAATGATCGAGCGTAAGTGCAACTTCTTGGTGGTCACCACCGGAAAACCCTTCGCTAAGTCAAAGCGCATCTGCCAGCCGAATGTCGACAAGGTGCCGGTGCCCGTGCGATCGGTTTTCTCAACCCCGTGTTCGCGCACATGCCGTAAAAGCTCGAGATACTGCTGCATAACTTAAGCGGTTTCCTTGTTCGTTGGTGACGTGCGTAGCGCCCAGGCCATGAGCGCCAAGCCAACCACAATCATCGGCGCGCTCAACAGCTGGCCCATGGTGAGCCAGTCGCCGAGTAAATAGCCGATATGCGCATCGGGCAAGCGCACCCACTCAACCACAAAGCGCGCGACGCCATAGCCGGCCAAAAATAAGCCGGTGACTAGACCGGTGGGCCGCGGAACTCTGGACACCCACCAAACCAGCAAAAATAACACGATTCCCTCGAGCGCCATTTCATAGAGCTGGGAGGGGTGACGCGGTTCGGGGCCCAGCGGCGGGTAGACCATGCCCCAAGGCCAATGCGTGGGCGCGCCCCAAAGCTCGCCATTAATGAAGTTGCCCAAGCGGCCAGCCGCCAGGCCGGGCGCAATGAGTGGGGCGATAAAATCGCCGAGTGCGAGCGGGCGAATACCGTGGCGCCAGGCATACAAGGTCATCGCCACAATGACGCCGATGAGCCCGCCATGAAAGGCCATGCCGCCTTCCCAAATGCGCAGAATCGCGAGCGGATCGGCGAGCAGCGAGGTGTTGGCATAAAAAAGCGCATACCCCATGCGCCCGCCCAGCACGACGCCAACGGCACCGTAGACAAGCAAATCATCTAGCGCGGCGGGACTGACCGGTGTGTCGGCACGCCGGGCGCGCAACCGGCCAAGCCACCAGGCGAGCCCAAAGCCAATCGCATACATCACCCCATACCAGTGGATGTCCAGCGGGCCGAGCGAAATCGCAATCGGGTCGATGTTCGGATAGCGCAACATGCCCGGCATTGTGACCCAATCGCAAAATTTGAGACACCCACAAATCAATGAACTCAACGTGCCTGTCCAGAGATTCGCTGCGCGAAACGTGCCTGTCCACGGGTTTGGGCCTAAGTCGGTGGGTGTCCACGGTCGGGGGCTTACGCTAAACTCCAGCACTTGGTCGAAAGTGGTTGTTATTGCGGGGAGTCTGCCGGTGCGCCGATCGATGGCTTGGATGAATGTGGGTGTCTTGTTTGTGCTGGCGCTAGCTGCGAGTGGGGCGGTGATTGCGCAGACCACGGCGTATGTCACCAATGACCTTGAGATTACGATGCGCAGTGGCCAAGGCAACGATTACCGCATTATTCGACTGCTCACCGCCGGTGCCGAAGTCGAGGTGCTCGAGCGCGGTGATGAGTGGACGCGGGTGGCGGCATCCGGTGATACGGGTTGGGTGCGCAGTTTGTACTTGCAATCACAACCCGGCGCGGTTGAGCGCTTAAGCCAGGCCAATGCACAAATCGAGCGGTTGCGCGGCGATAACCGCCAACTCGAACAGGCGCTGAGCGAGTCGCAGACGGCGTTGGATACGCTCAAGCAGACCGCCGATGCGCTTGAGGCTGACAATCAGCGCATGCAAGAGCGCCTGCAGGAGGCCGATGAAGGCCTCACGCTAGCTGATGATAATCAGGCGCTACGCAAGCAAGTCATTGATTTGGAGCGTCAAATTGCCGATTTGCAACGCGAAAATGAGGCCATGAGCACCCGCGGCCAGCAAAATTGGTTTCTCGCCGGTGCCGGCGTCATTATTGCCGGTATTTTGTTGGGCATTATTTTGACGCGCATTCGCTGGCGTCGTCGCGGTAGCTGGGGCGATCTGTAAGGCAGGTAGACCATGCAAGAAGACCTTGATCGACTGGTGAGCTGGTTTCGGCATAGCTCGCCGTTTATCCACGCCCATCGCGGCCGCACTTTTGTGGTGAGCTTTGGCGGCGAGGCGCTAAGCGCTGATAACGCCGATGCACTGGTGCATGATCTCGCGTTGCTCAGTGGACTGGGGGTGCGTTTGGTGCTGGTGCCGGGCGCGCGGCCGCAGATTGAGGCGCGTTTAAACCAGTCTGGCGCCGCGATTGAATACGTTGATGGCCGGCGGGTGACCGATGCCGAGGCGCTTCGCTGCGTGCAAGACGCGGTGGGCCACGTTCGGTTGACACTAGAAGCGTTATTTTCGATGGGCCTTGCCAACTCGCCCATGGCCGGCACGCGGGTGCAAGTGGCCGCGGGTAATTTCGTGACCGCTCGGCCCTTGGGTGTCCGCAATGGCGTTGATTACGCGCATACCGGTGAAGTCCGGCGTATTGATGCTGACGCCATTAACGCTCGCCTCGATGATGGCGCGGTGGTGGTGGTCAGCCCGCTGGGTGTCTCGCCCACTGGCGAGCAATTTAATCTCTATGCCGAGGATGTCGCCGTTGCGGTCGCCCAAGCGCTCAGCGCTGACAAACTGCTGTTTTTGCATGAAGGTGACTCGATTGTGGACAGGCACGAAGCGCCGGTGCGTGAGCTGACCATCGAGCAGGCCCGAGCGATGTTGAGTATGCCCGCGGGCACGCAAACCTCGGCTGAGGGCGAGGCGGCGCAACTCACCCGCGCGATTAGTGCCTGTCAGACCGGCGTTGCCCGGGTGCATTTGTTGCCGCGCGCGCTTGATGGTGCGCTGTTAGGTGAGCTCTTTACCCGCGATGGCGTTGGCACGCTAATTACCGCGCAGGCCTTCGAGCGTATGCGCACCGCAACGCTCGATGATATTAGCGGCATTCTCGCGTTAATCGGGCCGCTCGAATCGGATGGCACATTGGTTGAGCGCACCCGCGATCGGATTGAAACGCAAATTGATGACTTTACCGTGATGAGCCGCGAGGGCACGGTGGTGGCATGTGCCGCGCTGCAATCAATCCCTGAGACGCGCGCCGCTGAAGTCGCCTGTCTGGTGGTCCACCCCGACTATCAGGATGCCGAGCGCGGCCAGCAATTGCTTAACGCGCTCGAGGCGCAGGCGCAGGCCTACGGTTGTGAGCAACTATTTGTGCTCACCACGCGCACGGCGCATTGGTTTCAGGAGCAAGGATTCGCCCCGGCGGAAGTCGATGACCTGCCGGTCTCTCGTCAGGCGTTTTATAACCAGCAGCGCCAGTCCAAGGTGTTTGTTAAAACGCTACTGCCCGGCTAGACGCCCGGAATCGCGGACTAACTGCGCGCCAACGACAAGCCATTGCAGCCGGTTGTTGTGGATCATCGCTTGGACTTCATCGACATAGGCCTGACCGCGCTCGGAGTAGCGATCAAGTCCGGTGGTCATCAGCTCAGGCGACAGCCGCTCACCCTCAGCATGCGCCTCGGCGCGCAATGCCCGAAATTCGGCGTACGCCTCATGGCTATTGAGGTTGTGCATATAGCTGCGGACCGAATGGCGTAAGCTCTCAAACACGCGCACATAATGCGTCGCGCCCTCGGCACGGTCCTTGGGTTTTAGCCCTTGGCTTGGCTCCCACGTCCACTGGCCGAACAGGTTATTACCCTCAATGGCAAAGCGTGAGGTGCCCCAGCCGCTCTCTTTGGCTGCCTGAGCGAGGGCGAGCGCGACCGGTACTTCGTTAACGGCCGCTCGGAGCTCGGCTTGCGTTTCGACATCAAGCGGGTCGCCCTCGACGCCAAAGGCCTCAGCCAGCCGACTTAAGACGATGCGGTGACGCGGGGTTGGGGTATTCGCCTCGAGTGCGTTCATTAAACGCTCGCGCTGTTCGGCAAGGCGCTCATTTTCAGCCAAGACCATCGGCAGCAGCGCCCGAAAAAAGAGCGATTTGCGTCGATCGGCATCAATCTGCGCTAAATCAGCGGGTAACTGTTGCAATGCCAGCGGCGGGATGTCGCGTGATGGCCAAAAGTAGCCTGCCTGGGTAAAGACGCCCTCAAGCTGCTCCGCGCTGCTCGCCTCAACAGAAGTCAGCGGCGGTACTTCGCCATCACTATTGGCAATGCCCGGCCAGCCCAGCCACCAAATCGCCAGCGCTAGCGCCACCAACGTCAGTGGAATCGCGTCAATGAGCGCGCTCAACCGATTCGGTGGGCTCGGGGCGGCTTGCGCTTCACTCGCTGTTGGCGTGTCCATCGGCCTACTCCTGTTTCAGTATGTGCGCCCACTGCTCGGCAGTGACGGGCATCACCGACAGGCGATTACCACGTCGCACAAGTGCCATATCAGACAGCGCCGGATCGGCTTTAAGTTCCGTTAGCGTGATCACCCGATTGAGGTGGCGGATATAGCGCACATCCACCATCAGCCAGCGTGGGTTGTCCGGATCGCTTTTGGGGTCGTAGTAATGCGATTCGGGGTCAAACGCGGTGTGATCGGGGTAGGCATGGCTCACCACTTCCATGAGTCCGACAATGCCTGGGACTTTGGTGTTGGAGTGGTAGAAAAACGCTTGATCACCCGGCTTGAACTGATCGCGGAACATATTGCGTACTTGGTAGTTACGAATGCCGTCCCAGTGCTCTTTGCCGTCGGGTTCGGCCGCCAAGTGATCGATGCCGTAGACATCCGGTTCCGATTTCATCAGCCAGTAAGCCATGCCCATTCCTAACAGCGCTTATTGCTATTAGTTGGGTAGTCTACCACGAGTATACGTGCTGATCTGTGACACACGCATCAAGCCGCCAGTCCCATGGATCGTGTGGCAGGTGGGCGAGTCGTTGGCACTCGTAAGCCAGTCCAATGCGATAGGGCACGCGCAGGCCCTGACGCTGGCCGAGGGTGCGATCATAAAAGCCTGCGCCCATCCCCAAGCGCTGGCCTTGCGGGTCAAACCCGACCAGCGGCATCACCATCAGGTCAAGGTCGGCGAGTGGGCAGATTGGTTGCGTGCGCTGACCGGCAGCGAGGCTTGCAACCGGCTCATTAATGCCAAGCAAGCCTCGACGCAGCGGCGTCGTGGGGGTAAAGCGCCGAAACTCGAGCCGCCCGGCGGCAACGGTTGCCCGGCGGCCGTGACGTCCACGCGGTGGCCGAATGACCGGCAGATAGACACGCTTACCGCTGGCCTGGGCGCGCAAAATCAGCGCATCGGTATTAATTTCGCCATCGCCGGATAAAAACAGTGCCACGCTGCGGGCCTGCTGCCAGCGCGCTGTTGCAGTCAGTGCCTCGGTCGCCGCCAGCGCGGCCTGCGCGGCTTGGCGTCGACCTATCGCTTGCCGAGCCGCGCGCAGCTGCCTGCGCAGACTCGCTTTGGACTCGGCGTTCAATGAGTGGGCCCCGCAACGCCGTTCGGACAACGCCCTTGAACCCTGCGGTTCAGGTCGGGGAGGGAGAACTGCTTTTTAGGCTTTCCGCTCGCAGCGGACTTGCACACCAAAGCGGCTACCGCCATCTCCCCTGAGGCGTATGATTGTAGGGTCAAGAAAGCTATATGTCCGTGATCGAACGTCGCAGGGAACCCATCGACAGTGTGCATACCGGGCATGGTGGCGTCCAGCCTAATTTAGCGCCGCCGCAACTCAGCGGGCATTTCGACACCCTCAAGGTAGTCATCGATCTGTGCGCTCAGGGCATGGGCGCGGGTGGTGGCGGCATCGCTGGCCGCGGCCTGATCTTGGGCTTGGAGCATTTCATGGGTGATATTGAGTGCCGCCATAATGGCGATGCGCTCGAGGCCCACAATTTTGCCCGCCGCGCGTATGTCGCGCATTCGTGTATCGAGCTGGCGCGCTGATTCAAGCAAGCCGTCGCGCTCTTCGGGCGGTGCGGCGACCATAAACTCGCGATCAAGAATCGTGACTTTAACCGGCTCGCTCACTAGCTTTGCTCCAAGGCTTTGAGGCGCGAGATCATCGCCTCGATACGGGCCCGGGCGGTGTCGTTTTTCTCAAGTAACGCCGCGCGCTCGGCATTGAGTGACTCTTGCGACTGCAGTAGGACACGGTTTTCGTTGCGTAACTGATCACACAGCGCAATCAGTCGAGCCACTCGCTGTTCCAGATCGCTGAAGGCTTCAGTAGTGGAATCAGTCACTTGCAACACCCCTATGAAATCGCGTCGAGATTAGCACGAATGCTAGAATATTGCCCATGAACGATCCAGAACACTACAACCAAGTCGCCGCCGCGCTCGCCGGGGTCAATGCCGATGTTAGCGCCGCTGAAGCCCAAGGCATGCTCTGTGGGCTTTTTTGCAGCCCCAACGAGCCCTCGGCGGCGCGCTGGGTGGCGCAAGTCCTCGATGGCTTATCGCCCAAAGGCGAGCCCGCCCGCGAGGCGCTTGAAGCGCTCACCACGCTCTATCATGACACCCAAGACCGGCTGCAAAATGACAGTCTCGCCTTTGAGCCGCTGTTGCCCGATGACGAGGCACCGCTTGGTGAGCGGGCCCAAGCGCTGGGGCAATGGTGCGAGGGGTTTTTGTTGGGTGTTGGCCTTGCCGAAAGCCACGACCCGGCCAAGCTGCCGCGCGAGGCCAACGAGGTGATTAACGACCTCACCGAAATCGCGCGCATCGACACCGATACCGAAGCCGATGAGGATAGCGAGATCGCTTATACCGAGTTGGTGGAATACCTGCGTGCCGCGACGCTGTTGGTGCGCGAGCACACCGCGCTGCCCTCATCGAGCCAGCCGGCTGAGACGGGTGCTCCACGCGATAGCGGGTTGCTGCATTAATGGGCCCGGAAGAATACGCCCAGCGCCGGGCCACGCTCATGAACCACATTGGCGATAACGGCATTGCGGTGCTTGCTGCCGCGCCGGAGCGCCCGCGCAATCGCGACGTCCACTACCCGTATCGCCAAGACAGTGACTTTCGCTATGTCACCGGCTTTAACGAGCCCGATGCCATCGCCGTGCTCGTACCTGGCCGTGTAGCCGGGAGTTATATTTTGTTTTCGCGCGAACGCGACCCGCAGCGCGAGACTTGGGAAGGCCGCACCATCGGCCAAGAGGGGGCCGTGAATGACTACGGCGCGGACGATGCCTTTCCGATCGATGATATTGACGAGATTCTGCCCGGGCTCATGGAAGGCCGGGAGAAGCTCTATTGCGCCATGGGCGCGGATCCGGATTTTGATCAGCGCCTAATCGGTTGGGTCAACACGCTGCGCGAACGGGCCCGGGCCGGCGTCAAAGCCCCGCTTGAGTATGTCTCGCTCGAGCATATCGTCCACGAACTACGGTTGCTTAAATCGAAAGCCGAAGTCGCCGTTATGCGCGAGGCCGGACGCATTACCGCCAGCGCGCACGAGCGCCTCCTCAGCCTGGTTCGGCCGGGTCTGTATGAATACCAAGTCGCCGCCGAGCTGCATTACGACTTTAATCGTCATAAC
>JAVLBW010000049.1:0-641 GCA_031581235.1 Spiribacter sp. | reverse complement strand
CACCATCGCTGTTGATGGTGGTGAATACATACGCAGAGAGCCAAACGAAGAGTCTGATAAACTTGCAGAGGCAACATGCGAAAAACTTGGCAAAAACGGGGCTGAATATCAGTCGACAATTATTGAAGCAACAGATACTGAAAATCACTTCCTCTATTTGTGTATGTGATTTAAATTCAGTAGCCACACTATACTACTTCTATACTATTAAGGTATAAAACGCTGCAAACTGTTGATTTTGCGTGGGGAAATGTAAGCGCGTAGTCTTCACACGGCAGGGGTCACTGGTTCAATCCCAGTACCGCCCACCAACTTTTTCCCAGTCTATTCAATAACTTAGCGCCACATCGGCGCTATTTTTTTATTTAAAAGTAGTATAGTTTTTCCTATACTACTTTCCTCGCTTGTAGCGTGCTACAGTAGACGCTCAATATAGCGCAGCAACGCCTAACAGTCTGTTTCTGTTCGTGTTAGTTGCTGCGCTGCTTAAAGCACGGAAGCGCTATGGCTGACAAACAAACTGCTACCAACAAAGCACGCCATCGCACACAGCCAATCGCTGACACCATCACGCACGTAAAAGGTTATCCACGCAAACTCACACTGTATATGTGTGATGCGAGCAGATACTGGCAAGTGCG
>JAVLBW010000048.1:0-687 GCA_031581235.1 Spiribacter sp. | reverse complement strand
TTGATAACGAGTTCAATTCTATCGCTTCGTCTAGCAGCACTAAGGTAGATAAAGTTACCAATGGAGTCGCTGGTAACTTACCTAGAATCACATCCACTGGGAACTTAGAAGACAGTGGGCAAGACGCTGACACAATAGTTCCAGTTGCAACTATTTTAATGTACGGCGGAGGCACTGCGCCAAATGGGTGGCTACTTTGTGACGGTTCTGCGCAACTAAGGACTTCTTTTCCAGATCTTTTTTCAGAGATAGGCACCTCTTTTGGCGAAGGTGATGGAAGCACTACCTTTAATCTTCCTGATTTAAGAGACAGGTTCCCCATGGGCCAAGGAGCAATGGGTGGAGTTGACGCAGGAAGAGTAAACAACTTTGATACTAATGTTGGTGACTCAGGCGGAGAAGCAGAACATATTCTTAGCATAAGTGAAATGCCTTCTCACGGCCACGACGTTGACGTAGAGATTGGTGGTGGCGGACCGCTTAATCCTCTTGTTAGAGGGATAGAGGGTGGCTCTGTTTTTGAGCTTACAGCAGGAAACGCAGCCAAGCCTGTGGGAGGCTCCCAAGCCCACAACAACATTCCTCCATTTCTAGCGATGAACTTTATTATTAAAGCCTGATGATTCACAGAGTCCCGGTAGTTAAAAGACCTGAGTACACAATCTGGCTAGAGAATTACAAAGGCAT
>JAVLBW010000047.1:0-704 GCA_031581235.1 Spiribacter sp. | reverse complement strand
CGTATATAATACTATTGAAAACGACACCTTTATTACAACAGCACCCGTAGCGTTGGTATGGTTGAAACAGATACCAAAACGACGTGGGTAGTAAAGCCAGATGGACCAATCAGCGATAACGAGGCCGTGGAGGTATGGGAGTCTATGACAGGCGACCTTTGGCTTATCACCGAGCCAGATTATAGTAATAACGGCGCAATCGCGTTCGGATATGCGCGACTGTACAATATGCCGCAGTTTGCCGAGTGGGGTTCAATCAATCGGCAACAGTTACAGGATGAGCCGACTATCTGGCCCGTCCATAAGTCGAACTGGGGGAACATCAACAGCTACGAGGATGGTCTCCTCGTTGAGGTAAGCGATGAGTGACCACTTTGATGCGGCCCGTGAACAGTTTATCACTGTTCGGGATACTGGCAAAACAAATATGCTTAACCGGACTGGCGTTCAAGCAATCGCCGCAGAACTCGGATTCGATGCGCTGGTGTTCTATGCTGATGCGCCAGACACGTATATGGAGATTATCGACAGCTTTTAGGCCGCGCTAACAGCGGCCCGGGATGTTATCTCGTATATATATGTATCGATGTAGACCGATGTCGAAAGCCTTATTACAACACCGCCCGTAGTATGGGTATGGTTCAATTAACCAACACACGGCGATATTCGACGGACGAACTGAGAGACGCGGGTGCATCAATCCT
>JAVLBW010000046.1:0-760 GCA_031581235.1 Spiribacter sp. | reverse complement strand
AACACGCTGGCGGTGGACTTTACCGGGGTGCGCGCGCGCATCGACCACAGCCGCTTTGCCCAGCAGCGCGTTAAAGATGCGATCGTCGATCAGCTGCGGGATGCCAGTGGCGCGCGCCCGACCGTGGACACCGATCAGCCCGATGTGCGGGTGAACGTCCACATGATGGAAGCGGCGGTGACGGTGGCGATTGATTTATCGGGTGAGAGCCTGCACCAGCGTGGCTATCGGCGCCAGGGCCGCGGCGCACCGTTAAAAGAGAACGTGGCGGCCGCGATGCTGCTGCGGGGCGACTGGCCTGCACTGGCCGCCCAAGGCGGGGCGTTGATTGATCCCATGTGTGGCTCGGGCACGCTGTTGATCGAGGCGGCGTGGATGGCGACCGACACCGCGCCGGGTCTGTTGCGCACACGCTTTGGCTTTCATCACTGGCGGGGCCAGGACGATACCCTGTGGAAACCCCTGATCGACGAAGCGCTGGAGCGCCAGGAGCGCGGTGCCGAAAACCTCCCGACCATCCTCGGGTTTGATCAGGATGAGGAGGCGGTCGCTGCCAGCCGCGATCACCTGCGTCGAGCCGGTTTGGCCGATGGGGTAGAAGTGGAGTGCGCCGAGGTAGGCCAACTGCAACGACCGGCCGATCGGCCAAGCGGATTGGTCATCACCAACCCACCTTACGGCCAGCGCCTGGCCGAGCAGCATGAGTTGGTGCCGTTGTACCTGAGCCTCGGCCAGACCCTG
The DNA here is from genome assembly GCA_031581235.1 of Spiribacter sp. GTDB lineage: Bacteria > Pseudomonadota > Gammaproteobacteria > Nitrococcales > Nitrococcaceae > Spiribacter. The sequence continues at coordinate 19 of JAVLBW010000046.1, read as the reverse complement.
AAGATGCGGTTTGCGGGCT
>JAVLBW010000045.1:0-802 GCA_031581235.1 Spiribacter sp. | reverse complement strand
CAAGCAGCTGCCGATCCCCGACCCGATCACTCCGCCGCCGGCGATCGACGTGTTCGGACAAGGTTGAACAGCGCGACAAAATCACTTTTTCCGCCACTGATCCCATACAGCACCACCGCCGCGGAGCCGATGATGTGGTGCCACGTGGCGGTGGGATTCCACCCAGATGCGATGAGAGCCAACACAAGGCCCGTGGCGACGATGATGGGTGAGATACCGGCCACGGCCGCCCACTTGCGAGCGAACGGCGTGTCGGGGTACTCAGCCTCGATATACTGCTCCTCGAAGTGGTACTCGATCGACGTGGCGACCGGAAGCCACGCGATGTAGTGCGTGAGCTCGTGGCCGACGATCACGAACGTGGCGCACGCAATCGCCCACACGACGAGCGGGATGCTAATGAGTTCAATCATGGAATGCTCTGGTGATGATGATGCCCAGGTATCCCACAAACGTACCGATGAACACCGCCCACAGCCACATCGGGAAGCGCCAATACGCGAACACCTGCTCGACGATCATGTCGTCACCCGGTTGAACAGCACATACGCGACGACGGTGAACCCGAGGATCGAGAGGGCGACGGTGGCGGTCTGGAACGTCGGGGGGAACTCCGCGACGGTCACCGCGCCGACGATCAGCAGCATCGACACCGGAATCACGAACGTCCGTTGCACCATGTAGTACGCAAGCCCGATCGTGCCGAACACGATGAGCGCCACGATAGGGAGGGGCACCGCATCGGTGAAGATCGACACGAGCCACCCTCTTCCCAGACTTCGGCATAGGCGGCGGCTGACTT
>JAVLBW010000044.1:0-831 GCA_031581235.1 Spiribacter sp. | reverse complement strand
CTACCCCCGCACGCGCGTCAGGTCACGCGCGCGTTTTGAGAACCGACGCTCGGAGAAACAGCGCGCAAACGCCGCGCGCTTCGGTTCCCCCGAGCTACCGCAACGCTTCCGCATTCTCGTGTCCCGCCAGAAAAACCGCGGGTGTCGAGTTACCGGTAAAAGGTCTCGACCGTGTAATCCACGATTCCCTCTGGCCACTCATACGACGGCCGTCGATGGCGGCTTGCCCACGCAGCCTCAGCCTCAGCAGCGTCAGCATAGGCAAATTCAAACAACCCAAATCCGCCATCAGTGACTGCGAACAGAACGTGAACGTCCGGACTGTTCGGAGTCGTATACCGGTCAATCGCGCGATGCACCGCGGGGGCATGGTATTGTTCTACCATATACCTACTAAGAGATATAGTATATTAAGGGTTTCGATGTCGGTTTACAGCTGTTCCTGCCACGCCCGCAGGCGGACATTGAGCAAGCCCTTTGACGCCAACACACGGGCGTCCGTATCGAGCTGGCCGATAAACTCGTTCAGCTCATCAATCGCAGACCCACCGACCGCATAGTGAATCGGACCGAAGGTCTGATTAGTAGTGTTGCACTTGAACGATGCTTGCGTCCGGGTTCCGAATGCTTCAACTCCCATTGCAATTAACCGTAAGAGACCTATACACATAAAGATTGCGAAAAAATTTTCCGCAACGCAAAAACCGTCACGCGCGTTTCTCGCGCGCGTTTAAATCGATCGACCGCCTTGAAACTACCCCCGCACGCGCGTCAAGTCACGCGCGCGTTTTGAGAACCGACGCTCGGAGAAACAGCGCGCAAACGCCGCGC
>JAVLBW010000043.1:0-856 GCA_031581235.1 Spiribacter sp. | reverse complement strand
GTCAGCGGCGCTAAATTCGTGCCCGACAAAAGGGCACATTCATAGCTACCCATGCGTGCCGGCGTATCAACGTAATCACCACAGAACGCCACCTGCGAGTCAGGACAGATCGCTAAATCGGCTGGCAAAGCGGGGCCTTCGGGAAAGGCATTGCCCCAGCGGTGGAGCAAAGGGCCAAACGTGTAACGCGATTTATCAATTTGCGGCATCGCTGGAATGCTCGCAAGCGCCGATAGCATTTCATCGATGAGGATCTCTTCTCGCGTGCTATCGGATGAGGCATCTCCGACGCGCGCCGCACTCGATGATGACCCGTATACACCGGCATGGCCGGGCCCGGTTGAGATATCCGCGTAGGGCGTTCCGTGGTTGATGCGTAACTCAGGGATTGCGCGTGTTTTTCGGGTAGAAGCGCGCCCACCCGGGCCCCGCCCGATTTCATAAAGCGTGATGGTGCGGGAGTCATCGCCGCTATTGAGCGCAAGCGCTCTTGCCGCACTCGCACCAGCGATACCGCTGCCGATGATGGCGACCCGCAGCGATGCGAGAGACAAGTGGGCTGAGGGGTTATTAGTCATTAAATTCAGCTCGGTTTCCGTTATTGATTCCAGTTTACGCGGCCGGTAACCAACGCGGCGAGCACCCGCTCGTCATGCGTTATGGTACCCACCAATGCAGAGGATCTACACAGTGTCATCTGCACGACACCTAGCCGTCATTTACCTTCCGTAGTCTCAAGTCTCATTTTCAAAGCTGAGGTTAGGTATGAAATTCCGATATTTATCAATGGCGCTACTTGCAGCCGCGGTCGCGACCCCGGCGCTGAGCCAAGAAGTTGAGCAGTCAGATAATGAAT
>JAVLBW010000042.1:0-878 GCA_031581235.1 Spiribacter sp. | reverse complement strand
TCATCGCATCAGTATTAGCAATAGCGTCTGCCTCACCTCTAGGAAAAGGCTCAACCCTATCACCTGCGTGAATGGCAGATTCCTTGGCGTCAGCTTTTAGGCTGTAAGTGTCGTGCAATCGCCCCTCTTTATCGAAGATAGCCCAGTCCTGAGCAGCAAACGCAGCAGCGTACACAATGGAATCAGCGTCTATAATTAAAGTTGTCATAGTCTGTTTCCTTTAGTAATTGCTGTTTTCCTTTGCGTCTTGACGGGGCCGAGCGCTTTGCACTTTTCTTTAGCCACTTGTCGTCAGACCTCATCCACTCTGGTTGTCGTCTTGTAGTCTTACCCATCTTTGTCCATTGAACTTGTCAAGATTTTAGAATAGTTGGTGCCCCGAGCAGGACTTGAACCTGCAACCCTCGGCTTAGAAGGCCGATGCTCTATCCAGTTGAGCTACCGGGGCTGTTGCACACTAAAACGGAATATCGTCGTTAAGCTCGTCATCGTCAGCGGCTTGGGCCGCTTGCTGATTCTGCAACTCGTTCTCTTGTTGCTTGCGAGTTTCGTCTTCTGTTACCCCGTGCTCTGCATAAGGAACGAAATACTCGCTGGCAATCCGTACTACATCAGCAGCCGCTTGGTCTAAGTCTGACTTGCTGGTCAGCGTACCTGCAACAATCTGTGCAGCGTAGCCCATTGCTGACTGACGCATAATCGCAGCCTGACGGTTATCACCACCTGCGCTGCTTACCTGTTGAGTAGAACGTACAGCATTGCTAGTGCCAGCACCAGAACCGCTATTTCCTGCACCACTGCCTTGCTCCTTAACTGTAATGTCTGATGATTTGATGTTGTTGTAGGTGCGTCCGTTGCGCTCGACAGTCTCGCAGACT
>JAVLBW010000041.1:0-895 GCA_031581235.1 Spiribacter sp. | reverse complement strand
CATCACTGTGAAAAGTGCGGCGAAGTTTATAATTTCCTAAAAGCATATCCAGTAGTAGATTATAAATTTGATAAATAATCATTGACAAGAGATAGAAATCATGTATACTAACACTATGATGCTTACAAAACGCACACCGTCGAATTTTATTCCATCCTATCTGCCATGGTCAGATATGTGCGTGTGTGGGGCCGCATAGTGTAAAATCACTCAACAATGATTAACACGGCCCCTGTCAGTTTAACTGCTCAGGGGTTTTTTATTTGTTCTTTAAAAATTTGAAACGAAGATATTGCGCCATAGCTCAATGGTAGAGCAGTCGATTGATAATCGACCGATGGTTGTTCAACTCAACCTGGCGCAACCATTTTGGGAATATAGCTCAATTGGTAGAGCAGCTGACTCTTAATCAGTTGGTTCAAGGTTCGAGTCCTTGTATTCCCACCATTCATTCACCCTGTGGTGTAATCTGGTAACATTGCTGTCTCCAAAACAGCCGATTGCGATTCGAATTCGTACGGGGTGGCCAAGCAGGTATAGCTCAATGGCAGAGCATCTCGTTGCCAACGAGAAGGTTGTGAGTTCGAGTCTCATTGCCTGCTCCAAACAAACCGCTTGTAGCTCAACTGGATAGAGCAGCTGGCTTCGAACCAGAAGGTTAGGGGTTCAAATCCTCTCAAGCGGGCCATGCCCAAGTGGTGGAATAGGGAGACACGACAGGTTTAGGTCCTGTTGCCGAAAGGCGTGGGGGTTCGAGTCCCTCCTTGGGCACCACTATATAGGTCCTGTAGCTCAATCGGGAGAGCGTCGCCTTGTCACGGCGAAGGTAGCGAGATCGAAACTCGTCAGGACCGCCATTATTTTCTCTCCGTGGTGTAATCTGGTAACACTCGTG
>JAVLBW010000040.1:0-972 GCA_031581235.1 Spiribacter sp. | reverse complement strand
CTAACAAGACAGCTTCGTAGAGCCAGTGAAGTTTCATAGTCGGCCCCGCAGCAGGCCACCGGACTGCGGTTCCTCCTCCTTGCGGTTGTCCTCGACGCGGTTGGTCTGGATGGATTCCCCGAACTTGTCCTGCTGCCACCCCTCGAGCGATCGGCTGGTCATCGCATGGTGGGCCATGAGTGCCAGATCGCGCTTCACCTCTTGGGCGTGCTGCGGATCCTTGTCGGTGAACTCGGGATCCTGCAGCAGGGCGTTGCCAAGAGTCCAGACACATACGAGTCATGGTCCGGGTAGCCCTCTTCGGTGTAGAGGTCGATGTTGTCGCTGTTGTACCGCAGCCATCGACGCCCGGCCTTGGTCATATTGGCGAGCCCGAAGTCCCGCGAGACCAGCGTCTGCAGCTCGGGCACGTCGTTGTCGACGCCCGATCGGAGCACCTCATTCAGGTACTCTTGTGTGGGGTTATTCCCGTTCTGTTGATTCATCGTCTATCACCTCGATCTGTACCGTCCCGTCCTCGAGGACGCGCACGACGGCATGTTGCTGTGGTTGTACATCTAAGAACTCTGATATGCGACCGAGACTGATTGAAAGGTAGGATTCGTCAGGACCGTCCTGCCGAAGCCGGTAAATGCCCTTCCAGAGCGTCTCGCGCATGCAGCCAGTAACCCGCCAGAGCGTAAAAACGATTCTCAGAAAATCGGAGGTTTATGTGCATTCCCGTGAATTTGGGAATATGGCAACAAGCCATAGAACTCTGGTAACCCGAAGTGCCGACCAGATGGCAACGTTCCGAGCGATGGCCGCCGCGGCTGTGACGCTTGTCGTTTCCATCCTGATTTACAACTCTGTGGTTGACGCGCTCCCAGACACCAGCGGTGTCTCGGGTGCAATCAACCTCTCAGAGGTCACCCCACCGAACTTATCGGGTATCGCACGCAAGATTGAGTAAAAGGCGGTGAAATACCACAC
>JAVLBW010000003.1:172665-172932 GCA_031581235.1 Spiribacter sp. | reverse complement strand
TAAGCGATGCGGAACGTCAAACCCTGCTTGAAATCGCCGACAAGTGCCCGGTACACCGAACGCTAGAATCTGAGATCTTGATCAAAACAAGCCACTGGACTCACTCAATCCGGTAGTCAATAACAATCGCCTCGGGCGCCGGTGCTGAGGGGTACAGCTTACCCTGATTGCAACCCGCCGCTGCCCAAGCGATCATGCTGCGGCTGGGGCTCACAACAACGAGGCAATAATGGACGGCACGCTGGCAATTGCAGCCAATAATCTGAC
>JAVLBW010000003.1:49005-172655 GCA_031581235.1 Spiribacter sp. | reverse complement strand
CTTCGCCCATCATTTTGTTTTTTATTCTCGGGGTTGCCGCGGCTTTTGCCCGTTCGGATTTATCCATTCCTGAGGCCATCGCTAAAGGGTTATCCATTTATCTGCTGTTTGCGATTGGCTTTAAGGGTGGAGTCAGCGTTGCCGATCACGGTGTTGATACAACCTTAGTCTTGTCATTACTCGCCGGCATGGTGCTCTCGTTTTTACTGCCAGTCCTTGCCTATACCCTGCTGCGCGGCATGACCCGTCTGTCGGTGATTGACGCCGCGGCGGTCGCGGGTCACTACGGCTCGATCTCGATTGTCACCTTTGTAGCGGCGACCTCGGTGGCGACCTCGGCTGGGTTTAACCCCGAGGGCTATATGGTGGCCGTGGCTGCGGTAATGGAAGCCCCCGCCATTCTCTCGGCGCTGTGGATTGTGGCGCGATTCGGCAAACAATCAGCGGACATGGAAGACGGCCTCATTCGTGAGATTTTGCTCAATGGTTCGATCGTTTTGCTTGTTGGTGCCTTTGTCATCGGTTGGATTACTGGCGATGAGGGCATGCAGATGATCGCGCCATTTATCCAAGGGCCGTTTCAAGGTGTTTTGTGCCTATTTCTTTTGGATATGGGGCTTATCGCGGGCCGCGGGCTGCGCGAAGCCCGCTCAGTGCTCACGCCAGGGTTGTTCGCGTTTGGCGTGATTATGCCGTTACTCGGCGCCGGCTTTGGATTGAGTACCGGCCTACTATTAGGGCTAAGCCCCGGCGGTGTTCTACTGTTTATGACGCTCGCGGCATCGGCGTCCTATATCGCCGTGCCTGCGGCAATGCGCGTCGCCCTGCCTGAGGCCAACCCGTCTGTTTACCTCACACTGTCATTAGGCATTACCTTTCCGTTTAATTTAACGCTGGGCATCCCGATTTATCTCGCCGTTGCCACCGCGTTAACCGGAGGTTGAAACATGCAAACCCATAAAGCCAAACGCGTCGACATCATTATTGAAGCAGTCATGGAAAAGCGCCTGACCGCAGCGCTGCATAGTGCTGAAGTCACCGGCTACACGGTTTTACCCGTGCTTGCCGGCTCCGGACGATCCGGGCAATGGACGCGCGAGGGTGAAATTGGCCGTGCCGGTGGCATGGTTAATGTCTCGTGTATCGTCAGACCCGAGCGCGTTGACCCGTTGCTCGATGCCGCCTTCGCCGTGGTCGAGCGACACATTGGCGTGGTCAGTGTCGTTGATTGCGAAGTACTGCGCGCTGAGCGCTTTTAAGCGTTAATCTGCCGAACACGATAAACTCTGCTGACCAATAATTAACGAGGAGAGTGTGCATGAGTGATCAAGCGCCAACCGCATTTATTACCGGGGCAACCTCAGGGTTTGGCCGTGCTACCGCCCACCGATTTGCGGCCGCCGGATGGAAAGTCGTTGCCAGCGGGCGGCGTACCGAACGCCTAACTGAATTACAGGACACGCTCACCCAGACCGGCGCGCAAATCCATACCATGACGTTGGATGTGCGCGACGCTGAGGCGGTCAAAGAGGCTATTAGTGGGCTGCCGTCAGCATTCGCGTCCATCGATTGCTTGGTCAATAATGCCGGGCTTGCCCTTTCTCCCAACCCCGCTCAAAAGACCGCGCTGGAAGACTGGCACACCATGATCGACACCAACATTACCGGTCTGGTGAATGTCACCCATGCGCTATTACCGACCCTAATTGCTTCAGGGCGTGGTGCCAGTATTGTTAATTTGGGCTCAGTCGCCGGGCACTGGCCGTATCCAGGTGGCCATGTCTACGGGGCGACCAAAGCATTTGTCGAGCAGTTTGGATACAACCTGCGCTGCGATTTGCTCGGCACCGGTGTGCGTGTGACCGACATCGCCCCGGGGCTGTCCGAGACCGAGTTCACCTTGGTGCGAACCCGCGGCGATCAGGCCGCCTCCGATAAGCTCTACGCCGGCACTGAGCCATTGCAGCCGGAAGATATCGCTGAGCAAATCTTCCACGTCGCCACGCTGCCCGAGCACATTAATATTAACCGCATGGAAATCATGGCGACCCGCCAAGCCTGGTCACCCTTTGCAATCGACCGCGACTAGCCGGTATCGCGATCAGGCTCACCCAGCGCATGGCGCTGCAGGCGTTTGATTTCATCACGCAGCTTGCCCGCTTCTTCAAACTCGAGGTTGCGGGCATGCTGGTGCATTTGTGACTCCAGCGTCTTAATCTTTTTAACCGCCTGCGCGGTAGTCAAATCGGCATAGGCGCGGGCCTGTTCAGCCACCTCGGCGTAGTGCTCGGCGGTATCGGGTGCGCCGGCCTCACCCCGCTGCATGACATCGGCAATGGCTTTGCGAATGCCTTGCGGCGTAATGCCGTGCTCGAGATTGTGGGCAATCTGTTTTTCCCGCCGCCGATCAGTCTCCTGCATGGCACGCTGCATTGAGTCGGTTACCCGATCAGCATAGAGAATCGCGCGGCCATTGACGTTACGCGCGGCTCGGCCGATGGTTTGAATCAACGAGCGCTCAGCGCGCAAAAAGCCTTCTTTATCAGCGTCAAGAATAGCCACCAATGAGACTTCGGGGATATCCAGCCCTTCGCGCAGCAAATTAATTCCCACCAACACATCAAACTCACCCAAGCGCAGATCGCGAATAATTTCGGTGCGCTCCACGGTATCGATATCCGAGTGTAAATAGCGCACCCGCACGCCATTCTCCGAGAGGTATTCGGTCAGATCTTCGGCCATGCGCTTGGTGAGCGTGGTAATGAGAACGCGATCACCAGCGTCGCTGCGCTCACGAATTTCACCCAGCACATCATCCACTTGACTGCCCGCGGGGCGAATTTCCACCGCCGGATCAATCAGCCCCGTTGGGCGGACGACCTGCTCGGCGACCACGTCGGCGTGTTTTTGCTCATAAGGCCCCGGCGTGGCCGAAACATAAATCCGCTGAGGCGCGAGTTCATCGAATTCTTCAAACTTAAGCGGTCGGTTATCAAGCGCTGATGGCAGCCGAAACCCATACTCAACCAGCGTTTCTTTACGCGCCCGATCGCCGCGATACATCCCACCAACCTGGCTAACGGTGACGTGGGATTCGTCGATAAAAAGCATGGCGTCATCGGGCACATAGTCAAACAAACACGGCGGCGGCTCACCCGGCCCCCGCCCCGAGAGATAACGCGAGTAATTTTCAATGCCGTTGCAGTAGCCAAGCTCCTGCATCATCTCCAGATCAAAGCGCGTGCGCTGCTCGAGACGCTGCGCTTCAAGTAAACGCCCGGCGTGGCGCAGCTCATCTAGGCGTGCGGCAAGCTCAACTTTAATTTTCTCGACCGCATTAAGCACCGTTTCACGCGGTGTCACGTAGTGTGATTTCGGGTAGATCGTCAGCCGCGGCACCCGACGCAGCACCTCACCGGTTAGTGGATCAAACCAGGCGAGGCTCTCGATCTCGTCGTCGAATAGCTCCACGCGCACGGCTTCATCTTCTGACTCAGCGGGGAAAATATCGATGACATCACCGCGGGCACGATACGTTCCGCGCGAGAAATCGTGATCGTTACGCGCATACTGCAATTGCGCAAGCCGGCGAAGAATTTGCCGCTGATCGACGCGCCCGCCGCATTCCAGCTCCAAGACCATCTTCAAATACGCACTCGGGTCACCGAGCCCGTAAATCGACGACACCGATGCCACAATAATCGTGTCACGGCGCTCAACAATCGCTTTGGTCGCCGATAAGCGCATCTGCTCAATATGCTCGTTCACCGATGCATCTTTCTCGATAAACGTATCCGATGAGGGCACATAAGCTTCAGGCTGGTAGTAATCGTAGTACGAGACAAAGTACTCGACGGCATTGTCAGGAAAGAAGGCCTTCATCTCGCCATAAAGCTGCGCGGCGAGGGTTTTGTTGGGCGCCAGAATCACCGCCGGCCGCTGCTCCTGAGCAATCAGACTGGCCATGGTGAAGGTCTTGCCCGATCCGGTCACACCGAGCAGCGTCTGGTGATCATGACCAGCCTGAAGGCTGGCGGCGAGACTTGCGATCGCGGTGGGCTGGTCACCGGCCGGCTTAAAATCACTTTTAAGAACAAATTCTGGTCGCGGTTCGCTCATAGTGGTTCAGGCCCCTGTGGGTTTGGCGTATCATCGAGCCAAGAGAAATCAGGTACTGGAGACAACTTGTGGATATTCAACTTGCCGAGCGGGTCAATCGCGTCAAGCCCTCGCCCACCATGGCCGTGACAGCGCGGGCAGCTGAAATGCGTGCCGCCGGTCATGACATTATCGGTCTAGGCGCCGGCGAGCCCGATTTTGATACCCCTGATCATATCAGCGCAGCGGCTATTGACGCGATTCATGATGGCCAAACTCGCTACACCGCCGTCGATGGCAGTGCCGCACTCAAACAGGCGATTCAGTCGAAGTTCGCGCGTGAAAACGACCTCCACTTTGAGCTCAACCAAATCCTCGTGTCTTCTGGCGCAAAACAAAGCCTCTATAACTTATTTAGTGCCGTGTTAAACGCCGGCGACGAGGTCGTCATTCCGGCGCCCTATTGGGTTTCTTACCCCGATATGGCGCTGCTTGCCGATGCCCTGCCCAAAGTCATCGAAGCCGATCAATCACAGCGCTTTAAGATCACCCCTGAGCAGCTCGACGCAGCGATCACTGAGCGTACGCGCATTGTCGTCCTCAATAGCCCCTCCAATCCCACCGGCGTCGCTTATAGCCGCGCGGAGTTTGAGGCCCTGGGCGCGGTGTTGCGCCGCTACCCCGAGGTGCTGATCGCGAGCGATGATATCTATGAGCATATCCTCTGGACTGACGAGGGTTTTAGCAACATTGCAACCGTTTGCCCCGATCTGCTCGATCGGACCGTGGTTGTGAATGGCGTATCTAAAGGTTACGCCATGACCGGCTGGCGAATCGGCTACGCGGCCGGGCCAGCCAATGTGATTGCTGCGATGAAGAAAATCCAATCGCAAAGCACCTCGAATGCCAGCTCGATTTCGCAGGCTGCATCGGTTGCCGCACTCAATGGCGATCAGTCGGTGATTGCCCCAATGGTTAAGGCCTTTCGTGAGCGCCACGACTATGTCGTTGAGCGACTCAATGCCATGCGCGGTGTTCAGTGCATCGCCGGCGATGGGACGTTTTATGCCTACCCTGACGTCAGCGAAGCGATCAGCACCATCGATACGGTAAGCAGCGACACGGAGCTCGCGGAATATCTCATCAGCGAGGCCAATGTGGCGCTGGTACCCGGTACAGCATTCGGGCTATCCGGACATCTGCGCCTATCATTCGCCACCAGCATGGCTAATCTGGAAAAAGCCATGGACCGATTAGAGGGCGTTTTTGGCCGTCGCTAAGCCAGCTATCGCCATGCCCGGTTGGTTGACGGCGGGGCTTAAATCGCTACACTACGCGGTCTGTCAAACAGGTTATTCCCCGGTAGCTCAGCGGTAGAGCGAGTGACTGTTAATCACTGGGTCGGCGGTTCGAATCCGTCCCGGGGAGCCAATCTCATGTCCGACGAATTACACGAATGGGCCCAATCGCTTGACACGCTCCTTGCTCAAGTCTGGAAACGATTAGGGCGAGGCGTCGCTGACCGGCGCGCCCCCGGCCGTCACCCCACTCTTGCCACGATCAGCCCCGAGGGTATGCCCCAAGCCCGCACGGTCGTCCTGCGTAGCGCCGACCCTGATGCCGGTGTTGCCACAATCTTTACTGATCGCTTCGCCGATAAGGTCGATGATGTTCGGGCCCATCCGCATGCGGCATTGCACATTTGGGATAATCTCGCGCACCTGCAGATCCGGTTGTTGACCCATGTCGCCGTTAAGACGGGCGCCGAGCTTGAGCCGATTTGGGCCAATCTCTCAGATCATGCGCGCCGATGTTATGGATTTTCGCCCGCATCGGGCGAGGCGATCGCCGAAGGGCTGAGTTATTCCAAGACACCCGATATTTCGGCGTTTGCAGTGCTCGAACTCACCATTGAGCGAATGGATATATTGCATTTGGGCTATCAACATCGGCGTGCTGAGTTCTCACGACATAACGATTGGGCCGGGCAATGGACGGTGCCCTAATTGCTCGCCTGCTGTCATTGGTGACGGCGATGCTGTTGGGTGTGGCCAACGCGAGCGCTGAGCAAAGCATTACGTTTAGTCCAGCAGCAATTAGTCAGTGGCCAACGCGTGAGTTCGCTGAACCGGTGGACTACTCCCTTAGCGAAATTGATGGTCAATCTGCGGTCCTCGGCCGCTGTGAACCCGGCGGCGCGAGCGCGCTTTACTTAGAACAAAACATTGATTTAGACGCCACACCGATACTGACTTGGCGCTGGCATGTTGATGCGCTTAATCCAATCGATGCCGACGAGCGAAGCAAAGCGGGGGATGACTTCACGGCCCGCATCTATGCGGTGCACCAAAGCGGTCTGTTGCCCTGGCAAACGCAGGCTATTAATTATGTCTGGAGCCGCAATATCCCGCCGGAGAGCAACTGGCCCAACCCATTCACCGCCAAAGCAATGATGCTAGCCGTTCAATCGGGGGCTGAACAGATCGGGCAATGGCAGCAGTTTGAGCGCAACCTCAAAGAAGACTTCCAGCGCCTGCATGATCAATCCATTGACCAGATTGACGGCCTTGCCATTATGACCGACTGTGATAACACCGGCGTATCGAGCCAAGGCGCCATCGGTGCTATCCGCTTACATGCCGAATCACCGAATCAGTAACCGCCACGCCTAGCGCGACTTCACTTCCCGCCACAGCTGTTGCTGGAAGGTCAGTGCCTCACCCTGAAGGCTAGGCGTAAAGGCAAGACGCTGCATCTGTTCAGCGGTTGGCGTAACCGGGGGTGCCTGGAGAATTTCATCCAGCATGGGCAGCGCAGCGGCATTAGGACTTGAGTAGTAGTTCCAATTCGACAATTGGGCGCCCACTTCGGCATCCAAAATAAAGTTAATGAATGCATGCGCAAGCTCAGGATTTGGCGCATCCACCGGTACCATCATGGTATCGACCCAGATCTCAGCGCCCTCCTCGGGCAGCACAAACTCAATATCCGCGAATCCTTCAGGATCTTCAGATTTAAGAAAAATATAGTCGCCATTAAACGTCATCCCCGCGGCGACTGATCCGCGCACGAGCTGCTGGAGCACGGGTGTGCCCTGAATAAAACCCGCAAAGTTATCCCGCTGCTTGGCCTCTAACACCAGCTCAGCCGCCTCTTTTAGCGCTGCTCGCGACTGGCAATCATAGCCATTTCCTAAGTAGGCGCAGGCTGAGCCTAAGCTCACCTGGCCATCTTCAGCGACCGCAAAGGGCTGATCGGCATTCACCGCCGGGTCAAACAACACCCCCCAGCTCGGTGCCACATCACCCAAGGCACTACGGTCATAGACCAATCCCGTCGTACCCCACTGATAGGCGGCGGAATAGCGATTGCCGGGGTCGTAGCTCGGATCAATAAACTGATCCATTAAGTTATCTAAATTATCGATCTGTGAGTGATCAAGCGGCTGGACTAAGCCGGTCTCAATCAGGCGCGGCACAAAGTAATTTGACGGCACCACCACGTCGTACTGACTTGATCCACCCGCCTGCAGCTTGGCAAACATCTCACCATTTGAGTTGAAGTAATTCTCGACGACTTCAACGTCATACTTTTGCTCAAATGCCTCAATAATGCCGGGGTCCATGTATTGCGACCAGTTAAACAAATACAACGTCTGGCCGGCGAATTGAGCGCTAGCCGTAGTCGAAATAATCAATGCAAGCACGGCAGCAAGGCCATTGAGCAGGTGACGTTGGGTCATGATGAGGACCTCCGTTGATCCGATGCAGGGGATGAAGCGGGTTGAATTAATAAACTCAGTAGCGCGACCAGCAGCACGCCGGCGATCATTAAGGTGGCAATCGCGTTCACCTCAGGCGTGACACCCTTTTTAATCGCACTCCAAATATAGATTGGTAGTGTGGTGCTGTCGGGGCCGGCAGTAAAGAAGCTAATCACAAAGTCATCAATGGACAGCGTTAAGGCGAGCAACACGCTGCCAATGATGGCCGGCCTGAGCACTGGGAGAATAAAAAACCACGCGCGCTGCCATGGCGCCGCGTACAAATCGGCGCACACTTCAAATAACTGCGCGTCGAGCGCGAGCAAACGGGCATTGACCAACAGAGCGACGAACGGCACCTGAAAGGTCACGTGAGCAATCACCATGGTACTGAGCCCGGGACTTAACACTGGCACAAAGTCACTGAGCGTGACAAAAAAGGTCATCTCAGCAATACCAAAGACAATATCCGGCATGACCACAGGCAAATAAATAAGCCATATCAACCAACCCAAACGCCAGCGCCGGTAACGATAGAGCCCGTAGCCCAAAAACCCGCCAATCACCACTGCAATGGTCGTTGAGGTCGCCGCCAAAATGAGCGTATTGGCAAGCGCTGAGAGAATGACGTCGTTGGCAAACAAACGCTCGTACCACTGCAACGAAAAGCCGGCAAAACGCGCGGACGAATTGATCTGGTTAAACGAAAAAAACACTACCACCGCAAGCGGTGCGTAAAGGAATGCCATTAGCGCCCACCAAAACACGCGCAGACCGCGCTCGAGCCACGGAGTTGTCATAAGACCACCTCGTGCTCGCCGCCCAAACGCTGCCCAAGCCGGCGTAGCACTCGCAAGCCGATCAGCGTCATCACGATCATAATAATGGCGCCGGCCGCGCCCAACGGCCAATTACTGGACTGCGAGAATTGCTCGGCAACTAAGTTGCCGACCATCGTCGCTTTACCCCCACCGAGTAGTTCGGTGACGACGTACATGCCAAACGCCGGGATCGCCACCAGCACCGTCCCCGCCATCAGCCCCGGCAGGGTTTGCGGCAACACCGCGTGGCGAAATACCGCCCCAGGTCTGGCGAACAGATCCTGCGCCGCCTCAATCTGGCCGTAATCGAGACGCTCAAATGCGGCATACAACGGCAGCACCATAAACGGTAGAAAGTTGTAGACAAGCCCAACAATCACCGCAAATTGAGAGGGGAAAAGCCCCATCGCAGGCTCAATTAAGTTTAGCCCAGCGGCCACATTCGATACCGGCGCGCCCGGGGCGAATAAGTTCATCCAACCCACGGACCGAATCACTTGATTAGTCCATGAGGGCACCACTACCGCAAGCAACAGGATCGCCCGCCACCGCGACGGTCGCGTGGCGATGTAATACGCCGCTGGATAAGCAATCGCAATCACCAAGACGGTGGCCAACGCCGATTGCCAAATCGAGCGCAGCAGCGTGTACAAGTTGCCTGGACTCCAGCCCAAAAACCCAAACCCTGCCAGTTCCCGAAACGCTTGCAAACTCAGCGGTAAGGCCGGCAAACCATAGGGCCCCGTCGAGAGAAATGCCATGGCCATGAGATACAGGCTTGGCAGGACCAAAAACACGCCAATGCAAAGCGCCCCCGGCGCCACGCTGATCAGCAGGTGGCGCGTGTCACGGCCTAAAGCCTTCAATCGTCGCGACCCCGACGTCGAAGTACTGAAACGCTTGCGGGGTCGATACCCACAGTGACCGTATCGCCCGGCGAATATTGTTTTGTATGGTGACTGGTGGTGAGCACAATCAGCCGCTGCCCGGCACAATCGAGTCGATATTCCGTTATCCCGCCGCGATAAAAACACTCCTCAACCGTGGCGTTAAACCGCGGCCCGATTCGATCGGTGGCCGGGTTAATGCCCAACGCTTCCGGCCGCAGCAATAACTGATCACCGCTCGCGGTGATGCCATCAAAGCGTCCCAGCGTGGTCTCCACGCCGCGGTCATCACGCGCGGTGATATCGAGCAAATTATCATGCCCCATAAACTGTGCGACGAAATGGTCAGCTGGCTGCTCGTAGATTTCGCGCGGCGTTCCAACCTGCGCGACCCGCCCGTGCTCGAGCACAGCAATACGATCGCTCATCACCATCGCCTCTGTTTGGTCATGCGTGACAAAAACAAAGGTCATGCCCAATTGCTGTTGCAGGCGTTTGAGATCGACCTGAAGACGCGCGCGCAGCCCCGCATCGAGAGCCGATAACGGTTCATCGAGCAGCAACACATCCGGCTCATTAACCAGCGCTCGCGCGAGCGCTACGCGTTGACGCTGACCGCCAGAGAGCTGATTAACCCCACGCTCGAGCAACGACTCAATGCCGATGAGTGCCGAGACCGCTTGAATTTTCTCGCTAATGGCAGCCGCGTTCTGCCCACGCATTTCCAGACCGAAAGCGATATTGCCGCGGACATTACGGTGCGGGAACAGCGCGTAGGACTGAAAAACGGTATTCACGCTGCGCTGATAGGCGGGAATAGCGGCCATCGAGACACCACCCAATTCGATCGTGCCCGCATCGGGCGCTTCTAACCCTGCGAGCAACCGCAGCAGTGTGGTTTTACCGCAGCCCGAAGGACCAAGCAGGGTGAAGAACTCGCCCGCCTTAATCTCTAGATCAATACCATCAAGCGCGATCGCCTGGCCAAATTGCCGGGAGACTGCCTCGATGCGAATTGACGCAGCGTGGCGAGGCGATGACGAGGGTTGCCTTGCCCCATTGCTGGCCCCATCTTCGGTCATTAGGCGAGCCATTGGCATCAACCCCCGAACGGCGCTTGGATTAACCCACGATTATAACGGATTCACACACGCTGTGTGCGCGGCTTGGAAAAACCGGCGCTTAAGCGGGCCCGAGCAAAGCGCTTTCCCGCTCCAAGCGCTCACGAGCGCCACTGCAGACGATGTCACAAAGCTCAAAAATAAACGGCGCAGTAATCGCGAAATAGGCCAAATTGCCCGATTGCCGCCGGCCAACAAGGCCATTCGCGCGCAGCAGCGCGAGGTGCTTGGAGACATTCGACGGACTCGCCCCGGTTATCTCAGCGATCTCCCCAACACTTTGCTCGCCGGCTTGGAGGCAGTGCAGGATACGCAAGCGCTGGGCATCGCCCAAGATACGAAAGTATTGAGCGATGAGCTCAAACGACTCAGCGGGTTGGGTGAATTGATCAGCCATGAGCGAACTCCATTGATTCGACAGCCTCATTATAGCGAAAACATAATCACTTGCCTATATGACTATATCGGCATATAGTTATTCCCATAACAATTGATGAGCGAATGAATATGGGCGAAAAACTAGCAACCTTAGCGATGAACCGTCCGCGCACGGTGTTTTTAGCAACGCTGCTGATGACGTTGTTGGGCAGCGCACTGATTCCGTTTATCCAAATCGATACCGACCCAGAGAATATGCTACCGGCCGACCAAGCCGATCGCCTGCGGCATAACGAGATTAAATCGCAATTTAACCTCAACGACATGATTGTCGTTGGCGTGGTTAATGAGCAAAACAGCGCCGGTGTGTTCAATCCGCGTTCACTGGCCGGCATCCATCAGCTTAGCGACGCCATTGCTGGCATTGATGGGGTGATCCGTCGCGACCTGCTGTCACTGGCAAGTGTGGATAACATCGAGCAAGGCGGGCCCGGGACAATTCGCTTTGAGTGGATGATGAATACCCCGCCTGAAACCATTGAGCAGGCACGGGCGATCCGTGATGCAACGCTCGATCTACCGCTATTTCGCGATACATTAATCTCAGCCGACGCTCAGGCAACCGCCATCTATGTGCCCATCGAGGCCAAAGATCAGTCCTACCGCATTGCCAATGAGATTCGCGCATTCATCGACGATCTCGACACCGCGGATACCTATCACATCACCGGTCTACCAGTGGCTGAGGATACCTTCGGTGTCGAGATGTTCATTCAAATGGCGATCTCCGCGCCACTTGCCGCGCTGGTCATATTTGCCCTCATGGCGTGGTTTTTCCGCTCGCTTACCTTGGTTGCCGCGCCAATGCTCATGGCTTTTGCGGTAGTACTCACTACCATGGGCGCGCTCATCGGCATGGGCTTTACCGTGCACATCATGAGCTCAATGATCCCCATCTTTTTAATGCCGATCGCGGTGGTGGACTCGGTGCATATTATTTCCGAGTTCGCTGACCGCTACCGCCCCGAGCGCAGCGTCCGCGAAACCATGCGCGAGGTGATGTCGCATTTGTTTCGGCCGATGCTATTTACCTCCATCACATCAGCGATTGGCTTTGCCTCATTGGCACTTACCCCCATTCCCCCGGTTCAGGTATTTGGCGTGTTCGTCGCGCTGGGGATCTTGCTTGCCTTTGTCCTCACCATCATTTTTATCCCCGCTTATGTGGTTTGCCTCAATCCAGCCCGGCTTGAGGGCATGCGCCGGCAAGCCAGTCAGCACCACCCCGACGAGGGCCGGCTTGCGCGCGGGCTGATTTGGATCAATCAGTTTGCGGTCGGTCGAGCCAAATGGGTGATTGGCGGCTTTAGCGTAGCCCTGATCATTGGCGCGGTGGGCATAAGTCAAATCATCGTTAACGACAACCCAGTGCGCTGGTTCCAATCCGATCACCCCATCCGCGTTGCCGACCGAGTGCTCAACGAGCATTTTGCCGGCACCTACAGTGCCTACTTGCGCCTTGAGTCTAATCCAACCGAGGCGGCTCAAAGCCGTTTCGAGCAAGCAGTCGAGCGCTTGATTGCACAATCCCCAGGCGCCGATACGGCTTTTAAAACGCGCTGGCAAAGCATTCAGTCGCAGGTCAACGCACAGACGAGTGATTTTGCCACGCAACTCGAACAGCTCAGCCTGGCGGTGGATGATGAATTATTCGCCACCAATGACACCGATCGTGCCCAGGCGTGGCAGTCATTGCTCGCGAAGATTGATCAAGCGCGTGGTGAGCTTAATATTTTTCAAAAACCCGAAGTGCTGCGCTACATCAGCGATTTTCAGGCGCATCTTGCCACTGATGCGCAAGTAGGCAAGGTCAACAGCATTGCCGACTTAGTGCGCACTGTTTACCGCGAGCTTCGGGGTGGGGAGGATGCTGATTACCGCATCCCCGACAGCCGCCAGGCGGTTGCGCAAACCATCCTTAGCTTTCAGGGCTCGCACCGCCCACATGACCTCTGGCGTATGGTCACTCCGGACTATCAATCGGCGAATCTATGGCTGCAACTGAGCAGTGGTGATAACCAAGATATGCAACACGTCGTTGAACGCGCCGAGGCTTACATCGCCGAGCATCCACTGCCCGGGGACATCGCGATGAGCTGGGGCGGATTGAATTATATTAACGTCGTTTGGCAGGACGCGATGGTGAAGGGCATGGCCCAAAGCCTCGCAGTCGCCTGGGTCATGGTTGCAGCAATGATGCTGTTGCTGTTTCGCTCGGTGGTGTTTGGTTTGCTTGCCATGGTCCCGCTCAGCGTCAGCATTGCGCTGATCTACGGGGTTGTTGGCCTGATTGGCAAAGCCTATGACATGCCGATTGCCGTGCTTTCGTCGCTCACACTCGGGCTGTCGGTCGACTTTGCGATTCACTTTATTGAGCGCAGCCGCGAGGCCTATCGCCGCAGCGGTCAATTCACAAAGAGTATGCAGCAAGTCGCACGCGAACCGGCACGAGCCATCAGTCGCAACGCGATCGTCATCGCGGTGGGCTTTTTGCCACTACTCGCCGCCCCACTCGTGCCCTACAACACGGTTGGCATCTTCCTTGCCAGCATTATGGCGGCCTCAGCACTGGCATCGATTGTGCTGCTACCGGCGATTATGACGCTGCTACAGCGGCGCATTATGCCCACGCAGGGCACCCATCAACCTGTGGAGGAATCACCATGAGCTTTTCACGTTTACTCACACGCAGCCTTGCCCTCAGTCTGGCAGTGATTGCGCACACAGCCCCCGCCGAAACGCTGACCAACGCCGGTGAGATCGTCGAGCGAGCCAATGTTGCCGCCTACTATGCTGGCGACGATGGGCGCTCGGCCGCGCGCATGATGATCGTCGATGGCGATAACCGTCAGCGCCGTCAATTCACCTTATTGCGCAAAGATGTCAGCGATGGCGGTGAGCAACGCTATTTGGTGGTATTTAGCCGTCCAGCGGATATCCGCGGTACGGTTTTTCGGGTTGAGAAAAAAGTTGGCCAAGGCGATGACCGCTGGCTTTATTTGCCCGCGCTCGATTTGGTTAAACGTATCGCCGCGGGGGATAAGCGCACCAGTTTTGTTGGCTCGCATTTCTACTATGAGGACATCTCGGGGCGCAGTATCGATTTAGATACCCATGAACTCATGGCAACAACCGATCGCCATTATCAAATCGAAAGCATCCCTAAAGACCCCGATAACGTTGAATTTAGCCACTATCAAACCTGGATCGACCGCGAGACGATGCTCCCCATGCGCACCGACTACTACCGCGACTCAGGCGAGGTATTTCGGCGCATGGAGGTCACTGCCGTCGAGACCATTGATGGCTACCCAACCGGTACCGAGGTGCGCATGAGTGACCTCGACAGTGGCGGCTACACCGTCACCCAATTTCGTTATTCTGAATATGACCTCGGCCTACCCGACGATATCTTCAGCGAGCGCTCACTGCGTAACCCCCCTCGCGATTGGCTGCAGCGGGACTAGGCGATGTTTGAGTCAATCACGCATACGCGCATGACCCGCTGGGGCGCTTGGCTGCTTGGGCTTTTGTTCACTGCCAGTGTCGCTGCACAAAGCAGTGACTCATTGGACTGGGGCGATGATGAAAGCTGGGGCGATGATCCTTGGGCTAGCGAAGATCAAACCTGGCAGTGGTATGGCTTTGTTGAAGGCGCGTGGGCTGAGCGCATTAGCAATGACCCCCTCGTTGATAGCGATCAAACCCTTGCTGAGAGCCGGCTACAGCTCGAAACCGAACGCGCCTTTGAGGACTACACCGTGTCAGCGAAAGCGGACTTTTGGGCTGACGGCGTTGAGGACAACGCGCAGGCCGACCTCCGAGCGCTACACGTGGACACAACGCTTGGCGAGTCAATCGATCTACGCGCCGGTCGACAAGTGCTGACATGGGGCACGGGTGATTTGGTTTTTTTAAATGACTTATTCCCCAAGGACTACACCGCGTTTTTTAGTGGCCGCCATGATGAATACCTGAAAGCGCCGAGCGATGCGATAAAACTCTCCTGGTATGGCGAACTGACCGTCGACGCGGTGTGGATGCCACGCGCTAACCCTAATCGTTTTATCACCGGCGAGCGGCTATCAAGTTTTTCGCCGCGACAGGGCACGCGCGTGGCTGCGCCTCCCAAATTGGATCCGCTTGAGCGCGATGCACTCATCGATGACAGCGAATTCGCGCTGCGCCTCTATCAAAATGTTAGCGGAACCGAATGGGCCGGTTATGCCTATAAGGGCTATGACAACCAACCAAGCGCCTATGACAGCCAACGCGACCGCACCTACTTCCCCGCGCTTGAGGTACTCGGCGCTAGCGTTCGGCGCACGGGCTTTGGCGGCATTATCAACGCCGAGACCGCCTACCACTTTGGCGCTGATCATGCCGGCGATGATCCCAATCAACCCAATTCGCAGTGGCGCTTTTTGGCCGGTTATGAGCATGAACCCGCCACCAACTTAACGCTGGGATGGCAGTACTACTTAGAGTGGACTCAGGAGCATGAGGCACTTATTGCGAGTCTGCCCGACGCGCAAAAGCCATTCGCCACTGACGAATACCGCCACGTTGTAACCAACCGACTGACCTGGCAAGTACTGCGCCAAGACCTAACGCTATCGATGTTTACCTTTTTTTCGCCCTCGGATGCCGATTACTACCTGCGCCCACGGGCTGAATATCGATTTAGCGACCAACTCACGGGCAGCGTGGGAGGCAACGTTTTCGGTGGCGAGGATGACTGGACGTTTTACTCGCAGCTAGAAAACAACAGCAACCTTTATGCGCGACTGCGCTATCAATTCTAGGAGATGAGACTTATGAGCGTAAACGAAGGCCTTCGGGCCATGGCAGGATTTTTCGTCTTACTAAGCCTAGCACTGGGCACTTGGCTCCACCCCGGTTGGTACCTTTTTACGGCGTTTGTGGGTATCAATCTACTGCAGTCAGCCTTCACTCGATGGTGTCCAGCGATGGCCGTGCTGCGTCGCCTTGGCTTGCGTGACGACGATCAACGGCACGCCGCTTAAGCGTTACGATTGGCTAAATAATCGGCAAATGCGGGGCCAAGCTCTGGGTGTTTGAGGCCATATTCCACTGTGGCCTGCAGATACCCAAGCTTGTCGCCGCAATCATAACGGCGACCGAGAAACTCATAGGCAAACACCGGCTCATCACGCATTAGCGCATCGATGGCATCGGTAAGCTGAATCTCTCCACCGCTACCGGGGCGAGTTTGGCGGAGTTTGTTGAAAATACTGCCATTCAGAATATAGCGCCCCACTACCCCTAAGTCGGATGGCGCGTCCGCTGGGTCAGGCTTCTCAATAATGCCCTTGAGACGACCGATGCGCTCACCAACTGGCTCAACATCAACCACGCCATAACGATCGGTATGGGCATGCGGCACACGCTGAACGCCCAAGATACTAGCGACCTGCTGATCGTACTGCTCCACCATCTGCGCTAGACACCCACCCTGATCACCGTCATCGATTAAGTCATCAGCCAGAATCACCGCAAACGGCTCATCACCAATCACCGGCTCAGCGCAGAGCACCGCATGGCCGAGCCCGAGTGCCTCGGACTGGCGAATATAGATACAGGCGACATGGGCGGGAATGATGTCGCGCACGGCTTTTAAGCGCTCAAGTTTGTTCTGCTCTTCAAGCTCGGTCTCAAGCTCGTAGGCTTTATCGAAATGATCGGGAATGCTGCGCTTGTTGCGGCCGTTGACGAACACTAGGGTCTCGATGCCGGCTTTTACTGCCTCTTCAGCGGCGTATTGAATGAGTGGCTTATCGACCACGGGAAGCATTTCTTTGGGGTTGGCTTTGGTCGCCGGTAAAAACCGCGTCCCTAGCCCAGCGACGGGAAAAACCGCTTTTCGGATTCGTCGTGTCATAGCCGCTACACTCCCTGAACGGATGCTGATGTCAGCCGCTCAGATTAACGCAAGGCAGAGCCCGTGTCAGGTACTCTGCCTTGCCTCGCGTAACACGCTACTCGAGAACCACTCGACCTTTCAGTGACTCGAGCTTGGCATCACCGATGCCATTGACTCGCGTTAACGACTCAACCCGCTCGTAGGCGCCATTGGCTTCACGATCCTCAATAATAGCCTCAGCGGTCGCTGGACCAACGCCATTGAGCGATTCGAGTGCCGCGGCATCCGCTTGGTTAATGTTGATCGATTCGGTATTGGCCTGGGCGATACCGGTTGCGATGGCCAGGGCCAAAAAAGTCAGTGGGGTTTTAAACGTTGCCATGGGAAGCTCCTTGCCTTTGGTAATCAGGAGCTTTGAGGCTAATCGCGTTCATCAGCCTGCGCTGTGAGACGCATCTCAGAATAAATCGACTCCAGTGCCGCGACCGGATCATCGGCCTGTGTGACCGGCCGGCCAATGACCAAATCACTCGCACCCGCCTGCAACGCCGCACCCGGGGTCAGGGTTCGTTGCTGATCATTGGCCGCCGCGCCGGGCGGGCGGATACCCGGGGTGACTCGGCGAAAATCAGCGCCGAACTCTGCCCGCAGCGCCGTGGCCTCTTGGGCAGAGCAAACAACCCCATCGAGTCCCGCATCAGCACTCAATCGTGCCAGTCGATCAACCGCGTGCGCCGGTGTGGCGTTAATCCCAATGGCTTTTAAGCTCGCCTGGTCATGACTTGTTAGCACCGTCACAGCGGTGAGCAGGGGTTTGCTTCCAATCCCCTGATCGATAGCCTCTCGGGCGGCACTCAACATCACTGGACCGCCCAGGGCGTGGACATTAACCATCCACACACCCAGCTCGGCGGCCGCGCGGCAAGCCGCAGCCACGGTATTGGGAATATCGTGAAACTTAAGATCGAGAAACACATCCCAGCCCTGATCCACCAATTGCGCGACAAATTGGGGCCCACCACGAACAAACAATTCTTTGCCCACCTTGAGCCGACAGCTGCGCAGCGGCAGGCGCTCGACAAACGCCTGGGCGGTTTGTGGCGAGGGAAAATCCAACGCAATAATGACCGCTGTCATAATCCGACCTCCGTTACTCGCCTTGCAGACCACGTTGCGGCTTAATGCTCGCCCACGCTCGACAGCTAGGGCATTGCCAATGAAGCTGACGGCCCTCAAAGCCACAATCGACACACCGATACGGTAGCCGATCACTGAGCAGCGCGGCGAATAACTCGCGCAACACCTTTAAGTCGCGCTGACGGCGCGGGTCTGAATCATCATCGGTAATGTTCAGCGCAATCAGCCGATCCAACCCACGCACCGAGGGTCGCTCACGCAGCTGGGTGGCAAGAAATTCAATGGCCGCTTTACGCCCCTGCTGCTCGTCAATCAACTCACTGAGCGTCATAAGCACCGACACCCCTGGGTAGCGATTGAGTAGGCGGTAGAGCTCGGCCATAAACGCCGCGCGCTCGTCGAGGGCTTGATAACTCGCCTCAAGCCGACTCAATACTTCAGGGATATAGTCAACGTCTTGGCTTTCGACTTGCTGGCAGGCCTTAATCGCCGCCCGCCATCGGCCCTGCGACTGCTCGACATCGGCGCGCAACAAAGAAGCGCGAACACAGTGCGGATCAAACCCAAGCGCCCGCCGAATGGGCTGACGAACCGCGCTCGCCTCTGCCTGCTCGCGAATCAGATTTTCCGCTTGTTCGCAGGCAAATTGCGCCATGATGGGACCATAGTTTTGGCGACTCGCTTTTTGTAGTTTTTCGGCGGTATTTATCGCCGATTCCCACTCTTTTTCTTGCTGATAAATATCAACCAAGGTGCGCAACGCCTCGGTGCGGTAGTCAGGAAAATCGAGCGCCTCAGTGAATAGCGCCTCCGCCCGATCGAGCAATCCGGCCGCCATGTAGTCACGCGCCAGCTCAACCAGCGCTGAGGCGCGCTGGTTAGGCGCGAGCGATGGTCGGGCCATCAGATTTTGATGAATACGCACTGCCCGTTCCGCCTCACCGCGACGACGAAACAAGTTGCCCAGCGTCAGGTGAGTCTCAACCGTGTCTTCATCGGTTTCTGCCATGCGCGTAAATACCTCAATGGCCCGATCCGGCTGCTCATTGAGCAAGTAGTTCAGGCCTTGGAAGTAATCACGCGATAATGACGGGGTGCTTTGGTTGCTGCGTTTGCGAGCCGATCGATAGCCGCCCCACCAACCCGACAAGGCCGCTATAGGAAGTAGCAGCCAGAGTAGGTACCACATTCTATGGGGTATCCCGAATTGGCAGTTTGCGCAATTCGGAGAGTTCCTCTCGGTGCCTTGCCGCGTCACGTCGCAAGCGCGACAGCTCCCAGCGCTGGCGCATCAGCGCACCCGCCGCTGCAAGCAGCCCGATCACGGTCCCAAGCGCGAGGCTAATCACCAGCCACAAGGATACTGGCAAGGTGAGCATGCCAAAGTAGAAATCCAGCGCGATTGGATTGGGGTTGAGCATGGCAAAGCTTAGCCCGATCGCCACCACGATCAGGGCGACGAGCAGACCAAGCAGGCGCTTCATTCAAGCGCCCCATTGTCACGCCGGCCCTCATCGACCCGCTCGCGCATTTGCTTACCGGGTTTGAAGTGCGGGACATGCTTACCGGGCAGTGACACCGGCTCACCGGTTTTGGGGTTACGCCCAATGCGCGGTGGTCGGTGATGCAGCGAAAAGCTCCCGAAACCGCGAATCTCGATACGCTCACCACCTGCCAGTGCTTCGCTCATCTGCTCGATGAGCGTCTTCACGGCAATTTCAACGTCGCGTTGGGCGAGATGCTGCTCGCTGTCCGCAATGCGCTCAATGAGTTCTGACTTCGTCATGCCCGGTTATCCATCGACGTCGCTTGCCTAGCTCGCTCAGTTATCGTCGCCACGCTCGCTCATTTGCTCTTTGAGCAAGTCGCCTAGCGTTGTGTTTCCGGCACCGCCCTCAGCGCTGCCAAAGTCCTCCATAACCTCACGCTCATCCTGCTGGTCTTTGG
This sequence comes from Spiribacter sp., assembly GCA_031581235.1. GTDB lineage: Bacteria > Pseudomonadota > Gammaproteobacteria > Nitrococcales > Nitrococcaceae > Spiribacter. The sequence goes on along the minus strand of JAVLBW010000003.1, from coordinate 152,559 downwards.
CCCGAACGGACAGCGAGATCATGCGATTGCGCCGGTCAACCGCCATAAACTTGGCTTCAACCGTATCGCCTTCCTTCACCACGGTGCGCGCATCTTCAACGCGGTCGCGGTCGAGGTCAGCGGCCCGCACGTAGCCTTGGACTTCATCGCCCAAGTCAACAACGACGCCCTTGGCATCCACTTCGGTGGCGGTCCCGGTAATGATGGTGCCCTTGGGATTAGCAGCAACCCAATTCGACACGGGGTCCTGCGCTAATTGCTTAACGCCAAGGCTAATGCGCTCGCGTTCCGGATCGACCGAGAGCACCACCGCTTCGACTTCCTCACCTTTTTGGAAATCGCGAATGGTGTCCTCACCGCCATCACTCCAAGACAGGTCGGAGAGGTGGACCAGCCCGTCGATGCCGCCCTCGAGGCCAACAAAAATGCCAAAGTCGGTAATGGACTTAATCGCACCGGTCACGCGGTCGCCTTTATTGTACTGCGCGGCGAACTCATCCCACGGATTAGGCTGGCACTGCTTCATACCCAGTGATATGCGGCGACGTTCCTCATCAATGTCGAGGATCATGACTTCGGCTTCATCACCCACCGAGACCAATTTGGCGGGATTGACGTTTTTATTCGTCCAGTCCATCTCGGAGACGTGAACCAAGCCCTCAACGCCTTCTTCGATCTCAACGAAGGAACCGTAATCGGTAATGTTGGTGACTTTACCCATGACCCGGCTACCTTCGGGATAGCGGCGTGCGATGGCCTCCCACGGATCCTCACCCAGCTGCTTGAGGCCAAGTGACACGCGGTTGCGGTCGCGGTCGAATTTCAGCACTTTAACGTCAATCTCTTGGCCAACCTCAACCACCTCGGAGGGGTGCTTGACGCGGCGCCAGGCCATATCGGTGATATGCAGCAAGCCATCGATGCCGCCAAGGTCGACGAATGCACCGTAATCGGTGAGGTTCTTGACGATGCCCTTGAGCATCTGGCCTTCCTGGAGTTTTTCCAGCAACGCTTCGCGCTCGGCACTATATTCCTCTTCGACCACCGCACGCCGCGAGACCACGACGTTGTTGCGACGGGCATCAAGTTTAATAACTTTAAACTCAAGCTCCTTGCCTTCGAGGTAGGTGGTGTCACGCACCGGTCGAATATCCACCAAGGACCCTGGCAAGAACGCCCGGATATCGCCCAGATCGACGGTAAACCCGCCTTTGACCTTGCCGCTAATTTGCCCGTTAACCGTTTCAGCGCCCTCATAAGCCGCCTCGAGCACCCGCCAAGCGCGTGCACGTTTCGCCTTTTCGCGCGAAAGCCGTGTCTCGCCGGAGCCGTCCTCAACGGCGTCTAGCGCGACTTCGACTTCATCGCCAACACTGACTTCCACATTGCCCTGTTCATCGGTGAACTGGCTCAGTGGAATAACCGCCTCTGATTTAAGCCCGGCATTGACGACGACATCTTCGCCGTCGATCGCCATGACTTGGGCGGTAACGATTGAACCTGGGCGCATATCGGTTTGCGCAAGGCTCTGTTCAAAAAGTTCTGCAAAGCTTTCGCTCATGGGCTGACTAAATCCGGGACCATCGGTGGTCCTTTGGTTGCTAAAAAAATAATGCTGTTACCCAGCATCCCCGTTATTTAAGCGCCGGCTCTAGCCAGCGCCATGACTTTTTCAATCACCGTGTCGATCGCCATCGTCGTGGTATCGATCGTGACGGCCTCTTCTGCCGGTTTGAGCGGAGCGACAGCGCGTTGCGTGTCGCGCTTGTCTCGCGCCTGCATATCCTGCAAAAGATCGTGGAGACTAGCACTGACACCCTGTTGCATCAACTGTTTATGGCGCCTGAGCGCCCGTTCCTCGACGCTTGCAGTGAGAAAAATCTTCACCGGTGCATCCGCAAATACCACCGTACCCATATCACGCCCGTCGGCGACCAGCCCTGGCGGCTGGCGAAAACCGCGCTGCCGCTCAAGCAGCGCCTGACGCACTTGATTGTGCGCGGCCAATTCCGAAGCGCGCTGCCCGCAGGCCTCGGTGCGAATCGCTGCGGATACCACCTCACCATCGAGCAACACCTCACCGGCTAGCGCGCCCTGGGTTGGAAACGCAATATCTAGGTTCGCCGCTAATGCCACCAAAGCCGCCTGATCGTCAGCCGCAATCGCCTGCTTGAGCGATGCCAAGGCCAAAAGCCGATAAATGGCACCACTATCGAGCAAATGAAACCCGAGGCGCTCGGCAACCGCTCGCGCGATCGTGCCTTTGCCCGCGCCGCCCGGGCCATCGATCGCCACCACCATCGGCTTAGCCATGAGCGCTGTAATCCTCTGATTCAATCGCAAGCCCCGCGGCAGCGGCCAAGTCGACAAACCCAGGAAACGAGGTATCAACCTCGGCGCAGCCCTCAATAACAATCGGCCCGGACGCCACCAGTCCGGCCATCGCAAAAGCCATGGCAATGCGGTGATCACCCTGTGCCTGAACCAACCCGCCCGTTAGTTGACCGCCCTGAATACGCAGCCCATCAGGCTGGGGTTCAACCGCAATACCCAATGTCTGTAGGCCTTGCGCCATCACCGCGATCCGGTCACTTTCTTTGACGCGTAACTCCTCAGCGCCGCGCAGTACGGTCTCACCCTGAGCGCAGGCGGCGGCAATAAAGATCGCTGGAAACTCATCGATCGCTAAGGGCACAAGATCAACCGGAATGTCGATGCCGTGTAGATCCGCGGCGCGCACGCTCAGCGTCCCAATTGGCTCGCCACTGGCCTGTGTCTCCGGCTCAACGACAATATCGGCGCCCATCCGCTGGAGAATCTCAATGACACCGGTTCGCGTTGGATTAAGACCCACCCCGCTTAATGTCATTTCCGAGCCACTCGCAATTGAAGCACCGACTAAGAAGAACGCCGCCGATGAAATATCAGCGGGCACGCGCACTAAACCGCCCTTGAGCTCAGCCCCACCAGTAAGCTGGACGATTGCGCCGTCCCGATGGACAGGGTAATCCAACGCAGCAAGCATGCGCTCGGTGTGATCGCGGGTAACGCCAGGCTCATAGACGCTGGTTTGACCATCGGCATAGAGGCCGGCCAGTAACAGAGCCGATTTGACCTGCGCGCTCGCCACCGGCATTTCATAGTCAATCCCATCGAGCCCGCTCACCGGCTGAATCACCAGCGGTGCGGTGCCCCGATCGGTGGTTGTAATGTCAGCGCCCATACGCCGCAGCGGGTCGGTCACCCGCGCCATGGGCCGGCGCATTAACGAGGCATCGCCGATGAGCTCGCTGGCAAAGGTCTGACCGGCGAGCAAACCGCTAAAAAGTCGCATCGATGTGCCCGAATTACCCAGATCAAGTGGGGCGGCTGAGGGGCGCAAACCGTCAAGGCCAACGCCTTCAATTTCAACCACTCCCTCATTCGGCCCGCGTATCACAACGCCTAATGCCCGCATGGCTTCGAGCGTGGCGATCGCATCATCGCCATCTAAAAACCCCTCCACCCGCGTCATGCCATTGGCAATCGCACCGAGCAGAATAGCCCGATGCGAGATCGACTTATCCCCCGGCACTCGCGCACTGCCAGTCAATGCCCCACCCGGCTCAATGAGAAAACGCCGATGCGTTGTAAACGCCATGCTCAGACTCCGCGTGGACTAGGTTTCAAACCAATGCCGATAGGCATCACGGGTCTGTTTCGCACGGCTAAAGATGGCTTCCAATGCCTCACCATCGGCGCTAGCCACCGCCTCACTAAGCGTTTCCAGGTCACCACGGTAGGCGCCGAGTGCTTCTAGTAGGGCGGTTCGATTACCGAGGCAGATATCCCGCCACATAACCGGATCGCTTGAGGCAATACGGGTAAAATCGCGAAAACCACCCGCTGCGTAGCGCAGCATTTCATCGCGATCGCTTGCCCCAGCGAGCAGATCAACAAGCCCAAATGCCAGCATATGCGGCAAATGCGAGGTCATTGCGAGCATGCGGTCATGTTCGTCAACCGACATCCGCACCACACTCGCGCCCGCCATCGTCCACAGCCGAGTCACCGTGTCGCTCGCCAGCTCGGCGGTCTCGGGGGTTGGCGTGAGGATGACCCGACGATTGACGAATAAATCAGCGACCGCCGCGTCAATACCGCTATGCTCAGTCCCAGCGATCGGGTGGGCGGGAACAAACTGCGGCGGTAGTTCACCCCATACCGCGATTGCATCTTCCACCACACAGCCTTTGGCACTGCCAACATCGGTGATAATGGCGTTTTTGGGTCGATGCGGCGCAATCCAGCGCAGTACCGGCGCCATGGCACCCAATGGCACACCGAGCACGATCACATCGACTTCGGCGAGCGCTACATCGGGCTCAAGCTGCCAGTCATCCAGCGCCCCCATCGCAACACCCCGTTGCAGCGGCTCGGCCCGTCGGCCCAAGCCAATAACGTGCTCAATATCGCTGTGCGCGCGCAGGGCCAACCCGAGCGAGCCACCAATCAGGCCGGCGCCAACGACGCAGACACGCATCGCTCAGACCACCGACCGGGGATAAGCGCCCAATATTTTCAACAAGCTCGCGAGCTGCTCCATCTCACCGAGCGCGCGTTTGAGCTCGGGATCATCGGCGTGGCCAAGTAAATCAATAAAGAACACATACGCCCACATACCCTCCGGCGAGGGCCGAGATTCAAGCCGCGTCATGTTAATGCCATAGCGCGCAAGTGGCGCCAGCAGACCCGCTAGCCCACCCGGCCGGTCATCGCGAGCGACCACCACGGAGGTTTTATCCTCACCCGTGGGTTCCGGGCTTTCTTTGCCTAACACCAAAAAGCGGGTGTTATTAGCCGCCCCATCTTGAATCGACGGTTGGCGCACCGGTAACTCGTAGCGCTGCGCAGCGGCATCCGAGGCAATCGCCGCCGCGCTCGGTTGTGTGCTCGCTAATCGCGCGGCTTCCGCTGTGCTAGAAACCGCCACGCGTTCGGCATTGGGTAGCTGCCGATCGATCCATAGTCGGCACTGCGCCAAGCCTTGCTGATGGGAATAAACCGTGGTGATGGTTGTTAGATCCTCAGCGTGACTGGCGAGATTTTGCACAATCGGCAACTCCACTTCGCCAACAATTTGTAACGGTGAGGAAAGCAGACGATCGAGCGTATGGGTCACCATCCCCTCGGTGGAGTTTTCAACCGGCACGACACCATACTCGGCACTGCCGGCTTCGACTTCGCGAAATACGCCATCAATGCCCTCTAGCGCTAAGCTGCGGATGGCATGGCCAAAATGCTTTAACGCCGCTTCCTGGGTGAACGTTCCTTCCGGGCCCAAAAACGCCACACGTAACGGCCGCTGGAGTGCCAAACAGGCTGACATAATCTCGCGAAATAAGCGCGTCACGTCGGCATCAGCGAGTGGGCCGGCGTTGGCGTCGCGAATGCGGCGCAGGACTTCAACCTCACGGGCAGGACGATAGAAGTCGCCGACTTCGCCCATAGCCTGCTTCACCGCGGCAACCTCAGCGGCTGCCTCGGCGCGCTCGTTCATTAACTTAAGCAGCGCATCATCAATCGCATCAATGCGATCACGAACCGCCTTTAGGGAGTCTTCACTCACGCCCACGCCCCCTCAATCGCTATTCGATCACCCGCACCGCTAGCACGCCTTCGGTCTGGCGCAACTGATCAAGCGCTTCGGCGGGCACCTTGCCGTCAATATCAACCACGCTGTAAGCAATATCACCACGTGACTTGTTGTACATATCGGAGATATTGAGCTCGGCTTGCGCTAGTGTCGAGGAAATCTGCCCGAGCATGTTCGGCACATTGGCGTTGGCCACCGTGACGCGATCACCGCTCGCGTTGCGCGGCAAGATCAATTCCGGGAAGTTCACAGAATTGACAATATTACCGGTAAGCAAGAAATCACGGACCTGATCGGCTGCCATGATGGCGCAATTTTCCTGCGCCTCATGCGTCGAGGCACCAATATGCGGCAAAGCGACAACCGACTCATGCGCTGACAGGGCGTTTGAAGGAAAGTCACACACGTAACTGCGCAGACGACCGTTATCAAGCGCTTTGGTAATCGCCGCATCATCCACAATCCCGGCGCGGGCGAAGTTCAGCAACACCTGCCCCTCACGACTTGCCGCGAGCCGAGCACCGTTGATCAGCCCGCGCGTCTCATCAGTCTCCGGCACATGAAGCGTCACGACATCGGCGGCTGCCAGCACCTCATCGACGCTGTGAGCGCGGCGCACGCCAGCCTCGAGGTTCCAAGCGCTACGCACGGTTATCTGCGGGTCATAGCCAATCACATGCATGCCCAGACCGGCGGCGGCGTTCGCAACGTTGACACCAATCGCGCCCAGACCAATCACGCCCAGCGTACGCCCAGGCAGTTCAAACCCGGTAAAGCGTTTTTTCTCCGCCTCAGCGCGCTTATTCATCTCGGCATCGCTGCCTTCAAGCGATTGGGCAAATGCCCATGCCGGACAGATGTTACGTGCGGCCAAGAAAATGCCCGCCAACACCAGCTCTTTCACCGCGTTGGCATTGGCACCGGGGGCGTTGAATACCGGAATACCGCGCTCGCTCATCGCCTCGACCGGAATATTATTCACCCCGGCCCCTGCTCGACCCACCGCCAACAATGTCTCGGGCACGGGCCATTCGTGGAGTTTTTCTGAGCGCAGCAACACCGCATCGGGGTGCTGTAGCTCAGAGGCGATTTCGAACATCTCTCGGGGGAGGCGATCAAGCCCTTTGGGGGAAATATTATTCAGCGTTAATACTTTAAACATCAGTTCTTTTAGCCGTTACGTTTTTCAAAATCCGCCATGAACTCAATCAAGGCGTCGACGCCCGATTCAGGCATGGCGTTGTAAATGCTTGCGCGCATTCCGCCCACCGAGCGGTGACCTTTGAGTGTCTCCAGACCGGCCTCGGATGCGCCCTTGAGAAAGGCGCCGTCAAGCTGGTCATCAGCAAGCACAAAGGGGACGTTCATCCATGATCGGGAGCCCGGTTCGACCGGATTGCGATAGAAATCCGACTGGTCAATGGCCGCGTAGAGCTTGGCGGCTTTGCGCGCATTGCGCTCAGCCATCACCTCAAGCCCACCCTCACGCTTTAACCACTGAAACACCAAGCCGGCGATATACCAGCTGTAAGTCGCCGGGGTGTTGAGCATCGAATCGGCCTGGCTTTGCGCCCGATAATGCCAAACGGACGGCGTCTGTGCGCTTGCCCGCTCGAGCAAATCATCCCGCACGATCACCACAGTGAGGCCCGCGGGGCCGAAGTTTTTCTGCGCCCCGGCATAAATCAGACCGAATTTCGAGACATCAATCGGGCGCGAGAGAAAGGTCGATGACATATCACTGACCAACGGCACGTCACCACTATCGGGAATGTCTAAAAACTCAACACCGGTGATGGTCTCGTTGGCGCAATAATGTAGATAGGCGGCACGCGGATCAGTCTGCCATTGCGCCCGTGGCGGCACGCCCATTGGATCGGTTTGCGCACTTTCAGCCACCACATTGACCGCGCCGTATTGACGCGCCTCGGCAATCGCCTTTTTTGACCAGCTGCCGGTGTTCAGATAATCGGCACTCGCCTGATCACCAAGCAAATTCATTGGCACAGCGGCGAACTGCGCGGTGGCCCCACCCTGCAAAAACAAAACCTGATAGCCAGCGGGCACAGCAAGCAACTCTTTTAGGTCAGCCTCAGCCTGCTCGGCAATCCCGACAAAGGCTTTGCCCCGATGACTCATTTCCATGACCGACATGCCCGTGCCATGCCAATCCAGCATCTCTTCAGCGGCCTGCGCGAGCACAGGCTCCGGCAACACGGCCGGTCCAGCACTAAAGTTATAAATACGCGACATTCTGCGCTCCAAAATTTTTACGAATTAACGGCGCGCTGATTAGTCATCCGTGAGATCAGGCGCATCCTCATCAGCGGCGGCATCGTCTTCGCCTTCCAGCGCTTCGACTCGCGCCAAACCGACCAAATGCTCATCCGAAGATAGCCGGATAAGGCGCACACCTTGGGTGTTACGGCCGAGCACCGAAATTTCTGCCGCCCGGGTGCGAACGAGCGTGCCGCCATTGGTGATGAGCATGACTTCGTCGTCTTCGCTCACCTGAGTTGCACCGACAACGGCGCCATTGCGCTCCGAGCTTTGAATGCCGATCACGCCCATGCCGCCGCGTCCGCGTAGTGGATAATCCGATACCGGTGTGGCTTTGCCATAGCCGTTCTCGGTCACTGTCAGGACATTGCCCTCGCCCAAAATTAGGCATTGGATGACGCGCTGGTCTGTGCCCAAGCGCACCCCCCGAACGCCGGCCGCGGTACGACCCATGGCGCGGACTTGGGACTCTTCAAAGCGAATCGCTTTACCGGCACTGGTGATCAGCATGATGTCGCGCTCGCCGTCGGTGACGCCAACATTGACTAATGCATCCCCGTCACCCAAGCCGAGCGCGATAATCCCGGTTGATCGCGGCCGCGAGAAGTCCGACAGCGGTGTCTTTTTAACCGTGCCGTGACGCGTGGCCATAAACACATAGCGATCACTATCAAATTCGCTAACCGGCAACACCGCGTTAATACGCTCATCTTCTTCGAGCGGTAGGAGGTTGACGATGGGCTTGCCGCGCGCACCCCGACTACCGTGCGGGAGCTCATAGACCTTAAGCCAGTAGCATTTGCCACGACTCGAAAAGCACAACAGGGTGTCATGGGTATTGGCGACCCAGAGCTTGTCGACAAAATCTTCATCACGCATGCTCGTCGCCGCTTTGCCTTTGCCACCCCGATGTTGGGCTTGGTAGGCATCCACTGGTTGCGACTTGGCATACCCGCTATGGGAGAGCGTAACCACAACATCCTGCGGCGGAATCAGATCTTCCATGGTCAGATCGAGGCGATTTTCTAAAATCTCTGAGCGCCGATCGTCGCCATAGCGCGCCTGAATCTCTTCGAGCTCTTCGCGAATAACCGCCATTAAGCGCTCGCTGCTACCGAGTATTTCCAGTAACTCGGCAATGGCGCTGAGAATATCGCGATACTCATCAACAATGCGGTCTTGCTCAAGGCCGGTGAGTCGGTGCAAACGCAAATCCAAAATCGCTTGGGCCTGCGACTCGGTCAATCGATAGGCATCACCGATTAGGCCAACATCTGCTCCCAGTGATTCGGGTCGTGAGGATTGTGCACCGGTGCGTGAGAGCATCTCGCTAACCACCCCTGCGGCCCAATCGCGCGAAATCAGCGCCGCCTTGGCATCGCTCGAGGTGGGTGAGGCCTTGATGAGCGCAATCACCTCATCGATATTGGCTAGCGCCACCGCGAGGCCTTCGAGCACATGGGCGCGATCGCGGGCTTTTCTTAATTCATAGACTGTGCGTCGGGTGACCACCTCGCGGCGATGGCTAATAAACGCCTCAAGAATATCTTTCAGATTGTGCTGCCGCGGCTGGCCTTCATGCAGCGCGACCATGTTAATTCCAAACACCGTCTCGAGCTGGGTCGTTTGATAGAGGTTGTTGAGCACCACCTCGGGCACTTCACCGCGACGCAGTTCGATGACCATCCGAATACCGTCTTTGTCCGACTCATCGCGCAGCTCGGTAATGCCCTCAAGGCGCTTTTCTTTCACGAGCTCGGCGATTTTCTCGAGCAACCGCGCTTTATTCACCTGATACGGCAGCTCATTGACGATAATACTGGCTTTACCGTTGCGCTCGTCGTGCTCAAATGTGCAGCGCGCGCGCATAACCATGCGGCCGCGACCCGTCCGGTAGGCCTCACGTATTCCCTCGACCCCGTTGATGATGCCGCGCGTGGGTAGGTCCGGGCCGGGGATATAGGCCATCAGCGCTTCGATATCGAGGCTGTCATCGTCGATCAGCGCAATGCAGGCCGCAATCACTTCACGCAAGTTATGCGGCGGGACGTTGGTCGCCATCCCCACCGCGATACCGGCGCCGCCATTAATTAAGAAATTGGGTACCCGCGTGGGTAGCACCTGCGGCTCGCTCTCGGAGCCATCGTAGTTGTCCGCAAAATCAACCGTTTCCTTGTCGATATCGGCGAGCAGGTCGTGCGCCATGCGCGCCATGCGCACTTCGGTATAGCGCATCGCGGCGGCGTTATCACCATCAATCGAGCCAAAATTACCCTGCCCGTCGACGAGCAGATAGCGCATGGAAAAATCCTGCGCCATTCGCACGATCGTGTCATACACGGCGGTGTCGCCATGCGGGTGATATTTACCAATAACATCACCCACCACACGGGCGGACTTTTTGTACGGCTTATTCCAGTCATTACCGAGCTCACGCATGGCGTAGAGGACTCGGCGGTGGACGGGTTTAAGGCCATCGCGCACGTCGGGCAGCGCGCGCCCGACAATGACGCTCATTGCGTAGTCCAAGTAGGACTGACGCATTTCGTCTTCAAGATTGACCGGTAGGATTTCCCTCGCGACGCTGGACATCTAAGCGTTCTCGCCTGGCAGTGCTAATTCACCAAAATAAGCCGCTATGATAGCACGCTACCGGACAGTCAGCACCGTGCAACTGGGGCATCGCTCAGGGCGCTTCGACGCGATAGGCCTCACGCACAACAACCGGCTCCACCGGCACATCAGCCATACCGTTGCGCCGCCCGGTCTCCCCGGCCGCAATCCGGTCAACGACGTCCATGCCCGCGACGACTTCGGCAAACACCGCATAGCCAAAATCGCGCTCACCATGATCGAGAAACGCATTATCGGCGAGGTTGACAAAGAACTGCGATGTGGCGCTGTCGCGCACCTGTGTGCGCGCCATGGAGAGCGTGCCGCGGGTGTTTTTCACGCCATTATCGGCCTCGTTGGTAATCGGATCACGCGTTGGCTTTTGCCGCATTTCGCTATCAAACCCCCCGCCCTGAATGACAAACCCGGGGATCACGCGGTGAAAGATCGTGCCGTCATAAAAGCCACCGTCGACGTAGGCGAGAAAGTTCTCAACACTAATCGGCGCTTGATCGGCATAGAGCTCAATGCGGACCTCGCCCTCGCTGGTCGCAAAAATGACTTGTGGGTTTTCAGCCGCAGCGACACCGCTGGCCATGGCGGTTGCCAATGCAAATCCAAGAGGCGCTATTTTCATCAGTTCCGGTCTCCCAGTCGTAGCGTGGGCATGCGTCGAGGCCCACCATTGAATAAACCGCCATTCTGCCACAGTCCACGGCGCTCAACCCCCCATTTGCCGATCGGGCGTGTTAACCTTTTCGTCATCTTGGCTGCTAGACGGATAGCCCTCGGCGATGAATGGCCATAACGCCCACTCCAGCGAAATCGCCAAATTTGAACAAAACGCCAGCACCTGGTGGGATCCAGCCGGCCCATTTGCGCCGCTACACGCCATTAATCCCTTGCGCGTCGACTACATCCAGCGACGACTTGGCTCACTCAATGACCAACGCATCGCCGATATTGGTTGCGGCGGCGGTATTCTTTGCGAGGCACTAGCCGAACGCGGCGCCCAGGTCACGGGTATCGATCTAGCGCCACAGAGCCTGGAGGTCGCGCGCTTGCATGCCCTTGAGTCTGGCATTGCGGTGGACTATCAACAGATCGCCGCAGAAGACTTCGCCGCTGAGCACGCACAGGCCTTTGATGTCGTCACCTGTCTTGAATTGCTCGAACACGTCCCTGATCCGCAATCAATCGTTAGCGCTTGCGCACAATTGGTTCGACCGGGTGGGTCGGTGTTTTTCTCCACCATTAATCGCAACCCCCGGGCTTGGCTACTGGCCATTGTCGGCGCCGAGCATATTCTCAGGCTCCTGCCCCGCGGCACGCACGATGCGCGCGCCTTTATCCGCCCGGCAGAGCTGGCCGGTTGGGCACGCGCGGCTGGATTACACAGCGCAGCCATGAGCGGGCTTACCTACAACCCCCTCACCAGCCGCTATGCGCTTAGTGACGATATTCGCGTCAACTATCTCCTGCACGCCTACCGCCCGGAGGATGCATGACCGGCTTGCCGCTTGCCCGCGGGGTACTACTCGACCTCGACGGAACGCTTTTCGATACCGCCCCGGATCTGATTGACAGCATTAACACGCTGCGCGCCGAACAACAGCTGAGCGCGCTCGCGGATGCCGAGCTTGCCGCGTCGGTCGGCCACGGCAGCGCGCCGATGATTGCCCGGGCCTTTAATTTAACCCCCGCAGACCATGCATTTGAGCCCTTGCGCTTGCGCTTTTTAGATCTCTATCGCGAGCGACTGAGCCTGCGCACACGACCCTATGAGGGAATGGAAGCGCTACTTCATGCCCTTGAAGCACGGGCTATTCCGTGGGGCATTGTCACTAACAAGCCCGGCTGGCTAACCCGTCCGTTGATCACCGCACTGGGCTATGATGAGCGCCCACACTGTTTGGTTACCGGTGATGATATGGCGAGGCGAAAACCCCACCCGCACCAAATTATCGAGGGCTGCCGCCGGCTTAATTTACCCGCCAATGACTGCGTTACCGTCGGCGATACCGAACGTGACATTATTGCCGGTCGTCAGGCCGGCACCCTTACTCTCGCCGCGCTCTATGGCTATGTCTCCGGCGACGATCGGGTCGAGCGATGGGGTGCCGACGGGCTGATTAGTCATCCGCTTGAGGTATTACGCTGGCTGCACCCCACGGCCACGGCCGTCACCGAGTCGGTGGCGGTTTAAACTCGTGCCGGCACCCACTGATTACCTCCGCGAGGCTGCACCAGACGGGTCGAGCGTGTACTACGCGCTTTTGTTCGCACCCGCCGAGCAACGGGCCGGACTCGCGGCACTTGCAGCGTATCGACAAACCCTCTTAGCCATCCCGCGCAATGTGAGCGAGGCGGGGATTGGGGCGGTCAAACTGAATTGGTGGACCGAAGAGATCGAGCGTTTGCAGCGCGACCAACCGCGGCACCCGATCACACAGGCACTCGCACCGGTCGTCCAAACCCATCAGCTTGATGTCCAAGGCCTCAGCGACGTCATTGAGGCGGCGCGCATGGATCTTGAATACGGCCACTACCCAACACTGCGCGAACTGACGTTGTATTGTCACCGCGCGGGCGGGGCGATTGCCGACCTAGCATGGCGACTAAGTGGAGCGGAGGGGGTTGATGTTGCACCCTTCGCCCATGATTTATCGATGGGCCTTGAGCTCACCCGCATGATCCGCCATCTGCGCCGCGATACCGAGGCGGGACGACTGTACATTCCCGAAGATGAGATGCAGGCGGCCGGACTGACCCTTGAGACGCTGAGCGATGATGATCAAAAAACCGCCCGCACGCAGTTACTCGAGCGCCAAAGCCGACGCGCCCAGCAATTTCTCGACAGCGCCATCCAGCACTTGAGTGCGCCGGCGCGCCCCAACCAAACCTATGGGCTAGTTCTTGCGGTGCTCTATCGAGCGCTGCTCAAAACCATGACCGACGATGGTCTACCGGTGTTCGAGCAGCAACATCACCTAACGCCGTTGCGCAAACTCTGGCTGAGTTGGCGAACCGCTAAACGACCGCAACGAGTTCAGCCTGCCCCCGGGGAGTCTCGCGCATGACCGAGCCTGTTTCGCTGCCTTCTAAACCCGCTCTGGCGCCCGGCAGTCTGGCCGGGCAACGGGTCTTAATTACCGGCGCCGCGGGTGGTCTCGGCAGCGCTTGCGCTCGCCAAGCTGCGGCGGCTGGCGCAGAGATTATCCTGCTCGATAAAGATCTGGCCGGACTAGAAGCGTTACACGACCACATTGAAGCGGCCGAACGGCGACAACCCGCGCTCTATCCGCTCGATCTCAAAGGCGCCTCACCCGACGATTACACCGAGCTCGCCGAGCGCCTCGAGCGCAGCCTCGGCGGCGTTGATGCCGTTATTCACGCCGCCGCCCACGTCGGTGAACCCGCACCGCTTAGTTTGTACGACCCACAAATCTGGCTCGAAACCCTGCATATCAACGTCAATGCAGCCTTCTCGCTCACCCAAGCCCTGTTGCCAACGCTGCGTCAGCATGCCGGTCGAGTGATATTTATTAGCGATCGCTGCGGTCGTACCGGGCAATCGGCGATGGGCGCCTATGCCGTGAGCAAATGGGCGATTGAGGGTTTGATGCAGACGCTGGCAGCAGAATACTCTACCCATCAGCCAGTATCTGCGTGTAGCGTAGATCCGGGTGCAATGCGTACGGCGTTGCGACGCGCTGCCTATGCCGGCGAAATGGCCGCTGAGGTAGCGGACGCCGAGCACCCAGCCGCCGCGGTGGTGCGCTTACTCGATTCGCAAAAACCACTCGACAATGGCACCTGCTATCGGGTATCAAACACTTAGTAAAGTAGTCCAACGACCGGAGAATTGAATGGGATTTGCCCTATCGTCGATGCAAGTTAGAAGCAACGCATTTGGAAGCCACGAAACGGTTCCAACCCGCTACACCGGCGAGGGTGAAGATATAGCGCCTCCAATCCACTGGGTTGGCGCGCCGGAGGGAACGCAAGGATTTGCGGTTATGTGCCACGACCCCGACGCCCCGCTGGTCAGCCCGGGTAGCTATGGGTTCGTGCACTGGGTTTACTACAACATCCCGAGTGATGTTCAGGCGCTCGAGGAAGGCAGCGAGGCCTTTACCCACGGCGTCACTGACTTTGGCAAGCAAGCCTACGGCGGCCCCATGCCGCCGGTCGATCACGGCGTCCATCACTACTATTACTGGGTGCTCGCCCTCGACCAAGCGCTTAACCTCGAACCGGGGTTAACGTTGTGGCAGTTTCTTGATCAAGTCGAGCCCCATGTCATTGGCATGAACCGTTTGATCGGTACCTACAAGCGCTAAAACAACTGACTTCAGCCGGTGAGCAAGGATGCTGCTAGCTGCTAACGCCGTGGGCCTGGATCTAAATCAACCGTTTGCGCCAGCCGGCGCACCTGCGAGCGAGTCAGATCGTCAAAGTGACCTTCACGCATACCCGCCGGTAGTTCAACCGGGCCATATTGAACGCGCATCAACCGACTTACTTGCAGTGAATGCGCTTCAAACAGCCGCCTAACCAGCCGATTACGCCCCTCCCGTAGGCGGACCCGGTACCACTCATTGGCGGCACGGCCGGTATCGAGTGGCATAACCGACTCAAAGCGCGCTCGACCATCATCCAAATCAACGCCGCGGGTTAGTGCCTCGATGAGCGTCTGATCAAGGCGGCCGTAAATGCGCACCGCATAATCGCGCAGGAGCTGATAGCGCGGATGCATCAGCCGGTTGGCCAACTCACCATCGGTTGTGAGCAGTAAAAGCCCTGAGGTATTGATATCGAGGCGGCCGATCGCAATCCAGCGCGCGCCTTTTATGCGCGGCAGCCGGGTAAATACGGTTTTACGGCCTTCTGGATCACGCCGCGTCACAAGCTCGCCCAGCGGCTTATGGTAGACGATCACGCGCCGCGGTGAGGGCTCGAGGGCGGCCGGCGTTACCGGACGGCCGGCGAGCTTAATGCGCGCCGAGCTCTCGACCCGATCACCCAGCTGAGCGCGTCGTCCATCGACTTCGACTTCGCCGGCTTCGATGCGTCGCTCCATTTCGCGACGCGAACCCAAACCCGCGCGGGCGAGGACTTTTTGTAGTTTCTCAGAGGGTGTGTCAGCGCTCATGAGGGGTGAGGGATCTCCAAATCGAGTTCAGGGTGTTCAGGTCCCGGGTCACCCAATTCGAGCAACGAAGGCAGGTCGCTTAAGCTCGCCAAATTAAAGTAATCGAGAAAAGTGCGAGTGGTTGCAAACACTGCCGGTCGGCCCGGCGCATCGCGATGACCCGCAACCCGAATCCAACCGCGCTCCTGCAACGTGCGCATAATGTTACTGCCAAGGGCGACACCGCGAATCTCTTCGATTTCACTGCGGGTAATGGGTTGGCGATAAGCAATGATGGCCAGCGTCTCGAGCAAAGCGCGTGAGTAACGCGCCGGCTTTTCCTCCCACAATCGCGACACCCAGGGCGCGAGTGCCTCGGGGACTTGTAGGCGATAACCACTCGCGAGGTGTTTCAATTCAATACCGCGATGGGCAAGGCTTTGATCGAGCCGCTGCAGCGCCTGCTCGATCTCGCCAACCGGCGGCGGCGTCTCATCGCTAAATAACGCCCGCAACTGCTCCATTGACAAGGGCTCGCCGGCCGCGAGTAACGCCGCCTCAATAATGATTTCTGGGGCAGGTTGGCTCATGCCACGGGCTCCGCGCTCGCGGCTAACCCGCCACTGCGCAAATACAGTGGCGCAAACGGCTCGGCCTGGACGAGTTCGACGAGCGCGGCTTTCAGCAACTCGAGAATAGCCAAAAACGTCACGACCACTCCGGCACGCCCCTCCTCGGGGCGGAGCAAACGCTGCAACGACACAAAGGTCTGTTCGCTGAGCTGCTCAAGGGTTTCACTCATTCGCTCGCGCACCGACAGGGCCTCGCGTTGAATTTGATGATGATTAAACATCTCGGCACGCTCGAGCACGCCTGCCAATGCCGCTAAAAGCTCACTCATGGCCACATCTGGCGCGCGCTCTACCACGGGCAGCGGCGGCCGGGCGGCCGCGGCTGGAAAAATATCGCGGGCGACTCGTGGCAGTTGGTCAATTTGTTGCCCCGCCTCTTTAAATTGTTCATACGCCTGCAGTCGTCGAATCAGCTCAGCCCGTGGGTCAGGATCCTCATCCTCCGTGCTCGCGGGCGGCCGAGGCAGCAACATACGCGATTTAATTTCCGCCAACATCGCCGCCATCACTAAGTATTCAGCCGCGAGCTCAAGGCGCAAATCTTTCATTAAATCGACGTAGCTCATGTACTGGCGGGTAATTTCAGCAATGGGGATGTCCAACACATCGAGGTTTTGCCGCCGAATTAAATACAACAATAAATCGAGCGGGCCTTCGAAGGTTTCTAAAAACACCTCAAGCGCATCGGGCGGGATATAGAGATCACGCGGCAACCCCGAATAAGGCTCGCCACGCACCGTGGCGATCACCTCCTCAGCAATCAGATGACCCGCGCTTGGCTCGCTCATCGTGGCCGGTAGTCCAGTCCCATCGCTGCACGGACATCATGCATGGTCTCGTGGGCCACCCCACGCGCTCGCTCGCAGCCTTCGTAAATCGTCTGACGCACCTGTTCGGGATCAGCCTCCAAGGCTTGGGCACGCTCACGAATCGGACCAACCTCGGCTTGCACCGCATCAATAACCGGGCGCTTGCACTCGAGACAGCCAATCCCAGCTGAACGACACCCACTCTCAACCCATTGCCGCGTTGTCGAATCGGAATAGACTTTGTGCAAATCAAACACCGGGCATTTGGTTGGCTCACCCGGGTCATTGCGGCGCACCCGAGCGGGGTCAGTCGGCATGGTGCGGATTTTTTGCTCGATGTCGGCATCTGATTCACGCAATGACAGCGCATTGCCATAGGACTTGGACATTTTGCGGCCATCGAGCCCCGGCATCTTCGGCGCCTCGGTGAGTAGCGCTTCGGGCTCGGCGAGCACACTGCGCCCCCCGCCCTCTAAGTAGCCTGCCAAACGGGCACTATCGGCGAGGGTGATGTTTTGCTGCTCGCCGAGCAGCGCTTGCGCTTCTTTTAGCGCCTCGCCATCGCCTTGTTCCTGAAACCGCCGGCGCAGCTCGCGATAGAGCTTGGCGGCTTTTTTGCCCATCTTTGCGATCGCTGCCTCAGCTTTGTCCTCGAACCCCGGTTCACGGCCAAACAAATGGTTAAAACGCCGGGCAAGCTCACGTGTGAGTTCGACATGCGAGACCTGATCTTCACCCACGGGAACACCCGTGGCGCCATAAATTAAGATATCGGCGCTTTGCAGCACCGGATAGCCCAAAAAGCCATAAGTGGCCAAATCCTTCTCGCGCAGCTGCTCAATTTGGTCTTTGTAGGTTGGCACCCGCTCAAGCCAGCCAAGCGGCGCGATCATCGATAATAAAAGATGCAATTCAGCGTGCTCGGCCACGCGCGACTGGATAAAAAGGGTGGCTAGGCTTGGGTTCACCCCACAGGCAAGCCAGTCGACCACCATGTCCCACACATGCCGAGAAATGACCTCGCGCTCTTCATACGCCGTTGTCAGCGCATGCCAGTCGGCGACAAAGAAAAAGCATTCATTGTCCTGCTGCAGGGCGACCCAGTTGCGCAGCACGCCGTGGTAGTGGCCCAAGTGCAGGCGCCCGGTTGGGCGCATCCCTGATACCACGCGCTCGCCACTGGCGATAGTTTTGTTCAAATCGACCTCCGTGATCCGGCCAAAAACCCCAACCCATCATAGCTGATCATGCTTCGAACACGCGCGCATCGCCGGCACCATGGCGCACAACCACGGGCGCATCATGGCTTAAATCAATCACCGTACTCGGCTCAAGCCCACCGGCACCGGCATCGATCACCGCATCGACCTCTCGACCGATGCGCTCGCGAATTTCAACCGGGTCCGTCATCACTTGCTCATCACCCGGCAACAATAGCGTGGTCGTGGTCAACGGTGCACCAACCGCTTCTAGCAGGGCGCGCGCCACCGGATGCTCAGCCACCCGAATCCCAATGGTCCGGCGCTTAGCGTGCTGAAGGCGTTTCGGAACTTCAGAGCTCGCCCGTAGGACAAATGTATAGGGGCCAGGGGTGTGCGCTTTGAGCAAACGAAACGCGGTGTTATCAACTCGGGTATAGCTGCCAATATCGGATAAATCGCGGCACGCCAACGTGAAATGATGGTCATCATCCAGCCCACGCAGTTGCCGAATGCGATCGACGGCGTTTTTCTCTGCCATGCCACAGGCAAGCGCATAGGTTGTGCCACTGGGGTAAACAATCAAACCGCCCGATTGGATAATTTCAACCGCGCGTTGAATCAAACGCGGCTGGGGGGTCTCGGGGTGAATCTCAAAATACTGGCTCATAAGCACTCCGCCGGTGTTCACGTTTAGCATCTATGGTAGCGTTTTCACCCCGTGGAGGAATAATCACTGATGTACTACGCGATTATTAGCGACGATGTCGAAGCCAGTCTGGATCAACGCAGTCAGGCCCGGCCTGCCCATTTGGCCCGCCTCGAGGCATTACGCGATGACGGCCGGCTGCTCATTGCCGGCCCGCATCCGGCAATCGACGCCGAAGACCCCGGCCCAGCGGGCTTTAGTGGCAGCCTCATTGTCGCCGAATTCGACTCACTCGATCAGGCTCAAGCCTGGGCGGATGACGATCCGTATGTGGCCGCTGGCGTGTACCAGCGCGTGAGCGTGAAACCATTCAAAAAGGTGCTGCCATGAGCGAACCCAGCGCGGCCGAGCGGCCCCAGTTAATCCGCGAGCGCCTGCATCAGGCCTTAACCATTGAGGCACTGAGCGTGCGTGATGACAGCCACCACCACGTCGGCCATGCCGGCGCTCAGGCTGGCGGTGGTCACTACCATGTCACTGTCGTTAGCCCCGATTTTCACAACCAGCATCGCGTGGCCCGCCACCGATTAATTTACCAAGCGATGGGCGACGCCATTCGTGCTGACTGCATTCATGCATTGAGCATCGAAGCCCTCACCCCCACCGAAGCCCATGCAACGGCTAACCAATAATCTGAGAGTTTTTATGGTTCAATCTCCCGCTATCCTCACCCGTGCGCTGCTAGCAGCCACCCTAAGCCTTAGCGCCAGCATCACTTTGGCGCAGGATAATGCCGCGAACACCACGGTGTTGGCGCAAATTAACGGCGAGCCGGTCACTGAGCGTGAGCTCAACCAGCTGATCGCCCGGCAAACTCAAGGTCAGACTGATCTGCCGGCGGTGCAGCGGCGGCAGTTTTTGCAAGAGATGATCAACCTTATGCTGCTATCCCAAGCTGGCGAAACCGCGGGAGTCGATGACAACCCGGATGTCAGCGCGCAGCTGCAAAATAGCCGTCGCACCACGCTCGCGCAGGCATTTGTGCGCGACCTCACAACCGCAGAGCCCGTTGATGAGGCACGCCTGCGTGAGCGCTACCAGCAGGCCTATGTCGACAATCCCAGCCAAGAATACCGTGCACGGCACATATTGGTGCAGGAAAAAGCGCAAGCTGAGGGCCTGATCACGCGTCTCAACGACGGCGAAGCTTTTGCTGACCTCGCACAACAGTACTCAGAAGATGGCAGCGCCGAGCAAGGCGGCGATTTGGGCTGGTTTTCATCATCCGATATGGTCAGTGCGTTTGGCGATGCTGTGGCCGCGCTCGAGACCGGTAGTCTGACCCAGGCACCGGTCGAAACGCGATTTGGCTGGCATGTCATTCAGCTTGATGACACCCGCGAGGTGGCAACGCCGGCGTTCTCTGAAGTCGCCGAAGAACTGCGTCGGCGGGTGATTAACGAGCGTATTCAAGCGCGCATTGACGCGCTGCGCGGCGATGCACAAATCGACTACTCCGCCGGTTGGGCTAGTCCCGAGCAATAAGCTCGCGCAACCCTTGTTCATCGAGCACGGTGACGCCCAAGTCCACTGCGCGGTTGTACTTTGAGCCCGGGTCATCGCCGGCGACTAGGTAGTCCGTCCGCGCTGAGACACTGCTGGTGACCTTACCGCCCAGCGCCTCGATACGCTCACGGGCCTGATCGCGCGTCAGGCCACTCAGGGTGCCCGTGAGCACCAGCGTTTGACCGGCTAACGGCGCTGCGCCGGGTTGTTCATCAGCCTCAGGCTGAGGCCAACTCACGCCGGCGTCTAGCAAGCCGGTAATCACCTCACGGTTATGCGCTTGGGCAAAAAACCGCTGTATCGACTCGCTGACCACCGGGCCGACGTCGGGCACCGCCAGTAAATCATCGTCACTAGCCGTCATTAGCGCCTCAAGGCGGCCAAAGTGACTGGCTAGGGCGCGTGCTGTTACCTCACCGACTTGGGTAATTCCAAGCGCATAGATAAACCGGGCCAGCGTCGTTTGGCGGGATGCATCGATGGCCTTAATCAAGTTATCGGCTGATTTTTCGCCCATTCGCTCGAGCCCGAGTAAGTCAACGGCGCGAAGGTGATAGAGATCAACCGCCGTCGCCACGCGCTCACTGTCAACAAGCTGTGCGATGAGCTTATCGCCGAGTCCATCAATATCCATGGCTCGCCGCGAGACGAAATGGATTAACGCGCCCATCCGCTGCGCTGGGCAATACAATCCGCCCATACAACGGTGCGCGGCCTCATCATCGACCCGCACGACGTCAGCGCCGCATACCGGGCAGTGTGCCGGCATTGACCAGACACTCGAGCCGGCCGGCCGCTCACTTGCCACCACGCTCACCACTTCGGGGATCACATCACCGGCGCGCCGGACCATCACGGTATCGCCCTCGCGAACGTCTTTACGTTGCACCTCATCGAGGTTGTGTAACGTCGCCCGCGCCACACTAACGCCACCGACTTCCACCGGCTCGAGCTGGGCCACTGGAGTCACCACACCGGTGCGACCGACCGAGGGTAGAATCGCCTCAACCGTTGTTGTCGCCTCGCGCGCTGGCAGCTTATGCGCTAGCGCCCAGCGTGGCGCCCGTGCGGTACTCCCCAGCGTCTCCCATGCGCGCCGGTCATCGACTTTGTAAACGGCGCCATCAATCTCGTAGTCCAGCGCATCACGACCCGCCACCAATCGATCGTGATAATCCATACAGCCATCGACACCCACGACACGCTCAACGCGCTCATTAATCAGAAAGCCCCAGTCACCGAGCTGCGCGAGGACTTGGTAATGCTGATTGGGTAGCGTCTCGGTGCAATAACCCACACCAAACGCAAATAAGGTTAATGGGCGCTCGGCGGTGACGCGCGAATCAAGCTGACGCAAGCTCCCGGCAGCAGCATTGCGTGGGTTGGCAAAAGGCTTTTCGCCCCGATCGAGGCGGCGTTGGTTCAGGGCGTTAAATTCGGCGCGACGAATAACCACTTCACCCCGAATTTCGACGTCCGCTGGCGGCGTTTTAGTGCGCAAAATAAGCGGGATGCTGCGAATGGTCCGCGCATTGGCCGTAATGTCCTCGCCGACTTCGCCATCACCTCGCGTCGCCGCGCATACCAAGCGGCCTTGGCGGTAGCGCAAATTAATGGACAACCCATCGAGCTTGGGCTCACCCACGTAGTCGATCACCTCGGCATCGAGTGCCTGGCGCACACGGCGGTCAAAATCACGCAGGGCATCGATATCGAACGCGTTGGCCAGTGAGCGCATCGGCTCAAGATGCTGCGCGGCGGCGAACTCACTGAGCGGCCGGATGCCCACGCGCTGGGTTGGCGACCACTCGGTCCGAAGCGCGGGGTGGGCGGCCTCAATTGCTTCAAGTTCGTTGAGCAACCGATCATAGTCGGCGTCAGAGATCGCCGGATCATCAAGGATGTAATAGCGGTGATTGTGGTATTCGATCTGCTCGCGAAGCGCCTCCGCGCGTGCTGCCGGATCACTGGGCGAATCGACCACGGCTTAGCCTCCGCGTCGGCTAGCTAGCTTCGCTCGACGCCGGTATTCGATCAATTCCTCACGAATGTGCTCAATGGCCTGACCGGTTAAGTCACAACGCCGGCCATCAAGCACTTGCCCACCCAAACGCTGGGTGAGGCGTTGCGCAGTGGTTAACATTTGCTCAAACGTCGAGAGCCCGTCAAATGGCCCTGGCAGCTGCATAATAAAAACCACCCCCGGCACTTGATCGTGATCCAGCGTCGCGCTTGAAAACACACCGGGCTCAACAATGTTGGCCACAGTAAACAGCGCTACCGTGCCATCATGCGTATCCAAACCGCGGCGAAACACACCCTGATCGGTGAGCTTAAGCCCAGCTCCGATCAGTGCGTTGCGTAAATCGCCACCGTTGTAGGGCTGATCGCTAGGCGCCATGACTGACAGAGCAACAATTTTTTCTTCATCGCTAACCGCCTCGGGTTCATCCGGCGGTGGTGGCAAATCGAGTTCGGGCTCGCTGAGCGGTTGCGGTTCTGGCTCGGAAGCGGGTTCAGGCGCCGGTTCTGCGGGCGTTTTTTCAGCGGGTTGCTCGGCGCTTGGCTCGACCTCCGGCTGGGGCTCTGGCTCAAGCGATGGATCAAAGCGCACGGTGGTCGCGCCAATAATGGGGTCATCGTCATCGACCACCGGAGCCTCATCAGCAAACGGCTCACGCTGCGCACTGCGCCGGGACCAAGGTGCCCCATCACGGCGCCAATCCTGCACGCGCGCATAACCATAGACGCCAATGACGATCAGCACCCCCAGGCCAAGCAATATCCAGCGCAATTCATCCATACAGCATCGTGCCTCCGTCGATGGGGTCAGATTGCAACGGCCGTGGCATTAACTCAAGCCTCGGCGCCGGCCATTTCCACTGCCGCCGCAACATCCACCGCCACCAACCGCGAAACCCCTGGCTCGGCCATGGTCACGCCAGTGAGGTGACTGGCCGCTTCCATGGTCGCTTTATTGTGCGTAATGACGATGAATTGCACCCGCTGTGACATCTCTTTGAGCAGGTCACAAAAACGCCCGACATTGGCCTCATCAAGCGGCGCATCAACCTCGTCAAGCATACAAAAGGGCGCTGGATTAAGATCAAAGATCGCAAACACCAATGACACCGCCGCGAGGGCTTTTTCGCCACCAGAGAGCAAGTGAATGTTGCTGATGCGCTTGCCCGGTGGTCGCGCCATGATGGTGACACCGGTCTCGAGCAGGTCGTCATCGGTCATCTCTAAATAGGCCTGTCCGCCACCAAAAAGCCGAGGGAATAGTCGCTGCAAGCCGGTATTGACCTTATCGAAGGTTTCGCGAAAACGCGTCCGAGTCTCCCGATCGATCTGTTGAATGGCGGTTTGCAGGGTTTCAAGCGCCTCGGCGAGATCGGCCTGTTGCTCATCGAGGTAGGTTTTGCGCTCGGCTAAATGTTTGTGCTCATCAATCGCTGCTAAGTTGATAGGCCCTAATCGGCGAATGCGCTGATCGAGTTTTTCAATCTCACGCTCCCATTCGGTCTGGCTGGCTGCTTCATCAAGGCCATCGTCAAGCGCCTGAGCGTCTACCTCAAGGCCCTGAAGCTGCTCGCGCTGAGTGGCAATGCGGGCTTCAATTTCGTAATCCCGATGCCGGCTTGATTCAGCAGCAGCCCGTAATTCACTCACTGCCGTTTCAGCCGCGCTACGCTGCTCGGCCAATTCACGTAACTGCTGATCCGTGTGCTCAAGGCGCTCACGCGCTTCGCTGAGCTCGGCTTCAACGCGAACGCGCTGCTCGAGGCCATCTTGGCGCTCCTGCTCAAGACGCTCATCGGAGTCAGACACCTCATCGAGCGCAGCAAGCAACTCGGTATTACGCGCCTCAAGCTGTTCGATCTGCGCTTGCAGGCGTGTGATTGCCTGATCTAGCGATTGCTGTGCGGTCTGCGCGCTTTCGAGCCGCAGGGCAATATCTTGGCGCTGATCGCGCGCTGTTTGCTCAGCCTCACGGGCACTCACCAGCGCCGCCTTGTGTTGCTCGCAGGTCTCGACGTGCTCGCCGTGTTGGGTGTCGGCGCGGGCGGCTTGATCGAGTGCCGTTTGCAACCGATCGCGGGCCGCGCGCACGGATGCGACCCCCTGCTCCATCGCCTCAGCCAAATCATCCCGCTCGGCCTCGAGCGCCTGCTGGCGCTCAGCCTGAGCCTGCCGCTGACTGGCCTCGGCATCGATTCGCGCCATCACCCCGGCCAACTCACGCTCAAGCTCAGATCGAGCATCGAGCGCTTTGCTGCGCTGTGCGTCGAGCGCTTGGGCTTGGGCGTCTGCCTTGGCGAGCTGCTCTTGGGCGCGCTCAAGGCCACTCTGATCAGCCGTTATTTGCGCGGCCAATGCATCAAGCTCGCGCGCACGGGCTAAGACCCCCGCTTGGGCATCGTCTTCCATGGCGCGCAAACGCAACCACTCATGCCCCCACCAGCGGCCCTCAGGCGTAACCACGGAGTGACCCGCGGGCAGCTCGGCGAGCAGCGATTGCGCCGCTGCCTCATCATCAGCGACATGAACAAAAGCCAGTAAATCGTTGATGAGTGCAGGGCCTTTGACCTTGTCTTGTAACAAGGTGGGAGCAGGCGCTTGGGCCGATGGTCGCGCCGAAGCTGAGCGTTCACGGTAGAGCATGATCCGGCCATGCCCAAGCGTATGCGCCTGCGCCGCCGCGGTATCGGTCGCGCTACTGGCAATCGCCTGCAGCGCATCGCCCAGCACCGCCTCGACTGCCCCTTCCCAGCCCGGCTCAACGCTGAGCTGCTCACCAAGGCGTTGGCCCGGTTCAATGCCCAGTGTCTCAAGCCAACGACTGACCTCGCTCTCGCTACCCAGCGCGGCCTCTTGCAGGGTTTGTAGACTGGTCTGGCGTGCCTGTGCATCAAGCAACGCTTGTCGGGCTTGATCAACGGCGGCCTGTGCGCGCGTGCGCTCCTCGCGAGCGCTTTGTATTTGCGCCGCTAGGTCCTCTAGCTGGTGATGGGCCTCGGCGACGTCGCGCTCGAGGCGCTGACGCTCGGTTGCAAGCGCCTCTGAGCGTTCGCTATCCCCATCAACCAGGCTTGCTAGTTCAGCGCTCAGCTTTTCATGCCGGCGCTTTTGCTCAATCTGCCGGTCTTCAAGCTCTTCGATGCGAGCGCGCTCGAGTTCGGCGGTGTGCTCGGCGTCGGCGCGCTCACGCGCGCTTCGATCACGCTCGCTGAGGGCTTGGTCATAGCCGCTTTGAGCCGCTACCACTGCCTCGCTTGACTCGCTAAGGCGGGTATCGGCTGCGCTTAGTTCCGGCGTTAATGTGTCGATGCGCTCAGTGAGCACGGCGGCTTTGTCCTGATCCGCCTGAAGCGCGCTTTGCGCTTGACTGAGCTCTTCACGATTACGGCTTAATTCCCGGCCGCTGGTCTCGCGGAGCTCGCGGCGATGCGTGATGCGCTGTTCGACCCGGGCAATGTCTGAGCCAATTTGGTAATAGCGCCCTTGGATGGCGTTGAGGGCATCGCTGCCCTCAGCGTGCTGCGCGCGCAGGGCCTCAATATCACGCTCAACACGGCGCTGCTCAGCGACTTTGGCTTCGAGTGCATTATCGCGTTCGTTAAGTGTCGAGCGCAGCGCCTGACGCTCGGCATCGAGCTCCCGCACGCGTAACAGGAGCAACTCAGCCTGACGCTCACGCGCTTCGGCTTTTAGCGTCCGGTAACGCTCTGCGGTTTGTGCCTGTTGCGAGAGCTTTTCGAGCTGTCGGCCCACCTCATCGCGAACATCCTCGAGGCGCTCGAGATTGTCGCGGGTATCGCGCATACGTCGCTCAGTTTCACGTCGACGCTCTTTGTAAAGACTAATGCCCGCGGCTTCTTCAAGATAACCGCGCAACTCTTCGGGCTTGGCTTCAATGAGCCGCGATATCGTTCCCTGCTCGATAATCGAGTAGCTGCGTGGCCCCAGTCCGGTGCCCAAAAACACATCGGTTATATCGCGCCGCCGGCAGCGCGTGCCGTTAAGATAATACGCAGACTGCCCATCACGATTGACCTGACGGCGCACCGCAATCTCAGCAAAGCCGGCGTACTGCCCGCCTAGCGTGGCGTCGCTGTTATCAAATACCAATTCAATACTGGCCTGGCCAACCGGTTTACGCGCACTCGAGCCACTAAAAATGACATCGGCCATTGAGCCGCCGCGCAAATGCTTCGCCGAGCTCTCACCCATGACCCAACGCACCGCGTCGATAATATTCGACTTACCACAGCCATTCGGACCGACGATCGCGGTAATACCGCCGGGGAACGGTACCGGTGTGGTCTCAACAAATGACTTAAAACCGGCCAAACGGATTCTGCTCAGGCGCATCGCGGCGGTCCACTACCCTACGTTGGTAAAAGCGTAAAAATACCGGCTTTCGAGCGCACTGGGAAATACGCAGCGTTATCATGCAACCTATGAACTGCTGTGTTGCCATCGGCCGATTTGCCCCCAGTCCCACCGGCCCTCTGCATTTTGGCTCGCTGGTCGCCGCACTTGCGAGCTATCTCGATGCTCGTGCGCAGGGTGGGCAATGGCATTTGCGCATTGATGATGTTGACCAAACGCGCAGTCGCGCAGCGGCTATTGAGCAAATCCCGCGCTGTCTCGAAGCGCTCGGGCTGCACTGGGATGGCCCCATTCAATACCAGTCCAAACGCACCGCGCGGTATGCCCAAGCCCTCGATGCACTGATTAGGCAACATCAAGCCTACCCGTGTGGCTGCAGCCGCCGTGAAATTCTTGCCCATGCCGAGCGCGGGCCGGCGGGCATGATCTACCCGGGCACCTGCCGCAATGGCCTAAGCGCCGGGCGCAGTGCGCGCAGCTGGCGGTTTAAAAATACCGCCCCAGTTATTGCGTTTGTTGACCGTGCCTTCGGCGAGCAAACCACGCGAACCGACACGGAAATGGGGGATTTTATTATTCGCCGCGGCGACGGTCTGTACGCTTATCATTTGGCGATGGTGATTGATGATGCCGACCTTGGCGTTACCGATGTTGTGCGTGGGGCCGATTTATTGCCCGCAACCGCTCCGCAAATTGCTTTGCAACAAGCATTGGGGCTACCGACACCGCGCTATTTACATGTGCCGGTGGCCTACGACGAGCTTGGCCGCAAGCTCAGTAAAACCAACGCCGCACCGGCAATTGATACCGACCAGCCATTTGCGACGCTGCGCCAAGCGCTTGCGTTTCTCGATCAACCGCTACCCGGCCTGAATGAACTCTCCAGCGTCAGCGAGCTGCTGCAGTGGGCCATTGCGCACTGGATGTTGCCGCCATTGTCACCCAACCCAGCCGGCAATTGGGGATCGGCGTAAGCCGTGATACGTTCAGTAACAAATCGGGGGAGTAGAGGGTGCCCATGGCGCGAAAGGATTCAGCCGCGGTTGGCTTATTGCTGCTAGCAATCGGCGTTGTGTTGTTTGCCTCGCCGCTGACCATTTGGTGGTTTGATCGTGAGCCACCTTGGTACAGCGCTTATATCATTGGCTTTGCCTACATCAGCCTCGTTGCCTTATTGATCGGGCGCCAGCGTCATGACCTTTAGTCTTAGCGCGCTGTTTGTTGGTGCAACAGCCTACCTGTTGGTGCTGTTTGTCATTGCTCAGGCTAGCGAGAAGGGCTGGATTCCACGCGCTATTGTCCACCACCCCGCCGTCTATGTGCTCTCACTCGGGGTCTACGCAACGACATGGAGCTATTACGGTAGCGTTGGCTTTGCGGCTGATTCGGGGTTGGTCTATCTGACCATTTATTTAGGCGTCATGCTCGCGTTTGCATTGACACCCGTGCTGCTGATGCCGCTTTTGCGGCTTACCCAGCGTCACCAGCTCACCTCAGTCGCTGATGTCTTCGCCTTTCGTTTTGATAGCCGCCTCGCCGGTGTTTTAGTCACACTCATGCTGCTCACCGGCAGCCTGCCCTACATTGCCCTGCAGATCAGGGCAGTCGCTGAATCGACGCAAGTACTCAGTGGCGATTCGCCGCCGCACGTTATTGCCGTTGTGTTCTGCATTCTGGTGAGTGTGTTTGCCATTATCTTTGGCGCCCGGCATGTCTCACCACGCGAAAAACACAGCGGACTCGTGGCCGCCATCGCCTTTGAATCGTTGATTAAAATATCGGCGCTCTTGGCGGTCGCGGTCATCGCCGTGGGGATGGCCTTCGGCGGCTTGAGTGGATTGCAAGACTGGCTCGCCGCAAACCCCAACCAACTTGAGGCCTTTAACGCGCAGGCTGGGTCGCCCGCGTGGACGGGGCTGTTATTTTTGAGCTTTGCAGCGGCGTTTTTGCTGCCGCGTCAATTTCATATGCTTTTTGCTGAAAACCTCCACCCCCGAGGGCTAAGCACGGCGAGCTGGGGATTTCCGCTTTTTTTATTGATATTGGCCATGGCTATTCCGCCCATCCTCTGGGCCGGAGAGGCGCTGGGGCTAGCCACACCGGCCGATTACACGGTGCTTGGCATCGCCTTGGCAAGCGACTCGGCGGCACTCGCCCTACTGACTTATTTGGGGGGCATCAGCGCGGCGAGCGCGATGATTATCGTCACCACATTAGCGTTGTCATCGATGTGTCTGAACCATTTGCTACTGCCGGTGATTCGCGTCACACCCCACGCTGATCTCTACGGGCGCCTGCGCTGGCTGCGCCGGGCATTGATTGGTGGCCTGATTGCCGCTGGCTATGGCTTTTACGTAAGCCTGGCGCAGACGGATGGACTGGTGGCCTGGGGGCTTATTTCATTTTTAGCGATGGCCCAGTTGCTCCCCGGCATCATCGCGCTGCTTGGGTGGCCCGCTGCCACTCGCGCAGGATTTATCGCCGGCCTTGTCGCTGGTGGCACCATCTGGGGAATAACTGCCCTACTCCCGGCGCTCAGCACCGTTGGCCCGATCCATGTGGTGGGATTAGATTTACCCACCGCCCAATCACCCGCTTACTTTGGCAAGCTCGCCTTTTGGACGGTAAGCACCAACGCGATCGTGTTGGTAGCGGTATCTTTGCTAACCCGCCAAAACCCACGCGAATATGAGGCCGCCGCTGCCTGCCGCGAAGTCAGTATGCGTATGCCCTCGGGCGCCCTAGTCGCGAGCTCGCCGGGGGAATTTGTGGTCCAGCTCACCCCAGTGATGGGCGAGCCTGCTGCCCGCGCTGAGGTTGAAAAAGCCCTCAGCGATCGAAGCCTAGCGTGGGGTGAGAACCGCCCAAACCGCCTACAGCAATTACGCGAGCAAATTCAAAGCAATCTCTCCGGCATGATGGGCCCCGTCCTTGCCCGCGATATCGTTGATGAGTGCTTGCGCCTTGATGTCGATAGCCGCAGCGTCATTGCCCAAAATATGCATATCATCGAAGAGCGCTTGGAGCAGTCACGCCAAGGCTTTCGCGGGGTGGCCGCTGAACTCGATGCACTCCGCCGCTATCACCGCCAAATGCTCGAGGACTTGCCCTTGGGGGTGCTGGCGGTTTCTCCGGGGCGCCGAATTGCGCGCTGGAACCCGGCACTGCATCGCATCACCGGCATTAGCGCAAACCAAACGCTGGGCCGGCTAATTCGCGAGGTCCCGCCACCGTGGGGCGATCTACTAGCGCAGTTTATTGATGAAAACACCAATCACGCCTATAAACGCCCGTTGCCACTAGCCAATGGCGTGCGCTGGCTCAATCTCCATAAAGCGCTGATTGCCGAGTCGGCGGGGCGCTCAAGTCATGATCATTTGCTGTTAATCGAGGATGTCACCGACGGCCAGCGCCTTGAAGACGAGTTAGCACATAGTGAGCGACTTGCCTCAATCGGCCGGTTGGCCGCCGGCGTTGCCCATGAGATTGGCAATCCGGTTACCGCGATCGCTTGTCTCGCGCAGGAGTTACAAACCGATGGCGGTGATCGCGCACACGCCGAGGATATCCTCACCCAAACCCAGCGCATTAGTCACATTGTGCAAACGCTCACCAGCTACGCCCACGCAGGACACGAAGCGACCCCACAACGCCCCGAGGACACGCCGCTATTGCCCGTCGCGCTGGAAGCCGGCCGGCTTGTCCAACTCGACCCAAACGCCGGGGCAATCGAATTTAGCTACGACATTGCTGAGGATTTGCAGGTGTTGGCCGCGCACCAAAGCCTGGTTCAGGTGTTTGTGAATCTCTACACCAATGCGGTCCAGGCCAGCCCCAGCGGCGGGCGGATCCATACCAGTGCTAAGCGCCAGCGCAACATGCTCCAAATTCGTATTACCGATACGGGTATCGGCATCCCGGGCGCCATTCGTAGCAAGATTATGGAACCGTTCTTCACCACCAAACAGCCAGGCGAAGGAACCGGACTGGGACTGGCCTTGGTGGATAATATCCTCAGCCATTATCATGGCAGCGTCAGGCTGCAGTCACGGCGCGGCCGCGGCAGCGGCGCCGAGGCAATCATTGAGCTGCCACGAGCGACCGCTCAACCCCCGGAGGTCATGGATGCCTGAGGTGTTGATCATTGAGGATGAGAGTGTGATCCGCGAGGCGGTCGAGCGCTTGCTCAGCCGCAATGGTTTGCAAACAACTGGGGTGGAGTCGGTTGAAAAAGCCCTCGCTATTGGCCCCCTGACCGACTATGACCTCATTCTCGCCGATGTGCGGCTGCCCGGCCGCAGCGGGCTCGATATTATCGCCCAGGCCGGCCGGGTCCCGGTCGTCATTATGACCAGCTATGCCAGCGTTGATGCCGCGGTCGACGCGATGCGCCGAGGCGCCATCGATTACATTGCCAAACCCTTCGACAACGAAACACTGCGGCTGAGCGTTGAGTCAGCAATCGTTCCACAATCTAGCGATGCGCTGCCGGCGCCATCCCGAGCAACGACGCCACCGCATGCACTCATTGCCGAGTGCCCGGCAATGCAAGCGGTCTGCACAAGCCTTAAAACCCTTGCCGCGAGCGAGCAAGCGGTATGGCTGGTGGGTGAGCCAGGCAGCGGTCAGAGCCGCCTCACGCGAATGCTGCATCACTACAGCCCACGGGCACGCAAGCCGCTGATCACCGTGCGCAGTGCGGCCATTCCAGCCGAACAAGTCGAGACTGCAATACTCGGGCGCAAAGGCCTGCTCGATGCCGCCCGCGGCGGAAGCCTATTCATCGATGCGATTGATCAACTTCCCCTTACCGTACAGGCCCAGCTCGCACGCGCTTTACCCGCTGGCACGCGGGTATGCGCCAGCGCACCCGGCACAATTGACGAATTATCTCAGGCGAACCGGCTTGAGCCGACCTTGCGCGACGCCTTAAGCCCGGCCACCGTGCGGCTGCCGGCACTACGCGAGCGTGGCGAGGATATCCTCAGTCTGGCAAACGATTTATTGCTCAAAGCCGGCAAACGCTTTAACCGGCCAGCGCAGCATTTTAGCGAAGCGGCCGAAGACTACATCCGCCACAACCCGTGGCCGGGCAACATCATTGAGCTGAAGAACGTGATCGAACGCGCGGTCATCAACACCGATACAGCCGCCATCGACCGAGCTGACCTAGCACCAGAGACCCGAGCCGCTGCCGCGCCCGCGCTTAACCTCTCGCTAGCCGAATATTTTCAAGCCTTTGTGCGCGCGCACGAAGCGGAACTCACCGAGACGGAATTGGCCAGACGATTGGGCCTGAGCCGTAAAGCCTTGTGGGAGCGACGGCAAAAATTTGGACTCGAGCGCCAACGACAAGCAGGATAGCGTTAACAACAGCAACCCTAATTAGGCATTGCAACGACGGAGGAGAGACGGCATGGCCGCAGAAAAAATCTACCCAGTCCCATCACAAACCGCAGACAATGCGCTGCTCAATCGCGAGCAATATGAGCGCATGTACCAGCGCTCGATTGATGATCCAGAGGCCTTTTGGTCGGAACAGGCAAAGCAATTTCTGACCTGGTTCGAGCCATTTGACCGGGTCAGCGACAACGATTTGAGCGAGGGGCGTATTCGCTGGTTCGAGGGTGGCAAACTTAACGTCAGCTACAACTGTCTCGATCGCCATCTCGATAGCCACGGCGATCGCAATGCCATCATTTGGGAAGGGGATGAGCCGGGCGACACCCGCCACATCACTTACCGTGCCTTGCACGAAGAGGTCTGCCGACTCGCCAATGTGCTCAAATCACGCGGTGTGAGCAAAGGCGATCGGGTATCCATCTACATGCCAATGATTCCCGAGGCGGTCGCCGCTATGCTGGCCTGCACCCGTATTGGCGCGGTCCACTCGATCGTGTTTGGTGGGTTCTCGCCCCATGCGCTTCGTGATCGGATTGAAGACTCCAACTGCCAGACCGTTATCACCGCCGATGAGGGCGTTCGCAGCGGCAAACCCGTGCCGCTCAAGGAAAACGTCGAAAAAGCCATTGCCGGATTAAACTCGGTTCACAGCGTGATCACGGTCAAGCGTACCGGCAATGCCGTGACTTGGAATGCCGATCGCGATGTTTGGTATCACGAAGCGATCGCCGCCGCGAGTCCCGAGTGTGAGGCCGAGCCGATGGACGCCGAAGACCCGCTGTTCATTCTTTATACCTCGGGGTCGACCGGGCAACCGAAAGGCGTGCTGCACACGACGGGGGGTTATCTGCTGCAGGCCTCGATGACCTTTAAGTATGTCTTTGATTACCACGATGGTGAGATCTATTGGTGCACTGCCGATGTCGGTTGGGTTACCGGGCATAGCTATATTGTCTACGGCCCGCTATCCAACGCCGCCACCTCGCTGGTGTTTGAAGGGGTACCCACCTATCCCAACGCCGATCGATTTTGGCAGGTCATTGATGACCACCAGGTCAATATTTTCTACACCGCACCCACCGCCATTCGCGCCTTAATGGGTCAAGGTGAGGAATTGGTCAAAAAGCACTCACGCCAGAGTTTGCGCATTCTCGGAACCGTGGGTGAGCCAATCAACCCGGAAGCTTGGGAGTGGTACTACCGGGTGGTGGGTGATGAGCGCTGCCGCATCGTCGATACCTGGTGGCAGACTGAAACCGGCGCGATCCTCATCTCGGCGCTACCCGGCGCGATTGACCTCAAACCTGGCTCAGCAACGCTGCCGTTTTTTGGCGTTGAGCCACAGCTGGTAGACAACGATGGCAACGTGCTCGAGGGCGCGACCGAGGGCAATCTGTGTCTGGCTCGCGCTTGGCCAAGCATGATGCGGACCATCTACGGCGATCATGAGCGCTTTAAAAACACTTACCTCACCACCTATCCAGGCAAGTATTTTACCGGCGATGGGGCGCGGCGTGATGAAGATGGGTATTACTGGATCACTGGCCGCGTCGACGACGTGCTCAATGTCTCAGGCCATCGTATGGGGACCGCTGAAATTGAAAGTGCTCTGGTATTGCATGAGTCGGTTGCCGAGGCAGCCGTCGTTGGTTATCCACACGATGTCAAAGGCCAAGGCATTTATTGTTATGTCACGCTGATTAAAGGCGTTGAGCCTGACGATGCCCTACATAAGGCATTGACTGACTTGGTTCGCAAAGAAATCGGCCCGATTGCCAAACCCGACATCATTCAGTGGGCGCCGGGGTTGCCGAAAACGCGGTCAGGCAAAATCATGCGGCGCATTTTGCGCAAAGTCGCCACCAATGAGCTTGATAGTCTGGGCGATACCAGCACGCTAGCTGACCCCAGTGTGGTGGATGACCTGATTAGCGAGCGGGCTAACCGCTAAAGCGACCACCGCCGGCGGCGCCACGGGCGCCGTCGGTGAGTGCCGGAACAATTGTTACGTTCGGTAACTATTGCCCCAACCGAGGCCTTTGCACACTCACCAAAACCGCACCATTAAAGGCTTTTAGCGGGGATTGCTTAATTGCGCGAACACGGCATTATACGAATTTAGCGGGCAACCGCTGTATAAGAAGGCAGCAGGTCAATAACTGGCACTGCTACCCATATGACGTCAGCAGGAGGAGCTCACGTAATGGCTTCAGCAAATCAAGAGGCTGCACTGGCCTATTGGAAAGAAAACGTCAGACTGTTGATCACACTGTTGATCATCTGGTTTGCGGTGTCTTTCGGACTCGGCATCATTCTCGCCCCGGTACTCAATAATATTGCGATTGCCGGATACCCCTTAGGCTTTTGGTTCGCCCAGCAGGGTGCCATTTACGCCTTTATCGCGATTATTTTCACCTACGTATTCAAAATGAATGCGCTGGATCGAAAATACGACGTCCACGAAGAATAAAGAGGGGGAGGCGAAATGGATCTCACATTAACGACTTACCTAATCGTCGGCGCTACGTTTGTCCTTTATATCGGTATTGCGATATGGGCCAAAGCCGGTAGCACAGGCGAATTCTATGTCGCTGGCAAGGGGGTTAACCCGGTTGCCAACGGCATGGCAACCGCTGCCGACTGGATGTCAGCGGCATCGTTTATTTCGATGGCCGGGCTTATTGCCTTTTTGGGCTACGACGCCTCGGTTTACCTTATGGGTTGGACTGGTGGCTACGTGCTGCTTGCCCTCCTGCTTGCGCCTTACCTGCGGAAATTTGGCAAGTTCACGGTGCCCGAATTTATCGGTGACCGGTTCTACTCCAAACCCGCGCGTGTCATCGCCGTCATTGCGCTCATCGTTGCCTCGGTCACTTACGTGATCGGTCAGATGAAGGGCATTGGCGTAGCGTTCTCACGCTTTTTGGAGACAAGCTACGAGGTCGGCCTGTTCGCGGGCATGGGTATCGTGTTTTTCTACGCCGTTATCGGCGGTATGAAGGGCATCACCTACACCCAGATCGCCCAGTACTGCGTCATGATCTTTGCCTACACCATCCCCGCGGTGTTTATCTCGCTGGCGATCACCGGCAATCCGCTGCCGCAGCTTGGTCTTGGTGGCACGGTAGCTGACGGTGGGTTTGTACTCGAGACACTGGACAACATCCTAGTTGACTTAGGTTTCTCGCAGTACACGATGATGAAGGGCACAACGCTTAACATGTTCTTTTTGACCATGTCGCTGATGATCGGTACCGCCGGTCTGCCCCACGTTATCGTGCGCTTCTTCACTGTGCCTCGGGTACGGGACGCGCGCCTGTCAGCCGGTTGGGCCTTGGTGTTCATCGCCATTCTCTACACCACGGCACCCGCCGTCGGTGCGATGTCGTTCTACAACCTCATCAACACCGTACAACCGGGTGAAATTGGTGCCGAAGAAGGCAACCTAGCCTATGAGGACGTCCCAGGGTGGTTCTCGCGCTGGGAAGAAACCGGTCTGCTTGGATTTGATGACAAAAACAACGACGGCCGCATCCAGTACTACAACGACGGCAATGAAGCATTCGCTGACACTGCCGCGGAGTATGGCTGGAATGGCAACGAGTTAACCGTTGACCGCGACATTATGGTGATGGCAAACCCAGAGATTGCACAGCTGCCTAACTGGGTGATCGCGTTGACCGTTGCCGGTGGCCTTGCTGCCGCGCTATCAACGGCGGCGGGCTTGTTAATGGCTATCTCGTCAGCGGTATCTCATGACTTGATTAAAGGGGTGATTAACCCGGGCATTAGCGAACGCGGCGAACTCAGAGCCGCCCGTCTGGCCATGGCGGGTGCCATCTTGGTGGCAGGCTATCTGGGGCTCAATCCACCGGGATTTGCCGCCCAGGTGGTGGCCTTGGCCTTTGGTTTGGCCGCCTCGTCGTTGTTCCCCGTGTTGATGCTGGGTATCTTCAACCGCCGTATGAACAGCGCTGGCGCCATCGCCGGTATGCTCAGTGGCTTGAGCTTTACGCTCATCTACGTGTTTATCTACAAAGGCTGGTTGTTCATCCCCGGTACCAACATGCTGCCGGATTCGCCGGAGTACTGGCTGATGGGTATTGGCCCACAGTCAATCGGGGCAGTTGGCGCGATCATTAACGTGGTGATTGCCACGCTTGTGTCGCGTGCAACAGCGCCACCGCCGACGGACATTCAGGAGCTTGTTGAGAGCATCCGAGTGCCACGGGCAAGCTAAGCCTAGAGACGGCGTGCTCAATCGGCACGCCATTAAAAAGCCCCGGTCGCGACAGCGCCGGGGCTTTTTTTATGCTCAGTGCTAACGTGCTTGGACATCGGGCCACTACAGCTGAAAACGTACCTCAAGCTTTTTCTGCAAACGCCGCGCCTCACGAAATGCCGCGCGCAAAATACGCCGATCCATCGGGTTAAGCGCATCGGGGTCAAGCCGATTATGCATCGGCTCGCCGGCCGCCGCTTGACGCTGGTGCTCGCGCATCCGTAGTAGTTGTATAAAACCAAAAGACCGCTCATAGGCCCCGGCATCCTCGCGGCTCAACTCACCCGCCTGCGCGAGGGCGCGCAATCGAGCCAGCGTATTTGATGGAGCAATCCCGGCTTGCAGCGCCAAAACGCGCATCGCATCGACAAAGGGCGACAGGCCTCGGACTTTAAGGTCCAGCCGATGCTCACCATCCGCATCCTTGTCAGTCACAAAATCTCTGAACATTCCCAGCGGTGGTTTGATGGTCAAGCTACTCGCAGCGAGCGTATGCAAAAACACACTATTGCTGCGGGCAATGTCGATCACGCGCTGCTGCAACGCTTCGCCGGCCGCCAAATCGCCCCATACGGGACGAAAGTCGAAGTAGATCGTGGAGTGCAGGATGTGCTCTGGCGTGGCACTGCCAACGAGGTCAGCGAAGGTGGCTTCCCATTCATCAAAACTCAAGCACAGCGCTGGATTACTGGCCATGACATTGCCCTGGCACAAACTAAAACCGCATTGATCAAGCACCTCGTTAATCTGCCGGGCTAAAGGCAGTAATCGCGCTCGCACGGCATCGGCAGATTCATGGCCCGGGTCGAACAACAAGCCGTTATCTTGATCGGTTACGCGCGTTTGCTCGCTTCGGCCCTCGCTGCCGAATGCAATCCAAGTAAAGGCCTGCGCCGGCGCGCCCTCGGTCTCTCGGCATAGCTCAATGGCGCGCGCGACCGTGCGGTCATTGAGCAGGGTAATAATGCGTGTAATCTGCTCGACACCCGCCCCGTGCGCCATCATCGTGTCAATTAGCG
Organism: Spiribacter sp.; assembly: GCA_031581235.1. Lineage (GTDB taxonomy): Bacteria > Pseudomonadota > Gammaproteobacteria > Nitrococcales > Nitrococcaceae > Spiribacter. Next base: position 114,942 of record JAVLBW010000003.1, on the reverse strand, counting down.
CGCCCACATTGGCGCGCGCTTGCACGAGCGCTTCAACCGACCGAGCGCCGGTAATCGCGCGGGTCAGGTGAACGACATTAATGCGCTGGAGGGCAAAAATGTCACGCTCCGAAATCACGCCCATCACCCGCCCCGAGGGCTGTGTAATGATCACGTGGCGAATATGCCGCTGCGCCATTTCAACGACCGCTTCAAAGGCATAGGTTTGCCGGTCAAGGGTATGCGGCTCGGGGGTCATGACCGTCGCAATGCAATCATCTAGGCCGTGCCCCTGAGCAATGACGGCGCGCAAGTCATGCAGGGTGAACATACCCAGTGGCTTGTGCTTAGCATCGGTAATAACAATACTGCCCACCTCGCGGGTATGCATGGCCTGCACCGCATCACGGATCGTCGTCTGTGCCGAACAAGTCAGCGGCTCATCACGAATTAAATCGGCAAGCGGTGTCTCTAGCGACAGGTCACCCCCTAAGTGGCTTGCGGCATGGTGTTGAATATCGCGTTGAACCTGATCAAGCAGACTGCTGACGCCACGCATACAGAAATCGCGAAAAACCGGACTCTCGCTGAGCAAATGCTCAAAAGCCTGCCGCGGCAATCGCAGGCAACGCACATCCGAGCCGGCTCGATAAACCGTTCGCGTTGCCCGCTGCCCGATCATTGCGGCCATGGGGAAGTTCTCACCATCCTCGAGCTCGAAGTGCTCAATACCGGCCTCGCCGATTCCGGGGCGCTCAGCATCCACGCGCCCGCTGACGATGAGATAAAAATACTGCACTCGACCGCTGGCTGGCTCGAGAATGCTCACCCCAGCGCGATAATCGCAGAGCTCGCAGTGCGCAAGCACATGGTCGCGCAGTCGGCTCGATAACTGATCAAACGGTGCATGTTGATCAAGAAATGCCTGCGCGATGCGTTGCGTTTGCGCTTGCGCGCTCTCGGCCGACATGGATAGTCTCCTAGACAATAATCAACCAATGGTTATGCCGCCCACCCTCGACACATCCGCTCCCGATTAGCCTATACTGGAAGTGAGGTAATAGGAGGAGGCAGTGCGCTATGCGCGCTGAGTTTAGCAATGATAAAAAATATTCTCATCGTCGATAATGAAGCCAACCTGACATTCGGCCTCGCGTTTTTGCTTACCCATTCGGGCTTTCAAGTCACCACCGCGGTGAACTATGGACAGGCTTTAACGATGGTCCAAGACAACCGCCCGGACCTCGTCCTCGTCGACGCGATGCTGCCCGATCGCAGTGGCTATGATCTTTGTCAGACACTATTGGCAATGCCCGGTCTAGCCCATCTCCCAGTGCTCATGCTGACCACGCGCGGGTTGGATGTCGAGCATGAAAAAGCCCTCTCGCTCGGCGCTGTCGACTGCATTGTTAAGCCGTTCAACCCAGGCACGATCCTTGCGCGCGTGCAGGAGCTGCTTAAAGAGGCTGCATAAGCGTGCGCGCACTGCGGCTGCCGCGTTTGCGCAAACGGCTGTGGCTTGCGGTGGGCGGCCTATACAGCCTGCAGCTAGGCGGCCTGCTCGGCATCACTCAGGTGCTAGCGGGTAGTCCCACGCCCCTTGCAACGATGTTGCTACTCGCTGGCTTGAGTCTGCTGATCATGGTGGGCCTCGGTGTGCTCATCGACCAACGCCTTTGTAAACCACTGGTGGCGACCACGCGCGGCAGCGAAATCCTCGCTGGCTCCAACCCGGGCCACCAGCTCGAGGTCCCCTCTCATCATTGGCTCGAGCGGCTACCCAAAACCATCACCGCGCTAGCCACCGCCCTATCGCGTAGCCGTCACGAACTCGAAGAATCAGCGGCTGCGTGGAATGCGCGTATCGAGGCGCGCAAAGCCCGTTTAGAGACGATCCTTAGAGAAATTCGTGAGGGCGTTATTGTCTGTGATCGCGATGGCGGGATTACGTTGTATAACAGCGCCGCCAAAGAAATCTTATCCACTGAGCCAGCGCTTGGCCTAGGTCGCTCAATTGATGAGGTGCTCAGCGCCGGCCCCCTCCGTCACACGCTTGGGCTGGTTGCCGGCGACACCCCTCAGCGCAACGCCTCATTGATGCCTGATGACGCTGAATTGGTTTGCGCGAGTGCCAGTGGCGAGCGTCTGCTGCGCTGCCGGGTGGCCCGACTTGGCGATGCCGAGCTTAGTGACGGCGGCTTTGTGATGACACTACAGGATGTCTCACGCCAGACCCGTGAGACACTGCGCCGCGAGCAGGCCCTACGGGCTGCGGTGGAAAGCCTACGCGCTCCGATCACCAACCTCAGCACCGCGAGCGAGAGCCTACGGCTTGCCCAACGCGAGGGCCTAAACGACGACGCCCAGCGCTTTGGTGAAATCCTTAGCGAAGAGAGTCATCGCCTGACCGACGATTTCTCTGCCCTTTCGGCCGAAACCACCTCAATGCTCAGTGAAAACTGGCGCCTCGATGACACCCACTTAGGCAGTTTGATCGATGGCATTAAAGGCTCCGAGCGCGCGCATCGTCTACCGCGCTTGCAGTGCCGAGTGGATGTTTGGGTGGCGGCTGAAGCCTACCTGCTATCGCAAGTCATCGAATCACTGCTGCTGCGACTGCAGGCCGATTTGGGGGTGACCGCGGTCGCCGTCAGCGGTCGCGAAGAAGGCAGTTTGGTGTATTTAGATTTTAACTGGTCGGGCGATGTGGTCGCTCCCGATCAACTAGACCACTGGCTCGATACCGGACTTGACGATGTCGCTGGCACCGTGACCTTGCGCGAAGTCCTGCAACGCCATGACACCACGGTTTGGAGTCAGCCGGATTTATCCCGAGCCAACCGCGGTTTATTGCGCCTGCCGCTACCCGGCGCTCCGGACAAGCAACACACCCTCACCCGTCTGCCCGCCCGGCCCGAGTTCTATGATGCGCAGGTCGATGGCGACGAATCACAAGCGCTCGGCGATCGCGCCGATACCCCGCTTAGCCAGCTCGATTACGTTGTATTTGACTGCGAAACCACCGGGCTTGAGCCAAGCCAAGGCGATGAAATCGTCTCGATTGCCGCGGTGCGCATTCACCGCGGACGGGTGATGCATGGCGAGAGTTTTGAGCTGCTGACCAACCCCGGACGCGATATCCCAGCACTCGCGACCTCATTCCACGGCATTCGCGCCGAGGATGTCGCCGATGCCCCGCCGGTGGAAGAGGCCATACGGCGCTTCCATGCGTTCGCGGGCAATGCGGTTTTAGTCGGATTTAATGTGGCATTCGATATGCGCTTTCTCAAACTCAAACAACGCCGTTGCGATGTGCGCTTTGACCACCCGACGCTTGATGCCTTGTTGCTCTCAATTTTGCTCCATAACCACACCGGTGAGCACACCATGGAGGGGATTGCTGAGCGGCTTGGCGTCGGGGTTGGCGGGCGGCATACCGCGTTGGGTGATTCGCTCACCACAGCAGAAATTTTTATCCGCCTAATCGATCTCCTGCCCGGTGAATCGATTCACACACTCGATGATGCGATTACGGCGCAGGAACGAATGATCGAATATCGCCGCCAACAGCGCGCTTTTTAGCGGTCAGAATGCGCGCTTAGGCGCTATTCTGCCGCCGGCGCCTCGTCGAGGGCCTTAATGCTCAGGCGAATGCGGCCCTGCCGATCAACCTCAAGCACTTTCACTTTCACCGACTGCCCCTCGCTGAGCTCATCCGACACGCTCTCGACGCGCTCATGAGAAATCTGCGAAATATGCACGAGTCCATCACGGCCGGGCAGGATATTCACAAAGGCACCAAAATCCATGAGCTTATTGACTTTGCCCTCATAGACTTGGCCCACCTCGACATCGGCGGTTAACAGCTCAATCCGGCGGCGTGCTTCTTCTCCGGCCGCTTTATCCGTTGAGCCGACAGTCACGACACCCTCATCGCTAATATCGATGGTGGTGCCCGTCTCCTCGGTAAGCTGGCGAATCGTCGCACCCCCCTTACCGATAACGTCACGAATTTTCTCCGGATCAATACGCAGCGTGATCAGGCGCGGGGCATAGGCTGACATTTCATCGCGATGCGCGCCGATGACCTCATTCATTTTGCCCAAGATGTGCAACCGGCCATCACGGGCCTGCGCCAGTGCCTGCTCCATAATCTCGCGGGTAATGCCGTTAATTTTGATATCCATCTGCAAGGCCGTCACACCGTTGTCGGTTCCAGCGACCTTGAAGTCCATATCACCGAGGTGGTCTTCGTCACCCAAAATATCCGTGAGCACCGCGAACTGATCACCCTCTTTAATCAGGCCCATCGCGATACCGGCCACCGGCGCTTTAATCGGGATACCGGCGTCCATGAGGGACAAGCTGGTACCACAGACGCTTGCCATCGAGCTCGAGCCATTCGATTCGGTGATCTCCGAGACCACACGCACGACGTAGGGGCACTCCTCGGGCTCTGGCATGACCGCTTCGATACCGCGTTTGGCAAGCTTGCCATGACCAATCTCGCGGCGTTTGGGTGAGCCGACAAAGCCGGTTTCACCAACACAATATGGCGGGAAGTTGTAGTGCAGCATGAACGGCTCGCGACGCTCGCCTTCAATCGCATCGATAATCTGTGCATCGCGCCCGGTACCGAGCGTTGTCACCACAATGGCTTGGGTTTCACCACGGGTGAAGATCGCCGAACCGTGGGTGCGCGGCAACGAACCCACCTCAATGTCAATCGGCCGAACCGTTTTCTGATCGCGGCCATCAATTCGGGCCTCGCCGGCGATCACACGACCGCGAACGATACCTTTTTCCAACGTTTTAAAGGCATCACTGACGGCCTCAGCGTCCCAGCCATCCGCGCTGCCATCCGCTGCGACAAGCTCGGCGTTGACCTTGGAGCGGACCTCGCCAATCGCCTCTTGACGGGCTTGCTTATCAGCGACTGCGTAGGCACTGGTGAGCGGTGCTTCGGCGAGCTCACGCACTCGATCGGCGAGCGCTTGATCGGCCTCGGCAGCCACCCAGTCCCAACGCGGCTTGCCAACTTCACTGGCAAGCTCGTTAATCGCATTAATCGCTACCTGCATCTGCTCATGCCCGTAGAGGACGGCATCTAACATGGTTTGCTCAGGCAAGCGATTAGCCTCGGACTCGACCATTAGCACCGCATCGCTGGTGCCGGCGACCACCAAATCAAGATCGGATTCATCAAGCTGGCTAAACGACGGATTGAGCAGGAAATTGCCATCCTGATAGCCCACCCGCGCGGCGCCAATGGGCCCATCGAACGGAATGCCCGAAATGGCCAGCGCCGCCGATGTCCCGATTAGTGCGGGCACATCCGCATCGACCTCAGGGTTCATTGAGATAACGGTCGCGATGACTTGAACTTCGTTGGAAAAACCGTTGGGAAAGAGAGGGCGGATGGGGCGATCAATGAGGCGGCTGACGAGCGTTTCTTTTTCCGAGGGGCGGCCTTCGCGTTTAAAGAAACCGCCGGGAATTTTGCCGGCTGCGTAAGTTCGCTCTTGGTAGTTAACCGTTAGCGGCAAAAAGCTGCGCCCGGGCACCTCTTCGCGCTTGCCCACAACGGTGACGAGCACCACGGTGTCGGACATGTTAACCAGCACCGCGCCAGTCGCCTGGCGGGCGAGCTTGCCGGTTTCTAATGTGACGGTTTGCTCGCCGAATTGAAACGTCTTCTTCACTGCAGTTGGAGTCACTACGATTTCACCCTTGGTCAGTTTTTAGTTGCCTTACTTACGCAGGCCGAGACGCTCGATAACCGCCTGATAGCGCTCGAGATTTTTACGATGCAAATAATCCAGCAACTGACGGCGCTGGTTGACCAGCTTGAGCAGCCCGCGGCGGGAGTGATGATCTTGTTTATGAGTCCCGAAATGATCGGTGAGGTGCTGAATCCGGGCAGTAAGAAGCGCAATCTGCACTTCGGGCGAGCCGGTATCGCCATTGGAGCGACCGTAATCGCGTACGATCTCTTCCTTTTGCTGGGCGCTGAGTGACATCAATGACTCCTGATTAACACGCTTTTTCAATTCAATGGCGCATTCTATCCTTGGGCGCCACGCTGAACAAGCAATCGACGCGGTTGAATCCAACCACCCGGCTCGTGCCAGCCAATTCCCAAAAATTGTTGTGCTTGATCGTAAACCCGAACGGCCTGCTCACAACGGTTTGAATCGGTCACCACCGCCTGACCATGGCCAAACGCTCGGGCTTGTACCTCGCTTAAGGCCACCCAATCAAGATCAACCAGTGCACAGTCGGCGCTGAGTAACTGCCCATCTAGCGCGGCTGGGTCGTTCGCTACATGCGCTTCAACCTGCTCGAGCGTCCACATGGCGGGTTGCTCAAAGGGTTGTAACGCGACCCGCCGCAACGCCCCGACGTGCGCACCACAGCCAAGCGCTTCACCAATATCGGCAACAAGGCTGCGAATATAAGTCCCCTTGCTACAGCGCACGCTTAAATCAATTTGGTTGTCAGCCCATGACCGAAGCTCGAGGTCATAAATAGTGACAGCGCGCGGTGTGCGCTCGACCTCGACGCCCGCGCGGGCGAGTTCGTATAGCCGCTTACCCTGGTGTTTGAGCGCCGAGAACATCGGTGGCACTTGTTGCTGCGGTCCACGAAACTGCGCCAACACGCGCTCGATTGTGGCTCGGTCCAAGCCTTGAACGGCACAGCGCTCGACCACGCTGCCATCGGCATCGGCACTATCGGTGGTTACGCCCAGCACGGCGGTGGTGTGGTAGGTCTTATCGGCATCAAGCAACCAACCACTGACTTTGGTCGCCTCACCAAAACATAGCACCAACAAACCCGTCGCCAACGGATCAAGACTGCCCGTGTGGCCGGCTTTGCGCGCGTTAATGGCGGTGCTGACTCGACGCAGGGCTTGATTAGAGCTTAAGCCTTGGGGCTTATCAACCAGCAGCACCCCATCAACATTGCGGCCTTTTTTGCGCGCCATCGACGCGCGCTCAGGGCGACTCAGCGTCGTCGTCAGCGCGGTGATCGTCCTCGGCAACGGCGTTGTCGATCAGTTGGTTAAGCCGCGCGCCCTGCTCAAACACCGGATCATAGGCAAAGCGCAATGCCGGCACGCTGCGTAGTTGCAAACGCTGGGCTAATTGACGCCGAAGGAAGCCCGCCGCGCCCTTCAGCGCTTCGGTCATCTCCCGTGATTGCGCTTCATCCATGCCCAAACCGGTCACATAAACATCGGCATAGCCAAAATCCCGACTAACGCTCACCTCTGAGACCGTTACCGAGCCAACACGCGGGTCACGGACTTCATTGCGAATGAGCTCAGCGAGTTCTCGCTGGACCTGATCAGCCACTCGACGTGCGCGCGAAAAGTCCTTTGGCATATTGCCCTCGGCTAGAGCGAGCGCTCGACGGTGATGCGCTCGTAGCACTCAATTTGATCGCCAGCGCGAACATCATTGTAGTGGCGCACACCGATACCGCACTCGGTCCCCGATTGGACCTCATTGACGTCGTCTTTAAAACGCCGCAGTGACTCAAGCTCGCCTTCATAGACAACCACACTCTCACGCAGCACACGGATCGGATTACTGCGTCGAACCACACCCTCGACCACCAGGCTCCCGGCAATTTGCCCGAGCTGGGATGAGCGGAACACTTCGCGCACTTCGGCGGTGCCAATAATCTGCTCGCGGGTTTCCGGCTCGAGCATGCCACTGACCGCGGCACGCAGCTGATCGATCGCATCGTAAATAATGCTGTAGTAGTAGAGCTCAACCCCTGACTCTTGAGCCAACCGCCGGGCCTTGGCGTCAGCGCGAACGTTAAAGCCAATCAACAGGGCCTCAGAGGCGAGCGCCAAGTTGACGTCAGATTCGTTAATCGCGCCCACTCCCGTTGAGATCGCGCTAATACGCACCTCATCGGTGGACAAATTAGTCAACGACTGCGTGAGCGCTTCGACTGACCCCTGGACATCGCCTTTGATGACCATGTTGACGTTTTTAACGTCATGCTCTTGGATGCCCGAGAATAGCTCTTCCATATTCGCCGCTTTTTGCGCCTGCAGGCGTTTATCGCGACTTTTCTCGCGGCGATGATCGGCGAGCTCGCGGGCCTTGCGCTCGTCCTCGACCACCAGCACTTCGTCCCCCGCCTCAGGCAGGCCAGACAAGCCTAGGACCACGGCGGGCGTCGATGGACCGGCTTGCTCAATGCGCTCGCCATGCTCATTGAGCAGCGCGCGCACGCGGCCAAACTCGGTACCAGAGAGCATCATGTCGCCCTGATGCAATACGCCGTTTTGAACCAGCACGGTCGCCACCGGGCCCCGACCTCGATCGAGGCTCGACTCAACCACAATGCCGCTAGCGGCGCATTCACGCACAGCGGTGAGCTCGAGTAGCTCGGCCTGTAGCGCCACGGCTTCAAGCAAATCCTCAACACCATCGCCATTGAGCGCCGAACAGGGCATGAATTGCACATCACCACCCCATTCCTCAGGGATGACCTCGTAGGTGGAGAGCTCGTTTTTAACCCGCTCCGGGTCAGCGTCCTCGCGGTCGACTTTATTCACTGCCACAACAATCGGCACGCCCGCCGCGCGCGCGTGCTTAACGGCCTCAGCGGTCTGCGGCATGACGCCATCATCGGCGGCAACCACCAAAATGACCACGTCGGTGACCTGCGCGCCCCGCGCCCGCATAGCGGTGAATGCCTCATGGCCGGGTGTGTCCAAAAAGGTCAAATCACCGCGATCCGTGCTCACGCGATACGCGCCGATATGCTGGGTGATACCGCCCGCCTCGCCGGCGGCAACTTTGGTGCGCCGAATGGTATCGAGCAATGTCGTTTTACCGTGATCGACGTGGCCCATGATGGTAACCACGGGCGAGCGTGGCTCGGCGACGCCGGTGGGCTCGGTGGACTGCCCAAGCACCGCCTCTTCAAGGTCATCTTCCCGCACCATATGCGGGCGATGGCCGAGCTCCTCGACCAACAAAACCGCGGTATCTTGATCAATGGCTTGGTTAATCGTCGCCATGACCCCTTGTTTCATCATCTCTTTAATGAGGTCGGCGGCCTTCACGCTCATACGCTGAGCGAGTTCGCCAACAGTAATCGTCTCGGGCACTTGGACGTCGCGAATAACCGGGGCCGTTGGCTTTTCGAACTCCTGCTGCAGCGCTGAGCTCGCCACACCGGCGGTGCCGCCGCGGTTTTGTCGACGCGCACTATCGGCTTTTTTACGCGCCTTGCCTTTGCCCCGAGCGGCTTTACGCGCCGCCCGCTCTTCGGCCTCTCGCTCACGCTTGGCTTCAGCCTCGAGGCGCTTACGTTCTTTTTCGTCTTCGATTTCTTTGTTGCGGGCCGATTCGCTATCGGTTTTCTGCTGCTCAGCCTCCAAGTCCGCCACGGTGGCTTCTGGGGCGGCCGCGCTGTTATCCGCTTGAGCCAGCTCATCGTCCGGCGTTGGCTCGGCCTCAACCTCAGCACTCGCGGCTTGTTGCTCGGCTTCGCGTGCCGCCGCCTCGGCGGCCGCCTCGGCCTCACGAGCAGCCTGTGCTTGAGCGGCTTCGGCGCGAGCGGATTCGGCCGCTTTTAGATCCTCGCTTAACGCCCGCTCAAGCACGTGCACATCCTGCTCGGCAGCTTCGGCTTCGACGACGCTGCGTTTGACGTAGGTGCGCTTTTTACGCACCTCAACATTGACAGTGCGTGCGGTCGAACCGCGGGTACCACGGGCGGCGCCACCACGACGCTCAGCACCCCCTGAGGGCATGCGTAGCTGACTGTGACTGCGGCGCTTGAGCGTGATTTGCGACGGTCCGCCTTCGCCATCGTCGTCGCGCTGGCCGTGGGTCTGGTGCAAATGCTCAAGCAATGCCGCCTTATCGGCTTCAGCAAACTCAACGTCCGGGTCCTCGCACGCTAGGCCGGCCTCGCGAATTTGGTTCACGAGTCGCTCCAGCGGCACACCGGTGTGCTCTGCGAAATCTCTGACTGTGCTCTGCGACATACTCAATCCCTCCGTCCCGGATTATCCGGGCTTACGCCTGGGTGCCGTGTTCCTCGGCAAACCAGGGCTCGCGAGCCTTCATGATCAGCGCGCCAGCGCGCTCGGCATCAAGGCCCTCGATTGAAACTAGATCATCCACCGATTGCTCGGCCAAGTCTTCCATACTGCGAATACCCTGCGCAGCCAGCTTTCCGGCGGTCTCGTCATCCATCCCGTCCATTGCCAGCAAGTCCTCAGCCGGGGCGACCGCCGCGGCAGCATCGGCTTCACGCGCCGCCAGCACATCACGAGCGCGCTGGCGCAGGGCATTGACTAACTCCTCTTCAAATCCTTCTATCTCGAGCAACTCACCGGTCGGCACATAGGCGATCTCTTCGACGCTGGAAAAGCCCTCTTCGACCAATAGTGCGGAGACGTCCTCATCGACATCGAGCTCACGGATAAACAAATCCACCAGCTCAGCGGCTTCAGCCTCGCTCTTGGCTTCCGCTTGCTCGGCGGTCATCACGTTCAACTCCCAACCGGTCAGCTCACTGGCTAAGCGCACGTTCTGCCCACCGCGACCAATGGCTTGAGAGAGTTGATCTTCACCCACAGCGATATCCATGCTGTGGCGGTCCTCATCAACCACGATCGATTCAACTTCGGCCGGCGCCATTGCGTTAATCACAAACTGCGCCACGTTCTCATTCCACAGAATGATGTCGATGCGTTCACCCGAGAGCTCGTTGGAGACCGCCTGGACGCGCGAACCCCGCATGCCAACGCAGGCCCCAACCGGATCGATGCGCGAGTCAAGCGCATTGACTGAAATTTTGGCACGCAAACCCGGGTCACGAGCCGCCCCGAGGATTTCTAATAGGTCTTGGCCCACCTCGGGCACTTCGATTTTAAATAGCTCGACTAGAAATTCAGGTGCCGAGCGACTGGCAAACAGTTGCGGTCCACGAACTTCTTCGCGCACCTCACGTAACCAAGCGCGCAACCGATCGCCGGGTCGCACCGCTTCACGCGCAATCATCTCCTCGCGGGGGATAAATGCCTCAGCGTTATTACCGAGGTCGAGATAGACGTTGCCGCGCTCGACGCGTTTAACGATGCCGGTAATCAGCTCACCTTCACGACCGCGATAGGCTTCAACCACTTTTTCGCGCTCAGCTTCGCGGACTTTCTGCACAATGACCTGCTTGGCGGCCTGCGCGGCGATGCGGCCGAAGTCGACTGACTCCATTGGCGCTTCAATCACGCTGCCGACCTCAAGGCTGGGGTCAGTTTTTTGCGCCTCGGTCACCGGAATTTGTTGATCGGGAAGCTCAATTTCCTCGTCATCAGCGACCACATGCCACTGCCGGAAGGTTTCGTACTCTCCGGTTGAACGGTCAACAGCGACCCGGGCATCGATGTCCTCGTCGTGGCGTTTTTGCGTCGCCGAGACTAAGGCCGCTTCGATTGCCTCGAAAATCACTTCCTGCGCAACGCCTTTTTCATTGGCAATGGCGTCGACTACCAGCAGAATTTCCTTGCTCATCGTCTTGTGCTCTCCAGATGGCACGCCCTTTGCGTTTAGGGCTCCAGCTCCACATGCGCGCGGTCGATTTCCGTGACAGGCACGGCCACCTCCTCGCCCTGATCTTCAATGACGACCTGATCGTCACGTAATCCCAATAGTCTTCCCCGCAACTTGCGACGGCCGTCAATACGGCCATGCAAACGGATTCGCACCTGCTCTCCGACAAACCGTTCGTAGTCCGCTGTCTTAAACACGGGACGGTCTGTCCCCGGAGACGATACCTCGAGGAGGTACTCACCAGCGATGGGGTCTTCGACATCCAACACACCGCTGACTTGATGACTCACGCGTGCGCAGTCATCGACCTCAATACCCTCAGCCTGATCAATGTAAACGCGCAACAGGCCCTGTTTGCCGGGCTGAAACTCCACCCCGACCAGCTCATAGCCCAGTCCCTCGACCACAGGCTCTAACAATTTTGTAACGCGTTCAGGCGCTTTCATACAATCCGTATCCGACTTATGCCGGAAGAAAAAAATGGGCCCATGGCCCATTCCTGACATCCCGGCGTCCTGTCTTGGGCGCCGACATAAAAAAAGGCCGCAAGCGGCCTTCTCGAAGATGCCTAATTGGTAGCGGGGGCAGGATTTGAACCTGCGACCTTCGGGTTATGAGCCCGACGAGCTACCGGACTGCTCCACCCCGCAACCGACATTCACCAGAATAGGCGCGGACGCGGTGTTTTTCAAGGGGAACCACGCCGTCGGCGCTTAATTAAACGCCGGCGCAAATCGTGGCGATAGACAAATCCGGGCAAAGCAAACACAGCAAACAGACACAATGCGATGACCCAAAACTCCCAGCCTTGAGGCTGGAGCTGACCTTGGGTGCGCATTTCCATGCCGGCACCGAGCAATCCAACAAGCCCAAACAGCACGCCCCATTCGATCAGACGCACCCATTCGGGTTTACCGTCGCGGCCTGGTTCGAGCACAAACCCAATGCGCTCGCTTAGCCACGGCAGGTTGGCCGCAATCACCGTTGCGATCAGCAACACGGTGATGGCCAGGCCCATCGCCATCGTTGCTTAAAGCCCGAGGGCGGTGCGACAGAGGGTAATCAGCGCATCCGGAAAGAGGCCCACGCCCAAAATCAGTGCACCATTGGCAAACACTAGCCAATGTTGAGCGACGCTTGCCGGCACCGCGGTGGGCGATTCAAGCCGATCAAAATAAACCGCTTTGAGCACCCGCAGATAATAGAACGCGCCAATAACCGCAAACACCACCGCGACCACGGCTAGCCAGACAAGACCGGCCTCGATTAATGACTGGAGCACCAGCCACTTAGCATAAAAGCCGATGGTCCCGGGGATACCCGTCATTGAAAACATCAACAACAACACCACCAACGCGACACCACTATGGCGTTCATTCAGCCCGCGCAAATCATCAATCATGTCCGCTTCGTCATCTTTCGATGACAGCAGGATAATAATGCCAAACGCACCGGCGGCCATGATGCCGTAGCTAATCGCGTAGAATAGCGCCGCTGCATATCCCTCATCGCTGCCCGCAATGAGGCCCAAAAACAAAAAACCAATATGCGAAATCGTTGAATAAGCGAGCATGCGCTTAAAGTTGGTCTGCACCAGCGCAAATAGGTTACCCACCGCCAACGAGCCCACAGCCAAAATGATCGCCATCATTTGCCATTGATAATGCAAATCACCTAGGCCTTCGGCGAGCAGGCGCAAAAACAATGCCAAAGCAGCGACTTTCGGCGCGCTGCCTAAAAACGCGGTAACCGCCGTCGGTGCGCCTTGGTAGACATCGGGCACCCACATATGGAAAGGCGCGGCACCAAATTTAAACGCCACCCCAACCAGCGCAAAGGTCATACCAAAGCTCATGAGCAGCAGGTTGTCACCCGCACTAATCACCGCGGCGATATCGCTAATCAGCAAGCTACCGGCCGCACCGTAGAGCATCGACATCCCATAGAGGAGCATGCCCGATGCCAATGCGCCCAGAATAAAATACTTCATCGCCGCCTCAGACCCAGCCCGGCTGTCACGGTCAAAGGCCACTAGCGCGTAGAGACTCAGCGAGAGCAGCTCAAGGCCGATGTAGAGCACTAACAGACTCGCCGCCGAGGCCATCACAAACATCCCCAGCGTGGCGATCAGCGCTAGCAAGTAAAACTCGCCTTTAAGCAACCCGCGTTCACGCAAATAATCACGGCTATATGCGAGCGTCAGCGCCGCAAGCCCAGCAATCGCCGCTTTCAATAGCCCTGCCAAGCTGTCCGAGACCACCATGCCGTTAAAGGTCAACGTTGGCTCGCTGCCCCAGTGCGTCATCATGGCTAGCCCCATGGATGCCACCAGCGTTAGCTGTGTGAGCACAAACGCAAGCCGCGCCTGCTGACCCCGGTCAAAGAGGTCGGCGATCAATACCACGCCCACCATGACCGCTAACCCGATCTCCGGGGCTGCTAGCGCGAATTGCGGCATCTCAAAGCTCATGGTCATCCTCTAATCGATCCCTAGGGCGTAGCCAGCACGATGCGCAACAGCCTATTCAGCGACGGTTCCATCACGTCTAACAACGGTGCTGGATAGACCCCGAAAAGCACCACGACACCGGCAAGCCCAGCAAGCAGCAACAGCTCACGCCGATTAATGTCGGTTAGCGCCTCAACCGCTTCATTGTTAACCGGGCCATACACCACGCGCTTTATCATCCACAGGCTATAAGCGGCCCCCAGAATGAGCGTTAGCGCTGCCACCGCGGCATACCAAAAACCCGCCTGAAAGCTGGCCAAAATGACCATGAACTCACCAACAAAGCCCGAGGTACCCGGCAACCCCGCATTGGCCATCGCGAATAGGACAAAAAACCCCGCAAACATGGGCATGCGATTGGCGACGCCGCCATAATCGGCGATGCGCCGGGTGTGCATGCGGTCATAGAGTACCCCGACACACAAAAACATCGCCGCCGAGACAAACCCATGCGAGATCATCTGCACCATACCGCCCTGCAACGCGAGCAGTGCCGAGTCCTCATTGCCGCCACCGGTGATAATGCGAAAGATCAAAAAGAATGCCAGGGTGACAAAACCCATATGCGCAATCGATGAGTAGGCAATGAGCTTTTTCAGGTCTTCCTGCACCATCGCTACGAGCCCGATGTACACCACGGCAATAAGCGATAGCCCAATTAACAGCCAGTCAAGGGCCATGCTCGCCTCGGGTGCGATTGGCAGGCTAAAGCGCAAAAAGCCATAACCGCCAATTTTCAGCGTAATCGCCGCCAAAATAACCGACCCGCCCGTGGGCGCTTCAACGTGCGCATCAGGCAACCAGGTGTGTACCGGAAACATCGGAACTTTTACCGCAAAGGCGGCTAAAAAGGCCAAAAACACCAACACTTGTGTGCCCAGCGGCAGGTTTAAGCCATACAGATCAAGGATGGCGAAGCTGCCCGCCTCGGTGCGCAAATAAATAAGCGCCACCAGCATCATCACCGAACCCAAAAAGGTATATAAAAAGAACTTAAGCGTCGCGTAAATACGGTTTGGACCACCCCAAATACCGATGATCAAGAACATTGGGATGAGCATGGCCTCGAAAAACACGTAAAACAAAATCGCATCAAGCGCGCTAAACACGCCAATCATGATGCCTTCCATAATGAGAAACGCGGCCAAATACTGCGCGGGCTTGTACTCAACGACTTCCCAGGCCGCAATCACCACCAACAGCGTCGCGAATGCGGTGAGCACCACTAGCGGCATAGCAATGCCATCGACGCCTAGGGAGTAATCGATGCCAAATGCATCAATCCATGCCGTGCGCTCAACAAACTGCATACTCGCCACGCCAACATCAAAGCCGGCCCACAGACCCAAGGCCAAGGCAAAGACCAGCCCAGCGATGGCTAAGCCCAACCAACGGGCGCGCTCGGCGTTATCCCGGCTACTAACCAGAACGCCAACGCCACCCACAATGGGCAGCCAGATCAAAAGGCTCAGCAGTGGCAATCCACTCGACATGTTTAAAACCACCCTCGCCAGCTGCCAACGAACAACGTCAACAAGGCCAATAAGCCAACAATCATCGCGAACGCATAATGGTAGAGATAGCCCGATTGCAGACCGCGCAGCCCGGCCGCGACACGCCCAATCGTGCGAGCGCTGCCGTTGACGATCAGCCCGTCAATTAAACGCTGATCGCCGCCTCGCCATAGCACCCTTCCAGCCCAGCGCCCAACACCGGCAAACACAACCTGATAAAGGGCATCAAAGCCATACTGACGCTTAAGCACCCAAATAACGGCGGCGGCACGCTGATTGACAGCGGGCAACCAGTTGGGCCGCAGGCTGAAGAACAGCCAGGCCGTCAGCGCACCGGCAACCGTCAGCCAAAACGCGGGGTTGACCGCCGCATGAAGACCAAACGCCAACGGCCCGTGGAAGTCAGCGGCTTTTTTCGCCAACACATCATTGGCGGGATTAACCACAATGGCGTTGGCAAAGAAGTCGCCAAATAGCATGGGTTCGATCGTGATGTAACCAATCACCACCGAGGGGATGGCCAAGGCCACTAGCGGCCATTGCATCACCGGCAGAACATAACGCGGCAAATGCGCCATGTGCGCTTTGGCGTCGGGGTCGATCCGCTCTTCACCCCAGAACACCATAAAATACAGTCGAAAACTGTAGAGCGCGGTAATAAATACGCCCAGCAACACCGCCCACCAGGCAAACACGGCGCCGAAGCGATCAGCGGCATGCACCGCTTCAATAATCACGTCTTTGGAGTAATAACCTGAGAAAAACGGCGTACCCACCAGCGCTAACGTCCCGATAAGCATGGTGATATGGGTGATCGGCAAGTAGCGCCGTAAGTTACCCATTCGGCGCATATCCTGCTCGTGATGCAGGGCAACGATCACCGCGCCGGCACCCAAAAACAACAGCGCCTTAAAAAACGCATGGGTCATCAGGTGAAACACGCCGGCGGCATACGCAGACGCACCTAAGGCAACAAACATATACCCCAGCTGCGAGAGCGTTGAGTAGGCAATCACACGCTTGATATCGGTTTGCACTAAGCCTACTAACCCCATGAACAGCGCGGTCAGCGCGCCCAGGATCAGCACCACCGAAAGCGCCGTCTCCGAGAGCTCAAAAATCGGCGACATACGCGCGACCAAAAAGATACCGGCAGTCACCATGGTGGCGGCATGAATTAACGCCGAAATGGGGGTTGGCCCCTCCATTGAGTCAGGCAACCAGACATGCAGCGGTACCTGTGCGGATTTACCCATGGCACCGACAAACAGCAGCAATGCCCCCACGGTCGCGACCAAGGCTTCGGTACCAAAGATCGACAGGGTCATCTCGGGCGCCGCGCTTGCCGCGCTAAAGACCTCGGCATAATCAAGGCTGCCGTAGTACATCAGTACAGCGGCAATGCCGAGCAAAAAACCGAAATCGCCGACGCGGTTAACCAAGAAGGCCTTTAGATTCGCGACGATGGCTGACTCTTTGCGATACCAAAAGCCGATCAGCAAATAGGACACCAGCCCCACCGCCTCCCAGCCAAAAAATAGCTGCAAGAAATTGTTCGCCATCACCAGCATAAGCATGGCGAAAGTAAACAGATTGATATAGCTAAAGAAGCGCTGATAGCCCGCATCATCGTGCATATAGCCAATGGTGTAGACATGCACTGCCAGCGAGACACTGGTGACCACCACCATCATCAGGGCGGTTAAGCGATCGATGAGAAAGCCCACCTCAAGATTAAGTGCGCCCACGCTTGCCCACCGGTAAAGCGTCTGGTTGTAGGGCTCGAGCCCGCCCGCGGTGTGCTGATAGAGCACCCACAACGACAGCAGCGCCGCAATGCCGACCGCGCCCACCGTCAGCCGATGCGCATTGGCGCGACCGATGAAACCGCCCGCGAGCCCGGCCACCGCTGCGCCCACTAGCGGCGCCAAAACAACGAGTAAATAGATGCTCTTCATGCCCTAGCCCTTCATGCTGTCAAGATCGCCGACATTAATTGTGTCGCGGTTGCGAAACAGCACCACCAAAATGGCCAAACCGATCGCCGATTCGGCCGCCGCCACGGTGAGGATAAAGAAAACGAACACTTGGCCGTGGATATCGCCTAGAAAATGCGAAAAAGCGATGAAATTAAAATTCACGGCGAGCAATATCAGCTCGATCGACATTAGCAGCACAATGGCATTTTTCCGATTGAGGAAGATGCCGGCCATGCCGATTGAAAACAGCAATGCGCTGAGGACCAAATAGTCGGAAAGCGCTAACATGAATGCCCCGAAATTGTTGTTATGAGTCGTTTCGTCGTTCGCTTGGCAAATTCACCATGCGCAAGCGGTCTTCTTTGCGCGTGCGTACTTGCGCGCTAATATTCTGGTGCTTGGTACCGCCTCGACGGCGATGCGTGAGCATAATCGCTGCAATAATCGCCAGCAGCAGGACAATCGCTGCCAGTTCAAACGGATAGACATAGACGGTGTAGAGCATGCTGCCAATTAAGCGAACGTTATTACCGGTCGCGCCGGCCGCGGCCTCACTCCCAAGCCCCGCTAAATCGACTTCGCCCGAGCCCAACACCAATAGCATTTGCAAGACCATCACCACGCCCACCAGAGCCCCAAGCGGCAGGTAGCGCGCAAACCCCTCGCGCAACACCGCGGCATTGATGTCGAGCATCATGACCACAAATAAAAACAACACCATGACCGCACCGACGTAAACCAATACCAGTGCAATGCCAAGAAACTCCGCTTCTGCCAGCAACCAGAGCGCGGCGCTAGTAAAAAACGCCAACACCAACGACAACGCCGAGTGCACCGGGTTGCGTGCGGTGATCACTAATACCGCCGCCGCCAGCAGAATCGCCGCGAAGACATAAAATATGACTTTTTCGATCACCGTGTTAGCAAGCTCCCTGTTGGCCTAACGAAACGGCGCATCAGCCGCGCGGTCCTCGGCCAGCTGCGCTTCATAGCGATCACCCATCGCTAGCAAATCATCCTTATGCATGATTTGCTCGCCCCGACGCTCGAAGTGATATTCATGCATGCGCGTCTCAACAATCGAGTCAACCGGGCATGATTCCTCGCAAAAACCGCAGTAAATGCACTTGAACAGATCAATGTCATATCGGGTTGTGCGCCGCGTACCGTCATCGCGCTGCTCCGATTCAATGGTAATCGCCAGCGCCGGGCAGACCGCTTCGCAGAGTTTACAAGCAATACAACGCTCTTCACCGTTGGGGTAGCGTCGAAGCGCATGCAGACCACGAAACCGCGGCGACTGCGGGGCTTTTTCTTCGGGGTATTCAAGCGTGTATTTCGCATCAAACAAGTGTTTGCCGGTCAAGCGCATGCCTTTCAGCAGCTCGGTAAGCATGAATGTGCTAAAAAATTCTCGTACAGCTTGCATAATTAACGACCTAGCGTTTTCAGAACCACGGGCCAAACCCGGTCAGAATCATTAGCGCGACCACCACGAGCCACACCACGGTCACCGGAATTAACACTTTCCACCCGAGTCGCATGATCTGGTCATAGCGATAGCGGGGAAACGTGCCGCGAAACCAAATATATAAAAACAAAAAGAACGCGACTTTAATACTGAACCAAACAATCCCCGGCACCCAGGCAAACAGCGGACCGAGCAGCGGTAGTCCGGTGAACGGTGAATACCAGCCGCCCAAAAACATAATGGCTGCCAGGCCAGAAATGAGGATCATGTTGGCGTATTCAGCCAAGAAGAATATGGCAAACGCCATACCTGAGTACTCAACGTGAAAGCCGGCAACAATTTCCGACTCACCCTCGGCGACGTCAAACGGCAGCCGGTTGGTCTCGGCAACGCCAGAAATCCAATACACCACGAACAACGGTAATAGAGGCAGCCAAAACCAGTTCCAGATCGGCCCTTCCTGTGCCCGCACGATTTCGCCCATGTTCAAGCTACCCGCCGCCATCAGCACGCCCACCAGCGCAAAGCCCATGGCGATCTCATAGGAAACCACCTGGGCACCGGCACGTAGGGCTCCCAGCAGGGCATACTTCGAATTCGACGCCCATCCCGCCAAGATGATGCCGTAGACCCCCATTGAGGTCATAGCCAGCACGTAGAGCAGTCCGGCGTTAATATCGGCAATCACCAAACCATCACCGAGTGGCAAGACCGCCCAGGCGGCAAGCGCTGGCATGATCGAGAGCATGGGCGCGAGCACAAACAAAAAACGATTGGCGTTCTGCGGCAGGATGACTTCTTTCATCAGCAACTTAAGCGCATCGGCAATTGGCTGCAAAAGCCCATGCCAACCCACCCGGTTTGGACCCCGACGCATTTGCATCGCACTAATGACTTTGCGCTCGGCGTAGGTCATGTAGGCAACGGCAACAAACAACGGGATGACCAACGCCACAATTTTGGAGACGATCCAACCCAGCTCAATCAGCTCACTCATGCACCGCCCTCAGTGCTTGGCTGCAGCGAAATGGGGCCAATCAATGCACCCAGCCCCTCGCTGCCCTCAATGCCTGCCGCCACCCAAACACTGCCCAGGGGCAAGTCATCACTCAGCGTCGCGGGCATCGTCCGGCTGACCGTATTTTGGCTCACGACGACCGACTGCCCCTCAGCGAGTCCGAGGCGCTCAGCATCGGCTGGATTGATCACCACTTCGGCGACCGCGGCATGTTCGCTTTGCTGCAATGACTCGGCATGACGACACAGCGGATCGACATTGAACATCGCCGGCAACCCGATGCGCGTCAGTGCTTCGGTCGCGGATGCGATCGCGAGCGGCTCAACCGTGGCATCGGGGCGACCGACCCCAGCCCCTTCAGTCAGCGCCGCAAGCTCATAGTGAATCTCGTCAGGCGCTTGGTAATTAAAGCCATCAAGCTCTAAGACATTCGCGAGCACCCGGAGTAACCGCCATCCCGGCCGAGCTTCACCTTGCGGTTCGGCAACGCCGGCAAACGTCTGCCAACGCCCCTCGGCGTTAACTAACGTGCCCGCGGTTTCACCCAAAGTACCGATCGGCAGCAACACCGTCGCCGCGTCGCGAAGCGCGGGCGAGTCATAACTGGCAAACGCTACCACCGCATCAGCCTGCTCGAACGCCGCCGCCGCTGCGGCGCCATCGAACAGATCATGCTCGGGCTCAAGCCCCCAGAGCATGTAACCGCGAAGCGGCTGGTTAATCATGGCATGGGCGTTCAGGCCGTTGCAGCGCTCACCATCAGCGCGTCGCTCTGGCAGCGCGCCAGCAAGCCATGCACCAGCACTGTTGCTCCCCGTGGTGAGCTCGCCGTACTGCGCGCCTAACAGCTCGGCAATAACCACACCCAGCTCACGTAGCTCAGCACCGGCGGGATGGGCTTCAGCGAGTCCACCCAACAGCACGGCTGTGCGCTCACCCGCAATTAGCTTTTCCGCCATCGCCTTCGCGCTTGCTTGCAGCGCCTTATCGCTTGGCCACGCTTTAAGCCGCGCCGGAACTTTGAGCGATTTCGCCGCGGCAATTGCACGACCCAATTCCGCCAGTGCGGTGGGCATTTGAGCAACGTTGACGACTTGTTCGTCACTGAGCGCAAAGTTCCAATCAAACGCCCGCGGGTTAATCGCCATGACCGCACCACCGCGCTTGGCCGAGCGACGCAGCCGGTGATTAATCAGTGGCTGCTCGTGGCGCGGGTAGGCACCAATCAATAGCGCGCCATCAAGCTGCTCAAGCTCAGGCACCGCCATCTCAAGCCCCGGGAAGCCGGTTGTCTGTGCGCCATCGCGATAATCGCCGCGGCGTAACCGAGCATCCACGTTGTCGCTACCGAGCGCTCGCAGGATGCGGCTAAACAAAAACAGCTCTTCGGTTGTCGCCGAGGGCGAAATCAACCCACCCAGCGCCGCGGGCCCGTGCTCTGCAACCACATCACGCAGGGCGGTGGCTGCCGCCTCAACCGCGGTTTGCCAGTCAACGCTATGCCACTCACCGCGGGTTTTTATCTGCGGTGATGGCAACCGCTCAGGGCTATAGATGCCCTCGTAGGAAAACCGATCCCGATCGCTAATCCAGCATTCGTTAATGGCTTCGTTATCATGCGGGACTACGCGCTTGACCGTGCCGCGAACCTGATGCAGGTCGATGTTCGAGCCGAGGCAGTCGTGCGGCGCGACGCTACGGTGGCTGAGCATCTCCCAAGCGCGCGCGGTAAATCGATAAGGCCGTGAGGTCAGCGCCCCGACCGGGCACAGGTCGATAATGTTACCGGAGAGTTCGGAGTGAACGCCTGAACCGACTAGTGTGCTGATCTCGGTGTGCTCACCACGGTACATGGCACCCAATTCAGACGTGCCGGCAACCTCGTCAAGAAAGCGCACACAACGCGTGCAATGAATACAGCGTGTCATTTCGGTGGCGATCAATGGCCCGAGGTTTTCGTCTTTAACCACCCGTTTGCGCTCAACAAAGCGCGATACGCTGCGGCCGTAACCCAACGCAAGATCCTGTAACTCGCACTCGCCACCTTGGTCGCAAATAGGGCAATCAAGCGGGTGGTTGATGAGCAAGAACTCCATCACTCCGCGCTGCGCTTTGAGCGCACGCTCTGAAGCGGTCCGCACCACCATGCCATCGGCCACGGTCGTAATGCAGGCTGGCAGGGGCTTGGGCGCGGGGCGTCCGCCCATTTCAACATCCACTAAGCACATCCGGCAGTTGGCCGGTGCTGAGAGCTTACTGTGGTAGCAAAAACGTGGAATATCGATGCCATGGGCGTCGGCAATCTCGATAATGGGCGCGCCCTTGCGTGCCTCGATTGCTTGGCCATCGATATGAACGGTGACCGTTTCGGGCTGCTGGGTCTTAACCTCTGCGCTCATGCCGCGGCCTCAACGATTGATCGCTTGTGCTCAATGTAATATTCGAACTCATGACGCCAGTGCTTGAGGACGCTTTGCACCGGCCAAGCTGCCGCCTCGCCGAAGGCACAAATCGTATGCCCCGCAATCTGCCCAGCGGCTGACTCCAAGAGCTCGATATCTTCTGACCGGCCATTGCCCTCGTAAATGCGCTTAATCACTCGATACATCCAGCCCGTGCCCTCACGACAAGGCGTGCACTGGCCGCAGGACTCGGCATAGTAAAAGCGGCTGACACGCATAATGGCCTCGACCATATCGGTGGTTTCATCCATCACAACCACCCCACCTGAGCCTAGCGCTGTACCGGCTTGCATCAGTGAATCGTAGTCCATGTCGAGGGTGAGCATCTGCTCGCCGGGGACCATGGGCATCGACGAACCGCCGGGTATTACCGCCTTTAACTGGCGATCTTTCCAGACCCCGCCCGCCATTGCCAAAAGGTCTTTAAACGGTGTGCCCAGCGGAATTTCAAAATTACCGGGCTTGGCCACATGACCCGATACCGAAAAGATTTTGGTACCGCCGTTGTTGGGCTTACCCAAGCCCAAAAACCAGTCCGCGCCATTGCGAATAATCGCCGGCACTGAGGCCAGTGTTTCGGTGTTGTTAATCGTCGTTGGCCGCCCATAAATGCCCGCCTGCGCAGGGAAAGGCGGCTTGTTGCGGGGCATACCTTTTTTGCCCTCAAGCGATTCCATCAGCGCAGATTCTTCGCCACAAATGTAGGCGCCAGCACCGATGTAGTTGTGGATATCAAAGTCAAAACCGGAGCCAAGGATGTTGGTGCCCAAATAGCCCGCTTCACGTGCCTCTTCAACCGCCTGCTCCATGCGTGCGAACGGTTCTTTAATAAATTCGCCACGCAAATAGTTGTAGGCCGTCGTCACACCCATGGCGTAGCTCGCAATGATCATCCCCTCGACCAGTGCATGCGGGTTATAGCGCAAAATATCCCGGTCTTTGCAGGTGCCTGGCTCAGATTCATCGGAGTTACACAATAAATACTTTGGCCCCGGTGCGTTACGCGGCATAAAGCTCCACTTCATGCCGGCCGGGAAGCCCGCTCCACCCCGACCACGCAGATTCGAGGCCTTAATCTCTTCAATGACATCATCTTCGCTCATCCCGCCTTTGAGCACTTTCTCAAGGGCTTGGTAACCGCCGACGGCGCGATAATTCTCGAGCGTCCAGGGCTCGTCAAAATGGAGCGTTGTGTAGCAGACATTCACCATGGTTCTACTCCAGCTCGTCGAGAATTTGATCGATCTTTTCTGGCGTGAGATCGGTGTGATAGGTCTCATCAACTTGCATCATCGGTGCCCCAGAACAGGCCGCTAGGCACTCTTCCTCGCGCTTGAGCATAATGCGGCCATCCGGCGTCGACTCACCCAAACTAATGCCAAGCTTTTTCTCAGCGTAAGCCACGATCTCATCGCAGCCCCGCAGCATGCAGGAGATATTGGTGCAGATGCTGACTTTGTGCCGCCCTGCCGGCTTGACCTCAAACATGCCGTAAAAGGTCGCCACCTCATACACTCGAGCAGGCGCCATCTCCAAGTACTCAGCCACCGCATCAAGCCGCGCGGGCGGTAGCCAGCCGTCGCTGTTGTGCTGGACAATATGCAGCGCCGGAATAATCGCTGATCGCCGGCCCTCGGGCGTTGCCGGGAAGCGCGCCAACCACTGATCAATTTCTTTGCACTCTGCGGCACTGAGTCCGGCTGTCATTGCCTGCGCGCTCTCACTCACCGATCCACCTCTCCAAAGACGATATCCATGGTTCCCATAATGGTGACGACATCCGCGAGCATGTGCCCTTGGGCCATCTCATCCATGGCGGACATATGCGCAAAACCGGGTGCTCGCAATTTTAAGCGATACGGTTTGTTTGCCCCATCCGAAATGATGTAAGCACCAAATTCGCCCTTCGGCGCCTCAATCGAGGCGTAGACCTCGCCCGGCGGTGTGCAATAGCCCTCAGTGAACAGCTTAAAATGATGAATCAACGACTCCATGTCGTCTTTCATTTCCTCGCGCGACGGTGGCGCGACCTTGTGATCATTGAGCATGACCGGGCCGCTGTTGCCGCGCAGCCAGCCGATGCACTGACGGATAATACGCACTGACTGTTTGAGCTCTTCCATGCGCACGAGGTAGCGGTCATAGCAATCGCCGTTGGTGCCCACCGGAATATCAAAATCCATGCGATCGTAGACTTCGTATGGCTGCTTCCGGCGCAAATCCCATTCAACCCCAGAGCCACGGAGCATCGGCCCGGTAAATCCAAGCTGCAGCGCACGCTCGGGTGAGACAATCGCGACATCGACGAGACGCTGTTTCCATATCCGGTTATCGGTCAGCAGCGTCTCAATCTCCTCGACCGTGCCCACAAACCGATCGCAAAACGCTTCAATAAAGTCGAGCATGCTGCCATCGCGGTCAGCGTTCATGCGCTTTAAGTCTTTTTCGTTGCGAAATTCTGAGTCGCGATAGCGGGGCATGCGCTCAGGCAAATCACGATAAACCCCACCGGGACGGTAATAGGTGGCGTGCATGCGCGTGCCACTCACCGCTTCGTAGCAGTCCATGAGCTCTTCACGCTCGCGAAATGCATAGAGAAATACGGTCATGGCACCGACGTCGAGGCCGTGCGCACCAATCCACAACAAATGATTGAGAATGCGGGTGATCTCATCAAACATCACCCGAATGTACTGAGCGCGCTCGGGCGCGGTAATGCCGAGCAGCTTCTCAATGGCGAGGACATACGCGTGCTCGTTACACATCATCGAGACATAGTCGAGGCGGTCCATATAACCAATGCTTTGGTTAAACGGCTTTGACTCCGCCAGCTTTTCCGTTGCCCGGTGCAGCAGCCCGATATGCGGGTCAGCGCGCCGGACGACCTCGCCATCCATTTCCAGGACGAGGCGCAACACCCCATGAGCGGCCGGGTGCTGCGGGCCGAAGTTAACCGTATAACTGCTAATTTCTGGCATTAGGATGCCTCCTCGGCGGCCGGATCGGCATAACGGTTATCGTCATGAATCACGCGTGGCACGAGCACCCGCGGCTCGATCGAAACCGGTTCGTAGACCACCCGGCCGCGATTTTCGTCATAGCGCACTTCGACATTGCCAATCAGCGGGAAGTCTTTACGGAATGGATGCCCAACAAATCCATAATCCGTCAGGATACGCCGCAAATCCGGGTGGCCATTGAACATAATGCCGTACAGATCAAAAGCTTCACGCTCCTGCCAATTCGCTGACGACCACAGCGGCACAATCGAATCGAGCATGGGCAGATCGTCGTTGTCGGCAAAGCAGCGTACTCGCAAGCGCTGATTGTGAGTCACTGACAACAGATGATAGACCGCCGCGAAGCGCCGCCCGGTATTCGATTCAATCGGCTGAAGCCCGTAAATGCCGGTTAGCCCGAGACGGCCCGCACTAAATCCATCAACCCCCCGACTGAACCCGGTATTGGAGGCTTCATCGGTCATCCACTCATCTTGGCCGTAGGTTGCGTAATCGACCCCGGCAATATCCAACAACAAATTAAAGTCGAGCTGCTCGTCGTCACGTAACCGCTGCATGACCGCATAAAGCGCCGCCGGAGCAACTTCGATTTCAGCTTCGTCATAGGCACAGGCGCTGGTGACGAGCTGCTCGGCGAAGAGCGACTCAAGATGCGCGCGAAGTGTTTCAGCAGAGCGTGGCATAGCAACCTACCTCAGCGGGCGATGGTGTTGGTCCGCCGGATTTTATTCTGCAGCTGCACCACGCCATAGAGCAGAGCCTCAGCGGTCGGCGGACAGCCGGGCACGTAAATATCGACGGGCACAATCCGATCACAGCCACGCGTTACCGAGTAAGAGTAGTGGTAGTAGCCACCGCCGTTCGCGCAGGAGCCCATCGAAATCACCCACTTGGGGTCGGGCATCTGGTCGTATACCCGGCGCAACGCTGGTGCCATTTTATTAACGAGGGTGCCGGCAACGATCATGACATCGGACTGCCTTGGCGAGGGCCGAAAAATCAGTCCAAGCCGATCCATATCGTAGCGCGCGGCACCGGCGTGCATCATTTCCACCGCACAGCACGCCAACCCAAACGTCATCGGCCACAGCGAGCCGGTTCGCGCCCAGTTAATCAGCTTATCGGCCGAGGTGGTTACAAACCCTTTATCGAGAACGCCCTCTATTCCCATTCCAGCGCTCCTTTTTTCCACTCGTATAAAAATCCGACCAACAGAATGCCGATAAATATCCCCATTGAGGCGAACCCGAACAGCCCAATCTCATCGAGCACAATCGCCCATGGGAATAGGAACGCGATCTCGAGATCGAAAATAATGAACAAAATGGCAACGAGGTAGTAGCGCACGTCAAACTGCATGCGCGAATCTTCGAATGCCTCAAAGCCACACTCGTAGGCGGTGAGTTTTTCATGGTCAGGCCGATGCGGTGCCAGCACAAAGCCAGCCAATAACGGCACGATGCCAATCGCCATGGCCATGACGATGAAAACCAAGATTGGCAGGTAGCTCTCGATCATGGATCCACGGTACCCCGGACTCAGGAAATGGACTCGTTGACCAGTATGGTGCGGATGGCCGGACTCGAACCGGCACGGCTTGCGCCACTGCCCCCTCAAGACAGCGTGTCTACCAGTTCCACCACATCCGCGTAACGGTAGTCATTGATCAGCGTTGATATTAACAGGATGGCGCTAAGCGAACAACGCAAATCAGGGCTCAACACGCCCTCAGCGCTGGGGTTAGATCAATCCGGCGCCGGCGCTGGGGCCGGCTCAGCGGCGTCGTTTCCAGCCGTGGCATTATCCGGTGCCGGCGCCAGATCCGCGGACTCGGTCGTCGCGGGTGCCGATTGTTCGACCACGCTATCGCCGCTACTGGTAAAGGTCCCCGCCATAATCGCGAGCGTTAGGCTGGTAACAAAAAAACCAACCCCTAAAAACCCCGTGAGCCGGCCCAAAAACGAGGCCGAGCCACGGGCGCCAAACACCGTATTCGAAGCTCCACTACCAAACGCAGCCCCCGCGTCGGCGCCCTTGCCGTGTTGCATAAGCACAACGCCAATCAAAACGAGCGCAAGACCCAAGTGGATAACTAAAACCAACGTATACATCGTGTTCTGACTCTCATTGCTGCGGGGGTTCAGCCCCGCGCTGCTGCAGCGCAAATGGCTGCAAATTCATCGGCGCTTAAAGACGCCCCGCCGATTAGCCCCCCATCAACATCGGGCTGATCGAGCAGCGCCTCAGCGTTGGCGGCTTTCATGCTGCCACCGTACAAAATGCGTAGGTCGCTGGCGGCATCTCCAACGCGCTCAGCCATTAGCGCGCGAATACTCGCGTGCACCGCTTGCGCTTGCTCCGCGCTGGCCGTTAAACCGGTGCCAATTGCCCAAATTGGCTCGTAAGCAATCACCCCGTTACCGAACCCGGCATCACCCAGTCGATCCAGCACCCCCGTCAGCTGTGCGCCAACCACTTGATCGGTTTGACCGGCCTCTCGTGCTTCGAGGCTTTCACCGACACAAAGAATGGGCCGCAGGCCTTGGTTGAGCGCCTGTTCATAGCGCTTAGCAATGCCGCTTTCGCGTTCGTGATCATATTGACGACGCTCGGAGTGGCCTAAAATCACGTACCCCACACCTAAATCCGCCAGCATTTCCGCGGCCACCTCACCGGTATGGGCGCCGATTGGACCGTCGGCGCAATTTTGCGCGCCTAACCCCACATCACTGTCAGCCACGCAATCAGCGACTGCGCTTAAATGCACAAAAGGCGGGCAAACCGCCCGCTCCACCACGCTCGATGCCGCGGTTTGCTCAACCACAGCGCTCGCTAAGGCTTGGGCATCGGCCAGTCGGCCGTGCATTTTCCAGTTTCCCACCACAAGGGGTGTGCGCATGATCAATCGCTACCTCGTCTAAAGGCTGCTGAGGTTACTTGCCGAACTCGACTGAATCAATCGCTGGTTGCCGCGCTGGGCATGCTCGCAAAAATTTCACCAACGCGCTGCGCCAGCGCTTGAGTATGCTGCTCGACCACGCTGGCATCTTCACCCTCGACCATCACCCGCAGGACGGGCTCGGTGCCGGAAGGACGCAATAACACCCGCCCGGTTGTGCCTAGCCGGTTTTCTAGGTCGCGCACGGCCGCACTCACCCGGCTATCCGCCATGGCATCAACCCCGCGGGCCACCGGCACGTTAATCATGTGTTGCGGCAACTTGCTCATGCCGGCAGCAACCGCACTCAGCGATTGGCCCTGATCAATCGCTGCGGCTAGCACCTGGAGGGCCGAAACCACGCCATCACCCGTGGTTGTGCGATCAAGACAAACGATATGCCCAGACGACTCACCCCCAAGCAGCCCCGCGTGCGCTTGCAGCATTTCAAGCACGTAACGATCACCCACCCGTGCGCGTTGAAACGGGATGTTGAGCCCCTGCAACGCAAGCTCTAAGCCCAAATTGCTCATTTGTGTACCCACCACCGGGCCGCGTAACTCGCCAGCGCGCTGCCGCGAGCGGGCAATCACCCACAGCAACTGGTCGCCATCGAGCACCGCACCGGTCTCATCCACCATTAATACCCGGTCGCCATCGCCATCGAGAGCAATGCCAGCGTCTGCACCGTGCTCCATCACCAAAGCCTGCAGGGTTTTGAGATGCGTCGAGCCACATTCGACGTTGATATTGAGCCCATCCGGTGAGGTGCCGTGACGAATCACCCGCGCACCAAGCTCTTCAAACACGGCCGGCGCGACTTGGTACCCGGCCCCATTGGCACAGTCGACTACCAGCGTGAGGCCTTTTAAGCTCACCCCGGATAGCACCGAGTGTTTGCAAAATTCGATATACCGCCCCGGCGCATCGAGCAACCGGCTGGCTTTGCCGAGCGCTGCCGAATCAACGGTTTGCAGAGGTTGATCGAGCTGGGCTTCGATCGCGAGTTCAGCCGCATCGTCGAGCTTAAATCCATCGCCCGAAAAAAACTTAATACCGTTGTCCTGATGCCCATTATGCGATGCGCTCAGAACAATCCCGGCATTGGCGCGCAATGTCCGAGTGAGATAGGCAATCGCCGGCGTCGGCATCGGGCCAAGCAGCTGGATATTCATCCCCGAAGACGACAGGCCCGCTTCGATGGCTGATTCAAACATGTAGTTAGATAGCCGCGTGTCTTTACCAATCAGCACCTTGCCCGATCCAGCCCGCTGCCCCAGGACTTGACCTGCCGCCCATCCAAGTTTGAGGACAAAATCGGCCGTGATCGGTGGGACACCCACGCAGCCGCGAATGCCATCGGTGCCAAAGTAGCGCTTTTCCGTCATCGCTAATGCTTCCTATCCCTGCTCGGGCGGCCAACTCCCGCCGTTTTGCTTAACATAATCCGCAAGCCGAACCGCATCCAGCGTTTCGGCGACATCATGCGCCCGAATGATCCGCGCACCCTGCCACGTCGCCAACGCCGCAGCGGCCACGCTGCCCGCTAACCGATCGGCCATATCCCGACCTAGCACTCGACCCACCAGCGACTTTCGCGAGAGCCCCGCAAGCACTGGCAAGCCAAGCTCAGCGAGTCGCGGCAATCCCGCTAATAACGCCGCATTGTGCGCATCCGTTTTGCCAAAACCAAATCCTGGATCAACGATTAACTGTGCGCTATCAATACCCGCAGCGCTGGCCGCGTCGATGCGGTCCTGCAAAAACGCCTCTATCTCACTGACCACATCCGTGTATTGCGGCTCGTTTTGCATCGTTTCAGGCGTGCCGCGCATGTGCATTAAGCAAATCGGTAAGCCAGTCTGGCGGGCGGCTTCAAGCGCCCCTTCACGGCGCAGGGCCATGACATCATTAATTAAGCCCGCACCCGCCTTTGCGGCCGCCACCATGACCTCGGGCTTCGAGGTGTCTACCGATAACGGCACACTAACGACGCCGGATAACGCCTCCAGCACGGGAATAACGCGGGCAAGTTCCTCTTCGACACTCACGCCGGTTGACCCCGGGCGTGTCGACTCACCGCCCACGTCGATAATTGCCGCCCCCGCCCCTTGCATGTGCAGAGCGTGGGCAATCGCGGCGTCGGCACCAACAAAATCACCCCCGTCCGAGAAGGAGTCGGGGGTGACGTTGAGAATACCCATTACACAGGGGCGGCTAAGATCTAGCGGCCGCCCCGCGCAATTAAGCACGGTTGCCATGGTCTAGTGCTCGCTAGCAGGCTTCCCGACATTGCCGGCGCCATCGCTCGACGGCGAGCCGTCAGTGGCATCACCTTCACCACTCGGCGCCGATCCGGTTGGCCGGTCGTAGTCTTTCGGCGGCCGCGGTGGCCGGCCATTCATGACATCATCGATCTGCTCACGATCAATGGTTTCGTACTTCATCAGCGCATCCGACATGGCGTGCAGAATGTCGACATTATCTTCGAGCACTTTTTTTGCGACCGAGTAATTCTCTTCAACGATGCGCCGCACTTCTTCATCAATGGCATGTGCGGTCTCATCAGAAATGGTCTTGTGCTGGGTTACCTGATGGCCCAAGAAGACTTCGCCTTCATCCTCACCATAAGCAAGCGGGCCCATTTTGTCCGACAGCCCCCACTTGGTGACCATATTGCGAGCAATTTCGGTTACTCGCTGAATGTCATTTTGCGCTCCGGTGGTTACGCGCTCGGCACCAAAGATCATCTCCTCAGCGATCCGCCCCCCAAACAGCCCACAAATTGAGCTGTTTAAGCGCTGTTTGGTGTAGCTGTAGCGATCTTCTTCGGGTAAAAACATCGTCACACCCAGCGCACGGCCGCGTGGAATAATCGACACCTTATGCACGGGATCGTGCTCGGTGACTTTTAATCCAACAATCGCATGACCGGCTTCATGGTAGGCGGTGAGACGCTTTTCATCCTCGGTCATTACCATGGACTTGCGCTCAGCACCCATCATGATTTTGTCTTTGGCGTCTTCGAAGTCTTGCTGATCAACCACCCGCTTATTGCGACGGGCCGCGTACAGCGCCGCTTCGTTGACTAGGTTAGCCAAATCCGCGCCCGAAAATCCCGGGCAGCCGCGAGCAATGGTGCGCGCATCAATGTCCTCAGCCAACGGCGTTTTGTTCATGTGCACACGCAAGATCTGCTCCCGACCCCGCACATCCGGCAGTGGCACCACCACCTGACGATCAAAACGGCCAGGGCGCAGCAGAGCTGGGTCCAGCACGTCCGGCCGGTTGGTTGCGGCAATGACGATAACGCCTTCACTGCCCTCAAAACCATCCATTTCAACGAGCATTTGGTTGAGCGTTTGCTCACGCTCGTCATGCCCGCCGCCTAAACCCGCGCCGCGCTGACGGCCAACGGCATCCAACTCGTCGATAAAGATAATGCACGGCGCTTGTTTTTTCGCCTGCGCAAACATGTCGCGTACTCGCGAGGCGCCGACGCCGACAAACATCTCAACAAAATCTGACCCCGAGATACTGAAAAACGGCACCCGTGCCTCGCCCGCGATCGCCTTGGCGAGCAATGTTTTACCCGTACCCGGGGGGCCCACCATCAATACACCGCGCGGAATAGACCCACCCAAGCGCTGGAACTTCGATGGATCGCGCAAAAACTCGACCAGTTCGACGACGTCCTGCTTCGCCTCTTCAACCCCAGCAACGTCCTTAAACGTCACCTTCACTTGCTCATCGGACATCATTTTGGCGCGGCTTTTGCCAAACGACATGGCACCCCGGCCGCCGCCGCCTCCCTGCATTTGGCGCATGAAGTAAATCCACACGCCGATTAACAGCAAGAACGGGAACCACGAGATCAGGATCTGCAGCAACATGCTGCGGCCCTCGGGCTCTTCGGCACGGATATTCACGCCGCTTTCCATCAGCTGCCCGATGAGTGCGTTGTTATCCGTTTCTGGGCTGTAGGTGCTGAAATTCGAACCATCCGAGCGCGTCCCGCGAATGACCGGCCCTTTCATGGTGACCGAGTCAATTCGACCGGTTTCGACTTCGCCTAGGAACTGCGAATACGGCACTTCTTGGGCGGTGGTGCCCTGGTTCTGAAAGTTACTAAAGACCGACATCAACACCACGGCGATGACGACCCAGAGAATCAGATTTTTGGCCATGTCATTCAAGATGGCTTACCTCAAAAGATCATTGTGACTAACTACCCTACTACGCCCGAAAGCCACGGGCTAGCAGATAGACTTCTCGACTTCGGTCGCGCGATGCCTCGGGCTTTCGCGTTTGCACGCGCTCAAACTGCGATCGCATCACCTTGAGCAGCGCATCAAACCCCTGTCCCTGAAATACTTTGACCAGCAACCCACCACCGGGGTTCAGGCGCGCTGAGCAAAAGTCGAGCGCCAGTTCGGCCAATAACATCGCGCGGGGCTGATCAACCGCCTTCTGTCCTGAGAGATTGGGGGCCATATCCGATAATACAAGGTCAATGCCCTCACCCTTGAGCAATTGATCGAGTTGTGCCAGCCCATCGGCCTGACTGAAATCGGCCTGCACAAACTCAACCCCAACCAATGGCTCCATCGCCAACAGATCAATCGCAATCACCTGCCCGTGTGGGCCCACCCGGCCGGCGGCATACTCACTCCAGCCCCCGGGTGCCGCGCCTAGATCAACCACCCGCTGGCCTGCACGCAACAGGCCATCGCGCTGATCAATGGCTTCGAGCTTAAACGCCGCCCGTGAGCGTAAACCACGGCGCTGGGCCTCGCGTACAAAGACGTCACTAAAATGCTCTTTTAGCCAGCGCTGGCTGCCGCGACTCCGCCCCACCGGCTCAATCCGACTCGTCGGTCAAGCGCGTCACCGCCCGGCGTGTGCGAAACGCTAGCCAGCCGCCAGCACCA
Source organism: Spiribacter sp. (assembly GCA_031581235.1). GTDB lineage: Bacteria > Pseudomonadota > Gammaproteobacteria > Nitrococcales > Nitrococcaceae > Spiribacter. The sequence continues at coordinate 81,530 of JAVLBW010000003.1, read as the reverse complement.
AAGCCCGTTGCGGCGAGCAAGCCAAGCTCAACCCAATGCCCGGCATCCAAACGCCAGACCACCAGCAACACACCCAACGCCAAGCCAATAACGATCGCCAACTCAAGCTTAACGGCGTCGAGCGGTTGACCGGAATTATTCGTAGCGGACCTCGACAATCTCATAAGCACGCTGTCCTCCGGGCGCCTGAACATCAACCACGTCACCCTCTTCTTTTCCAATCAAGGCGCGCGCAATGGGCGACTGCACCGAGATACGGCCGGCTTTGATATCGGCCTCATCCTCGCCGACAATTTGATAGGTCTTCTCGCTGCCATCGCTCTCATCTGCGAGCACCACCGTGGTGCCAAACACCACCTTGCCAGTGGCTGGCAACGTGGTGACATCAATCACTTGAGCGTTAGAGAGCTTGGCTTCTATTTCGGCGATGCGCCCTTCAATAAAGCCTTGTTGCTCGCGTGCGGCGTGGTACTCAGCGTTCTCTTTCAGATCGCCATGCGCACGCGCTTCGGCAATGGCTTTAATGACCCGTGGTCGATCCTCGCCTTTGAGCCGATTGAGCTCTTCGCGAAGCTGCTCAGCACCGCGAACGGTGAGCGGTGTCTTGCTCATGCCCGTGCCTCCTTATGCAAATCTTGGAGTGAGCGCACATCCGTTGCCTCCAGATAGTCCAGCGCCTGCACGGTGGCTCGTGCCCCCGCCAGTGTTGTTGTGTAGCAAACCTTTTGATGCAAAGCCTCGCGGCGAATCGAAAATGAGTCAGCAATCGCCTGACGGCCTTCGGTGGTATTAATGATGAGTGCAATTTCGGCATTTTTAATGGCATCGACAATATGCGGCCGCCCTTCGGCGACCTTATTGATAAAACCACACTCAATGGCGTTATCCGCGAGTACTGCCGCGGTACCCGCCGTTGCAACCAGCTCAAAGCCGTGACTGATCAGATCGCGCGCAATGTCAGTGATGGCTGGCTTATCGGCGTCGCGAACACTAATAAAAACCCGGCCCTCGGTTGGCAGCTCAACACCCGCGGCAAGCTGCGATTTGGCATACGCTTCGCCAAACGTGTGACCAATGCCCATCACTTCACCCGTTGATTTCATCTCCGGGCCTAAAATGGGGTCAACGCCAGGGAATTTAATAAACGGAAATACCGCTTCTTTGACCGAGTAACTCGCCGGCACGACTTCGCGCGTATAGCCCTGTTCGGCAAGTGTTTGCCCAACCATACAGCGGGCGGCGATTTTCGCTAGCGGTATCCCCGCCGCTTTCGATACAAACGGCACGGTGCGCGAAGCCCTCGGGTTAACTTCGATAACGTAAATCGCCTCGCCTTTGACTGCAAACTGGGCATTCATCAGCCCAACCACACCTAAGCGCAAAGCCATCTCGCGCATTTGCGCGCGCAGCCGATCACTAACTTGGGGCGAAAGACTATACGGTGGCAGCGAGCAGGCTGAATCGCCAGAATGCACGCCGGCCTGCTCAATATGCTCCATGATACCGCCAATGAGCACATTCTGACCGTCGCAAATCGCATCGACATCAACCTCGATGGCATCGTCAAGAAAACGATCAAGCAAAACCGGTGACTCATTCGAGACTTTCACCGCCTCGCTCATGTACTGAGCGAGCTCAGATTCGTGATAGACGATTTCCATCGCCCGGCCCCCCAGCACATACGAGGGCCGGACCACCAACGGGTAACCAATTTCATTGGCTAAGCGAAACGCCTGTTCGGCACTGCTCGCGGTGCGATTCGGTGGCTGCTCGAGACCCGCCGCGGTAATTAAGCCCTGAAAGCGCTCGCGATCTTCGGCCAAATCAATCGAATCCGGTGTCGTGCCAATGATCGGCGCGCCAAAAGCTGCTAGCTCGCGGGCCAGCTTAAGCGGCGTCTGCCCACCATACTGAATGACAATGCCTTCGGGCTGCTCGGTTTCGACGATCTCAAGGACATCTTCTAGCGTCAGCGGTTCGAAATAGAGCCGGTCAGAGGTGTCGTAATCGGTGGAGACGGTCTCCGGGTTGCAATTGACCATAATGGTCTCAAACCCATCCTCGCGCAGCGCGAGCGCGGCATGCACACAGCAGTAGTCAAACTCGATGCCCTGCCCGATGCGATTCGGTCCACCGCCAAGAATCATCACTTTGCGCCGGTCAGTGGGCTCCGCCTCATCCTCTTGTTCATAAGTGGAGTACATATAGGCGGTCGCCGTGGCGAACTCAGCAGCGCAGGAATCGACCCGCTTAAACACCGGTCGAACGCCCAAACCGCGCCGATGCGCCCGCACGGCATGCTCATCACAGCCAGTCAGCCGCGCGATCCGCGCATCAGAAAAGCCACAGCGCTTGAGGCCGCGCAGGCTCATCGCGTCCAGCGAATCGAGTGATTGACCTGCTAGAGCCTGCTCGCGCGCAACCAAATCGCCAATTTGCGCCAAAAACCACGGATCAATCCAGGTGTGCCCAAACAAATCCTCGAGACTCAACCCATGCCGAAAGCCATCAGCCACCCAGAGCAAGCGCTCAGGGCCCGGCAGACGCAGTTCTTGTGTCACCTCCGTGGCGGCATCATCACGCCCTTGATCGGTCCGTGGATCAAGCCCCTCGAGGCCATTTTCCAGCCCTCGCAAAGCCTTTTGCAGCGACTCCTGAAAGGTTCGGCCAATCGCCATCACCTCACCGACTGACTTCATCTGCGTGGTCAACACCGGCTTGGTGCGCATGAACTTCTCAAACGTAAAGCGCGGAATCTTGGTGACGACGTAGTCAATACTCGGCTCGAACGACGCCGGGGTCCGCCCACCGGTAATTTCATTGCGCAACTCGTCCAACGTGTAGCCCACCGCGAGCTTGGCGGCGACTTTGGCAATCGGAAACCCGGTCGCTTTTGACGCCAGTGCTGACGAGCGTGACACCCGCGGGTTCATTTCAATGACCACCAAACGGCCATTCTCTGGGTTGATCGCAAATTGAACGTTGGAGCCGCCGGTTTCAACGCCGATCTCGCGCAATACCGCGAGCGAGGCATTGCGCATAATCTGGTATTCCTTGTCGGTCAGCGTCTGCGCCGGGGCGACCGTAATCGAATCACCGGTGTGCACACCCATCGGGTCAAGATTTTCAATCGCGCAAATAATGATGCCGTTGTCGGCGCGATCGCGAACCACTTCCATCTCAAATTCTTTCCAACCAAGAACGGATTCTTCAATGAGCAGCTCATTAGTTGGCGATAAATCGAGGCCACGATCACAGATTTCGGCGAACTCTTCGGCGTTATAAGCAATGCCCCCACCGCTGCCACCAAGAGTGAATGACGGCCGGATAATGGTTGGAAAGCCGATCTCTTGCTGCGCGGCATGGGCTTGCTCCATGTTGTGGGCAACCCGGGCGGTCGGTGTATCGAGCCCGATCCGCGCCATCGCCTGACGAAACGCTTCGCGGTCTTCGGCCATATCAATGGCCGCTTTGCTCGCGCCGATCATTTCCACACCGTACTCGGCCAGCACGCCATGACGATCGAGATCGAGTGCGCAATTCAGCGCCGTCTGCCCACCCATTGTGGGAAGCACCGCATCGGGGCGTTCGCGCTCAATGACACTGGCAACCACTCGCCATTCAATCGGCTCGATATACACCGCATCCGCCATTTCTGGGTCGGTCATAATCGTTGCCGGATTGGAATTGACCAAAATGACTCGATAGCCCTCTTCGCGCAGCGCTTTGCACGCTTGGGCGCCCGAGTAGTCAAATTCGCACGCCTGACCAATAACGATCGGTCCGGCGCCAATAATTAGGATGCTTTTTAAATCGGTGCGCTTGGGCATGTTTTCGTCATCAACTCAATAAAGTGGGCGAACAACGGGGCGACGTCGTGCGGCCCGGGACTGGCTTCAGGATGGCCTTGAAAACTAAATGCTGGCCGGTCAGTGAGATGAATTCCCTGCAAGGATTGGTCAAATAGCGAGCGATGAATGACCTTCACGTTCTCGGGTAGGGTTTGTGCATCAATCGCAAAGCCGTGGTTTTGACTCGAGATCATCACCCGCGCGCCATCAACATCCAACACCGGATGGTTGGCGCCATGATGGCCAAACTTCATTTTGATGCTGTGCGCACCGACGGCCAGCCCCAGAATTTGATGGCCCAGACAAATCCCAAACACCGGCACGTTGTGTTCGAGGATTTGCCGCGTCGCCGTAATCGCGTAATCAAGGGGTTCCGGATCGCCTGGGCCATTCGACAAAAACACCCCATCGGGGTTGAGCGCCAGCACCTCATCGGCACGCGTGTGCGCGGGCACGACCGTGACCCGACAGCCACTATCAACCAATCGGCGCAAGATATTGCGCTTAATGCCAAAGTCATAGGCAACAACATGCCAGGGCAGGTCAGCATCGGCGCGCGCCTCTGGCTCGCGCTCACCGCGCTCCAGCGCCCAGCTGCCAAGCCGCCAGTCATAGACATGCTCGGTGGTCACCGCCGAAACCAAATCACGCCCGGTTAAATCCGGATGGGCGCGAGCAACTGCGACCGCGTGATCCGCATCTAAATTGGATCCCGAAACAATACACCCGCGTTGAGCCCCCTTTTCACGCAAGCGCCGAGTCAGAGCCCGGGTATCGATATCGGCGATTCCAACAATGGCATGCCGTGCTAAGTAATCGGCTAAATCCTCTTGCGCACGCCAGTTGCTCATGCGTATCGGGGTATCGCGGACAATAAGCCCGGCGAGTTGCGGCCCATCGGCTTCTTCATCGAGTTGATTAACACCGGTGTTGCCGATGTGAGGATAGGTCAGCGTCACCATTTGGCCGTGATAGGAGGGATCGGTGCAAATTTCCTGATAACCCGTCATGGCCGTGTTAAAGCAGACCTCGCCTGCGCTTTGGCCGTGCGCTCCGAGCGCGGTTCCGTAGAAAACCGAGCCATCCTCGAGCGCCAATATTGCCGTGTCGGTCACACTTTAACCCTCATCTGCTCGCAAAAACGGGAGGGATCCGCAGAGCCCTCCCGCTGAGTGAAATATTGCACGAAGTTTACGCCCGACCCCGAGGTGTGTCCAATGCGAAAACCGCTTTACACGGCGATCATCGCCCTTGCATCCAACGCGCCCAAGGGGATACCTTTAGCGCCTTTGACTGCCGTCCGGCGGTCCTCGATCCGGTTCACGCAATCATGAATGCGCTTTCTCTGCGCCAGCTAAATAAAACCTATGCCGGTGGCGTTACCGCGCTGCAGGACATTGATCTTGAAGTGCCACCCGGCGATTTTTTTGGCCTGCTCGGGCCAAACGGCGCGGGCAAAACCACCATTATCGGCATCATCGCCTCGTTAGTCCGGCCCACGAGTGGCCATGTCGAGGTGTTTGGTCACGACATTATTACCGATGCCTGGCAAGCAAAATCGAATATCGGTTTGGTGCCGCAAGAGTTTAATTTCAACCAATTCGAGACGGTCAGCCAGATTGTTCTCAACCAAGCCGGTTACTACGGCATTGACCGTCGGACAGCGGCTGAGCGAGCCGAGCGCTACTTACGTGAACTCGATCTATGGGGTAAGCGTAACGCCAGCTCGCGCGAACTATCAGGCGGCATGAAGCGCCGATTGATGATTGCCCGGGCGCTTGTCCACGAGCCGCAGGTATTAATACTCGATGAACCAACGGCCGGCGTCGACATCGAACTGAGACGCTCAATGTGGGATTTCTTGCGTGGTATGAACGAGCGTGGCACGACGATTATCTTAACCACGCACTACCTCGAAGAGGCCGAGTCGCTGTGTCGAAACATCGGCATTATCGATGGCGGTCGCATCATCGAAAATACTGACATGCGCTCGCTGCTGGCAAAGCTCAAAAGTCAGAGTTTTATTCTCGATATCGCGACTTCAGTGAGCGACTTTCCGCACTTAAGCGAATTTAATTCCGTGCCCGTTGGCGAGCGCACAATTGAGGTTGAAGTCTATGGCAACCAAACCTTGAGCCACTTATTCGCCCAACTTAATGATGCCGGGGTCGAGGTCACGAGTATGAAAAACAAATCCAACCGCCTGGAAGAACTCTTCGTGCGTATGCTCGATAACCGGGCCCACAAAACGCCGGGAGCAGCCTGATATGGCGCGACTCTATCCGGCTTATCCGCGACAAACGCTGACCGCACTACGCACCCTTGCGTGGAAGGAAACGCACCGCTATTTACGCATTTGGGTGCAAACGCTCGTGCCGCCGGCGATTACCATGTCGTTGTATTTCATTATCTTTGGCAGCTTAATCGGGTCACGCGTCGGCCCCATGGATGGGTATAGCTTCATGGAGTTTATTGCGCCGGGCATCATCATGATCGCGGTCATTACGAATTCCTATAGCAATGTCGCGTCTTCATTTTTTGGGGCGAAATTTCAGCGTCATATTGAAGAGTTGTTGGTCTCGCCCACACCCAATTATGTGATTCTCGCGGGCTATGTTGCCGGCGGTGTTGGTCGAGGTCTATTGACTGGCCTAGTCGTTACCATTATCGCGAGCTTTTTTGCTGACCTCCGCGTCCATAACTTGCCCGTCACGGTCTCGGTCGTATTCCTAACCGCCGTCACCTTCTCTTTGGGTGGTTTTATTAATGGCGTGTTTGCGAAAAAGTTTGACGACATTTCCATTGTTCCGACGTTCATCCTCACCCCGCTGACCTATTTAGGTGGCGTTTTTTACTCAATCTCACTACTGCCCGCGTTTTGGCAAAACCTCTCACTCGCCAACCCCATTTTGTATATGGTGAATGCCTTTCGATACGGCATACTAGGGAGCTCAGATATTCCGTTGGGCACGGCCTATACCTTAATCATTGGATTTATTACCGCCGGAACGCTGTTGAGCCTCTGGTTACTCGATCGGGGCACCGGTCTGCGCAGTTAAGCAGGGCAAAAACCATGACCATCAACCTTGAACAAACGCCGCTGCTCACTGACCTCTACGAGCTCACCATGCTGCAGACCTACTACGAGCATGAGATGACCGAAGAGGCGGTGTTTGAGCTATTCATGCGGCGCTCGCCAGCGCGCGGTTTTTTTGTTGCTGCCGGCCTCGAGCAAGGCCTCGACTGGCTAAGCCAGCTTGAGTTCGCCAGCGATGAGCTTGACTGGATGCGCCAATCCGGGCTTTTTTCCGATGCCTTTATCGAGCGTATGCGCAACTTTCGCTTTACCGGCGAAGTGCGCGCTCTGCCCGAGGGCACCGTGTTTTTCGCCGAAGAGCCGTTAGTCCAAATTGTCGCGCCGTTACCGGAAGCGCAATTTATTGAATCGCGGCTAATGAATATTCTGCATTTTCAGACACTGATTGCGAGCAAAGCCGCGCGTTGCACGCTTGCCGCCGAATCCACACCGGTGATCGATTTTGGCATGCGCCGGGCGCACGGCGGCGAAGCCGGCCTGTGGGCAGCCCGCGCTTGCTACATGGCCGGTTTTAGCGCGACAGCAACCTGCCTGAGCAGTGCGCGCTACAATATCCCGCCCACCGGCACCATGGCCCATGCGTTTATCTTAGCCCATGACAGCGAAGCCGAGGCATTCGAGCGCTTTGCCCGCAGTCATCCAAACAATGTGGTTCTGCTTATTGATACCTACGATGTTCAACGGGGTGCTGAGCGGGTGGTTGAAGTGGCTCAAACACTCGCAGCCGACGGTATCGATATTCATGGGGTGCGCATTGATAGCGGTGATTTGGCGGCGAATGCCAAGCTCGCGCGCGAAATCCTTGATCGCGGTGGGCTGACCGACACCCGCATTATCGTGAGCGGGGGCTTAGATGAATACCGCCTAGAAGCGTTGATGGCTGAGAATGCCCCGATTGACGGTGTCGGCGTGGGTTCGAATGTTGACACTTCGGCCGACTCACCGTTTCTCGATTCAGCCTACAAGCTGCATTATTTCCGCGATCGACCGCGCGGCAAGCATGCCGAAGGCAAAACCGACCTGCCCGGGCGCAAACAAATCTTTCGGCGCTACGACGCCAATGACAACTGGCTAGCCGATACCCTGGGGTTGCTTGACGAGCGCGTGGATGGCGAGCCACTGCTTGAGCCAGCAATGCGTGACGGTAAGCGCATCTCAGCAGGTTCGGCAAGTGATTTAGAATCGGCGAGAGCACGCTGCGCTCAAGCACTCGCAGCATTGCCCAACGAGTTAAAAACCCTGCGACAACCGCCTGAGCAAACAGTGACGCTATCCCCGGGGCTAAAAAAACTGCGCGAGGAGCTCGCGCAGTCTTATCGGTAGGCTGGCTTAATTAATCGATGCGCAGCTCTTCAAGCGAACGCCCGGTGGTTTCCCACTCTTTCACCCAGGCTGGCTTGCGACCGCGGCCTGACCAAGTTTTGCTGGCATCACTGGGGTGCTGGAAACGCACTTTCGCCTTGGCACGGCCTTTAGTCGACTGTCCGGCGACTAAATCACCCAGAGTAAAGCCATAGCGCTCGGCTACCTGTTTAAGTTCTTGCTGCGCTTTTTTGGCATCCTCCTTGCGTCGACCATTGATTTCCTTATCTATATCTTTTTTAAGCGCATTAAGCTGCTGGGTCGTATAGTTGGAGAGATCCATATTATCCTCTTGTCGATTGAGTTAGGTGCTATACAAAGCCCTATTAATATAATGGATTATTCGTTGTAAAAACAAACTTAATTCACAAACTAATCAAATTAAAAGCCAACCCGATCGGCGTTGGTAAGGAATTTAGACCATGCCATCTGCACTCTCAGCAACACCCGGTGTATTGACCGTCGAACTCGACCCAAGCGCCATCATGCAATCACGCCCGCCTGAGCCTTTGAGTCGCGATAGTGCGGATCTGCTAGCTGGACCAATTGCTGATGATTTACGTCGCATTGTTGGCGAATCGGTGGCCGATGCGGGGCTAATTTTTCCCGCAGCGCTTTACGATCTCACCGAAATACTGCAACCGGGCTTACCCATTGTCGAGGCAATGTTGGATATTTATCGTGGCAGCTTACGTGGTGGGCCTTTCGAAGCTCAATTACTCGCCATTGGCAGCGCTGGCGGGCGTTTTCCGCAAGCAGCGATTGCCCCACAGCGGGCCCGCGGCTCAGGCCCGCTATTAGTCCTGCCATTCGCACTGGTTGCCCCTGGCGAGCAGCTCGACCCAATCCGCCAAACGATTGAACAGGTTTTACTCGAAAAAGGCCGTGCTAGCCTCGCAACAGATCGTGCGGTCCGAGCGCTCATGGGCGTCGAACCGGTGCATTTGAGTTATGCCACTTTTCACGATCTTTCAGCGCTAATGAAAGTCCAGCTTGAGCACGCTGAATTAGGCGGGCTTTGGCAACTCATAGAAGCGGCGCTGTATCGACCCGACCAAATCGAGACCGTTGAATTAGCACCGGGTAATCGCTTTATCGGCTATGCGGGCGAAGTTTGGACGCCATGGCTGACCTTTGACGATCTGGCTCAACACCGACAAACCGATTCAGCACAAACCCAAGCGCAGTATGCTCAATGGGCTCAAGCACAACGCCAGACCATGGCCGGGCTAGCGAGTCACGGGATTAACGTGCATATCGTCGAACCGGTCGCCGGCGTGCAAGCCGCTGACGCTGAAGTGGCTTTAAGCGTTGCCAAAGCGCATACCCTCGAGAGCTCCATCCCTTGGTTTCGTGAGGCGATTGCTGCGCCCGACGACACCACCGACGCGGCCATTGTCACACTCACTGAACACCAAACCCCGGAGCTTGGCACGCTTGCCTATACCGCTTTAATTCAGGCACCCGACGGCACCCTGCTCGGATTAGTGAATGATTACCCCACACAGGCATCGGGGATTGATGCGATTGTTGCCCACTGGCAGGCACAAGCCGGTGCCACCGAGGCGACATTCCATGTTGAACGCCCGGGTGGCATAACCGCTGGAGGTGATCCCGCGCACCTCCAACCGTGGCTAGAATATCAAGGCGAAGCGTGAGCCATTAGGGGTTGAGAAGCGTCCAAACCCATTCGCCGGTCGCCTCGCGGTAGTAGCGCTCGCGGTCGTGCAGCCGGCCATCGCGGCCATGCCAAAACTCAACCATGTCAGGCGCCAGCCGATAGCCGGTCCAATGTGGCGGACGCGGTATTGGGTCATCGCCAAAGCGTGCTTCAATCGTTTCGATTTGGGCGTCAAACGCCGCTCGATCAGCAAGCGGTTCGGACTGCTGCGATGCCCACGCCCCAATTTGGCTTAATCGCGGTCGGGTCGCGAAATAGCGATCAGCTTGCTCATCACTGACTGGCTGTACGCCGCCTTCAACCAAAATCTGCCGACTCAGCGGCGCCCAAAAAAACGTCAGCGCCGCCTGTGCATTCGCCTGTAATTGCTGGCCTTTACGGCTATGGGAGTTGGTATAGAAGACAAAACCCTCGCGATCGATGTGCTTGAGCAGCACCGTACGCGCACTGGGCCGGCCCGCGGCATCGGCGGTTGCCAGGGTCATGGCAGTGGGCTCGTCAATGCGCTCATGGGCATGGGCATCATCAAGCCATTGCATAAATCGCTCGATGGCGATGTCGTAATAGTCCTGGCTCACTAGGCTTGCTCTCCTGTGTGCGGCTCAACCCTCAAGGTCAGCCCATCAATCTGCGTAATCGTCACCCTATCACCCGGTGCGAGTGGGCTTTGTGTCGTTGCGTGCCAATCTTCCCCTTCCACGCGTACCCGCAGGTCTGGATCCGTCCGAATGACCTCGCCTTGGGCTCCCTGCATGTGCGCGAGGCCGGCCACACCCCGTCGCTGAAACGCCCGCAGAGCCAGTGTCGCTGTACCGAGAAATATCACCAAACTGGCCGCCGAGACACCCGCCACCAACAGCATAGACAGCTCAAAACCTGGGCCTTCGGTATCGAACAAAAGCAGCGACCCTAGCCCAAACGCAAGGACACCCCCCACCCCGAGCGCGCCAAATGAGGGCACCAACGCTTCGGCCAGCATAAACAATATCCCTAGCGCGACAAGCCCAAGGCCAGCGATGTTAATGGGTAGCGCCTGCAGGGCGAATAGCGCTAACAATAGCGATATCCCACCAATAACGCCCGGGACCAGGGCGCCGGGGTTAGCAAGCTCAAAAATGAGCCCATACATCCCCACGAGCAACAATATGTACGCCACGTTGGGATTGGTGATGGTGGCTAGAAGCTCATGCCGCCAATCGGGCGGGTGATCAGCAATGGCTGTTTGGGCATCAACGCCCGATAGCCTCGACGCGAGCTGCTCGAGTAATGCCGGGGTGCTTGCCGCGACTAAATCAATAACCTCCTGCTCACGCGCTGATTGAGCCGATAGGCTTACCGATTCACGCACAGCACGCTCGGCCCAATCAGCATTGCGAGCGCGCAATTCAGCTAATGAACGAATATAAGCCACCGCGTCATTAATCATTTTGCGCTCGCTTGCGCTCTTTTCTGCCGCAGCCGATCCCGCCTCCTGATCACCTTCAGTCTCGCGCTGAGGCGTTGATTCGGAATCGGGTTGGCCGGGTAGCCCACCGCCCACCTTGACTGGCGTCGCAGCCCCGAGGTTGGTCCCTGGGGCCATTGCGGCAACGTGACTGGCATAAAGGATATAGGTCCCGGCACTCGCCGCGCGCGCGCCGGAGGGGGAAACATAACTCACCACCGGAATCGGCGAGGCAAGAATCGCCTGAACGATGTCGCGCATGGCCTGATCGAGACCGCCTGGCGTATCAAGGCGCAAGATAACCGCCGCTGCCTGCTCGTCAGCCGCTTGCTCGAGACCCTTGACGAGGTAGTCCGCGCTCGCCGGTCCAATCGGTCCGTCAATGGTGAGCTGGTGAACGTTCGACGCGAGCGCCGGCAACGTTACCAACCAAAGCAGCAGGGCAATCAAGGCTTTCATGCCCGATCAGATCACCTCGCGCGTGCTTGGGTTCCCGCTAACCCTCTAATGCGGCGACGATTCGCTGGCGTACCGCATCAATGTCACCCCGCCCATCCACGCAAATGTACCGGGGCGCTTGGGCATCACCTGCACTGGCTAAGCGTCGATAATAATCCACCAAGGGACGCGTTTGCTCGTGGTAGACCGCAAGCCGCTGACGGACGGTTTCTTCGCGATCATCATCGCGCTGAATCAATGCCTCACCGGTCACATCGTCCTGCCCGGCGACTTTAGGCGGTGCGTTATCAATGTGATAAACCCGCCCAGACCCCGGATGGCAGCGACGGCCGGCCATGCGCGCGACAATATCCTCATCGTCAACTTCAAGCTCGACCACCGCATCAATATCAACGCCCGCCTCACGCAGGGCATCCGCTTGGGCGATGGTGCGCGGAAAACCATCGAATAAAAAGCCATTGGCACAATCCGGTGCTTGGATACGGTCTTTAACCAAGCCGATAATAATGTCATCCGATACCAACTCACCGGCATCCATCACCGCCTTCGCGGCCAGCCCTAATTCAGTGCCCGCTTTGACCGCCGCACGCAACATGTCGCCAGTAGAAATTTGTGGAACGCCATAGGTCTCACAAACCCCCGCTGCTTGGGTTCCCTTGCCCGCGCCTGGCGGACCGAGAAGTATTATTCTCATGCCCCTCTCCTCTTAGTCAGCTCGCGATTGTAACGTGAGCCTTTTTAGTTGACCGCGCAGGTTGAGAACCAGCAGATCATTATCGATGACGACCGGCGTCGCCGTTATCGGCGCTTTACCTGCCTGATACCGCGCCAACACCTCCCCATCCGCCGGATCGAGCCAATACACCGCGCCGTCGCCAGCGCCGACCACAAGGTGCTCGGCGCTACGCACCGGCGCACTCAGCGATAGCCCAGCCAAAGCATCGAGCCGCCACACAGATGCGCCATTGCTGCGGTCAACCGCCCATACTTGGCCCTCGGCGTCTGTTGCATAGACATTACTATCATCGACGGCAATGCCGCCAATCACTGAAATATCGCGCGCCCAAGCAATCTGCCCATTACTCAAGCTCAGTCCGACTAAACGGCCCTGATAGGTTCCGGCAAACAAATCGCCGCGATCAACGACGGGATCAGCGTCTAAATCAACCATGCGCTCAAGATCGGTGCGGCCTTGCGGCACCGCAATCGTCGCTTCCCAAACCGGCTCACCGGTTTGCAGATCGAGTGCGCTTAAGCGGCCATGGTCAAAACCCGCAATCACACCATCCGGGACCAATACCGGCGCGGAGTGCCCGCGCAAACTCAGCGCCGGCACACTGCGGCTATACAGCCACTGCTGAGCGCCGTCACGGTTGGATAGGGCAAACACCCGACCATCGCCGGTGCGCGCCACCACGTGTTCCTGGCCGATCGCTGGCGGCGCAAGCACTTCGCTGCTTAGCGAGGCGCGCCAACGCAGCTTGCCCTGCTCAGCGTCTAAAGCAACAATCTCGCCCCCCGCGGTACCGACGACCACCTGCGTGTCGGTTGAACTCGGCCCACCTGAGATTTCAGCATCAAGGCTTTGAGTCCAAATCGACTCGCCATTTTGATGGTCAATCGCACTCACTTGGCCATCAGCCGACGCCACATAGACCCGTCCACCACGCTGACTTATTGCCAAGCGATGGTAAGGCACGGCGGCCGCTCCAACTGACGCTGACCAGTCTTCTGTGACCGCTAACGTCGCCGGCTCAATATCTAGCGCTGGAGCGGGTTGTACATCCAGCGAACGGCTTCCACCGATGCTGCAACCGGCGAGCATCAACAGCCAAGGCAGCAGCCATAGGGCACGAATCGAATGCATCATGATGAGGCCTCCTCGGCCGCCGCGCCTAAGTCGAACAATTTGACTTCAACCAGCGCGCGACGCTCGCCAGCCGAGCGCTGCAAAGCCGCGCGGTAGGCCGCAATCGCCGCTTCGCGATTACCCCGTGCTGCCTCAAGATCACCAATGAGCTCTTGATATCGGGCCGCTAACGGACCCGATGCTGGGGGGTCGAGTACGCTGAGCGCCGCTGACTGATCGCCCGCGGCAACAAGCGCTTCGGCGTGGCGCAATCGCGCGGTTACAGCCATCGGACTGTCCGGCTGTGTGCGCGTAATCCAAGCTAACCGCTCGGCTGCTTGCGCCGGCTTGCCATCCGCCATTTCTGCGCTGGCGACAGCCAAGCTTGCCAATACGGTGTAGGGACTTTGATCGTGATCAGATTGCAGCCGCTCAATACGATTCACCGCCACCTCACGTTCGGCGTTATCAAGCGCGCTCAACACCGCCTGGTACTCAGCCGCTGCATCCGCTGCTTGGCGGGCCTGCCAACTACCCCACTGTTGCCAACCCAACACCGCGGCAACGCCAACCACTGCGGCCACAATCACCACCCGACCATTGCGTTGCCACCAGTCTTTCAGGGCTTCAAGTTGTTCGTCATCTTCGTATGCCAACGCAGTGGCTCCTATGCACTTAGCGTGTATCAAGCGATGAGAGTACCGTCGCAAGCCGGTCAATGGCCACCGAGTACTGCTCGTCATCACCACGCAGTGGTTTAACATTAATCTTACCGTCAGCCGCTTCACTGGGGCCAAGAATGAGCGCAAGCGCTGCCCCACTGCGATCAGCCCGACGCAGCTGGCTTTTCATTGAGCCCCCACCCATATGCACCTGCACCCGCAACGCCGGCAGCTGCGTTCGCAAGCGCTCGGCAATGGCCAGGGTCTGAGCGATGAGATCAGCCTCAGTAGCCATCAAATAGGCATCCGGCGGCTCGGCGGCGGGCACCGTATCGGCGGCCTCAACCAGCGCGACCAGTCGCTCAATACCCGCGGCAAATCCAATCGCCGGCGTTGGCCGGCCGCCCATTATCTCAACCAACCGATCATAGCGCCCGCCCGCCAGCACCGTACCCTGAGCGCCAAGCTGCTCGCTAACCCACTCAAACACGGTACTGCCGTAGTAATCGAGCCCACGCACAAGTCTGGAATTGATGCGGTAAGCCTGACCGGCAGCGTCGAGCATTGCCCGTACCGCCTGAAAATGCGCCTGCGCCTCGGCGTCCATGTAATCGAGTAAATCCGGTGCGCTGGCAATGATCGGCGCCATTGCCGGGTTTTTGCTATCAAGAATGCGCAGTGGATTGGTGCTGAGCCGCCGTTGGGCATCGGCGTCGAGCTGCTGGGCATGGGCTTGCAAGTGCTCAACTAAATCAGCGCGATAACGAGCGCGCGTCTCCGCTGTCCCGAGGTTATTAATTTCAAGCGTAATGTCATCAATCCCCAACGCCCGCAGGATCCGCCCCGAGAGCAAAATGAGCTCGGCATCAATATCGGGGCCCGGCAGCCCAAAAGCTTCCGCACCGACCTGATGAAATTGCCGATAGCGACCTTTTTGCGGGCGCTCATGACGAAACATCGGCCCGATATACCAGAGCCGCGGCTGAGCGTTATGCAGCAAGCCCCGCTGCAAGGCGGCGCGAACGCAGCCGGCCGTGCCCTCCGGTCGCAAGCTAAGACTATCGCCATTGCGGTCGGTGAAGGTGTACATCTCTTTTTCGACGATGTCGGTGACTTCACCGATCGAGCGCGAAAATAACGCGGTTTTCTCGACGATCGGCAGGCGTATCTCACTAAAGCCATAGCGATCAAGCTCATGGCGAAAGGCCCGCTCAACAAATTGCCAAGCAGGACTTTCTTCCGGCAATACGTCGCTAAAACCGCGAATGTTTTGAATCGAAGTAGCCAAGGTCTCTAGGAATCGCCCAATGTCAGCCGCGCCACATCACCCCGGGCATGCGGCTCAAGGTCAACCTCTTCGTTTTGATAAGTCAACGAAACATGCTGAATGTTACCCACAACAATCTCAAATGGAGGCACGCCGCGAAGCGTTTCGCGCCCTGGACGCATCATGTCGAAAAGCAAACGCTCACCGCGGGCATCGCGCACTTCCATCCATGAATCGCCATTAAAAGTCAGCGCCAACTCACGCAGATCCTCGGGAGCCGCTGCAACACCGCCATCTGCGACCTCATCGCTGAGCTCGCTTGACTGATCAGGCGTTATCGCTGATTGGGTCGGGCTGTCGGCCTCGGCCGCGGGTGCAGGCTCGGCCTGAGGCTCGGGATCGAGCTGAGGATTGGGCTCTGACTCAGGCTCAGGCTCGGCCCCAGGCTCGGGACCGAGCTGAGGCTCGGGCTCAAGCTGAGGCTGAGGCTCGGGCTCGGGCTCGGGATCGGGCTCGGGCGCAGGTTCAGGCTCGGGTTCAGGTTCAGGTTCGGGCTCAGGCTCAGGCGTCGGTGCCGTCTCCGCCGGCGTCGTCGCGGGCGCGGCAGGCTCTGGCCCGGGCGCCTGATCACGCGTGAGCCACCAGGTCCCGCCAGCAACACCAACTAGCAGCAAAGCGAGCACTATCGCCACGCCCAGCAGACCAGGACTGCGGCTGACTGGCTTGGGTTTGCGTTTACTCATCGACTCAAGCTCACTCAACGAGCGAACCGCGGTGGTTTGCTGTGCCCCACCTAAATTATCGAGACGCGCCAATAAAGGCACCGCGTCCATATCCAACAACGCGGCGTAAGAGCGGACATAACCTCGGACGAAGGTTAGCGGCGGCAGCGCGGCAAAGTCATTCTGCTCGACCTGCTCGATAACATAGCGGCTTAGGTACAGCGCCTCAGCCACCTGCTCAATGCTCATTTTGGCGCGTAAGCGGGCTTCTCGCAGCAGCGGACCAGGCCCGGCTGACTCCTGTTGATCCGCATCTAAAGCCGCTTTATTAGTATCGCTCTCGGCCATTATCCAGTCACTCACTCAGTTGTACGGCTTGTTCTGACAAGGGGAACGCTTGCCGAAGCCTTTGCACAAAATACGCATAGCGCTCAGCATCCTGATCCGCTTTGGCAATCCGTGCCCCGAGCCAAAGCAAATCTGGGCTTTGTTCTGCAGACGCAGTGTAGCGCGAAAAGTAGGCATTGGCGGAATCTAGACGTCCCCGCGATAGGCTATGTGCCGTCATAGCCGCTAGCGCCGGGGTAAATGTCGGCTCATGATTCAACGCTCGGCGCCAATAATGACGAGCCTGATCGCCGCGCTCGGCCTGTGCCAAACAATCGCCGGCGTTCGTCAGCACCATGGCTTGGCGGGCGTAAAGCGGATTCGCCGCCGCCATCTCCCAAAGATCAAGCGCTCGCGCCGGTCGTCCTTGTTGACAAAGAAACGCAGCATAATTGTTTAACGCGGCCCCGTTGTCGCCATCGATTGCGAGCGCCGTGCGATAGTGACGCTCGGCGCGATCCGGTCGCGATAAACGCGTACTCACCTCAGCGGCAACTAAATGGGCATCGAGTAGTTGCGGATCCTGTGCCAGCGCCCGATCAATTTTTGCCGAGGCTGGCTGCAGCGCGTCGTTGCGTAGATAGTGGATTGCTAAGTCGGTGTTGGCGCGCGCCGCCTGCCCCGCTTGCTGGTCATTTAACGGCGCCGGTGCCGGTACCGAACAGCCGAGCAGCCCCGCCAATGCTAACCCCAACGCCAGACTACGCATGCGCTCAGGCCTGCGCCGGGGTGGCTCCGCGCTTACCCTGATTGCGACGATTAATTACCTGACCGACGAGCTGGCCACACGCGCCGTCAATATCCTGCCCACGGGTTCGCCGAATGGTGGCTATAAAGCCCGCTTTCTGTAACACCTCGGCAAAGCGCTCAATTCGCTCACGCGGTGAGGCCTCAAAGCGCGTCCCCGGGAATGGATTAAACGGAATGAGGTTAATTTTGGAGGGGATGTGCGAAAGCAGTTTAACCAACTGCTTGGCATCACTGAGGCTGTCGTTGACCCCATCGAGCATGACGTATTCCCAGTAAATACAGTGATGCGGCGTCTTGGCGACGTAGTTCTCGCACGCTGGCAACAGCTCAGCCAACGGGTATTTCTGGTTGATCGGCACGATTTCGTTACGCACGGCGTCATTGGCGGCATGCAATGACACCGCCAGACTGATGTTGCTGTGTTCAGCCAACCGATAGAGCGCGGGCACTAAGCCAACCGTCGATAACGTCACACGACGCCGCGATAGCCCCCAGGCATAGGGGTCTACCATGAGGTTGGTCGCTGCTAGCACATTGCGAAAATTAGCGAGTGGCTCGCCCATCCCCATCATCACCACGTTGGTGATGCGCCGACCCCGTCCCTCAGCAGCCAGTGCTTGGGTCGCAAAGTGCAGCTGCCCGATAATCTCTGCCGCGCTAAGGTTGCGATTAAAGCCTTGCTTACCCGTTGAGCAAAAGCCGCAATCCAGTGCGCACCCCACCTGCGAGGACACACACAACGTGCCACGGTCACGCTCGGGGATATAAACCGTTTCAACCGCGTTACCACTCTCTAAGCCAACGAGCCACTTGCGAGTGCCATCACTGGATTCGCGATCAAATACCGCGCTCGGTACCTGACAGTCGGTTTGCTCAGCGATTTGTGCGCGCAGGCCCTTGCTTAGATCGGTCATTACATCAACGTCAAACACTCGGCGTTGATGAAGCCACTGGCGCAGCTGCTTACTGCGAAAAGGCTTTTCGCCAAGCTCAGTCAGCCAAGCCTGCAGACCGGCCTCATCCAAGCCGAGCAGATTGACCCGCCCGCCGGCGGTTAGCGGCCGATTCTCAGCGGCGGCTGTGGAGTTCATCATCAGCAAAGAAAAAGGCGATTTCCTCGCGCGCCGTTTCCGGAGCATCGGATCCATGCACCGCATTAGCGTCAAGGGTTTCGGCGAGGTCATGACGGATCGTGCCCGCCGCGGCTTCAGCCGGGTTGGTGGCGCCCATGATGTCGCGGTTTTTGCGGATGGCCTCATCACCCTCAAGCACCTGCACCACCACTGGACCCGAGGTCATAAATTTCACCAAGTCAGCGAAAAACGGCCGCTCCCGATGAACCGCGTAAAACGACTCCGCTTGCGCTTGGCTAAGGTGCATCATGCGCGCGGCAATGAGTTCGAGCCCAGCGGTTTCGAAGCGCCGGTAAATTTCACCAATATGGTTACCCGCCACAGCATCGGGCTTGACGATAGAAAGGGTGCGCTGAAGGGCCATGCAAAATTCTCCGTTGGGATTGGGTGTGAAGGGCGGCAGTCTACCCAGCCCGCGCACTGGCGACAATCACTGCACCGCGAAGCTCTCACCACAACCGCACTCGGCGGTGACATTGGGGTTACGAAAGCTAAAGCGCTCGTTGAGCCCATCGCGAACAAAATCAACCTCTAAGCCTTCGAGGAAGGGCAGACTCTTGCGGTCAATCAACACGCGCGCCCCATGCTGCTCGACCAGCGTGTCATCCTCGCCAACCGCCTCGGCGTAGGCCACGGTGTATTTAAATCCAGAACACCCAGAAGTGCGCACACCCAGCCGCATGCCAACGCCACCACCATGCCGGGCTAGCGCTTCGCGAATGTGTTCAGCCGCTCGTTGTGTTACCTGAATAGCCATCATTACACCTGCCTTTTATCCATCGGTTTCGCATTAATCGCCGCGCGTACCGCGTCCTCTAAGCATAACGCTTCACTGCGGGCCTCGTCAGCCATACTCGCCATCTGGGCAATGGCCAGGCCATCAAGCGCCACGACCTCGTCGCAGCGCCGGCCTGTTAACCATCGCGCCAGCAGCCGTGCGGCGCTGAGCGCATGCGCACTGGCAAACACCTCAAAGCGGGCCTGCTCGATACGCTCATTATTGACTTTAAGCCAGCAATCGATGCGCTGGTTGGCGCCCACCGAGCCCGCCTGACCGTGTTGCCAGCGTTCTAGGTGCATCGGCGCACCCAGCCCACTCACCTCATCATCGTCCGCTTCACTGTCCATGCTTTCAAGCAAATTCCAAAGTGGTTGTGACGCCGTAGACATCGGCCACAGATTGTCCTTGTTTAATCTCCCGCCAAACCGGTGAACTCGCCCGCAATTCATTGACAACCTCGCGGATCAACCCGACGGCTTCATCAATGTGTGCAGGCTGCGTAAAACGCCCCAAACTCAAGCGCACCGCGGCATGCGCTAGCGCATCAGGCCGCTGCATGGCTCTGAGAACATGCGATGGCCCCTGTGCGCTCGAACACGCCGAGCCAAAGCCAACGGCAAAGTCAGCCAATGCACTTTGCAGCGCCGCGCCATGGACGCCGGCAAATGACACGTTGAGCACATGCGCCGAGCCATCTCGACGGCCGTTGAGTACAACCGCGCCTAAGTCACCCAGCTGATCGCAAAGCTGGGTTTGCAGCGCCCGCTGGCGCGCCCTTTCCGCCTGATCATCGGTCAAACGAAAGGCCTCACCCATCCCCACGATGAGCGCCACCGGCAGCGTACCTGAGCGCAGACCCGCTTGCTGGCCACCGCCGACAATCAGCGGCTCGAGACGAACATCCGGGTGATGGCAGAGCGCGCCAATGCCGTTGGGGCCATAAAACTTGTGCGCTGACAGCGAGACTAAATCGACACCCATAGCACGCGCGTTAAAGTCAATTCGCCCGGCACTTTGAGCGGCATCAACATGCAGTAGGGCACCGCACTCAGCGACCCGCGCACTGATCGCGGCAACGTCCTGGATGACCCCGGTTTCATTGTTCACTTGACTGACTGACACCAAGGCGACTGACTCATCGAGCTGCGCGTTGAGCGCTGCAAAATCAAGCCGGCCATCCGCTTCAACGCCGAGACTAACCACTTCAAACCCGTACTCACGTGTTGCGCGAGCCGCGGCGAGGACCGCTGAATGATCGGTCGCGCAGACTAAAATGCGGTGTCTTGAGCGATTGCGCTTGGCGAGTGCACGCGCCAAACCCACAATCGCCAAGTTATCCGCTTCGGTGGCACCACTCGTCCAGGTTAGCCGATAACCCTCGGCCCCCACCGCCTCGAGCACCTGCGCTTGGGCGTTCGCGATCGCCGCGGCGGCCGACCGGCCTGCCGGATGCGGGCTTGCCGGGTTGGCAAAGTTAGCCTCTGGGCCTTGAAAATGGGCCATCGCTTGCGCGACTCGCGGGTCGAGTGGCGTCGTTGCGGCATAATCGAGGTAAGCCCCCTCAGCCACCGAGCTAGCCATCCTTGGGTGAGGGGGACTGACTCGCGGCACGCTCATCGTCAATCGCGCAATGCTCCAGATCCGGAATATCGTTGGTATTCACCTCGGCGCCGAGCGCACGCAGTGCTGCACACATTTCTTGGAGGCGGGCATCGGTGTGATGAACGTGATCAAGAATGGCATTAATGGCGTTCGCCACCGGATCGGGCATGTCGCGGGTGGCCCCATAGGCTTCAAATCCAATCCGTCGAGCGGTCTCGGCGCGGCGCTGGTCGGCTTGCGTCGGCGGCGCGGGCTCACTCGCAATTTTGGCCACGCGCGCCGGGATACCCACCATCGTGGCGTTGTCCGGCACATCCTTAACCACCACGGCATTCGAGCCAATGCGCGCCCCACTGCCGACATGGATGGGCCCGAGCACTTTGGCGCCCGCACCCACTACTACATCATCGGCGAGCGTCGGGTGGCGCTTGCCCTGCTCCCATGAAGTCCCACCCAACGTCACACCCTGATACAACGTACAGTCAGCGCCCACCTCGGCGGTCTCCCCAATGACCACACCCAAGCCATGATCGATAAAAAACCGCCGCCCAATAGAGGCCCCAGGGTGAATCTCAATCCCAGTGATTAAGCGCGCAAAAACCGATAGAAATCGCGCCAACCAGCGCATCTTATGCCGCCATAGCCAGTGATTCATGCGGTGAAAAATGAGCGCATGCACCCCGGGGTAACTGGTGAGCACCTCAAAATAATTGCGCGCCGCGGGGTCACGCTCGAACACGCAACCGATGTCCTCTTTTAGCCGCTGGAACATGCTTACCCACCCGCTTTATCGAAAAAGTTTAACCTTCCCAACAGTATACGCCCCGCCATTTGCCGGCAGCCAGCGCTATCATCAGGGCAACAAGCGCTTAATCACCCCGCGCAACAGGTTGACTTCTTCAACGCTCGGCCGCGCGCGATTAATGAAATTGCGCAAACGCCGAATGAGCACCTCACGCGGCTGGCGCGCCGAATAGCCGCTATACTCGATCATCGCCTCGATTTGACGATGCAACCCCTCAAGATGCACACCACTGGCGAGCGGTTCATCCGAGGCCTCAAGCAAGACCGGTAGCTCGTCAGCAGCGGTCGCAAGCCCGGCGAGATAAATTTCATAGGCCATCAGCTGCACCGCCGAGGCCACATTCAGCGCTGGATAATCGGGATTGGCCGGGATATGCACCAGACGCTGACAGGCGCCGAGTTCCTCATTAGTCAATCCAGTGCGCTCACGGCCAAACAACACACTCACCGGGCCCGATTCAGCCACCACCAGCGCTGCGGCCTCGCGCGGTGTGAGCGCCGGCACGCCATCGCGGCGCGGCCGCGCGGTCAGCCCCAGCGTTAATGTGCTGTGCTCAAGCGCCGGCTCAAGCGCGTTAAAATGCCGGGCGTTTTGCAACACATCATCGGCGTGCGCCGCCATGGCCTGCGCATGCGCATCGATTTGGCAAGACAGGGCGACACAATCGAGCTGCTCGATCGCCATGGTCTTCATCGCCCGCGCCGCGGCGCCCAGATTGCCCGAGTGGGTGGTCCCGACCAACACAAATCGGCAGTTGTTTGCGTTATTTCTGAGCAATCGACGCTCTCCCGAGGCTGGAATACTGTTATTCTAGCGTTTGTTTTTTAGTCAGGGATGAAGGCATCCCCGCCGATTTCAGGACGCATCAATGCACCCCATGGTTAACATCGCTGTGCGCGCTGCACGCAGCGCCGGCAATATTATCACTCGCCATATGGACCGGCTCGATCGACTAACCATCGAAGCCAAAGGCGACAATGACTTTGTAAGCGAAGTCGATCGCATGGCCGAAGACGAGATCCGCGCGATTCTTCAACAGGCCTACCCCGATCATGCGGTCGTGGGCGAAGAACGTGGGGGCGTTGAGAACGCTGACTACGTCTGGCTTGTCGATCCGCTTGATGGCACGACGAACTTTTTACGTGGCATCCCGCATTGTGCGGTCTCCATTGCGCTAAAACACCGCGGCGCGCTCGAAGCCGGCGTCATCTACGACCCCATTCGACAAGAGCTCTGGACGGCCAACCGGGGGGGAGGCTGTTCATTTGAGGGCCGACGGATGCGCATCCACCCGCGCCCAAGCATTGACAACGCTTTGCTTGGCACCGGCTTTCCACTGCGCTCGCGTGACTTTCACGACGCCTACTTAGGCATGTTCGGCGATGTCTTTCGCCGCGCGGGTGACTTGCGTCGTGCCGGTGCGGCCGCACTGGACCTGGCTTATGTCGCCTGCGGACGCTTAGATGGCTTTTGGGAGATCGGCCTGCAGCCGTGGGATATGGGCGCTGGGGCGTTGATGATTCGGGAAGCGGGCGGCATCGTCGGCGATTTTGCTGGCGGCGATCAGTATCTGGAGACCGGCAACATTATTGCCGGTAGCCCAAAATTATTTGCCGATTTGGTGCGCACCATCGGTCCGCACCGCATCGAGGGCATTCGCGCTTAACGGTTAGGCCGCGCGGGCATCGGCGCTGCTGGCTGGTGCGGATTTAAGCGTTTCGCGCATTTCCGCCCAGGCAATCAACTCAAGCCCACCCTGGTGCGACTCAACCAACGCAGTGCAGCTCTCAACCCAATCACCATCGTTGCAGTAGAGCACGTCGCTACGCTCAGTGAGCTCCGCATGATGGATGTGCCCACAGACGAGCCCATCAACCCCGGCTTCACGAGCCTCATGCACCAGCGCCTCTTCATAGTTGGCAATGTAGCGCATGGCGTTTTTGGTGCGTTGTTTTAGATAGGCCGCGAGTGACCAGTAGGGCTGATTAAATGCTTGGCGCACGCGATTGAGCCAATGGTTAGCGCGAATGAGCCAGGCATACATGCGATTACCCAAAATCGCGACTAATCGACTGCACTGCACTACGGTATCGAACTCATCGCCATGCAGCACCAGCAGCCGGCGGCCATCGGCGCACTCATGAATCGCGCGCAGCTCAATACTCACCCCTTCAATGGACATCCCGGCATAGTCACGCATCATTTCGTCGTGATTACCCGGAATATAGATAACGCGGGTTCCATTTCGGGCGCGTTTGAGGACGTTTTGAATGACGGCGTTATGCGAGTCCGGCCACTTTAGTCCACGCCGGTGCATTTCCCAAATATCAATAATATCGCCGACCAAATAGAGCGTTTCGCATTCGACAGATTCTAAGAAATCGAGCAGAAAGTCGGCGCGGGCGCCGCGGAAACCAAGGTGGGTATCAGAGATGAAAATGGAACGATAACGAAGCGGCTTGAGTTGGCGGACATCAGTCATGAAAAAATTTCCATTGCCAAGTTTTACCAGAGGGTAAGCGTTGATTATGAACGCATGATGACGATCAACTCGGTTATGGCACTAAATCATCGGAATCCTCACCCTCTTTTGGCGGCGGCACCAAATCCTCTTTGCTCACGCCCAGACCCAGCGCCGCCGAGCTTGCGACATAAATCGATGAATACGTTCCGACTAAAACGCCAATAATGAGCGTTAGCGCAAATCCACGAATAAGCTCACCGCCCAAAACAACCAATGCAATTAAAACTAACAACGTTGTCGCGCTGGTGACCAGCGTGCGCGGCAACATTTGGTTGATTGATAAATTGGCTATTTCAGCGGCACTGCCTTTGCGAACACGAACAAAGTTTTCGCGGACACGATCAAAAACCACAATCGTGTCATTGAGCGAATAACCGATAACCGCTAACAACGCGGCAAGCACGGTTAAATCAAACGTCATACCAATCGCGGCAAAGAGTCCTAGGGTAACGACAATATCGTGTACCACCGCCGCGACCGCGCCAATGGCAAATCGATACTCAAAGCGAAACGCGACATAAATTAATATCCCACCCAGCGCATAAAGCAGCGCAAGGCCACCCTTTTCGGCCAGCTCTTCACCCACCTGTGGGCCCACAAACTCAACCCGGCGTAACACCGCGTCCGGATTATCCGCTCGCAAGGTATCGAGCACGGCATTACTCAGCGAATCCCCTGCGCCCGCGTCCGGCGCGAGACGAATCATGACATCGCGGGCCGAGCCAAAGGTCTGTACCACCGCATTGTCGTAACCGGCCGTCGCCAGTGTCGAGCGCACCTCACTCAACTCAACGGCCTCGGGGTAGCCAACCTCGACCAACGTGCCGCCGGTGAAATCGAGGCCTAAATCCAAACCCCGAAACAACAGAACCCCCGCCGATGCAACCATCAGTAGCAGCGTCAGCAACGCTGCACGACCGCGATGGGTCATGAAATCAATGTGGGTGTCGCGCTTAAAGAAATTCACACACCCTCCCTATATCGATAGCTGGGCGCCACGGCGCCGGCCATAGATCAAATTAGCCAAGGCGCGCGTGCCGAGGATGGCGGTAAACATAGAACTCACAATGCCAATAGAGAGTGTGACCGCAAACCCCTTAATCGGCCCGGTACCAAACGCAAACAGCACCACCGCAGCAATCAGTGTGGTTACGTTGGCATCAGCAATGGTCGACAGCGCTTTGCCATAGCCGGCATCGATTGCCTGTTGAGTGCTGCTGCCGGCGCGCAACTCTTCGCGAATCCGCTCAAAAATCAACACATTGGCATCGACCGCCATGCCCACGGTTAGGACAATACCGGCAATGCCGGGCAACGTCAGCGTTGCCTGCAGAACCGAAAGGACAGCGACGATTAAGACCAAATTGGCTAGCAGCGCCACATTGGCGAGTAAGCCAAACACCCGGTAGTAAAACGCCATAAACGCGACAACCAGGGCAAACCCAATGACCACCGCAGCGAGGCCTTGATTGATGTTCTCTTGGCCTAGGCTCGGGCCGATGGTGCGCTCTTCAACGATCTGCATGGGCGCGGCGAGAGAGCCCGCGCGTAACAACAGGGATAAATCGCGTGCTTCTTGGCCGCTATCAAGGCCGGTAATCCGAAACCGGCTGCCTAGTTGCTCTTGAATACGGGCAATGTTGATGACCTCTTCAACCGCCACCTGCTCACGAACCACCTCACCATCCACTCGACGCGCTTGGAGCTCGGTTTCTTTGAACACGACCGCCATGTGATCGCCGACCCGATCGCGAGTAACGCGATTCATAATATTGCCGCCCGCGCCACTCAGGCGAATATTGACCTCGGACTGGCCGGTCTGCGTATCAATCCCCGACTGGGCATCGGTAATCGCATCGCCGGTAATGATAATTTCGCGCTCAAGTAGTACATAGCCGCCCTCGCGCTCGGGGAATAGCTCGGTTCCTGGCGGCGGTGTCGCATCCGGCCCCCCTCGATAGGGGAAATTGCCCTGATCAACCATCCGAAACTCAAGCGTCGCGGTCGCACCAATAATATCCTTGGCCCGCGCGGTGTCTTGCACACCCGGCAACTGCACAACAATTCGGTCCAATCCCTGACGCTGAATCACCGGCTCGGCTACCCCGAGCTCATTCACCCGATTGCGCAGGGTGGTCATATTTTGTTCAACCGCAAAATTACGCACACTCGTGCGCTCATCATCGCTCAGCACCGCGGCAAGACGCGGTGGTGTCACCTCTTCGTCGACACTGAATTCAAGCTCCGGGTATTCCGGTCGCAGCACATCGAGCGCTTCATCAAGCCGCGCTGAATCGGCAAACGCGAGGCTAAGCTCACCATCACCGGTGCGCACATCGCGGTAGCGGATATTGGCCTCACGCAATAACCGGCGAAACTCATCGCTATAGCGACCCACGGTCTGCTCGAGCACCGCTTGGGTATCTACCTGCATCAAAAAATGCACACCGCCACGCAAATCCAGCCCTAAATACATGGGCTGGCCCCCGAGATTACGCAGCCATGCCGGCGTAGAAGGGGCGAGATTAAGCGCGACGGTATAATCACGCCCGAGCCTCACTTCAAGCTCGTCAGCCGCCCGCGTTTGTGCCTCCGCACTGGCAAGGCGCAGCAGTAGGTGCTCATCCGTGCGCTCAGTACCGCGCACGGCAATCTGCTCGGCGCTAAGAATGTCGAGGATGCGCGTTTGCTCACGCGCACTGGGCACACCGCTATCCGCACTGGTTATCTGCAGCGCTGGATTTTGGCCAAACCAGTTCGGCAGCGCATAGAGACAGCCACTCGCGATCACCACCACGAGCAGCGCATATTTCCATAGCGGATAACGATTCATTCAGGACTACTTAGACTTTTTGTTGTCCTTGGTGACTTTGGCTGGCTCGTCACCGGCGGCCTCGGTTTTCTCGAGCCCACCCTTTAGCGAGCCTTTGGGTAGTACTTGCGCGACCGCGGATTTTTGCAACCGCACCTCGACACCATCAGCCAGCTCAAGGCTCGAGAAGGTATCGCCGACGTCGGTGATGCGCCCAACAATCCCGCCGGTGGTCAGGACCTCATCGCCCTTGCCCAGATTTTGCACCAATTTCTTGTGCTCCTTGGCGCGCTTTTGCTGCGGGCGAATGAGCAGGAAATAAAAGATCACAATGAGCGCGATCGGGAAGATAAGCCCGGTTAGGCCGGCTGTCGGCTCGCCAGACTGCGCGAGTGCATCACTAATAAAGAAGTCCATGGCAATCTCCTCGGATTAAAAGGCCGGCATTATGTCACACCCGTGCGCCGAGCATAGAACTGTTGTGTGAATTCGCGAAGACAACCCGCATCGATGGCCTCTCGAATTGACGCCATCAGGCGTTGAAAGTAGCGAAGGTTGTGCAATGTATTGAGCCGCGAGCCAAGCAGCTCACCGCAACGATCCAAATGCCGCAAATACGCCCGACTATAGTGCTGGCAGGTATAGCAATCACAGTCTGCCTCAATCGCTCGGGTGTCCATAGCGAAGCGCGCGTTGCGAATTTTGAGTGTGCCCTCAGCGGTAAATAGATAGCCATTGCGGGCGTTACGGGTTGGCAACACGCAGTCGAACATATCAATACCGCGGGCGACACACTCAACTAAGTCTTCCGGACGGCCAACCCCCATTAAGTATCGCGGCTGGCCATCGGGCAGGCGCGGGCCGAGCTGATCGAGCACACGCAGGCGCTCCTCCGGCGGTTCACCGACCGATAACCCGCCCACCGCGTAGCCATCAAAGCCAATCGCCTCTAGACCCTCGAGCGAGGTTTGCCGTAGGTCATCGAACATGCCGCCCTGAATGATGCCGAATAACGCGGCCGGATTATCACCATGGGCGAGGCGACTGCGCTCAGCCCAGCGTAGCGATAAGGCCATTGAGCGCTTAGCCTCTGCCCAGTCCACCGGCCAAGCCGTGCATTCGTCAAAAATCATAACGATATCAGCGCCTAACGCGCGCTGCACCGCCATCGATCGTTCCGGATCGAGAAACACACTCGAACCATCCACCGGTGAGCGAAAGCGCACGCCCGCTTCAGTAATTTCTCGGCCCTCGGCAAGCGAGAACACCTGAAACCCGCCCGAGTCAGTCAGAATCGGCCCAGGCCAGTGCATAAAATCATGCAAATCACCATGCGCTTGAATAATCTCCGTGCCCGGGCGCAGCATCAGATGAAAGGTATTGCCGAGCAGTATCTGTGCGCCCGATTGCGCGACTTCCTCCGGGCTAACGCCTTTGACCGTGCCGTAGGTGCCCACCGGCATAAAAGCAGGGGTTTCAACGCAACCGCGCTCAAAATGCAGTCGCCCGCGCCGAGCCAACCCATCCCTTGCGAGGGCCTCGAAGCTAAGACTCATGCCGAGGCCTCACCGCGCGGCGCCATAATCAGCATGGCATCACCGTAGCTAAAAAACCGATATTGCTCAGCGACGGCGTGGGCATAAGCGCTAAGAATCGCCTCACGTCCGGCGAGCGCACTGACCAACATCACCAAGGTTGAGCCAGGCAAGTGGAAGTTGGTGATCAACCCATCAATCACCTGAAATTGAAAACCCGGGGCGATAAAAATATCGGTCTCGCCCTCGTAAGGCTGCATCGGCATGCCGCACGCGGCAGCCGATTCCAGCGCTCGCACCACCGTGGTGCCGACCGCAAATACCCGGCCTCCGCGCTCGCGAGTGCGGGTAATTGCCTCGCCAACCGATGGCGGCACCGACAGCCATTCCGAATGCATCGTGTGATCTTCGATTCGTTCGGTGCGAATGGGCTGAAACGTACCCGCGCCCACGTGCAACGTCAGCGTCGCGGTCTCGACGCCAGCCGCGGTGAGTTTGGCAAGCAGTGGTTGATCAAAATGTAATCCGGCCGTAGGCGCGGCGACCGCCCCGGGCTTTTCGGCGAATACCGTTTGATAGCGCTCACGATCGGCTGGGGTGTCAGCGCGCTTAATATAGGGCGGTAGGGGCATATGCCCATGCTGCTCGAGGAGTTGCGGCAACGGCGTGTCACTAACGAAGCGAAGCTGAAAAAACGCGCCTTCACGGCCCAATACCTCGACTTCAACCCCACCCTCAAGGGTTAACCGAGCACCGGCATTGGGCGTTTTACTTGAGCGGATTTGCGCGAGCGCTTCAGCTCCACCGGTCAAGCGCTCGAGTAATATCTCGACCGCTCCACCACTCGATTTATGACCGTACAAGCGCGCAGGAATGACGCGGGTATCGTTGAGCACCAGTAAATCACCGGGTTGTATATACTCTTGTATCGCTGGAAAATGCGCATCGCGCAATTGATCGTTTGCCGCGTCCAGCACCAGCAGGCGACTCGCGGTGCGCTCTGGCAAAGGGGTTGAGGCAATCAGCGCTTCAGGCAGGTGGTAATCGAAGTCGCTAACTTTCATGCGGGCCTGTTATTATAGTGACTCGTTTCAGCCGGGGTGGCGGAACTGGTAGACGCGCCGGATTCAAAATCCGGTTCTCGAAAGAGAGTGCGGGTTCGATTCCCGCCCCCGGCACCAAATTAGATCGATTAATTATCTCGATCGGCGGTTTGCTCGAGTACGCGGCCCGCTGATTGGATGTCCTTACCCAAGCCTTCCATCGTATTACAGCCAACCAATAACAGGGCGCTAAGCGCCAGCAGCGCCACCATGATGAACGGCTGACGGGTGTTTCGATGAGACATGGCGGACTCCGCGTTCGACTGACAATAATTTGATTATAGCAATGGCGCGCACCAATGTGGCAGCCGCCGAAATGCAGATGCTACACTTTGCTTCGTCAGAGATTGGGGCCGTAGCTCAGTTGGGAGAGCGTCGCGTTCGCAATGCGAAGGTCAGGGGTTCGATTCCCCTCGGCTCCACCACTTTTCCCATCGTCTCGCTGGCACTCGCCCTCAGTACTCAGGCCCCGGTAGCTCAGCTGGATAGAGCGATCGCCTCCTAAGCGATAGGTCGCAGGTTCGAATCCTGCCCGGGGCACCATGACCGGCACACAGCGGTAGGCTCAATAAGAGGTTTGAGCATGCTGAGTCGAAGACGATCCACCAAGCCAGCCAATTGACGCCTCGAGGTGCCATTGCGCTTGGTCGGCGTTGGCGCGCATGAGCCGGAGAATTTCATGGGCATGCGCGCGAGTCAGTGCAAGACCGGCGAGTGCGGCCGGGGCAAAGCGTTGATCCGGCGCACCTGGCAGCGGCTGGCCCATCAACGCGACCAAAATCGTCGCCCCCTCCTCGCCCTGCGCTTCGACGCGGGCTTCGGTAACTAAATAGTGCGTCCATTGTTCGGGCGTGGCGATCGCCTCATCGTCGGACTGTTGCTTTTCCTGATCGCGCTGAGCGGCCACCTGCGAGCGCGCACCGATGTGTTCAAGCGCCATCACGGCATCATGCGCATCCTCTCCCTCACCGGCGGGGTGACTTTGCTTGAGCACGCGATTGACGTGCTCCATTAAGCCACCTAACGCACGCCGCGAAAGCCAAGCCACGCGTCCTTCGCCGGAGGCCATTGTCAGCTTAATCGCTAGTCGGTCCTCGAGGTTGGAGTAGGCGAAGCGAATTTGCTGAACCCGCGGAAAACCCAATTCACTCAAAACTCACCTTCCTAGTGTCGATTGCGCCGGACGATACGTTCGCGCTTTTTTTGTTGTCGCGGTGTGAGTTTATTCCGGCGTCCCGCAAATGGATTCTCGCCCGTGCGCAACTCAAGCCGCACAGGGGTGCCCCAGAGCCCCAGCTCACGCCGAAACCGATTAACCAAGTAGCGTCGGTAAGCGGGCGGTAAGGAGGCTGTTTGATTGCCATGCACGATCAGCGTCGGCGGGTTGCGCCCGCCCTGATGAACGTAGCGCAATTTAATCCGCCGCCCGCGCACCAGCGGCGGCTCATGCGCCTGCGTCGCATCGGCGAGGATGCGGTTAAGCAGGGGCGTTGGCAGCTCGCGCCGAGCTGCGGTATCCACTCGCACCACCGCTTCTAACAACCGCCCCACACCCGTGCCATGCAACGCCGAGATAAAGCGCGGCTGGGCAAAATCCAAAAACCCCAATTTGACATCTAATTCGCGCCGAATGCGATCGCGAGCACCGGGCTCAAGGCCATCCCATTTGTTCACCGCAAGCACCAAACCGCGACCAGCATCAATAATGTGGCCAATTAGATGGGCATCCTGCTCGGAGACCTCTTGCTGGGCATCGAGCACCATAATAACCACTTGCGCGGCCTCAATCGCCTGCAGCGTTTTGACGATGCTAAATTTCTCGATGCTTTCTTTAACCCGACTGCGGCGCCGAATACCCGCGGTATCAATTAGTTCAAAAGTCTGTCCATCACGCTCGAACGGCACACGAATGGCATCACGGGTGGTGCCCGGCATGTCGTAGACCAACACCCGCTCTTCGCCGATCAAACGGTTAACGAGGGTTGATTTGCCCACATTGGGCCGGCCAATGATCGCCACTTCAATCGCTCGCTGATGCCCATTGTCGGCCGCAGACGCGACCGGGGCGAGCGTGTCGATATCACCGAGCACCTGCTCCATTAGTGCCGGCACGCCGCGATTATGGACCGCCGCAATCGGCCACGGCGTATCCAACCCTAGGGCATGAAAATCAGCGGCCGCCATAACCGGATCAACACCATCGACTTTATTCATCACCAACCACACCCGCTTGCCGCGCTGGCGCAGCTGCTGGGTGAGGGTTTCATCGCCCGGCGTTACTCCGGCGTGCGCATCGACTAAAAACAAAATGACATCAGCTTCGTCCAGGGCCCTTAACGCCTGGCGCTGCATGTGGTGGTAGGTCGCGTCATCGGGGTCACCCAAGCCACCGGTATCCACCACCACGTAGGGGCGATGGCCAACCTTGCCGATGCCATATTGGCGGTCTCGCGTGAGCCCCGGAAAGTCAGCCACAAGCGCATCACGACTGCGCGTTAGACGATTAAACAGCGTTGACTTGCCGACGTTGGGCCGTCCCACCAATGCGATTACCGGTTGTTTCATAGCCAAATGATAGCAGTCGTAGGCCAACGACGCGTCGCCGATAGCGCCTACTCAGCGCCGTCTAGAGCCGCTTTTAACAAACGCTGGGTATAGGGGTGCTGAGGCGCGCTAAAGATTGTCTCCGATGGGCCTGA
>JAVLBW010000003.1:25808-48906 GCA_031581235.1 Spiribacter sp. | reverse complement strand
GCCGTCTAGAGCCGCTTTTAACAAACGCTGGGTATAGGGGTGCTGAGGCGCGCTAAAGATTGTCTCCGATGGGCCTGATTCAAGCACTTGACCCGATTGCATGACGACCAGCCGATGGCTCATCGCGCGAACCACCTTAAGGTCATGGCTAATAA
This sequence comes from Spiribacter sp., assembly GCA_031581235.1. Classification (GTDB taxonomy): domain Bacteria; phylum Pseudomonadota; class Gammaproteobacteria; order Nitrococcales; family Nitrococcaceae; genus Spiribacter. Next base: position 48,751 of record JAVLBW010000003.1, on the reverse strand, counting down.
ACACATAAGCCAACCCATGGCGCGCCTGGAGCGTGCGCAACAAATCAACCAACTGTGCCTGAACTGATCGGTCTAGCGCCGAGGTTGGCTCATCAAGCACGATTAACCGCGGTCGCAACACGATGGCCCGGGCAATGGCGACGCGCTGGCGCTGCCCACCAGAGAGCTCGTGCGGGAAGCGCGCCGCCAGATCAGGCGCTAAGCCCGTCTCTTCTAGCGCGACTCGCACCCGCTCGCGACGCTCACTTGGACCATCGCCTTGGCCATGAACCATCAGCCCTTCGGCAATGATCTGCTCGACTGACATGCGCGGGCTTAGGCTGCCATAGGGGTCCTGAAACACGACCTGCAGGCGCTGTCGCAGTGGACGGAGCTCACGCGCCTTACGTTGGCTAATATCCTCACCCTCAAACTCAATCACCCCGGTTGCCGACTGCAAACGCAGTAACGCCTTGCCCAGCGTCGTTTTACCCGATCCACTCTCCCCCACGACTCCCAAGGTTTCGCCGGCTTGAACGGTTAAATCCACGCCATCGACCGCTTTAACATAGCGGCGAACCCGCTTGAGTAACCCACCACGCTGAGGAAACCAAACGCGTAAATCGTGGGTTCGCAACAGTGTCTCGGCACGGGGCAATGCCGCTGGCATGCCCGCTGGCTCCGCGGCAAGCAGCGAACGCGTGTAGGCATGGCGCGGATTGCTCAGCAGCGTGCCGCGCTCACCTTGCTCAACCACCCGCCCCGACTGCATCACCGCAACCCGATCGGCAATGCGCCGAACAACATTCAGGTCATGGCTGATGAACAACATCGCCATCCCCAAGCGGCGCTGCAGGTCGGCAAGTAAATCAAGAATTTCAGCTTGAATGGTGACATCAAGCGCTGTGGTGGGCTCGTCGGCAAGCAGCAGTTCCGGGCCGTTGGCAATCGCCATCGCAATCATCACGCGCTGGCGCTGCCCGCCCGAGAGCTGATGCGGAAATGCACCCAGGCGCTTCGCTGCTTCAGGCAGGCGAACCTGCTCGAGCAAGTCAACAATCCGATCACGCGCCTGCGATGCACTCAAGCCCTGATGAATACGCAATGTCTCACCGATCTGCTTTTCAATCGTGTGGACTGGATTAAGCGAGGTCATGGGCTCTTGAAAAACCATACCTAAAAGACCACCGCGTAGGGCTTGCAGCCGTCGTGGCGCAGCGCCAAACAAGTCCTCTCCGTGCAGGCGTATCTGCCCGCTTGGATGATGCGCGAGTGGGTAGGGCAGCAACTGTGCAATGGCGAGCGCTGTAACCGACTTACCCGAACCGCTCTCGCCAACCAGCGCGAGGGTTTCGCCGGCATTGAGTTGTAAATTAACCGCTTCGACCACGGTTTTCTGATTCGCTCCTTGGCCAAAAGCCACACTGAGATTATCGATTTCAAGCAACGGCCGGGTCATTGGCTTGGGCCGCTAAATGTTTTGCGCGGGTCAAAGGCATCGCGCGCCGCTTCGCCAATAAAGACCAATAACGAGAGCATAATGGCGAGCGTAAAAAACGCGGTTAAACCTAACCACGGTGCCTGCAGGTTGGCTTTGCCTTGGGCCAGTAGTTCGCCGAGTGAAGGCGCACCCGGGGGTAGACCAAAGCCGAGAAAATCGAGCGAGGTGAGCGTTGTAATCGAACCGGTGAGAATAAACGGCATAAACGTCACCGTCGCGACCATGGCGTTGGGCAAGGCATGCCGGGTAATAATGGTGGTATCAGCAACGCCCAATGCCTTGGCCGCGGTGACATAGTCAAAGTTGCGCACACGCAAAAACTCCGCGCGCACGACCCCAACCAACTGGGTCCAGCTAAACAACAACATAATCACCAATAGCGACCAAAAATTGGGCTGCACAAAACCGGCCATAATAATCAGCAAGTACAACACCGGCAGCCCCGCCCACACCTCGATAAAGCGCTGACCGAGCAAATCGACGCGGCCGCCAAAATACCCCTGCACTGCCCCAACCAGGACACCAATCACCGAGCTTGCGAGCGTGAGCACAAGACCAAACAAAACCGAGATACGAAAGCCATAAATAAGCCGCGCGAGGACATCTCGGGCTTGATCATCCGTGCCGAGCCAATTCTGCGCCGAGGGCGGCGCGGGAGCGGCTTGTTCGCTGGCGTAATTAACCGTTGAGTGGTGAAACGCAATAAGCGGCCAGAGCATCCAGCCATCGGCGGTGATCATTTCAGCAACAAACGGGTCACGGTAATCGGCCTCGGTGGGAAAATCGCCGCCAAACGTGGTCTCGGGGTAACTAACCAACACCGGAAAGTACAGATCACCGGCATAGCTCACTACCAGCGGTCGGTCATTGGCAATGAGCTCGGCAATTAACGACAACCCAAACAATAATAAAAACAACCAAAGCGACCACCAGCCGCGGCGATTGGCCCGAAACTGCGCCCAACGGCGGCGATTGATCGGGTTGAGGCTCAACACGCCGCGCTCAGCCTTCTCGCGTTTCAAAATCAATACGCGGATCGACCAAAACGTACATCAAATCACCCAGCAAATTGAGCACCAGGCCAATGAGCGTGAAGATAAATAAGCTGCCAAAAACCACCGGATAGTCGCGGTTAACCACCGACTCAAAGCCCAGCAGGCCAAGGCCATCGAGCGAAAAGATCACCTCGATGAGCAGCGCCCCCGTGAACAACACGCCAACAAAGGCGGCCGGAAAGCCGGCAATCACAATGAGCATCGCGTTGCGAAACACATGACCGTAGAGCACGCGTCGCTCCGTCACCCCTTTGGCTCGCGCGGTCATAACGTATTGTTTGTTAATTTCTTCAAGAAACGAGTTTTTGGTCAGCATGGTCAGCCCAGCAAACCCACCAATTACCATCGCAAGCACTGGCAGGACGAGATGCCATAAATAGTCGAGAATCTGGCCCGGTAGGCTAAGCGTTTCCCAGTCCTCAGAGACTAAGCCGCGCAAGGGAAACCAATCGAGGTAGCTACCGCCCGCAAAAATCACGATCAACATAATCGCAAACAAAAACCCCGGGATGGCGTAGCCGACAATCACCACCGCACTAGTCCAAACATCAAACGCCGTGCCATCGCGCACGGCCTTGCGCACACCCAGCGGGATCGAAATCAGGTAAGTCAGCAGTAACGTCCACAACCCCAAGGACACGGAGACCGGCAACTTCTCGGCAATAAGCGCCAACACGGTCTCATCACGATAAAAGCTTTCGCCAAAATCAAGCTGCGCGTAGTCGACCAACATCTTGCCAAAGCGCACGGGTGCCGGTTGGTCAAATCCAAACTGCGCTTCGAGCTCAGCGATAAACTCAGGGTCGAGCCCGCGACCGCCACGACTCTCACTGGCGACCTCATCGGCGGCAACCCCCGAAAACCGTGAAGTGGACAGCTCTGCGGTGCCCTGCACTTGAGCCATGACTTGCTCGATTGGCCCGCCCGGGGCGAATTGCACAATCACAAAATTAATCAACAACACGCCCAGCAGCGTCGGAATCATCAACAATAAGCGTCGGGCAATATAGGCGTACACCGCAGCGCCCGCCTAGCGGTTATCGAGACGGGCGGCTTTTTGCTGATCCACCCACCAGGTGTCCAGCGCCAGCCCATAGGGGGGATTTTGCGCCGGGCGCCCAAAACGATCCCAATAAGCCACGCGAAAGCGATCGATATACCAATTGGGGATCGCGTAAAAACCCCACTGCAGCACCCGGTCTAACGCCCGAGCCCGCGTTACTAACGCTTCGCGGTCCGGTGCATCGATCACCGCTTGGATTAAATCCTCAACCACCGGATCACAAACACCGGCAACGTTCCGGCTGCCGCCAATATCCGCTGCCTCACAGCTCCAAAAATCGCGCTGCTCGTTGCCCGGCGACAACGACTGCGGCGCCACATGCACGGTCATATCAAAGTCAAAGCTCTCCATGCGGTTTTGATATTGCGTTGGATCGACCGTACGCACACTAACCTCCGCGCCAAGCCGCTCGAGGTTACGTTTGAATGGCAAAACCACCCGCTCAAACGATGGACTCACCAGCAATATCTCAAACGCCATCGTTTTACCGGTTTCAGTATGCGTTAACACCCCATCGCTAACGCTCCAGCCCGCTTCATTGAGCCGGGCAAAGGCCTTGCGCAGATTCTCACGCAAGCTGTTGTCTTTAGTGCTTGGCGGCGTATAGGCCTGATCAAATACGCGCGCGGGCAGCTCATCACGATAAGGGGCTAGCCACTCAAGCTCAGCGTCTGAAGGCAGTCCAGTGGCGGCGAGCTCAGAGTTCTCAAAATAGCTCCGCGTGCGCTGATAGGCGCCGTAGAAGAGATTCTCGTTGGTCCATTCAAAATCAAACGCATAGCTCAGCGCCTCACGCACCCGGGGGTCAGCGAAAATATCGCGCCGGGTATTAAAGAAAAACCCTTGCATACCCGCCGGCCGGTCATGCGGGATTTCTTCAAGAAGTAAGCGGCCAGCATCGACATCCGGGGTGTCGTAAGCGCGCGCCCAATTGCGGGCCACGTTTTCTTGCCGCAGGTCATACTCACCGGCTTTTAGCGCCTGTAATGCCACCGTGCCGTCGCGGTAGTAGTCATAGCGAATCCGATCGACATTGTGCCGGCCGCGTTTGAGGCCCAAATCAGCCGCCCAGTAATCGTCCACACGCTCGTAGACAATACTGCGACCTTGCTCAACCTCGGCGACACGATAGGGCCCGCTACCGAGCGGCGGCTCGAGCGTCGTCGCGGTAAAATCCCGCTCCTGCCAGTAGTGCGCGGGGAGCACCGGCAGTTGTCCCAAAATCAGTGGCAGTTCGCGATTTTGCGTTGTCGCAAAGTCAAATTGAATGGTTTGAGAGTCAATCACCTGCGCGCGCTCAACGTCGCGATAATAGGCCCGATATTGTGGATGACCGGATTCGATGAGCGTGCGAAATGTCCACGCGACATCGCTTGCCTCCACCGCCTCGCCATCATGGAAGCGGGCATTCTCGCGCAGCACAAAACGCACCGAGCCATTATCCGGGGCAACCTCAATGCGCTTGGCGAGTAATCCGTACTCCGTAAAGGGCTCATCTAAGGAGCGCTCGGTTAGCGTGTCATACACCAGACCAATACCCTCGGCTGGCGTGCCGCGCAGAATAAATGGGTGCAAGCTATCGAACGTGGCGGCCGCCACATTGGCCATATGCAAGCGTCCGCCTTTGGGCGCTTGTGGATTGACGTAGTCAAAATGGGCAAAACCCGGCGCATATTTGGGCGTTCCATGCAGGGCCAGCGCGTGCTCTGCGGCGATCACCGGCGCGCCCATGACCGCGACGCAGGTCAGCGCGATGGTGCTCAAAATTTGCGTCATCAAACAAAGGCTACGGCGCATGATTCATCCTTATTCGGTCAATTCGTCAAAATGGTCGCTTGGCGCCATCAATGCTTTTCAGTAACGTACCCGGGATTGTTACAGGGGCAAAGGGGTACCCATGGGTTTTCTAACAAATCGTAAAGCGCTGGTTGTCGGCGTTGCTAGTAATCGCTCCATCGCATGGGGCGTTGCCGAAGCGATGTACCGAGAGGGCGCCGAAATTGCGCTGACTTATCAAAATGACAAACTCCAAAGTCGCGTTGAACAATGCAGCGCGGCCTGCGGCGGCGGGCCAGTGATGCCACTTGATGTCACTGATGATGCCCAAATCGCTGCGGTTTTTGACCAGCTCGAGCAAACCTGGGGGCATTTGGATATCGTCGTCCACGCCGTGGGGTTTGCGCCGCGCGAAGAGCTCGAAGGCTCATTTGTTGATAACACAACCCGCGCGGGCTACGCCATGGCGCATGATATCAGCGCCTATAGCTTCGTTGCGCTCGCACGGGGCGCTCGGCCGTTGATGCAAGGACGCAATGGCAGTTTATTAACGCTCACCTACCTTGGCGGCGAGCGCGCGCTACCGAACTACAATGTTATGGGGCCAGCCAAAGCCAGCCTTGAGGCGGCCGTTCGCTATATGGCGCATGACCTCGGGCCCGAGGGCATTCGGGTCAACGCGGTATCGGCGGGTCCGATTCGTACCCTCGCGGCATCGGGCATTGGTGATTTTCGCAAAATGCTCGACTACAACGCCGCCGCCGCGCCGTTGCGTCGCAATGTCGATATCGATGAAGTGGGCAACACCAGTGCATTTTTATGCTCTGAGCTCGCCTCAGGGATCACTGGCGAAGTAGTGCACGTCGATGCCGGCTTTCATGCCGTCGCGCTATCAGGCAATGCGCTCGCAGGGGATGAATAGTCGGGCGGTTAGATCCGCTCTTCAAAAACCCGCACGTCAGCCTGCTCACGAAGCGACGCGAGCACGGCGCGAAATGCGCTCTGCCCGTCAATGCGGTTGATTGACTCACGCAACTGATTGCGCTGCTCGGCGTCGACCGCACTTGGATCGGCATTTTCGACGGCCGTTACCACCACCGCGGCCCAGCCATCCGCTAGCCGCGCGACCTCAGCGCGGGGTGTTGCTGAATCGCCGGCTGGCAGTCGAAAGGCTGTCTCCCGCACCCCGGCTGGCAGGGCGCGGTCGTTGCGCTCACCCCACTGCGGGGGGTTAAGCGTGGCGGCTGCAACCGACTGCGCGGCCTCAGTAAGCGGCTCACCGTCTTTCACGGCCTCAACGATTGCCATGGCATCGGCCCGAGCCCGCTCGCCCGCCTGTTCATCAATCAGCGCTGTCTTAACCTGTTCACGCACATCGGCGAACGCTTCGCGCTGGGGCGGGCGGTAATCAACCACGCGAATAACCGCGTAACGACCGCCTTCGAGTTCGATAAGCTCACTATTTTCGCGCGACGCCAGCAACGCATCACTAAATGCCTGGCGTTGAATGGCCGGATCATCGAGCGCGCCCTCGATGGCACCCGTGGGGCTTAGCCAATCGCTCTCCTGCACCGCAAGATCAAGCTCGGCCGCCGCCGGCTGCAGATCATTGGGATACTCAAAAGCCAACGTCTCGAGGTCATTGCCCTGTTCAAACACCTCACGCTCAGCGCGCTCAAGCGCAATCTCATCGCGCAGTGATTCGCGCAGTTCGGCCAGTGGTGCCAGTGACTGCGCGCGCACATCGGTGACTTCGATCAAATGCCAACCAAAATCGGTCCGCACGGGCTCACTGAGCGTATTGGGTTCTAGCGCCCAGGCCGCATCGGCAAACCGTGGCACCACATCATCGGGCTGAATTAACCCCAGCATGCCACCATTATTGGCTGACCCTGGATCATCCGAGAGTGCTTGTGCCACTTGCGCAAACGCCTCGCCTGCCTCGATCCGCTCGCGTGCGACCAGCGCCTGATCGCGTGCCTGCTCAACGCGCTCGGCGTCGGCCTGAGCAGGGACTTCAATTAATATATGCCGAACCTCACGCTCAGCCGACTCACTTATATCGGCTTGGCGGGCCCGATAGCGGGCTTCAATCGCCTCCTCACTCACGCTGATTTGCTCGGCAATGCGCGCAGGGTCAAGCAAGACGTAGCGCAAACGCACTTGCTCGGGTATTTGAAAACGCTCGGTATGCTCGGCATACCACTCACGCAGTTCGGTTGGCTGCGGATTGAGATCGGTCCGATAATCCTCTTGGCTCAGTGCCGCCCACGCAAGCTCGCGACGCTGGCCTTGCAGGGCGAGAATGCGGTCTAGCTCGACGTCACTGGTAAACGTGCTGCGCTCGACTGCCTGACGCAACAACCCAAGCACCAAATCCTGGCGCACCGAGGCTTCGTAGCGCTCGACGGTTAAATTATTTTGCGCAAGCAAATCGCGGTAACGCTCCACAGAGAACGCGCCGTCCACTTGAAACACCGACTGGTTGCGGATGGTATTGGCGACCTGTTGGTCACTGACTGCGAGGTTTTGCGCTCGCGCGTGATTAACCAGCAGCTGTTGGTCGATGAGCTGCTGAAGCGCCTCACGGCGCAATTGATCGGTATCAAACATCGCCGGGTCAAAGCGCTCACCGAGCATTTGCCGCAGCTCATTTTGCCGCGTGCGGTAGGCCTGATCGAGCTGGGTGCGGGTAATGTCCTCGCCATCAACGCTTGCCACCGTTGAGTCACCGCCATTGCCAATGTAGTTGTAGAGCCCAAACAACGCGAAGGGCACAACCAGTAAGGCGACGATGACATAGGCAATCCAGCCGCGGGTTCGATCTCTTATAGCTAGCAGCATGTTTGGTATCCGTAAATCAAAAAGGCGCCTCATGGCGCCTTCCTGATGATGGGACTAATGGCGGAGCGGACGGGATTTGAACCCGCGACCTCCGGCGTGACAGGCCGGCATTCTAACCAGCTGAACTACCGCTCCGAATCCGGTTTTGGTGGGTGGTGAGGGGTTCGAACCCCCGACATTCGCCTTGTAAGGGCGACGCTCTCCCAACTGAGCTAACCACCCCGGAAAACAATCCTTAGTTTACGGCATCCTTAAGAGCCTTGCCAGCTTTGAAGCCAGGCACTTTCGATGCAGGGATGTTAATCGAAGCGCCGGTGCGCGGATTACGTCCGGTGCGGGCAGCGCGCTCGCGCACGGTGAAGGTGCCGAACCCAACCAAGGTGACCTGATCGCCCTTTTTCAATGCGCTCGAAACGGTACCGGCAAAAGCATCAACCGCTTTGGTGGCATCCGCTTTGGAAAGGCCAGCTGACTGAGCAACGGCATCAATTAATTCTGACTTGTTCATGGAGTATCCCCTTAAGAGTTTTTTCTACGGTCAACGTCGCACGCGACGAACGATTTCGTATGCTATCGATCGTCTGGATCGCCGACAATGACCCTCACTATAGTGCCCGGCCAATCCTTGGACCTGAGAAGCAACAGCATACGCCGAAGAGATATATCAACGCCTGATGATGCCTGTCAAATGCTGTGATAGCCGATTGTGCTGCGCTATCAGGGCGCATCCAGTGTGTCAAAGACCTTTAACGCTACCGGTTAGTGGGGTCTTGCCGGATCATTGGGTGCGTTATTTGGACTCACGCCTTCTTCAAGCGGCTCATCCGCACTCGACAGCGCCACCGGCTGACGGCTCAGCGCGACCTCGAGCACCTCGTCAATCCAGCGCACCGGCCGAATATCGAGTTTACCCTTGATATCGCGGGAGATGTCGGCAAGATCCTTGCGGTTTTCCTCTGGAATGAGCACCGTGTGAATGCCACCGCGATGCGCTGCAAGCAGCTTTTCCTTGAGCCCACCAATCGGCAACACCTCACCACGCAAGGTAATTTCACCGGTCATCGCAACACCGGCGCGCACGCTAATATCGGTCAACGCCGAGACAAGCGCGGTACACATACCAATCCCGGCACTCGGGCCATCCTTCGGAATGGCGCCTTCGGGTACATGAATATGAATGTCATGCGCTTGATGAAAATCGCTTGCAATGCCGAGTGCTTGTGCCCGGCTGCGCACCACGGTGAGGGCGGCATGAATGGATTCTTTCATCACATCACCGAGTTGCCCGGTATTCTGCAGTTTACCCTTGCCAGCCACCACCGCACTTTCGATGGTGAGCAACTCACCCCCCACTTCCGTCCAGGCCAATCCGACCACACGACCCACCTGATCCTGGGATTCAGCGATACCGTAGCGATAGCGACGCACACCGAGATATTTATCCAAGTTTTGGGTACTCACCTGCACCGCCCGATCGCGAGGCTTGAGCAATACCTCTTTGACCACACGGCGGGAAATCTTAGCCACCTCGCGCTCCAAATTTCGCACGCCCGCCTCACGGGTGTAGTAGCGCACCAAATCGCGCAGCGCGTTGTCGCTGATCTCAAGCTCACCGGCCTTGAGCCCATTCGCTTTTATTTGCTTTGGCACAAGGTAATTACGGGCAATTTGGGTTTTTTCTTCTTCGGTGTAGCCAGAAAGCCGAATCACTTCCATGCGATCGAGCAACGGACCGGGGATGTTCATGGTATTGGCGGTACACACAAACATGACATCAGAGAGGTCGAAGTCGACTTCGAGATAGTGATCATTAAACGTGGCGTTCTGCTCGGGGTCGAGCACCTCGAGCAAAGCCGAGGCTGGGTCGCCTCGAAAGTCCATCGCCATCTTGTCGATTTCGTCTAGCAAAAACAGCGGGTTGCGCGTTCCTACCTTGGAGAGCTTCTGGACGATTTTACCCGGCAATGAGCCGATATAAGTCCGTCGATGCCCACGAATCTCAGCTTCATCGCGAACCCCGCCCAACGACATCCGCACAAAGCGTCGATTGATCGAGCGCGCAATGGATTCGCCAAGCGAGGTCTTACCCACACCGGGTGGGCCAACCAGACACAAAATCGGGCCTTTGAGCTTGCGCACGCGCTGTTGCACCGCCAAGTACTCAAGAATGCGCTCTTTGACCTTTTCTAAGCCGTAGTGATCGGTATCTAGGATGGTCTCGGCATGACTTAGATCGTGCCGCACCCGTGTGCGCTTTTTCCATGGCAACCCGACCATCCATTCCAGATAGCTCCGCACCACCGTGGCCTCAGCCGACATTGGTGACATTTGCCGAAGCTTGCCGAGCTCTTGATCAGCTTTCTCACGAGCTTCTTTGGATAGTCCAGCCGAGGCGATCTTTTGCTCAAGGTCCTCAATTTCATTCGGCACATCATCAAGCTCACCGAGCTCTTTTTGGATCGCCTTCATTTGCTCGTTGAGGTAGTACTCGCGCTGCGATTTCTCCATCTGCTGTTTAACGCGACCGCGAATGCGCTTTTCGACTTGCAAGATATCGAGCTCTGCTTCGATGAGCGCCATCAGGTACTCAAGCCGGGCGGCCGGCTGGGTCATCTCAAGGAGCTTTTGCTTATCGTCGATTTTTAGGCTCATGTGCGCCGCAGCGGTGTCGGCAAGCCGGCCTGGCTCATCGATGGCCTGGAGCGATGAAAGAATCTCAGGTGGGACCTTTTTATTGAGCTTGACGTACTGCTCGAACAACGAGAGCAGCGAGCGTGACATCACCTCAACTTCTTGCCCGTCGGCCTCGTCGGTCTCGACTAAGACGACCCCATGCGCGGTGAAAAACGCCCCCTCAACATCAAGCCCTTCGACGCTCGCGCGCTCAGCGCCTTCGACCAACACTTTAACGGTGCCGTCAGGCAGCTTAAGCATCTGCAGAATGTTCGCGAGCGTTCCAACCGAATACAGGTTGTCGGCAGCCGGCTCATCAACATCAGCACTGTGCTGTGCGACCAGAAGAATGCGCTTATCCTCGGCCATCGCCGCTTCAAGGGCTTGGATCGATTTATCACGGCCGACAAATAGCGGAATCACCATGTGGGGATAAACCACCACATCACGCAGCGGCAACACCGGCGTCGCTGAAGCGCCCGCCGGGCTCAGTTCATTGCTCATAGGTTTCCTCGCAGCGGCGTCGAAGCCCGGCTGCCCGCCTCAGTCAGAGGCGGCAGCGGGTTGCTCCGAGCCATCGTAGATCAGATAGGGGGAGGACTCGCCGCGGATGACGGCATCGTCGACAACCACTTTGCTCACATTCTCAAGCGATGGTAGGTCATACATGGTATCGAGCAGCACATGCTCAACGAGCGTCCGCAGTCCACGCGCGCCGGTGTTGCGGGCAATCGCTTTGCGTGCCACCTCATGCAGGGCCTCGGATCGGAACTCAAGCTCCACGCCCTCCATCTCGAAGAGCCGCTGGAATTGTTTAACCAGGGCATTCTTCGGCTCACGCAGGATCTCTACCAAGGCAATTTCGTCGAGTTCGTTGAGCGTTGCCACCACCGGCAGGCGACCCACAAACTCGGGAATCAAACCGTAGCGGACCAAATCCTCCGGCTCGACATCACGCAATGTCTCACCCACAGCTTTGCGCTGGGCTTCGCCCTTGATCTCGGCATTAAAGCCGATCCCACCGGTCTCCGAGCGTTGCTGAATGACTTTTTCAAGCCCGGCAAACGCGCCACCACAGATAAACAAAATGTTCGCGGTATCAACCTGAAGAAACTCTTGCTGCGGGTGCTTACGACCCCCCTGCGGTGGCACCGATGCGGTGGTGCCCTCAATGAGCTTCAGCAACGCCTGCTGCACGCCCTCGCCAGAGACATCGCGGGTAATTGACGGGTTCTCCGCTTTGCGCGAGACCTTATCAATTTCGTCAATATAAACAATGCCTTGCTGGGCTTTTTCGACGTCGTAGTCGCATTTTTGCAGCAGTTTTTGAATGATGTTTTCGACATCCTCACCGACGTAGCCCGCTTCGGTTAGGGTGGTCGCATCAGCGATGGTAAACGGCACATCCAACAGTCTGGCCAACGTCTCTGCAAGCAAGGTCTTACCCGAGCCGGTTGGACCAATGAGCAAAATATTGCTCTTGGTCAGCTCCACGTCGTCTTTGCCGTGCGAGGCCTGCATGCGCTTATAGTGGTTGTAGACCGCAACCGAAAGCACTTTTTTTGCATGCACCTGACCGATCACATGCTCATCGAGCGCGGTATTAATTTCTTGTGGCCGCGGCAACTGACCGCCCGCTTCGGTGCTCTTTTCTTCCATCTCCTCGCGGATGATGTCGTTGCAGAGCTCGACGCACTCATCGCAGACGAATACCGATGGCCCGGCGATCAACTTTCTGACCTCGTGCTGGCTCTTGCCGCAGAACGAGCAGTACAGCAGCTTGCCGTTGTCGTCGCCGCGTCCGCCGTTGTCTTTTTCAGTCATTGGCTACCCTTGCGCATGCGAGAATTTTACCGCTTGACCATGCCCGCTTTTCGCGGACCACGCAAGCACCTTTACGCGACTGGGAGGCTACTACGATCGGCCAGCACCTCATCAATGATGCCGTAGTCGCGAGCCGCTTCTGGCGCCATAAAATTATCGCGCTCAGTGTCGTGCTGAATCGTCTCAATTGACTGCCCGGTATGGTGGGCGAGAATCTGATTGAGCCGCTCACGCATGCTCAAAATCTCGCGCGCATGGATATCAATGTCGGTGGCCTGGCCCTGGAACCCACCCAACGGCTGATGAATCATGACCCGCGAGTTGGGCAGTGCAAAACGCTTGCCCGCGGCACCACCGGCTAGCAGAAAAGAGCCCATGCTCGCCGCCTGCCCAATACACACCGTACTGATGTCAGGCTTTATGAACTGCATGGTGTCGTAGATCGCAAGCCCCGCGGTGACAACACCGCCGGGGCTATTGATGTAAAAGTGAATATCTTTATCCGGATTTTCCGACTCTAAAAAGAGCAGCTGCGCGATCAGCAAGTTGGCCTGATGGTCTTCGACCGGACCCACCATAAAAATCACCCGCTCTTTGAGCAGACGCGAATAAATGTCGAACGCACGCTCTCCGCGTGCGGTCTGCTCAACCACCATTGGCACAAGGCCGGTGGCCATCGGGGTATCGTCGCGGCGTTCGTCGCTCATGGGTTTTTTTGACTCCTGGCCCGCTTAGGCCTCGGCGTTTTCTTCATCCTCGACGCCACTGGTCAGGGCATCGAGACTCATTGGCTTATCCGTGACCTGTGCCCGTTCCATGACCCAGTCAACCACCTGATCCTCCATAACCTGAAGTTGCAGGCTTTGCATCATCTCTTGGTTCTGCAGGTAGTACTGCATAATTTGCTCGGGCTGCTCATAACCCGAAGCCACTCGTTGCAGCGCTTGCTGCATACGCTCAGGCTCAAGTTCGATGTTATTCGCCCGCACAATTTCGTTAACCAACAATCCCAACGCAACGCGTCGACTGGCTTCTTGTTCAAACTGATCGGCGGGCAGATCGGGCTCATCATCGCCGGCGCCTGCCTGACGCATCCGCTCTTTGGTCTGCTGGCGCAGCTGGTCGATCTCGCCATCGAGCAGCGCTTGCGGCAGCTCAATGTCATTGTTGCTAATCAGCGCATCCATCACTTGGTTTTTGACCCGCGTACGCACTGCCTGTTCCCGCTCGCGCTCAAGACTTTCGTTAATCCGATCGCGCAAGGCCTGAATGCCGCCATCGATACCCAGCTTTTCCGCGAACGCATCATCCGCCTTGGGTAGCTTGGGTGATTCAACCTTTTTCATTGTGACCGCAAACTCAGCGGTCTTACCGGCGATCGATGCATCCGGAAAACCCTCGGGAAAGGTATACTCGACGGTCTTTTCATCGCCGGCCTTCATGCCCACAAGCTGTGCCTCAAAGGGCTCAGGCATCTGCCCCTCACCGAGCGGAATCGGCACATCCTCGCCCTCATTGCCTTCGAAGTCATTGCCATCAACTTGGCCTTTGAAGTCGATGGTGACTTGGTCGCCATTTTTGGCAGCGCGCTTAACGCTGTTGTACTCAGCGTGCTGCTTGCGTAAGCGCTCGAGAATGCGATCAACATCGGCGGCTTCAATATCCACCGCGGGGCGGGTCAATTCGATCGAATCAATGCCCTTGACTTCAATATCGGGAATGACCTCAAAGCTTGCCTCGTACTCAAGATCTTTGCCCGCTTCCATCGCTAGCGGCTGAATATCAGGCGTTCCTGCCGGCCGCAGCGCCTCTTGCTCGAGCGCTTCGGCGTAGCTACTGCGAACCACTTCATCGAGCACCTCACCGCGTACCTGCGGACCGTAGCGCTTGGCAACGACTTTCATCGGCACTTTGCCCGGGCGAAACCCCTGCAGCCGAACCTGACCACGCATCTCGCGCAGCTTTTTATCGACCTGCTCGTCCACCCGTTCAGACGGGACTTGGACCGTTAACTTTCGCTTCAGACCCTCGCCCGACTCCACCGATACTTGCATTACCCACCTCTGAATGACTGGTGCGAAAGGCGAGACTCGAACTCGCACGGGGGATTAACCCCACTGGGACCTAAACCCAGCGCGTCTACCAGTTCCGCCACTTTCGCGCTACGTAACCGAACCCGTGAGTATACCGCCATGCGAGCGCGGGCAAAAGCGACACGACGGATTCTTCAGTGCGGCATGCACTATCACCGTAGCGACGTTCCGGCCATCGGCGCATTGACGTGCCTCCCCGACTCACTATATCTGCATGGTTAAATAAAAATTCGATGAACGAGAGGAGTGGATCCGATGGCAACCATGCTAGAGCCAACACCGAGCATTCGCTCGGGCCATCAACCGCCGGCGACAACGCATAGCATTCTTGATGCCATTGGTAATACGCCGTTCATTGAAGTTGACGGCATTTACTGCAAGCTCGAGTTTCTCAACCCATCCGGGTCCATTAAAGCGCGCATTGCTCACTACATCATCTCGCGGGCTGAGCGCGAAGGCTTGCTGAATCCCGGCGACATCATTGTTGAGGCCTCAAGTGGCAATACCGGCAACGCGATGGCGATGGTGGCCGCGGTGAAGGGCTATCGCATGCAAGTGGTGATGCCCAATGGCATGAGCTCAGCGCGGGTTGCAATCTCCCAAGCGCACGGCGCCGAAGTGGTCCTGACCGGTGATTTCCACGTTAACGAGGCGCTCGCTAAGGCCGAAGCCCTCGGTGAGCAACCGGGCTATTTTTGCCCACGACAGTTTGCCAACGAGTGGAACGTCGAAGAAAATCGCCGCTGGCTTGGCGCTGAGGTGCTCCGACAACTCCCCGAAGAGGCCCTGCCCGACGCGCTCATCAGTGGTGTGGGTACGGGCGGGACCTTGATTGGACTCGGTCAAGCACTGCGGGCACGAAACCCGGCCTGCCGAGTGATCGGCCTTGAGCCCGCCGAGTCCTGCACCATCGCCTGTGATCAAATTGGTCGCCACCAAATTGAAGGGATATCGGATGGCTTTATCCCCGAGATCATTCGTAACCACCGCGACGAGGTGGACGAGTTTGTGAGCATTAGCAGCGATGAGGCCATTACCGAGATGTACCGCCTAGCCCGCGATCACGGCATTCTCGTTGGGCCAAGTTCTGGTGCACATCTTCTCGCCGCCCGCCGCTTACGCGCCAATAACCCAGCGATGCAAACCGTGATCACGTTGCTGTGCGACGAGGGTGAAAAATACCTCACCGAGTACTTCTCAGCCTAAGTCAACGGTGACGATTGAGAGCCTTCGAGGCGTATCGGCACGCCCGCGAATCGCTGCTGCCATTGCCGCGGCCCCGTCTCGTGAATCGATGTGCCTTGCGCATCGACCGCCACCGTCACCGGCATCTCATCGACCACAAATTCATGGATGGCCTCCATGCCCAAATCCTCAAAAGCAACCACACGCGCCTCGCGGATCGCCCGCGAAACGAGGTACGCCGCGCCACCCACGGCAATTAAATAAACCGCGCCATGCCGACGTATTGCCTCTACGGTCGGCGCCGAGCGTTCGGCTTTGCCAATCATTCCGGCAATACCGATGTCAGCGAGCATGAGCTCAGAGAACTTATCCATGCGCGTTGCCGTTGTCGGCCCCGCTGGCCCAACCGCCTCATCGGCCACCGCATCAACGGGGCCGACGTAGTAAATAAAGCGATTGGCTAATTCAACGGGCAACGGCTCTGAGCGCATAACGTAGTCTTGGATGCGCTTGTGTGCGGCGTCCCGCGCGGTGAGCAGCCGGCCTGACAGCAATAAAGTATCCCCAGCCCGCCATTGCGCCATTTCCTCCGAGCTCACTGATTCTAAATCAACCCGGCGAGTGTTCTCTGCCACGCGCCAGTCGACGTCAGGCCAGTCCGCTAATCGCGGCACCGGCAGGCTCGCAACCCCATCGCCATTGAGGGTGAAGTGCACATGGCGGTTCGCTGCACAATTAGGTATCAACGCGACCGGCTGGTTAGCCGCATGGGTTGGGTGATCGAGAATTTTGACATCAAGCACCGTTGTCAGCCCACCCAAGCCTTGGGCACCAATGCCGAGCTGATTAATGCGCTCGTATAAATCAAGCCGCAGTGCATCGATCGGTGATTGTGGGCCTTGTGCCTGGAGCTCATGGATATCCAACGGCTCAAGGCAGGCCTCTTTGGCAAGCTGCATTGCGCGCTCAGCGCTGCCGCCAATGCCAATACCAATGACACCGGGCGGACACCACCCAGCGCCCATCGCCGGAATTTGATCGAGCACCCATTGCGCAATGTCATCGGATGGATTGAGCATGGCGAAGCGTGCCTTCGCCTCCGATCCACCACCCTTGGCGGCAACCCGAAACCTCACCGTATTCCCCGGCACCAAGCGCGTGTGAATGATCGCAGGCGTATTATCGCCGGTATTAACCCGCGCCCCCGCTGGATCAGCAACTATCGAGGCACGCAATGGGTTGTCAGCGTCTTGATAGGCCCTAGCCACGCCCGCATTGATCATCTGCTCAAGGCTTGAGTCAGTGTCCCAGCGTACTTGCATGCCGACATCAACAAACACCGTCACGATGCCAGTGTCTTGACAGATGGGTCGGCGGCCCTCGGCACACAACCGGGAGTTGGTCAGAATCTGCGCCATGGCGTCACGCGCGGCTGAGCTTTGCTCTTTTTGCCAGGCAGCGTGCAGCGCTTGGAGAAAATCAGCGGGGTGGTAGCAAGCGATAAATTGCAGCGCATCAGCGACGCTTTGAATGACATCATCCTTGCGGATGTAGGTCTCGGTCATGGTTGATTACTCCTCGGCCACGACCGTGAAATTACCCGATGACATGGTGGGCCGTGAAGGACTCGAACCTTCAACCAACTGATTAAGAGTCAGCTGCTCTACCAATTGAGCTAACGGCCCAAGGGAAGGATGGGGTGAGCGATGGGATTTGAACCCACGACCACCGGAGCCACAATCCGGAGCTCTACCAGCTGAGCTACGCCCACCATCGATCTAGACCAACCTGCCAGGAGATGGTCGGGGTGGAGGGATTCGAACCCCCGACATCCTGCTCCCAAAGCAGGCGCGCTACCAGACTGCGCTACACCCCGCTTTTCTATCGCAGGTGTCTTAACGAGAACATCGTTAAGCGTCGTCGAATAATACTCAGCCACCCAAGAGCGGTCAATGCGGGTATACTCCGCCCAGATTTAGGAGTAATGACTACATGACATTTGATGATTTCGGCCTTCGCGCCGAGCTGCTCGACGCGATTCGCGCCTCGGGCTACACCACCCCGACGTCCATTCAGCAGCGCGCGATCCCGGCGATCCTCGAAAGCGGCGACCTTTTAGCGGCCGCGCAAACCGGCACTGGCAAAACCGCTGCCTTTACCTTACCGCTTCTCGAGCGGCTATCGCAGCACGATGCCAGCGGCACCAAACGCCGGCCTGTGCGGGCGCTGGTTATCGCACCGACCCGCGAACTGGCAGCGCAAATCCATGAGAGTGTAAAAACCTATGGCCGTAATTTGCCGCTGCGCTCTGGCGTTATTTTTGGCGGCGTCGGTATGCAGCCCCAAATCGATCGACTGCGCAAAGGCGTGGATATTTTGATTGCTACACCCGGTCGCCTGCTGGATCACTTAAAACGCGGTAACGCCCGTCTTGACGGCGTTGAGACTGTGATCCTGGACGAAGCAGACCGTATGCTCGACATGGGCTTTATTCACGACATTCGCAAAATTCTTCAATACGTACCCAAGCAACGCCAGACCCTGATGTTTTCAGCGACGTTCTCGCGAGAAATTCGCGCGCTCGCGGCCGGCATGCTGACCAAGCCGGTTGAAATCGACGTCGCGCCACGCAACAGCGCCGCTGAAACCGTCGCTCAACGAGTTTACCGCTCTGCCAAGGCAGAAAAACGGGGTCTACTCAGTCGGTTGATTAAGGAAGGGGATTGGCAGCAAGTACTGGTGTTCACCCGTACCAAACATGGCGCCAACAATTTAAGCCGCCAGCTGGGTCAAGATGGCCTGAGCTCAGCGGCGATTCATGGCAATAAAAGCCAAACCGCACGCACCCAAGCACTCGCGGGTTTTAAACGCGGTGATGTACGCGTTCTGGTGGCCACCGATATCGCAGCCCGCGGGCTCGACATCGATCATCTACCGCATGTGGTGAATTACGATTTGCCCCAAGTAGCCGAAGATTATGTCCATCGCATTGGGCGCACAGGCCGAGCCGGCAATGCAGGCGAGGCTATTTCGCTCGTGGCCCCGGATGAGGCCAAGCTGCTCAAAGGCATTGAACGGCTACTCAAGCGCCAGCTTGAGCGGGCTGATGCGGCGGCGTAAGCCCAAGCGAAATGGCGCGCCCGGCAGGACTTGAACCTGCAACCCTCGGCTTAGAAGGCCGATGCTCTATCCGGTTGAGCTACGGGCACGTGCAACACATTGTAGCGTAATAAAAAAAACAGTCATCGATCAGCATGATAGATAACAGGGAGGAGAGTTGATGAGTGCGGCGATCATTGATGGTAAAGCCATCGCAGCAGATATCCGCGAGCGGCTTCGCGGTGAAGTGCAGCAACGTACCGCGGCTGGGGCCAAGGCACCGGGTTTAGCCGTGGTGCTAGTGGGTGATGGTGCTGCCTCGTCGGTCTATGTGCGCATGAAGCGCCGTGATTGCGCTGAAGTAGGATTTGTTTCGCAAGACTACGACCTGCCCGCGGCAACGACGCAAGCCGAGCTCATGGCGCTAATCGATCAACTCAATGCAAGCGATGACACCCATGGCATTCTTGTACAACTGCCCTTACCGGATCACATTGATGAGAATGCGGTGATCGAGCGCATCGACCCGAGCAAGGATGTCGATGGCTTTCACCCGCAAAACGTTGGTCGTCTGGTGCTGCGCTTACCCGGCCTTCGCTCGTGCACGCCCCACGGCGTGATGACTTTGCTGGCATCGACAGGCGAGTCGCTCGAAGGCGCCAATGCCGTCGTATTGGGTCAGTCCAACATTGTTGGTCGACCGATGGCCTTAGAGCTACTCAATGCACGCTGCACGGTGACGATTTGCCACAGCCGGACTCGCGATCTGCGCGCCGAAGTCGAACGCGCGGATATATTAGTAGCGGCCGTCGGGCGGCCTGAGTTCATTCCGGGTGAATGGATTAAACCCGGCGCAATCGTCATTGATGTTGGCATTAACCGGCTCGAAGATGGCCGGCTGGTTGGCGATGTTGACTATGCCAGCGCCGCTGAGCGCGCCGGCTGGATTACGCCTGTCCCCGGCGGTGTTGGCCCCCTGACACGAGCCACGTTGCTAGAGAACACGTTTGAGGCCGCACAAGCGCTTGGGCGCTAGCCCTCGCGGATGATGTCAAGCGCGGTGTCGAGCCGATCGACACCGGTAACCTGCATACCTTGCGGTGCTTCGCCCGCGGCGGGACGGTTTTTGCTCGGGACCAGCGCGCGCTTAAAACCATGGCGGGCGGCCTCTGTTAGCCGATCGATGCCATTGGGGATTGGCCGTATTTCGCCGGCCAGCCCCACCTCGCCAAAAATCACCCAGTCCTGCGGAATAGGCTGATCGCGCAGGCTCGAGACCACCGCCAAAAGCGCGGGCAGATCACTCGCCGTCTCGGCAACGCGGACCCCACCGACGACATTCAAAAACACATCCTCACCGTAAGTGCTGACCCCGGCATGGCGCTGAAGCACCGCCAGCAACATACCTAACCGATTGCCATCGAGTCCCACGGCAAGACGGCGCGGATTCGATAATGGGCTCTCGGCAACCAACGCCTGCAACTCAAGAAGCAGTGGGCGTGTTCCCTCTCGTGTGACCAAAATGGCGCTGCCAGCCACCGGTTTCTCATGCCGTGATAAAAAAATAGCGGAAGGGTTTTTTACCTCTTTTAAGCCACTATCGAGCATGGCAAAAACGCCCAATTCATTCGCCGCGCCAAAACGGTTTTTAACCGCACGCAACAACCGATAACGGCTACCGGAATCGCTTTCAAAATAAAGGACCGTATCCACCATGTGCTCAAGCACGCGGGGGCCAGCAAGCTGGCCTTCCTTGGTCACATGACCGACTAAAAACAGCACCGTGCCGGTACGCTTGGCAAACTGCACCAGCTGCGCGGCTGATTCACGCACCTGTGCGACGCCACCGGGGGCCGAGCCAAGGGCATCGCTATGAATCGTTTGAATCGAGTCAACCACCAGCACGTCGGGCTTTTCCCGGCGCGCCAGCTCAATAATCGTCTCAACACGCGTTTCAGCCAGTAGCTTCAACCCCTCCCCACTGACACCAAGCCGCTCAGCGCGCATTCCGACCTGCCGCAACGACTCCTCACCAGTGACATAGAGGGCTCCGCGTTGATTCGCGACTCGCGCGACGGCCTCAAGCAATAGCGTTGATTTGCCAATACCGGGCTCACCGCCAAGCAAGACCACGCCAGCGGCAACCAGTCCGCCCCCCAACACTCGATCAAACTCACCAATCCCGGTCGAAAATCGCAACTCGGCATCACGAGGGACTTCATCGAGGCGCTTAACGCCGCTACCTGATGCGCTTTGCCCATCGCCACGCATCACCCCTCGGGCATTGGTGGGTGGCGCGGCCTGAATTTGCTCCTCGAGCGTATTCCACTCACCACAATCGGCACATTGCCCAGCCCACTGCGCCGCCGAAGCGCCACAGGCACTGCAGACATACAAGGTCTTAACACTCGATTTAGCCACTGTCGCCACCTCGACGATAAATTCGCTGAACCCGGGGCGTGAGCTGACAAAATAGCTCATAACTAATCGTGCCACAGTGCTCAGCGACCACGCCGGCGGTTGGATGATCACCCCACAAGATAACTCGATCGCCCACCCGTGGCTGCGGGACGCTACGCAAATCAATACCCAGCATATCCATGGAGACTTTGCCGATCACCGTGGCAGTGACACCATTCACATACACTGGCGTGCCATCCGGCGCATGCCGGGGATAGCCATCACCATAACCCACCCCGACAACGCCCACCGGCATTCGCTCAGGGCAAACAAAACGCCCGCCATAACCCACCCCGTGGCCAGCAGGCAGCCATTTGACTGAAATTAATGGGGCCTCGAGCTGCATTACCGGTGCGAGCGCTTGATGCGAAGCGGGATCTGCGAACGGCGAACTGCCGTACAACATAATCCCCGGTCGCACCCAATCTTGATGGGTTGATGGCCAGCGCAGCGTGGCCGCTGAATTGGCTGCGCTCGCGCTATCATCAGGGTTAATCACTTCACCAAAGCGGGCGAGTTGGGTTGCCGTCTCGGCATGCTCAGGCTGATCAGCGTTAGCAAAGTGCGTCATCCAGCGCAGCGCACCAACGTGCGAACAGCGCCGCAATCGCTCGGCAGCGGCCGGGGCATCTCTCGGTGCGAACCCCAGCCGCCCCATGCCCGTATCCACCTTTAACCAGCAGTCAATCGGCACCGGCAGCTCAGCTTGCTCCAGCGCTTCGATCTGCCACGGTTGGTGAATAACGGCATCGAATCGTTGGGCGGCGAATACGGGAATTTCATCTGCCTGAAAAAAGCCTTCAAGCAACACAATGCGATGATTCAGACCGGCCGCGCGCAGCGGTAATGCTTCCTCAAGACAGCTAACCGCGAATGCCTCAACTTGGTTACTGAGTTCATGCGCAATCGGCAACAGCCCATGGCCATAGGCATTGGCCTTAAGCACCGCCATGAGCGCTGATTGGGGCGCCAGTGCCCGAGCCTGGGCAACATTGTGGCCGAGGGCATCGAGATTGATGCGAGCCCGGGTCAAACGGCTCACTGCCAGCCGCCGCCCCCGTAACCGGCATCCTCGATAAAGTTCTCGAAGCGCGTGTATTGGCCTAAGAAGGTCAAACGCATAGTGCCCACGGGGCCATTACGCTGCTTGCCGATAATAATTTCAGCCGTCCCAGCATCAGGGCTGTCTTCGTTATAAACCTCATCGCGATAGATAAACACGATGACATCGGCATCCTGCTCTATGGCACCAGATTCACGTAGATCGGACATGATGGGGCGTTTGTTGGGACGCTGCTCGAGACTGCGGTTGAGCTGCGAGAGCACCATAACCGGCACGCCAAGCTCCTTAGCCATGCCCTTGAGCGCGCGTGAAATCTCTGAAATTTCAG
>JAVLBW010000003.1:15631-25710 GCA_031581235.1 Spiribacter sp. | reverse complement strand
GCCGCACGGTTTTCTTTAAAACCCGGCAACTGCATAAGCTGGAGGTAATCAACCAATACCAAACCCAGCCCATGCTCGCGCTTCAAGCGCCGGCAGCGTGCCCGCATTTCAGTCGGCGTTAGGCCCGGCGTATCGTCAATAAATAGCTTTGCTTGCGAGAGCAAATTCATCGTACTGGTCAAACGCGGCCAGTCATCATCGGTCAGGCGCCCGGAGCGAATTTTTTGTAGCTCAACCCGTCCCAATGAGGCCAACATACGCATGGCGAGCGCATCGGCCGGCATTTCCATGCTGAACACCGCTGTCGGCGGGCCCTGTTGGAGTGCCGCTGACTCAGCAATATTCATCGCCAAGGTTGTCTTACCCATCGACGGCCGCCCAGCAACGATCACCAGATCCCCGTTCTGTAGACCCGAGGTCATGCGATCGAGGTCGTTAAAGCCGGTCGCCAATCCGGTGATATCACTATCTTGGTGGTAAAGCGTGTCAATGCGATCAACGACATCGGGCAGGATGTCACGCACCCCAACAAATCCACGCCGATTGCGCCCAGACTGCTCGGCAATTTCAAAGATACGCCGCTCGGCGTGATCCAGAAGATCGGCTGAATTCTGGCCTTCGGGGTTAAACCCCGTGTTAGCCACCTCGGTACCTGCTTCAATTAACTGCCGCAGTACCGACTGCTCGCGAACAATATCCGCATAGGCGCGAATATTCGCCGCGCTCGGTGTGTCACGAGCGAGCAGCCCCAGATAAGCAAGGCCACCGGCGTTATCAAGCTCGTCGTTGGTTTTAAGCCATTCCGACAGGGTCACCGCATCCATCGGCTGGCCCGACTCGGCGAGTGACTCAATGGCACGAAAGATTAGCCGATGGTCACGACGGTAGAAGTCATCCTCGCTAACCCGATCGGCGACTTGCTCCCAAGCCGTATTTTCCAGCATCAAACCGCCAAGGACGGCTTGTTCAGCTTCGAGTGAGTGCGGCGGCACCTTGAGCGCCGCGGTCTTGGCACTGACGTTCGACGTCTCAGCCATACCAGAGTGAGCCGACGGGCTACGGCCCGCTGACTCAGACCTCGCCGGTAACGGTAATGGTCGCCGTGGCGTTCACATCAGCGTGCAGGTGCAACTCAACGGCATACTCACCGGTTGCACGAATCGGCCCATCAGGCATCCGCACCTCGTGACGCTCAGCAGCAACCCCCGCGCTCGTCAACGCATCGGCAATGTCCTGCGGACCCACCGAACCGAATAGCTTGCCCTCTTCACCCACATTAGCGTTGATGGTTACAGCAAAACCGTTAAGGCTCTCGGCACGCGCTTGGGCGGCAGCAAGTTCTTCGGCGGCCTTTTTCTCGAGCGCGGCGCGCTCAGCCTCGAAATAGGCGACATTTTCCGCTGTCGCCGGCTTCGCCTTGCCCTGTGGAATAAGGTAGTTACGGCCGTAACCCGAGCGCACCTTCACGGTATCGCCCAAGCCACCCAAATTGGCTACTTTTTCGAGCAAAATGACGTCCATCGTTCAATCCCCGGCTTTTTGTGTCTATGTAACGTTAAGCTGCCGGCGCTAATCGCGCCCGCAGATCAATAAATGGGTCGGCCATACCGACCAGTGCCAACGGCCGCATCAACAGCGGTGTCAGCAGGTAAAACCCGACCAACCAGCCTGTGTGCAAGCCTCGCAACGCCACTAGTGCATGCGCAATAGCGATCGATTGCAATAAAAATACGGCGCCGAGCACGACCCCTAAGTCACTGAGCAACCCCGGCGGGCTCATCACTGAAACGGCCACCGCGATTAAACTCAGCCCAGCAAACCAACGGTCAAAGCGCAGTGTATGGAATTCGCCCTGAAAACCGCCTGGATTGTACAGCACCGCTTGCCACCAGCGTCCTAGCAACAAACACAGCACCACGAGCCCGAGCATGTTGGCCACCCATAGCCCCGTTAGCCGCGGTGCAAGCTCGCTCGCCGCGCGCTGCCATTCGGGACCGGGCTGTCCACCACTCAACGCCTCAGATAATGCGCTCAGCGTTCCCTGCCAAAAGGCCGCCGGGTCACCATGGAGGCCATAGAACCCAACAATCGCAACCGCCGCAATTAATGCCCCGATCTGCAGCGTCATCGCCAGCGATACGCTTTGACGCAAAATTTGCGCCAAAGCGATGACCGGCAACCAGATTAGCGCCAGCGGCTGGAGCACCGCCATTGGCGTACCCAACGCCCAATGGAGTGGCAGCAGCACAGCCGTCGCGCCCGCGAGCACCAACAAAACTTCAGTCAGCCCACGCCGTAGGGTAATCAGCGCCAATAAACCACCACTCACCCAAAACAGCAGCGGCAGTAGCGCACCCAGCGCTACCGCACCAATGGCACCCAAACGGGTGCGCATGACGAAGGCGAGCATCCCGTTAATGGCTGTCAGTATACGGTAGCAAAGCCAAATACCGTGCCCGCTTGATCGCAGTTGACAGCTGGCGCTGGTACTTCGCGCGGGTCCCGGTGATCCGACTGGGCACAATCTTGCCCGTCTCGGTAATGTACTGGCGAAGGGTATTGAGATCTTTGTGATCAATCTCTTTCACCCCTTCAGCGGTGAAGCGGCAGTATTTACGCCGCCGAAAAAAACGGGCCATAACTCAATCCTCTAACGTCGTTTCAGCCAGCCGCTCAATGCGACTGACACTCACAATAATGGGGTCGGTATCGGTGTTGCGCTGACGCGCCCGAAGCAAACACCCGCTAACACTCAAACTCACACCCGCGACTTCACGCTCTAGCGCCTCGGCTAGTGGTGAACCCGCCGCTCGCAGACCGACCCGAAAGCGAATCAGACGCTCGCGGCCGGCTTCGGTCTGCTGTGACTCATGCTCGAGCAAAGCGCGAGTAATCGGAATGCCAGCGGGCGAGCGACGCATCTGCGGTGCGTCGACCAGGGTGCCGGTCAACTCAACACAATTGCTCACTGCTTGCCGTCGTCGCTGGCTTCCTCGGCCGGCTCAGTGGCGATGTCAACGTCGGCGGTTTCTGCCGCCGCGTCGTGATCGTCATCATCATCGTCATCAGCGTCGTCATAGCCAGACACATCGTCGTCGTCATGACGGCGCGGACGCTCGCGCTCCTCTTCCTGGCTCTTGACCAGCGGCGAGGGCTCGGTGACTGCCTCTTTGCGGGCAAGCACCATGTTGCGAATCACCGCATCATTGAACCGGAACATTGATTCCAGCTCTTCAATATCACTGGGCTCGCACTCCACGTTCATTAACACGTAGTGCGCTTTAATCAGTTTATTAATGGGATAAGCAAGCTGGCGACGACCCCAGTCCTCGAGGCGATGAATCTGCCCGCCATTGGCTTCGATTAGCCCGCGGTAGCGATCGATCATCGCAGGGACTTGGTCACTCTGGTCCGGGTGGACCATAAAAACAATTTCGTAATGCCGCATTGTGGCTCCTTACGGGTTATCCGGTGTTTGACCGGGTTAGCCACTCATGTACGCATGAGCAGCAAGGAGTAGTCAGATTGTTCTGGCTAGCCGTGCAGTATAGTCAACCCGCCTCTGGGTTTAAAGCGCTTTGCTGGCGGCGCGCCTCAAACAACAACACCCCCGTCGCCACCGAGACATTGAGACTCTCAACATGACCCGCCATAGGAATCGCCACCAACTGATCACAATGCTCACGGGTTAAACGCCGCAGGCCTTTGCCTTCAGCGCCAATAACCAAGCCCATTGGCCCACTCAACGCCACCTGATATACCGGCACAGCCGCCTCATCAGCCGCCCCGTAGAGCCAAATTCCGCGATCACGCAGACCCCGCAGACAACGTGCCAAATTAGTCACTTGGAAAAACGCCACCGATTCTGCCGCGCCGGCCGAGACTCGGTGGACAACGGCGGTTAGTCCCGCCGAGCGATCGCGTGGCACGATCACCGCGTCGACCCCGGCCGCATCCGCACTGCGCAAACAGGCCCCTAAATTGTGCGGATCTTGTACTTGGTCAAGCACGAGCACAAAGGGATCACCGGCCAAGCCATCCAGGTGGCGCTCGAGATCATTATCGCCGCGCGGCGGCAAACCCTTGTAGGCAATCACCACGCCTTGATGAGGGAAATCCGGCAACATTCGATCAAGGGCACGCGCATCACTTTCGTGCACCGGCGCGCCTGCAGCTGCAAGCGTTTGGCGTAATCGCTGCAGGCGGCCATCACGCCGCCGACGATCGAGCCATACCTCGATCACCCGCGTTGGATCATAGCGCAGCGCAGACGCCACCGACTGAAGCCCACCGAGCAATAGCCGCTCGCTCATCGACGTCGGCGGTTTTTCGGCGGTCCTTTGCGCCCGCCTCCACTGCGCTTTTGCCGCCCCGGTGTGGCCGATGGCTCAAGCGGCTCACCATCGGCGCCAAGCGGGTGGGCGACCAAGCTGAAATCAAGCTTGCCATCGTCGATATTAACCTGCGCGAGCTGAATCCGAATACGATCCGTGAGCTTGTATTCCTTGCCAGTCCGCTCGCCCACCAAACGATGACCGATCGGGTCAAAGTGGAAAAAGTCTTGTTCGAGGTTGGTGATATGAATCAACCCATCCACAAACACCTCATCGAGTTCGACGAACAAACCAAATGAGGTCACGCCGCTAATCACCCCGTTAAATTCACGCCCGACTCGATTGGCCATAAAGCGGCATTTCAGCGTCATAATCGCATCGCGCGCGGCCTCTTCAGCCCGTCGGTCAGTCATCGAGCAATGCTCACCAACGCTAACCAGTTGATCGGTGGTATAGGTGAACGACTCGATTGGCTGCCCTGAAATCACGTGCTTAATCGCCCGGTGCACGATCAAGTCAGGATAACGACGGATCGGCGAGGTGAAGTGCGCGTAGGCGTCCAGCGATAACCCAAAATGCCCGGCATTATCAGGCCGGTACTCTGCGGCCATCATTGAGCGCAACATGATCATCTCAATGAGGTGACGATCACTGCGCGACTGAATCGACGCCATGAGTGCAGAGTAGTCCGTCGGCGATGGCTCATCACCGCCACCGAGGGTTAACCCGGTTTGTGCCAAAAACTGACGCAGGTTCTGCAGCCGCTCGACCGCGGGTTGCTCATGCACCCGATAGAGTGCGGGGATGCGATGACTTTGCAAAAATCGCGCAGTGGCCACATTGGCCTTCACCATGCACTCTTCAATTAAGCGATGGGCATCATTGCGCTCGGCCGGATGGATATCAGCGACCTGGCCTTCGTCATCAAACTCGAGCACCGACTCACTGGTGTTGAAATCAATCGCGCCGCGCTTTTCCCGATCTCGGCGCAGCGCCCCAAACACCTCGTAGAGATGCTCAAGGTGTTTGAGGATGCCCTCGTGCTCGCGCCGCAGCGAGGGGTCACGATGGTTTTGAATCGCATCGACTTCCTCATAGGTAAGGCGCGCGGCGGAGTTCATCACCCCATTAAAAAATTGCGCATCGATTAATTGCCCATCGCGATCGATCTGCATTTCACAGACCATGCAGAGGCGGTCAACTTGGGGATTGAGTGAGCAAAGCCCGTTCGAGAGAACTTCCGGCAGCATCGGCACCACAGCGCGCGGAAAATACACCGAGTTGCCGCGTTCGGCCGCTTCGGTATCAAGCGCTGAACCGGGTTTCACATAAGCGGCCACATCGGCGATCGCAACGATCAGCTTGTAACCCTGCTTGGTGGGCTCACAATAGACCGCATCATCAAAGTCGCGGGCATCTGCACCGTCAATCGTCACTAGCGGGAGATCGCGCAAATCGCGGCGCTCAGCTTTCGCCGCTTCTGGCACTGCATCACCAAAAGGCGCGCTCTCCTCAAGCACCGCTTCAGGAAACTCCACCGGAATACCATGCGTGCGCGCCGCGACCGCGACCTCATCGCCGCGGGCGATTTCGGTTCCAAACACCTCGACGATTTTGCCAATCGGCTGACGCCGCTGCGAGGGCTGGTTGACCACTTCGGCGCTGACGAGCTCGCCATGTTTAGCGCCATTACGATCCGCTGACGGAATAATTAAATCTTGATGCAGGCGCTTGTTATTGGGCACGACAAAGCCAATCCCGCTCTCTTCGTAATAGCGTCCGGCAATTTCGTGGTTAGCGTGCTCAATAATCTCAACAAGCTCACCACTCGGGCGGCCTGCCTCGTCATTACCCGTTAAACGAACCACAACGCGATCGCCGTTGAGCAATCGGCGCATTTCTTTTGATTCAAGATAAACATCCGACCCCGGCCGGTCGGGATGAACAACGCCGGAGCCATCAGCCGATGAGCGAATCCGTCCTCGCACTAACGTTTGGTTATCAACGACGACATAGCCATTGCGTCGATTGCGAACCACCTGACCATCGCGCTCCATTGCCTTAAGCCGGCGTCTGAGCCCCTCAAGGGCGTCGTCGTCATCGAGCCCGAACAATTCTGCAAGATCTTTGCGCGAAAGCGGCCGCGCCTGGGCTTTTAGCTGTTCGGTAATATATTCGCGGCTGGGGACGGGCGCGCCGTATTTTTCACGCTCACGGGCTAGGTAGGGATCCTGACCGGGATCAGCGGTTTCATCGAGTTTTTTTACCATGCGCTTAGGATACGGCATGCGCCGGGCAGTGCCTAGAAAACCCGCAGCCAAAGGACTGTACTGAATTGACACCTAAAGGGGTGGGCAGTACTCTTCGCAGCTGCTCACCCGATCCCTTCGGATCATATAGCCCAGGTGGCGGAATTGGTAGACGCGCTAGCTTCAGGTGCTAGTAGGGGAAACCCTGTGGAGGTTCAAGTCCTCTCCTGGGCACCATAATAATTCAATAATTACAAAATGGGAGGGAGCTAAATTGAAGTATTTCAACTTTTCTGGAGTAGCGTCCAGACAGCAGTATTGGGCTGTACTGGTTATCGCTTTCGTTATCGGGATGATCGGAAGTCTGCCATTGATGTTTTTCGCATCGCTCGGCACAGCGGCTTTCATTACTGCCAGCTTAGCATTCTTTCTAATCTTAACTTGGTGCGTTCTCGCCACTAGTGTTAGGCGCTCTAGAGATGCTGGCATTTCGCCTTGGTGGGCGTTGCTCTACTTCATCCCCTACGCCAATGTTGTATTCATTATCGTTGCGGGTGTGCTGAAGACAAAATCGGGCGACAACAGAATTGTTGCAGACGCGTCATCCACAGCGGGCAGTGAATAAATCAACGAATAGAAAGGGGATGACGCCGAACAATGGTGTCTTTGCGATCGGGGCCGGTTGAAACAATATCCACCGGTACGCCACATAGCGCTTCAATTCGTTCGAGATAATTACGCGCCGCTTGCGGCAATTCAGCATAGCTCTGTATGCCCAGCGTTGAGCACTGCCAACCGGGCATTTCAACATACTCTGGTTCGCACTCAGCTAGCGCCTCAGCACCAGTGGGAAGCACGTCACTCGATTGGGCTCCGCAACGGTAGCCCGTGCAGATGCGCAACGTGTCGAGCTCGTCGAGCACGTCCATTTTGGTGATACAAAGCCCCGATAGGCTTGAAATCTGTACCGCACGACGCAGCGCGACGGCATCAAACCAACCACAGCGGCGCGCTCGGCCAGTCGTTGAACCAAACTCATGCCCACGACGCGCAATATGCTCACCCAAATCATCGAACAACTCGGTCGGAAAAGGCCCGGCGCCAACCCGCGTGGTGTAGGCCTTGGTAATGCCGAGCACGTAATCGAGTTCAAGCGGCCCTACCCCCGTGCCAGTCGCGGCGGCCCCAGCGGTCGTGTTCGATGAGGTAACGAACGGGTAGGTACCCTGATCGATATCTAACAATGTGCCCTGAGCGCCCTCGAACAAAAGGTTTTCGCCGTTTTGCCGATAGTCATGCAATAACTGGCTGACATCGGCCATCATCGGCGCTAATGATTCGGCCATCGCTAGGCACTCTTCTTGAATGGCCTGAAAATCTTGCCCGGGCTCGCCGTAATACTGCTTAAGTATAAAGTTGTGATAATCCAGTAGCTCGCCGAGTTTGGCGGCGAGTCGCTCGCGATGAAACAGATCACCTAAACGCAGCCCGCGCCGGGCCACTTTATCCTCGTAGGCCGGGCCAATACCCCGGCCAGTTGTCCCAATCGCTGCTTTACCTCGGGCTTTCTCACGCGCCTGATCGAGCGCGATGTGCGAGGGCAAAATAAGCGGACAGGCCGGGCTAATACGCAAACGCTCACGCGCCGGCACACCCGAGGTCTCCAACATGCCAAGCTCATCCATCAGCGCTTGAGGCGAGAGCACGACGCCATTGCCGATAAGGCACATGACGTCGTCGCGCAAGATCCCCGAGGGAATGAGATGCAAAACCGTCTTTACGCCATCGATCACTAGCGTGTGGCCCGCATTGTGGCCGCCCTGAAAGCGCGCCACAGCGCTCACGCGATCGGTGAGCAGATCAACAATTTTGCCCTTACCCTCATCGCCCCACTGCGAGCCGATGACTACAATGCTTCTGGCCATTAACGTCCCCGTTTAATTAAAGCGCTTCGACCCGCCACTGCCCGTTTTTATCGACTGTCAGCTGCCGATCGCAGCCCGCCATCGTTGTGGCTTGGGCATGTGTTGGCTCTGGCAGCGCCCAAATAACGATTTCACCGGCGGCGCGCAGTGCGGCAACTTGCTCGCGCAATGCCGCATCGTCCTGCCACGGCGCAGCGATTGCTTTGGCCATCGCCGGCGACGAATTCGGGCGAGTTAAGCGCTGTAGCGCTTTAAGATCGGTGCTAAACCCGGTCGCCGGCCGCGCCCGCCCAAATACCGCGCCAATATCATCATAACGACCACCGCGCGCTAGCTCTTGCGCCTGCCCCGGGGTATAGGCGGCAAATACGACCCCCGTGTGATAGCGATAGCCACGCAGCTCACCCAGATCAAAATGCAACACCCAGTCCGGCTGCGCGCGCTGCAGTGCCTCGGCAATCGCACTCAGTGCCGCAAGCGCATCCTGTACCGAGGCATCCGCCCCAGCGAGGCGCTCGCGCGCTTCATCGAGCACGTCGATGCCACCACTGAGCTGGGCCAACGCTGCTAAATGCTGGCGATGCTGATCGCCTACTGAATAAGCGTCCAACACCGCGTCGATATCGCGGTTGGCCTTACGCTGCAAGGCATCCCACAGCGCAGCCTCGGCCTCATCGCTCAAGCCCGCTGCTAGCGCTAAACCGCGATAAATGCCGACATGCCCCAGATCAAGATGGAGCGGCCCGGCACCGGCGGCGCCAAGCACCGCGGCCATTAACGAAATCACCTCGACGTCGCTTTCAATGCCCGCATGGCCGTAGAGCTCAGCGCCGAGTTGCAACGGGTTACGCGTGCCCTGTGGCGTATCAGGACGGGTACGCAACACACTGCCGGCGTAACAAAGCCGCACCGGGCCTTGTGCCTGCAACTGATGCGCATCAATGCGCGCCGCCTGTGGGGTGATATCCGCGCGCACCCCCATCATGCGACCACTTAGCTGATCGGTCAGCTTAAAGGTTTGTAGATCGAGATCGTGCGCGACGCCCGAGAGTAGCGACTCGAGGTATTCAATGGTAGGCGGCATGATGAGCGCATAACCCCAGCGCTCGCAGGTATCTAATGCGGTTCGGCGAAGCGCCTCGAGCGCTTGCGCGGCCGGTGGCAACAATTCCTCAACAGCATCCGGCAACAACCAGGGGCTGTTCTTCCCCACCAGCTTGTCATTCATCATCCCCTCCCGATGGGCCCGTCGTCAGCGCACCCAGTACAACAGCAACACCCCGGCTAACATGGTTAAAAACCCGGTCAGCCGGAGTTGCTTGTCGTTATTTTGCACGATGCTAAACAGCGCCTTGCGCAATGTCCGAGGGCTTAAAAATGGCAGGACGCCCTCAATGATCAAAATCAACGCAATCGCGGTGAGCACATCCTGCATCATTGGCGCATTAAACCCACCCGCTAGCGCTGCAGCGATTCAGTCTGATCAAAGTACCGGAAGAACTCAGAATCCGGTGATAACACCAAGACATCCTCTTTATCCGAGAAAGTACTTTCATACGCACCAAGGCTGC
>JAVLBW010000003.1:0-15534 GCA_031581235.1 Spiribacter sp. | reverse complement strand
CCGGAAGAACTCAGAATCCGGTGATAACACCAAGACATCCTCTTTATCCGAGAAAGTACTTTCATACGCACCAAGGCTGCGGTAGAACCGATAAAACTCGCGATCGGCATTGTAGGCATTCGCGTAAATGGACGTTGCATCCGCATCCGCCTCACCCCGAAGCTCTTCGGCGTCGCGGCGAGCCGAGGCGAGGATTTCTTCGCGGCGTCGATCGGCAGCCGACCGAATTCTTTCAGCCTGCTCTTGGCCCTCAGCCCGAAACTCACGTGCCACGCGCTCACGGGCAGCGACCATTCGGTTAAACACCGACTCACTCACTCCTTCGGGTAGATCGACGCGCTGAATGCGCACATCGAGCACCGAGATGCCTAGCGAGTCGCCGGCAACGCCGGCCTGCTCGGTCAAGATCGTCATAATGTCGGCACGGTCGCCAGAAATGACATCCTGCACTGTGCGTTTACCAAATTCGTTGCGCAGACCGTCGCGAATAATCTCAGACAAACGCAGATTCGCTCGGCGAGGGTCGGCACCAACCGTGACGTAGTACTGCTCAATATCCTCAACCCGCCATTTCACGAAGGCATCAACAATGACGTTCTTCTGCTCAGCGGTGAGAAAGCGCTGTGGGTCTTCGTCGAGGGTCTGCACCCGCGCATCGACTTTGCGGACGTTGTTAACGAATGGCACCTGAAAATAAAGGCCAGGCGTAAAATCGGTCTTAACGACTTCACCGAGCCTGAATTTGAGCGCCCGTTCAGTTTCGTGGACGGTGAACGTGCCAAACGTAATGCCAACGAATAGCAGCACGATCACGACGATACCAAGGGTTGTGAGACGGTTCATTAGCGTGTCTCCCGCGTGCGTAGTGAGCCACTCTGCGTGCTTCCAGCCGTCTGCGAGCCGCTTGAGCTATTGCTCGAAAGGGTGTTGTTCATCGTGCCTGATGAACTGCTGCTGGCATCCCCTTGCGGGTTTTGCCGCATCATGCGATCAAGCGGTAGGTACATCAGCGGCTGGCTTGAATCGACGTCGATTAGCACTTTGCCACTGCGGCCCAAAACCCGCTCCATGGTGTCGAGGTAGAGGCGGTCACGCGTGACCTCTGGCGCTTTGGTGTACTCCGTGAGCTGCTGAGTGAAGCGACTAGCATCACCCTCAGCGCGCTGGACGATACGCGCCTGATAGCCGCCGGCTTCTTCACGAATCCGGGCCGCCGCACCTTCCGCTCTCGGAATCACCTCGTTGCGGTAGGCCTGCGCTTGGTTAATCAAACGCTCGCGGTCCTCGCGTGCCCGAATCGCATCTTCAAACGCGCTTTGAACCTGCTCGGGCGGTTGAACATCCTGAATGACCACTTCCAACACTTCGATGCCGGGCTCGTAGTATTCAAGCGTTTCGTTAATCAGATCACGCGTTGACTGCGCAACCTCGGCACGACCTTCGGTGAGCACGTAATCCATCTCACGTTTGCCGACTACCTCACGCAGCGCACTC
This sequence comes from Spiribacter sp., assembly GCA_031581235.1. Lineage (GTDB taxonomy): Bacteria > Pseudomonadota > Gammaproteobacteria > Nitrococcales > Nitrococcaceae > Spiribacter. The sequence continues at coordinate 14,040 of JAVLBW010000003.1, read as the reverse complement.
TCAGTAAGTTCTTTGAGCGTTTGCTGGGGATCGACGAACTCAAAGACGAACGCCGCCGCATCTGAGACCTGATACTGAACGGCGAGCTGGACGTTTACGATGTTTTCATCTTCGGTCAGCATCAACGCCTCGGACAGCACCGGGCGCGTTTGCTGTGGTGAGATTGCTTGGTAACCCACCGTTATGCGCCGCCGAGAGGAGACATCGACCGTCTGCACGGCATCCACTGGATACGGAATGTGCCAATGCGGACCGGGCATGGCGGTCGATTGATACTCACCAAAGCGGGTGACAACCCCCCGCGTGCCTTCATCAACAATATAAATGCCTGAGAGCACCCAGCCGGCGAACACCACACCAACAATGATGCCAATGCCTTTCGCGCCGGGCGCTTTTGGCGACTTACCCTCGCCGCCACCTTGGCCACCACCACTACGGCGACCACCGCCGCCGCCGAATAGCCCTTCTAGGCGCGATTTAACTTTACGGATGACCTCATCGAGGTCGGGTGGGCCTTGGTTACCACGACCGCCACCGCCGCCACCGCTCCATGGGTCGCGATTATTACCACCAGGTTCATTCCAGGCCATTCAGATTCTCCAATTTCGGAGTGCGCCCGACGAGCGTCTACCGCCGCCGGCCATAAGTTCGATTGCTGCGCTTGTTCGCACCAACCGCATGATTCTAATGAGCCATCGCCCTCACCGGCAACCGCTCGTCGGTAAAAGGCACTAATTCAGCGTCCAGTCCTTCGTTGCGATAGAGTCGCTCAAGCTCACGGCGCGGCAGCTCAACCGCTAACTGGAGCCGACCGGCGTCGGTCCAACTTTCGGCGAGCACATCGCCAAGAGCATAAAAACGCGCCCGCAACCGCCCTTGCGCCGGGTCCAGCTCAATCAGCCCACGCGCCTGCTCGGCGCGAACCCGCTCGGCAATCACCGCTTGTAAGGCCGCAATCCCCTCGCCGGTTGCCGCCGAAACCCAAACCCGTTGGGCAATGCCCTCATCGTCGCGGTCGACACGCGCGGGTAAACCGCGCACGTCAATTTTGTTATACACCCGCAGCTGCGGCACCGTGTCAGCACCCAATGCCTCGAGCACGCGCTGGACTTCGTTGGCATTCGCCTCACGCGCCGGATCGGCTGCATCGATCACGTGCACCAGCAAATCAGCCTCAACCACCTCTTCGAGCGTTGAGCGAAAAGCCGCCACAAGCTGGGTTGGCAGATCACGGATAAATCCGACCGTATCGGCAATCACCGCCACCTCGCCGGCAGCCAGCTCAACTCGACGCAGCGTGGTATCAAGGGTGGCGAATAGCTGATCGGCTGAATACACACCCGATCCAGCCACGCGATTGAACAACGTTGACTTACCCGCGTTGGTATAGCCAACCATGGAGACCGCTGGCATATCGCGCCGCCGCCGCGCCTGTCGGCCTTGATCACGCTGTTGGCGTACCCGCGAGAGGCGCTTTTCGAGCTGCCGAATCCGCACGCCCAACATACGCCGGTCCATTTCCAACTGCGTCTCACCCGGGCCGCGCAGTCCAATGCCACCCTTTTGACGCTCTAAGTGAGACCAGCCACGCACTAAGCGACTGGCAATATGCCGAAGCTGCGCTAATTCAACCTGCAACTTGCCTTCATGCGAGCGGGCGCGTTGGGCAAAGATGTCTAAAATCAAACCCGTGCGGTCAAGCACCCGACACCGCAGCTCGCGCTCAAGGTTGCGCTCTTGTACTGGCGATAGCGCGTGGTTAATCAACACCAAATCGGCATCGTGCAATTCGATCTGTGCGCGCAAGTCCTCGACTTTACCACCACCTAAATAGGTTTTTGGGTCGGGCGTGCGGCGGCGGCCTGCAAGCCGATGCACAATGCGGGCGCCGGCTGATTCAGCGAGCGCTTCAAACTCTTGAATGGCGGCGTCAAAATCAACGACACCGTCATCCACTTGCACCAATACAGCGCGCTCACCGCCACCGGGGCGCTCAAAGAGCTGCGACGGCGCTGCCTCAGCAGCGACGCTGCGCTTAGTCTTCGTCAGTTTCGGGATTACGTTCCTCCTCCAGCAACGTGCGCACGTTACGGGATGGCACGATGGTTGAGATCGCGTGCTTATAGACCATTTGATTAATTGAGTTGCGTAACAGAATCACAAACTGGTCAAACGACTCGACCTGGCCCTGGAGCTTGATGCCGTTGACCAAATAAATCGCCACCGGGATCTTTTCTTTGCGCAGTGCGTTAAGAAATGGCTCTTGCAATGATTGCCCCTTGGACATGCCGTTGTGACTCCTTGATCGCTCACACGATTTCTCGTCTTTCTTGATACTCAATCTAGCACGCCAGCCAATAGATCCCTAAGCCTATCTTGCACTGCGGCATCATCGGCATCCACACGCGCTATTCGCCGCTCGCGCCGAAGCCACGTAAGCTGCCGGCGAGCCAGTTGCCGGGTTGCCGCGACGCCACGAAAAACCAGTTCATCATCGGCAATGCGACCGGCTAGCCAATCCCAAACCTGGCGATAACCGACGCTGCGCATCGAGGGCAAATCGCTATGCAAATCGCCTCGCTCATACAGCCCGCGCACCTCTTCGACTAATCCCTGGGTCAACATCGCTTTAAAACGCCCCTCGATACGCTGATGCAAGCGTTCGCGATCGAATGGCTCGATGCTGATTTTGACCAACGACCACGCCCGGGGTTCCGTCGCCGAGCGCTGTTGCAATACGCTCATCGGCTCGCCGGTGAGATAATGCACTTCAAGCGCTCGTTGAATGCGTTGCGCATCATTCGGGTGTAGACGCGCTGCCGTTGCCGGGTCAACGCGGGCAAGCTGCGCATGCAACGCAACCCAGCCTTCGGTGTGCGCCTGTGCTTCAAGCTTGGCGCGATAATCGCGATCCGCCGCCGGCAGCGTCGCCAGGCCCTCAAGTAACGCCCGAAAATAAAGCATCGTCCCGCCCACCAACACCGGCACACGCCCGGTTTGATGAGATTGCGCAATTAATTGCCCGGCATCATGCGCAAATTCCGCCGCCGAATAGGGCTCAGCCGGATCACGAATATCGATCAGCGCATGTGGCGAGCGTGCTTGCGTTGCCGCATCGGGCTTGGCCGTCCCAATATCCATACCCCGATACACCATCGCCGAATCAACGCTAATTAAATCAACACCACCCCTCGCGTGCAGCGATAACGCCAAGTCGGTTTTACCCGCTGCGGTCGGCCCCATTAAGCAAATTACCGGGGGTGGAGGCGTGCGCGGCGCCATCACTGGCCGCGCAAAAACAACCGATCGAGCGCGCGCCGATCAAGCTCGACCCAGGTTGGGCGGCCATGGTTGCATTGATCAATATTGGGCGTGCGCTCCATATCGCGTAACAGCCCGTCCTGTTCAGCAATCGTGAGCAGGCGATTGGCGCGTACCGAGCCATGACAGCCCATGGTGCCCAATAATCTCGCGATCTGCGCACGAATGGTGTCGCCTGCGCTATGGCTCGCGGTATTGGCGCGCAAATCAGCCAGCACATCGCGCACGATGGTCTCACCATCAGCGCTTGCCAGCAGCGCCGGCAGCGAGCGCAGACAAAGCTGCTCTGGGCCCAGCCGATCAACCTCCAGGCCAAGCTCTGCCAGCAGCGATTGCTGATCTTCAGCCAAATCGGCCTCAGCTGGACTGACTGTGAAGTTAATCGGCACTAACAGCGGTTGGCGTGCGACGCCCTGCTCGGCGTATTGACGCTTTAGGCGCTCATAGACAATGCGCTCATGAGCGGCGTGCATATCAACTAAGATCAGGCCCTGGGTTGATTGCGCCAAAATAAAAACACCATGAATCTGACCCACGGCATGCCCGAGTCGCGGGGTGGGATCCGTGTTGGATGTCTCGGGCGGCGCCGCTGAAGCCTCGGCATAGACTGCTCGGGCTTCATGCAAGGGCAATGCAGCCGTAGCCGCGGCCGCTGCTGGCCCAGGTGCTGGCCCAGGCGCAGGGGCTTGCCCAGGCGCATTGAAATTCACAGCGGCCGGCGAATCAGCCGATGAGCCTGCATAGGCGCCACCTTCAGCGAGGGCTCGGGCAACTTGGCGCTGAATAAAATCAAACACCAGCCCGCCATCGCGAAAACGGACTTCGTGCTTAGTGGGATGGACGTTAACGTCGACCTGCGCGGGATCAAGCTGTAAGTGCAGGACATAGGCGGGAAACCGGTCTTTAAACAAAACATCCGCATAGGCCCGGCGCAGCGCCTGGGTGACCAAACGATCGCGAATCATTCGGCCATTGAGATAGACATACTGCAGATCGGGCTGACCGCGCGCCGCGGTTGGCAGTCCCAACCAACCGCGCAGACGCAACCCGGCGGCTTGGGTATCGAGTTGTAGCGAGGCGGCCACAAAACCCTCGCCCATCAAATCAGTAACCCGCTGGCGCTCCTGGCCCTGAGTCAGCGCGCTAAGCGTTATGACATCGCGCTGGTTGTGTGTTAACCGAAACGCCACTTCTGGCCGACCCAACGCAACGCGCCGCACCAGCTCTTGGATATGTCGAAATTCAGTACGCTCGGTACGCAAAAATTTCCGCCGCGCGGGGACTTGATGAAATAGATCGCGAACCTCCACCGTCGTACCCGCCGGATGCGGCGCTGGCACCGGCTCGGCGTCATTGCCAACCGTAAGCGCATAGCCATGGGCATCGGCATGGGTAGCGGTCGTAATACGCAGGCTCGACACCGAAGCAATGCTTGGCAGTGCCTCACCGCGAAAACCCAAGGTGGCGATATGGTCTAAATCATCGAGCGCGGCAATTTTACTCGTCGCGTGCGATTGCACGGCGAGGGCTAAATCATCGGCCGGCATCCCCGCACCATCATCCCGCACCCGAATAAGCCGTTTACCACCCGCTTCGATATCAACTTGAATCGCCTGCGCACCGGCATCAAGGGCGTTTTCTAGCAGTTCTTTTAACACCGAGGCGGGCCGCTCGATGATCTCACCGGCAGCGATTTGGTTAACCAGTTGTGCAGACAGACGCTTAATCGGCATGGCCCGATTATGCCTTAATCAAGGGATCTGCAGGGTCACACCCGTGGCGATGGCGTCATTACCGATGTTATTGGCTTGACGCAGCTGCTGGACGGATACGGCATGTTGTTGCGCAATTTCGGAGAGTGTATCGCCGCGACGAACGACGTACTCGCCACCGGCAAGCTGCAGGTTGGGCCGCTGCCGAGCAACATAGGCCTTAATGCCATGCAAAATGCCCGCCGATAGTCGCCGTTGATAATCGCTCGACTTAAGCCGGCGTTCTTCCTCGGGATTAGAAATAAATGCAAGTTCAACCAGCACCGAGGGCATATCAAGCGACTTCAGCACCGCAAAACCGGCCTGCTCAACCCCGCCGCCGTGGACATCACCCAAGGCGTCCATTTCGGTGAGTAAAACCTTGGCCACGCCGACACTTTCTTCAACGGTGTGCGCCCGGGATAGATCAACCAACACCGAGGCCAGCTGCTCATCTTTACCCGCAAGTGACACACCGCCAATTTGGTCTGCTTGGTTTTCACGCTGAGCAACCATGCGCGCCATTTCACTCGATGCGCCATTGCGTGAGAGCACAAAAACCGACGAGCCCTTCACACGCCGATCATGGAACGCATCGGCATGCAGCGAAATAAACAAATCCGCATTAACATCGCGGGCCTTGCGCGTGCGCTCGCGTAAGCCGATGTAGTAATCACCATCCCGAATTAATACCGCGCGAAGCCCGCGTACCGCATTGACTCGATCCGCGAGTTTGCGCGCGACCGTGAGCACGATGTCTTTCTCGTAAGTCCCAGCGGCACCAATCGCGCCTGGGTCTTCGCCACCGTGGCCGGCATCAATCGCCACCACAAACTCATCAGGCGCGGCGGATTGCGCGGTACGCACCGGCGCCTGTGTTTGTTTGGCATCCGCACGGGGTTGTCCATCAGCGGCAATGGTGGTGTTGGCATGATGCAGGTCAACCACCAAGCGGTGGCCATAGGTGTCATTCGGTGCGACCGGAAAACTCTCTGCGCTTAGCGCGTAGGCCAGGTCCAAAACCACCCGGGCGCCATCAGCGCGTTGCCCGGTCCGCACGCGCTCGATCGGGCCAATATCACGAATATCGGCAACCAATTCAGCCGCGATATCGGCATCATGCAGGTCAAGCACGGCGCGATCGGGACGCGAGAGCATAAATAGCTCATGGCTTAGCGGCGCGCTCAGATCGAAAACCACGCGCGTGCGCTCAGGACCATTCCAGGTGCGAACTTCCTCAACCGATGGCTGCGCGACAGCCACGGAGGCGATCAACAGCAATGCGACACAAGCGAGGACGCGCATGTCCCCTCCCAATACCCTGGTTGGACGCAGTATATGCCATAGGCTTTGGCTAATTTCAATAAAAAGCCGGTTAAATAATGACATAGCGTTTTTTCTTAGCTAAAGCTCTCAAGCATGGTAGCTAATCGCGGCCATTGCTTTTCATCCCAAGCAATCGACGCCTCGCGGCGATTGCCCTCGCCGGCAAGGGCGATGCTCAAACTGGGCTCAGGCAACACACCGGCGCCCTGCTCGGGCCACTCGATGAGTAGCAACCCGGCATCGATTAATTCCCGTAACCCGATGAACTCGAGCTCTTCAGGATCTGCCAGGCGGTAGAGGTCGAGGTGAAACACCCGCCTTTGGCCCAGTTGATAGGGCTCCACCAGCGTATAAGTCGGGCTGCGCACCGGGCCTTGATGCCCAGCCGCCATCAACAGACTGCGCACCAATGTGGTTTTACCCGCGCCTAGATCACCGTGTAAGAACACACAGCCCACACCGGGGCGCGTCACCTCAAGACAATGCCCGAGTGCGTGCGTCGCCGTTTCATCAGCCAATGTAATCGCGCGTTGCATCATGGATTAACAATCCCACGCAATTGCGCCAGCACATCACCCGCTAACAAACCACGCTCACCCCCGGCTGCCGCACGATCGGCCGCTTCACTATGAGCCTGAACGCCGATCCGTGCGGCATCGATCGGACTCAATCCCTGCGCCCGCAACCCGGCAATGACCCCAGTGAGCACATCACCCATACCACCACTGGCCATGCCTGGGTTGCCCGCCGTGCAGACATAGCGCGTCTGGCCATCGCTAATAATCGTGCCACTGCCTTTGAGCACCGTCGCACCACCATAGCGTTTGGCAAGCGCGTCGGCGGCGGCAAACCGGTCGGCTTCGATGCTCGCCACATCCGTTGCCAATAAGCGCGCCGCCTCACCCGGATGCGGCGTAAGCACCCAGTCATCGCGCTCGGTGGGCTGCGCGGCCAGATGATTGAGCCCATCCGCATCAACAACGAGGGCACACTCGGTATTTAAGGCAGCCTGATAGAGGCTGGTGCCCCACTGACCCTGACCTAGGCCCGGACCCAGTCCAATGACATTGGCTTGACGCAGCAGCGCCTCGAGCTCAGCCCGATTATCGCTCGCTGAGGCAATGCCCCACGTCATTAACTCCGGGCGTGCCGCTTGCACCGCGCTGACATGCCCCGGCTGCGTCGCCACACTCACCAGTCCAGCGCCGACGCGAGCGGCACCCTCACCGGCCAATCGAACCGCCCCGCCCATACCGTGGTCGCCACCAATGATAAGCACATGGCCAAACCGGCCTTTGTGGCTGTTGTGCGCCCGCGCTGGCAAGGCTTGAGCAAACGCCGCGCTGGTCACTCGCCAGGCCGAGGGCGTCATGCCCTCATAGACGACTCCAGGGACTTGGAGGTCATCGAACACCCGTTCGCCCACCTGCTCAGCGGCATCACCGGTGTAGAGGCCTTGCTTGAGTCCAATAAACGTCAGTGTGCAGGTGGCCTTCACCGCTGCGCCAAGCACCTCGCCGGTCTCGGCGCTCAACCCCGAGGGCACATCGACCGCCACCACCGGCGCTGAACCCTGATTGAGCGCATGAATCCACGTTGCCAACACCCCTTCTACCGCGCGATCTAAGCCCGTTCCGAGCAGTGCATCGACCACTACATCAGCAGATTCAACCAGCGCAGGATTCCATGCCACCGCGTCCACACGCTCAAGCGCTTGGCCTGCCGCGATGGCAGCATCACCGCTAAGCGCGGCGGGGTCTTGCAGCGGACATAAATCGACATGACAGCCGGCCTCAGCGGCCAGGCGCGCAATAACATACCCATCGCCCCCGTTATTACCGCCGCCACAGAGCACCAGCACGCGCTTGGCTTGCGGGTAGCGCTGCCGAATTAGGCGCCACGTACTGCGCCCAGCACGCGCCATGAGCACACCACCGGCAATACCTTGGTCTTCGATCGCACGCCGATCTAATTCGCGCACTTGCGCCGGCGTGTAGAGGGCTTCGGGCAATGCAGTCATCGCGTTACTATACCGTTTGCTGTGAATTCTGGAGATGTCGTGGTTGACACGCCAACACCACCGTCGATCGATATGGAACGCCTCGCCGGCGATATTCGTCAATGGGGTGCGGCGCTGGGTTTTAGCGAAATCGGCATCGCCAAACCGGATCTAGGCGATGATGAAGCGCATTTACTGCGCTGGCTCAAAGCAGGGCGTCACGGCACGATGCGCTGGATGGGCCGGCATGGCCTCAAACGCGCCCGCCCCGAGCGCTTGGTTCCCGGCACGCTGCGGGTGATTAGCGTGCGCATGGATTACCACCCACCTGATCTCGAAGCCGACGATGCGGTGCTCGCCGATGGCCGCCGTGCATTTATTGCGCGTTACGCCTTGGGACGGGATTATCACAAACTCATGCGCCAGCGCCTGCAACGCCTTGCCGAGCAGATTGAGCAAACACTCGGCCCATTCGGTTATCGGGCGTTTGTGGATAGTGGCCCGGTGCTCGAAAAAGCGCTCGCGCGGAATGCGGGGTTGGGCTGGATTGGCAAAAATACGCTTTTACTCAACCGCCATGCCGGCTCGTATTTTTTCCTCGGCGAGCTATTCACCGATCTGCCACTGCCCGAAGACCAACCCATCGACGATCTCTGCGGCAGCTGTCGGGCCTGCATCGATGTCTGCCCGACCGGTGCCATCACTGGCCCTCAGCAGCTTGATGCGCGACGCTGTATTTCCTATCTAACCATCGAGCACGAAGGCAGTATTCCAGAAGACCTGCGGCCGGCCATCGGTAATCGCGTCTTCGGCTGTGATGACTGCCAGGCCGTCTGCCCGTGGAATCGCTACGCCCAGCCCACCGATGAAGCTGACTTCCACCCCCGGCACGAGCTCGACAATGCCTCACTCGTGGGTTTATTTCGCTGGGATGAGGCTACCTTTCTCAAGCGCACGGAAGGCTCGGCGATTCGCCGCCTCGGCCATGAGCGCTGGCTGCGCAATCTCGCCGTCGCACTCGGTAACGGTCCTGCCGATCCGACGGTGTTCGACGCACTCAACGAACGTCTACACCACCCCTCGGCGCTGGTCCGTGAGCATGTGCAATGGGCGCTTAAGTACCTGAGTGCTGACGATAGCGAGCAATCAACCCCGCCGTAGAGCCATCTACGTTCGACGTTGCGCCACCACCGGCGAGCATCGGCTTGAGATCTGCCGCCAGCACCTTACCTAACTCAACACCAAACTGATCAAACGCATTAATCCCCCAAATGGCGGCCTCAACCAGCGTGCGATGCTCGTAGAGCGCGATCAGCGCGCCGAGATTACGAGCGCTCAGCGATTCTAATAACAAGGTGTTGCTCGGGCGGTTACCAGGGCAGCGTTGCTCGGCGCGCAACGCCGGGTCATGACGGCCTTGCATAAGCGCTTGGCTTTGCGCAAACAGATTAGCGGTGAGCTCAAGCGGGTCACCGCGCTCACCGGCCACCGGCTGAACCACGCCAATAAAATCCACCGGCACCACATCCGTGCCCTGATGCAGCGCCTGAAAAAACGCATGCTGCCCTGGCGTTCCGGTTTGCCCCCAAATCGCAGCCGCAGTCGGCACTTCCACGGGCTTGCCATGATGGTCGACCGATTTGCCATTGCTCTCCATGGTTAATTGCTGGAGATACGCCGACAGCCGTGAGAGCCGCTCGGTGTAGGGCACGATGGCCTGACTACGGCGGTTGAGCAGCGTGCCATTGAGCACCGACAGCAGACCGAGCCACACCGGCATATTGGCCTCGAGCGGCGCGTTGGCAAAATGCTCATCCATGCAGTGGGCACCGGCGAGCAATTCATCAAATGCGGCTGGACCGATGCTTAGCATGATGACAAAACCCACCGCTGACCACAGTGAGTAGCGCCCACCAACCCAATCCCACATCGGCAAAGCCATTGATGGATCGAGCCCCAATTCGCTGACTCGATCAAGATTGGCGGTTACCGCCAGCATTTGTTGCTCGAGGACATCCTCAGCGGGCACACGACGGCGCAGCCATGCCATGGCCTCATAGGCATTGGCCATGGTCTCAACCGTGTTAAACGACTTCGACACCACGACCACCAAGGTCGCTTCTGGATCGCAGGCCGCCATTGCCTGCTCGAGCTCAACGCCATCGACATTGGCAACAAAATGCACCGCAGGCCCATCGGCCTGGGGCTGCAATGCCTCGAGTACGAGCCGTGGACCTAGATCAGAGCCACCGATGCCAATATTGATGACATGCGCGATCGGCTTACCCGTGGCGCCGGTGCGCTGGCCGCCGCGAATCGCTTGCGCAAGCTCGGTCATGCGCTCGCGGGTTGTGGCCACTGCATCCGCTACTTCAGCGCTCGCCCAGCCGGCACTGGCATTCGGCGCACGCAGCGCGGTGTGCAAAACGGCCCGGTTTTCGCTGCCATTAATGGGCTCACCCGCCAGCATGGCATCGCGTTGACTGCTCACACCACAGCCTTGAGCGAGCTCGAGCAATGCCGACCAGATAGCCGCATCAATCGGTTGTTTACTGGCATCTAAAAACAGCCCATCGACCGCTAGCGAATAGCGCTCGAAACGCTTGGCATCGGTTTGAAACTGCTCGGCAATTGACTGCTCGGCGATATCATCACGCCGGGCCAGCAACCACTGCCATTGGGCATTTTCGACTAACGAGTGCATCGGCTTAATCCTCAGTCAGCCCCGGCGGCGGCAGCGCTAGCTGGACGTTATCAATCAGCCTCGCTTGACCAAGGTAAGCCGCCACCGCGATCACCACATGGGTATCACCACGGCGTAAGTCGGCTAAATCACTAGCCCGCCGCAGTTCAAGATAATCCAAGGCAAGCCCCGCGGCTTGGATTTGCGCCTGCCCCCAATCAATTAACCCACGGCGGTCATGATCGCCCTGTCTCAAGCGCTCTGCCATCGTGGTAAGCGTGGCGTAAAGCACACCTGCTTGCTCGCGTTGCTCGGTGTTCAAATACACATTGCGGCTACTCATCGCCAAGCCGTTGGGCTCGCGCGCAATGGCCGCGCCAAGCACCGCAACTGGCAAGCTCAAATCACGCACCATGTGGTCGATGACAAGGAGTTGCTGGTAGTCCTTGAGACCAAACACCGCTACATCGGGCTGGACGATGTTGAGCAGCTTAGCCACCACCGTGGCCACACCGCGAAAATGCCCTGGCCGCGAGACGCCACATAAGATGTTATCGAGTGCTGGTACCGCCACTTGCGTTCGCAGCGTCGGGCCATTGGGGTAGATTTCGGCCACCTCGGGAGCAAAGACCACATCGATACCGCGCTCAGCAAGCAAACCGCAGTCGGCCTCGTAGGTCCGGGGATAGGCGGCAAAGTCCTCACCGGGCACAAACTGCGTTGGGTTAACAAAAATACTCACAACAACGCGGTCGCATTCAGCCAGCGCTTTATCAACGAGGGTTAAATGGCCGCCATGGAGATTACCCATGGTCGGCACCAGCCCAATGCGCTCACCGGCCTGCCGCCAGCCACGAACCCGTTCGCGCAGCGCCGCAATCTCAACAATTTCATCCATGCTGGCTAAACGTGTGCTCAGCACCCGGAAACTGCCGCGTCTTCACCGCTTGGACGTAGGCCGACAGGGCCTGGCTGATGCTGCCGCCATCCGCTAAGAAATTGTGGCTAAACGTGGGCACTGCCCCCGCTGTCAGTCCAAGCATGTCCTGCAGGACTAAAATCTGACCATCGCAGTCAGCGCCGGCACCAATCCCGATAAGCGGGACATCAATGCGTGCCCGGATCTGCGCGGTCACCGCTGCGTCTAAACACTCAACAAGCAGTAGATCCGCGCCGGCGGCTTGGAGGGCATCGGCATCCTCGAGTAGTTGGGTAACCGCTGCATCACCCCGGCCCTGCACCCGATAGCCACCGAGTTGCCCCACTCGCTGGGGTCTTAAGCCAAAATGTGCACAAACGGGCACGCCAGCTTGTGACAACGCCGCGACAATCGGCGCCTGCGCGGCACTGGCCTCGACCTTCACCATGTCGGCGCCACCTTCTTTCATCAGCACCGCGGCATTGGCAAGGGCTAACTGGCTATCGGTATCGCTTAAAAATGGCATATCCACAACCAAATAAGCGCGCTCAAGCCCCCGCGCCACGCAGCGGGTGTGGTAGGCCATATCGGCAACGCTTACCGGCACCGTGCTGGCGTGCCCCTGCATGACCATGCCCAGTGAATCCCCCACCAACACAAGATCAACGCCGGCGGCATCCAAGGCCACGGCAAAGCTGTAGTCATACGCGGTCAGTGCCGCGATCGGCTCACCCGCGGCGGGCATGGCCCGCAGTGTTGATAGGGTCAAACGTTTGCTCATGGGTTAAATCAACGTTGGCTCAGGATTAAAATAATGCCGCCCCGTGCGGGCGCGCTGAATTTGATCAATCAGCACATCCAAATGCCCCTGATCACTGGCTGGATCAATGGCCGCGCTATTGACGATCAAAACCGGCGAATCAGCATAATGATGAAAAAAATCGACATAGGCTCCCGAAAGCCGCTCAAGATACTCGCTATCAAGGCGCGCTTCGGCACCTCGAGCATGCTGACGCAAACGCGCCTGTAACACCTCAACCGGTGCCTGCAAATAAACCACCAAGTCCGGCGCCGGCACACTCGGCGCTAACGTCTGCCAGACCCGGTCGTAGAGGTTGAACTCATTGGTATCGAGGTTCAATTGCGCGAACAGACGATCTTTGGCAAAGAGAAAATCACCCACTACGCGCGGTGCAAATAGATCACTTTGACGAACATGCGAGAGCATTTCGGCCCGTTGCATCAAAAAATACAGCTGGGCGGGGAACGCCCCTTCCCGCGGATTGCGATAGAAGCGCTCTAAAAATGGATTCTCTTGGCTGCGCTCGAGCAAGGCCTCGGCATCAAGCCGCTCAGCAAGCTGCTGGGCAAGGCGTGATTTGCCCACCCCAATCGGCCCTTCGACCACAACATAATTCAGCCCGTTATCCATGCGCCCCCTCGTCGACCAACGCTAAAGTGGCCGCGTCAACTCCATCCAGTAACGACGCTAAAGGCCCATGACCGGGCACATCAAGCCCAGGGGCGATATCTGCTAGAGGATACAGCACGAAAGCCCGACCCGGCAGACCGGGGTGGGGAATGGTTAAGGTGGGGGTTGCCTGGCGCAGATCGGCATAGAGCAAAATATCAAGGTCAAGCGGCCGCGGGCCCCAGCGCTGGCCATTACGCTGGCGCCCCGCATCGGCCTCAAGCGCCTGTAACTCGCTTAGCAGGTTGCTAGGTGCCAGCGCGGTGTCGATCGCGCCAACCGCATTCACATAATCGGGCTGGTCGGCAGGCCCCATGGGCGGGTTGCGATAGAGTGGCGAGGCTTGCTGTAAGCGGGTCTGTGGAATGTGGGCAAGGCGATCAATTGCCGCGCGGACCTGAGCGACTGGATCATCCAGGTTACTGCCAATCCCAATATAGGCTCTTGCGGTCATGGCTCATTCGCCTACGGGGTCAGACCCTGAGTCTGAACTGGCGGGTTGCGATAGAGTGGCGAGGCTTGCTGTAAGCGGGTCTGTGGAATGTGGGCAAGGCGATCAATTGCCGCGCG
>JAVLBW010000039.1:0-975 GCA_031581235.1 Spiribacter sp. | reverse complement strand
AAATCATTGAGACCATGGATGACCTGCGCGCCATTGGCGTCGACATCGTGACGTTTGGCCAGTATCTGCGGCCGACCTCGGCCGGTATCCCGAGGCGGGTGACCGCTACATCTTCGCCTACGACGAGCCGAAGCAGCTGGGTGTGCACATGCTGGGCGTGAGCCGCCCGCTCCGTGTGTCGTGGTACCTCGAGGACACACGCATGAAGACCATGACCCTCTCGCCATGGGTGGGCCGGGGGACCGCATTCGCCGACACCGTGATCGAGGAGCCAGCAGATGTTTGAAAAATTCACGCGGTGGCGCAACGAGCGCCGACTCAAGAAAATCCTCAAGACCAACAGGGACGGCTGGTTGCTGGTGCAGCGGGGCAACCAATACCACCTGCAACCCGTCGAGCACGATGCTGATGCAGATGCCCTTGTGGTGCAGTGGGATGATGCGGCTGAGTACTACGAGGACCACGCTGGCGCGATGCGCACGTTGCACGGCATCCCATTCGGGCTCGCGTGCGATCAGGCGCGGCCGGTGGTCGATGCCGACGCCGCCAGCAAGGTCTCCGCGGTCGACAAGAAGCTGACCGATGGCGGCGATATCGCCAACGAGCGCATGACATGGAAGGACGTGATCGAGCGGTTCCAGGTGGGATATGTCGACCGACAGGATGGCCGCAACTGGATCGTCAACCCGTTTCACCGCGCGTCTGACGAGGACGACGTGGTCGATATCCGCCCCACGATGCGCCTGTTCCGCCAAGTGTTGCACGCTGAAACGCTGACGCTGACGCATCCAACAACGCTTGAGACGGTGAGCTGGAGTGTGCCGTTACCGAGCGATTTTGCGCATCTACTCGAGGTTCTGCGTGCTCATCAAGCGCATGTCGGAGCCCAAGACGACGATGATGGACGTTGGCGACCGTGAGCGGAGTTGAGCGCGTGGGCGAATGCATTCAAATATTACGGCCAGACTGGACCAT
>JAVLBW010000038.1:0-1251 GCA_031581235.1 Spiribacter sp. | reverse complement strand
CGGCTCCGCCCAACGGGGGTTCCGATTCGCGCCTCTCCACACCGCCCGGCGCAAATCGGAAGGAATAAAGGGTAGGCAGACGTAGGTCGGGGTGTAATGTCTGACGACAATACCTACCCGAGCTTGTCTGCGTACAGGGTCGTCGAATGCTCAAAATGTCACGAACCGGCATTGTTTGGAGAGATGTTCGCTGACCGGACAACGGACGAGAAAGCGTGGAAGTGTAAGAACTGCACCTTCGGCGGGATGCTCGAATACTAACAGCAAACGAGCATCCATGAAATCCATACACACATTGATGGACGAACACGAGTACCTTGCTGTGCTTATCGCGTGTGCCATCGGTCTTGGCCCAGCGATATTTGCGATGGCGGTCGTGATTCTAATCTCTTGACCGCTGATTAATAACACGAACGCATCTCTCGGCAGCAGTGTTCCCATATGCGCTCACAACGCAGTGACCTAGAAAGCCCCCGTCCTCTAAATCAGCAGATTCGCCGATCCACACCGCACGGCGAATCTGCTCAAAGATTTAGAGAACGGCCCCTTTCATTCCACCCAGACACAGCACCGGCCGCGCCGTTGCGTCAGAGCCGGTCACAGGGCGCGCGCACCCATCGTGTGACCTCAAAAACTCCCGGACGGGGCCGTGTCAAACACGACGTCGGGGTGCATCTCCGCTGCCACATCGGGTTGTCTACCATCGGTCCTCATCCGCGGGGTACCACTTAAGTGATGACCCGCGCCTCTCCACAACGCCCGGCGCGGGTCACCGGAGGTTCGATTCGCGCCTCTCCACAACGCCCGGCGCAAATCGAATCACTTAAGTGGTAACCACCGCGGATGTTCGGCGTGCGATGGTAGAACAACCAACGACGATGGTGGCAGCGTACCGCGAGATGCACCCCGACCCCGCAGTCGTGTTTGACACGTCCTGGGTCCGGGAGTTTGAAGAGGTCACGTCGATGGGCGCACCGCTACGCGCCCTGTGCGTGCGGCTCTGACCGGTCGGCGCGGTTTTTTCTGCAACGCAACGCACAGAACCGCAGCAAACTCGTCTGGTCTCCGCACCGCGACCGGACGAGTTTGCTCTTCCGCCCCGCACCGCTACCGCACCGCTACCGCAACGTCCCGCACCGCTACCGCAACGCCCCGCTACGGCGTGCCTAACCTTTAAACCCGAACCCGCGCCTTCCGCACCGCAGGCGCGGGTCCGCCCAACCGGGGTTTCGATTCGCGCCGGTCCGCACC
>JAVLBW010000037.1:0-1334 GCA_031581235.1 Spiribacter sp. | reverse complement strand
GAAACCTCCGCCACGCCGTGGCGGAGGTTTCGAAACTCGCGCGTGACTTGACGCGCGCGGCGGTTTTTCCAAATGGTGGGTTCCGAGCGCGGGCGCGGCGGTCGCGCGCGCGTCTCGGAATCCCGCCCAGCGGTGCGGTAAAAAAAATTAGAAAGAGGATTTGTTACTTCCGAGAGAACAGTCGCAGCGACCCCTTGGGTTGAACGGGGTGGGTAAGGAAACCAGCATATCGGATGAGATTATCGAATTCAAGGGGGATGTCCTCGTCTCTTGGAAACTCCACGTGAACCTTATCGTTGCGGAACGAGACAATACCACCGTTGTCACGGGTCAGTGCTATCGCCGCTCGTGTTGGCGACATCTTCTCGATGGTTGAACGTCGATACGACTTCGTGGTTGTATTGTCGTTGGACATTACACCTCAACCTACGGCTGGCTTCCCTATAAGCCTACCGATTTGCGCCGGGCGGTGTGGAGAGGCGCGAATCGGTGTACCCCGGTTGGGCGGACCCGCGCCTGCGGTGTGGAAGGCGCGGGTCCGGGCTTAAGAGGAAGCCACGCCGTGGCGGACATCTCCAAACGCGCGCGTGACTTGACGCGCGTGCGGGGGTAGTTTCATAATGGTGGGTTCCGAGCGCGGGCGCGGCGGTCGCGCGCGCGTCTCGGAATCCCGCCCAGCGGTGCGGTAAAAAAATTTAGACACCCCACGTGGGTGTCAGATTATGCCGAAGCAATCCGCGCATGCGGGGACGTTTTCGTATTTCCAGCGCCCCCACTCGTCCTGCGACTCCAGCCGCATCATCTCGATGCCGCTTCTTTGTCGACCGCATCGACACACGCCGAAGCTGTCGAGGTGCCGCTGGAAGTTTCCTCCCATCAGCGGCTCTCCTCCGAATCAACCTGCACGAGCAGGCCGTCCTCGTAGCTGTTGATGTTCCCCCAGTTCATCTCATCAACCTGCCAAATCGTCGGCTCCTTCTGAAGCTGCTTGCGGTCGATGGAACCCCACTCAGCGAACTGCGGCATGCTGTACAACCGTGCGTAACCGAATGCAATCGCACCGTCGTTGCGGTAGTCGGGCTCGACAATCAGCCAAAGGTCGCCGTTGATGGACTCCCAGACTTCCTCAATCTCATTGTCTGCATCCCACTTATCTGGCTGTACCACCCAACGTCCGTTGTTGTTGCTGGACATTGCACTTCAACCTACGGCTGGCTTCCCTATAAGCCTACCGATTTGCGCCGGGCGGTGTGTACCGGCGCGAATCGGTGTACCCCGGTTGGGCGGACCCGCGCCTGCGGTGTGGAAGGCGCGGGTCCGGGCTTAAGAGGAAG
>JAVLBW010000036.1:0-1647 GCA_031581235.1 Spiribacter sp. | reverse complement strand
GACGTGGCGCAAATGTTGCCTGATTAGTTACATCCTGTCCGTTGTAAAAAACTTTTCCCGTATCGTCGTCTACTTGACCAATAACAGTTTGTCCACCTAATCTGATGTTTTTAGCAGTAAACCTAGATTCATCATCTTCTGTGGTAATATCTTCTTCACCAGTTACTCTGTTTCCAGTAAGCTCAACAGAAAAAGTCCTGCCTTCTGGGACTTTATAACCAAGTTGGTTAGAGAGCTCTTCTGCCTGCGGGGTTCCACCTGTAACAGTGATTCTTCTTTTTTGTGGTTCAGCAGCAAACGCCTTTTCTATTTGTCTAGCCTGAAGTAAAGATCTTGTAGCTAGTTGCGGCTGGTTTAGTTCTTGGAATCTGCTAGATACATACTGACCAAACTCTCTAGGGTTAGCCATCGGGTCTAGCCCTTGTTCTGCCACTTCCTGCTGCACTTGTCTGATTGCTTCTGCTTGTTGCACTTCTGCTGGTGCATCAACAATACCTAAGCCTTCAGCAGCAGCACGACCACCCATGCCAATCAAGCCTCCAAAAGAAGCGCCTAACCTAGCATAAGGGTTTTGCCCTGCACCAGAAATAGCTTCAGTTAACAAACGTGATCTTCGCTGTCCTCTGCTTTCTGGTTGGCTAAAGACACCGCCACCTAACAGTCCGCCAGAAGATGCGTTGCTAGATTGACTTAATAAATCTTGTAGTCCCATTAGACTTTGTGCCATATCTGTTACCCTATTGGAAACTGGTAGAAACTTCCGGTGCTTGGCCCAAAAGAGCCTGTGCCGCTGAACCCTTGGTTGTTTGGCAGAAAACTGCCGGAGCTTAATGTAGAGGCGCTAGAGCCTGCTCCCGGTACTTCCCTAGCGCCTACGCTCCCCCCGTTGCAAATTTAGCCCCCGAGCTTACTAAGCTGGCAAAGAAGTTAGCTTGGTTGGCATCAGCTTGCTGCCTAAGACCAGCAGTGCCTTCTGCTGCCTGCAACTGTGACTGCCCAAGGTTAGCGCCAAACTGACCAAGCCCAGCAGGAGCTGCCCCGAGGCCAAGAGCAGATTGTAAGGCTTGCAACTGTTGGCCTCTTGCTTGATCTTGTAGACCAGCCTCAAACTGCTGCCTTGCAAGCTCTTGCTGTGCGCCTTGCCCAAGAGCACCAAGACCTAACTGCTCAAGGCCAACTGCTTGTCCAAGCAAGCCCTGTCCTTGCTGGAACGCTTGCTGCTGTTGCTGCTGTGCGCCTCTAAGCAGTGCTTGTGTTTGTCCAGTTCTTGTGGCTTCTTGTTGTAGCTGTCCTGTAGTAGAACCTAACAGACCTTGGTTAAATAATCGCGATTCTTGTGAAAGTCGCTGGCGCTCTAACTGAGGTCCGTAAACTTGCTCTTGAAAAGCTAAAGCAGCTTGTGGATCTCTAGCAATATCAAACTGGGTCTGCGCTCTGCCAAGAAGCCCCTGAGCTTGTTCTTGAAATCTAGGTGCTTGGGACAATACATTTTGAGCTGCATGCTTCAACGCTGTCGGATTTGCATTCGTGTATTGCCGGGGCGATTGGGACGCTGCGCGGTCCGCTGCACGGTGGTGCTAATGAGGCGGCAATGGCGATGATCGAAGACTGGCAGACGCCCGATGAGGCGGAGCGTGAGTTGCTTGG
>JAVLBW010000035.1:0-1720 GCA_031581235.1 Spiribacter sp. | reverse complement strand
GTAGCAGCCCCCGCGAGCGGTTTCGTTTTCACCATATTTCGACCGATGAAGTCTTTGGTGATTTGCCACTCGACGCACCGGCCTTCACCGAGATGACGCCTTACGCACCGAGTTCGCCTTACGCGGCGAGTAAAGCGGCGAGCGACCACCTGGTTCGCGCGTGGCATCGGACTTATGGTTTGCCGGTGGTGATCACTAATTGCTCGAATAATTACGGGCCGTATCAGTTTCCGGAAAAACTCATCCCGTTGATGATCTTAAATGCCGTAGCGGGCGAGCCGCTGCCGGTGTATGGCGATGGCGGGCAAATTCGAGATTGGCTTCATGTCGAAGATCACGCCGAAGCGCTCTGGACAGTGCTCCAGCACGGTGCAGTCGGCGAGACTTATAATATTGGCGGTGATGCCGAACGAACTAACTTAGCGGTCGTCCACACCCTTTGCGATTTACTCGGTGAGTTACGACCCCTGGCGGAGGACGTCAAGCGTCATGCGAGCCTTCAAACCAATGGGCCCATCAATTATCACCACCTAATTCAATCCGTCACCGACCGCCCAGGTCACGACAGACGTTATGCGATTGATAGCAGGCGTATCCAGCGCGAGCTTGGTTGGCGGCCGCGGCATACTTTTGAGTCAGGGCTACGCGAGACGGTGCAGTGGTATCTCGAGCACTCCGAGTGGGTTCAGCGCGTGCAATCGGGTGAATATCGCCAATGGTTGCAACAAAATTACGCGAGCCGCTAGCCGCTAGCCGCTAGCCGCTAGACCTCAACCGTCCCCCTTCACTAGTCACCCGCCAGCCTTTACTTGTTCCCCGCCGCCTCTATCACTTATAAACCGGCCATTCGAACCATAGTCATCAAACGCTATGTACGGTATTCTGTACGCATCAATTAAGGAGTGCCTAGCCCATGGACGCCATTAGCTACACCAAGGCCCGTGCCAACCTGGCGGGCACAATGCAGCAAGTCTGCGAAGATCATGGTCCGGTGGTGATCACTCGCGGCAAGTCGCCTTCAGTGGTGATGATCTCGCTCGATGATTTTGAGGCACTCCAAGAGACGGCTTATCTATTACGAGCGCCGAAAAACGCCAAGCGGCTGCTCGAATCAATTGCTGAGCTTGAGCAAGGCGGTGGTGAGGATCGCGCGTTAATTGAATGAGGATCTTGTTCTCAACGCATGCGTGGGATGATTATCTCTACTGGCAGCGCACAGATCGCAAAACCCTGGCGCGCATTAACGATCTGATCAAAGCGACTCAAAGAACGCCATTCGAGGGGCTCGGCAAACCAGAGCCCCTGCGGCATGCGTTAGCTGGATTTTGCTCGCGTCGCATCAGTTATGAACACCGCATGATCTATCGGCTCGATGATGACATGCTGATCATCGCACAGTTGCGGTATCACTATTAAACGCTCGCAGTACGAAGTAGGTGCAGTCCGATGCGCGTGATCAATCGATTGAACTTGGGCAAACAACGCTCGCTATTAGCGGTGTTGACGATCGTGGGAGGGCTTTTAATGAGTCAGGCATTCGCGACAGGTGATGATGCGGGTGAGGGTGGTTTGTTCAACCACGAGTTACGTCGTTTGCATTCGAGTGAGACGGTGAATTTGCAAACGCTCGCGGCTGGCGCACCGGCGGTGCTGGTGGTCAATACCGCGAGTCACTGTGGCTTTACCGGTCAGTTCGAAGGCCTTGAAGCGCTGCACCAAG
>JAVLBW010000034.1:0-1871 GCA_031581235.1 Spiribacter sp. | reverse complement strand
CGCTATGGATGGCGCCAATGGCACTTGCCTGCGGCAATGCATTTATCCTCAAACCCTCCGAAAAAGACCCCAGCGCCGGCATGCTGCTCGGCGAATTACTGACCGAAGCCGGGCTGCCCGACGGCGTCTTTAACGTGATTAACGGCGACAAAGAAGCAGTCGATGCGCTATTAACCGACCCGCGCGTCGGCGCCGTCAGCTTTGTCGGCTCCACCCCGATCGCGCAGTACATTTACGAAACCGGTGCGGCCCACGGCAAACGCATTCAGGCATTGGGCGGCGCCAAAAACCACGCCGTGGTCATGCCCGATGCCGATATTGACCAAACCATCGATGCACTGATGGGCGCGGCTTACGGCTCGGCCGGCGAGCGGTGCATGGCCATTTCGGTCGCGGTGCCGGTTGGTAAAGAAACCGCCGATCGACTCGTTGCCGGCCTAAAAGCGCGACTTGAGACGTTAAGCGTTGGTGACGGGCTCGCCAGCCCAGAGCCCGAAATGGGCCCACTCGTGACCGCCGCGCACCGCGATAAAGTTGCGAGCTACTTAGATATTGGCGTGAAAGAAGGCGCGGAACTGGTCGTCGACGGCCGCACCGACCCACAAACCCAAAACGCCGAAGGCTTTTTTATCGGCGGCTCGCTGTTCGATCGGGTAACGCCCGGCATGCGCATCCACGCCGAAGAAATCTTTGGCCCCGTACTGAGCGTCGTTCGTGCGACCGATTTTGAAGACGCGCTGGGTATCGTTAATGGTCATGAATTCGCGAACGGCACCGCGATATTCACCCGCGATGGCGACGCCGCGCGCACCTACAGCGAGCGCGTCGAAGCCGGCATGGTCGGCGTCAACGTGCCCATCCCCGTGCCCATGGCCTTCCACAGCTTCGGTGGCTGGAAACAATCGCGCTTCGGCGTACTGCACGCCCATGGCCCTGACGCCGTGCGTTTCTACACCCAAATGAAAACCATCACCAGCCGCTGGCCCAAAGGCGTGCGCGATGGCAGTGGTAGTGCGGGTGGTGGTCACTTCGTCATGCCGACGATGTAGGGGTGACGGTAGTTGTAACGGGCTAAGCTAAGCCGTTACAGGCTGAAGCGATTAACTCCTGTTTTACGAGTGACGTACGCCGCGTGGCGCATTAATGCGCTGCAGGTGGGTACGGGCCCAATGACTGCGGCGCGCATCACGTAAGTCGTATTCCGTTTGTAGATGCACCCAAAATTCGGCCGACGTTCGGAAATAGGTGCTCAGTAACAACGCCGTCCGCGCCGTTATTCGCCGCTTACCCGACAAGATGTCAGTCACCCGGTTAACCGGCACCCCAACCTCGCGCGCCAACTCCGTCGGACTAATGCCGCGCGGCCTCATAAACTCCGAGCCCAAAACCTCACCAGGCGCAAGCGGCGGCACCGCATCATCTACAAGCCGCGGATCCTGATTATTGCGACCCAATCCCGGCCCATTGTCATAGTCCATGCCCGCGTATTGCTCTTCAGTCATTGCGATCACCTCATTTGTTGAATGGGGAATTTGTTAGATTTAGATCAAGAATTTACTGGATGGAAATTTTGCTGGTTGAGGATTAATCAGGTTGGAAACCGTATGGCGCAAGATCGTCATGTACGCCGCCGCTAAATGCCAAAAACATCGCCTTCGAGTCACATTCCAAGTTAACCCCGCGCGCCTCGCCATCAATAAACCGAAAATCCAGTGACCAGCCGTAACCAACAGCCAATTGGTAGTGGTCAGTCGGCGGCGGCTCTGTTTGGGACTGGGACTGGGACTGGGACTGGGACCGAGGTTGAGGTTGAGGCTGCAACTGGGATTGAGTTTGGTTCCGGGCGTGGCCTGTCTGCGTATCTTCATGGT
>JAVLBW010000033.1:0-1876 GCA_031581235.1 Spiribacter sp. | reverse complement strand
AATCGCATAAACCATGCAGTGTAAGATATTTATATTTTCGCGTCCGTCTTACATATATGGATAGTCCGGGAGACCAAAAATGGGAGTCATATTCTGTTTTTAAAGAGATTTCATCAGAGCTGCATAAAAATGTAAATAATGCTATCAAAGCATATGCTCATATCAATAGTCTTGATACGTCAAATATGGGTATTACGCCACAAACAGCAGTAAAAGTAAAGCGCGCGATATTAGGCGTTTCAACACGGGTTTTTTATGAAATACAGATCAACCGGCATGTAGATGAATATCGTGATATTTATGAACGCTGGTCTGGAAATAAAGTAGATGAAAACGGAGATATCATTGAAAAAGATAGTCGCGGTTATATCTTGTTACTCGAGCAAGCTGATTTTACGCAAGGTCCACCAGATTTTTTATCACAACTCATGAAAGATCTGGTTAAAGCAACGTGGACGCTTGGATATATTCGAGCTGGTGTTTACAAAAATGCTGATCCTGACAAGCCTGACGCACAAGTCAGCGACATGTTCGAATGAATAAGATTATCGCGTGGTTAGAAGCCGCAAAACAGCATTTAGAGAAAGACTATGATATGATTGTACCAGTCATTGGCGACGAAGGCATGGGGAAGTCTACGCTTATTATGGAGCTTGCATGGCTGTGGCAGCCAATATGTGATAATGAGCAGACAATTGAAAATGCAATGAACACAATCGCATGGGATCGTAATCAGTTCAAGACATATATCAGTTCAAAAGAACAATATTCGATGATTGTTGTGCACGATGCTGCTCGAGTTTTGAGCAAGAAGAAGGCGATGCATGGTGCAGAAATTGAACTCGAAGAAGATCTACTTGATATGCGATTTGGAAATTACCTTGTATTACTTGGGTTTCAAGAATTCGATTTATTGCCTACAATGTTAGCAACAAGGCGCGCGAAACAATTATTGCGCATTCCAGAACGCGGAATTGTGCATGGCCTCAACGAAAGCGGAATCCGAAAACGATACAACGATGATAAATGGCCGAAGCCGGTATTACGTGATTCGTTTCCGTCGTTAGAAGGCAAAGATTTGTGGGATGCATTTGAATCAGAAGATCAACGACGTAAACAAGCGCGTATTAAACCTGATGAGAATGAAGAACAAGACGAAAAAAGTTTGAAAGAATGGGCAGAGCAAGCACAAGAAGATGGAATCGAAAAATTTGTCTCAGTACATGGGGGAAACCAAACTCTGTATATTGATAAAGCTCTCATAGAGGCGGAGTATGGCCTCTCCGGAAATAAGTCGCGAAAAATTGCATCGCTTCTGAAGAGGAAAGTAGCAAACGGCGAAATCTCATTTGATGGTGATCTGTTATGATTGCCAGCTTGCGCGCGAAGTTAAACAACACGAGATACACAAGCCAGGGGTCAGCTATCGGCTGTGCGTTATTATACGTGCATTATAACGGATGCAGTATCTGTGATCTTTTAGATTTGATCGATATTGTGCAAAAGAACCTGATATATCAAACCGGGGTGCGTAAAGCTAATCGCATTCTACAATGGCGAAAATGGGGGGTAAAAGCATGCTATAGCAATCCAAAAAATCAGGGATGGGCAGCAATCTTACATAGATGTATGGATGTATGCCGAAGAATGCAGTTGAGTCGATATAGGCCTAATATGATACCACGCGTGTCACCCGCACCATACAGATATTTCGTAGGTGTAAGCTTATGAAGCAGAGGCGCGAGCCGTTAGAACCTGAAGAATTGCGCGCGCTCGTGCACGCGGGAGAAAACATGGACCTGAAGCACGATTTCACGATAAAGGTTTTAGCATTCACTGGGCTTCGAGCAGCAGAGCTTGCACATACTACTGAAGA
>JAVLBW010000032.1:0-1951 GCA_031581235.1 Spiribacter sp. | reverse complement strand
ACTTCAAAATGCGGATGATCAAGAAGGTGGGCGATGTTATCGCGGCTTCCGGTAAGGAAGTTGTCGACGCACAGCACCGCATGGCCTGCTTCAATAAGTCGATCGCATAAATGCGAGCCGATAAAGCCTGCGCCGCCGGTGACTAAATAGGTTTTGCGATAGTGATTGCGTGTCGGCATGCGTTTTAACTCGTGGCTTCGTTCACAGCAGTGGCCACTTCATTGACGCTGATGTCGCGTAAACAATTTAAATGGCCAAGTGGGCACTCTCTGGCAAAACACGGACTGCAATCGAGACCGTGATATACCACCTGCGCCCGGTCGCTAAGTGGCGGAGTATATTGAGGATCTGACGACCCGTACAGAGCAACAACGGCAGTGCCCGCGCCAGCAGCGACATGCATTAACCCGGAATCGTTGCTCACCACAACGGTGCTGATGGCCAACAAATCGATCGCCTGATCAAGGCTTGTGCGCCCGGCAAGATCGACCACTCCCGGTGCTTGCTTGCCAATGAGCGCGGTTAAAGCGGCATCTTTGTGGCTGCCTAATAGCCATACTTGCCAGCCTTCGCTTAAGTATTGGCGAGCGAGTGCGGCAAAGTATTCACTTGGCCAGCGCTTGGCAGGCCCATACTCAGCGCCTGGGCAGAGTGCCAATATTGGCTCAGCGCCCGGCGCCAGCTCGAGTGCGTGCATGGCGGCTGCTTGCTGATCGCGAGAACTTGTCAGCTCCGGCTGGGGTGGATTGACTGCTTGGGTGTGGCCATCGTTTGCCAGCGCAATAAACCGATCTACCGTTCGGTAATGCTCGAGGCGGTTGAGCTCGCGTCGATCGTTGAGCAGTCCATACCGATGCTCTCCCCGATACCCCGTCCGCCGGGGTATGCCCGCAAGCCACGGGACGAGGGCCGATTTGGCAGAACGCGGCAAAACAATGGCTTGGTCATAATGCTGTTGGCGCAGACGGCGCCCGAGGCCCCAGCGCGCGCTAAGGTCCAGTTTGCCATGACTCACAGCCAGTGGATGCGTGCGATCTACCTCCGGCATGCGGGCGAGCAGCGGCTCACTCCAGCCAGGTGCGACAACATCGATTTCAACCTGCGGGTCTTGGCGCTTGAGTGTCTTAAATAAGCTTTGCGCCATGACCATATCGCCCACCCAGGCGGGGCCAACAACCAACACTTTTCGAGGTGTGGCCGTCGCGGTCACCAAGGCGCCCCCTCGACACGGTTATGCCGCTTTTGCAGCGAATTGCGATACGCGGGCGGTTCGTCTGGCGGCGGGTGTTTAAAGCGTCGGTGTACCCACAGATATTGCTCAGGATGGGCGCGAATGCCGCGCTCGATGACGCCGTTCATCCACTGGCCGTCGAGTACATCAGATCCGGTTGGAAAGCCCTCGAGTGCGGGTTCGAAGGTGACTTCGTAGGCGTTTCCGGCTTGGTTGGCGTGAAAGAAAATCGGCACCACCCGGGCCTTACTCAGTCGCGCCAATCGGGTCAGCCCGGTCACGGTGGCTGCGGGTACGCCCATAAACGGCACGAAGACGCTGTTGTTGGTGCCGTAGTCTTGATCGCCGGCATACCAAACGGGCACCCCCTTCTTTAGGGTTCGAACAATGCCGCGCAAGTCATCGCGCGGCAGTGCATCAACCAGTGTGCGCCGACGATTGCGCAGCATGAACCGGTCCATAAGGGGTTTTTTACGCAGCGGCTTATAGATAACCGCCATATCAACCTGTTGGCCAATCAAGCGAGCGGCGAGCTCGATGCACAAAAAATGCCCTGATAACAGAATGACGGGTTGTCCATCGGCTTGAGCGGCTTGCAGATGCTCCAAGCCGTGTACATGACAGGGGATGTCATCGACTTTCTTACCACCAAACCACGCCAGAGCCGTTTCGGCGCCCGCCCGGCCCATGTATTGCAGGTTGCGCCGCATGAGCGATTCG
>JAVLBW010000031.1:0-2131 GCA_031581235.1 Spiribacter sp. | reverse complement strand
TTTGCCCAGCAGCGCATTAAAGATGCCGTAGTCGATCAGCTGCGCGATGCCAGTGGTGCGCGGCCATCAGTGGATACCGATCAGCCGGATGTGCGGATTAACGTGCATATGATGGAAGCGAGCGTGACCGTGGCGATTGATTTATCGGGCGAGAGCCTGCATCAGCGCGGCTATCGACGTGAAGGCCGCAGCGCACCGCTCAAAGAGAACATTGCCGCCGCCATGCTGTTGCGCGGCGATTGGCCCGCGCTAGCGGCCGAGGGCGGGGCGCTGATTGATCCAATGTGCGGCTCGGGCACGTTGTTAATCGAGGCGGCATGGATCGCCACGGATACCGCGCCGGGTCTATTGCGCACACGCTTTGGTTTTCATCACTGGCGTGGCCACGACGATACCCTGTGGAAGCCTCTGATCGACGAAGCGCTGGAGCGCCAAGAGCGCGGTTCGCAAAAGCCACCCACAATCCTAGGCTTTGATCACGATGACGGGGCAGTCACCGCCAGCCGCGATCACCTGCGCCGCGCGGGTTTAGCCGATTGGGTGCCGGTCGAGTGCGCTGAGTTAGGCCAACTAAAACGCCCAGATGATCGGCCCAGCGGCTTAGTCATCACCAATCCACCCTATGGCCAGCGCTTGGCCGAACAACACGAGTTGGTGCCGCTGTATTTAAGCTTAGGCCAGACCTTAAAGAGCCAGTTTTCGGGCTGGCGCGCGATGGTGCTCAATGGCTCGGGTTGCGCACTGGGCTTAAAACCTGAGCGCAGTTGGCAGGTGTTTAACGGGCCCATTGAGTGCCGGCTTGAGCGCTTTGAGTTGCAAGGCGGCGGCGAGGGCGCCAACCCCGCCCAAGACCTGATCAACCGCCTGCACAAAAACCAACGCCAGCTAAAGAAGTGGTTGGCGCGCGAGGACATACACGCCTATCGGGTCTACGACGCCGATATCCCCGAGTATGCGCTCGCCGTCGATGTCTACAACGCACAAGATAGCCGTTGGTTGCACGTCCAAGAGTACGCCGCGCCGGCCACGGTGGATGCTGGCAAGGCACAGGCGCGCTTGCGCGCGGCGTTAAGTGTATTGCCGAGCGCACTCGAGACTGCGCCGTCAAAGCTTGTTTACAAAGTCCGCCAACGCCAGCGCGGCGAGCAGCAGTATCAGCGTATGGCCGAGCAGGGCCAGTATTTAGAAGTGCAAGAAGGGCCCTGCCGCTTGCTCGTCAACCTGACTGATCATTTAGATACGGGGTTGTTTTTAGATCACCGCCCGGTGCGGCAATGGATCGGTGAGAATGCGCGGGGTCAGCATTTTCTGAACTTATACGCCTACACCGGGGCCGCCACGGTGCACGCAGGCTTGGGTGGCGCGGCCAGCACCACCAGTGTCGATTTATCAAAGACTTACCTCGCCTGGCTGCACCGCAACCTGAACCTGAATCAACTCAATAGCCCCGCGCATACGCTGATCCAAGACGATGTCATGGGGTGGTTGCAGCACTCTCGCCGGCGCTACGACTTGATCTTTCTAGACCCACCGAGCTTTTCGAGCTCAAAGCGCATGGCCGGTCAGTTGGACATCCAGCGCGATCATGTGGCGCTGATTCAGGCGGCGGCTGCGTGCCTGAGTGAAGACGGCTTGCTGATTTTTTCGACCAACCGCAAAGGCTTCAAGCTTGACCCGGCGCTGCACGAGCCGTTCAGCATCGAAGACCGCACGGCGTGGTCCATCCCGAAAGACTTTCAGCGCCGCACCTGGGTGCATGGGTGTTGGTTTATTCGCTCATGAGTCACGCTGTGCACCTCTGGGTAGACGCCGATGCCTGTCCTGTGCCGATTCGGGAGATTCTCTTTCGGGCGGCGCAGCGGGTTGGGGTAAGGCTCACGCTCATTGCCAACCAGCCGATTCGCACGCCTCCATCACCTTTGATTGATACAGTCCAGGTGGGCGCGGGGTTTGACGTGGCGGATGATGAGATTGTCCGGCGGGTGAATGCTGGCGATCTCGTGGTGACTAGCGACATTCCGTTGGCCGCGGATGTGATTGATAAGAATGCGCATGTCCTTACACCTCGGGGCGAAGAGCAGACCCGCGAGAACATACGCGCTCGGCTACAGATGCGGGATTTTATGGAGAC
>JAVLBW010000030.1:0-2165 GCA_031581235.1 Spiribacter sp. | reverse complement strand
GTATGAGCATCACCGATGCCCTCGCGGCGTTCACCGCGGCGGCGCACCCGCCGGCGGGGGAGGTCACCGCCACGGAGCTGTACGTCGATGAGCACACCCTGGTGAAGGGGTTCGCACTCGGGGCGGGTGGGCAGCTCGCCCCGCACACGCACGGGACGTCGACCAACGTCTTCCACGTCGTCACGGGGACGGTGACCGTCAGCCAGGGCGACGAGACGGCGACGCAGACGGCGCCGGCGGTCGTCGTCACCCCGCCGGGGGTGCCGCATGGCCTGGAGAACACCACCGACGCGCCCGCGGTGGTGACCGCCACGTTCGCACCCCCACCGTGAGCGGGTGGACCGTCGAGACGGGGCCGCGGCTGCACGTGGGCTTCCGCAACCTCTCGCTCGCGCGCGAGCGGCTCTACGGGGCGATCGGCATCGCGCTGGAGCGCCCCCGGCTGCGGGTGCACGCGGCGCCGCACCCCGCGGGCGGGGCGGACCCGCTGGGGGTGTGTGCCGCACTCGGCATCGAGGGGGTCGCGACGGCGATCTCGCGGCCGCTGCCGATGCACGTGGGCCTCGGCAGCGGGACGCAGACGGCGCTCGCGCTCGCGGTGGCGGCCGGGCGCACCGCAGACCGTGCGGTCGACCCGCGCACGGTGGCGCCCCGGCTGGGTCGCGGCGGGCGCAGCGGCGTCGGTGTCGCCGCCTTCGAGGCGGGGGGGCTCATCGTCGATGCGGGCCAGCCGACGGCGGCGTTCACCCCCGACGCCCCCCGGTCGGGCACGTGGACGGTGCCCGCGGTGACACAGCGGGCGACGCTGCCGGCGACGTGGCGGTTCGTGCTGGTGTGCCCGCGGGTGCGGCGGGGGCGCAGCGGCGACGCGGAGGAGGTGACGATGCGTGCGGTGATCGAGGCGGCCGATGCCGCCCCGGCGGCGGCGATCGACGCGGTGCTGGCCGAGGAGCTGCAGCCGGCGCTCGCCGCGGGTGACCTCGCGGGCTTCGGCGCGGCGCTCGCGGCGATCGACCGGCTCAACGGGCGGTGGTACACCGCCGTGCAGGGCGGCACCCACCGCGACGAGCTGGGGGGGCTGCCCGCGGCGCTCGCGGCGGCGCCGGGGTGCGTGGGGGTGGGCCAGTCCTCGTGGGGGCCCACCCTGTACGGGGTGACGCACCGCGACGACGCGGCGGCGGTCGCGGCGGCCGCGGAGGCGGCGCTCGCCGACGAGGGGGTGGAGGGGACGGTGACGGTGACCGCCCCGCGCGCGGTGGGCGCGCGGTGCGTCGCCGGCGTCGGGGGCGCTGAGAGGGTTTAAACCGTCCTCTCCCCTGGACGTCGGTATGGGACTGCTGGCACGCGCCTCGTACATCGTCCGGTCGAAACTCAACGCGCTGCTGAACCGTGCGGAGGACCCCACCCAGTCGCTGGAGTACTCCTACGAGCAGATGCGCTCGCAGCTGCAGGACGTCAAGCAGGGCGTCGCGGACCTGACGACGCAGAAGAAGCGCCTGGAGATCCAGCGGCGCCGCCTCGAGGAGAACGTCGAGAAGCACAACGAGCAGGCGCGCGAGGCGGTCGCGCAGGACCGCGATGACCTCGCGCGCCGCGCGCTCGAGAAGAAGCAGGCGAAGCTCGAGCAGGTCGAGGCGATCGCCGCGCAGATCGACGAGCTGGATGGGACCCAGCAGTCGCTCATCCGCCAGAAGGACGAGCTGGAGGGGCGCATCGAGCAGTTCCGCACCAAGAAGGAGACGATGAAGGCGCGGTATGAGGCGGCGGAGGCCTCCTCGCGCGTGAGCGAGGCGATGACGGGCGTCGGCGACGAGATGGGCGACGTCTCCGAGGCGATCGAGCGGGCGGAGTCGCGCACCGAGGAGATGGAGGCGCGCTCGGCGGCGATGGACGAGCTGACCGCATCGGGCGCGTTCGACGATGCGATCGCCGAGGGGGATGCGATCGACCGCGAGCTGTCGGCGGAAGCTCAGCTCCTGGTAGGCCTCCCGAACCGCGGCCTCTTCGGCCGCGCACTCCAGCTCCGCCGCGAGCGGCTCCAGCTGCGCGCCGAGGCTGTCCGCCTCGGCTTGCCCAAACAGCACGTCGCAGCGCTCGCAGCGCGCCTCGTACTGCTTCAGCACCTTTTTGAGCTTTTTGCGGCGGTTGAACAGCTCGAGCAGCAA
>JAVLBW010000002.1:87207-178379 GCA_031581235.1 Spiribacter sp. | reverse complement strand
CCTGATTGGCACCCTTGCCGCCAGGTTTGAGGCTAAACCCCTCACCGCGCAGGCTCTCGCCCCAGGCCGGTAGGCGCTCGGTGCGAGTAATCAAATCAACGCAAAAAAGCCCGAGCACACAAACATTGCCCATCGCTTATGCCTCCTCGCTTTACTCGTGAATAAGTAGATGCGTTCTAATTCTATGGTGCAAGGGCTATCTAGCGTTTTGACTTCCGCAAATAAAAAGCCGCCCTAAGGCGGCTTCGTATGCTTGAGTGGTGGAGACGGCGGGAATCGAACCCGCGTCCGAAGGACCTCCGCCCCAGGGTCTACATGCTTAGCGCCGTCTTTAGTTTTAGTAGCGTCCTACCCAACGGCCAGGGTATGGCAGCCACGATCCCGTTATGTTTCGCCCCGAAAGTCCGGGCTCCTTCCAAGGCTAGCCTGTGTATATGCCTGTCCGATCACCCACCACAGGCGATGAGGTGGGGACAGCTCACGGGTTCTTAGGCCGCGAGTGCGTAGTTGTCGTCGTTGGCAACTATCTTTTTTGCCACATGATTAACGAGGTTGAGTGACGTCCTCGACATGCACCTGGAGTTTCGCGACCTGCGTCGAAGCCATGTCGTCCCCAGTTATCGAGTAGACAGATTACACCCGCGTCGGTTTCGTGCATAGCCGCGTGTAATCGCGGCGGGTAGGGCTTAGGCGTTGTGCTTAAGCAACCGTGCGCGTTCGCGCTGCCAGTCGCGGTCTTTTTTATCCGCGCGTTTGTCGTGCTGCTTTTTGCCCTTCGCAAGCCCGACGCTCAGTTTGGCTTTACCCCGCGACCAGTGCAGGTTGAGTGGCACAAGGGTGTAGCCGCGCTGTTCGGTGGCGCCGACCAGCTTGGCAAGCTCGTTGCGATGCAAGAGCAATTTGCGCGTGCGCGTTGGATCAGGATGGACATGGGTTGAGGCGGTTGGTAGCGGCGGGATGCTGCAGCCAATTAAGTACGCTTCGCCGTTGCGCAAAATGACATACGCCTCGGTAAGGTTGATTCGCCCCGCGCGTAGGCTTTTAACCTCCCAGCCGTGCAATACGAGCCCGGCCTCAAGGGTGTCTTCAATAAAGAATTCGAACCGCGCTTTGCGATTGATCGCAATACTCGCGCTATCGGTGGTTGGCTTTTTTGAACCGGATTTTTTACTCACCGCGCCATTCTAACGGCGCAACGGCGTTCCGACCAATTAGCCCTGAGCGTAGGCAGCGATTTTGATACGCTAGTCGCTTAATTAAAAACGGCAGTAACGGCTGAATCATCGCATGACCACTGTCTCGCGCTCTGCACTGGTCCGACACTCCGCTCAGGAGATGTTCGACTTAGTTGATAACGTCAATCACTACCAGGACTTTTTGCCTTGGGTAAAACGCAGTCGCGAGCTTGAGCGCACTGAGGATGTGGTCTGCGGCGAGCTGGTGTTTGCCAAGGCCGGCATCGAGCAGGCCTTTACCACCCGCAACCGTCGGCAACCGGGCAAAATGATTGAGATTCGTCTGGTCGAGGGGCCATTTCGCCAGCTCGAGGGCTTTTGGCGCTTTACCGAGCTTGCCGATCAGGCCTGTAAGGTCTCGGTTGATCTAGAGTTTGAGTTTGCCAATCGTTTGGTCTCGCGAGCCTTTGGCCGGGTGTTTACCCAAGTCGCCGGGACGCTTGTCGACTCATTTGTGAAACGCGCTGACGAGCTCTATGGCCGCTGATCAAGCCCATCTAAGCGAGGATACCCGGATACCGATCGAAGTGGCCTACGCGCTGCCCGATGAGCAAGCGGTGTTTAGCCTTGAGGTGCCCGCTGGCTGTTCGGTTAAAGCCGCGATTCAGCGCTCTGGGGTGTTAGAAGCCTATCCGCAAATCGATTTAAGCACCGATTCGGTCGGAATTTTCGCCGTGTTGGTGGGGTTAGATGAGCCGGTCAGCGCGCATGACCGCATCGAGATATACCGCCCCTTACAGATTGATCCCAAAGCCCAGCGCCGTGAGCGCGCCCAGCGTCAGCGGGCGGCCGCATCCAAGGGTGGGGCGGCCTGATGCAGAGCGCTGTCAGGATCAATAAAGCTGCCCCGGGCGCCGGCTAGTACGCCGTTGTCAAAAAACACGCTCAGCCGGCGTGAGACCGCCTCGACATCGGCGCTGCGCGGCTCTACTTCGTAGACATAATCCCAACGATTATCGCTAAACGGGTCTTCGAGCGTCGGCGGGCCGAGCAAAAAGCGCACCTGTGAGGGCGTCATGCCCATTTCGAGCTGCGTTATGCCCGCTTCGGTAATCAGCGTGCCTTGGCGGATTTCAGGCTTGTAGAGAATGGGCAGGCGCTCGACTTGGCTTGCGCAGCCGCTGATAGCAATGATTAGCGCGGTGGCTGTGAGCGCTCGTTTTGCGTTGTATACTGAAATCATTCTAAACAAAGCCGTTGTCATTGGTGATTGGAGTTCGCATGGTAACTCAGGCCTCGCGCAAAGGGCATATCCCCTGGGAGATTAGCCAAGAATCTGACGAGCTGCGGCGCGCGGGGCTTAAGGTCACGTTGCCGCGGTTAAAGATTTTGCGCATGCTCGCCGGCCGCGATCGCGAGCATCTGGCCGCCGAAGAGGTGTATCAACGGCTGCATGCCGAGGGCGAGGATATTGGCCTTGCCACTGTCTATCGGGTGCTTACGCAGTTTGCTGAAGCGGGCATTGTCATTCGCCACCACTTTGATGGCGATCGGGCGGTGTTTGAGCTTAATTCGGGCATTCAGCACGATCATTTAGTCTGTGTTGAGTGCGGTCGGGTTGAGGAGTTTAAAGACCGCGTGATTCAGCAACGCCAAGCGGATGTGGCCGCCGTGGCCGGTTATGAGCTGATGAGTCATTCGCTGATTTTGTATGGTTGCTGCCCCGACTGTGCGCAAAATCCCAAGCAGCGTGATCGGCTTTTCTAACGCCTCACGACGGCGTGCTAGGCGCTGGCTTTTTCAAGCATTTCACGGGCATAGGTCAAAGTCTTTGCCGTGATTTCAACCCCACCGAGCATGCGCGCAAGCTCTTGTTCGCGCTCGTCATGGCTCAGGCGTCTTAATTCGGTGGTTGTGCGACCGCCGTCATCTTGATCTTTTTCGACTTGGAGTTGCTGCATGCCTTGGGCGGCGACTTGGGGTAAATGAGTAATGCAAAGCACTTGGTGGTGCTGAGCAAGCTCACGGAGTTTGCGGCCAACCACTTCGGCGACGGCGCCACCAATGCCGGCATCGGCTTCGTCAAAAATCAGACAGGGGAGTTCTGCGGTGTGCGCGGTCGCGACTTCGAGGGCTAGGCCAATGCGCGAGAGCTCACCGCCCGAGGCAACCTTATTCAGTGGCCCGGGGGGTTGGTCTGGGTTGGTGCGCACGGTAAAGCGAATGCGATCAGCGCCATGCGGACTCGGTGGGCTATCGGCCTCGTGGTCGATCACAATCATTAACGCC
This sequence comes from Spiribacter sp., assembly GCA_031581235.1. Classification (GTDB taxonomy): domain Bacteria; phylum Pseudomonadota; class Gammaproteobacteria; order Nitrococcales; family Nitrococcaceae; genus Spiribacter. The sequence continues at coordinate 174,915 of JAVLBW010000002.1, read as the reverse complement.
GCGCCCGCCATGCCCAGTTCCTCAAGCGTGGCATTGACCGAGGCCTCGAGCGTCCGGGCGCTTTGCTCGCGCGCCGCGTTTAGTTCGGCGGCAGCGGCCTGATAGGCGGCTTCGGTGCGCGTTTTGGCCTCGGTCAGTTCGATGAGTCGACTATCGGCTGATTCGAGCCGCTCGAGTTCAGCGCGCAGCGACTCTGCGTGCGCGCTAAGCGCTTCGGGCTCGACTTGGTGTTTACGCGCTAAATCGTGCAATGCGCTCAGTTGCTGCTCGACGGCCTGCAACCGGGCAGGGTCCATTTCCAGGCCATCGGCGAATTGTCGGAGGGTCTGGCAGCCTTCTTGGAGCTGGACTTGGGCGCTAACGAATAGCTCGTGGGCTTCGCCGAGCGCCTTGTCGGTGTCTAAATGGGCTTCGAGATCGCGGCTTGCGTTGGCAAGGACGCTTTGGGCGCTCATTTCATTGTCATAAAGGCCCTCGAGCGTGCTTTGGCAGAGGCTTAAAATCTCCCCAGCGCTTGCGAGCCGGCGCTGCTCTTGTTCGAGGGCGGCGAAGTCCTCGGCGCTCAGGGCCTCCGCATCAAGCTCTTCAAGCTGATAGCGCAGCAGCGCCATGCGGTCTTGATGATCCTCGCTGCCCCCAGCCAAATCGGCCATTTCCGCCGCAATGGCCTGCCATTGGGTGCAATGCCCGGCGACTTGCTCTAGTAGGGCGGTATGCCCGGCGTAGTTATCGAGCGTACGGCGTTGGACATCCGCCCGCATGAGCGCTTGGTGAGCGTGTTGGCCGTGCATGCCCACTAGGGTCGCACCCAAACTCTCAAGCTGAGCGCGCGTCGCCGGCCGGCCATTAATCCAGGCTTGCGAGCGGCCATTTTGATGAATCACCCGCCGAATCACACAGTCATCGTCATCGGCGTCGGCGAGGCTTTCAGCGGCCAACCACGCTCGGGCGTTAGCGCTATCGTGGGTGCTAAAGCAAACGCTGATTTCGCTACGCTCAGCGCGCTCGGGCACCATGGCGGTGTCGGCCCGATCACCTAGGCACAAGCCAAGGGCGTCGAGCAAAATGGATTTACCGGCACCGGTCTCGCCGGTGAGCGTGGTGAGCCCGTGCTCGAGGCTTATGTCGATGTGGTCAATAATCGCAAAATCACGAATTTGCAGTTCGCTCAGCATGAGGGTGTGCCGTCTCCCCAGCGCAATTTAGCCCGCAGGATATCGAAATAGCGATGCCCTGGGGGGTGCACCAGTCGCAGTCGATGCGATGAGGCGCCAATCTGCACCCGGCCCTCCGCCCCGAGTGAGAGATCGGTTTGGCCATCACAGCTTAAATGGACTTGCTCGATTTCTTCTTGGCGGATTCGTACCTCGACCTGACTGCTGGCATTAATCACCAAAGGCCGGTTACTTAGCGTATGCGGGCAAATGGGCACCAGCGCCATGGCATCGAGGCCAGGGTGCATCAGGGGGCCACCGCCGGAGAGGGCATACGCGGTTGAGCCAGTGGGGGTGCTGACAATAAGCCCATCGGAGCGGTGGCGATTGCAGGGTTCAGCATTAATCCAGGTATCGAACTCGATCATTCGGGAGGTGTTCCATTTCTGAAACACCACCTCATTAAGCGCCACCGACCGGGCGATCACCTGATCGTTTTCAATAATGCGCGCCTCCAGCATCAATCGCTCATCGATAATCATATCGCCGGCGATAACCGCCTCAATCTCATCAAACCGATCCGGTGAGACATCGACCAAAAAACCAAGCCGGCCGCGGTTCACCCCCAGCACCGGCACATCATGCGCGGCGATGTCGCGCGCGGCATGCAACAACGTGCCATCGCCGCCAACGACGATCAGAAGATCAATGGCCTGCGCGATTTCGGTGCTGATCACGGTGTCGACAACCACCTCGCGGCCACGTTGCTCGAGCATCGCAACGAGTCGCTCGATGGTCTCAATAACCGCCGTATCATCGGGTTTGCCGGTGATGGCGATGCGCTGAAATGGTTGCATGACTCCCCCGTTTGCTTAAGCGGCAAATTAGCATGCTCGCCCCAAATTGACAGCTACAGGGCGCATTGATAGCGTCAGTTGGCACTCGCATTGCTGGAGTGCCAGCACTTCCTGGAGGTTTCAATGGTTCAGCGACAGGGCGATGAGCCGCTCAACGAGCGCGCCCAGCACCTTTTGCGCATGCTCGTCCACCGCTATATCCAGGATGGCCAACCCGTGGGCTCACGCGCGCTAACGCGTGACTCGGGGTTGGGTCTGAGCGCGGCGAGTATTCGCAACGTCATGGCTGACCTCGAGGAGGCCGGCTATATTCAGTCACCGCATACCTCGGCCGGGCGCATTCCCACCGACCGTGGCTATCGGTTTTTTGTTGACTCACTGATGCGGGTCCGCCCCGAAAGTGGGCTTGATTCAGACAGCCTGCGGCTTCGCCTTGACGCTGGCCAAGATGCCGGCACGCTGGTGGATAGTGCCTCGAACTTGCTCTCCGGGCTGACGCATTTGGCGGGTGTGGTGACGTTGCCCAAGCGGGATTTTAGCGCCATTCGGCATTTAGAATTCCTGCCGCTGACCGAGCGGCGCATTTTGGCCATCGTGGTGCTCAATGATCGCGAGGTGCAAAACCGCGTCATCGAAACTGATCGGGCTTATAGCCCCGCTGAGCTCCAACAAGTCTCGAATTATCTGGCCGCGGAGTTTGCCGGTAAAAGTGTTAGCGATGTCCGCCGCGGGCTACTTGAGGCTATGCAAGCCGATCAACAGCATATGAATACGCTCATGACCTCAGCGATTGCGGTGGCGCGTGAGCTTTTTAGTGAACCGCCAGCCGAAGACGACGACTTTGTCATGGCCGGTGAGACCAATTTAATGACGTTTGCTGAGCTCTCGAGTGTTGAGAAGCTAAAAGAATTATTCGAGGCGTTTGGCCAAAAACGCGACATTCTGCACTTGCTCGATCGCTGTCTATCAGCGGACGGGGTGCAAATTTTTATCGGCGAAGAATCAGGCTATCGGGCGTTCGACGGCGTCAGCTTAGTGACATCAACCTATCAAAGCGATGACGAGGTCCTCGGGGTGCTGGGCGTGATTGGGCCAACGCGCATGGAATATGACCGGGTGATTCCCATCGTCGATGTCACCGCCCGATTATTGGGCCATGCCTTGAAACCCGGCCAAGCGCCCCCACATCCCTGACATCAGTCATCGCGGAGCATGAATATGAGCGAAAACGACAAACCCGATCAACCGGAGCAACCCGAACAGCCTGATTCGGCGGACAAAAAGCCCACCGCCGAGGAGCGTCCTGAGAACGAGGAACTCATCGAGACTGACGGTTTAGTCGAAAACCACAACCTTGAAGCGGCACTCGCGGAGGCCCAAGCGCAGGCCGAGGAGAACTGGAATCAGTTTTTGCGCGCGCGCGCCGAAATTGAAAATCTGCGCCGACGCGCCGAACAGGATGTCGCCACAGCGAAGCAAAAATCGCTCGAAAAGCTCGCCACCGAAGTGCTCAGCGTTAAGGATAGCCTTGAGATGGGGCTCGCTGCAGCTAACGAGGAGGGTGCTGACGTTGCCAAGCTTACCGAGGGCTCTGAGCTCACGCTGCGCATGTTCAACCAGGTGTTGGAGAAATTTAGCATCGTCGAGGTAAACCCCGAGGGCGAGCGCTTTGACCCAGAGGCCCATGAGGCGATGGCCGCTCAAGAGGCGGGCGATGTCGAACCCAACACCGTGATTAACGTCATGCAGAAAGGCTATCGGCTCGGCGATCGACTGTTGCGCCCGGCGATGGTGATTGTCTCGAAAGCGCCCAGTTAGCGATCCGTACCCGGTGGGTTGAAAAACCCCCGTATCGACACCATTACCTATTGTGAAACGAATTGAATTTTCAGGAGTGATTTAGACATGGGCAAGATCATCGGCATCGACTTGGGTACCACCAATTCCTGCGTCGCCGTGATGGAAGGGGGCTCGTCGCGCGTTATTGAAAACGCCGAGGGCGATCGTACGACACCCTCCACGGTGGCTTTTACTGACGACGGTGAGGTATTGGTTGGCGCTGCTGCCAAGCGCCAGGCCGTCACCAATCCCGAAAACACACTGCACGCGATTAAGCGGCTGGTCGGGCGTAAGTTTGAAGAAGACGTCGTCCAGCGCGACGTCAAAGAGATGCCCTACAGCATTGTTAAAGCCGACAACGGCGATGCGTGGGTGTCGGTACAGGATAAAAAGATGGCACCGCCGGAAATTTCCGCGCGTGTCCTCCAGAAGATGAAGAGCACCGTTGAGGATTACCTTGGCGAAGAAATCACTGAGGCGGTGATCACGGTGCCCGCTTACTTTAATGACTCGCAGCGCCAGGCAACCAAGGATGCCGGCCGCATTGCCGGGCTTGAAGTCAAGCGCATTATCAACGAGCCCACCGCCGCGGCGCTTGCCTATGGCCTAGATAAAAAGGGCGCTGATCGCAAGGTCGCGGTCTATGACCTGGGCGGCGGCACCTTTGATGTCTCGATTATCGAAATTGCCGAGGTCGAGGGTGAGCATCAGTTTGAGGTGCTCGCCACCAATGGCGATACGTTCCTAGGTGGTGAGGACTTTGACCGGGCCGTGATCGACTATCTGGTTGGGGAGTTTAAAAAGGATCAGGGCATTGACATCTCCAGCGATCGCCTTGCTCTTCAGCGCCTCAAAGAGGCCGCTGAGAAGGCCAAGATTGAGCTCTCCTCAGCGCAGCAGACCGAGGTCAATCTGCCCTACATCACCGCGGATCAGACCGGGCCGAAGCATTTGAACCTAAAGCTCACCCGCGCCAAGCTCGAAAGCCTGGTGGATGGCTTGGTCAAGCGCACGATCAAGCCATGCGAAGTCGCACTCAAAGACGCCGGGCTCAAAGCGAGCGATGTCGATGAGGTGATTTTGGTGGGTGGTCAAACCCGCACGCCGAAAGTCCAAGAGGCGGTGAAAGATTTCTTCGGTAAGGACCCTCGGCGCGATGTGAACCCCGATGAGGCGGTGGCCATTGGCGCAGCGATCCAAGGTGGTGTGCTCGGCGGCGACGTTAAAGACGTCTTGTTGCTCGATGTCACCCCGCTATCCCTGGGTATTGAGACCCTGGGTGGGGTGATGACCAAACTGATTGAGAAAAACACCACGATTCCAACCAAGGCCAATCAGGTGTTCTCAACCGCCGAAGACAATCAAAGCGCGGTGACCGTGCATGTCTTGCAGGGTGAGCGCGAGATGGCCGCGGATAATAAGTCGCTCGGTAAGTTTGATCTCTCTGACATTCCGCCCGCACCACGCGGTGTCCCGCAGGTGGAGGTGACCTTTGACATTGATGCCAACGGTATCCTGCATGTCACCGCCAAGGACAAGGGCACGGGCAAGGAGCAGTCGATTCAAATTCGGGCCTCAAGCGGGCTGTCGGATGAAGAAATCGAGCGCATGGTTGAAGACGCCGAGTCACATGCCGAAGAGGATCAAAAGGCCCGCGAGCTCGTTGAGACGCGCAACCAGGCCGATAATTTGATCCACGCCGCCCGCAAGAGCCTCGAAGAGGTTGGCGATAAGGCAAGCGACGAGGAAAAACAGGCCGTCGAGACCGCCATCACCGAGCTTGAAGGCGTCATGCAAGAGGGCGACAAAGAGACCATTGAAGCCAAGACACAGACCTTGGCCGAGGCCTCGGGCAAGCTCGCCGAAAAGCTCTACGCTGATGCCGAGGGCGGTGCCGGCGAATCCGGTGGGCCTGAGGCCGGCGCGAGCAGTGAGCAAGACGACGTCGTCGATGCCGAATTTGAAGAAGTGAAGGACGACGAGAAGAAATAACCCCACGACGGTGTGGGGCGTTGACAGGTGAGGCGCAGTCGGCCGGCCCCCGGGGAAACCCGGGTGGATACGGGGCTGCGCCTTTGCCGTTGACGCTTCGCCCGGTAACCTGCAGCAAATGTAACTAGAACGGGCACCATGGCGAAACGTGACTACTACGAGATTCTTGAGGTCTCGCAAAACGCTTCCGAAAGCGATATCAAAAAGGCCTACCGACGCCTTGCGATGAAATACCACCCCGACCGCAACCCCGGGGATAGTGATGCCGAAGTGCGCTTTAAAGAGGCCAAAGAGGCCTATGAAGTCTTAAGTGATGCCCAAAAGCGCTCGGCCTATGATCAGTTTGGCCACGCCGGTGTCGACCCCAGTCAAGGGGGTGGTGGTGGCTTTGGCCGCGGCGGCGCGGACTTCTCTGACATCTTCTCGGATGTCTTTGGCGATATCTTTGGCGGCGGCCGTGGCGGCTCACGCGCCTTTCGCGGGGCGGATCTGCGCTATCGCATGGAGGTCACGCTAGAGGAGGCCGTCCAGGGCATAGAGCGCGATATTAAAATCCCCACCCAAGTCGAGTGCGGCCAGTGTGATGGCAGTGGCGCGGCACCGGGGAGTAAGCCCGAAAAATGTGCCACCTGCCAGGGCCATGGCGAAGTGCGCGTGCAGCAGGGGTTTTTCTCGATACAGCAAAGCTGCCCGCGCTGTGGTGGCAGTGGTGAGGTGATCTCTGATCCGTGCAAGCGCTGTCGCGGCAATGGCATGGTGCCCGATGAAAAAACCCTCGATGTGCGCGTACCCGCGGGCGTAGATACCGGTGATCGGATACGTCTGAGTGGTGAGGGTGAGCCTGGGGAGCAGGGCGGCCCGCCGGGTGATCTTTATGTTGAGATCGCGGTTAAACCGCATGCCATTTTCACCCGCGACGGCGCTGACTTACGCTGTGAAATTCCGGTCAGCATGACCACAGCGGCGCTCGGCGGCGAGATTGAAGTGCCCACGCTCGATGGCCGTGTCTCGTTGCAGGTGCCTTCGGGCACGCAGTCGGGTAAGGTCTTTCGGGTGCGGGGTAAAGGCGTTAAGCCGGTTCGCGGCGGGGCGCAGGGCGATATGCTTGTGCGTGCCAATGTCGAAACGCCGGTCAACCTGACCGCCCGGCAAAAAGAGCTGCTTGAAGAGCTGGCTGATACGCTCGAGAAAAACGGCGAGCATCACAACCCGCGCGGCAGCTCTTGGCTCGATTCGGTGCGCTCGTTTTTTGAAGGGATGAAATTCTGATATGGCTGCAATCGGTATATTGGGCGCCGGTGGGCGCATGGGGCAAACCCTTGTCGCGCTCATTGCCGATAGCAAAGTGCATACACTCGCGGCGGCGGTGGTTCACCCGGATAGTGCCTTGCTGGGCGGCGATGCCGGCGTCATGGTGGGTCATGACGCGCTCGATGTCGCAATCACTGAGGACGCCGCAGCGGCCGCCACCCGCGCCGATGTGTTGATTGACTTCACCCTACCGGATGCCCTCGAGGGTAATCTTAATGCGGCACTCAGTGCCCAGACCCCGCTGGTGATCGGCACCACGGGGATTGGCAGCGTCGGGCTTGCCGCCATTGATCGGGCCAGTCAGCAGATTCCGCTGGTGTATGCGGCCAATTACTCGAGTGGCATGACCTTAATGCTGCGTTTAAGTCGATTCGCGGCGGCGGCACTCGATGCCGACTACGATGTCGAAGTGCTTGAAGCCCATCACCGGCATAAGCGCGATGCCCCCTCGGGTAGCGCCAAGGCGCTCGGTGAGCAAGTTGCCGCTGGCCGAGACGTTAATTTAGCCGATAAAGCGGTCTATGCCCGTGAAGGCCTGACCGGTGAGCGTGGCGTCGGCGAGATTGGTTTTCAGACCCTACGCGGTGGGGATATTGTCGGTGAGCATACGGTGATGTTTGCCGGCGAGGGTGAGCGCATTGAGCTCACGCATCGTGCTTCAAGCCGGGAGACGTTTGCGCGCGGTGCGCTGCGGGCGGCGCACTGGCTCGCCGATCAACCCGCGGGTCGCTACGATATGGAAGATGTGCTCGGCCTGCGTGGCTGAGTGCGCTCGACGCGAGAAGAGGCAGTCGCATGCGTATTGCCATTATTGGTGCCGGCATCGCCGGCCTGAGTGCCGCGCAGACGCTGCGCGCCGCCGGGGTCGATGTCTGTGTCTACGACAAAGGCCGCGGCCCGGGTGGGCGGACGTCGAGTAAACGCACCGACTACGGCGCAATCGATCTCGGTGCGTCTTATTTCACCGCGGTCAGTGCCGATTTCCGCGCCCAAGTCGCCCGTTGGGAACAAGCCGGTGTGCTCGCGCCCTGGGCGGTGACGCCCGTGGTATTGCCCGAGCGCCAACCGGCCCGCGAGCAGGCCCGATTAGTGGCAGTCCCGCGCATGTCGGCACTCGCTCAGCATATGGCCGCCGACATTGACTTACACACGGGTGTACAAATTAGCGAAATCACCCGCGCGCTGACCGGCTGGGTACTACGTGAGCGTCATGGCGAGACCCTGGGTGAGTTTGATGCTTTATTGCTGACTGCCCCCGCTCCACAAGCCCAATCGCTGCTTGCTGAGCCCAGTCCGGGGCTTGCCGCGCAGGTTGCGCAGGCGCGCATGGCGCCCTGTTGGGCGGTCGGTGTGGTGCTTGAGCAACCGCTCGCGGTTGATTTTGATGCCGGCTTTCCCAGTAGCGGGCCACTGAGTTGGGTGGCTCGATCGGGATCACGCCCCGAGCGGCCGTCCGCACCAGAGATTTGGATATTGCATGCCAGTGCCGCCTGGAGTGAGGCCAATATCGAATGGGCGCCTGAACAGGCGGCGGCCTTTTTAACCGATGCGTTCGCCGATTTATTGCATCAGACACCCAGCGTTACTGAGCGTATCGCGCATCGCTGGCGGTTTTCGCGCGCTCGCGACGCACTCGGCGCTGAGGCCGGATTTATCGAGCAGGATGATTTATTGTGTGCCGGTGATTGGGTGACCGATGGTCGTATAGAAGGGGCCTGGCAGAGTGGCCGCTCGGCCGCGTCCGCCCTGTTAGCGCGCTTGGGTGATGCGAGCTAACGCTAAGATAATGTCTTTATAACAACCACTTAGTGCGTCTAATTCATCTAATTTAATACGCTCATCAATTTGGTGGATGCTCGCATTGACGGGCCCAAACTCAATCACTTCCGCGCCCAGTGGCGCAATAAACCGCCCATCCGAGGTACCACCGGCAGTATTCGCTACCGGGCGAGCGCCGGTATGGGCTTGAATCACCTCGTCGACGGCGGCGCGCAGTGCCCCGGGCTCGCTCATAAACGGCTCCGCGGATAGGTGCCAATCCACAGCGCTGGGCCGGTCACCGGCGTGTTCCTCGATCAGTTGCTCAACGCGCACGCGCAGCGAGTCGGCGCTCGAGGTGGGGGCAAAACGCAGATTAAATTGCGCGCTCGCCTCACCCGGTACAACGTTACTGGCGTGCGTATCGGTTGCAAGCTGAGTAATTTGCAGGCTAGTCGGTGGAAAGGCCGCGTTGCCCTCGTCCCAGTGGGTTGCGCTTAATGCGGCTAAAAATGCCGCAAGGCGGGGCACCGGGTTATCCGCGCCGGCCGGATAGGCGACATGGCCTTGTTGGCCATAAAAGCGTACCGCAGCACTGAGTGAGCCGCGCCGGCCAATCCGAATCACATCACCCAATTGCGCGTGGCTGCTAGGCTCGCCAACCAAACACCAATCAATGGGGCCAGCCAGCTCGCTCAGCGCCTGGGTCACCGCACGAATACCATCCTCGGCCGGGCCTTCTTCGTCGCTCGTCAGTAATAGGCCAATCCGAATACCGAGATGCTCGATGGCGTCGAGTTGCTCGCAGGCACAGACAAACGCCGCGAGGCTTGATTTCATATCCGCGGCACCGCGGCCATATAAATAGCCCCCACGCTCGGTGGCTTGAAAAGGGGGTGATTGCCACGCCGCTTCCGGCCCGGGCGGGACCACATCGGTATGGCCTAAAAATAATAGCAACGGCCCATCGCCTGGGCTTAACGAGAGTTGATTACTGACCTCGCCACGCGCTAGGGCGTGGTGGGTAAACCCAAGCGCGCTGAGACGCTCGGCAATTAGGGCCTGGCAGCCGCCATCATCGGGCGTCACTGAGGCGCGATTAATCAGCGCTTGGGTGAGTTCGAGGACCGCGCTCATCGCCAATTAGGGCCGCAATAGCTCATTAATACCAACCTTGGCACGGGTCTTGGCATCGACTTGTTTAATGATGACTGCGCAGTAAAGGCTGTGGCTGCCATCGGCCGCCGGCAGGTTGCCCGAGACCACCACCGCCCCGGGTGGAATCGCCCCGTAGGTGACTTCGCCGGTTTCGCGGTTGTAAATTTTGGTGCTCTGACCAATGTAGACACCCATTGAAATGACCGCGCCTTCACCCACAATCACGCCCTCAACAACTTCTGAGCGCGCGCCAATAAAGCAATTATCTTCGATAATCGTGGGGTTCGCCTGCAGTGGCTCAAGCACGCCCCCAATCCCAACGCCGCCGGAGAGATGAACATTGCGCCCAATTTGGGCGCAGGAGCCGACCGTGGCCCAAGTATCCACCATGGTGCCACTATCGACATAGGCGCCAATGTTGACATACGAGGGCATTAACACCACGCCTGAGGCGATATAGGCGCCGCGCCGAGCGGCCGCGGGTGGGACCACGCGCACGCCATCGGCGGCAAAATCGGCGCTGTTGTAGTCCGCGTATTTCAGCGCGACTTTGTCGTAGTAATCACTCGCCCCGCCACGCATGCGCTGATTGGGTGTGAGCCGAAACGACAGGAGCACGGCTTTTTTGAGCCATTCGTTGACCTGCCAGCCAGTGGCGGTCTTTTCTGCAACCCGCACGGCGCCTGAGTCCAGTTGACTGAGGGCTGCCTCAACGGCATCACGAACCTCAGCGGAGGCGGTGTCGGGGCTGATTTGATCGCGCGTCTCAAAAGCGCGCTCAATAATCGGTTGAATGGCAGTCATAAGGGCTTCCTTAGCACTTGAGTTGAAGAAACTGCTGAATACGCTCGAGCGCATCCTCGCAAATGGCAGGCTCGGCCACCAGTGCTAAACGCACATAGCCCGCGCCAGGATCACCGGCCGCCGTGGGCCGTGAAAGGTAGCGCCCGGGTAGCACAGTAACGCCTTGCGTTTGATACAAACGCTGGCTAAACGCTTCATCATCGCCGTCCGGGACGGGCAACCAGACATAAAATCCAGCCTCAGGCTCGTGATAGGGCGCGTGTGGCTGGAGCAGGGCGGTCGCCTGGGCAAATTTTTGCCGATAGGCCGCACGATTGGCTTTGACATGTGCCTCATCGGCCCAAGCGCTCAGGCTTGCCTGTTGGTGGTGTAGCGGCATGGCGCTGCCCTGATAGGTGCGATAGGCCGCGAACGCCGCAATGAGCGCGGCATCACCGGCGATCAGCCCAGAGCGAAGGCCTGGTAAGTTCGATCGCTTGGAGAGACTGTGAAAGACCAGGCAGCCGTTGAATTCCGGGTAACCAGCCGCCTGACAGGCCTGCAGTAATCCAAGCGGCGGGTTGTGCTCGTCCCGATAGAGTTCGCTATAGCACTCGTCCGAGGCGATAACAAAGCCATAGCGCTCGCGCAGACCGAGTAGCTGATTAAAAAACGCTTGCGGCAACACCCGGCCGCCCGGGTTGCTCGGCGTGCAGATGTAAATCATCCCACAGCGTGCCCAGGTTGTTGCATCAATGGCATCGAGATCGGGAATATGGCCGTTCTCCGGCGTGGTGTTCATTAACACCGGTTCACCGCCGGCGAGCAACGCCGCCCCTTCATAGATTTGGTAGAACGGGTTGGGCATTAACACCAATGGCCGTCGGCCCGGGTCGAGCAAAGCCTGACTGACCGCGAATAATGCCTCGCGCGTGCCCGCAGCCGGTAGCACCTGAGTGGCCGGGTCGATCGCTTGCGGCCCCAGCGCAAAGCGCTGGCAAAGCCATTCCGCCATGGTTTCGCGCAAATCCATGCGCCCGAGGCTCGCTGGATAGCGCCCGAGTGATTCATCAACGGCGGCACGAAGCGTATCGGCAACGACCGCGGGCGGCGGATGCTGTGGCTCGCCAATCGATAGCGCAATGGGTGATTTCTCGCTCGGCGCTTGGCTGTCGGCGAGCAACGCGCGCAGCCGCTGGAACGGATACGGTGCGAGGCGCGCAAGCCCCGGTTGGCCGAAGCCCGGTTGATCAGACACTTTCACCTCGGCGCATTAAATCGGTGTCCTCTTCAAAAACACTTAATAAATCACTGCGTAATTGCTGGCGAACATCGGGGCTGAGCGGCTGATTGGCCTCATCGGTGAGGAAAAACACGTCTTCTGCGCGCTCGCCAATGGTGGCAATTTTGGCGTTTTGGACGCGCAGGCCGTGGCGGGCAAATAAGTATCCCACTTGTGCCAGCAGGCCGGGTTGATCGCCTGTGAGGAGCTCAATCGAGGTGCGGTTATTGCGCGTATCATCGCTAAAGTCGACCTGCGTCGGGGTATTAAAATGCCGCAAGCGCCGTGGCAGGACCCGATTCGAGGGTGTCGGCAGGGCGCTTGGATCACGCAGCTTCTCGGCCATGGTTTGGCGAATGGTCTCGAGGCGCTCGGGCGCGGCGGCGCTATGGTCAGCTTCATCAAGCACTAAAAAGCTATCGAGCGTATAGCCATTGGTGGTGGTGATAATGCGCGCATCCTGAATATCCAAATTGAGTTGATCGAGCGCCGAGACCGCGAGCGCAAACACATTGTCACGATCGCGCGTGTAGACAAACACTTCGGTACCGCCGCGCTGGGCGTTGGGCGTGATCAGTACCAGCGGCTCGTGCGCGGCGCTACCGGCGTTGTGGATCGCCGCGGTATGCCAAGCGACTTCATTGGCGCTGTAGCGCAAGAAATAATCGGGGGTGAAATGCCGCCAAATCGAGCGCACGGTCATATGGTGGAGCCCACGCTCACGCAGCATCTCGCGGGCCCGGGCCTGGGCTTCGCGGACTAATTCATCTTCGTCGATCGGCTGGCCTAATCCACGCCGCAGGGCACGGCTAGTCCGCCGGTAGAGCTCGAGCAATAGGGCCTCGCGCCAGCTATTCCACAGGTTGGGATCGGTTGCACGAATATCGGCAACGGTCAGTAGGTAGAGATAATCGAGATGATTCAGATCACCTACCTGTGCGGCGAACTCATCAATCACCGCGGGGTCGCTTATATCGCGGCGTTGGGCGGTCATCGACATTAGCAGGTGGTTGCGCACCAACCAGGCGACAAATCGGCAGTCGTAGCGCGAGAGGCTGTGTTGGAGACAAAAGGTGTAGGCATCTTCAGCGCCGAGCTCAGAGTGATCGCCACCGCGGCCTTTGGCGATATCGTGAAACAGCCCCGCGAGATAAATCAGCTCGGGCTTAGGCAAGCGCTCCTGGAGGCGGCTGAGCATCGGAAATTCATGCCGGTGCTCAGGTACCGCTAAGCGCCGGAGGTTGCGCACCACCATGAGCGTATGGGTATCGACGGTGTAGACGTGGAATAGGTCGTATTGCATGCGCCCGCTAATTTGCGCGAACGCCGGGATATATCGCCCGAGCACGCCGTACATGTGCATTTGGCGCAAGGCATGGGTGATGCCCTCGGGTTGGCGCAGTATTTCCATAAATAAGCTGCGGGCGCGCAGATCGCGCCGAAACCGATCATCAATGCGATGGCGATTCTCTCGTAGTAAGCGCACGGTCGCGGCGCGCACACCCCGGACTTCAGGGTGTTGCTGGATGAGCAAAAAAAGTTCAAGCATCGCAATCGGATAGCGCTGAAATATATTGCGATGGGTCACTTCAATAAAGCCGCGTTTAACCTGAAAGCGCTTATTGAGTAGCGTTGGTTTTTCATCAACATCGGCGAGCAAAATCGTCTCTTGATACAGCTGTAGCAGCAAACTATTGAGGCGATTTAAGCGCATGATCACCCGGTAGTAGCGCTGCATAAACTGCTCAACCGCCAGGGTGTGATCGCTGTCTTTATAGCCAAACTGCGTGGCAAGCTCGATTTGATACTCAAACAACAACCGATCCTCGCGGCGCTTGGCAATGACATGCAGCGCAAAGCGCACATCCCAGAGAAAGTGCTGGCCTTGTAGAAGGTCGGTGTATTCTTGTTCGGTTAAAAAGCCCAAGCTCACCAGGTCGTGCAGCGAGTGGGCGCTAAAGTGGCGCTTAGCCACCCAACCAATCATGTGAATATCGCGCAGCCCACCCGGGCTCTCTTTGAGGTTAGGCTCGAGATTATGCGCTGTGTCGTGGTAGCGCTGATGGCGTTGCTGTTGTTCGGCGAGCTTGGAGGCAAAGAACTTCGGCCCTGGCCACACTTTAAACGGGCTTGTCGCCGCTTCCATCGCCCGAAATAACCCTCGATCGCCGGCGAGCGGCCGCGATTCCATTAGGTTGGTGGCAACGGTGATGTCGTTTTCCGCTTCACGTACGCAATCATTGATGCTGCGCACGCTGTGACCGACCTCAATGCCGGTATCCCAAAGCGCGGTGACAAAGCGCGATAACGGCGGCTCGAGTGCACGATCACGGGGCTCGGGCACAATCACCATGAGGTCGGTATCCGAGGCGGGGTGGAGTTCGCCACGGCCATAGCCACCCACCGCCACGAGGCAGGCTTGCTCGCCGTAGCTGCCCATAAAGTGCTGCCAAAGGCGCCAGACAATGGCGTCCATCACCTCCGCGCGCAGGGGGACGAGTTCGCTCGCTGGCGTGCCCTCGAGAAAGCGCGCAGCAAGCGTGTCGTCGGCATCGGCGAGGGCTTGTTGTAAGCGCTTGACGATATTCTCAGACGCCGCCACCTCGGCATCGAGCGCGACGGTATCGAGCAGTTGGCTATCCAGTGCCGGAATCTCGTCGGCGACGATCGGCGTTGGCATGTTAACCCGCGCTGCTGAGCGTCAGGATGTCAACGCCCGTGTCGGTGACCGCGACCGTGTGCTCCCATTGCGCGGAAAGACTGTGGTCTTTGGTCACCACCGTCCATTGATCGCCGAGTAGGCGGGTTTCGCGACGTCCAGCATTAATCATGGGCTCGATAGTAAAGGTCATTCCGGGTTTTAGCACCTCGCCTTGCCCCGGGCTGCCGTAGTGCAACACCTGCGGGTCTTCGTGAAACCCCTGACCAATGCCATGCCCGCAGTATTCCCGCACCACTGAACAGCCCGCTCCCTCAGCAAGCGTTTGAATCGCGTGACCGATATCGCCCAGGGTGGCGTTTGGGCGGACCTGCTCAATACCGGCGTGAAGGGCGGCATAGGCGACATCGCTGACGCGCTGGGCCTGAATACCGGGTTCGCCCGCAAAGTACATGCGGCTGGTATCACCATGCCAGCCGTTGTAAATCACCGTGACATCAATATTGAGCAAGTCACCGCGTTTGAGTTTTTTACGCCCGGGAATGCCATGACAGATGACGTGATTGACCGAAATGCAGGTGGCCTTAGGAAAACCCCGATAGTTAAGCGGCGCGGGAATGCAATCGAGGGCCTCAATATGCGCGTGCGCCAGCGCATCGAGCTCGCCGGTCGTGATGCCCGGTTTGACGTGCTCGCCAATCGCATCAAGCACCGCCGCGGCACGGCGGCCGGCTTCGCGCATGTGTTCAATCTCGCTGGCGGTTTTAATTTGGATAGTCATGCAACGTCTAAATTGTCGATATAAGCGGTCTATGGTATAAACGGCGCGCCCTTAGGGCAATGCGATTAAAAACTTCACACATGCACCGACACGATTGGCGGGGTGCCCTCCTAGAGGGTTGTCAATTGCGGGTGCATGGAGGCCTAACCCGATACAAGGAGATTTCATCATGGCCAAAGTGACCATGCGTCAGATGTTGGAAGCCGGAGTGCATTTCGGCCACCAGACCCGTTACTGGGATCCAAAAATGGCTCCGTACATTTTTGGTGAACGCAACAAGATTCATATCGTCAACCTTGAGAAGAGCTTGCCGCTCTATCAAGAAGCGCTTAACTACATTGGCAAACTTGCCAGCAATGGCGGGCGCATTATGTTTGTTGGCACCAAGCGCGCGGCGCGGGATGCCGTTCGCGACGAAGCCTTGCGCTGCAAAATGCCCTACGTGAACCACCGTTGGCTCGGTGGCATGCTCACCAACTTCCGCACAATCAAAAGTTCGATTCGGCGCTTTAAAGAGCTCCAAGAGCAGCAGCAGGACGGCACGTTTGACAAGCTCGGTAAGCGCGAAGTGCTGTCGTTGCAGCGCGAAATGGAAAAGCTCGAGCGCGCCTTTGGCGGTATCGTCAACATGGAATCACTGCCGGATGCGCTGTTTGTGGTGGACGTCGGCTACGAGAAGATTGCTGTCCAAGAAGCCCGCAAGCTTGGCATTCCGGTTGTGGCCGTCGTTGACACCAATAACAGCCCACGCGAAGTCGATTATGTGATTCCCGGCAACGACGACGCGATTCGCTCGATTCAGCTGTATTTGCATGGCGTCGCCGATGCCATTGTTGATGCGCGGATTAGCACCGCACAGGCCGCGCCTGAGGGTGATGAGTTCGTCGAAGTGGGGGCAGCAGCCGCTGAGCCCGCCCCGGCCGCTGAAGCGGTCACTGAGCCTGAGCCAGCTCCAGCGCCTGAACCAGCCGCCGAGCCAACGCCTGAGCCAGCGGCGCCGGCTGCTGAAGCTCAACCGGCGGCCGAGCCTGCCGCTGAGCCTGCCGCTGAGGCCAAACCAGCAGCGAAGCCAAAAGCTAAGACGGCGACTAAGCCTGCCGCTAAGACCGCGACCAAAGCGGCGCCGAAGACGGCGGCTAAGGCAAAGACGACAACGGCGAGCAAAGCCAAGGCCGAGCCCAAAGCCAAAGCTGATACGGATGCTAAAGCCAAGGCCGAAACCAAGCCAAAAGCGGCGCCGAAAACCAAGACGGCGGCCAAACCCAAGGCAACGACGAAAGCGAGCACTCAGGCCAAGGCGGCACCCAAGGCTGAGGACGCTTCGGCCGATAACGACGATTCAACCGCTAGCTAGCCGGCATCGATAAAGAGGACCATAGAAATGGCGATTACTGCAGAACTCGTCAAAGATCTGCGCGCCCGCACGGGCGCAGGCATGATGGAGTGCAAAAAAGCGCTGGTTGAAACCAGTGGTGATATGGACGCGGCCATCGAGCATATGCGCAAGCGCGGCCTTGCCAAGGCGGATAAAAAAGCCGACCGCGTCGCCGCCGAAGGGGCGGTGCGTGCGGCGATCGCCGCAGACGGGCGCTCAGGTGCGATTGTTGAGATTAATAGCGAGACCGACTTCGTTGCCAATGGTGATGACTTTAATCAGTTTGCCACGGCCGTGGTTGAACGGATTTTGGCCGATGACCCAACCGATCTGGGTGCGCTGCTAAGTCAGCCGCTTGAGAGCGGTGGTGCCGATGTCGAGACCGCGCAAAAAGAGCTCGTTGCCAAGATCGGTGAGAACATTCAAGTACGGCGTTTCCAGCGCTATCAGAGTGCCAATGGCCAGGTGCATCACTACTTGCATGGCGCCCGCATTGGTGTGCTACTCGAGCTTGAAGGCGGCGATGAGGCTTTAGGCCGTGATTTGTGCATGCATATTGCCGCGAGCCAGCCTGCCTGCGTGAGCGTTGATGATGTGCCCAGCGATCGGGCGCAAAAAGAGCGTGAGATTTTAATCGCACAGGCGCAAGATTCCGGTAAGCCGCAGGAAATCATCGAAAAAATGGTCGAAGGCCGACTGCGCAAATGGCTGGCTGAGATCACCCTGTTAGGCCAGCCGTTTGTTAAAGACCCGGATCAAAAAGTCGAAGACTTACTCAAAGCGCAGGGTGCCAAAGTTATCCGATTTGCTCGCCTAGAAGTGGGCGAGGGCATCGAAAAGCGCCAGGAGAACTTCGCCGACGAGGTCGCGGCGACCGTTAAGGGCAGTTGAGGTAGAGGCGATGGCACAACCGGTCTATCAGCGCATTTTGCTTAAGCTCAGCGGCGAGGCGCTGCTTGGCGAGGCCGAGTACGGAATAGACCCGAATGTGTTGCGTCGCCTGGCGGCTGAAGTGCATGCGCTCATTGACCGCGGTGTCGAAGTGGCGCTGGTGATTGGTGGCGGCAATATTTTTCGCGGCGCTGGGCTTGCCGAAGCCGGGATGGATCGGGTTAGCGCCGATCATATGGGCATGCTTGCCACGGTTATGAATGGGCTTGCGATGCAAGACGCCCTCGAGCGTGAGGGCGTTTTCACCCGGGTGATGTCGGCGATCAAAATCAATGAGGTCTGCGAGGACTATATCCGCCGGCGAGCGATTCGGCATCTGCAAAAAGGCCGGGTAGTGATTTTGGCGGCCGGGACTGGCAATCCGTTTTTTACCACCGACTCAGCCGCGAGCCTTCGAGCCGTTGAAATTGGCGCTGATGTCATGCTCAAGGCCACCAAAGTCGATGGCGTGTATTCGGCTGATCCGGTGACCGACCCCAACGCCAAGCGCTATGAGCGGCTGACTTATGATCAAGTCCTCGACGACCGACTATCGGTGATGGATGCCACCGCCATTGTGATGTGTCGGGATGAGAATATGCCCATTATTGTGTTTGATATTAACCGACCCGGGGCGCTGGCAAGCATCATCGAAGGCGAGGCGCTAGGCACCCGAGTCGAGCGAGGATAACGCCCATGATTGATGACATTGCGAAAGACGCTGAGACGCGGATGCAAAAAAGCGTCGAAAACCTCAATCAAGATTTGCACAAAATTCGCACCGGCCGGGCGCACACCAGTCTGCTCGATCAGGTGAGTGTGAGTTACTACGGCACGGATGTGCCGCTCAACCAAGCCGCGTCAGTGGCGGTTGGTGATTCGCGTACGCTGGTGGTGACCCCCTTTGAGAAGACCATGACCGGACCGATTGAAAAGGCCATCATGGAGTCAAACCTCGGCTTAACCCCGAACACCTCGGGCCAAACCATTCGCATTCCCCTGCCATCACTGACCGAAGAGCGGCGCCGCGACCTGGTTAAAGTCGTGCGCGGCGAGGGTGAGCAAGCCAAGGTGGCGATTCGCAATATTCGCCGCGATGCTAATGGCGATTTTAAGCAGTTGCTCAAAGACAAAGACATTACCGAGGACGACGCGAAGCAAGGCGAAGAGCGGATTCAAAAGCTCACCGATCAGTACGTTGCCGAGGTTGATGCGCTGCTCGCAGCCAAAGAAGAGGAGCTGATGGCGGTTTGAGCCCATCAGCTCGATAACCACCGCCATGACCGACCACCCGCCGAGCATTCCCCGCCATGTCGCCATCATTATGGATGGTAACGGCCGCTGGGCTGCGCAACATGGCGAGCCCCGTCATCAAGGCCACCGCGCCGGCGCTGAATCGGTTCGGCAAGCCGTTGAAACCTGCGCTCGCGCCGGCGTTGAAGCACTGACTTTATTTGCCTTTAGTAGCGAAAACTGGCGTCGCCCGGCCGCCGAAGTCAGCATGCTCATGGAGCTTTTCTTGCGCGTGCTCGATCGCGAGAGTGAGCGGCTTAATCGCAATGGTATCCGCTTAAATGTGATTGGCGACCGCCAGCGCTTCAGCGAGCGCTTACAACAGCGCTGCGCTAGCGCTGAGCAACTCACGCGCGACAATGACCGCATGCAGCTCAATATTGCCGCAAGCTATGGTGGGCGTTGGGATATTGCCCACGCCGCCCGGCAACTCGCCGAGGAAGTTGCTGCTGGCAAGCGCGGTGTCGAATCAATTGATGAGGCTGCGCTTGGAGAGGCCGTATGTTTGCACGGCCTACCCGAACCTGATCTTTTTGTGCGCACGGGCGGTGAGCAGCGCATTAGCAACTTCTTGCTCTGGCAGTTGGCGTATACCGAGCTCTATTTTACGCCGGTGCTGTGGCCCGACTTTGATAGCGACCGAATGACCGAGGCGTTGACTTGGTATAGCCAGCGCGAGCGCCGATTTGGCGGCTTGGGTCACGATCGCAGCGCCGATGCCGATGCTTAAAACCCGTTTAATAACCGCCACTCCGTTGGTGGCGGCCGTGCTTGGGTTGGTCTGGCTCGCGCCAAGTGCAGTGCTTGCGGGGCTTTTTTGGCTGCTCGCGCTGGTCAGCGCTTGGGAGTGGGCTCGGCTTGGCGGCGCTAGCCGGCCATGGCAGCAGGGGCTATTTGTGATGCTCTTAGGCGGGCTGCTAGGCGTCGCCTGGGTGGGCCAAGTGGCGAGCTTAACGGGCTGGCAGCTGCCGGGGCTTTTGTGGTGGTTGGCGATTTTTTTATTGCTCATCGCGCAATCGCGCCGCAAGACGCCGCTTATCCTGCCGCGTTGGGTACTCCTGAGCGCGGGGCTGATTACATTAGGCCTTGCATGGTTAGGGCTGGTTGCCGTGGCAAGCAAAGCGCAGGGAGCCTTTTGGTTGACCGCGCTATTTGTCTTGGTCTGGGGTGCCGATATTGGCGCCTATTTTATCGGCCGGCGCTTTGGCCGCCATGCCTTGGCCGCGCGGTTAAGCCCCGGTAAAACTTGGGAGGGCGTGGCGGGTGGCCTCGGCCTCGGGCTATTGCTCATGCTCGGCTGGGCGGCATGGGGCGCGAATGTCTTTGCAATTGACCTATCGCTAAGTTGGCTCATGCCAGTGTCAGTCATGGTGATTGTCAGTGCGGTGATGGGGGACTTGGCCGAGAGTCTGCTCAAGCGGCAAGCCAATTCCAAAGACAGCGGTTGGATATTGCCAGGTCATGGCGGTGTCCTCGATCGGGTCGATGCTTTACTGGCCGCAGCACCCGTTATGGCGGCCGCGCTGGTGGGGTTGGCATGAGCACACCGCATCATCGTCAGCGCATCGCGATTTTTGGTGCCACCGGATCGGTTGGTCAAAGCACGCTCGATGTGATTGCTCAGCATCCAATGCGCTATGAAGTAACCGCACTGGCAGCCCATCAAGATGTTGCCGGCATGCAGGCACTAGCGCGCGCTTTTCACCCGCGTTATGTGGTGATGGCCAATCGCCAGGCAGCGAGTGAGCTAGCCGCGGCGCTCAGCGACCTGTCGGCCATTGAGGTTCGCTCTGGCCCTGAGGCCCTTGTGGAAATGGCCGCCGATCCTGGCATCGACACCGCCGTGGCGGCGATTGTCGGTGCAGCTGGGCTGCCAGCTTGTCTCGCCGCCGTTGAGGCGGGTAAACGCGTGTTGCTGGCAAACAAAGAAGCCCTCGTGGTGGCGGGCGATCTGCTCTGTCAGGCCGCCCAGCGCAGTGGCGCGACGTTGCTGCCAATCGATAGCGAGCACAATGGGCTATTTCAGTGCTTGCCAGTCGATGCAGCCGGGGCGATGGATTTAAGCGGTGTCGAGCAATTATGTCTTACCGCCTCGGGCGGGCCGTTTCGTGAGCGCGACCCAGCGACGCTTGCCAACGTCACGGTCGCTGAGGCCTGCGCGCATCCCACCTGGTCGATGGGGCAGAAAATATCCGTTGATTCAGCCACCATGATGAACAAGGGCTTAGAGGTCATTGAAGCGTGTCGGCTGTTTGGTTTGCCATCGGCCCAAGTCTCGGTTGTCATTCACCCACAAAGCCTGGTGCATGCCTTGGTGCAATATCGGGATGGCTCTATGCTCGCGCAATTAGGGGTAGCCGATATGCGCACGCCCATTGCCCACGCCCTAGCGTGGCCTGAGCGCATTGATTCAGGCGTGGCCGCGCTCGATTTAGCAGCCGTTGGCACGCTTGCCTTCACTCAGCCTGATGCCGAGCGCTTTCCCTGCCTTGCGCTCGCGCGCGATGCCCTTGAACGAGGCCCGGGCGCGACGGTTGCGCTGAACGCCGCCAACGAAGTCGCTGTCGATGCTTTTTTGCATGGATTATTGCGATTTGATCGCATTGCAGGGGTCATTGACGCTACTCTCTCGGGAATGGAACACACCGTCGATAACGCCCTTGAGGCGCTGCTCGAACACGATCACGCCGCGCGCACACACGCGCGGCAGCAACTCAGGCAGTGGAGTGCATGATGGATTGGCTGACCAATATCGCCGGATTTTTGCTGGTGATTGGCGTCTTGGTGACCGTGCACGAATTTGGTCATTTTTGGGTCGCGCGGCGCGTGGGCGTCAAGGTGCTGCGCTTTTCGGTCGGATTTGGCCGGCCGTTATTTAAGCGCACCGGCGCTGATGGCACTGAGTATGTGCTCGCCGCGATCCCGTTAGGTGGTTATGTGAAAATGCTCGATGAGCGTGAAGGCCCTGTTGAGCCCGCGCAGCTCGAGGGCGCATTCAACCGCAAACCACTCTGGGCGCGTAATGCCATTATTGTTGCTGGCCCCGCGTTTAACTTTATGCTCGCGATCCTCGCCTATTGGGCGGTTTTTGTTATCGGGTCGCTCGAAGTCAAGCCCATCGTCGGTGAGGTTGCCCCGGAAACGCCAGCCGCCTCGGCAGGGCTTGCCGAGGGTGACGAACTCAAACGCATTGGCGGGACCGAGGTAGAGGCTTGGGACCAAGCCATTATGGCCTTCTTAGATGCTGCTAATGACGCGCCTTTTGGCGTGTTGGTTGAGCGCGCCGATGGCACGCAGGCCGAGCGCCGCATGGACACCCGCGGTGTGCGTCTGCTCGATGAGCCCGGCGAAGTGCTCGATCGACTTGGCTTGCAACCCTGGCGGCCGCGAATTGACCCGGTCATCGAGCGAGTCATTGAGGGTAGCGCCGCGGCGGCGACCGGGATCCAGGCGGGCGATACCGTGACCCAAATCGATGATCAGGTTATTCGCCATTGGGGCGATCTGGTCGCTAGTGTCTATGATCGGCCTGGCGAGCAGGTGACGGTGACAGTGCAGCGTAACAGCCAGACCATTGACTACGCGGTGACGCTCGGCGGCCGCGGCGAGGGCGACGATCGGGTCGGCGTCCTGGGTGTGGCGCCGGCGGTGCCGGAGTCATTGTTCGCCGATGCGCGTCATGAAGTCCGCTATGGGCCCATCGCCGCAATCCCGCAAGCGGTTGGAGCGACTTGGAACGCTGCCACCCTCACCGTGGATGTGCTGGTGAAGATGGTGGTGGGGCAGGCGTCGGTGAAAAATATTAGCGGCCCGATCAATATCGCCCAGTACGCCGGTGACTCGGTGTCGCTCGGGATAACGCCGTTTTTAAAGTTTCTGGCAATCGTAAGCTTGAGTCTTGGTATCCTGAACTTATTGCCAGTGCCCATCCTTGATGGGGGGCATTTGCTGTTTAACACCATTGAGTGGCTTCGCGGGCGGCCGCTTTCGGAGGCAGCACAAGGGATTGGCCAGCAAGTGGGGATGGGATTACTGCTCATGCTCATGACGCTTGCTTTCTACAACGACCTACACCGACTATTTGCCGTTGGGGGCTGAGAGATCGAGATGATGCGCATACGAGCAATCGCGTTACTGTTGTTAGTGCTAGTGGTAAGCAGTGCGCAAGCCTTTACCATTGAGCGCATTGAGTTGCGCGGCATCGAGCGTATTGCTGAGGGCACAGTGCTTAACTATTTGCCCCTGAGCCCTGGTGATGAGGTCACGCAACAAAGCAGTGCCGAAGCCATTGAGGCGCTATTTGAGACCGGCTTTTTTGACGATGTGCAATTACTCGCCGATGGCAACACGCTCATCGTCGAAATGCGTGAACGACCCGCCATCGCGCAAATAGAATTTACCGGTAATGACAGCATCGATGGCGATCGACTGCGCGACGGGCTGGCCGGCGCCGGGTTAGGCGAGGGCCAGAGCTTTGATCGCTCGTTGCTCGCCACCATCGAGCGCGAGCTCGAGCAGCAGTATTTTGCGCTCGGCTTTTATGACACCGATATTCAAAGCACCGTCTCACCCTTGCCCGATAACCGAGTCAGTCTGCGTATCGATGTGACCGAGGGCGAGGCCGCCTCAGTGCAGGCGATCCGCTTTATCGGTAATCAGGACTTTGCCACCGATACCCTGCGTGATCGCTTTGAAATGGGCCCCAAGTCTTGGTGGGCGTTTCTCTCGAGTCGCGATAAATATTCGCGCGAGCGGCTATCGGCTGACCTTGAGCGGTTGCGCGCGTTCTATCGCGATCGCGGCTATGCCAACTTTCAGATCGAATCAACCCAGGTGACGATCACCCCGGATCGCCAGCGTATTCACATCACGGTCAATCTTGATGAGGGCATTCAATACACCGTGGGTGATATTGCACTCGCCGGTGACTTAGTTTTTCCCGAAGCGACACTGCGCGAACTGCTCGCAATCGAAAGCGGCGAGACTTATAACCAGCGCGGTATTACCCGGACCATCGAGGCATTGCGTGAAAAGCTCGGCGAGCGTGGTTATGCCTTTGCTCGCATCAATCCGCTGCCCGAGCGGCGCGATGAAGACAAAGCCGTCGATCTGACCTTTTTTATCGACCCCGCTGAGCGGGTCTATGTGCGTCGGATCCGCATTAGCGGCAATGAAACGACGCGCGATGACGTCATCCGTACCGAGCTGCGCCAGTATGAGGGGACATGGTTGTCGACCGCTGATCTGCGCGATTCTGAATCGCGGCTTGGGCGCATGGGCTTTTTTGGCGATGTCAGCATCGACACCCCGCGCGTCCCCGGCACCAGTGATCAAGTCGATGTTGAGGTCAATACCACCGAGCGGCTATCGGGTAGCTTACGCGCCGGCGTTGGGTTTGGCAGCGATCAGGGTGTGATCCTTAATTTAGGGATTGAGCAAGACAATGTCTTTGGCACGGGTGATCGGGCCGAATTTGTTGCCAATAGTAATGATTCCGACACCGTCTATCGGCTCTCTTATCTTGAGCGTAACTACACGCTCAGCGGGATTGATCGGCGCTATGCCGTGTCATTTCGGGATCGCGATGCCGAGGAAGCGGATTTGGCCGATTACGGTGTCGAAACCGCGACCGCCTCGTATGGGTTTCGCATTCCGGTATCAGCCAATGATCGTATTGGTGCTGATTTAGAATTTGAGGACGTCAACCTTGAACTCGCCTCAGCGACCACGATTCAACAGGACTTTGTCACCAATAATGGCCCCGATAATGGTGTGATTCGGGCCAATCTGTCGTGGACTCGTGATACCCGTAACCGCGCAATCTTTGCCACCCAGGGCTCGCGTCAGAACGCCAGTATGGAGGTGGCCATTCCCGGCGCCTCGGATATTGAGTACTACCGACTGAACTACGAGCAATCGCGTTATATCGGCCTGAACGAGCGCTTTACCTTGGTGCTTGATGGCACCCTTTCCTATGGCGATGCCTATGGCGAAGGCGGTAAGCTGCCGTTTTATGACAATTTTTATGCCGGTGGTATCACCACTGTGCGCGGCTATGAGCGGAACTCGCTGGGCCCACGCGATGAAAATGACGACGCGGTCGGCGGTAACCTGCGCTTATTGGGTCGAGCCGAATTACGTTTCTCGCTCGCCGAAGATAGTGAGGGCAACAATCTGCGTGGATCGACTTTTATTGATGCCGGTCAGGTCTGGGATCGCGAGCGCACTGACCTCGATGGTCCGGGCGATGTGAGCCTCGCGGATTTGCGTTATGCCGCGGGTGTAGGCCTGGTCTATTACTCGCCGATCGGGCCGTTAAGCATGAGCGTGGCGCGACCGCTGAACGACAAGGCCGGTGATCAGACGCAGTTTTTCCAATTTACCATCGGAGCGTTTTTCTAATATGAGGGCGTCGAATTGCATAGGGCGATGGCCGCTGACTCGCCGCTGGGTGCTCGGAGCGTTGCTCATCGTTAGCACCGTCGCCGGGGCTCAAACAGGCGGCGACTTGCGGGTAGGTTATGTCAATCCAGGACGGGTTTCGGATGAGGCGCCACAGGCCGATGCGGCGCGCCGGCAACTACAAGAAGAGTTCGCCCCTCGGGATGCCGAAATTCTCAGCATGCAAGAGTCATTACGGGCACTTGAAGACCGACTAGCCGAGCAGCGTTTGTCACTTTCGGCCGAAGCACAACAAGATTTGCAGCGCGAAATCGTTAATAACCGCCGCCGCATTCAACGCCAACAAGAGGCGTTTCGAGAAGACTTCAACATGCGTCGCAACGAGGCGTTAGGTGATCTGCAACAACGGATTCTGCGTGTCGTCAGCGAGTTTGCTGAAGAGCAGGGCTTTGACCTCGTGGTCAGTGATGGCGTGGTCTACGCGAGCGACACCATCAACATCACCGATCGCATCATCGAGCGGCTGCAGCGCCAGTATGAACAGCAACGCAGCAGCGAGTAGGCGGGAGCCCACGCGTGGCCAAGCAATCGATTTCACTCGGTGAGCTTGCCGAGCGCACTGGCAGTCGGCTCGAGGGCGATGCAACAACGCCGATCGACGCCGTTGCCCCCCTTGAGCAAGCGCAATCGGGCAGCTTAAGTTTTCTCGCTAATCCACGCTATCGCCATGCGCTTGCGCACACGCAAGCAAGCGCGGTGGTTGTGCCTGAGTCGCTCGTACTCGAAGACGCCGGCTTTGCACGGCTCTATCATGCCAATCCTTATTGGGTTTTTGCCCACATCGCCCGATTGCTCCATCCACTCCCTGTCGCCACACCCGGCGTGCATCGGAGTGCTGTTGTCGATGCACAAGCCGAGGTGGCTGCAGATGCCGAAATTGGACCGGGTGTGCATATCGGCGCCGGCTCACAAATTGGTGGCGGCTGCATTATCGGTGCGGGCGCCGTGATTGCTGAGTCGGTCGTGATTGGGGCGGCGAGCCGTATCGAAAGCAACGCCACGGTCCTTGCCGGCACGGTCATGGGCGAGCGCGTGCACATCGCCGCTGGTGCGGTGATTGGGGCCGATGGCTTTGGCTTTGCCCACGCCGACACTCATTGGGAGGCGGTACCGCAGTTGGGTCGCGTGGTTCTCGGTGATGACGTCGCCATTGGTGCGAATACCACCATCGATCGCGGCTCACAGGGCGATACGGTGATTGAGACGGGCTGTAAGCTTGATAATTTGGTGCATATCGCCCACAACGTTCATATTGGGGCCCATACGGTGATTGCTGCGGCGTCCGGTATTTCAGGCAGCACCCGGTTGGGGGCCCATTGCGCGCTGGGCGGGCAGGTGGGGATAGCCGGGCATTTGGAGATCGTCGGCGGTTGTACCTTTACCGGCATGACCATGGTCACGGGGCATATTCGCGAACCGGGGGTCTATTCATCGGGCATCCCAGCGGCGAGTAATCGTCAGTGGCGGCGTAACGCCGTGCGCTTTGGGCAGCTTGAATCAATGGCGCGCCGGCTTGATGCATTAGAAAAACAATTCGATAAAGCCCGGGAGCAACCCGATGAGTGATGAGCCAACGCAAGCCCACGCCCGCGTGATCGATTTAGCGGGTATTAAGCGACGTCTGCCCCATCGTTATCCGTTCTTGCTGGTCGACCGAGTCGAGGACTATCGCCCGGGAGAGCAATTGCAGGCGGTTAAAAATGTGACCGCTAATGAGCCCTGGGCGTTAGGGCACTTCCCTGAGCAGGCCATTATGCCGGGGGTATTGTTGATCGAGTCAATGGCGCAGGCCTGCGGTTTACTTGCATTTGTCACGCGCGAAGCGGAAGCCGATTTTACAATGCCCGCGGCGGCTCCGCTGTTCTACCTTGTGGGTGTCGATGAGGCGCGCTTTAAGCGCCCGGTTGGGCCCGGTGATCGGGTTGACATTACTGCGACTCTCAATCGAGTGGTTCGGGGCATTTGGCTGTATACCGCCACGGCCTCGGTCGATGGGCAAACGGCGGCGAGCGCGGGCATTCGCTGCACGATGAGGGAAATGTGAGCAGCATTGATTCGCGCGCGGTTATTGACCCAAGCGCACAGCTTGGCGACGACGTCGAGGTGGGGCCTTACGCCATCATTGGCGCCCATGTTGAATTAGGCGACGGCTGCCGTATTGGACCGCATGCCGTGGTTCGCGGGCCTAGCCGGATTGGCCCAGGTACTCAGATCTTTCAGTTCGCCTCGGTTGGCGAGGTGCCGCAGGATAAAAAATTTGCCGGCGAAGACAGCCGCCTTGAGATTGGGCGTGACAATACGATTCGCGAATTTGTCACGATCAACCGCGGTACCGATGAGGGGGGTGGCATAACGCGCATTGGCGATAACAACTGGATTATGGCCTATGTGCACATTGCTCATGATTGCCAAATTGGTGATGGCATTGTCTTTGCTAACGGCGCCTCGCTGGCCGGCCATGTCAGTGTCGGCGACAAAGCCACATTGGGCGGTTTCTCGCTCGTTCACCAGTTCTGCCAACTCGGTGAGGGCTGCTTTACCTCCATGGGTAGCTGCATTCGCCGCGACATCCCACCCTGGGTGATGGTCTCAGGCGATCCAGCCGTACCGCACGGTATGAATACCGAGGGTTTGCGCCGCCACGGCTTTAGCGCCACGGCCCAACAACGCCTGCGCGCCGCCTATCGCACCCTCTACAAACGCGGCCTGCGTCTGCACGAGGCCATGGAGCAACTCGAAAGCGCGCGTACTGAAGAACCTGCGGTGGCGGCGTTGGTTGATTTCATTAAACACTCCGCGCGCGGCATCGTGCGTTAACGCTTTGCGATGGTGAAAAAAATTGCGCTGGTGGCCGGTGAGCCCTCGGGCGATGCGCTCGGCGCGGGCGTTGTGCGCGCCTTAGCCAAACGCTACCCGCAGGCGCGCTTCGAGGGCATTGGCGGCGAGCAAATGCAGGCCGCCGGGTTGCAGTCGCTCTATCCGCTTGAGGCGCTTTCGGTCATGGGACTTGCCGAAGTTATCCGCCATCTGCCGCGTCTGCTGGGTATACGACGGGCTTTATATCGACACTGGCGTGCCAATCCACCGGACTTGTTCGTGGGCATCGACGCGCCGGATTTTAATCTACGCCTCGCCACGTTACTGCGCCGCCAAGGCATTGCGAGCGCCCAGTACGTCAGTCCGACCGTTTGGGCGTGGCGGCCGGGGCGTATCAAGAGCATTCGCCAAGCCGTTGATCGGGTGCTTTGTATTTATCCGTTTGAGCCGGATTTTTTTGCCGCTCATGGGATTGATGCCCGGTTTGTGGGCCATCCATTAGCCGATGCCATTGCCCTCAATGTCGATCAGGCGAGCGCGCGAAAGGATTGTGGCCTCGATGAGGCAAGCGAATGGGTCGGGTTGCTGCCCGGCTCAAGACGCAGTGAAATCAATCGGTTAATGCCGATTTTGCTCAAAGTAGTTGAGCAGGTTCACGCCCAGCGGCCGGACACGCGCTTTGTCATCCCGGTGGCCACTCCAGCGCTTGGTGAGCCGATCGCAGCGGCTGTACGAGATCACGCGTTGGCACCGCGTATTGAGGTGATTCAAGGCAAGGCGCGATCGGTGTTGGCGGCCGTCGATGCGGCGGTCTTGGCCTCGGGGACGGCGACCTTAGAGGCGATGCTATTGCGCTGTCCGTCATTGATGGTCTACCAGGTCAGTGCACTGACCGCGTTTATTGCCCGACGCAGCATCCAAATTGACGCCTTTGCAATGCCCAATTTGATGGCAGGCAAGCCATTAATGCCTGAATTCGTTCAACAGCGTGCTCGCGCTGATTTGATTGCGCCCGCGTTGCTTGAGCTATTGCAAAAGCCCGCGCGGCGGGCTGAGGTGAGCGCTGAATTTGAGGCACTGCACAGCCAGCTACGCTGCCAGGCCGACCAATCAGCGGCGGCGGCACTCGCGGACCTGCTCGATGAGCGGGCGCTGGGCTCGCAACAATGATTGATGCCCTTGAAGCGGGGGTTGATGAAGTCGGCCGTGGGCCATTGGCGGGACCCGTGGTGGCCGCCGCGGTCTGCCTTAACCCCAGTGATGACTGGCAGGCGCTGCGCGATTCAAAGCGCTTGAGCGCCCGACGCCGCGCCCAACTCGATGGCATTATTCGAGAGCAGGCCGCCGCTTGGGCGCTCGGTATCGCTGATGTCGAGGAAATTGATGCGCTTAATATTCGCGGGGCAACCCATTTGGCGATGCAACGCGCGGTCAATGGCTTGCGCCCAGCGCCGGTGCGCGTGGTGGTGGATGGCAATGATGCGCCGACGTTTGCCTATCCAGCGCGTGCGGTGATTGGTGGTGATGGTCTGATTGCGGCTATCTCAGCGGCGTCGATTATTGCCAAAGTCTATCGTGATGGCGTGCTTGAGCAGTTGCATGAGCAATACCCGGATTATGGCTTTAATCGCCACCGCGGATACCCCACGGCCTACCATCGCCGTCAACTCGCCCGACTCGGACCGTGCCCCGCGCATCGTTGCTCGTTTGCCCCGGTGCGCGCGGCGCTCGCGTTTAATCCAGAGACTGAATCGCGTTAATCACCCGCTCGGCATCGGGCTCTGAGAGTTCCGGGTACATGGGCAGCGAAAAGCAACGTTTAGCCACTGACTCAGCCACCGGCAGCGATGCGGGGCCTTTACTGCGTGGGGCTTCGCCGGGCTTGGTTTGAAACGCCTCTTGCTGATGCAACGGCACCGGGTAGTACACCGCTGAGGCAATTTGCTGGGCTGCCAGATGGCGCATCAGCGCATCACGATGGCGCTCATCCTCAGCAAGCAGCGTGTACTGATGATAGACATGCTCACCAATGCCGTCCTCGTGCGGCGGGGTAATGCCCGGGACCGTGCTGAGTGCTTGGGTGTAGCGATGGGCAAGCGCGCGACGCGCCTGATTAAAGCCATCAATATGCGCGAGCTTTTCGCGCAAGATCACCGCCTGTAGCTCATCAAGGCGGCTGTTGTAACCGATGCGGTAGTGGTAGTAGCGCTCACGGCTGCCGTGGTTGCGTAGCGCATTGATTTCAGCGGCAAGCGCGGCGTCATTCGTACTTACCATGCCGCCATCGCCATAGCCGCCAAGGTTTTTGCTTGGAAAAAAGCTAAACGCCCCGGTTATTCCCATGACCCCGGTCTTGGTGCCATCGACGTGGGCCCCAAAGGACTGCGCGCAGTCTTCAACCAAGGCGAGGGCATGGTCATTCGCCAGTGCTTGTAAGGCGGGCATGTTGGCGGGTTGGCCAAATAAATGGACCGGCAAAATCGCCCGCGTAGACGGCGTAATGACCGAGGCAACGCTCTGTGGGTCGAGGTTAAAGGTGTGTGGATCGATATCAGCGAAGACCGGGATCGCATCGATATAGCGAATGGCTTCAGCGGTTGAGATAAAGCTAAACGGCGTTGTGATGACTTCGTCACCGGCGCGGACACCCGCGGCGAGCAACGCTAAGTGGAGGGCATCGGTACCCGAGGCGACGCCGATGGCATGGCTCGCTCCCAAATACTCGGCCACCTCGGCCTCAAATGCTTGGACGTTGGGGCCCAAAATAAACTTCGCCTCATCGAGCGCCCCTTGCAGTCCGCGCTCGATCGCCTCGCGAATGAGCGGGTATTGCGCGGTTAAATCGACCATGGGAATGGCGCTGGGTTGTCCTTGGCTCATGCAAATGTCCTGCTCAGTTGATGCGAGATATCAATGGCTGCTGCGAGGGCTCGGCGGCCATCTTCGCCACTCACGACCGGGGGTTGCTCACCGCGCACTGCGGCGATAAACGCGGCAATTTCATCGGCAAGGGCGTCACGCTGCCCGGGTGCCTGCTTTTCGTGATGAATCTGGTCCATCGTTGGTGGCCCGTCGTGGCCCGGATCGCGGCGCTGGATATCTAATGACCCCGCCTGCAAATCAAGCGAGATATAGGCATTGGGCTGAAAAATGCGCATGCGCCGTTCTGCCTTAGGGCTCACGCGGCTCGCGGTGACGTTGGCAACACAGCCATCGGCAAAGCGCAGCCGGGCATTGGCAATATCGACATCATTCGAGATCACCGCCGCACCGCTGGCATCGAGCCGCTCAAGCGGTGAATCAACCAACTCGAGAATGAGATCGATATCGTGAATCATTAAATCGAGTACCACGCTGACATCCGCCCCACGCGGGTTAAAAGGTGCGATTCGGTGTGACTCGATAAATAGGGGCTGATGGAGCTGTGAGGCCGCCGCCACCATCGCCGGGTTAAACCGCTCGAGATGCCCAACTTGCAACACCACATTCGCAGCGTGGGCGAGCTCAATCAGCGCATCGGCCTCGGCTACGGTAGTGGTGATCGGCTTTTCGATTAAACAATGCACACCAGCGCTTAGCAGCGGTTTAGCGAGCGCAAAGTGCAAGCGTGTTGGGCTGGCGAGGCTGATCGCATCGACCCGATTGGTGATATGGGCTGGATCAGTGAAGGCCTCACAGCCAAGCTCATCGGCAACCTGTGCGGCCCGATCGGCGTCGGCATCGACCACACCGATGAGCTCACAATCGGGGTGAGCGGCATACTTCTGGGCATGGAATCGGCCTAAATAACCCACGCCCACGACGGCGGTCTTAACCGCGCTCACCGAATGATCCCGCGTTGGCTTGATTGACAGAATGCGCGCATCACATCACCGGCGGGGCCATCGAACTGAGGGTCTTGCTCGAGCTGCTCCAGGGCGCTTGCGAGCGGCTGACCAGCCCGGAAAAGCACATCATACAGTGCTCGAATCTGTTGGCGCGCGGCGCGGTCGTAACCCGCCCGGCGTAACCCGGTGGTGTTAAGCCCTCGCAGTCGCGCACGGTTACCAGTGACCAGGCAAAACGGCGCGACGTCTTGGGTCACCACCGCACCCCCACCCAAAAGGGCCAATGTGCCGATGCGGACAAACTGATGGACGCCACACAGCGCCGAAATATACGCCCGATCGGCCACCTCAACATGACCGGCGAGCTGAGCGCCGTTGGCAATGGTGATGTCATTACCGAGCTGGCCGTCATGGCCGACATGGCTGTAGGCCATGAGCAAGTTGTGATTGCCCACTCGGGTAATGCCCTGGTCTTTTGTGCTGGCCCGATGGATGGTGACAAATTCGCGCAAATCGTTATCACTACCAATGATCAGCTCGGTTGGCTCACCCTGATAGCCGTGGTCTTGCGGCGGCTGACCGAGCACGGCGTGGGCACCGACGCGGTTTCTCGGCCCTAAGGTCAGTGGACCGGATAAGAGCGCATGGGCGCCGATATCGCAGTCATCGCCGACGTTCACGGCGGCTTCAATGACCGCATAGGGGCCAACGCTGACACGCTCGCCAAGGCGCGCCCGCGAATCGATTAGCGCGGTGGGGTGTATGCAACCACTGTCCATGCTGCGCATGATGGCCGAAACCACGGCTAACGACCAGCCTATTTGGCTATCCTCATGACCGCGTTCAGCGCTAATATGGTGGGCGAGTTAACGGGGAATTACGCATGTCAGCCGGCTTTGTACACCTACATGTCCACAGTGAGTTTTCGCTCATCGATGGAACGGTGCGCGTAAAGCCGCTGGTAGAGACCGTTCGCAATCAAGCCATGCCCGCCGTCGCGATCACCGATCAGGGCAACCTCTTTGGGATGGTGAAGTTTTATCGCGCCGCGATTAACGCCGGGATCAAACCGCTGATTGGTGCAGATCTGCGAGTCGCCGGTGAGCACCCTGATCGTAGTTATGTCATGACGTTTTTGTGCATGAATGACGCGGGTTACGGCGCGCTGACGCGGTTAATCACCGCAAGCTATCTACAAGGCCAAGCGCAGGGCCTACCGGTGGTGGCGCGAGAGTGGCTCGATGACTGGCATGAGGGGCTGATCGTGCTCTCAGGCGGTGCCCGTAGTGATGTGGGTGAAGCGCTTGTGGCCGGTGATCAAGCCCTCGCTGAGCAGCGTTTGGCGTTTTGGCAACAGCGCTTTGGTGATCGCTTCTACTTAGAGCTCCAGCGCACCGGGCGCCCCGGCGATGAAGCGCATGTTCATGCGGCGGTCGCGCTTGCCGAAAAAACCGGCGTGCCAGTCGTGGCAACCAACGACGTGCGCTTTCTTAGCCCCGATGACCACGAGGCGCATGAAGCGCGCGTGTGTATCCATCAAGGCCGGGTCTTACACGACGAACAACGACCGCGCGACACCAGCGAAGCCCAATACCTGCGCACTGCCGATGAAATGGAGAAGCTTTTCAGCGATGTACCCGAGGCACTGGAGAACACGCTTAAAATTGCGCAGCGCTGCAATTTAGCGCTGACCCTTGATCAAAATGCGTTGCCCGATTTCCCGGTGCCCGAGGGCATGAGCATTGGCGGGTATTTGCGCGCCGAATCGCAGGCCGGGCTCGAGCGCCGCATTGAGCGCCTAGGCACGCCCGGGGGCAGCGAGGCGGACTATCAGGCGCGACTTGATTATGAGCTCAATGTCATCGAGCAGATGGGTTTTCCAGGCTATTTTTTAATCGTTGCTGATTTTATTCGCTGGGCAAAATCGCGCGACATCCCGGTTGGCCCCGGGCGCGGCTCGGGCGCGGGATCACTGGTTGCCTACGCCCTCGACATTACCGATCTTGATCCGCTGCGCTATGACCTGCTGTTCGAGCGCTTTCTCAACCCCGACCGGGTGTCGATGCCGGACTTTGATGTCGACTTTTGCATGGAAAAACGCGACCAAGTCATTGATTACGTCGCCGAGCGCTACGGCCGGGAAAAGGTCTCGCAAATTGCCACCCACGGCACAATGGCTGCGCGCGCGGTGGTTCGCGACGTGGGCCGGGTGCTTGGGCATGGCTATGGCTATGTCGATCGTATCGCCAAAATGATTCCCTTTGAGCTGGGCATGACGCTTGATAAGGCTATCGCTCAAGAAAGCGATTTGCGCGAGCTGCGCGATCAGGATGAGGATGTTTTTGCGCTGCTCGATCTAGCCGGCCGACTCGAGGGCTTATCCCGCAACGTCGGCAAACATGCCGGCGGCGTCGTCATTGCGCCCACGGATTTAACCAACTTTGCGCCGCTATTTTGCGAGCCCGATGGCGGTGGACTTGCCACGCAATTTGATAAAGACGATGTCGAGGCGATTGGCTTAGTTAAGTTCGACTTTTTGGGCTTGCGCACGCTCACCATTATCGACTGGACACTCAAGGCGGTGAACGCACAGCGCGAGGCGGCCGGCGAGGCGGCACTCGATATTAACGCCATTCCCCTCGATGACGAGGCGACATTTAAACGGCTTAAAGACTGTCAAACAACGGCGGTCTTTCAGCTCGAATCGCGCGGCATGAAAGACCTTATCCGGCGACTGCGGCCGGATAGTTTTGAGGACATCATTGCGCTGGTGGCGTTGTTTCGCCCGGGTCCACTGCAGTCGGGCATGGTTGAAGACTTTATCGACCGTAAACACGGCCGCAAAGCGGTTGCCTACCCGACACCAGCGCTGCACCACGATGCGCTAAAGCCCATTCTCAAGCCCACCTACGGGGTCATTCTGTATCAAGAGCAGGTCATGCAGATTGCCCAGGCGGTCGGTGGCTACAGCCTCGGTGCCGCGGATTTGCTGCGTCGAGCCATGGGCAAGAAAAAGCCCGAGGAAATGGCCAAGCAGCGCAGCATTTTTATTAGCGGCGCCATCGAGCAGGGCCTCACCCAAGCGCATGCTGAGGGTTTGTTTGACCTAATGGAGAAGTTTGCGGGTTATGGGTTTAACAAATCGCATTCTGCCGCGTATGCCTTGTTGTCGTATCAAACCGCTTGGCTCAAGGCCCATTACCCCTCGGCATTCATGGCGGCGGTGTTATCCAGCGATATGGACAATACCGATAAAGTCGTCACGCTCATCGAAGAATGCCGGGCAATGGCACTCGACGTTGCTCCCCCTGATATCAACCGCTCGGATTGGATGTTTCAAGCGCTGGCCGATGGCGGTGTCGTCTATGGACTGGGCGCGGTTAAGGGCGTGGGGCAGTCCGCGGTGGAAGCGATTGTCGAGGCCCGCCAGGCCGGCGAGGCGTTTAGCGATTTATTTGATTTAACCGCCCGGGTGGATTTACGCCGCGTCAACCGCCGGGTTCTCGAAGCGCTGATTCGCTCGGGCAGCTTTGATCGCATCACCACCAATCGGGCAACCGCGATGGCGCAGCTGCCCTCGGCATTGCAGGCCGCCGAGCAACAAAGCCGCAATAGCGCCGTTGGCCAAGACGATATGTTTGGTATTGCCGCAGCGCCCACGCCGGCTGAGCCATCGAGCAGCTCAGCGCCGCTACCGGAGTGGGAGGATGCCGAGCGCCTAATCGCCGAAAAAGAAACCCTGGGGCTGTATTTAACCGGGCACCCCATTAACGCCTACGAATCCGAGCTATCGCAATTTGTCAGCTGCCGCTTGAATCAAGCCGCCGTGGGCGCAGGCGTTGATGCCAAAGCCTCACGCCGCGAGGGTGAGCGCCGTGTGGTCGTCGCCGGTCTGGTCGTCGCGGTACGCACGCGCGTGACGCAGGGTGGGCGGCGGCTGGGTTTTATTACCCTCGATGACCGCAGCGCCCGACTGGAAGTGATTTGTTTTGGTGATGTCTATCAACGGTTTCGGCATCTGCTCGACAAAGACGCGCTTGTCGTCGTCGAGGGTGATTTGGGCTACGACGAATTTAGTGATGGCTATCGGGTGTCAGCCGAACGGGTTTTTGACCTTGCGGGGGCCCGTCTGGCTTTTGCCCGGCGGTTGGTTTTGCAGGTTGATGCGAGTGCGGCTGGGAATGGATTCATCGGTGAGCTTGAGTCGGCACTCAAGCCCTACCAGCACGGCGAGTGCACAGTCTGCATTGATTATGCCGGCGCCGGCGCAAAGGCCCGCCTGCGCCTAGGGGAGGAATGGCGTGTGCGCCCAGAAGCGGAATTAATTACATCACTCACCCAAATGCTTGCCGCCGAACAAGTACAGATTGACTACCAGCGATAGGGCGGTCAGGCGCTCAGTGAGCGTGCTAGACTTTGGCTCGAATAGAATTGGAGTGAACTATTGGCCTCGACCGATCTGAATTTCCTTGAGTTTGAGCGTCCCATTGCGGAGCTTGAGGCAAAGATTGAAGAGCTTCGCTATGTCAGCGACGACAGCGCCGTGAGTATCGGTGATGAGCTCTCGCGGCTGCAGGCCAAAAGTCGGCAACTGACCGAACAGATTTTCCGCGATCTCACGCCATGGCAGGTCTCGCAACTCGCCCGGCATCCCCAGCGTCCGTATGCCCGCGACTACATCGATGGCATTTTTACCGACTTTGAAGAATTGCATGGCGATCGGGCCTATGCCGATGACCAAGCAATCATTGGCGGTCTGGCGCGGCTTGAGGGCCGTCCAGTCGTGGTGGTTGGCGAGCAAAAAGGCCGCGATACGCGTGAGAAAATTGCGCGCAACTTCGGCATGCCAGCCCCGGAGGGCTACCGTAAAGCCAAGCGCTTGTTTGAGATGGCGGAGCGTTTTGGGCTACCCGTGGTGACGTTTATTGATACCCCGGGCGCTTATCCCGGCGTCGGAGCGGAGGAGCGTGGGCAAAGCGAGGCAATCGCACGCAACCTCTTTGTCCTCGCGCGCCTCAAAACACCGGTCATTTGCACGGTGACCGGTGAAGGGGGGTCAGGTGGCGCGCTCGCGGTCGGCGTTGGCGATCGGTTATTGATGCTTCAATACAGCACGTATTCGGTTATTTCACCCGAGGGCTGTGCGTCCATTCTTTGGAAAAGCGCTGACAAAGCGGCTGATGCCGCCGAGGCGATGGGGATCACCGCGCATCGGCTGAACACACTTGGGTTGGTTGATGAGGTGATTACCGAGCCACTGGGGGGCGCGCATCGCGACCGGGCATTGACTGCCGAGCGCGTCTCCGAGGCGCTCAACCGTCACCTTGCCGAGGTTGAAGCCCAGCCGCTTGAAGCGATGGTTGCCGAGCGCTACGAGCGTTTAATGCGCCTTGGGCACTATCGCGAATAACGCTGAGCACCGCGCTGGCCTGCCGAGCGTTGAGGATTTGCGCGCGGCGATGCCCGCCGACTGCGAACGCTGGGTGGTTGCCTACAGCGGCGGCCCGGACTCGAGCGCGTTGCTGCATTTGGCCTATCAATCAGGGCAGTCAACGCGCGCGGTGCATGTCCACCATGGGCTGATGAGCCAAGCCGATGACTGGGTCACGCACTGCCAAGGCGTTTGTCGCAACTGGGGCATTGAGCTCACGGTGTTCACGATTCAGCCGCAGGCCGCTGAAGGCGGGCTTGAGGCCTCAGCACGCGAGCGCCGCTATGAGGTTTTGGGTGCGGACCTCGCGGCGCATGAGTGCTTAATTACCGCCCACCACGCCGATGACCAAGCCGAGACGCTGCTTTTGCGCTTGTTGCGGGGCACGGGAGTGAGCGGTTTAGGCGGCATTCAACGGCAGCGACGGCTAGGCGAGGGCTGGCTGGTTCGGCCGCTGCTAAATTACTCCCGTGCTGAGCTGCAGGCCTATCATCATGCCCATGGCCTGAGTAGCGTCCACGACCCCTCGAATACCTCAGGCATTGCTGCGCGCAGTTATTTACGCGAGCAAGTCCTTCCCCCTATTGCCGAGCGCTGGCCGCACTATCGTCAGTCGCTAAGCACACTGAGCCGGCTGGCAAGCGATCACAACACGGTAATGCAAGAACTGCTCGATGAGCGCCTCAAGACCCTGACGCCGGGTGGTCACGGGCCATTATCAGTTAAGCGACTTGCCGCTCAAAGCCAGCCACTGCAGCCTGCGCTGGTGCGCCGCTGGCTCGATCAGGCAGCGTTGCTGCCACCCAATGCCAAACGCCTTGAGAATGGGCTTCGCAGCCTGCTAACCGCCAACGCGGATCGCCATCCGCAATTGCACTGGCCGAGTGGCTGTCTGGCTCGGCACGGTGAGTGGTTGTTTCGACTACCCGCGCACTGGCCAGCCATTCCCGAACCACAAGTCCTATCGGCTGGCGACGTGAATTGGGGCGATTTAGGCACGCTGCGCTGGCCTGAAGAGGCGCCTGGCCCTGGCGCGTGGCGATTGCGTGCGCCACGCCCAGGGGATCGAATGAGCTGGCCGGGCCGACCGCGACGGGCGCTGAAAGAGATTTTGCGTGAAGCGCGTGTACCCCCGTGGTGGCGGGCACGTATTGGCGTTATCGAAGCGCCTGATGGAGTCATTATGGGGCTTGTTGGACTGGGTTTAAGCGCCGCCGGCCGAGCCCGAGCGGGTGATTTGAAGGGCCTTGAGTGGCGCCCAACGCCGCGTGCTGACGGGCCTGACTGGGTGCTTTGGCAGGCACCAGACAATGACTAAACGATGGCTTTGCGTTGTGACTTGGCGGTCATTCTGCTACCTTCTTCTTCCGTCCTGTGGTGACCTCCCGTTACCACTCATCGCCAGTAGGCCGACGGTATCATGACGCGATTTATATTCATTACGGGCGGTGTTGTGTCCTCTTTGGGCAAAGGCATCGCTGCCGCTTCGTTGGGCAGTATTCTTCAAGCACGCGGGTTAAGCGTGACCATGGTCAAGCTCGACCCCTACATCAACGTTGACCCCGGCACCATGAGTCCGTTTCAGCACGGCGAAGTGTTTGTCACCGATGATGGCGCTGAGACCGACCTTGATTTGGGCCATTACGAGCGGTTTGTGCGCATGCGCGCAAGCCAAGATAACAACTACACCACCGGTCGTATCTATGAGCGTGTCATTCGCAAAGAGCGCCGCGGTGATTATTTGGGCGGGACGGTACAAGTCATCCCGCATATCACCGATGAAATCAAACGCTCAATTGAGCGCGGCGCCGGCAGTGCCGATATTGCGTTAATCGAAATTGGCGGGACCGTCGGTGATATCGAATCGTTGCCCTTCCTCGAGGCGATACGGCAAATGGGCACAGAGCTTGGCCACGAGCGCGCGCTTTTTGTGCACTTAACGTTGCTGCCATGGATTAGCGCCGCGGGTGAGATGAAAACCAAGCCCACCCAGCATTCGGTTAAAGAGCTGCGCTCAATTGGTATTCAACCGGATATTTTGGTGTGCCGGGCGACCATGCCAATCCCGGCTGAAGAGCGCCGTAAAATTGCGCTCTTCACCAATGTCGATCCACGCGCGGTTATTACCGCACTCGACGTCGATAACATCTATAAAGTCCCGGCGATGCTCCATGAGCAGGCCTTCGATAGCATCGTTGCCGAGAAATTCGGCCTCGAGCTACCGCCTGCGAGCCTTGCCGATTGGGATGGGGTGGTGGAGGCAATGGAGTCACCACAGGGCGATGTCACCATCGCCATGGTGGGCAAGTACGTTGACCTCGCCGATGCCTACATGTCGTTGAACGAGGCACTGCGTCACGCTGGCGTCCAACACCGCCAGACGGTGAGCATTCGCTACGTGGACTCCGAATCGATCGAGCGCGAGGGCACACACCTGCTCAGCGATGTCGATGCCATTCTGGTCCCAGGTGGGTTTGGTGAGCGGGGTATTGAGGGGAAAATCGCCGCCGCGGGGTACGCCCGCGAAAACCGTATTCCGTATTTGGGCATTTGCCTTGGCTTACAAGTCGCGGTGATTGAGTACGCCCGCCACGTCGCCGGGCTCAGCGGCGCGCATAGCACCGAATTTGTGCTCCATCCGCATGACCCGGTCATTGGACTGATCACCGAGTGGATGAACCCCGAGGGATTAAGCGAGTACCGCGACGCCAATTCCGATATGGGCGGGACCATGCGACTGGGCGCGCAGCCCTCAGAGTTAGTCCGTGGGACGCGATTTCACCAAATCTATGGCAAAGATGTGATTCGTGAGCGCCATCGCCATCGTTATGAATTTAATAAGCAATACGAGTCAGCTCTGAGCAAGGCCGGATTGACGATTTCAGGCTGGTCGCAAGATGGCCATTTGGCTGAGACCATTGAGATCGCTGATCATCCGTATTTCTTGGCCTGCCAGTTCCACCCCGAGTTCACCTCAACGCCGCGCGATGGGCACCCGCTGTTTGCAAGCTTTGTTGCCGCCGCGGCGGCGCATCGTCAGGCTGATAAAAAGGATTCAGCGTGAGCTTAGCGATTGGCGATCATCAGATTGGCCTTGAGCAGCCGCTCTTTTTAATCGCCGGGCCGTGCGTGGTGGAGTCGCATCAACACACCTTAGACATCGCCGAGCAGCTTGCCACCATGGCCCATGAGCGCTCGCTTGCGCTGGTATTTAAGGCGTCGTTCGATAAAGCCAACCGCTCGTCATCGAAAAGTTATCGCGGCCCGGGGATTGAACAGGGCCTGCGCACCCTTGCCGCTGTGCGTGAGCAGTTTGGCGTGCCGGTGCTGACCGATGTGCACGAATACTCGCCACTCGATGAAGTCGCCGATGTGGTTGATTGGCTGCAGACACCGGCGTTTTTGTGTCGTCAGACCGATTTTATCCAAGCAGTAGCCGCCTGTGGTCTGCCGGTCAATATTAAAAAAGGCCAATTTTTGGCGCCGTGGGATATGCCCCATGTGGTGGCCAAAGCCCGCGAGACCGGGAATACCCAAATCACCGTGTGTGAGCGTGGGGTGTCGTTTGGCTACAACAACCTCGTCGCCGATATGCGCTCGCTCGCCGCGCTGCGCGCGACCCAAGCGCCCGTGGTCTTCGACGCCACCCACTCGGTGCAACTGCCAGGCGGGCAGGGCAGCGCCTCAGGCGGGCAGCGTGAGCATGTGCCCGTGCTCGCTCGGGCGGCGGTCGCGGCGGGAATAAGTGGGCTATTCATGGAAACCCATCCGGATCCGGATAATGCCCTATCGGATGGCCCTAACAGTTGGCCACTCGATCGGCTGGCGCCGCTACTTGATACACTCATACGCATTGACGCGGTGGTAAAACACCAGCGCTTTGCTGAACTTGACGTCTAACCGGAGCTTTTCGATGCCTCGTATTCATGCCATTCAAGCCCGCGAAATCCTTGATTCGCGTGGCAATCCCACACTCGAAGCCGAAGCGACACTGGATGATGGCAGCGTCGGCCGGGCCGCCGTGCCTTCAGGCGCTTCCACCGGTGCGCGCGAAGCGGTTGAGTTACGCGATGGCGATCGCAATCGGTACTTAGGCAAGGGCGTGTTACAAGCGGTTGCCAACGTCAATGGCCCAATCAGTGAGGCGCTTGCTGGGCTTGAAGTAACCGACCAACGCGGAGTTGATGGCAGTCTGATTGCGCTCGATGGCACGCCCAACAAAGGCCGGCTAGGGGCGAATGCGTTACTTGGCGCCTCGCTTGCGGTCGCACAAGCGGCCGCGAATTCAGCCAATCTGGCGTTATTTCGCTATCTTGCCCCCGGCGCAAGCTATCAGCTGCCGGTACCCATGATGAACATTCTCAATGGCGGCGCACACGCGAGTAACAGCGTCGACATTCAAGAGTTTATGGTGATGCCGATTGGCTTTGAGCGCTTTTCTGAGGCGCTGCAATGCGGCACCGAAATTTTTCATGCACTGAAAAAAGTCCTCAGCGAGCGTGGGCTGTCGACGGCGGTGGGTGATGAGGGCGGTTTTGCCCCTGATCTTGAGTCAAACGAAGCGGCGATCGAGGTCATTCTTGAGGCGACCCGCAACGCTGGATATCGCCCCGGTGAGCAGGTTTGGATTGCGCTGGATGCGGCAAGCTCAGAGTTTTATGAAAACGGCGAGTATGTTCTTGCCTCGGAAGGCCGACGTTTTAACGCCGAGGAGTTCGCGGCGGTGCTAGCTGACTGGACAGCACGCTATCCCATCATTTCGATCGAAGATGGTATGGCCGAAGATGACTGGGATGGCTGGGCGGCGCTTACTGAGAAAATTAGCCAAGGCGTGCAGTTGGTTGGCGATGATTTATTCGTCACTAATACGCAAATATTCCAGCAGGGCATCGATCAAAAAATTGCCAACTCAATTTTGATTAAATTCAACCAAATCGGGACATTGACAGAGACGCTTGATGCGATTTCTATGGCAAATCTCGCGGGTTACTCGGCCGTGATTTCGCATCGATCAGGCGAAACCGAAGACACGATTATTGCTGACCTCGCGGTGGCGAGCACAGCGACTCAAATTAAGACCGGCTCGCTGTGCCGCTCCGATCGCGTCGCAAAGTACAACCAGCTGCTGCGCATTGAGCAGGCACTCGGTGAGCAGGCACGCTACGCCGGTCGCGATGCCTTCCCCAATCTTTCAACCATGGGGGCCTAACCTCACCTATGCGGTGGCTAGCGGCAGCGCTTTTGTTGCTTTTGGGGTTACTCCAAACCCGGCTGTGGCTTGGTGATGGCAGCATCCCTGAAGCGCTGGAGCTGCGCCAAGCGTTGCAAGCACAGCGGCAAACCAATGCCGAGCTCGATGAGCGTAATCGCGCGCTCGCCGCCGACGTCGCTGATTTGCGCGCCGGGCTTGATGGCATCGAAGAGCGGGCGCGCCGCGATCTGGGCATGATTGGCGACGATGAGACCTTCTACCGGGTGATTGACGGCCATGAGCGCTAG
Organism: Spiribacter sp.; assembly: GCA_031581235.1. GTDB lineage: Bacteria > Pseudomonadota > Gammaproteobacteria > Nitrococcales > Nitrococcaceae > Spiribacter. The sequence continues at coordinate 131,707 of JAVLBW010000002.1, read as the reverse complement.
TCGGCTTTGGGCGGTTGTGGCCGCTGCGGGCAAAAGCGAGCGCATGGGCGAGGCTGTCGCCAAGCAATATCAGCGACTGGCCGGGCGCTGCGTACTCGATTGGTCGGTGCAGGCGTTACTCAGCGTCAAGGGTATTGCCGGCATTATGATTGCGCATCCGCCGGGCGACGTGCAGTGGCAGACAGCGCTTCGTGATCGATCCCCACTGGTTAATGGCTGTGCGGGGGGTGCCACCCGTGCGCAGTCGGTTCGCTCGGCGTTAGCGGCGCTGCAAGCCCAGGGTGCTGAGTCGCAGGACTGGGTCCTTGTGCATGATGCCGCCCGTCCAGCCGTACGCCGTGCCGATATCGAGCAATTAATGGCCAGCGTTGGCAACCACCCCGATGGAGGGCTACTGGCGGTGCCGGTGCGCGATACGCTCAAGCGCAGCGATGCCAATGCCTGTGTCGAGGCGACAGTCAGCCGAGCGCATCTATGGCAGGCGTTAACGCCGCAATATTTCCCGCTAGGCCGGCTCGCTCAGGCTCTAGCGCAGAGCAATGCCGAGCAACTCACCGACGAGGCCTCGGCGATGGAGCAAATCGGTGCTCGGCCGCGATTAGTGACCGGCCGTGCCGATAATACCAAGCTCACCACATCGGCCGATATCGCGTGGCTGGCTTTTACGCTGGGCAATCAAGCCGCGGCGGAGGATGGCTGATGCGAATTGGACAGGGGGTTGATGCGCATCAGCTGGTGGCCGGGCGTGCGCTTGTGCTTGGTGGTGTGCCGATCGACTTTGCCCAAGGCCTGCTCGGCCACTCTGATGGCGATGTGCTGCTGCACGCCATTGCCGATGCGCTGCTTGGGGCGATGGGCCAAGGCGATATCGGCCAGCATTTCCCCGATACCGATCCCGCGCTCAAGGGCCTTGATAGCCGCGTGTTGCTGCGCGAGGTCGCTGGGCAAATGCAGCGCAATGCGCAGGTGCTTGGCAATATTGATGCCACCGTCATCGCCCAACAGCCCAAGCTCGCCGCCTATCTGCCGGCAATGACCGATAATATTGCCGCTGACCTTGGCTGTGAACCCGCTCAAATTAACCTAAAGGCGACCACCCTCGAATGGATGGGGTTTACCGGGCGCGGCGAGGGGATTGCGGCCACCGCGGTGGCCCTGGTTATGCCGCAGTGAGCGCGGCGCGAGCATGGGGTGAGGCGCTCGGTCGAGCGCGAATCGCGAGTGTGCCCGCTGATTTCCGGGTAACCGAGCAGCTTGGTTTTAGCGCCGATGGTGAGGGCCCGCATCTATTGGTTGAAATCGAAAAGATGGGGCTTTCTACCATTGAAGCGATGAAGCGGTTAGCCACGCATTGGCAAGTGGCAAGTCAGGCCATGGGCTATGCCGGGCGCAAAGATCGCCAAGCCGTCAGCCGGCAATTTTTGACCCTGCCGTGGCCTGTCAACGCCGATCTGCCAGCGCCTGAAACCATCGTCGATGAGGCGGATAGGGCATTGCACGTGCGCTCGGTGGCCCGGCATCGGCGTAAACTGCGCATTGGCTCACTGCTTGGCAACCGCTTTGAATTGCGCCTCCGCGAGGTGCGCGGCGATCGCTCAGCGCTGGATCGGCGACTCGGGCAAATTGCCCGCGCTGGGGTCCCTAACTACTTTGGTGCCCAGCGATTTGGGCGTGGCGGGCAAAACGTCGCCCAAGCGAGCGCGTGGTTTGCCGGCAAACGCCGCCCCCGCGGGCGCAATGAGCGCAGCATGTTGTTATCTGCGGCTCGCAGTGAATGCTTCAATCAGGTGCTCAGCGCGCGGGTCGAGGCGGGTGATTGGAATCAAATTAGTCTCCATGACCGCGTGATTTTGGATGGCCGCGGCAGTCACTTCGGCGTTGATCCAACAGCGCTTGATAACCTTCAGGCCCGCTGCGCTGGATTAAACGTCCATCCAACCGGTCCGCTGCCTGGCACACCGCGCGCCGGGCTGGTGTTATCGGAGGTGCTCAAGCGGCGCGAAAGCGCGGTGCTACAACCGCTACAGGGTATGATTGATGGCCTGATTGACAAGGGCGTCGAAGCCGATCGGCGCGCGTTACGGCTGCGCGTAGCGGCCATGGCTTGGCATTGGCCGAGCCCGGATCAACTCAGCCTAACGTTTGCTCTTGCCCGCGGTGCCTTTGCCACAACCGTTCTGCGCGAGCTTATCGAGCCGGATGCAAGCAATTAACGCCGCAACAGCACATACAACGCGCCGGTGCCGCCATCGACTGGTCGCGCCGAACAAAACGCCAGCACGTCATCGCGTTGGCGCAACCACCGATCAACTTGGCCCTTTAATACCGGGCCGGCATTGGATGAGCGTCGGCCTTTGCCATGAATAACACGAACGCAGCCAAGCTGACGGCGCTGACATTCATTGAGAAAATCCGCCAACAGTCGCCGCGCGGGCTCAACCGTTTGGCCATGCAAATCAAGTTCGGCCATGACGCTAAATTCGCCACGCCGCAGTCGGCGCAGGGTCTTTTGCTGCAGTCCAGGCCGAGCGTAGGCCAATGCCTCACCGAGCTCAGGGCCCAGCGGGTTGTCGGCCGAGGGGCCTTGCGCGAGTTCGCGCAGTACCGCGCGGTCATCGGCATGGCGCTGTCCGGGGACTGGCGGGGGGCGGCGCCGTCTGAGCTCAGCGCTCTGGCGTGAACGCAGAGGGCGGACATCAGCCATTGCCGCATGAAATAGGGCCAGGTCGGACTCGTTATCCTGATCGGACATCGTTGGCTCCCGCGGCATGAACGTACCGGTATAGTAAACGGATGAATGATGAAGGAGACAAGCGCAGTTTATGAAAATTCTTGTGAGCAATGACGACGGCTACGCCTCGACCGGCATCCGCACACTCGCCGCCGCGTTGGCTAAAGACGCCGATGTCACCGTCGTTGCACCGGCGCGCGACCGCAGTGGAGCGAGCAACTCGCTAACACTGGAGTGGCCGATTCGGGTTAGTGAAGAGGAACCAACGATTTATCGGGTTGATGGTACCCCCACCGATTGCGTGCATTTGGCGATTACCGGTTTGCTCGATGCGGTGCCGGATATGGTGGTCTCAGGCATTAACGCCGGGGGTAACTTAGGCGATGACGTGCTCTACAGCGGCACCGTCGCCGCGGCCATGGAGGGGCGAACCCTCGGCCTGCCCGCGATCGCAATCTCACTGGTCGGCAACGAACCCGCACACTATGCCACGGCCGCCCGAGTCGCCGAGCGGCTGATTGCCCAATTAGCCCTACAGCCACTGCCAGCCGACACCATTCTTAACGTCAACGTACCCGATTTGCCCTGGGACGAAATTGCGGGGTTTGAGGCTACTCGCCTTGGCCAGCGCCACCGCGCTGAGGCGGCTATTTGCACACAAGACCCGCGCGGCCGGCCTATCTACTGGATTGGTCCACCCGGTGAGCAGCAAGATGCCGGACCCGGCACTGACTTTGCAGCAATCGAACGCGGCTTTGTCTCGGTCACACCGATTGAAGTGGATCTGACCCGGTATACCGCCCTTGAGCAGATCTCGGGCTGGGTGCAGGGGCTGGGGCAGTGACAAGCCAGCGTAGCCAAGGGATTGGCATGACCTCGCAGCGCACGCGCGAGCGCCTTGTCCGGCGCCTAGGCGATGCCGGCATTCGTGATGTCCACGTTCTCAACTGCATCCGACAAGTCCCGCGGCATTTATTTGTCGATGAAGCCCTCGCCTCACGCGCCTACGAAGATACCGCGCTGCCAATTGGCTACGGCCAAACGATCTCACAGCCTTTTGTGGTCGCGCGTATGACCGAGATTCTAATCCGCTATGGTATTCCCGATCGCGTGCTTGAAGTGGGCACGGGTTCGGGCTATCAGGCGGCAATACTGGCAATGCTAGTCAACCGAGTGCACACCATTGAGCGCATTCGCGCCCTCTACGAGCAAACCCGGCAGCGGTTTCGCGAACTCGGCTATACCAACATCCGTCAGCGCTTAGGCGACGGCTTTGAGGGCTGGGCGGCGGCGGGGCCCTACAACGCGATCATACTGACCGCCGCACCGACGAGTCTGCCAGAGCAATTGGTTGAACAGCTCGCCCCCGGCGGCCAGTTGCTCGCCCCCGTGGGTGATTCGGATCATCAAGAGCTGCGGATTTACGCCCGTGAAGGCGATGATATTGTTATGCAGTCGGTCGAGCCGGTGAGCTTTGTGCCGATGCGCGGGGGACTTGAGTAATGGCGCTATTCACCACGCTCTATGATGGGGTGTTGCGCTGGTCGGCGCACCGGCGCGCACCGTGGGTGCTGGGGGTGCTGAGTTTCGCTGAGTCGTCATTTTTTCCTATCCCACCGGATGTGATGCTCGCGCCCATGAGTGTTGCGCGGCCTAAGCGCGCTATGGCGCTTGCTACGCTGACCACGTTGGCCTCAGTGCTCGGCGGCATCCTGGGTTATTTTATTGGCGTCTATGGCCTCGCGGCGATCGAGCCATTGATTATCGATGCGGGCTATTGGCCCGCCTATCGCTTGGCGCAGGAGTGGTTCGTGCAATGGGGTTTTTGGGTGGTGTTAGTGGCCGGATTTTCACCCATTCCTTATAAAGTTTTTACCATTGCCGCCGGGGCGATGGCGGTGGCGTGGCTGCCGTTTGTACTCGGTTCACTCATCGGGCGTGGGGCACGATTTTATTTAGTGGCGGGGCTACTCGCATGGGGTGGCCCGCGTCTTGAGCCGTGGCTGCGGCGTTATATGGAGCGAATTGGGTGGTTAAGCGTTTTCGCGCTCGTCATCGCTGCGATTGTTTTGACCCGCTAGGGCCAATCAAGCGCGCCGTAGCGCTCGCGCTTATCGTCGCGATGGTGGGTTGCACCGAGTTTGACTACGATCGTGATCGGCATTTGCGTGAAGGCGGCGTCGTGCTGGATACGCCGGCAAACTATCAGGTTCAGCGCGGCGATACGCTGTATCAAATTGCCTGGAAATTTGGCCTCGATTTTCGCGATCTAGCGCGTTGGAATCGAATTGATGCGCCCTATGTCATTTACCCCGGCCAATCGCTCGCGCTCAAGGGCAGCGGCGTTCGCACCCGCGCGTCGGCCGGCAAGCAGGCAAGCCGAGCACCAGCCCAGTCAAGCGGCTCAAGCGCGCGCAGCAGTGGTCTAAGCGGCCCGATTGCATGGCAATGGCCAGTGGAGGGCGAAATTATTAAAGCCTTTAGCGCCAATGCCCTGGGTAAACGCGGGGTGTCGATTGCCGCGCCACCTGGCACCCCGGTCAAAGCTGCTGCACGCGGTGAAGTGGTGTACAGCGGTAGTGGATTACGTGGTTACGGCAACTTACTGATCGTTAAACACAGTGATCAGTTTTTGACCGCCTATGGCTACAACCAACGGCTGCTCGTCGGTGAGGGTGATCAGGTCGGCGCTGGGCAAGCCATTGGCCGGGTTGGTTCAAGCGCCGAGCGCGATGGGGTGCTGCATTTTGAGGTGCGTGAGCTCGGTAAGCCAGTCAACCCGACGCGCTATTTGCCCGCCTCAAATTAACCGCCACTGGGTTCAATAATTAGAGCGGCGAGCACCCGGCGGCCTTCAGCCATGAGTAAATTGTAGGTCCGACAGGCCGAGGCCGTATCCATGACCTCAAGGCCAATGCCGGCTTGAATCAGCGAGAGCATAAGCGATCGCTCGGGAAAGCGCTGTTGTCGGCCGGTGCCAAGCAACACCACCTCGGGCTCGAGCGTGTGAATGGGTGTTAGATGCGCTTGAGCGAGTGCCTCGACCGATGCCGGGCCCCACTGAGCATTAAGGTGATCGGGCATCAGGAGCAGGCTTTGCTCATGGCGCTCAGCGTTAATACTAATCCCGGCGTCGTCGTAGCCGAGGATGCGATAAACCCCTTCCGGGGCGTCTTGGCTTACTTGCATAACGCTACCCTATCGAGTGGTTCGGCCCCGGAGCAAGCACAATTCACGCCACCCAGAGATTGACACCGACGGGGGGCAACTTTAGCGTTCAACGGTTATCATGTCGGAGGTGGGAGTTAAATTCCCTTAAAAGCCCATGCAAGTTGCTCAGAGGAATGCCTTGAACGAGGAATTTCAGCGCATTAAGCGCCTGCCGCCCTATGTCTTTAATATCGTCAACGAATTAAAGGCTGAAGCGCGTGCGCGAGGTGAAGACATCGTCGACTTTGGCATGGGCAATCCAGACCTGCCAACGCCGCCGCATATCGTCGAGAAAATGGTCGAGGCCGCGCAGCGACCCGACACCCATCGCTATTCGGTGTCGCGCGGTATTCCGCGGCTGCGGCGAGCGATTACGCGCTGGTACCAGACCCGCTTTGACGTTGAGCTCGACCCCGAGAGCGAAGCTATCGTGACAATTGGCTCAAAGGAGGGGCTTGCCCACCTTGCCCTCGCCACGCTGGGTCCAGGCGATGCGGTGCTCGTGCCCAATCCCGCTTATCCCATCCACCCCTATGGAATAGTGATTGCCGGTGCCGATATTCGCCACGTGCCCCTAATCGAGGGCGGCGACTTTTTCACCGAGCTGGAAAAGGCGATTAAAGACACTTGGCCCAAGCCCAAGATGTTAATCCTGAATTTCCCGGCAAACCCGACCGCGCAGTGTGTCGAGCTCGACTTTTTTGAGCGGGTGGTTGCGATTTGTCGTGAGCACGGTATTTGGATTGTGCATGATCTTGCCTACGCCGATCTGGTCTACGATGGCTATCAAGCGCCATCGATTCTGCAGGTGCCCGGCGCGCGTGAAGTCGCCGTCGAGTCATTCTCGCTGTCGAAAAGCTATAACATGCCCGGTTGGCGGGTGGGCTTTATGTGCGGCAATGAAAAGCTCATCGCGGCGCTTGCGCGAATGAAGTCTTACCTCGATTACGGCATGTTCACCCCGATTCAGGTTGCCGCTATCCACGCCCTTGAGGGGCCGCAAGAATGCGTTGAGGACATTCGCAAGACCTATCAGCACCGCCGTGATGTGTTATGCGATGGGCTTGAGGCAGCGGGGTGGCCGGTGAGCCGGCCCAAGGCAACGATGTTTGTCTGGGCGCGTATCCCCGAGGCCTATCGTGAAATGGGCTCGCTAGAATTTTGCAAAAAGCTCATTGCCGATGCCGGTGTAGCGGCATCACCCGGCATTGGGTTTGGCGAGTATGGTGATGAGTACGTGCGTTTTGGATTAATTGAAAACCCGCATCGTACGCGGCAAGCCGTTCGGGGCATTAAACAAATGTTCCGGCGCGATGGACATGGTTAGTAACACAGGAGAGAGCCTTTTGGATCCGGTCAAGGTTGGCCTACTCGGCCTCGGTACCGTCGGCGGTGGCACCGTCAATTTATTAGAGCGCAATCGCGACGAGATCACCCGCCGGGCAGGCCGGCCGATTGATGTCGTGCATGCGGCTGCGCGCCATCCCGATCGCCCGCGAACCTGCAGCACCGAGAACATTAAGCTCGAATATGATGCCTATGCCGTGGTCGATGATCCGAGCACGGAGATTATTATTGAACTCATTGGCGGCGTTGACCTTGCCAAAGAGCTGACGTTGCGCGCGATCGATAACGGCAAACATGTAGTGACGGCTAATAAGGCGCTGATTGCGCTGCATGGCAATGAAATTTTCGCTCGTGCACGCGAGAAGGGCGTCACCGTCGGGTTTGAGGCTGCAGTGGCCGGTGGTATACCGATCATTAAGGCGGTGCGTGAGGGCCTGGTCGGCAATCGCATCGAATGGCTTGCTGGCATTATTAACGGCACCAGTAACTTTATCCTCACCGAAATGCTTTATGCCGGGCGCGCCTTTGGTGATGTGCTTGCCGAGGCCCAGCGTCTTGGCTATGCCGAGGCCGATCCAACCTTTGATGTCGAAGGCATTGATGCTGCCCACAAACTCACCATCTTGGCTTCGATCGCATTTGGCATACCGCTGCAATTCGACAAAGTCTTTACCGAGGGGATTGGTCAAGTCAGCACCGACGATGTCGCCTACGCCAGTGAGCTTGGCTTTCGCATTAAACATTTGGGTATCTGTCGGCGCGAGGGTGACGGGATAGCGCTGCGGGTGCATCCAACGCTATTGCCTGAGCGCCAGTTGCTTGCCAATGTCGATGGCGTGATGAACGCGGTGATGGTGCAGGCCGATCCGCTCGGGCCAACGCTCTATTATGGCGCCGGTGCTGGCGCAGAACCAACCGCTTCGGCCGTGGTAGCGGATTTAGTCGATGTGGTGCGCGAATTTACCCTAGAGCCGGAAAATCGCGTGCCGTATTTAGCCTTCCAGGCCCATTCGCTTTCCAATGAGCCGGTGGCGGGTATGGATAGCGTGGAGACCGCTTATTATCTGCGCATGAATGCCCAAGATGAGCCCGGCGTGCTCGCCGAGGTGACGGGGCTGCTCAGTAGTGCCGGCATCAGTATCGAGGCGGTCATTCAAAAGCAACCCGCGCCCGGGGCAGAGACCGTGCCGGTGATTTTGCTCACCCACCGCGTCCGTGAAGCCGATATGAATGCTGCTTGCACCCGCATTGAAGCGCTTGATGCCATTCATGGCAGCCTCACACGCATTCGGGTGGAGGCATTGGCATGAGCCGCGCAAGCCGCTACACCGGACTGATTGATCGCTACGCTGAGCGCCTGCCGATCGCCGCCGAGGCCCGCCGAATTAGCTTGGGCGAGGGCAATACGCCGTTAATTAAGCTCGATAACCTCGTGGCCGATTTGCCCGCTGAGGTTGAGATTTACGTCAAATACGAGGGCCTCAACCCGACGGGGTCGTTCAAAGACCGTGGCATGACCACCGCCGTGACCCAAGCGGTGGCTGAAGGCGCTGAAGCGATTATTTGTGCCTCCACCGGTAATACCTCGGCGTCGGCAGCGGCCTATGCAGCGCGGGCGGGCATTACCGCGTTTGTCCTCATCCCAGATGGCAAAATTGCCATGGGTAAGTTGGCCCAAGCGATCATGCATGGCGCTGAGGTGCTGCAGATTCGGGGCAACTTTGATGATGGCATGCGTATCGTCAAGGAAATGGCCAACAGCGCGCCGGTCAGCCTGGTTAATTCAGTCAACCCCTACCGATTACAGGGCCAGAAAACCGCGGCGTTCGAAATCTGTGAAGCGCTGGGCCGCGCGCCCGACTATCACTGTCTGCCCGTTGGCAATGCCGGCAACATCACCGCCTATTGGATGGGTTATAGCGAAATGGCGCTCGCCCCCGGTGCCCCGGGGACAGCGGCGTGTGGGTTTTGCCAAGGCGATTGCCAATATCATCAAGCCGCTGTCAGCACTCGGCCGGTGATGCTTGGCTATCAAGCCACCGGTGCTGCGCCCTTTATGCACGGTGGGCCTGTGCAGGCGCCGGAGACGATCGCGACCGCCATCCGCATTGGCGCGCCGCAAAGCTGGGACTATGCGTTGAGCGCGAGTCAGGAGTCGGGCGGTTGGTTTGATGCCTTTAGCGATGAGGCCATTCTTGAGGCGCAGTGGTTATTGGCAAGCCGCGAGGGGATCTTTTGCGAACCGGCCTCAGCGGTCTCTATTGCCGGGGCATTGCGCGATGTCCGCGCTGGCAAAATCGCGGCAGGCAGCACGATCGTGTGCACGCTCACCGGCCACGGACTCAAAGATCCCGATGTTGCCCAAGCGCGGGCCAAGGAAGCGGTTTCAACCATTGATGCGAGCGCTGATGCGGTGCGCTCAGCGATATTGGGTAAGCTCTCGTGAGCACATGAGTGCGATCAATGGGCCGATCTATTTAGCGCCTGGCCTCCTTGGCCCCATCGCCTCAACGCTTGCCGATGCTGCTCGCGGCGAGGTTGAACACGGCGCGCTAAGCCAGTTTTTAAGCCGCGCACGCTACCAACCGCTCGCGGGCACGAGCACCGAAGCACTGCTTGCGCAGCTCTATCCCAATGCCCCAGCGCCTGGGCCATTAATCGCCGCCGCGCAAGGCCGTACCGAATCGGCTTACTATTATCGAGCCGCACCGGTGCATTTACGCGCCGATCGCGATCGTCTGCTGTTATTCGCAGGCCAAGACCTGGCATTAGATGATGCCGAGGCCAACGCCATCGCTGAGGCGTTTAACCAAGTCTTCAACGCCGATGGCTTAGAACTATGCTGGCGTGACGGCGAGGGGTTAATGGCCGCGCCCACACCGCCTGGACCGAATCTTCCGGGGCTGTTCGAAGTCGCTGGGCGCTACCTTGATACCGTGCTCCCGGGTGAGGCGGCCAGTCGGCCGTGGCGCCAGCTACTCAACGAAGTACAAATGCTTTTGCACGAGCATCCGGTCAATCAGGCACGGGCTCAACGAGGCGCTCTAAGTGTGAATGGGCTGTGGATTTGGGCTGGCGGACCGGCGGCTGAATTAACGCAAACCGCGGAACCCGCAGCCGGGCATCCGCTCGTGCGTGGCTTGCAGGTCAGCGGGCAACGCCGGGCCGAGCGATCAAGCCAAGCGCCACTAACGCTATGGGAGGCCGCGGCTGAGGCGTTAATGGCCGGCGATATTGAGCGTTGGCTTGCCGCCCTCCAGGCGTTCGAGCAAACGCTGGGCGATGCGCTGGCACAGCACCCATCGGGGATGACGTTGCTACCCGGCAATGGCTATGCCTACCACCTTGATCGGCTGGCGCCATGGCGATTTTGGCGGCGCGCCGATCTGCGCCGACACTGGTTATTACAATGAGCGCAATGCAAGCGATCATCGAGCGTGAGGTACCCGAGTGCGCCGCCCTCGAGGAGCATATAGGCCCACGCCTTGCGCGTCTTTATGCCGCTCGTGGTGTCACCTCAGCGCAGGCACTCGATTACCGCTTAAGCCAACTACCACGACCCGATGGGTTGGGCGGGATTGATGCGGCGGCCAAGGTCCTAGCTGAAGCTATTATCGCCGGCCAGCGTTTGCTCGTGGTGGGTGATTTTGATGCCGATGGCGCCACCAGCTGTGCGCTTGCGCTCAGGGCATTGCGCGAAATGGGCGCAAGTGCGGTGGATTATCTTGTTCCTAATCGGTTTGAGTTTGGCTATGGGCTAAGCGCTGAGCTTGTTAACGTCGCCCAAGCACGTGCACCCGATGTCATCCTCACTGTCGATAACGGCATCTCCTCGCATGCCGGAGTGGACGCCGCGAATGCGCTTGGCATCTCGGTGGTCATTACCGATCATCATTTGCCGGCGAAGACATTGCCCGCAGCGAGCGCCATTGTGAATCCCCATGTCGACTCGCCCGCCTTTGAGAGTAATGCCCTAGCCGGGGTGGGCGTGTGCTTTTACGTCATGCTCGCGGTGCGCGGATACTTACGCGCTCAGGCTTGGTTTACCGAAACCCGAGGCGAACCGGCATTCAGTCAGTTTCTCGATTTAGTGGCGCTTGGCACGATTGCCGATGTCGTCCCGCTTGATCGCGTCAACCGCCTATTGGTTGAACAGGGCTTGCGTTGTATTCGCGCCGACAAGGGTAGTCCTGGTATTCGGGCGTTGCTGGAGGTCGCCGGTCGCGATCCGCGTAGCGCCTGTGCTAGCGACTTAGGCTTTGCCGCCGCCCCCCGGCTGAATGCCGCCGGCCGAATGGCGGATATTGGCGTTGGCATTGAAACGCTGCTTGCTAATGACGCAGCGACAGCCAAGTCTCACGCGCAATCACTCGAAGCACTCAACCAAGAACGCCGGGCCGTTGAGCGCGGGATGCGGGCTGAGGCGATGGCCGATATTGCCACCGACTCACTCAATCCCGGCACCACACCCGAGCCGCTATTGTGCCTATTTGACGAGCGTTGGCATCAAGGCGTGGTGGGCATTGTTGCTGGGCGGTTAAAAGAGCTCTACCAGCGCCCAGCGATTGCCTTTGCACCGGCTGATAATGGCCTTATCAAGGGGTCAGGTCGCTCCGTCAATGGCGTGCACCTGCGTGACCTGTTCGAAGCGATCGACCAGCAGACCGATGGCGCCATTATTCAGCGCTTCGGCGGGCATGCCATGGCAGCCGGATTGACGTTACGCGCCGAGGATTACCCAGCCTTTCGCGCCGCGCTGATGGAACTCGCCCGACAGCGCTTTGCTGACCGGGTGCCCGGCGACACGCTCATAACTGATGGCGCGCTGGCGGCGGAAGAGTTTTCACTCGCGCTGGCAAAAACGCTGCGCCTCGCTGGTCCGTGGGGTGCCGAATTCCCCGAGCCGTTATTCCACGGGCGGTTTCAAGTTAAACACCAGCGCGTGGTCGGAGAAGCGCATCTTAAACTGACGGTTAGCCCAGAGGTGGCGCCAGCGCTGTCACTCGATGCGATTGCCTTTAATGCCCTCGAGCGGGGCTGGAGCCCGGCTGCAGCGAGCATTGATGCGGTCTACCGGCTTGATGTTAATGCCTTTCGTGGCCGCGAGAGCCTTCAGCTGGTGTTCGATTACCTGGCCAACGCCTGATGCGTGCCGGCCTCAGCGGTTATTTGCTCGGTCTCGTTCGTCAGTTCAATGAGGTCGGCGAGCACGGCTGCGGCCTCGGTGAGTAAGACATCGGGTAGCGCGCTCGTATCGACCGCCTCAAGGCTTTCAACCGGCTCGTTGCCGGTGGCCGTGAGCTGGGCGTTGACCGCCTCGAGACGGGCTGCCTCATCGGCTTTGAGCTCAGCTTCGCGAACGGCTTTATTGAGCGATACACGCGTGCGCTCACGGGCTTTTTGCGCGCGCTTGGCTTCGGCGCTCACACTTTGTAGCGCCGGTTCGGTGCGAATGCGACGTTGGTGTCGACGGCGCAATTCATTAATAACCGCATCAAGGCCACGATCGCGATCATATTGCGCTGATCGCACCGTGTCCCAGGGCAGGGCGTTATCCGCCGCGCGCTCGCCCACCGCTTCACTACCATGCGGATAGGGCATCGAGAGATCCGGCGTCACGCCCTCAAGCTGCGTGCTCTCGCCGTTAATGCGGTAGAACTTGGCAATGGTGAGTTTAAGGCGTCCCGCCGGTTGATCATCCGTCCCCACGCCAAAGCGATCGAGGCCGATGAGCGTTTGGACCGTGCCTTTACCAAATGTCTGATCACCAATCACAAGCCCACGGCCGTAGTCTTGAATCGCCGCGGCAAATATTTCGGAGGCTGATGCGCTACCACTATCGACCATGACCGCCAGCGGTTGATCATAAAGCGCTGGTCCCGTATCGGGATCGCGCAGTACCTCGCGCCGGCCATTCGAGCGATGCACCTGCACCACGGGCCCTTGGTCGACAAACAACCCCGTCAGCTTAACGGCCTCTTCGAGTGAACCCCCGGCATTGCCACGCAAGTCAATAATTAGCCCATCGATGTCAGCAAGCTTGTCGCTGCGCAACAATGCCGCAACGTCGCGAGTGGTACTACGGTAGTCATCATTGCCGGCATTGGCGGCGTTAAAGTCAGCATAAAACGCCGGTAGCTCAATCACCCCGATGGTTTGGGTGCGACCATCGCGCTCGATGGTTTCGATATCGGCCTGCGCGGCCTGCTCATCAAGCTCAATGGTATTGCGGGTGAGGGTAATAACCGTCTCACGCGATTGCCCGGACGTGCTCGCCGGGAGGATGCGCAAGTGCACATCCGAGCCCTTGGCGCCACGAATCAAATCGACGACATCGCCAAGCCGCCAGCCCACCACGTCCTGAATCGCATCGCGCTGATCACCAACGCCAACAATCCGATCGCCCGAGGCAAGCTCGCCACTGCCTGCGGCCGGGCCGCCGGGAATGAGTTCGACGATTTCGACGAAATCGCCCTCATTACTGAGCATCGCGCCAATCCCTTCGAGCGAGAGGCTCATATTAATATCGAAATTCTCTGAAGTGCGCGGCGACATGTAGCTGCTATGGGGGTCAAATTCCGCCGCCCAGGTACTCATAAAAGTCTGAAAAACATCTTCTGGGCTGTACTGCTCGAGAGTCCGCGTTAGCCGCTGGTAGCGGCTTTTCAGTGATGACACCACCTCATCCATGGCCCGGCCGTTGAGCGTTTGCGTAAGGGCGTCATTGGTCACCCGTCGCTGCCAAACCTCATCCAGCGCCTGGCGATTACTTGCCCACGGCGCGTCGTCTCGATCTAGCTCAAAGCTCGCTTGGCTATCAAAGTCGACGCCATCATCGAGCATTGCTAAGGCGTATTCACTGCGCTCGGCGACCCGTTGTTTATAGCGGGCAAAAATGGCGTAAGCCGTATCAAGTCGACCCTCGGAGAGCTCGTCATCCAGTTGGTCGCGTTGCGAAGCGAACGCATCAATATCGCTTTGCAGGAAGTAAAACCGCTGCGGGTCGAGTGTATCGAAGTAACTCGCGTAGACCGATTCCGACAAGCGATCGTCAATCGACTGATCACGGTAGTGATAGCGCGAGAGCAGCTCAGCGACGACTTGGCTGGCGCGGGCATGCGTGGGGCCTGGTTGCAGGCGCTCAGCATGAACTGGCGCGACCAGCAGGAAAATACAAAGCCACGCCAGCCAGGCAGCAATCCGGGGAGAGTAGGGCATCGATGCGGTACCTCGTTGAAACACTGCGTATTGGACCTGATCCCTTGCCAACTAATTCCGGCCAATTTCTGTTAGCTTAGGCCTAAGAGACTAGCAGGAAAACCCATGTTCGCCGATTTCACCATGCCATTCACCGCGCACGCCGCGCCTCCCGAACTTGAGGTGCTGCACACACCAGCGCAAAGCCAAACTGTCAGCCGCGAGACGCCGGTTGTTTTGGTCCACGGCGCGTTTGTCGGCGCATGGTGCTATCAAGCGCATTGGCTTGCGTATTTTGCTCGCCAAGGTTTTCGTTGCTATGCCCCGAGCTTACGCGGTCATGGCAACAGCGAGGGCCGAGCGCAGTTGGACTATGCCGGGATAGGCGAGTATGTCAGCGACATTGCTCGTGTCGTCGAGCCTTTGTCTGGCCCCGCACCGATCCTGGTGGGTCATTCGATGGGGGCGTTGGTGGTTCAGCGCTATTTGGAACAATACCCAGCCAGTGCGGCGATTTTACTCGCGCCGGTACCACCCCACGGTCTGATGGCGTCGAGTTGGCGCATGGCGCTGGGTGATCCCTTGTTATTTGCTCGATTTGGTTTGATGCAAAGTCTTGGTGCCGCGCAAGTGGATACCGATATGGCCCGCCGCGCGGTGTTCTCTGAGCGCGTCGCAAACGCCGACATTGCTTACTATAGCCAGCTCATCCAACGCGAATCACAGCGCGCACTCTGGGAAATGAACGTCTTCGCCTCGGGCCGTCCTTGGCGCGTGCCCAATCGACCCCCGATGCGGGTGATCAGCGCGGCAGAGGATGCGCTATTTGCAAACGCTGAAACCCAGGCCGTGGCGCGACTCTGGCAGGCTGACTCGATCACCATGCCGCATATGGGGCATGCCATGATGCTCGAACCCGACTGGCAAGACGTTGGCGATGATATCACCCGATGGCTGTGGTCTCAGGGCATTCGCTAGTCTGACTACCAGCGATATTTATCCCACAGCTCAGGGTTGGCCCAGTGCCGGGCGTTGAGCCAGTCCGGCGTCGATTTATAGTCGCGAATATCAAACCGATACCAGCGCCGCTCAGGTTGTTCGGCACCGGGCGAGGTCCATCGTTGAAATCCCAGCCCGATGAGCCCAGCGTGATTAAACGTTGTTTGCGCCTGCGTTGGCGCAATGACCAAGACCTGCCGAGCCAACAGGTCACGCAAGCGTGCGAGCAATTCCGTTAGCTCCTCTGCCGGCAGGGCTATATCCGCATCGACAACGGCGAGATCGGTTGCTGGCAATTCGATACCCAACGGATGGGGGGAAGCGCTGTGACAATGCCCCGCCGAGCTTTGCTTTGCGATGGCCACAAGCGTGGCATCATCGGAGTAGAGCGAGAATGTCGCCGGGCTAAGCGCATTCAAGGCTGCCGAAAGGGCGTCTGCGGTGGTTACGATGCTGGTGTTGGACATTGCCCGCGCTAATCGCCTGCTATAATACCGTTTCAGTGTAGGCAGGTCGGAAGGTGAGGTCGAGTCCCATTATGTTTTCACTGGCACGTCGCCTTCTCTTCTTACTGCCACCCGAGCGCGCGCATGACCTAACTTTTAGCGCGCTCGATTACTACACGCAGATAACCGCTGGCCGCGGTCTGCCAGCGCCTGTCAGCGACCCGCGGATGCTGCTTGGGCTCGCATTTCGCAACGCCGTTGGGCTATCAGCCGGCCTTGATAAAAACGCCGATCACACCCGTGCGCTCGCCACCTTGGGGTTTGGCTTTCTTGAACTTGGAACCGTCACCCCGCGGCCGCAGCCGGGCAATCCAACGCCACGATTATTTCGACTGCCAGGACATCAAGCCCTAATTAATCGACTCGGGTTTAACAACGATGGCGTTGAGGTGTTCTGCCAACGCCTAGGCGCCGTAAGACCGCGACTCGATCTGCCGATTGGGGTCAACATCGGCAAAAACCGCGATACCCCCATGGCCCAGGCGGTTGATGACTACCGCCACTGTCTCAAAGCGGTTTATCCACTCGCTGACTACATCGCCGTGAATCTCTCATCACCCAACACGCCCGGGCTACGCGATTTACAAGCCGGTCAAGAGTTGATTGATTTAGTGCGCGCACTCAAAGCCGACCAAAAACAACTCAGTCGCGCGAACAAACGCTACGTGCCATTGCTCGTTAAGATTGCGCCCGATTTAAGCGCTGAGGCGCTTCATAGTCTCATCGACGTATTAATGGGCGAGTCCATCGACGGTGTCATCGCGACGAACACGACACTGGCACGTGATCGTGTAGCGAACGCTACCCACGCTAACGAAACCGGCGGGCTCAGCGGTGCGCCATTGCTGGAAACAGCCAATGCCATGGTTGAGCAGATCCGCGTTCAAGCCGGTCGCGATTGGCCTATTATTGGGGCCGGCGGCATTACCCGTGCTGATGATGCCGTGGCAAAAATGCAGTCCGGTGCCAATCTGGTGCAAATTTATACCGGCTTGATCTACCAAGGCCCGGGATTGATTCGTAAGGCCGCCCGAGCCATTCGTGAACACCACCCTGTGCAATAAGGTTGTCCGACCCGCGATAAAAGGCCAAAATACAAGCGTTGGAGAGGTGGCAGAGTGGTCGAATGCGGCGGACTTGAAATCCGTTGAGCCCCTAGGGGCTCCGGGGGTTCGAATCCCTCCCTCTCCGCCACCCAAAGAAAGAGGGGCTTTATGCCCCTTTTTCTTTGGGTGTTGAAGCCTGGGGTTCGAACCCCCGGAGCAAACAAATGGGGTTCGACTAACCAGCGCAGCTGGTTAGGACACTGAGCATAGCGAAGTGCCCGCAGGGTGAGGCCCGAAGAATGAGGGCCGAATCAATCCCTCCCTCTCCGCCAAGTTAATGAACAGTGTGAGGCGCTTAGAAGCGGTATTCGACGCCGGCCGAAAAGCTGGGCTCGTAGCGAAAGCTCTGAAAGGTGCTGCCTAGTGAGGCATCTTCCGCCGTCGTATCGCGTGATTCATCAAGCTCGACCGCGGTGGTGGGCTCATCAAACGTCAGGCCCATATCAAGCGATAATCCAAACCGCCCGCGAGTGCCGAAGTCATTATCCCAACCGACACCCACGTAAGTGCTCATATGATCAGTGCTGAGTGACTGCAACGGAAAGTCTGACTCCGTCAGCAATTCATCGCCATAAACCGCACCGCCGGTCATACGAATACCGCCATCGCTTAGCGACCAGTCGACCAGGGCTGAAAACTGCATGCTGTCGTCGTCGAGCAGCTGAAAGGCTGGCCGGTCGCTCGCTGACAACGAGGCGCTTTCTTGATTGACACCGAACCGAATGTTCAAACGCTCACTTAAGTGCGAGGACAGCTCCAGCTCGGGCTGTAATGCTTGCTGCCAGTCCGCCGATTGGGCGTTCACCGCTCCAATACCGCTACTTACGAGCAGTACCAACGCGATTTTTGCACCGATGGATCGAACTTTCATAAGCCATATTATTCCCTAAAACGGGTAGAAAGAGAAACCCTTTTGGAAGGGACAATTTCACCGTTAATGCGCTACATTAAGGGATGACTATGACAAATAGGTTGAAACGACCAATGATTCGAGGAATATCCGGCAGCGCTAGTGGGCTTTGCCTGAGTCTCGCTATGGCTGCGAGCAGTGTCATGGCCAACAGTTTTCCCTTGCCAGCCGGCGATGTTGATGTCATCGGCTCGGTCCAACGCATTGAAGCCGCGCAGGAAGATACGCTGCTTAGCATTGGGCGTGAGTACGGGGTGGGTTATGAGGAGATCCGCCAAGCCAATCCCAACGTTGATGTATGGCTACCGGGCGAGGGCACAGAAGTCGTTATCCCCAGCCAGTTTATCCTGCCACAGGGCGAGCGCGAGGGTATTGTCGTCAATATTGCCGAGATGCGGCTCTACTACTATCCACCGGCCCAAGCGGGTGAGACCGCCATGGTTGAAACCTATCCAATCAGCGTCGGGCGAATGGATTGGTCAACGCCGTTAGGTGAGAGCAAAATTACCGAAAAAACCGAGAATCCCTACTGGTTTCCACCCGAGTCAATCCTCACCGAGCGTGCGCAGCAGGGCCGGCCGCTGCCCGATGCGGTCCCGCCAGGGCCAGATAACCCGTTGGGGAGACACAAAATGCGTCTGGACATCCCTGGCGGGGCGTACCTAATCCATGGCACCAATGAGCCCCGTGGGATTGGCATGCGAGTGACGCATGGTTGTATTCGGATGTTTCCCGAGGATGTCGAGTCCTTGTTTGAGCGAATCCCCAGTGGCGAGAAAGTCCGGTTGATTAACGAACCCGTCAAAGCTGGCTGGACCGGCACTGATCTGTTGGTCGAGTCCCATCGGATATTGCCGGAGGACGCCGAGAGTCCTTTTGACCCGCTGCGATCACCGCCATTGAGTGATGCAGTCGCAAGCCTTGCGCTCATACTTAAGCGCCACGAAAGCGCCCGAGTGGATCATGAAAAACTCGCTTCAGCGATGGCTGAGTCGAACGGTATTCCCGCCTCCGTTTCACGCCAGCGGCCAACAATCCCGGCGTTAGCTCTGCAAAATCCGTTTACCGTTCATTCCGTAGCGGAATAAAAAAAAAGCCCCGCTTAAACGGGGCTTTTGATCAAATAAGGCAGAAAACCTTATTTGTACATCTGGCGCTCAAACATGCGATCAATTTTCTCGCTGTTGCTGTTGGCGATTGTCTCTGCGCCTTCAGCTGTCACCATAGCCGTGCTGGCCTCATCCATAGCCGCATCGGCCTGCTCCATAGCGGCATCAGCTTTGGCACTGACTTCGTCAAGCTGGGCCTGAGTGGCGCAACCAACCAGCAAGCCAACCAGTGCGCCGGCGATGCTGAGTTTGAGTAACGTCTTTAAAGACTGTGACATATTCGAATCTCCTGTTCTGCGATAACAATTGCAATTGTTTTGACTTCGGCAACGTTGATCTTACCCGCTACGAACGTCGAGCGCATGATTACTCGCCCACCGGATTGTTTCAACCCCCAATAATGGCCTACTCGATAACGACGGGCGTACCGATCTCGACCGACTCATAGAGGGTTTCAATTTGCTCATTGGTCATGGCAATACAGCCTTGAGTCCAGTGAAAATCCTCATGAACTTGCGGGTTGCCATCACCAATTCCGTGAAAACCAATATAGCCACCGAGCGTACCGGACTGGGGAAATTCGCCATAAATCCGGCTGTGATCGCGCGCCGCGCGGTATTCTTGATTATCGATGATGCCTTGATGATGCGCTGCATCGAGATGACGCTGAGTGGGATAATTAATACCGAGAAATAAATGAAACCGACTTTGTTGGTTGACTCGATTAATTCGAAACTGCCCGCGTGGTGTCGTCTGATCGCCTTTTAGGTGTAAATCCGAAATGCCCCCGCGACCAAACGCCACATGCTCGAGTATGAGGTGGCGCTGATTGCCCTCCCAGACCTCGGTCACCGCTTTGCCCGTGTCGACACGAACCCACACGCCATCATAGGGCATTGCCTCTGCCACTACGCTGATAAGAGCGAGCACACTCCCTAGCAACCAAGCGGATACACGGGCGTTCATGTCAAAAACCGATAGATCGCGGCGGCATCGAACGCACCACTCAGTGGCGTCTTACGATCGCTGCGCACAAGCACGGGAATACATTCTGCGTAGGCTTTTTCTGCCGATAAATCGTCCATTATATCAATCACTTCAAGGGGGTAATTAAGGCGCTTTGCAATGGGTGTGAGTTGCGCCAATCGCTGTTCACACAGCGTGCAACCAGACGTGGTGTAAAAGCGCAGCGTCGGCATATCCAATGTCAGGCCCATGTTATTCTATCGAGGTTCTTTGCGATTATACGTTGCTCGAGCACTCAGGAAAGCAAACCGATAATGCACACGCCTCTCGATCTCCGACTCAGTGTCGCGCCGATGATGGATTGGACTGATCCAGCGTGCCGCTATTTGCTACGTCTGATTTCGCGCCACACCCGGCTTTACACCGAAATGGTCCCCGCCCAGGCACTCTGGCATGGCCGTGCGGATAGGTTTTTGCGCCATCACCCAAGCGAAGCGCCCGTGGCGGTGCAGCTGGGTGGCAGCGATGAGCGCGAACTCGCTCATGGTGCAGCGCTGGCTGAGCAGTGGGGGTTTGCCGAAGTCAACTTAAATGTTGGCTGCCCAAGCGACCGGGTGCAGTCGGGGCAATTTGGCGCCTGCCTAATGCATCAACCGGACTGGGTTGCCACGCTGGTGCGCTCAATGCGTAGCGCTTGCGACCTGCCAGTGACCGTCAAATGCCGCATTGGTGTGGATGACAACGACAGCTATGAGGCGTTGTGCCGATTTACCGCCACATTAATCGACGCGGGCGTCGATGCGCTTATTGTGCATGCCCGCAAAGCGTGGCTTAGTGGGCTTTCGCCCAAGCAAAATCGCGACATTCCACCGCTGCGGTATGACCGTGTGAGTGCGCTAAAAGCCGATTTCCCTAACTTACCCATCGTCATCAATGGCGGCATTCAAACGCTCGCTGAGGCGGGCTCGTGGCTTGATAGCTTAGATGGCGTCATGATCGGTCGGGCGGCGTATCAAAACCCGTGGTTACTAGCCCAAGCGGATGCCGAGATCTTCAACGATCATGCCCAGCCGCGGCTTGAGCGCATTGAGGTCGCGCGGGCCTATCAAGCGTATGTTCAGACACAATTTAAAACGGGTGTCCCGATCACTCGTTATACGCGGCATCTCATCGGGCTGTTCCAGGGCCTGCCGGGCGCCAAGGTATGGCGCCGCGCCTTGAGTGAGGGTGGCGTTAAAAACGGCGCAGGTCCGGAGGTGATCGAGCAGGCGATTGCAGTGTGGCAAAACCACGCGCGAGCGCATGCAGCCATTGAGGCAGTTAGCTAAGGCGAAATAAACGCCGGCTATTGGCATAAGTCACCGTGGCCAAATCATCGAGCGATTCATCGCGCAAAGCGGCAATGCGCTCGAGAATATGGCTTAAGTAGACCGGTTCATTGCGTCGATTGGATGGCGGGTTAGGCAAATCACGGGGCAGCAAAAACGGGGCATCGGTCTCAATTAACAGACGCTCGCGAGGAATCAGTCGCACGAGGTCACGTAACGCCGCCCCACGGCGCTCGTCACAGATCCAACCAGTAATTCCAATGTATAAGTCCCACTCGATGCAGCGCTCGAGTAGCGCCCGATCACCGGTAAAGCAGTGCAAAACCGCGCCGGGTAGGGCAGTGCGATAATCAGCCAAGATCGAGAGGAAATCGCCCTCGGCATCGCGCTGGTGGCAGAAAGCCGGTTGCTGATGGCTAACCCCCAGCGCAAGCTGTGCGGCGAAAGCTGAGCGTTGTTGTGATCGTGGCGAGAAATCACGGTAATAGTCCAAACCGGTCTCGCCCACGGCACATACCATCGGGGTAGCGAGTAGGGTGGCGACTTGCTCAGCGGCCCTGGCATCCCATTCGCTGGCATGGTGAGGGTGAACGCCGGCGGTCGCACGCAGTGACTGTGGGTATTGCTCGGCGAGTGCCGCGGCCGCTACCGACTCGTCGGCGCTGACGCCGGTGGCAATAATATGGGTTACCCCGGCCGCTTCGGCGCGCGCGATCACATCGCCACGATCGGCGGCAAAGCGGGAATGGGTTAAATTAACCCCGATATCAACCAGTGGATTGAATGCCATGCAGCTAGTTTGCGCGACATCGCGACGCTTATGAAGAGCCCAATCGACTACGACCACTTGCCTATGAACTGGGTTGGCGACTGGGCTGGTCAGCGCCGGCGGCTCACACCTGAGCGCCCCGCACTCGTCGTGCCAGAGACAGGATGGCGACTCAACTACCGCGAGCTCGATGATTGTGCCCGGCAATTTGCGCAATGGCTGGCCAATCACGCCCACTTGCGCGCTGGCGATATCGTCGCACTGATTGCCCAAAACCGCGCCGAAGCGCTGTTGTTGTACTTAGCCTGCGGCAAGCTAGGCCTCATTCTTGCGCCGATTAGCTACCGGCTGGCAGCAACCGATCAGATCGCGCTATTAGAGCGTATCAATCCGCAGTTGCTGGTCATTGATAGCGCGCTAGATAACCCGCTGGAGGGGTCGCAAGGGGTGCTAAACGACTGCCGACACTTTGGCATTGGCGGGGACGACTGTGACTACACGCGGGAAGTGGCGGTGCTCGCGCCAGAGCCAATTAATAACGCGCTGCCAATGGCACAAACGAGTCTGCTGGTGCATACCGGCGGTAGTACCGGGTTGCCAAAAATATGCGCGGTGTCCTATCGGCAAATGCTTTGGAATGCCTTTGAATTGATGAGCGCCGCACCGGAGGGGTTGGGCAATCGACGCGAAATGGTGTTGTTTCCGCTTTATCATATCGGGGGCTGGAATACCGTCATGCCAATCTGGCAGGCCGGCGGTTGTGTGGTAATGCCAACACGGTTTGACCCGAACACAGCTCTAGCCTGCATTGAGGTCGAATCGATCAACCACTTCGGCGCAGTCGAGGCAATGCTCCAAGCGCTTATTGCCAGCGAAGGCTTTGCATCGGCGCGATTCGACAGCCTTGAAGGAATTACCACCGCCGGCGCGCCGTGCGCGCCAGCGACCATGGCCGCATTTTTAGACCGTGGCATTCCCATTAGCCAAGCCTACGGGCTGACCGAAGCAGGCCCGTCAAACTTTCATAACCTGCGCGCTGGGCAGACTTTAGCGGGGCTACGAGCGAGCGCAAGCAGCATTGGGCAGGCATTGGCCTACAGCGATTGGGCGATCGTTGAGCGCCATCAAGGCAGTGCGGTGAGCGCCGGTGCGGTGGGTGAGCTGCACTTGCGCAGCGCGCATAATTTTTCGGGCTACTGGGGTGATCCAGCGCAGACCACCGAGCGCTTGAGCGCCGATGGCTGGGTAGCGACCGGCGATTTGGCCCGCGAGCGGCCCGACGGCGGCATTGAGCTCGTGGGTCGGGTTGATAATATGTTGGTCATTGGTGGGGAGAATATCGCTGCCGAAGCGCTTGAGCGGGATCTGGAGGCGCATGCGGATATTGATCAGGCGTTGGTGTTTGGGGTGCCCGATGCACGCTGGGGAACACGCGCTGTCGCCTGTGTGGTTGGACCCGCACCCGACACGCAGGCCTCACTTGAGCAATGGGCAAAGCACACACTAGCGGCGTTTCAGCGCCCGATTGCATGGGAGATTATGACCGCCTTACCACTGACCGGCGCCGGTAAACTTGATCGAAGAAAGGCGCGCGCTGACTATCTTGAGCGTAGGACAGGAGAGCAATGATGAGCACGCGGGTTTTGGTCATTGCCGGCTCTGACTCGGGTGGCGGCGCCGGTATTCAGGCCGATATCAAAACGGTGACAGCGCTAGGCGGCTATGCCATGACAGCGATTACCGCCCTGACAGCGCAAAACACCTTGGGTGTGCAAGCAGTCAGTGGCGTCGAGCCTGAGTTTATTCAGGCACAAATGAGCGCGGTGCTTGAGGATATTGGCGCCGACGTTATTAAAACCGGCATGCTCCATGACGTCGCCGTTGTGGATGCGGTTGTTGAGCAAATTGTTGCCCTCGCGCCCACCACGCCGCTAGTGGTCGACCCAGTGATGGTGGCGCAAAGCGGGCATCGACTGATCGATGATGCCGCCATGCAGCGCCTGGCGGCGGCATTAATTCCGCGCGCGACGCTCATCACCCCCAATGTTCCTGAAGCCCAAGCGCTGCTATCGCGGCCGATTGCCGGCGTCGAGGATCTCGCCGCCGCCGCTCAAGCCCTACGAGCATTCGGTTGCCCGGCGGTCTTGCTCAAAGGCGGACATCTGCCCGGCGATTCGGTGGTTGATGTGCTCGCAACGGAGGACGGCGTGATCGAGCTCTCAGCCCCGCGCGTTGAGACAACCTGTGATCATGGCACCGGCTGCACGCTCGCTTCAGCCATTGCCGAGGGCATCGGTCGGGGGCTGACATTGGAGGCGGCGGTTAATCGCGGCCGCGATTACCTACACCGAGCACTCGCCAGCGCGCAACCGCTTGGCAGTGGCCATGGACCTGTCAATCATGGCCATACGGTTGGCATAATGAACCCATGATTCGTCTTTCTGCGAAAAGCCGGTACGCGGTCAGTGCGCTAATGCACCTAGCGGTGCATAACAATGCCGGCGCCGTGCCCCTGGCCGAAGTTTCTGTGTGCCAAGGGATATCACTTTCGTATATCGATCAGATCTTCTGGAAGCTACGCCGAGCTGGGTTGGTGCGGGGCACGCCAGGGCCGGGCGGTGGCTATCGGCTGGGACGTGAGGCCCAAGCGATCTCGATTGGTGAAGTGATTGCCCTCATGGAGGCTGATGGGCGTAGCCGGCCAGCCGCCTCGGCACTCGATGAGCGCGTTTGGGAGACGCTCTCAGCGCGGATTGATGGATTTCTGCGCAAGCTCAGCCTGGCTGACTTTGTCAGTCGGCCGCAAATACGTGAAGCCGTGTTGGGCCAGTATGCCGGGCGGCAATGGCGCTGCGAGGTCTGTGGCGCGCTCGCTAACCGCAAACCACCCGCTGCGAGCGAAGCCCGTCAATGACCTATGTGGTCACCGAGCCTTGCATTCGGTGTCGCTATACCGAGTGCGTCGAGGTATGCCCTGTGGATTGTTTTCACGCCGGGCCAAACTTCTTGGTTATCGACCCAGCCACCTGCATCGACTGCGCGGTTTGCGTCGCGCAGTGCCCAGTTGAGGCGATTTACCCCGATGACGAGGTGCCCGCCGCGCAACAAGACTTTATCGACCTCAATGCCCGACTGGCTGAGCAATGGCCGGTGATTAAAGCCCATGAGCCACCGCCAGACGATGCCGATGAGTGGGCTGAGGTCAGGGATAAACGCGCGCTGCTCAAACAACCAACGCCCGATTAAGAGGCAGTGCTACGGGCTCCACGGCCATAACGGCGCTCGACGTAGTCTTCGACAATCGCCTTAAACGACTCGGCAATGTCATCGCCTTTGAGCGTGACGGTCTTTTCGCCATCAACATAAACGGGCGCGACCGGTTTTTCCCCAGTCCCCGGCAGACTAATGCCGATATCCGCTTGCCGGCTCTCGCCAGGGCCATTGACCACGCAGCCCATGACCGCCAGGCTCATTGACTCCACCCCGGGGTAGGTCTCTTTCCATACCGGCATGCGCTCGCGGACGTGCGATTGGATATCCTCAGCCAGCGATTGAAAAAACGTACTGGTGGTTCGTCCGCAGCCCGGGCAGGCCGCCACGAGTGGGGTAAAGTTACGTAAGCCCATGGTTTGCAGAATTTCCTGGGCAACCACCACTTCTTGCGCCCGATCGCCACCCGGTTCCGGGGTGAGGGAGATGCGAATCGTATCGCCAATACCTTGCTGCAAGAGCACCGCGAGCGCAGCGCTCGAGGCGACAATGCCCTTCGAGCCCATGCCGGCTTCGGTCAACCCCAAATGCAATGGGTAGTCGCAACGCCCCGCTAAGTCTTCGTAGACGCTAATGAGATCTTGTACCCGACTCATTTTGCACGAAATGATGATTTGATCGTGCCGCAGGCCGAGTGCCTCCGCCTGCTCAGCGCTTTCGAGTGATGAGGTAACAACCGCATCTTTCATCACCGCCTCGGGCGCTTTGGGTTCGGCGCGGCGAGCGTTTTCATCCATCATTCGCTTAAGCAGGTCCTGATCGAGGCTGCCCCAGTTGACGCCAATACGCACCGGGCGGTCATGATCACGTGCTAACTCGATAACTTCGGCGAACTGTGGGTCGCGCCGGCTGCCTTTGCCCACGTTACCCGGGTTAATCCGCAGTTTGGCGAGTGCGCTGGCACATTCCGGGACGGCTTTGAGCAAGCGGTGGCCATTAAAGTGAAAATCACCCACCAACGGCACGCCCACGCCCATGTCATCAAGCCGCTGGCGAATTCGCGGCACCGCGCGCGCGGCGTCTTCATTATTGACGGTAATGCGCACGAGCTCCGAGCCCGCTCGGGCGAGATCAGCGACTTGAATCGCGGTGCGAATTTCATCAACGGTGTCGGTATTGGTCATGGATTGGACCACGATAGGCGCATCGCCACCCACCGTGACGTCACCGACCTTGACGGGCACACTAGAGCGACGTTTATATCCGGGAATTTCGTTCATAGCTCAATTATAAAGGATGCAGCCTCCATGATCGACGTTTATACATGGCCGACACCCAATGGTCACAAAGTCCACATCGCGCTCGAAGAGCTTGGGCTCGATTACCGCGTCAAACCGATCAATATCGGCCAAGGCGATCAGTTTGATGAGGCGTTTCTAGCGATTAGCCCGAACAATAAAATCCCCGCTATCACCGATAGCGATGGCCCCGATGGCGAGCCAATATCGATTTTTGAGTCCGGGGCGATTCTTATCTACTTAGCGGAGAAAACCGGGCAACTGATGCCGCGCGAAACGCGTGCCCGCTACGCAACACTCGAGTGGTTAATGTTTCAAATGGGCGGCCTCGGCCCAATGCTTGGCCAAGCCCACCACTTTCGCCAGTACGCACCCGAAACCATTGACTACGCGGTCAACCGCTACACCAATGAGGCCGCCCGCCTGTATGGCGTCATCGAGCGCCGACTGACTGGGCGCGATTGGCTTGCCGGGGAGGCCTATAGTATCGCCGATATCGCCTGCTATGCCTGGATACGCCCGCATGACAATCAGGGTCAATCGCTTGCGGATTTCCCGCACTTAAACGACTGGTTCGATCGCATCAGTGCGCGTCCCGCCGTTGAGCGCGGCGTTCAAGTCCTCGCCGATGCCCGCCCACCGGCGCTCGATGCCAAAGCCAAAGAGCAACTATTTGGCGCCAGTCAGTATCAACAACGATGAGTGCAATGAGCGATTTAATCGCGCTCATGGCGCAACTGCGCGACCCAGTCAGTGGCTGCCCATGGGATCGACGCCAAACTTTTAAGAGCATCGTCCCACACACGCTAGAAGAGGCCTACGAGGTGGCTGATGCGATCGAGCGGGGTGATTATTCGGCCATGCGCGATGAACTTGGGGATTTGTTGTTTCAGGTGGTTTTCTACGCCCGCATCGCCGAAGAGCAGGGCGAATTCGACTTCGAAGCCATCGCCCAAGGCATCCATGACAAGCTGGTGCGTCGTCACCCGCATGTTTTTGCCAATCAGCCAGCCCATGATGAATCCGCGCAACGCGCCACTTGGGAGGCGATTAAAGCCGAAGAACGGGCCGCGAAAGCCGCCAGTGACTCGGCACCCGTGAGCGCGTTGGATGATGTGCCGCTCGGACTACCGGCACTCACACGCGCGCGCAAACTCCAAAATCGCGCCGCCCGCGTGGGCTTTGACTGGAACACGCCAGCACCCGTGGTTGCCAAAGTCCGTGAAGAGTTAGCGGAGCTCGAAGAGGCAATGGCCGCCGAGGGGGCTAATCAAGCGCATATCGCTGAAGAGATGGGCGATGTACTGTTCGCTTGCACCAACCTTGCCCGCCACTTAGGCGTTGACCCTGAGCAAGCGCTGCGCGACGGTAATCGTAAGTTTGAGCGGCGTTTTCGTGGCCTTGAAGCGGTGCTCGGTGAAACCGGCGAGACCGCTGAGGCAGTTGACTTCGAGCGCCTTGAGGCGGCCTATCAAACCGCCAAAGCCACTGATCAGAGCCGACCGGCTTGATCTAACACAGCCAATAAAGGAGACGTTATGTCATTAACCGAACAAAGCTGCACCCCCTGCCGCGGCGGAATCGATCCGTTAACGCGTGAGCAGGCCGAGGCGTATCTCGCTGATGTGCCAGGTTGGGCGCTCGACGATACGGCAACCCGCATTAGCCGACGTTTTAAAACCGATAACTTCGCCCAAGCCCAAGCGATCGCCAATATTGCCGGCGATGTTGCCGAGCAAGAGGATCACCACCCAGAAATCCGCTTTGGCTGGGGTTGGTGTGAGGTTGAGATGTATACCCACGCCATTAATGGGCTACACAACAACGACTTTATCTACGCGGCCAAGGTGAACGCAGCGGTATCGGCCTAGCGCGTCCACTCACCCGAGCGACCGCCCGATTTGTGCCGCAACGCAACGGCCTCGATCGCCATGCCGCGATCGAGGGCCTTTGCCATATCGTAGATCGTTAAAAGCCCAATTTGCACCGCAGTTAGTGCTTCCATCTCCACGCCCGTGGGGCCGTGGGTTTCAGCGCGGACCTCGCAGTGCACCCCGGGAATATCTGGCTGCAGGCTCAGCGTCACCTCGACGTGACTCAACGGCAGGGGATGGCACAGGGGGATTAATTCACTCGTGCGCTTTGCCGCCATGATGGCGGCGA
The DNA here is from genome assembly GCA_031581235.1 of Spiribacter sp. Taxonomy (GTDB): domain Bacteria; phylum Pseudomonadota; class Gammaproteobacteria; order Nitrococcales; family Nitrococcaceae; genus Spiribacter. The sequence continues at coordinate 102,858 of JAVLBW010000002.1, read as the reverse complement.
TGCGGGCGCTGCCAAGGACATCACCCTTGGCGATATTGCCGTGCTCTAAGGCGCTGAGTGTCTCAGGCTGCATGCGAATATGCCCATCGGCGATCGCAACGCGCTGGCTTGGCGCTTTGCCCCCAACATCAACCATGTGCACCTCACCATCGGCGCCTAAGTGCGTGAGCTCACTCATTGATTTTCTCGCAGCGAGTACTTGGCCTTAACCCCAAGTGCTTCATCGAGCTCGTAGACCAGTGGGTCACCGGTGGCAATTTCGACCCCGGTAATTGCCTCATCCGAGAGATCCTCCAGGTGCTTAATCAGCGCCCGCAGGCTGTTGCCGTGCGCGGCGATCATCACCGTGTCGTGCGCCTGCAGTACCGGTGCGATATCACTGCGCCAGTAGGGCAGGACGCGGGCGAGGGTGTCTTTGAGTGACTCGGTGGCCGGCAGCAGGGCGGGATCGACATCGCGATAGCGTGGCTCATTGGCTGGGTGGTAGGGGTCGTCGATGGCCACCGCCGGTGGTGGCGTGGCAAAACTACGACGCCAAACATGCACCTGCTCATCGCCATAACGCTCTGCGGTCTCTGCCTTATTAAGCCCGGTCAGCCCCCCGTAGTGGCGCTCGTTAAGGCGCCAGTCCTTAATCATCGGAATCCACAGACGATCGAGTTCATCGAGGCTCATAAACGCCGTGCGAATCGCCCGAGTTAATACCGAGGTAAACACGATCGTGGGGGTTAATTCAGCCGCGCGCATGAGCTGCCCGGCTTGCGTTGCTTCGGTGCGGCCCTGATCACTTAAATCAACGTCATACCAACCGGTAAAGCGGTTTTCCAGATTCCAGACACTCTGGCCATGGCGTAACAAAATGAGGCGTTTCATACTCAAGGGCACTCCCAAAATCAATTTGTCGGCAGGCCAGTAGGATACCATTAGCCTCACGATCAATGCCGGGAGCGTATCGAGTGGGTGAACGCCGAGTCGAAGTCGGTTTAGAGGAGCAAACGCTGTGGTTGTATAACAACACCACGGTCGTTGGCGCATGGCCGTGTTCAACGGCAGCCAACGGGGCCGGAGAGAGGCACGGCAGCGGTTGCACCCCGCGCGGGGTTCATCATATTCGCGCGCTGATTGGAGCAGATTGCGCCGTCAATAGCGTTTTTGTTGGACGACGGCCCACCGGCGAGCGCTATGATTCGACGCTCGCGGCCGAGGCGCCGGCGCGGGATTGGATCTTATCGCGGATCATCTGGCTTAGCGGCGATGAGAGCGGTTTTAACCGCGGTCCAGGTGTCGATACCTTACGGCGCTTTATTTATATCCATGGTACGCCGGATAGCGAACCCATGGGCGTGGCACGCTCGCACGGCTGCATTCGGATGCGCAACGCCGACGTGATTGCCTTATTTGATCAATGCCAACTGGGGATGCCAGTTATCATTCGGGAGGCTCGCTCATGCTAGGGCCGCTCATGCTCGGTATTGAAGGCCCTGAGCTACTCGGCGAGGAGCGTGAGCGACTCTGCCATCCAGCCGTTGGCGGGGTGCTATTGTTTGCGCGTAATTACCAAGACCCCGCGCAAATGTTGGCGCTCACCACCGCAATTAAAGCGCTGCGTCAGCCCTCGCTGCTGATTGCGGTCGATCAAGAGGGGGGTCGCGTGCAGCGCTTTGAAAGCGGCCTTTCGACGCTGCCCGCCGCCCGCCAGATCGGCCAACGCGCAATGGTTAACCTCGCAGCCGGTGAGCAGCTCGCAGAACAGGCGGGTTGGCTGATGGCGGCTGAGCTTCGTGCGCTTGGCGTTGATTTAAGTTTTGCCCCGGTGCTTGATGTCGATTACGGCGTCAGTCAAGTGATTGGCGATCGCTCGTTTGGTGAGGACCCTGAGCTAATTGCGCGCCTCGCCCTTGCTTGGCAACGCGGTGCGCGGCAGGCGGGGATGGCAAGCGTGGGCAAACATTTTCCGGGTCACGGCGGGGTTGCGCCCGATTCGCACTACGCCCGTGGCAGTGATCCACGCACGCTCGCTGATTTAACCCATCACGATTTATTGCCGTTTCGTCGAATGATCGACAACGGCATTGCCGGGCTAATGATGGCGCATTTGGAATTTCCAAAGATTGATAAAAAACCTGTCGGTTTTTCTGAGGCTTGGCATCACTACCTGCGAAAAACGCTTAAGTTTGAAGGGGCGATATTTAGCGATGATCTGCAAATGCGCGCCGCTGAGAGCGCAGGGGATTTACGGGCTCGCGCGCAGGCCGTCATCCGTGCCGGTGGCGACATGGCGATTGTAGGCAATGCCGGTCGGGATATTGACGCGGTTTTAGATCAAATCAGCCCCTTACCTGCTGAGCGCGCGCTGCGCCTTACCCGCCTACACGGGCGCGAGCGCATCAGCTTAAAGGAATTGCGTGCGAGTGCAGCCCACCAGCGCGCTTGTGCCGAACTCGCTCGATCGGGCGGTTGAGGCTATACTTAGCGGTTAAATCACTCACGGAGCGAACCATGACCCAAGGCGTTGAACTCAGTGCCGAGGAACTCGCCGGGGTAATGTCCCGCGCTGAATGCCTGCACGACGCCGATGCGATTGAAGCGGCCCTCGATCGGCTGGGGCTCGCCATCACCGCCTCGCTCAGTGAACATCGCCCACTGGTCTTAGGCGTGATGACCGGGGCCATTGTGCCGCTTGGGCGGCTACTGACCCGGCTGACTTTTCCGCTTGAGCTCGACTATATCCATGCCACGCGATATCACAAATCCACCACTGGCCGTGAGCTCGTCTGGCTCGCGCGCCCGCAGACACCACTGCGCGGGCGGCATGTGTTAATCGTCGATGACATTTTAGATGAAGGGCATACGTTTCGGGGGCTACTTGAAGCCTGCCGCGAAGAGGGTGCGGCGTCGGTCCAAACCGCCGTGCTCGCTGATAAACCCAATGCTGGTCGCGTACCCGGTCTCGAGGCCGATTTCGTCGGCCTAACGGTTCCTGAGCGCTATGTTTTTGGCGTGGGCATGGATTACAAGGGTTATTTGCGCAATGTCGAGGGTATTTATGCCGCCCATCGCGATGACGAGGACGAGAGCTAAGCGACGCTAATTCGGCGTCGACGAATCACCCGATTGTTCCGCCGGCACCGGATCAATGCGCACGATCACCCCGAGCCTTGGATGATCAAGGTAGTGTTGTTCATCGCTGCGCATACGTAGGCTGTCATCAACCACCCAATACCGCGGCGCCTCGTCGCTCGGAGCGTTTGACTCCGGGCTTTCGGTGTATTGCAAATCAACGTCCACATGCAGAAAACGCGCTCGGTCAATGCGAATGCGCCCGGTTAATCCGCTCTGTCGGAGTGCTCGGGGTAATGCCACGGCCTGCGCCCGGTTTTCCGCTAGCCCGGGCTGTTGCCACGCGGCATGCCAGTGCACCGCAAATCCCGGCTGGGCATCAATGCGTTGGGCGGCCGAGCTGAGTTGATATTGGCTTGAATCGAGTCGGGCATAACCAAACCCCGCCCGCGGGCGATCACGCAATGGCCACGCTCGGCCAGGCAAGGGCAGGGGTGGGTGACGCTTGGCCTGCGCCCGCTCGGCGTCATCCAGCGGTGGCTGAGTGAAGACGATAACCTCGACCTGATAGCGCGGTGGCGATGACTCGCTTTGTGCCATTGCCTGAGGCGCGGCCAGCAGCAAACTCAAAATCAGCCAAACGCCGCGTTTCATGCCGCTTTCTGCATGGCAACCGCTTGCAGCAGCTGTTCGACCATCTCAATGCGCTCCTCCGGGGTGTGCGTCTCAGTCCGAAACCGAAACTTCTCCTGGCCCTCCAGACGATACACCGTTGGTTGCTCCTGGACCATTTTAACCAGCACACCCGCATCGACGGCGGGGCTGGCGGTAAATTGGATATAACCACCGCCAGGACCCACTTCAATGCGCTCAATACCCATCGATCGGGCCTGTTGACGCAACCGCGCCACCGCGATTAAGTGCTGTGCTTGGCTGGGCAAGAGCCCAAATCGATCGATCATTTCAACCTGTAGCGCCCGCAGCGATGGCTCATCAGCCGCACTAGCAATGCGTTTGTACATAACCAATCGAGTATGCACATCGGGGAGATAATCTTCGGGCAGCAGGGCGGGTATATGGAGATCGACTTCGGTGTTTTCATCAAGCGGTTGGTCGAGCGCGGGCTCGCGGCCTGATTTGAGCGCTTGCACTGCCCGATCGAGTAGATCGCTGTACAGACTAAACCCCACTTCGTGAATTTGCCCGCTTTGGCCCTCACCCAGCAGCTCCCCCGCACCCCGAATCTCTAAATCATGGCTTGCCAGCGCAAAGCCGATGCCAAGATCTTCGAGTGAGGCGATCGCCTCCAGGCGTTTGGCTGCATCGGCGCTTTGTTCGCGGGCGGGCGGGGCGATAAGGTAAGCATAAGCGCGGTGATGAGAGCGACCCACGCGCCCGCGCAGCTGGTGGAGTTGGGCGAGCCCCAGGCGATCGGCACGATTGACAATAATGGTGTTGGCACTGGGCACATCGATGCCACTTTCGATAATGGTCGTGCAAACCAAAATATTGAAACGCTGGTGATAAAAATCGAGCATCACCCGCTCGAGCTCACGCTCAGGTAACTGCCCGTGGGCGCTGCGGATGCGGGCCTCCGGGATTAATGCCTCAAGTGCTTCAACCGTGCGGTTAATGCTCTCGACATCATTGTGCAGAAAATACACCTGACCGCCGCGGTGGAGTTCTCGCAGACACGCCTCACGCACTAGCGCGTCGTTCCATTCATTAACAAACGTCTTCACGGCCAGCCGACGCGCTGGCGGTGTGGCAATAATTGAGAGGTCGCGCAGCCCGGCAAGCGACATATTGAGCGTCCGCGGGATTGGTGTTGCGGTTAGCGTGAGCACATCGACATTGGCCCGCATGCGCTTAAGCGATTCTTTCTGACGCACCCCAAAGCGGTGCTCTTCATCGATAATCAGCAATCCGAGGCGCTTAAACTCAACACTGCGCTGCAGCATTTTGTGCGTGCCGATGACGATATCAACCTGACCGGCGCGCAATGCCTCAATGGTTTTGGCTTGCTCGGCGGCCGACTGAAAGCGGGATAACTGCTCAACCCGCACGGGCCAATCCGCAAAGCGATCAGCAAAATTTTGATAGTGCTGCTGGCATAAAAGGGTGGTGGGAACCAACACACCCACCTGATAGCCCGACTGAACGCTGGCGAAGGCCGCGCGCATGGCGACTTCAGTTTTACCAAAGCCGACATCGCCACACACCACCCGATCCATCGGCCGTTGCTGCTGTAAATCCTCCACCACCGCGTGTATCGCGGTCTCCTGATCGGGGGTTTCTTCAAACGGAAATTGTGCGGCAAAGCGATGGTATTCCGCTTCCGGTATCTGATGGGCTTCGCCCTGCTGGGCCTCGCGCCGGGCGTAAATATCGAGTAACTCAGCGGCAACATCGCGCGCTTTTTCCGCCGCCCGACGACGGGCCTTTTCCCACTGCCCACTGCCCAAGCGATGCAGCGGCGCGTCATCGGTGTCAGCGCCGGTGTAGCGGCCAATTAAATGCAGCGAAGTCACCGGCACGTAGAGTTTGTCGCCGGCAGCGTACTCGAGCGTTAAAAATTCGCTCTCAACGCCATCGACGCTAATCGTGCGTAGGCCTTGATAGCGCCCGACACCATGGTGTTCGTGAACCACGGGCGCGCCGGGGTGTAAATCGGTCAGATCGCGAATGATCGCATCCGGATCACGCTCGCCAGTTTTGCGCCGCCGACGCTGCTCAACGCGCTCGCCGAATAACGCCACCTCCGGGATTACGGCGAGGGATTGATCTGGCAGACGAAAGCCCTCGTCGAGCGGCGCGATGGTGAGCGTCATCGGCGCGGTAGCGCCAAGCGCCTCGTCCCATGACTCGGCATCGCGCACCGTAAACCCACTCGCGCGCAGCCGCTCGCGCAGCGTCTCACGCCGGCCAGCCGTCTCCGCGGTCATTACGACTTGGCCCTCGAAGTCGCGATTAAATCCTTGCAGTGCCGATAAATCCTCCGCTTCACCCGGGCGACTGGATAGATCTGGCAGCGGTCGAACGGCAAAAGCACGATCCCGAGTGCGGGCACGCTCGCGGGTGGCGTCATCGATCACATCGACAACCGGGTGCTGGTTCAGGCCTTCGCGCACCGCATCGGGGTTGAGAAATAGCTCTGTGGGGCTTAATAGCGGCCGCTCGATATCATGACGACGCTGCTCAAAGCGCGCATTAATCTGCTCCCACTCACTCTGAAGTTGGGCGTCAACCGCGCCGTAGCGCATGACAAGAGCTTGCGCAGGCAGATAGTCGAATAACGTCGCGGTCGCATCAAAAAACAACGGCAAATAGGCTTCAATACCGGCGGGAATATGCCCATCCGAGATCGCCTGATAGATCGGGCTTGCCATCGGATCACCCTCGAAGCGCGCCCGGTACTGGCGACGAAAACGGCTTATTCCCGTCTCGTCACTAGGAAATTCATGGGCGGGGAGCAGCTCGATATCATCGAGTTTGTCGGTGCTGCGCTGCGTTTCAGGGTCAAAGCGGCGAATCGAATCGATATCCGTATCAAATAAATCGACCCGATAAGGCGCACTTGCGCCCATCGGAAAGAGGTCGAGGATCGAGCCTCGCACGGCAAATTCACCATGCTCCATGACTTCGGCAACACAGCGATAACCGGCTTGCTCGAGTTCTCGCCGCGTGGCAATTAAATCGAGGCGCTCACCGACTTTTAGCGTTGTGACGTTGTGGGCGAGAAATTCCGGCGGCGCGATGCGCTGCATCAGCGTTGCCACCGGCACTAAGACCACACCCTGGCTGCGTGTCGGCAGTCGGTGCAGCGCGCGCAGCCGCTCAGAGATGATGCTCTGATGGGGCGAGAACAGATCATAGGGCAGCACTTCCCAATCCGGCATCAGCGCGATATCGGCATCGGGGCCTAAGAAAAACCCCAGCGCCCGTCGCAATTGCTCCGCCTCGGCGGTGCCCGTGGTCACCACCACCAATGGCCCGGCATGGCTTTCGCACGCCTCGGCAATCGCCAATGCGCGAGCGCTACCGACGAGACTCAGCCAGTCTTGGCGTTCACCGGGTTGGCCGGGCAGAGGCGTGTGTAACAGCAGCGGAGTTTGTTTTGACATCACATCGGGATACGGCTTGCTAGCGTGCCAGTTTAACCAATGCGGCAAAGGGGCGAAACTGCGTGAAGCACGCCGAATAGGCGGTGTAGACTATGCGCATGATTAAGCCGCTAGCGCTTTATATTGGGCTTCGCTATACCCGGGCACGGCGGCGTAACCGCTTTGTGTCGTTTATCTCACTGAGTTCGATGTTGGGTATTGCCGTGGGGGTGATGGCTCTCATTACCGTGCTCTCGGTGATGAACGGCTTTGAGAAAGAACTCCGCGAGCGCATCTTAGGTATGGTCTCGCACGCCACCGTGCAAGGCCCCGGCAATGGGCTTGATGACTGGGAGGCGATTTTGCCACGCCTTGATGCGCGCGATGACATTACCGGCGTCGCACCATTTGTCAGCGGCGAGGTTATGCTCACGCGCGGCAGTGCGGTGACGGGGGCGCTGTTGCGGGGGATTGACCCGGCACGCGAGGGGCAGGTCTCGAAAGTGGCCACCCATTTGGTCAGCGGTGGCCTTGATGGGCTTGAATCGGGCGCCTATCGCATTGTGCTCGGCTCACGGCTAGCCGCGGGGTTAGGGGTTGGTGTCGGTGATGCCTTGAACCTTATTACCCCTGAGGTGCGCGCCTCGGCGGCGGGCATCTTGCCACGACTGCGGCGCTTTGAGGTTGCCGGCGTTTTTGAAGTGGATATGGCCCAGTACGACGGCTCATTAGCCCTGATTCATCTCGCCGACGCACAGCGCTTACTGCGACTTGGCGATCAAATCACGGGGATACGGCTTGAGTTCGATAATTTGATGAGTGCGCCGGCTCGCGTTCGCGATATCGCCCGTGATTTACCGGGCGCCTACCGCGTTAGTGACTGGACCATGCAGCACCGAAACTTCTTTCGTGCAGTCGCCATGGAAAAAACGGTGATGTTCATCATTCTGATGCTCATCGTTGGCGTCGCGGCCTTTAACATTGTCTCAACGCTGGTGATGGCCGTTCAGGATAAACAGGCTGATATCGCCATCCTGCGCACACTCGGCGCCCGACCCATCAGTGTCATGGGTATTTTTATGGTTCAAGGGAGCTTATTGGGCATTGTCGGGACGCTCATCGGCACAGCCGGTGGTGTTGCCCTTGCGCTTAATGTCGAAACCATTGTTCCGGCGATTGAGCAATTGTTTGCCACTGAATTTATTTCAGGTGATGTCTACCTCATTAGTGACTTACCGTCTGATTTACGCATGCCGGATGTCTGGCGTATCAGCCTCTCAGCGATGGCATTAAGCCTAATTGCAACGTTGTATCCGGCGTGGCGAGCGGCGCGTACCGCCCCGGCGGAGGCGCTTCGCCATGAGTAATGCCAAGGCAGTCATTGAGTGCCGCGCGGTGGATAAAGTCTTTCGTGAGGGCGGGCTGGCCGTCGAGGTGCTGTCTGGACTCAACTTTCGGGTCGAGCAGGGAGAGCAGGTCGCAATCCTCGGCCGCTCCGGCTCGGGCAAGAGCACTTTGCTCCAGCTACTCGGTGGGCTAGAAAACCCTGACGCCGGTCAGATTGAAGTAGCAGGGCAGTCGATGCTTGCGCTAAGCGCGGGTGCCCGCGGGCAGTTACGCAACCAAGCGCTGGGCTTTGTCTATCAATTTCACCACCTACTAGGCGAATTCAGCGCGCTAGAGAACGTGGCAATGCCCTTGCTCATTCGGGGCAGCGCCATCCGCGAGGCGCGCAGCCGGGCGCTTGCGATGCTCGAAGCCGTCGATCTTGCCCATCGCGTTGAGCATAAGCCCGGCGAGCTCTCAGGCGGCGAGCGCCAGCGCGTGGCGATTGCCCGGGCGCTGGTGACCGAACCGGCCTGCCTGCTGGCCGATGAACCCACCGGCAACCTCGATGGACAAACCGCACAGACGATTTTGGATCTCTTCCAGCGCCTCAACCGTGCCCATGGCACGAGCGTTGTCTTGGTCACCCATGATTTAGATATCGCCGGGCGAATGGACCGGCGGCTGAATTTGGCCGACGGCGTGCTGCACCCGCTATAAAACGCCTTGCTAGGCTGATGCCATGCGGTATTCAGCCAGCTCACGCATTATCACCGCGTTTTTGATTGGGCTGCTGATTGCGGTGCTTTTGCCCATGCGCTGGGCCGGCTTTTGGTTACTGGTCCTGCCGCTCCTGCCACTCATCGTATTGCGTCCCCCCTTAAGCTGGGTCGGCGTGAGTATTGCCGGCTTACTCTTTGGGCTCATTTGGCAGGGCTGGGCGCTATCGCTTCGGCCTGCGGTGGAGCGCTCGCAGGCCATCATCATCACCGGTGAAGTGGTCAGTCTGCCCACTGAAACGCCCAACCGACAGCGCTTTATTCTCGCGCCAACAACGCTTGATAACGTTAATTGGCCGGTGCCACGGCGGATTCGTCTGAGCCTTTATGGCCAGACCCCGCGCGTTGCGGCCGGGGAGCGTTGGCAGCTAGCGGTGCGATTGCGACGGCCGCGTGGGTACTTTAACCCGGTGCGTTTTGACTACGAGCGCTGGCTGGCCAGCGAGCATATCGATGCGACCGGCTATGTTGTTGATCATTCATCGGCAATACGCCTAAGCCAAAGCCAAGGCGTGCATGACTGGCGTGAGCGCGTGGCGGGAAAAATCGCCACACTCACCCCCTCGCTGGACCAGGGGAGGGCGATATTACAAGGCTTAGTCAGTGGTGATCGGCGCGGGTTTAGTGACCCGACTTGGGCGATTTTGCGAGCTACCGGGACCAGCCACCTCGTTGCTATTTCTGGCCTGCATATTGGTCTTATCGCGGCACTCGGGTATTGGCTTGGCAAAATCAGCGCCCGCGCTTTGCCACAGAGGGCCGGGCAGCGGTTTTGCGCTATCAGCGCGGGTTTGTTGGCCGCGCTTGGTTATGCGGCGCTATCGGGGTTTGCCCTGCCTGCTCAGCGTGCACTCATTATGCTGAGTGTTGTTGCCATTGCGCGGCTTATGGGATGGCATGCACCGCTCTCGCGGGTGCTATTAGTGGCTGCGCTGATCATTCTTATGCTTGACCCCGCAGCGGCGCTCAGTGCCGGGTTTTGGCTTTCATTTGGCGCCGTCGCGCTGATTATTGGCGTGAGTCGCGGCCGCCATGGCCGTGGTGTTCAAATGCTCTGGCGGCTACAACTCACCTTGGTGCTCGGGCTTGCGCCCCTCTCGGCTCTCTTTTTTGGTCAATGGAGCCCTTTGGGTTTAGTCGTTAATTTGCTCGCCGTGCCGTTGTTCTCGCTGGTGGTGGTGCCGGGCGCGCTGCTTGCCAGCGCTCTGGCATGGCTGCTGCCGGCTGCGGCGGGTATCGCACTGACTGGGCTTGGCTTTGCCATCGAGCGCTTACTCGACGGCGGTCAGTGGCTGCTCGACAGCGGTATGGGCAGCGTTGCAATCACCACCACCGACCCACTGACGCTGCTATTAGCCGCGCTTGGCGTGGGTTGGTGGATCCTACCGGCGGGGACACCCTTACGTGGGCTCAGCCCGGTGCTTATGCTGCCGCTGCTTGCCGGTAGCCCGGCCTCACTACCCCATGCAAGCGCGCGCATTACCTGGCTTGAGGTGGGGCAGGGCAATAGCGTTGTCATCGAGACGCGCACGCAAGTGCAGGTCGTTGATACCGGTCCGAGTTGGCGCAGTGGCGGCAGTGCGGCGGCGTTTACTCTCGTGCCGTTCCTTCGCAATCACGGCATCAACGCGGTTGACCGGCTCACTATTACTCATGGTGATAATGATCACCGCGGCGGATTGCCGGCCCTAGCCGAGGCGCTCGCCATTGGCCGTATCGACCGCGGCGAACCGCTCGACGATGCACCACGCTCGCAGCCTTGTCATCGAGGTCAGCATTGGTCAGTGGATGGGGTGGATTTTGCCTATTTATGGCCACCCCGTGGGCATACTTTTCAAGGCAATAACGCCTCGTGTGTCTTGCTCATTAGCACCGCCGGCGCTCGGGTACTATTAACCGGCGATATAGAGCATGAGGTGGAGCGCGAGATCGCCGCGCGTCTCGAGCGCCCCGTCGATGTACTTGAAGCGGCCCATCACGGCAGTGCGACAAGCACCAGCGCGGCGCTATTAACCGCAGCGCAGCCACAACGCGTCATCATTAGTGCCGGTTACCGTAACCCCTATGGCATGCCCCACGCGGCGGTGCTCAGGCGAGTGCGCTGCCATGGGGCGGTGGTTAACGATCTCGGGCGGGTCGGCGCGGTGACGTTGCGTTTAGATGCGCACGGCATCCAGTCACCCCGGGCGGCACGTCGCGATACGCGGCGGTTACTGAACGAATCACCGCAGCAAGGGCGGTTTCAGAATGGCGAAGAAATCCATTATCATCAGCGCTTCGTTCGCAATGCGCCCACGGAGGCCAAACAAATAACGTGTGGAAATTAATCGGACCGGCGTTATTGTGATTGATGGCGATGCGCTAGTGAACGAGGAGAGGCCATGAGAAGGGTGCCCACGCCGGCAGCAAACGGCAGTGGCTGGATGATTTACCGCCGGCTGCTCAACTACGTGCTCGAGCACTGGGTCATCGCTGCGATTGCAGTGGCCGGCATGCTTATCACCGGCGCCACCGAGGCGGGGTTTGCTTGGTTGGTCCGGCCGATGCTGGATTCGGGCTTTGTCGACCGCGATCCCACCGTGTTGCGACTTATTCCACTTGGCGTACTGGCGATCTTCATCATTCGTGGGCTAAGTAGCTTTGCCGCGCAATACGGCACCGCGTGGATAAGCCGCCAAATTATTGCCCGACTGCGCGGCGAGGTCTTTGAGCGATTACTCACCTTACCGCGCCGTTATTTCGACGACGCCTCTTCGGGGATGTTGCTATCGCGGCTTACCTACAACGTCGAGCAGGTCGCGCAGGCCGGCACCAACGCCATCGTCATCATTATCCGCGACTGTGCCACAGTATTCTTTTTGCTCGGCTATATGGCGTGGCTGAGTTGGCAGCTCACGCTCATATTTTTGTTTCTCGGCCCGGTTGTCATTGCCGTGGTGATGTATGTCAGCAAGCGCTTTCGACGGCTAAGCCATTCGATTCAGCACTCCGTTGGCAGTATCGCCTACGTTGCCGAAGAGGCAATCGAGGGCAGCGACGAGGTGCGTATCTTTGGCGCTCAAGCGATTGAGCGTGAACGCTTTGACGAGGCTAATCAGCGCAACACGCGCCAGTTTATGAAGTTTGCCGCCACCCAGGCGTTGAGCACACCGGTGGTGCAATTCTGCGCCGCGCTTGCGCTGTCCATCGTCGTTTGGCTAGCGACGCTGCAAGGCAGCATGATCACCGTCAGTGTGGGCACGTTTGTCTCATTTATCACCGCCATGCTGTTACTACTGCAACCGCTCAAGCGCCTAACCCGGGTGCACGCCGAGATACAGCGCGGTATTGCCGCCGGTGAGAGTCTGTTTGAGATTATCGACGAGGCGCCCGAGCGCGATACTGGCCGCTATGACCCCGGCCGCAGCACCGGTGCCATTGACTTTGAGCGCGTCGGCTTTTACTACACCGAGCCCAATCAGCCAGTCCTCAGTGAGATTGATTGCCACATCAGCGCCGGCGAGACGGTCGCGCTCGTCGGTCGCTCGGGTTCGGGAAAAACCACGTTAGTTAGCTTGTTGCCACGTTTCTACTCACCCACCAGTGGGACGATTCGCTTGGACGGGGTCGCATTATCGGAATACCGGCTCGCCGCGCTGCGCCGACAAATTGCGCTCGTGGGCCAGCAAGTGGTGTTATTTAACGCCACCATTGCCGAGAACATCGCCTATGGCCAAGATCCCATGCCTGAACGCGCCGCTATCGAGGCGGCTGCTGAGGCAGCGAATGCCCGCGACTTTATCGAAGCACTACCACAAGGGTTTGACACGCCGATTGGCGAAAATGGTGTTTTACTCTCTGGCGGTCAGCGCCAGCGACTCGCGATTGCGCGGGCACTGTTAAAAGACGCGCCCGTGCTGATTTTGGATGAAGCAACATCGGCGCTCGATTCCGAATCGGAACAGCATATCCAACAGGCGCTTGAGCGGCTCATGGAAGGGCGGACGACATTGGTTATTGCCCACCGGCTCTCAACCATTGAGCGAGCGGATCGGATCTTGGTTCTCGATAAGGGTGAAGTGGTCGAGAGTGGCCGGCATGCCGATCTACTGGCAGAAAATGGCGCGTATGCCGCCTTGCATCGGCTGCAGTTTCGCCCGCAAGCCACCGCTGCTGATGAGCGTTAGACGCTACCCTGACTTTTGGCAGCACAATAACGGGCTAGCACGCGCGCTTTCGCCTATTAGCGCGCTGTTTGAATTGGCCGCTAGGCGCCGACGCCAATACTATCAAGCGAATCCCTCACGCACGCCCGCGCTCAGCGCACCGGTGGTCGTTATCGGTAATTTAAGCGTTGGCGGCACCGGCAAGACCCCGCTGGTCAACTGGTTGGTGGGCTGCGCCCAAGATCTTGGATTTACGCCCGGCGTCGTCTTACGTGGGTATGGCGGCCGCGCGGTCGGACCGCAGCGCGTGAGTGGCGACGATAGCGCCGAGCAAGTGGGTGACGAGGCACTGCTCATCGCCCGACACACCGGCGTTGCGGTGGCCATTGGCCGCGATCGGCCGGCGGCCGCCGCGCAGCTCATCAATCAGGCTGGTGTGGATTTGGTTATTAGTGACGATGGGCTCCAGCACTACCGACTAGTGCGTGACGTCGAGGTCGTGGTCATCGACGCAGAGCGTGGGCTTGGCAATCGCCGCTGTCTGCCCGCAGGCCCCTTACGCGAGGGCCCGAATCGTCTTACCGAGGTCGACTGGGTTATCTGTAATGGCGCTCAAAGCACCGAATGTCAGGGCCAGTTTCGTCTCAAGCCAGGCCCACTGCGCGCGGTTGGAAGCACGCCCGAGAACATCAATCCGCCCCAACCGGGTGATTCGGTGGTGGCGCTAGCCGGCATCGGCCACCCGGAGCGATTTTTTGCCACGCTCGACGCGCTGGGTTTTCATATCGAAGCCCGCCCACGCCCCGACCACCATCGCTTTAGGGCGAGCGATTTTGCCCATTTATCCGCCAGAGCCATTGTTATGACAGAGAAGGACGCTGTTAAATGTGCCGCCATCGCGCCAGCTAACTGCTGGCAGCTACCCGTTGTTGCTGAGCCCGATCCCGCAACGGCGACACAATTACGGGCGCTATTGCAAACCGCTGCCGAGCGCTTTGCGAGAAGGAGTGCATCGGCATGAGCGCATTTACCGTCATGATCCCAGCGCGCTTTGCCGCCAGCCGGCTGCCCGGCAAGCCGCTGCGAGAGCTCGCTGGGCGTCCGATCATCACCCATGTGTGTGAGCGTGCGCATGAATCAGGTGCAGAGCGTGTGATTGTTGCCACCGATGACCCACGCATTGCCGATGCGGTTGGTCATCAGGCGGTTGAGGTCTTTATGACGCATACCGATCATCGCAGCGGCACCGATCGGCTCGCCGAAGTGGTAACAACCGAGCAACTCGCGGATGATCAAATTATCGTGAATTTACAGGGCGATGAGCCGCTCATGCCCCCGCGACTGCTTGAGCAAGTGGCGCGCTCGCTTGGGCAAGCGCCGCGCGCGGCGATGGCTACATTGGCAACACCCATCGGTGATAGCGCCGAGCACACCAACCCCAATGTTGTGAAGGTGGTCAGCGATCATCACGGCCGGGCGCTTTATTTTAGCCGCGCTCCGATCCCACACGAACGTGCGGCGCTAGCGGATCAACCGCACGGCCCTCAGGCGATGCGCCATTTGGGCATCTATGCCTATCGCGTGAGCTTTTTACGCCGCTACGCAAGCTTACCGGCGAGTCCACTGGAAGCGCTTGAGCAGCTCGAGCAACTGCGTGCCTTGCAAGCTGGCGAGTGGATTCAGGTCACTCAAGCCGACCAACTGCCGGGGCCTGGCATCGATACCGAGGCTGATCTGCAGGCTGCAGAAGCCCAACTCAACCGCGTAAGGAGCTAAGCAGCAACATGGTGAATCTACTGTTTGTGTGTATGGGTAACATCTGTCGATCACCCACCGCCGAGGGCGTATTCCGCGAGCGAGTGCGCGCCGCCGGCCTCAGCGAGCATATTCAAACCGACTCAGCCGGCACCCATGATTACCACATTGGCCGCGCCCCCGATCCGCGCTCGCTTGCCGAGGCCGCCCGCCGGGGCGTGGATATTAGCGACTTACGTGCCCGGCAGGTGGATTCGTTTGACTACGAGGCGTTTGATTATCTACTGGCGATGGATGAGCGTAATTTTGACTGGCTCCGAGCCGAAGCCCCACGGGCCGCGCATGAGCGCATCAAACGCTTTTTAGAATTTGCACCCAGCCGCACCGAACGCTGGGTGCCCGATCCTTACTACGGCGGCGAGGACGGTTTTGGCCACGTCTTCGAACTCGTCGACGAGGCCGCCACCGGACTCTTAGCTGAGA
>JAVLBW010000002.1:58891-87111 GCA_031581235.1 Spiribacter sp. | reverse complement strand
AGATTCGCCAACGCCACCAGTTATGAAGACTCGTCGGTTGGCAGGCGAGGGCGGCCTGACCAGCGCCGCGGGTCATCACTCGCAGCCGGCGCCGCCGCCTTCGGCTTAGCCTTGCTCCGGGATGCCGGGGCAGAGCGGCCGTTGGGCTTTGGCTCAGCGCTAGCTTCTGGCTTTGGCTCTGCCTTGGGCTTTGGCTCTGCCTTGGGCTCATCATGGGCCTCTGGCTTGGCTTCAGCCTTAGACTCAGCGTTAGCCTCTGGCTTTGGCTCTGCTTTGGGCTCGGTATCAACCGTCTCTGAACCTTCTGCACTCTCTGTGGACTGAGTGGCACTGCCACCGCGACGCCGACGACGGCCCCCACGACGCCCGCGACGACTGCGCCCGCTGGAGCCAGTGCTCGGTGCTTCTTCAGTCGACTCACTGCCAA
Organism: Spiribacter sp.; assembly: GCA_031581235.1. Lineage (GTDB taxonomy): Bacteria > Pseudomonadota > Gammaproteobacteria > Nitrococcales > Nitrococcaceae > Spiribacter. The sequence goes on along the minus strand of JAVLBW010000002.1, from coordinate 86,684 downwards.
CGGTGCTCGCAGTGGATGTGTCAGGCGCATCGGCTGAGGACTGCTCGGCGGTGTCATCGGTTTGACTGCGCGGTCGACGTTGGCCACCACTGCGCGCGCTACTACGATTAGCACCCCCCCGTCGACGGCGGTTGTTACTCGAACCACTGCGCCCGCCGCTCGACTCGTCAGTGCTGTCCCGATTGCCTTCACTCTCAGCGGTTTGATTCGTGGCTGCCGAGAGACTGGTTGCGTTTGCTTGCTCCTCAGCAGCCGGCTCAGCGCCGACTAAGCGCTTAATCCAGCCAAGCAAACCCGGGCCGCTCTCAGCGGCATTAGCGGTGGCGGGCGACGCGCTGGGCTCAGCGCTTGTTGCGGGCTTACGCGCTGGCGCCGGCGTCGCTCGAGTAACCCCCTGCACAGCGGGTGTTTCCGCCTGCGGGCGCTCAGCGGTCAGCGCCGCTTGCGTGCGGTCGGGTTGGCTCGGCGGTTGGGTCAGCTCAAAGCTGTTATCAGTTACATCCTCATCCGTGCGCACCCGCTGGAGCTCGTAATGGGGCGTTTGTAGATGCCGATTAGGAATGAGGATGACATCGATGCCATTGCGCTGCTCGATGGTGGCGAGGATGCCGCGCTTTTCGTTGAGCAAGTAGGTCGCCACATCAACCGGCAGCTGCGCGAGCACCTTGCCGGTTTTGTCTTTCATGGCCTCTTCTTCGATGATTCGCAGCACCGACAGGGCGAGCGACTCGACGCTGCGGATGCTGCCTTGGCCACTACAGCGGCTACACAACTCTAGCGATGATTCACCAAGCGAGGAGCGCAGACGCTGACGCGACATCTCCAACAGACCAAATCGTGAGATGCGGCCGACTTGGACGCGCGCCCGGTCTTGTTTAACCGCTTCGCGAAGCTGATTTTCAACATCGCGCTGATTACGGTTTGGTCCCATATCGATGTAGTCGATCACGATAAGGCCACCTAAATCGCGCAAGCGCAGCTGCCGGGCGATCTCATCAGCAGCCTCGAGGTTGGTTTTAAGCGCAGTTTCCTCGATGTCTGCGCCCTTGGTGGCGCGCGCTGAGTTAATGTCGATCGAAATGAGTGCCTCGGTATGGTCGATGACAATCACACCACCACTCGGTAAGCGCACTTCACGTTGAAAGGCCGATTCAATTTGGCTTTCGATTTGATAGCGGCTAAATAACGGCACCGGGTCGTCATAGAATTTGAGCTTTTGCAGGTTGTGCGGCATGACCTGCTGAATAAATTCGCGAGCGCGCTCGTAGACATCGGCATCGTCAATCAGTATCTCGCCAATGTCGGTACGCAAATAATCACGCAATGCCCGAATGATGACGTTGCTCTCTTGATAGATAAGGAATGGCGCGGCGCGCTCTTCACCGGCTTTTTCGATACTGCTCCAAAGATTGAGCAGATAGTCGAGATCCCACTGCAGCTCTTCGGCGCCGCGGCCCATCCCCGCGGTGCGCACAATGAGTCCGGCACCCTCGGGGACTTCGAGCTCACGCAGTGCGTCACGTATTTCGGAGCGCTCGGCGCCTTCAATGCGCCGCGATACACCACCGGCCCGTGGGTTATTGGGCATTAGCACCAAATAACGACCCGCAAGGCTAATAAACGTCGTTAGCGCCGCCCCTTTGGTCCCGCGCTCTTCTTTTTCAACCTGAACCAGCACTTGCTGGCCTTCTTTGATGACGTCAGCGATCGAGGCCTTCGCGGGGTCGACGTTTTTGCCTTGAAAATACTCGCGCGCAATTTCTTTAAATGGCAAAAAGCCGTGGCGCTCGGCGCCGTACTGAACAAAAGCCGCTTCTAAGCTAGGCTCAACTCGCGTTATACGGCCTTTGTAAATGTTAGCTTTTTTGCGCTCCCGTGCCGGGGTTTCAATATCGAGGTCATACAGGGATTGGCCATCGACGAGGGCGACGCGCAGTTCTTCGGGCTGCGTCGCGTTGATAAGCATTCTTTTCATGCCGAATTAGTCTCCGGCGCAGACCCAAGGCCGCTGCCCGCCAAGGTCGTTCGCCGGCGCATTGCCTTTTCATTGGGGCAAGCGTCATCGGCGCGAGGCCTGTGGGCAGGCATCTCGTCAAACAACTCATTGGCAGGATTAAAAGACCCATTACGGGGTTTCCTAGGCGGGCGCCAGGGCCGGCGCATTGTCGTTGAATTTTTTCTACTACCGAGGCCCGGCCTGAGCCGGTGCCTTAAAACATTCTTCCCGGGTTATGCGACGGGCGCTTTCGGGCGCAGTCGTGTTATCGCACAAACCGCCCGCGAGAATACCAATTATCCGCTCTGGCGTCCAAAATAAGGCGTTCTATGGCAGTCTTGTGCCATTACAGCAAAGCGGAGCCAAAGCGTGGCTGGCGTGAACCATGAAATTGTGCCGACAGAGCTTGCTGGACAGCGAATTGATAATTTCTTAATCCGGCACCTCAAAGGGGTTCCCAAAACCCGCATTTACCGATTACTACGGCGCGGTGAAGTGCGCGTCAATGGGGGGCGCATCAAGCCCACCCATCGCCTTGCCGCCGGCGACCGAGTCCGCATTCCACCGGTGCGATTGGCCGAGAAAGATGAGATACCACCTTCTAACAAGGTCATCGATCGGCTTGAGCAGTCCATTTTGTTAGAAACCGATCGGCTGCTGGTTCTCGATAAACCCTCGGGGCTTGCTGTGCACGGCGGCTCAGGTATTGCCTATGGCGTTATTGAGGCACTACGCGCCATGCGTCCTCAAGCGGCGTTTTTGGATTTAGCGCACCGTATCGATCGGGATACCAGTGGTTGTCTCGTCGTTGCTAAGCGACGCTCAACGCTACGCGCACTGCATGCGTTGTTTCGCGACGGGTTGGTCGATAAGCAATATTTGGTATTACTGCACGGTGATATCGGCCCCGAGGTGCGGCGAGTGAACGCAGCCCTCAAAGTAGTGTCTGCTAAAGGCGGCGAGCGATCGATGCAGGTTGATCGGTCCGGACAAATGGCGCGTACTGATTTTATTCCACTCGAGCGCGGCGCCGGATGGAGCTTGGTACGCGCGCAATTGCATACTGGCCGAATGCATCAAATTCGGGCCCATGCCCAGCATATCGGGCACGCGGTGGTGATGGATAACCGCTACGGCGATCCGGTCGCCGACCGCGAGTGGCGCTCGTTGGGACTGCGGCGGTTATTTTTGCATGCCGCCGCGATTGCGTTCTCAACCGAGGCAACGGGGCCAGTCAGCGTGAGCGCTGACTTACCCTTGGATTTACAAACGGTGCTGGGCGATTTACGCGCTCACCCCATCAACCAAGCGGAGTCGCATTAATGCGCGATGAGAATGAATCCTGGGCCCAAGAGAGCCTGCGCGACATTGCCCTTGAGGGGGTTCGTGAGCGCCGCCGGGCACGACGCTGGGGCATCTTTTTTAAAGTGATCGTGCTCGGCTATTTGATTGCGATATCGATAGCGGCCCTGCGACCTGTTCTGAGCTTGGGCGAGGGCAGCGCTACGAGCGCGCACACCGCCGTGATCCGCATTCAAGGGCCCATTATGGCGGATAGCCCCGCCAGCGCTGAGCGTGTCATTGCGGGGCTAGAAAGGGCATTCGCGGCGCCACAGGCGCAAGGAATCTTGCTTGATATTAATAGCCCTGGCGGCTCACCGGTGGAGTCATCGCGCATTTATCAAGCCATTCAGCGGCTGCGCGCTGCCAACCCCGATAAGCCGGTACACGCCGTGGCGGGCGATAGCATGGCGTCGGGTGCCTACTATATTGCAGCAGCCGCCGACAAGATTCATGTCGATGGGGCCTCCGTGGTGGGATCAATTGGCGTGATCACCCGCAGTTTTAATTTATCCGGCGCGCTTGAGCGCCTCGGCATTGAGCGGCGCATTTATAGTGCCGGTGAGCAAAAAGCTGGGCTCGACCCGTTTACCGACGCCGACCCAGCCTCCGTCGCGCAGCTTGAAACCATGCTTAATGACATTCATGAGCAATTTATTAGCGCCGTTCAGCAAGGCCGCGGTGAGCGCTTAAACGGTGAGTCGCAGGCGCTGTTCTCCGGGCGCATTTGGAGCGGTCGCCAAGCAATCGACAATGGATTAGCCGACGCGCTGGGCACACCGCGGGGTGTCGCTCGCGATGTGATTGGCGCCGCACAAACCATCGACTACACGCCCCAACAGCAGTGGCTTGATCGGGCGATTGATCGCTTGGGGACAAGTGCTGTGCGGGCCTGGATCGAGTTAAGCGCAACCATCCATTGAGGCAAATGCTGCTAGGGCCGGCTGACGCCCACCTGTGCCAGTAGCCGATTGAGCGCAATTAATGGCAACCCAATCAGCGCACTCGGATCATCCGAGTCAATGCGCTCAAACAGACTGATTCCCAAGCCTTCCGCACGAAAAGCACCAGCACAGTCAAGCGGCTGATCGGCGAGCACGTAGCGACGGATCGCCTCACTCTCAAGGCGTCGAAACTGCACATGGGTTGGGACTTGGGCGACTCGGATGTTGCCGGTGTCAGGGTCATAGACCGCCACCGCGGTATACAACGACACGCACTGACCTGAGGCTGCGGTCAGTTGCGCAATCGCATTGTCTTGGGTCTTTGGCTTGCCCAGGATGGCACCCCGACAAACACTGCATTGATCGGCACCGATAACGATGGCGTCCGCCGCCGTTGCCGCGACGGCAGCCGCCTTTTGCTGAGCTAGTCGGCAAACATAATCCTCGGGATTTTCGTTATTTAGCGCCGATTCATCGATTTCAGGTGAAATTGATTCAAAATCGATCTGCAAAAGCTTGAGCTGTTCGATTTTGTACGCAGAGCTCGATGCCAAGATCACACGCGGCATAGCCGGACTCCTGACTGGCGTTATTCAATGAACGTTTTTGACAGCTTTACCCGACGGGCATACCATTCGCCGATTATGCAATACGCTGATCTGCCGCGCCAGATTGATCTGACGCGTCTCGGCCGTGAGTCGCGAGACTACGTTGGCGGCTTATCGGGCGAGGGAATGACCAAGCTTCGCGCGCTGGTTGAGGATGTCACAGCGATTGAAGCCAAGATCGAGGTGGCTTATCTGCCCGATCAGGAGCGGTTTGCCGTGCGCGGCGAATGCTCTGCCCAAGTCAGTCTTCTCTGCGAACGCTGTCTTGAGCCCATGCGACAACAAATTGATGGCCGCTTTGATGTGCTTAGCGTCGATCGCCCTCAGGAGGCCGATCAGTTGTCAGCCGATCAAGCGGTGGTGGAAGCACCCCGAGGTCAACTGGATATCGCCACGCTCGTCGAAGACGAGTTGATTCTGGGACTGCCGGTTGTGCCACGCCATGAAGATACGGCTTGTGATGGCGGCCAACGTCATTTCGGCCCAGACAATGAGCCGCTGCCAAAAGCGCAGTCGCCGTTCGCCGCACTCGGTGCACTGCGGTCTGATAGCAATGGCAGCGAGAATAGTTAACCACTGTAGGAAGCAGGAAAAACCATGGCCGTTCAAAAATCGAAAAAGACCCCTTCGCGTCGGGGCATGCGCCGCAGTCACGATGCACTGGGCAATCCGACCTTAAGCACCGAACGCGCCACCGGCGAGACGCATCGCCGTCATCACATATCGGCCGATGGCTACTATCGAGGTCGTAAAGTCACGACCGGGCGCGACGAATAAACCGCGCGACGATGCGCTTTTATGACCGCGCCGGCTGCTGCCGCCGCGGTCTTTGTTTATCGGCAGCAGAGTAGCAACGCACATGAGCAAAGCCTGCACCTTGGCCATTGACGCTATGGGCGGCGATCATGGCCCGGACGTCACCATTCCGGCGGCACTCAACGCTCTGCGCAAACACTCCGACCTGCAGCTTATTTTAGTGGGTGACACGGCGAGCCTCGAGCGCGGACTGGCCGCGGCGGGCGCGAGCGCTGAACAACGTCTCCGCGTCCACGCCGCCAGCGAAGTGGTCAGCATGGACGACCCGCCCGCTCAAGCACTGCGTTATAAAAAAGACTCCTCAATGCGCGTCGCCGTTGATTTGGTGAAATCCGGCCGTGCTGATGCGTGTGTGAGTGCTGGCAATACCGGTGCGCTAATGGCCACTGCGCGTTATGTACTCAAAACCCTGCCCGGCATCGATCGACCTGCGATTTGCACCACCATTCCGTGTGTGGGCGGGCGCTTTCGCATGCTTGATTTGGGCGCGAATGTCGATTGCGATGCCGAGCACTTATTTCAGTTTGCGGTAATGGGCTCAGTCCTCGTTCAAGCGAGCGGCGATAGCGCCCAGCCGCGGGTGGGGTTGCTCAACCTTGGCGAGGAGAGCATCAAGGGTAACGACCAAGTCAAACAAGCGGCACAATTGTTACAAGACAGCGATCTCCATTATGTTGGTTATGTGGAGGGGGATCGGATGTTTCGAAATGTCGCTGACTTGGTGGTGTGTGATGGCTTTGTGGGCAACGTCGCGCTTAAAAGCAGCGAGGGCGTGGCGGCGATGATTTCACGCATCCTCCGCGAGGAATTCCATCGCAACCCGTTGACGCGGCTTGCCGGACTGATCGCACTGCCGGTGCTCAAAGCACTACGCCGGCGCCTTGATCACCGCCAGTACAACGGCGCGAGCTTGCTTGGACTGCGGGGCGTGGTGGTGAAAAGCCACGGGAGCGCCGATGCGTTCGCCTTTGAACAGGCCATTGAAACCGGCCGGCTTGAGGCGCTCGAAGATATTCCTGCACGCATCGACAGCCGCCTAGGCGAGGTTTTTGCCCAGGAGTCCAGGCAGTGAACCACGCCCGTATCCAATCGACCGGCAGCTACTTGCCCGATCGTGTCATGGAAAACGCCGAGCTCGAGGCACGCGTTGATACCACCGATGCGTGGATTAGAGAACGCACGGGCATCGCGCGTCGACATATAGCCGCGCCCGAGCAGACCTGTTCAGATTTAGCCCAACACGCCGCACTCAACGCCATTGCCGCGGCTGGGCTGCAAGCCGATGACATCGACTGTCTCATTGTCGCCACCTCAACGCCTGATCAAGTCTTCCCGAGTACCGCCTGTCGCCTCATCGAGCGACTTAATATCCCCAGTGGTGCGATCGCGTTTGACGTCGCCGCCGCTTGTTCAGGGTTTGTGTATGCGCTCGACATTGCCCATCGTTTCATTCAAACCGGCGGCGCCAAGCGCGCGTTGGTGATTGGTGCTGAGGTTTTCTCACGCATTCTTGATTGGAGCGATCGCAGCACCTGTGTGCTGTTTGGCGATGGCGCTGGTGCAGTCATTCTTGAAGCCGCGCCGAGCGCGGGCATTCTCTCAACCCATTTGCATGCGGATGGTCGCCAAGAACCGCTGCTCAATGTGCCATGGGGCATTTCTCAGGGTTATGAAAACCTCGATGGCGGTCGTGGCAACGTCAGCATGCGGGGTAATGAAGTGTTTCGGGTGGCGGTGCGCACATTGGGAGCGCTGGTTGATGAAACGCTCGCCGCCAATGATTTACAGCGGGGTGATGTCGACTGGTTGGTGCCACATCAAGCCAATATTCGCATTATGAGCGCGACCGCTCGCCAGCTTGGCTTGCCGCTTGAGCGCATGGTCAGCACGGTTGAAGATCACGGCAACACCTCGGCGGCCTCCATTCCGCTCGCGCTCGATTGCGCGGTTCGTGATGGCCGCATTCAGCGCGGTGAGCTGTTATTACTTGAGGCCTTCGGCGCCGGATTTACCTGGGGTTCGGCCTTAATACGGTACTAATTGGGTAGGACGATGAACCAACGCAAAACACTGGCCTTTTTGTTTCCCGGCCAAGGCTCGCAGTCGATCGGCATGCTCGCTGAATTAGGCGAGCGCCACGCCGTTGTGCAGAAAACCTTTATTGAGGCGTCCGCGGCGATGGGCGAGGACTTATGGGCCCTTGCCAGTGATGGTCCCGAGACGTTGCTCAATCGCACCGACCACACCCAGCCAATTATGCTGACTGCCGGTGTGGCGGTATGGCGGGCCTGGCTTGAGGGTGGCGGCGTCTGGCCGGCGCGTATGGCCGGCCACAGCCTCGGTGAGTACACCGCGCTCGTCTGTGCCGGTGCCCTTGGATTTGCCGAGGCCGTGGCTTTGGTACGTGACCGCGGGCGCTATATGCAGGCAGCGGTTGCCGAAGGCGAGGGGGGTATCGCTGCGGTGCTCGGGCTTGATGACGACACCATTGCCACAGTCTGTGCGGATAGCGCCGAGGGCGAAGTTGTTGAGCCAGTCAATTTCAACGCCCCCGGGCAAGTCGTTATCGCTGGTCACGCCCAAGCCGTCGAGCGCGCCATTGCCGCGGCTAAGCATGCGGGGGCTAAACGCGCGATGATGCTACCGATGAGTGTGCCCGCGCATTGCTCGTTAATGGCGCCGGCCGCTGAGCAACTCGAGCAACGCCTTGCCAAGGTCGAGGTAAGCGAACCGCAGGTCCCTATTGTTCATAACGTCGACGTCAGCACCAGTGGCTCGCCTGCCGCGATCAAGGCCCGACTTGTTGATCAGGTGCGCTCACCAGTGCGCTGGACCGAGTGTGTGCGCGCACTCGCCGCCGAGGGCATCACAGAGACCATTGAATGCGGCCCTGGCCGGGTCTTAGCCGGGCTTAACCGGCGTATTGATCGACAACTCGGTGCCCAAGCAATCGACAACCCTGATCGCCTCGCGGAGGCGCTTAATTCGATGGAGAGCCCATGAACGCTCAACTCAATGGCCAAGTGGCGCTCGTCACGGGCGCAAGCCGTGGCATCGGTCAAGCAATTGCGACGGCGCTCGCGACATCAGGCGCGCAGGTGATCGGTACGGCCACCAGCGCAGCCGGCGCTGAGCGCATTAGCGAGCAGCTCCACGCCGCCGGGCTAAGCGCGCGCGGTGTCACCCTTGATGTCACCAATAGCGAGCAAACCACCGAGGTGTTGGCCGATATCAGTGCACACGAGGGCACGCCGAGCATTTTAGTCAATAACGCCGGTATTACCCGCGATAACCTCGCCATGCGCATGAGCGATGACGACTGGGATGCGGTGATTCAAACAAACTTAAGCAGTGTCTTTCGCATGAGTCGGGCCGTCCTCCGGGGCATGATGAAAGCGCGCCAGGGCAGCATTATCAATATCGGCTCGGTGGTTGGGCTGATGGGCAATGCTGGGCAAACCAATTACTCAGCGGCGAAGGCGGGGCTCCTGGGGTTAACCCGCTCGCTCGCCCGCGAGGTCGCAAGCCGTAACATCACCGTCAATGCCATTGCGCCCGGCTTTATCGAGACCGATATGACCGAAGCGCTCGCTGACGAACAGCGTCAGGCACTGACCACCCAAATCCCGTTGCAGCGACTCGGCCAGCCCGATGACATTGCCGCCACGGCGTGTTTTCTGGCCTCGCCCGGGGGTCGCTACATCACCGGCGAAACCATTAACGTCAATGGTGGACTTTTCATGTCTTAACACGGCGCTGGCAGATTGCTGGCGGATTCCATAGAATGTCGTCGCATTCGGGGCATGGCCTTTTATTTCCGCAATCCAAGAGGTAGGAGCGAGATGAGCAGTATCGAGGAAAGAGTTAAAAAAATCGTCGTAGAGCAGCTCGGCGTTAAAGAAGCCGAAGTCACTTCTGAGGCTTCATTTGTTGATGACCTCGGGGCCGATTCGCTCGACACCGTCGAGTTGGTGATGGCGCTTGAAGAGGAATTCGAGTGCGAAATTCCGGATGAGGAAGCCGAGAAAATCACAACCGTGAAACAGGCGGTGGATTACATCAACAACCATCTCGAGGCCTAATGTCGAGCCGAGCTAGGCTCGAGTACCCCGACGTAGGGAGAGTGTGGTGAACGGAAGGCGCGTGGTGGTGACCGGCATGGGCATTGTCTCACCGGTCGGCAATTCGGTCGCGGAGGCTTGGGCCAATATTCAAGCGGCTAAAAGCGGCATTGGCCCAATACAGCGCTTCGATACCGAGGCGTTTTCCGTTCGGTTTGGCGGTGAAATCCGTGACTTTGACGTCGAAGCGTATATCCCACGCAAAGACGCACGAAAGATGGATCCGTTCATTCACTACGGCGTTGCCGCCGCGGTTGATGCACTGGCTGATGCGGGTATTAGCATCGATGAATCCAATGCCGAGCGCATTGGTGTGTCAGTTGGGTCGGGCATCGGTGGCATCCACTCGATTGAAGAGGGCCATAAGAGTTTTCTTCACGGGGGGCCGCGCAAGATATCGCCATTTTTTATCCCCAGCGCGATTATCAATATGGTCTCGGGCAACCTGTCGATCTTGCTGGGCGCTAAAGGCCCCAACGTGGCGACGGTAACGGCCTGTACTACAGCCACCCATAACATTGGCATGAGCGGGCGGATGGTCGCCTACGGTGATGCCGACATTATGATTGCTGGCGGGGCAGAATTTGCCACGACGCCAACCGGGCTTGGCGGCTTTGCGGCCGCCCGGGCGCTGTCAACACGCAATGACGACCCGCAGGCGGCAAGCCGGCCTTGGGATCAGGATCGCGATGGTTTTGTCCTCGGTGATGGTGCCGGCATTCTGATTCTTGAAGAATACGAGCACGCCCGCCAACGCGGGGCGAGAATTTACGCCGAGCTCGCAGGCTTTGGCATGAGCGGTGATGCCCACCACATGACATTGCCAGCCGATAGCGGGGAGGGCGCACAGCGGTGTATGGAATTGGCGCTGCGGGATGCACAGATGAACCCCGACGATGTCCAGTACATCAACGCCCACGGCACCTCAACCAAAGCGGGGGATCGCGCCGAAGTCGAGGCAGTACAGCGAACCTTTGGTGATCACGCCCAGCACTTGGCAGTGAGCTCGACAAAGTCCATGACCGGGCATTTGTTGGGCGCGGCAGGGGGCGTTGAGTCGGTCTTTACACTACTTGCGATGCGCGACAGCGTCCTGCCACCCACCATTAACCTTGATCAGCCCGATGCCGACCTTGCGCTCGATTTTGTTCCCCATGAGGCCCGACATCAGGCGATTCGCGGCGCGCTATCCAACTCCTTTGGATTTGGCGGCACCAACGGCACGATAATCTTTCGCGCTCTGGACGCGTGACCGAGTCAGTCAACGTCTGCTTGATTGACGGCAAGCCCGCCGATCGCGCCGGCGTCGCCCCCAGTGATCGCGGTTTGCGCTACGGCGATGGGGTGTTTGAAACGCTCGCCATTGTCGATCATCAGCCCACCCTATGGGATCGGCACATCAATCGGCTTACGCGCGGCGCTGAGCGGCTAGGATTCGCGCTCGAATCGGCTGCCGATCGCTTTAGTCGTGACCTCGCGGCCCTGACCTTGCCCGCCACCGGTGTGCTACGACTCACGCTCACCCGTGGCAGTGGCGGCGCCGGCTATGCGCCGCCGGCCCATCCGCAACCCCGGCGTATTACCCAAGTTCTAGAGGCGCCTGTGCGTCCGGCGGGCCACTGGCAAAACGGAGTGGCGGTGATTGAGCTCAGCACCCAGCTTGCCTGCCAACCGGCACTGGCGGGCATTAAGCACCTTAATCGACTTGAACAAGTCTTAGCGCGCCAAGAATGGCGCGACCCTGGCATTGCTGAGGGACTGATGCGCTCGACCCAAGGCGCGCTGATTGAAGCAACCGCCGCCAATCTGATTGTCGAGCAGGGCGGTGGTTTGTTAATCCCTGATACCCAAGCGTGTGGCGTGGATGGTGTTATGCAGATGTGGGTGATCGAACAAGCACAAGCACTAGGCATCCCGATTCAGCGCACCCAGCTCAATGGAGCGCTACGCGCCGATCAGCCGATGATGCTGTGTAATAGCCTGATCGGGCTTTGGCCGGTCGCTACGGTCGACGCTAAGCCTTGGGCGTGGCCGCGCTGGTACGCGCCGCTCGCCGAGGCCATCGATCAAGCCCGCATCGCGCTAACCCCAAGCGTGTGCGTCGCGCCATGAGCGCTAAGCGTCGATTCAAGCGCCTCGGCCTAGCCCTCGCTGGCGGCGTGCTGGTGGGCCTGATTGCGCTCACCCACGCACTGATTACACTCCATCACAGCGCTTTGGTTGATGCGCAAGCCAGGGCTTCGGGTCAAACACCCGTCATCACCGTAGCGCCCGGGGCAAGCTTTGCTGAGGTGGCAACGGATTTAGCCGATCGAGGACTACTTGAGCAGCCTTTATTGCTACGGCTTTGGGCACGCTGGCAGGGCTATGCCGAACGCCTGCACGTGGGTGATTACGCATTGAGTGCGGGTTTAAGCGCAACCGATTTGGTTAAGAAGATGGCTCGCGGTGAGATTATCGAGTCAACCTTTACCATTGTCGAAGGCTGGACCGTGGCTGAATTGCTCGCGGCAATTCGCGCCCATCCCGACCTTGCTCAGTCACTCGAGCCCGCTGCCGGCCCGCAAGCGCTCATGGCCGCAATCGGGCGGCCTGGGCAGCCAGCTGAGGGCCAATTCCTGCCGGAGACTTATCATTTCCCCAAGGGCAGTGACGACATTGAGCTGCTCAAACGGGCCAACCGCGCGCTTGAGCAGGCGCTTGAGGCAGCCTGGCAAGCCCGTCAACCCAACCTCCCACTGAGCAATCCGCAAGACGCCCTAACCTTGGCATCGATTATTGAAAAAGAGACCGCGCTCGCGTCCGAGCGCCGCCGCATCAGTGGGGTATTCACCCGCAGGCTGGAGCAAGGCATGCGCCTGCAAACCGATCCGACCGTCATTTATGGTCTCGGCGCTGATTTTGATGGCGATTTACGCCGCCGTGATTTGCGCACCGATACGCCCTGGAACACCTATACCCGCTCGGGTCTGCCACCGACGCCGATCGCACTCGCGGGCATTGCCTCGATCCGTGCCGCCGTTAACCCCGCTGAGGGTGATAGCCTGTACTTTGTCTCACGCGGCGATGGCAGTCATGTGTTTTCGGCCACGCTTGCCGCCCATAATGCCGCGGTCAGACGCTACCAGCTGGGGATTGAGGACGACTAAGCATGCACCACCGCTTTGTTAGCATCGAGGGCATCGAAGGGGCCGGCAAAACCACCGCGATGCGTGCAATCAGTGATTGGGTGAGCGCCCGTGGCGGTGAGGTGGTGCAAACGCGTGAACCCGGCGGCACCGCGCTCGGCGAAGAGCTGCGGAGTGTCTTGCTTAGTCATCGCGGCGATGGCATGAGCGCGCTCACTGAGGTGTTATTAATGTTCGCCGCCCGCGCTGAGCATATTGAGCGAGTGATTCAGCCCGCGCTCGACGCCGGGCAATGGGTGATTAGCGATCGCTTTACCGATGCCAGCATCGCCTATCAAGGGGCCGGCCGCGGGCTCGGTATGGCACGCGTTGAAGCCCTGGCGCAATGGCTCAATGCCCGCGTGCAGCCCGATTTAACCCTGTGGCTTGATGTCCCGGTTGCGACCGGTCTGGCGCGCGCGGCTGGGCGCAGCACACCTGATCGATTTGAAGCCGAGCAGGGCGTTTTTTTTGAAGCGGTGCGCGCGGGCTATGAGTGGCTCGCCGAGCGCTATCCGCAGCGTATTGTGCGCATTGATGCAAGCACCGAGCCTGAACAGGTGAGCGCAGCAATCGAAGCGGCACTCGAGGCCCACTATGGTCGCTGAAGACGCCCAGCCGGTGAATGCGCCATTGCCTTGGCAAACCCAGAGCTGGCAGCGCTTTAATCACGCCCTGAATGCTGAGCGCAGCGCTCATGCGCTGCTTTTAAGCGGGCCCATGGGCCTAGGTAAGCGCGCATTAGCCAAGGCGATGGCCGCCCGGTTGCTCTGCGAGAAGCCCGACTCAGAGCGCGCCTGCGGCGAGTGTCGTGGCTGTCAGCTTCGGCGTGCGGGCAGCCATCCGGACTACACGCTCATCGAACCCGAGGCGAATGGCAGCGGCATTCTTACGATCGAACCGATTCGTGCACTCACCACGTTTGCCCAACGCACCAGTCAGTACCCAGGCTATCGCGTGGCGGTCTTAGCCCCGGCTGAGGCGCTCAATCGCAACGCCGCCAATGCGCTGTTAAAAACCCTTGAGGAACCGCCCGCGGGCGTGATGTTAATTCTCGTCAGCGATCGCCCAGGGCTTTTGCCGGCAACTATTCGTAGCCGCACTCAGCATTTACGACTCAGTCCACCGCCACGCGCTCAAGCGCTCGCCTGGCTTAATGAGCAGTCCGTGGCCGCGCCCGAGCTTGCGCTGACGCTAGCGGGCGGCGCACCCCTGGCCGCTCAGGCGCTCGCCGCCGCTGGCGGTCCCGATCAGTTTTCGGCTCTGGTTACGGCGGTTAGCGCGGTCGCGCGTGGCAAAGCAAGCGCGGTGGCGGTCGCAACCGATTGGCAAGCCATTGGCGCTCAGGCAACCACCGAACTGATGCAGCGCCTGACGCTACTGATCGCGCGCCAGCAAGCCGACACCAGTGCCCATGAGTCACTCCCAGCGGGTCTCGAACCACTGGCTGCTGCGACGCCGCCGAAACGGCTTGAAAAGATCGCACAGCGCCTCGTGCAGCTGCGGGCGGCATCTTCCCAAGCGCTCAATCGCGAGCTTTCGATTGAAGCGCTATTTCTACTCTGGAGCCGGGCATGATCGTTGATTCGCATTGCCACTTTCATTTGCTTGAACGGCCCGAAAGCGCCGATGCCGCGCTTGCCGAAGCGCAGGCCGATGGCGTTAAGTACTTTTGCAATGTCGCGATTGGTGTTGAGGAGCGTGATCGGCTCGTCGCCTTTAGCGAACGGCATCCATCGGTATTTACCAGCATCGGCGTGCATCCCTGTGGAGATGGGCTTGATCCCGATGCTCAGACGCTTGCCGCCATGGCCGACCACGAGCAAATCATTGCGATTGGCGAAACCGGGCTTGATTACGGCAGCGGCGAGGCGGATTACACCTGGCAGCGGGATCGCTTTCGTCGACACATTGATGCCGCTCGCCTGGCCGAGCGGCCAATCATCGTGCACAGTCGGCTTGCGCCCGCGGATACCGTTGCCGTCCTTCAACAAAGTCGTGCGAGCGAGGTGGGCGGGGTTATCCATTGCTTTGTCGAAGATCACGCCACCGCCGAGGCGATGCTGGCGATGGGTTTTTATCTCTCACTTAGCGGCATTCTGACATTTGCCAATGCCAAAGCACTGCGCGAGACGGTTACCGCGCTGCCACTCGATCGACTCTTGGTTGAAACCGATTGCCCCTATCTCGCGCCGGTGCCGCACCGGGGCCAGGAGAATCGCCCCGGCTGGGTTGCCGAAGTGATTGCGACCATTGCTGGGCTGAAAGGGCTCGATCCCGCCGAAGTCGCTGAGCAAACAGCTGAGAACTTCTTTCGTTGTTTTCCCCGGGCGCAAGCGCTGCGCTAGACCAGCTGACCGAGAATCCGAAAGCCCGCAAAATACGTCCCAAAGCCCGAACCGAGGGTGGCGAGGAAAAACACCAGGAGCGTGCGCGCGACACGGTTATGCCACCACCCGCGCCACTGCGTTACGGCCTCGCGTAACGAGCGAAAATCCTCAACCCGAGGGCGTCGGGCAAATGTCTCAATGGCTGCTGCCACAAAGCCCGCGCCAATGGTCGGATTGAGTGAGGTGAGCGGGGCGGCAAAAAACGATCCAACAATCGTGAGCACATGACCGCGGGCGAGCAGGGTGCCGAGCGCACAAAAGCTGCCGTTTATTAGCACCCAGTCCAACACTAAGCTCCAGCCAAGCGTTGTGCTGCGCGAAAAGCCCACCGCAAACCCGATCAACACTACCGCTACTACCGCCCAAGGAATGAGCTTAGGCCAGCGCGCTGGGGCCGGGACTTGCTCGAGCGCCTCGCGCTCGCCCTGCGGATCGGCAATCCCATCCGCGAGCGCGGCGGCGAGCCCTTCAAGGTGTCCTGCACCGACCACCACCAACACCTCGGTTGGCGGCGACGACGCTTGGGTTAGTTCTTCGAGCAGCCGCGCGGCCATAAAGCGGTCGCGCTCGGTGATTAGCGAGTTATAGAGGCTTGCCGAGCCGCGCGCGAACTCGTTGAAGGTCGATTCGAGCATATCGCCCTGCTTAAGCCGCTCTATATCGGCGCCGGTGACCTTTTGGCGTGATAAAACACTGCCCAGCAGCCCACTGAGGAGCGAAAATCGCTGCCACCACGGCGCATTGCGATAGACCCGCTTGAGTGTTGTGCCGATATCACGATCAATCAGCCACAGCGGTTTGTTAAGGCGTTTAGCCGCACGCGCAGCGGCCTCGAGCTCAGCACCAGGGCGAATATCAAACTGCTCAGCAAGGCGCTGCTGATAGGCACCAAGGGCTAGGCTTGCGGCCACCATGCCCGCCTTACCGCTGCGAATGACTTCGAATAAGTCGAGTTGCTCAAGCGCGTTCGGGTCGGTCAGCTGCTTGTGGCGAGCGTCACACAGTTCAACAGCAATCGCATCAAACGCCCCGCGATCGATCTCACGGCGGACATCGGCAATGCTCTCAGGCGAGACATGTGCGGTGCCCAACAACACAAAGTGGGTGTCGCCCACGCTGACGCGACGAATTAAATGCGAATGCTGACTATCGCTCATGGGCCCGACTCACGCTAAAACCGCATTATCGCGGTGCAATCATGAATTGGCTAGCATGTTGGATGGCAACGCGCTTAGCGATCAGCGAGTTGCCAGCATAAAAGCGCCAAATAGGTTCGATAAGGGGCTGCTGCGGCCACCAGTTCGGCCGATGAGCACCGCGCCTGAGCGGCCAATGTCTCGGCCTGACGGCGCAGCACTAAGTCACCTGGCGACCAAATATCGGCATCTTTGGCGACAAACATACTCCACATCGCGACCGTCCATGGACCAATGCCCCGGGTTTGCGTCATACGCGCGCTGCGCTCATCACTTGGCAAGGCAAGCCAGGCGGTAATCTGCTCATCGGGTAAGCCCGCTAAATAGGCTAGGGTGGCGCGTTTGCTTTGACTGAGTTTGGTCGGTGCCGCGGAGGTCAACAGGGCGCTTAAACCACCCGTGTAACCCTCGGCGCGTTGCAGTAAATCAGCAAACATCGCCCGAGCGGCTTTGGTTGAGACCTGTTGGCCAACCACCACGCGATATAAACCCAAACGCGGATCGGCACCGTAGTAATCCGGTATCGACAAGATCCCGACACGTTGACAGGCGTTCGCCACCGATGACGCCGGATGGGCACATAAATGCTGCCAAGCAGCCTGCGCGGTGGGGTCGGGGTGCGATGGTTGGTACATGGCTTAAAAGCATGCCTGTTTAATCCCTAAACGTCACACCCACACGCGCCTCAAATAACCCAATAGTGCGTATAATATATATTATGTTAAATAATGGATAAAGATGATAAAAAGCGCTTTCCATCTAGTCAGCATTCATCAGGCTCGCCCCATCGACGCGGATATCCCACTCCTTGGCACTAAAGGCCTGCGCATCAGGCAATCGCAGTACCGCTAGGGTAAATGCCGCTACCGTTTCAGCGCTCGCCAGTTCGCCCTCGGCTTTCATCGCACGAAACGACTCAACTGCCGGAAAGTCGGTCGGTGACTGCTCACGAATCAACGCCTGCATCGGCGTATCCACGACCCCCGGGCGCAAACTCCCGATGGCGATATCACTATCGGCGAGCTCTTCGGCAAGCACTTGATAGGCCATATTCAACGCTGACTTACTCAGACAATACGCGCCCCAGCCCGGCAACCCGCGATGCGCCGCCCCTGAGGATAAATGCAAAATGCGGCCACCGACGCGCATTCTTGGCCGCAGCCGTGCGCTAAGTGCTAGCGGCGCTTCAACATTAATGGCCAAACTTGCACGAATGGCCTCAGCGGATTGCGCCAACAACGGGCCAACCGGTTCGAGTACACCGGCGTTGTGCACCAGATAACCGATCGCCCGATCACCGAGTGCAGCTTCAATTGCCGCCTGCCCAGCGGGCGTGCTGACATCGGCCGGGCACGCCTCAATCAGGGCATGCGCTTCGGCCAGAGTGCTGAGTGGCTGCTCGCGGCGACCCACGGCAATCACCGCCTCGCCGTCGTGCGCGAGTCGCAGCGCCAGCGCGCGGCCAATGCCCGAGCCTGCACCGGTAATAACGTGAACCATGGTGCTCATCGCGCGACTCCTGCTAAACCACAACCCGAATCGGGTCGCCCGCTTGCCAGGCCTGAATGTTTTCAGCCGTTTGCTCGACAATTCGCTGCCGCGCGGTTTTTGACCCCCAGGCTGAATGCGGCGTCACCAACAGATTAGGGATATCACCGCCGAGCAAAACATTGCCATGCCGCGGAGGCTCTTGGGTTAAGACATCCATCCCTGCCCCCGCGATTTGACCCTCACGTAGCGCAGCGGCCAAATCATCCTCATTGACGATACCGCCACGCGCGGTATTAATGAGCAGCGCCGTTGATTTCATCTGCCTGAGCACTTCGGCATTAAAGAGATTTTGGGTCTCCGCGGTCAGTGGGCAATGCAGGGTGACCACATCGGCCCGCTTTAGCGCCTGATAAAAATCCACTCGGCCGGCGCGTACCGTGCTCGCATTAGGCCGCTCGGCGATTTCTACCGCCATACCCATCGCTTGAGCGAGTTTGGCAACCGCCCCGCCAAGCTCGCCATGCCCCACGACAAGCAGAGTCTGGCCGGCTAGCTCGGTGATGGGGTAATCGAGAAAACAAAAATGCGGTGCCTGCTCCCAGCGCCCTGCCCTTACCGCATCGACATACGACACCAAGCGGGTACTCAGCGCGAACATCAGCGCCATGACGTGCTGACTGACCGAGGCCGTGCCATAGCCGCGGCAGTTGACGACACGAATGCCCTGCGCGGCGGCCGCTTCGGTGTCGATATTGTTGACCCCGGTGGCAATAACGCAAATAAGCGCTAAATTAGGACACTGCGCTAGCACCTCCGCGCTCAACACAACCTTGTTAACAATCACAATACGAGCGGACTGAATTCGCTCGACCACCTGATCGGGCGAGGTCTGTGCATAGCTTTGACAGCCACCCGGCCATGACTCGATCGCTGTGAGGTCTAAATCGTTTTGATCGAGGGTTTCTCGGTCGAGGAAAATAAGTTCGCTCATCGGCGCTCTACCCTATTGACATTGAGCGCAAAGCCTAGCGCACCCGCAACAATTATGCACAGTTTCAGTGCGTCGTCATTTTATTGTTCAGATCGGTCATCGACGAACGGCAATTTGGCAGACTATTACACTTTGAAGTCTAATGACATAGCTATAAACAATTGAAGATAAACACTTTTTTACTATTTGGTGAAAGTTCCCCCAATTTAACAACAAAGCCCGGCGCGAAAGGCTTCGAGGCCAGTGATCGGAACCTCATCCACAAAGTTATCCACAACTTTTGTGGACAACGTCAAACACCGAACCCGTCATCATTGGGCCGAACCAGCGCACGCGCTATGATAGGGCGATGCGCATTGGTGATTATGCAATTCCCGGGCAAGTGTTCCTCGCCCCGATGGCGGGCGTGACCGACCGGCCGTTTCGTTTGTTAGCACGACAACTGGGTGCCGCGCTCGCGCCATCGGAAATGGTCGCCTCTAATCCGGCGCTGCGTGAGACACGACAATCGCAGCTCAAGCGTGACCACCGCGGCGAGCCCTCCCCTCGCGTGGTGCAAATTGCGGGCGCCGAGCCACAAATGATGGCCGAGGCCGCCCGAATCAACGTGGATGAGGGCGCCGAAATTATCGATATCAACATGGGCTGCCCGGCCAAAAAGGTCTGCCGCCGAATGGCCGGCTCCGCACTACTCGCAGATGAGCCGCTGGTCGCGTCCATTCTCGACGCCGTGGTGGGAGCCGTCGATGTGCCGGTGACGCTCAAGATTCGGACCGGCCCAAGCGCAGCGCGTCGCAACGCGGTCAACATCGCGCAGCTCGCCGAGTCTGCGGGCATAGCGGCCTTGGCCATTCATGGACGCACGCGCGACCAACGCTACCAAGGTCAAGCCGAGCATGACACGCTCGCCGCCGTGCGCGAGGTGATTGATATACCGCTGATTGGCAACGGGGATATCACCACACCCGAACAGGCTCGAGCACTCATTGATCGAAGCGGTTGTGATGCGGTCATGATCGGCCGCGGCGCGCAAGGACGGCCGTGGATATTTGGCGAGATACAACACTTCCTCGACACCGGCGAGCGACTTGAGCCACCGACAACGGCAATGGTCCGCGATTGGATGCTCGGCCACCTTGCCGCACTGCATGCCTTTTACGGCGAACATCAAGGCGTGCGTATCGCGCGCAAGCACATCGGCTGGTATTTACAGTCTCTGCCGGGCGGCGAGCGCTGGCGCCAAGCCTTAGTAGCCATCGACGACCCAAAACAGCAACTTAAGACCGCGCGAGCCGCCATTGTCGCCGCGCATCAGGAGCGCTTGGCGCTTAGCGCATAAGCCGACGGGCGGGTTTAATCGGTAACTGGCCACGCCAGTACAAAATCATCATCAGGCCAAATGCCATGCCGCCAAGGTGGGCAAAATGCGCGACTCCAGACATTGATCCGGTGACGCCGGCATAGAGCTCAAACGCACCATAAAGCAGCACGAAGTATTTCGCTTTGATGGGAATTGGCGGGAAAATTAAAACAAGCCGTTGATCCGGAAACATCATGGCAAACCCAAGCAATATCCCGAACACCGCCCCCGAGGCGCCAATGGTTGGGTAAACGCTGCCGGCGCTCACCGCCATGGTGGCGACCACTAATTGGATTAACCCCGCGCCAATCATGCAGACCAAATAAAAGGTTAAAAACGGCCGCGATCCCCAAAAGCTCTCCAGAGCCGTGCCAAACATCCACAGCGCGAACATATTAACGAACAGATGAAAAAATCCACCGTGCAAAAAGCCATAGCTCGCGAGCTGCCAGAATTCAAACGAGGGAATACCGCCAACAAACTGCGTGCCTAGCTCCGCGGTGCCCAACGGCCAGAGCGCAAAATTAACCACCAGTGATGGGCCGATCAGCCCATAGGCGGCAAAACCCAGCGCATTCGCAATGAGCATTGTGAACACGACCGGCGTATCATTGAGATTAGTAGGTCCCATGAGGTCATGATACGGGTCCTGCGTTAACTTACGCCACTTGTTCAAAGCATTCGCGAACGCTAGGTTGCTTGCTACTCACGAGAAGGACTGCCAACGATGGCCGACCAAACCGGAATCGCCGCCCATCCGCTGCGCAATACGCTACTCAATGAAGCCCACGCGCGGCCGTTTGAAAGCCTCAATGCGCCGCTGCGCGTCTCTCATTTGGTGATGCACACCGGCACCAGCGGCCGGCGCGAAGAAGTTGAGCATATGAGTGGGCTTTGTGAGCGCCTCCAAGTTGACCCGCCCAATGCGGAGGCCGGCCATTTTGTGCTCGAAACCAGCGCCTTTCGACTGCGCTGGGAGCGGCATACGGAGTTTTCGACCTATACCATCTTCGTTAATGGCGCTGAATCAGAGCCCTTTAGCGAGACCGCGATTCAAGCACTCCCAAGCACTTGGCTACCCGGCCTGCCCGGTGAATTGCTCGCCGCCATGCACGTGAGCCTCGTCCCGGCGGCAAGCATCGAAGCGAGCATCGAGTCATTAGGGCGTTATTTTCATGCCGATAGCTTGGCCGGCAGTGAATGCGCCGGTCGGGCGGCGAGTGTGTGGACTGACTTTTTAGCTGATCAGTCTGGCTTTCTGCGCTTTTTGGTGATTGATGACAGCCTCAACGCCATGCAGGCCGGCCGGCTTATCCAGCGGCTGCTCGAAATTGAAACCTATCGCTTCATGGCGCTGTTGAGCTTTCCACTCGCCCGCGAGCGCTCGGCTGATATTACCGATATGGAAACGCGCCTCGGCACCCTAATGGATCGACTGGCCACGGTGGCCGAACTGGCCGACGAGCGTGATTTGCTCAGCGCGCTATCCGATCTATCCGCGCAGATTGAGCGGCAAATGGCGCAAACAAACTTTCGCTTTAGCGCCACAGCGGCTTATGGCACGTTGGTGCGGCGCCGGCTCAACGCCCTGCGAGAGCAACGTATTGAGGGTGTGAGCACGCTGGATGAGTTTATGGAGCGACGTCTAGCGCCTGCACTTGATACCTGTGTGCATATGGGCGAGCGCCTCGAGCGGCTATCTGAGCGGGTGAGCCGCGCCGCTAACCTGTTACGCACCCGCGTCGATGTGGCCCTCGAAGCACAAAATCGCGATTTGCTCGATTCGATGAACCGACGCGCGAGTCTGCAGCTGCGCTTGCAGCAGACCGTTGAGGGCTTATCGGTGGTTATTCTCAGCTACTACGTGGTTTCTTTGGTGGGCTACGCCATGCGCGGTCTTGAGCGAATCGGCTTTATGCCCAACGCCGACATCGCCACGGCACTCAGCATTCCAGTAGTGGTTACCAGCGTAGCAGTCGGCATCGGCCTCGTACGTCGCCGCGTCATCAGCGCTGATGCCAACGCGGGCTGAATGGCGCGCCGCGCTGCACCGGCGTTGGCCGCTACTGTGGCGAGCGCTCGTCGCCTTTGCATTGATTGTCGGCATTACCGCGCTTTGGCAAGTCTTACAGCTTGAGAGCTACACCAATTTAAGCGCATTGCTTGATTTAGGTCTCGCCGTGCGCGAACAGCCTTGGGCCGCGCTGGCATTAATCATGGCCTATATTGCGGCCGGATTTGCTTTTCTGCCCTTAACTCTCATGGTGGTCGCAACGCTACTGGTGTACGGCCCCTTAAGTGGATTTGCATTGGCATCCATTGGCACCACCGCTAGCGCAATCGCGAGTTTTATCTTGGGATGGGTGCTGGGCGCCGAGCCACTCCGGCGCTTGGCGGGGCCGACCCTAATGCGGCTCAACGCGCATGCCAGCAACCATGGCACGATGGTCGTTAGCGCTTTACGGATTATGCCAGTCGCGCACTTTCACGCCGTAAGCCTGCTCGCTGGCGCCTCAACAATCGGCTTTACCCCCTACCTTATCGGCACTTGGCTCGGCACACTTCCTGGCATTGCCGCGCTCGCTGCAGTCAGTAATCAGGCCAAGCGTTTTGTGCTCAACCCCGACGCGCGCGGACTCTTTGTCTTGGCGCTATTAGGCGCTTTGAGCCTCGTCATTTTGTATTTACTGCGCCTTGGGATGCGCCACTACGCTAACCCCAGTAGTGATCCATCTGAGGATTTCTGAGCCGACAAAATAGTGGTCTTGGCATGCAAAACACTTTAAACTCCAGCGCCAAAATCACGCGATGTTTGGAGGCAAGTGATCATGGACAAAGTCGGGCAAATGCAACACACCATCGAGCGGTTAACCAGCCCAGGCCGAGGCATTCTAGCCGCTGACGAGAGCTACCCGACGATCACCAAGCGCCTCGCTGATCACAACATCGAATCAACCGAAGAAACCCGGCGTTTTTACCGCAGTCTGCTGGCATCCACGCCAGGCATCGGCGAATACGTCGCTGGCATCATCTTTTTTGAAGAAACGCTGGGCCAGAAAAATGACGACGGTGTGCGTATCCCCGAGGCCTGCGAGCAGCAAGACATCGTGCCCGGCATTAAAGTTGACAAGGGCCTGACCGAGCTTCCCGGCAGCCCAGGCGACAAAGTCACCCAAGGGCTCGATAATCTCGGTGATCGCCTCGACGGCTATCTCGAGCAAGGCGCGCTCTTTACCAAGTGGCGCAACGTCTACAGCATCTCCGCCACCACCCCAAGCCAACAGGCCATCGAGGCTAACGCCGAGGTACTCGCGCGCTACGCGGCGATTGTCCAGTCGCGCGGTATGGTGCCCATCGTTGAGCCTGAAGTACTCATGGATGGCAATCACTCGATCGAGCGTTGTGCCGAAGTCACCGAAGCCGCCCAAGCGGCCCTATTTGCCGCACTGCGCCGCCATCAAGTCCTACTCGAAGCGGTGATCCTCAAACCCAACATGGTCCTGCCAGGCAAAGATGTCTCGCCACGCCCAACGGCCGAAGTCTGCGCCGAGGCGACATTGCGCGTGCTCCGTCGCACGGTTCCCGCTGCGGTGCCGTCAATTAACTTTTTATCGGGTGGGCAGAGCTGCGAGGAGGCAACCGCTAATCTCAACGCTATGAACCAGTCTGAACTGAGCAAGCCTTGGGTGCTGAGCTTTTCCTATAGCCGTGCACTACAAAACCCCGTCCAAGCCGCGTGGGCTGGCGACAACGCCAACAAAACAATCGCCGAAAAGGCGTTCCTTAAACGCGCCCGGCTCAACTCATTGGCCCGCCAAGGCACTTACAGCGAGAGCATGGAGCAATCGGACTAGATCTTCTTGACTGACCAACGCGAGCCCTAGTGCTCGCGGGTAGCACTAAAGGTTAGCTCCGGCCAACGCTCTTCGGTGAGCTGTAAATTCACTCGGGTGGGTGCGATATACGCGAGCGCCCCGGAGACATCGGTTGCCAAATGCTCCTGCTGGCGGTCTTTAAGACGTTCGATCTGCTTGGCATCGTCGGCATAAACCCAGCGTGCGGTGGCAACCCCTACCGGTTCAAATTGACAGTCAACGCCGTACTCGTGTTTCAACCGAAACGCGACGACATCAAACTGCAACGCGCCCACAGCTCCCACGATCAAGTCGTTATTAATAAGCGGTCGAAATAACTGCGATGCCCCCTCCTCGCACAACTCGACCAAGCCTTTTTGCAGCGCTTTCATGCGCATAGGATCACGCAGCACCGCACGGCGAAAAAGCTCAGGGGCAAAGTTCGGGATACCGGCAAATTTAAGCGCCTCGCCTTGACTGAAGGTATCGCCGATTTGGATGGTGCCGTGGTTATGCAACCCGATAATATCGCCAGGATAGGCGGTTTCGACATGATCGCGATCGGAAGCCAAAAAGGTAATCGCGTTGGCGATTTTTACATCCTTACCTAGGCGCACATGCTTGAGCTTCATGCCCCGTTCAAACGACCCGGAACACACGCGCATAAAGGCGATGCGATCACGATGATTGGGGTCCATATTGGCTTGAATCTTAAAGACAAAGCCGGTGAGCTTATCTTCCGTAGCACTCACCTCACGGCTCTCGGCCTCGCGGGGTTGCGGTGCTGGGGCGTATTGCACAAATTGATCAAGCAGCTCTTGTAAGCCAAAGTTATTAATCGCCGAGCCAAAGAATACCGGGGTGAGCTCACCAGCCAGGTAGGCATCGATATCAAAGGCGTTACCCGCCGCTTGCACTAGCTCGACTTCGGCGCGCAGCTCTTGGGCTTGGCTGCCCAGCAGCTCATCGAGGCGGGGGTTATCAAGGCCCTCAATTGTCTCGCCCGTTTGCATGCTGCCGCCGTGCTGAGCGGCGTAGAGGTGAACGCGATTATCGAGCAAATGAAATACACCGCGAAACTGCTTGCCCATCCCAATCGGCCAAGTCACCGGCGCGCAGCGAATATTAAGGATGCGCTCAACCTCATCCATCAGATCCATGGGGTCACGGCCCTCACGGTCGAGCTTGTTCATAAACGTCATAATCGGCGTTTTGCGCAACCGACAGACTTCCATAAGCTTAATGGTGCGCTCCTCAACGCCCTTGGCTGCATCAATCACCATGAGCGCCGAATCCACCGCGGTGAGCGTGCGATAGGTATCTTCTGAGAAGTCTTCGTGGCCGGGTGTGTCGAGCAAATTGACGATGCGCTCACGATACGGGAACTGCATCACCGACGAAGTAACCGATATGCCCCGCTCTTGCTCAAGCGCCATCCAATCCGAGGTCGCATGCCGATCAGACTTACGCCCCTTAACAGTGCCCGCCAACTGAATGGCGCCGCCAAAGAGCAACAGTTTTTCAGTAACGGTGGTTTTACCCGCGTCGGGGTGCGAGATGATCGCAAAGGTACGGCGGCGATCGGCTTCGGCGGCAATTACGGTGTCAGCGGTCAAAATCTGGCCCTAGTCGATGAGTGAACACACAAACAAAAAGACGCCAGTCGCCGGCGGCGCTGACGCCTTCTAATCGTCTGTGATTATATCAGTCGACCGACAGTATGCGGACCGTTCCTGTGGGCGCTGAATTCACGCTTTCCACTGGGCCGACATTGCCAGAGATCACGGTCCCTTCGTTACCATAGCGATCGACCACGACGGCGCGCACCCGAATTTGTGCACCAATAAGGCTATTATCGAGGGCCAACTCACCGACCGAGGATTCAGCGGCTCGCTGCCATGTCCCGCCATCGCTTGAGCCCTCCCAAACGAGGCTAATGTTTGCGATGCCATCACGGTCACTAAGTTGACTGGTAATGACTCTAAGCCTGTCGCCGACCAACGTTTCACCTTGAACCTCAATATCACCGCGAACCGGGTCGTTGATGTTTTTAATCGGATCACTGGCCGCGCTCTCAATACGCTCTCGTGTGCCAAACCCATCGGTATAACTCACAACAACTCGCACGTAACGGCCAACCTCAGCTTGCGTTAACACAACGGTATCACCAGACCAGTCGTCGCTTCGATAGGGTTGCCAAGTGCTGCCGTCGTTCGAGATTTCCCATTGATAATCTAGCGTACTCACACCGTCCTCATCCCGAACAGAACTGGTATCGGCGCGCAATGTCTCGTATTGCAACTGTTGGCCCACAAGACGCAGCTCGCCGCTGGGCAAATCATTGACGTTACGCACCGGCGGTGTTGGCGCCGTCGCAAATGACTCGAGGTTGCCTCGGCCATCAATGTATTCGATGGCAACCCGCAATTGATTGCCAACGTGGGCTTGGCGCGGAGTAAATCCTTGCGAATTCGCCCCGTCAATTTTAGTCCATACGCCTCGCGTTTGATCGAGCTCCTGCCATTGCATCGATAGATTACCCACGCCATCGGCATCGCGCAGATCAGATAAATCGATAACCAACGGTACGTCTTCTAGCGGCCCCTCGCCCTGAGATTCCGTTGCCCCGGCGCTTGCCTGCTCAGCATCGCTACCTGCCTGTGTCTGTGTGCTGACGTTGTTGCCTGACGCTGCGCTATCGGCTGATTCACCGTCGCGCGCCGCTGGCTCCGCCGCCTCGCTTGTGCTGGATTCGGTGGCTGTTGGTGGCAACGCTGACTCATCAATATCACCGCCACCGGCGATAGTGACGCAGGCAGTCATCAGCGGCGCCAGTGCGAGCACTCTCGCCAAGCTGTTCAGTTTTTTCATAACCCCCACCAAAATCCCCATATCATCCAATTAACCAATTAATTGAATGTATACTTTAAATTCATTAAGGAACCGGGGCAATATATATTCGACCGTGAAGTAATGCCATTCTGGTTGAGCTGGTAGTGGATGTGTAAAAAAGTTAAGGCGCCGACCAAATATTGAAAAGAGCCATCCTTTATTCATTCGGATTGTAGGTACAGGCTGCGAATTTGCCACGGCCAAGCACCATGCTTTTTGCCAACGCTAGTCTGGTTCAGTGGCCGGCGGTGATATGCCCGACCTCAGTCTCAACAAGGGGCCATAGTACTCGAAAACCAGCGACTCGCCGGAAATAGCCGCATTGGCTGCCACGGGTTCTTGCGATTGACCCGCATCCTCCAGATTAAGGGCTGTCGCGGTCAGCACGCGCTGAGACGCTAATTGATTTCGTGTCTGACCATTCCCCTCTGACTGCCGGGGAAATCGTCGCGCAGGTGGAGTTGCCGAGGGGCGGCCATCGAGTATCGTTACTGACCCGCTTGTTACTTGTGCCTTAATGGGCGGGACATAAGCTAAGGCGATCCCGATCAGGACAATAATCGACCATTGGCGCCAAGCAAACAACATAGAAACACTCTCTCAAATTTACACTTTATACGGTAGTT
>JAVLBW010000002.1:0-58793 GCA_031581235.1 Spiribacter sp. | reverse complement strand
CTATTGTAACTTCGTAGGATATGCATAAATGCGCTGAACGCACTATCGCCCACGCCCTGCTGAGCGCGATACACTCAAACCTATGACCATCGATAATCGACCGTTCTGGCAGCGAAAGACGTTAAGCGAGATGTCACACCCTGAATGGGAGGCGCTCTGCGATGGCTGCGGTCAGTGTTGCCGGCACAAACTTGAAGATGCTGATAGCGGCACTGTCTACCCCACCCGTATCGCCTGTCAGTTACTCGACACCCAAAGCTGTCAGTGCACTGACTACGCCAATCGTCATGCCAGCGTGCCCGATTGCATTACGCTGACGGTTGATCGTGTGAATGCGTATACTTGGTTACCGACAACTTGCGCGTATCGCCGCCTTGCTGAAGGCAAAGATCTGGCTTGGTGGCACCCACTGGTCTCAGGCGATCCCGAGACCGTGCACACTGCCGGCATTTCGGTGCGCGACCAGTTGGTTAGCGAGCGCAACCTGCCAGCAAGCGCCGAACTCGAAGATTATCTGGAGGAGCGTGAATGGAATTAGGCAGCTACCCATTACTCGAGGGTATCGACGAGCCGGCACATCTGCGTGAACTCCCGCAGAGCCAACTGCCCCGGCTCACCGCGCAGTTGCGTGACTACTTACTTAATAGTGTGGCGCGCTCGGGCGGTCATCTAGCGGCTGGCTTAGGCGCCGTTGAGCTCACCGTTGCGCTGCACTACGTACTCAATACACCCCACGACCGGCTGGTCTGGGATGTCGGTCATCAGTGCTATCCGCATAAAATCCTAACCGGCCGGCGCCAAGAGATCGGCCGCATTCGCAAAATTGATGGGCCCGCGGGCTTTCCCGAGCGCAAAGAAAGCCCCTACGACACCTTTGGCGTGGGCCACTCAAGCACCGCAATTAGTGCCGCGCTGGGCATGGCGCTGGCTAGCCACAGCCGCGGCGATCAGCGCAAAACCTGCGCGGTCATTGGCGATGGCGGCCTGACCGCGGGCGAGGCCTTTGAAGCACTGAATCACGCCGGCGACATTCGGCCCGACCTGTTGGTCATACTCAACGACAACGAAATGTCGATTTCAGAGAATGTCGGCGCGCTCAATAAAACCCTCGCGCGGCTTTTGTCCGGCGGGGTGTACAGCAACCTCCGTGAAGAGGCGAAAAACGTCCTCGAGCGCATGCCCACACCCATGCGCGAATTTGCCAAGCGCGCCGAAGAGCATGTCAAAGGCATGCTCGTGCCCGGCACCTTTTTTGAGGAGCTAGGGTTTCAGTATTTTGGCCCCGTCGATGGCCACGATGTTGATCAGCTTGTCGAAGTGCTCGGGCGGCTGCGTGAGCTTGATGGCCCGCGCATCCTTCACTGCGTGACTCGCAAAGGCAAAGGCTACCCCCGCGCCGAGGCCAACCCCATTGCCTACCATGGCGTCAAAGCTTTTGACCCGGCGGCTGGTTTGGGCAAAAGCGAGCCAGCGCCACCGAACTACACCGATGTCTTTAGCGACTGGCTGTGCGACGCCGCTCAAGCCAATTCCCATGTTTGGGGCATCACCCCGGCCATGCGCGAGGGCTCGGGTTTAGTAGATTTTGCTGAACGCTATCCCGATCGCTACCTCGATACCGCCATTGCCGAGCAGCACGCCGTCACCCTGGCCGCTGGACTGGCCTGCGAGGGTGAGCGCCCGGTACTCGCGATTTACTCCACTTTCTTACAACGCGGCTACGATCAGCTCATCCACGATGTCGCCCTGCAAAATCTACCCGTACTCTTCGCCATCGACCGCGCCGGGCTGGTGGGCGCGGATGGCGCGACCCATCAGGGCGCCTTTGACTTCACCTTTAGCCGTTGTCTGCCCAATATGACGGTGATGGCGCCCGCTGATGAGTGGGAGTGCCGGCGGATGCTGTCTACCGGGCTGAGCATCGATGGGCCCAGCAGCGTGCGCTATCCCAAAGGCCGCGGGCCCGGCATCGCCCCCGATGACACCCTTGAGACTTTGCCGATCGGCAAGGCCGAAGTCAGACGCACCGGCAAGCGCATTGTATTACTTGCATTTGGCTCAATGGTCGCACCGGCCGAGGCGGTGGCCGAGCAATTCGATGCAAGCGTTGTCAACATGCGCTTTGTCCGGCCATTAGATAAGGACTGCATTCGGGCGATGGCTGAAAGCCATGAACGCATCGTCACTTTAGAAGAAAACGTCATCGCCGGCGGTGCGGGCTCAGCCATCGCCGAGGCGCTCGCTCAAATGGAGCTCGTGCGGCCAATACTGCACATCGGTCTGCCCGATGCCTATGTCCAGCACGCCGAGCGCGATGAGCAGCTTGAGCTGGTGGGCCTAGATGCCGCTGGCATCCAACAGCGCATCAGTGAATGGCTTAATAATAAGGTTGCCAGCACTGAGCCCACACAGTAGGGTTTCGCCTAGCAAAACAGCCCCTCTTTGATTGCCGCCGTTCATCGACATGACAGGGCCATGTCAGGCTTGAGCGGCTTGCGGAAAACCATGAACCAAAAATCGAGTTATACCTACGACGAGCTCATTGCCTGCGGGCATGGCGAACTGTTTGGTCCAGGCAACCCCCAGCTCCCTGTGCCCAATATGCTCATGTTTGATGCCATCACGCATATCGACGATGCAGATGGCGCCCATGGCAAGGGGTCAATCGAGGCAGAGCTTAAGGTCCACCCCGATCTGTGGTTTTTCCACTGCCACTTCCCGGGCGATCCAGTGATGCCCGGCTGCCTTGGTCTGGATGCGCTCTGGCAACTGCTGGGGTTTTATCTTGGCTGGACAGGTGGTGAGGGCAAAGGCCGCGCGCTGGGTTCGGGCGAGGTGAAATTCACCGGCCAGATCCTGCCCGACAATGCTCATGTCCACTACCGCCTCGATGTGAAACGCGTCATTCGCCGTAAGCTTTGCATGGGCATTGCCGATGGTGAAGTCAAAGTCGATGGCACGCTGATCTATCAGGCCATGGACCTGCGGGTCGGACTGTTTCAGAATCCGCAAAGCGGACTCTAAAAGGAGAGCATTTTGCGTCGAGTGGTAGTCACCGGCATGGGCATTGTCTCGTGCCTTGGAAACGATACGGCAAGCGTCACCCGCGCCTTGCGTGAAGGCCAATCCGGTATTCGCCATAGCGAGGCCTATGCCGAACAAGGACTGCGCAGCCAAGTGGCGGGACAGTGCGACATCGATCTAGACGCTGCCATTCCGCGCCGGGCACGACGCTTTATGGGGGATGCGGCGGGCTATGCGTATGTCGCCATGGAACAAGCGATTGCGCAAGCCAGCCTACCCGCTGAAATGATTTCTAACCCGCGAACCGGATTAATTGTCGGCTCCGGCGGTGCCTCCACCGAAAACGTGGTCAAAGCCACCGATATTTTGCGTGAACGGGGCGTGCGCAAAATCGGCGCGTTTGCCGTGCCAAAGGTCATGGGCAGTACCACATCGGCCTGTTTGGCCACCCCATTTAGCATTCAGGGCGTCAACTACAGCATCTCATCAGCTTGCGCGACGAGCGCCCATTGCATTGGCGCAGCGATGGAGCAAATCCAGCTCGGTAAGCAAGACGTCGTATTCGCCGGGGGCGGCGAAGAAGAGCATTGGAGCCTAACCATGCTGTTCGATGCTATGGGTGCGCTATCAACCCAGTACAACGACACCCCAGAGCGCGCATCACGGCCCTTTGACCGCGATCGCGATGGCTTTGTCATCGCCGGCGGTGGCGGCATGCTGGTGCTAGAGTCGCTTGAGCACGCTGAAGCGCGCGGCGCCGAGATTCTAGCCGAGCTAGTTGGCTATGCGGCCACCTCCGATGGCTACGACATGGTCGCACCCTCGGGTGAAGGCGCCCAGCGCTGTGTCAACTTAGCATTAGCGATGAGCGAAACGGGTGCCGATCAGCCCGTTGACTACATTAATGCCCACGGCACCAGCACACCGGCCGGCGACATCACCGAGCTCAACGCGCTCAAGGCCGTGTTTGGCGAATCCATGCCACCGGTCTCATCGACTAAGTCATTAACGGGGCATTCGTTGGGGGCGGCAGGCGTGCAAGAAGCCATTTACTCGCTGCTCATGCAGCAAGGTAACTTTATTGCTGGCACCGCCAATGTCGAGAACCTCGACCCCGACGCCGAGGGCTTCCCGGTGGTAACCGAGACCATGACCGACCGCCCCCTAAACTTGGTGCTTAGCAACAGCTTTGGCTTTGGCGGCACCAACGCAACGTTGGCGTTTAAGCGCTTTAGCGGGTAAAGAACCCCACCCGTCAAACGAGCGGCCGCCCACCATCTAATCCGATACTACGACCGGTGATGTAGGGGTTATCGAGGAGAAACTGGATTGTCTGCACCGCCGCTGCCTCGCCCGGCGCGATGCCAAGCAATGACTTTTTGAGCGTTTTCTCGCGATAGGCGTCGCTATCACCCTCGTTAAACATAATCAGCGAAGGCGCTACGCTATTCACCTTAACTTGTGGTGCCAGCAGGCGGGCGAACGACAGCGTTAAGTTTTCGAGCGCGGCTTTGCTCGCCGCGTAGGCAATATGTTTTGCACTGCCCTTTTCCACCACATAGTCGGTCATGTGAATGATATCGGCCGCCCCATCATTGGCCTCGAGCAAATGCCGACAGGCTAAATTGAGGCGATACGGCGTCATGCTGTGAATTTGCATCATCGCCGCCATCACCTCGGCCGGGTCTGAGTCGGAGCTTTCTGGCAGCCAGTCTGAGGCGTTATGAATAATCGCCCGCAATGCCGTGGTTTGGTCATTAAGCGTTTCGATAAACGCATCAATACCGGCGTTAGTCGCAAAGTCGGCCTGAATGCAACGCGCACCGGCGTCTTCGAGTGTTTGCACCGCCGGCCGGTGGGTGCGATAGGTGGCAATCACCGGGGTGTTATGACGCAAGCAATGCAGGGCAAAAGCGAGGCCGATGCGCTGGCCTGCGCCAGTAATCAAAATCGGTGCGCTCATTCGAGGCTCCCAATGCCAAGCCCATTATGAATGGTGCCCGGAGTGGGACTCGAACCCACACGGCTAAAAGCCCCAGGATTTTAAGTCCTGTGCGTCTACCAGTTCCGCCATCCGGGCATAAATAATGGAGGCTAGGGCCGGAATCGAACCGGCGTACACGGCTTTGCAGGCCGCTGCATCACCACTCTGCCACCTAGCCTTGATACAAAAAACCCCGACCGCAGCACGGCCGGGGTAGTTGTTTGGAGCGGGAAACGAGATTCGAACTCGCGACCCCAACCTTGGCAAGGTTGTGCTCTACCAGCTGAGCTATTCCCGCAACAGCCTTTGTATTCTAGTCGGCACCGGCTTTGTGTCAACCCTGAAACCACTGTCGTTGCGCCTTAGCGGGCCGATAAACCATCGACTGCTCGCATCGCTGCGCTTAAGTACAGCACCATCGAATAGAGCGTTAGACCCGCGGCGACATAGAGCAAGACAAGCCCAACCGGCCAGACGGGAAACCCGGCTAACTCATGCCGATAGAGCAGAAGAATAATCGCTACCATTTGCGCGCTGGTCTTTACCTTGCCGAGCATGCCAACCGCTACACTGGCACGCTGACCGAGCTCAGCCATCCATTCACGTAGCGCTGATACGGCAATTTCACGCCCGATAATCACCGCTGCCGGGACCGCCGCCCAAGCGCTGGGGGTTTCCACCACCACAATGATGAGCGCGATGGCCACGATTAACTTATCAGCGACGGGATCGAGAAAGGCGCCAAATGGCGAGCTCTGGTTCCAGCGCCGGGCCAAATACCCATCGAGCCAATCAGTAATGCTCGCCACGGCAAAGACCATCGCCGCCGCGCTGTTAGCCCATGGCGCGGGCAACAAAAACAACAGCCCCAGGATCGGAATCATTACAATTCGAGCCCAGGTGAGCATATTCGGCAGCGTCATCTCCATAGCCGGCAGACTACCACGCGCACCTCGCCATGATTAGCTATTGAGCTGATCATGAATGCGGCTCGCCAAAGTTGGGCTAATTCCATCGACTTTGGCTAGATCATCGGTCGCTGCCCGTTGAATGCCCTTTAACCCGCCAAACTGCTTCATTAGCGCTTGGCGGCGCTTGGGCCCAAGCCCGGCGATATCCTCAAGGCTCGAGCGCTGCCGGGGTTTACTGCGGCGCGAGCGATGCCCGGTAATCGCAAAGCGATGCGCCTCGTCACGCGCTTGTTGGAGTAAATGCAGCCCCGGCGATTCCGGCGGCAATCGCATCGAGCCCGTCCGACCGCTAATCACCAACACCTCTTCGCCGGGTCGCCGGCGCGGCCCTTTCGATATTCCCACCAAGGTCACGGCAGTAATTTGCAGATCCTCGAGTACCGATTCGGCTTGTTTAAGCTGACCTGCCCCGCCGTCGATAAGCAGTAAATCCGGGGTAATCCCCTCGCCGTCTTTGAGCCGCTTAAAGCGCCGCTCCAAGGCTTGGCGCATGGCCGCATAATCATCACCGGCGGTCACCCCATCGATATTAAAGCGCCGATAGTCATCCTTAATCGGCCCTTCGCGGCCAAACACGACACACGAGGCGACGGTCGCCTCACCCTGGGTGTGGCTAATATCAAAGCACTCAATACGCTCGGGCATCTGATCGAGCTCGAGGCCGGTTTGTAAGTCCTCAAACCGAGCTTCCATCGAGGCCTCACTCTCGAGTCGCGCCCGAATGGCATGCTCGGCATTGCGCTTTGCCATCGACATCCAGCGGCGCCGCTCGCCGCGCAGTCGCGAGGCAATACGCACGCGATGACCGGCGTCATTGCTCAGCGCCTCTTCAAGCACCTCACTTTCTGGCATCACGTGGCTGACCAAAAGCTCAGCCGGTGTGTCACGGCCTAAATAGTGCCGCGCGATAAAGGCATACAAAATCTCTTCGGTATCGGTCCCCGGCGGTGCCTTCGGAAAATAGGTCTGGTTGCCTAAGTTGCGGCCATCCCGAATCACAAACACCTGCACACAAGCCAGGTTCTCATCGCGCTCAAGCGCAATCACATCAACATCACCTTTGGCACCGGCAACATACTGGCGCGCCTGAATGCGGCGCAGACTCTCGATGCGATCACGCAGGCGCGCGGCTTGTTCGTAATCCAGTGCCTCAGCGGCAGCCTCCATGCGCGCGACCAGCTCATCGATGACCTCGCTGCTTTGTCCGGAGAGAAACATCTGCACATGGCGCACGTCTTTGGCGTAATCCGCTTGGCTGATGAGCCCGACACAGGGTGCGGTGCAGCGACCGATTTGATGCTGCAGGCACGGCCGCGAGCGATGACGATAAAAGCTATCCCGGCACTGGCGCACCGGGAAGACTTTTTGCAGGTGATTTAGCGTCTCGCGCACCGCGCCTGAAGAGGGAAAGGGCCCAAACGAAAGCCCTTCCTCACGGCGTTTACCGCGATAGAACGCCAGCCGTGGAAAATCCTGCTGAGTGGTGAGCTGAATATACGGATAGCTCTTATCATCGCGCAGCAGCACGTTGTAGCGCGGCCGGTGGGTTTTAATCAGCGTGTTTTCTAAAATCAGCGCTTCAGCTTCGGTATGCGTGACCGTGACTTGTAAGTCGGCAACCTGGCTGACCAATGCCTGCGTGCGGGCGTTGTGCACCGATTTTTGAAAGTAACTACTCACCCGCCGCCGTAACTGCCGGGCTTTGCCCACGTAAATGACATTCCCGGCGGCATCGAACATGCGATAAACGCCCGGTTCGGTGGGCAGGGTTTTTAGCACCGCCGTGGGGTTAAATTCAGCCTGATCGGACATCCCCTTATTCTAGCGCGTTAGTCCACGCCCGGAATGCCCCCGGCGGTGAGGGCTTTGGGATCAAGCAAGCGCTCAAGATCCTCATCGGAAAGGTCGGTCATCTCGCGCGCCAACTCCATGAGCGGCCGGCCTTCGGCATAGGCACGCTTGGCGATTTTTGCACCGAGCTCATAGCCAATCACGGTGTTAAGCGCGGTGACTAAAATTGGATTACGCCCCAACGCCTCCTCAAGCCGGGCCTGATTGACGCTAAATCCGGCGATCGCCTGATCCGCCAGCGCCGTGGCACCATTGGCAATGAGCATCATGCTCTGCAATAAGTTATGCGCAATCACCGGCAGCATGACGTTGAGCTGAAAATTACCGGACTGCCCGGCCACCGTAATCGTGGTGTCATTACCAATCACTTGGGCGCCGACCTGCGCGACCGCCTCAGGGATCACCGGGTTGACCTTACCCGGCATAATGCTGCTACCCGGTTGCAGCGCGGGTAAGGCAATTTCGCCTAAGCCAGCGAGCGGGCCGGAGTTCATCCAGCGTAAGTCGTTACTCATTTTCATCAAGCTCACCGCCACCACACGCAATTGCCCGGAGAGCTCGACGGCGGCATCTTGGGTGCTGAGGCTTTCAAAGCGGTTGGGGCTTTCGACAAAGGCAACCCCCGTGCGGCGAGCGAGCCCACTGGCCACCTGGGCGCCAAACGCGGGCCGGGCATTAATGCCGGTGCCCACCGCGGTGCCGCCTTGTGCAAGCGCCTTCACCCGCTTAAGCGCATCTTCAATGCGTGCCTCACCGAGCCGAATCTGATGGGCCCAGCCGCCAACTTCTTGGCCCAAGGTGATGGGCATCGCGTCCATTAAATGGGTGCGCCCCGTTGTGGTGGTATCGGCGAGCTCAAGCGCCCGCGCCTCAAGTGTTTGCGCCAGATGACTTAATGCCGGCAGTAGCGTCTCAGCGGCGCTCACGCCGGCAGCCACGTGGATAGCCGTTGGAATCACATCATTACTGCTTTGCGACATGTTGACGTGATCATTGGGGTGGACTTCACGGCCCAGCGCCTCGGTGGCGAGATTGGCGATAACCTCGTTGGCGTTCATATTGCTCGAGGTACCCGAGCCGGTCTGAAAGACATCAACCGGAAAGTGCGCATCGTGATCACCCGCGGCAACCGATTCAGCGGCTTGAATAATGGCGGTGGCGATATCTGCATCCAAATCGCCCAAATCGCGGTTAGCTTCGGCACAGGCGGCCTTAATCAGGCCAAGCGCTTGAATAAAGCGCCGCGGCATTGGCAATTCGCTGATGGCAAAGTTGTTCACCGCACGCTGGGTCTGTGCGCCATAGCGCGCCGATACCGGCACCTCAAGCTCACCCATGCTGTCTTTTTCAATCCGAAATCCGCCCTCGCTCATCATCATCTCCCCGGTTCTAGTAAACTGTCATTTTAACGCGCAAAAGGTCCTAGGCCATGGAGCTCAGTCAACTCACCGCCATTTCTCCCATCGATGGCCGCTATGCGAGCAAGACCGCCGCACTCAGGCCGCTAGTTAGCGAATATGGCCTTATTCGCCACCGCATTATCGTCGAAGTGGAGTGGCTGCAGGCGCTTGCCGCGGAACCCTCGATCACCGAGGTGCCGGCGCTTTCCGATAGCGCCGCCCGCGCGCTTAGCGACATTGCTCGGCAGTTCGACGAAACCGCCGCTGCGCGCGTCAAGGCCATCGAAGCGGTGACCAACCACGACGTTAAAGCGGTTGAATACTACATCAAAGAACAGCTCGCTGATCAGCCCGAGCTCAATGCCATTAGCGAGTTTGTGCATTTTGCTTGTACCTCCGAGGACATCAACAACTTAGCCTATGCGCTGATGCTGCGCAGTGCGCGCGACGAGGTCCTGCTACCCGCTATCGACTCGCTTATCGAGCAACTCCGCGAGCAAGCCGCCACGCACGCAAACGTCGCGATGCTCGCGCGCACCCACGGCCAGCCTGCCTCGCCCACCACGCTCGGCAAAGAATTTGCCAATATGACCGCCCGCCTGCAGCGCCAGCGCGAGCACATTGCCGCGGTACCAGTATTGGCCAAAATCAACGGCGCAGTGGGCAATTTCAACGCCCACGTCAGTGCCTATCCCGAAGTCGATTGGCCGGCGTTTGCCAAGCGCTATATCGAAAATCTGGGCCTGCGCTATAACGCCTACACCACCCAAATCGAACCCCACGACGGCATAGCGGAGTTGTTTGATGCCATCGCCCGGCTCAACACCGTGGGCCTCGATATCGTTCGTGATCTATGGGGCTACATTGCGTTTGGCTATTTTCGCCAGCATCTCGTCGATGGTGAGGTCGGCTCATCGACCATGCCGCACAAGGTCAACCCGATCGATTTTGAAAACGCCGAAGGCAATTTGGGCATCGCCAATGCCCTGTTTGGCCATCTCGCCGCTAAATTACCGGTCTCACGCTGGCAGCGCGACTTAACCGACTCAACGGTGCTGCGCAACATTGGCGTTGGCCTAGCACATAGCCTGATTAGCTATGAAGCGGCCCGTCGGGGCTTGAGCAAATTAGCTGTCGATGAGGCGCGCATTGCCGAAGACCTCGATGCCAATTGGGAAGTCCTCGCTGAGGCGATTCAAACGGTGATGCGCCGCTACGGTATTGCCGAGCCCTACGAAAAGCTCAAAGCGCTGACCCGCGGTAAGCGCGTCGATCAGGCGGGATTGCAGGCCTTTGTCGATAGCCTCGATTTGCCTGAGGCAGCGCGCGCAGAGCTCAAAGCGCTGACGCCGGCCCGTTATACGGGGCTCGCGGCGCATCTTGCCAGCGCGTTTGCAGATCGGCGCGATTAAGCGCCAGCCACTGCAGGGCAATAATCGGCATCGCGGCGACAACCCCGCCATGGTCCAATAGCCCAATCGCGGCATCGGTGGGCAGAATCTGTAGCCGAATATCCTCGCCCTCGTCGACTTGGCCGTGGCCATCGACGATGAGATCACGGCTATCAATAATGCCGCAGTACAAATCCACGGTTTGCGAGGTCCCACCTGGGCTTACCAAATAGCGCGTAATGGGGATCAATTCACCGATCGTGCAAGCCGCCTCTTCGTAGGTTTCGCGATGCGCCACGGCCTGAGCCTGCTCGCCGGGCTCGATAATCCCCGCCACGGTCTCAAGCAGCCACGGCTCAAAGCCCGAATCAAGCGCACCGACCCGAAACTGCTCGACCAACACGACCTGATCCTGCCACGGATCGAACAATAGCACCCCGACTGCATGGCCCCGCTCAAAGCGCTCGCGCACCAACGTCTCGCTCTGGCCGCCGGCAAATAATGCATGCCGCAAGGTATAGCGACTGACCTTAAAAAACCCGTCATAAACGGTCTCGCGTGCGATGATTTCAAAGTCTTTATTCACAACCTACCTCCGGGTGCGGGTAAAAAGCGCCATGGCTTCAGCGTGGGCGGTGTGCGGGAACATGTCCATGAGTCCGGCGGCCTCCAAGGTATAGCCATGCTGGTGGACAAGCGCACCGGCATCGCGCGCGAGCGTGGCCGGCCCGCAGGAGACATAAACAATCCGCTCGGGCGCAAGCTTAGCAATAGCCGGCAGCACTTCCAGCGCACCCGAGCGCGGCGGGTCGAGCAAAACGCGATCAATCTGCCCTCCCAACCACGCGGCATCGGGATGCGCTTGGGTTAGGTCAGCGGCAAAAAACTCAGCATTGTTGATTTGATTGAGCGCGGCGTTCTCGCGGCCCCGCTCAACCAGGGCTTCCGCCCCCTCAACCCCAATCACTTGGCCGGCCCGCTGCGCGATGGGTAGGGTGAAGTTGCCTAAGCCACAAAACAAATCCAGCACCCGATGCTCAGGCTGAAGATCGAGTAAATCCAGCGCTTGCGGCACCATTTGCGCGTTCATTGCGGCATTAACCTGCGTAAAGTCGGTTGGCGCAAATGCAAAGCGTAGGCCCAGATCCGACAGCGCGTACTCAATCCGAGTCTGCGCATGACCCAGCGGTGCAACGCTCGATTCATTGCCGGGCTGCTCAAACATCATCAGCCCATGGGTGTGGCCAAACGCAATCAGGGCCTCGCGGTCGCTGGTACTCAGTGCCTCGAGGTTGCGAAACACCAAACCCACCTCGGTATCACCCGCGGCCACCTCAATTTGCGCGATGCGGTGCGGGATGCTCAGCGAGCGAATTAATTGAGCCAACTCACCGAGCCGATCAGCAACGCGGGCATCGAGGACATGGCAGTGGTCGATATCGGCAACAAACGGGCTAAAGCGCTCGCGAAAGCCCACCAACACCCGGTCATCCTTGCGCGGGACGTATTTAACGCCTAACCGCGCGCGCCGCCGGTAGCCGGCGGTGGGACCGGTCAGCGCGGGCAGCCAGCGCTGGGGGCTGACTTCGCCGATATGCCGAAACTGATCAGCGAGGGTGTCTTGTTTATGCCGCACCTGCGCGGCCGGGTCCATGTGCTGGAGGCTACAGCCCCCACAAACGCCAACATGCGGGCACGGCGGCGTGACCCGATCGGCAGCCGGGTGCTCAATAGCGATAGCCTGGCCTTCGTCCTGACGCCGACGCCGCCGGCGGACTTGCACCTGGGCTTGCTCACCGGGCAGCGCGCCCTGGACAAACGCGGTGCGATCATCGTGATGCGCAATCCCGCGACCCTCGTGACTCAGCCGCTCAATGTTCATGACAATGGGGTCTGCCGGCAAGCGCCGGCCGCGTCGTCCGCCCATCGCCGCTATTGACGCCAGGCGTCGAGGAATTGCTTTAAATGCGGCCGATCGGCCTCCACCAGCGCTGCGCGTACCCGCTCGCACGCAGCGTCATAACCGGCTGAATCGATCGTGCCCCGCATTAGTTCATAGCGAAGCCACAACAAGTAGGTGTTTAAGACATCGTGCTCGCAGTAATTGCGCACGCCGGCAAAATCCCCTTGCTCGATGTGCTCACGCACCGCCGCCCCACTCATACCCAACTTACCGGGCAGACCACAGAGCGTGGCGACCTGATCGAGTGGCGCCACCGCGCGCGGCGAAAAACCCGCAAGCACATCCATTAAATCGGTATGCCGATCGTGATAGCGGTTTTGGTAATTGTTGTAGCGAAAATCCCGCTCCTGATCACCGGTCTCCCAGTAGCGTGGCGCACTCAGGCCATGCATAAGCGCTCGATAATGGAGTACGGGCAAATCAAACCCACTGCCGTTCCAGCTCACTAGCTTCGGCGTGTAACGCTCAATGCCCTCATAAAAGCGCGCGATCAGCGAGCGCTCATCATCGCCGCCATCGCCAAGCGAGAACACGGTGAACTTCTCACCAATGAGCGCGGCGACCGAAATCACCACCACGCGGTGCAAAGGCAGGCGTAAGAAATCGCTGCCATTTTCCTCGCGCCGCATGGCGAGCATCGCCTCAGCCGCGGCATGGTCATCGAGGCCCTCAAGTCCGTGCAGCCGCCGGCCGCCCTCGACATCAGGCACCGTCTCGATATCAAAAGCAAAGATATTCATTGCTCAGGGAAGACGCCGCTGGACAGATAACGATCGCCGCGATCACAGACAATGCTGACAATGGTCGCGTTTTCGACTTCGCGCGCGATTTGCAGCGCTGCGAACAACGTCCCACCACTCGATATTCCAGCAAAGATGCCCTCTTCGGCTGCCAGTCGCCGGGTCATGTCTTCGGCCTCTTCTTGGCTGACCTCAACCACCCGATCAACCCGTTCGGGCTCAAAGATTTTGGGCAAATAGGCCGCTGGCCATTTGCGAATACCCGGGATGCTTGCGCCCTCGCGCGGCTGCGCGCCAATGAGTTGAATGTCATGGCGCTGGGCTTTGAGGTAGCGCGAGACGCCCATAATGGTGCCGGTGGTGCCCATGGAGGCGACAAAATGCGTGACTTCGCCTTGCGTATCGCGCCACACCTCCGGCCCCGTGCCGTTGAAGTGCGCGCCCCAATTATCCGGATTAGCAAACTGATCGAGCACCCGACCTCGGCCCTCAGCCTGCATGCGCGCGGCGAGATCGCGCGCCCCTTCCATACCCTCATCTTTGCTGACCAAAACCAACTCAGCCCCGTAGGCCCGCATCGAGGCACGGCGTTCGGTGGTCATATTGGCGGGCATAATCAGCACCATGCGATAGCCTTTGACCGCGGCGGCCATCGCCAGTGCAATCCCGGTATTGCCGCTAGTCGCCTCAATGAGTGTATCGCCAGGCTTAATTTCACCGCGGGCTTCGGCTTGCACGATCATATTCATTGCCGGGCGGTCTTTCACCGAGCCCGCCGGA
Source organism: Spiribacter sp. (assembly GCA_031581235.1). Classification (GTDB taxonomy): domain Bacteria; phylum Pseudomonadota; class Gammaproteobacteria; order Nitrococcales; family Nitrococcaceae; genus Spiribacter. The sequence continues at coordinate 44,689 of JAVLBW010000002.1, read as the reverse complement.
TTATTGCCCTCAAGTTTGAGCAGCACGGTGTTGGAGCCGGTATCCGCCAGCCGCTGCAAACGCACTAGCGGGGTGTTACCCACGCATTGGTCAACGGTTAAATTATTCATGCTCATAGTGTAAATCATCTGCGGGTCGGTCGTTGAGCGCACCGGGCAACGCATTGATCGGTAGGTGGCAATGAATACGACGGCCTGGCGAGGGTTCGCGCACCGGCGGTGGCTGATCGGCGCACATCGACATCACGTGGGGACAGCGCGAGGCATAGGGACACCCCCGCGGTCGATCGCGCGGCCCAGTGATGCTGCCAGCGCCCTGAGTGCTCACGGCCCCACCCCCCAGGCCCGGAATGGCACCGAGGAGCTCCGCGGTATAGGGGTGGCGAGCGCCGGCAAAAATCGCATCCACGGGACCGGTTTCCATCACGCGGCCCAAAAACAACACCGCCACCCGATCGGCGATATAGCGAACCACGGTAAGGTCGTGTGAAATAAACAAATACGCTGTGCCGCGGCGTTGCTGTAAATCAATTAACAGGTCTAACACCGCAGCCTGCACCGAGACATCAAGCGCCGAGGTCGGTTCATCTAAAATGACCGCCTTCGGATCACCGGCAAACGCCCGGGCGATCGCCACCCGTTGACGCTGTCCGCCAGAGAGCTGCGTTGGACGCCGATTAGCCGTGTCCGGCTCAAGGGCGACTTGCGCCAAGCGCTCAGGCATCGCCGCGCGCGCCGCGCGATAACTCAACCCGCCGAGTTCGCGAATCGCGCGCACTAAGGCCGGGCCGACGCGGTGACTCGCGTTAAGCGTATCTTCGGGCGACTGAAACACCATCTGCAACGCCCGTCGCGTTGATTGCCGACGTTTTCGTTGCGCCCCGGGCAAGGCTTCACCCATTAAGCGCACCGCGCCTGACTCCGGCACCGTTAACCCAGTGAGCGCGCGGGCAAGCGTGCTCTTGCCGCTACCCGACTCGCCGACAAGCGCCAAGGTCTCGCCCGCGCGCACATCGAGGGTGATGCCATCAAGAATGCGCACGCCCTTATAGCCCACCACCAGCGCGTCACTCTCTAATACCCGCTCCCCCGGGCTCGGCCCGGGCTGAGCGGCCGGCCGGTTGCCGCCTGGGGCGGCAGTATCGGCGGGGAATAAACAGCGGCTTGCGTGATCATCAGCAATCCAATCCAGCGCGATGGGGTGGTCTTGACAGGCCGCGCGAGCCACCGGGCAACGCGGCGCAAAGGCACAGCCCGAGGCGCGCTCACCCAGCGCTGGTGGATACCCTGGGATGGTTGCTAGCCGTCGCTCCGAGTGGTGCGTATGACCGGTGGGAATGCAATCAATTAACGAGGCGGTATACGGATGCTGAGGCTGCGCAAAGAGTGCTTCGACCGGCGCTGATTCAACCACTTCGCCGGCATACATCACCGCCGCACGATCACAGACCGCCCGCACCACCGCTAAATCATGACTAATGAGCAGCATGGCCAAGCCCAAATCGCGGCGCAGATCCGCGAATAGCGCTAAGACTTCAGCCTGAATACTGGCATCAAGCGCCGTGGTTGGCTCATCCAAAACGAGTAACTCTGGCTCACCAGCCAACGCCATCGCGATCACCACACGCTGCTGCATGCCACCAGAGATTTGATAAGGATAGGCCGCCAGCAATTGACTGGGGTTGGCAATGCGCACTTGCTCGAGCATGCCATGGGCGGCTTTCATGGCCGCGCGCGGTGTCATTGCCTTTTGGTGTTCAAATATCTCGCTAATTTGCCGGCCAATGCTTAGCGAGGGATTGAGGGCGGCGGCCGGGTTTTGATACACCGCGGCAATCGTCTCTCCCCGGCGTTGTCGAAGCGCCGTTGCCGACATGCTCGCGATGGGCTCGCCGCGCAGACTGACCTGGCCTGAGAGCAGACGCGCGTTGTCAGGCAAATAGCCTAAGCCCGCCATCGCAAGCGTCGACTTACCACACCCCGACTCTCCCACCAGCCCCACGGTCTCGCCGGCCCGGACCGTCAGATCAACCCCGCGCACCGCCGTGCGCCACTCGCCCCGGCGGCGAAAGGCAATACTTAAATCAGAATAACTGAGTAATGGTGAGGACATTAATTTGCCTGATCACGCAGGCCATCGGCGATGAGCGAAAAGCCAATCACCACCGCGGCAATCGCCAGCGCCGGGGCGAGCACCGCCCAGGGCGCGGTGGTGAGCAGCGAGCGACTTGCTGAAACCATCACACCCCAATCAGGCGCGGGGGGTTGTACGCCCAAGCCTAAAAAGCCCAGGGTTGCCGAGGTAAAGACCGCATAGCCCAACCGAATGGTTGCCTCAACCAGCAGCGGTCCGCGAATGTTGGGCGCCACTTCCATTAACATCACATACCAATGCCCCTCGCCACGCAGGCGAGCGGCTTCAACGTATTCTTTGCGCACTTCGGTGAGCGCGGCGGCGCGCGCGGTTCGGGCGATCAGCGGCGCAAACACCAAGCCAATCACCAAGATGACATTGAGCGTTGAACTACCGAGTACCGTCAGCGCGAGCAACGCCAGCACCACAATCGGAAATGCCATAATGGCATCGAGTAACCGCATGATGACCTCATCAATCCACCCGCGCCCATAGGCCGAAATCAAACCGATCAACGTACCCAAACTCAGCCCAAGCAATGTCGAGGCCGGTGCAATCGCGAGCACATAGCGGCCGCCGTGAATCACCCGACTTAAAATGTCACGCCCATATTGATCGGTGCCAAACCAATGCTGCCAGGACGGCGGTGCGGTCTGCGGCCCAACCCCCATCGCGGTGGGCTCATGCGGTGCCACCCAAGGCGCGAAAATTGCGGTTAGCACCCAGATACTGATCAGCCCCAGGCCAATCGCTAATCCCGGGGCGGCGGCAAGGGCGCTAATCAGCGAGCGCATCACGCACCCGCGGATTGAGCAGCGCATAGATCAGATCGGCGGTGAGATTGGCTAACGAGAAAACCGCCGTGACCAATAACGTACAGCCCGCGAGCAAGGGGATATCTTTATTGGTGGCCGCATTGTGCAACAGACTGCCAATACCGGGGTAGCGAAACAGGCTTTCAACCACCACCAGCCCACCCACCAGCCAACCAAGCTGTGCTCCCATCACCGTGACCGTGGGTAGCAAGGCGTTACGCAGTACATGCCGGCGCAGCACCAGTCGCTCGGGTAAGCCTTTGAGTCGCGCGGTGCGGGTGTAATCGGCTTCAAGCGCGCTAATCATGCCCGAACGGGTCATCCGAAATAGATAGGCAAACAACAGCAACACCAAACACAGCGCCGGTAGGATCAAGCTATGGATGACCGCCCAAACGCTGGCATCACCCGGTGTGGTTGCCTGCACTGGAAACCACTCTAAACCGAGCCCGAAGACAACAATCAGCAACACCCCAGTGACAAATTCAGGCATTGCTCCTAAACCTAGACCGATCACAGAGAGACTGCGATCAAGCACCCCATCAGGGCGGCGGCCGGCGGCGACACCCGCGCTAATGGCCAGCGGCAAGAGGATGGCCATCGCTAGCGCCGCCAGCCCAAGCGAGCGCGCAAAGCGCTCCAAGGCCAATGGCAGCACCGGCGTATTGAGTGACATCGACTGCCCCCAATCGCCCTGTAGCACCCCGGTAATCCAGTCTAGATAGCGCCACCAGAGGGGCTGATTGAGCCCCAACGACTCATTGAGTGCCTGGACCGCCGATTCCTCAGCGAACGGGCCTAATACAATGCGACCGATGTCGCCTGGCAGCACCGCGGTGATGAGAAAAATCAGCACCGAGGCGACCAGCAGCGTCACGCCGAGCATACCCAGCCGGCGAAGGGTGTAGCGCCACATCTATCGGTTTAGGTCACCCAGGTCCGCGTTAGATCGAGGAAGTTCGACATATTGCCCGGCAGATCACGGACCCGGGTATTAACCGGCCGGAACGCATCTTTAAAGTAGGCAATGACCGCTGGCACCTCATCTTGCAAGATCGCCGCTAAATCCTCGGCAAGCCGCTTGCGCTCGGCCTCATCCGCCGTGCTCTCGAACTGATCAAGCAGTGAGTCAAAGCGGTCATTGGCCCACTTCGGTGCGTTCCAATCAACACCACCGCGGAACGCGGCGTTAAGAAACTGCCCTGGCGTGGCGCGACTGGCCCAGTCAGTGACACCAAACTTCACATCCGTCCAGTGACTGTAGTAAACGTTGAGCGGCTCGACTTTCAAGCTCACGTTAATACCCACCTGCCCGAGCATCTGCTGGAGCATCTCGGCGTACTGCGGCAACTCAGCCAGTCGGCCGACGTGCAGATCGATCGGGAAACCCTCGGCATAGCCTGCCTCGGCCAACAATGCCCGCGCTTGTGCCAAGTCCTGTTCACGCTGCTCGAGCGAGACATCGACGGGATAAATCGGCGCCAGCGGGTGATCGTTACCAATCGTCGCATTCCCGCCAAGCAGGGTTTGCATGGCGTTGGGCCGATCGACTGCAAGGGCAACGGCACGGCGCACCCGAACATCATCAAAAGGCGGCTGATCGGTGCGCATCGTCACCTGGGCATGGGTCGATGTGGGCTGATTGACCATACGCACGTTGTCCTGCTCGAACAGCGGCCGGATATCGATATAACCCGCTGACAGCATGGCATCGGCTTCACCGCCCTGCATCGCAATGACTTGCGGTTGCGAGCCATCATAGAAGTCGAGCTCAAGGGCATCGAGGTAGGGCAGCGGATCATTCCAATAGTCGGAGTTACGCGACAAGCGTGCCCCCTGTTGCGGCTGGAATGAATCGAGCTTAAACGGCCCCGTACCGATCGGATTGTTGGCGAAATCGCCGGCGTAATCGGCTGGCAAAATCACCGCATTGTAGATGTGGGTGTAGTAAGGGAATGCACCCACTGGGCGATCAAGCTCAAAACGCACGCCATAGGGGCCATCGGCGCTGACGTTTTGCGGCTGCAGAAAATCAAGCTGCGCTGCCCCCGCCGACCCACTATCGGGCTCAACCATACGCTGGAAACTAGCAACCACGTCGGCACTGGTCATCTCGCGGCCATCATGAAAGCGAACCCCTTCGCGCAGCGTGAAATGCCACACCCGCGCGCCATCTTCAGAGCGCCAATCAGTGGCGAGCACCGGCCGGAGGCTTAAGTCATCTTCGGCCCAGACAAGGTACTCAGCGACCTGTTGGACGATGGCAATGGTGCCACCACCCTCCATGGTGACCGGCTCGAGTTTATTCGCTAGCGGTAGCGCCACGCGCAGCGTGCCACCGTGGCTGGGTGTCTGGGTTTGCCCAAGCATTGGCCAGGTCCCGGTGACACTGGCCGCTCCGGCAATACCAAGCGACTGCATAATGCGGCGGCGACGGCGATCAATCGTATCCATTCGAACCTACTCCAAAGAACTTTCCATCAGTATAACCAAGGCCCATGCGCAAACACCATGAACGCCGGCGTCTGCGTGCTTGCTAGACAAACCCCGCTCAGTCAGCCTCCCTGCCTAGGGCAACGTGCGCCGGGGGTGCGTTCCCTGATTTATCTTCACCAAAGTAAAGCGTCATATGCGGGAACGGGATTTCGATGCCCGCCTCATCAAAGACTTCTTTGACCACTTGGTTGTAAGCACGACCCACCGCCCATTGCATCCCCGCGCTGGTGCGAATGCGCACTCGCACGTTGACCGCACTGTCAGCCAATGCACTGACGCCATCGACTTCGAGCGGGCCGGTTACGCTGTCGTTAATCGGCGCGGTCTGGCAGAGCTTGTCGTAGGCCTTGTGCAGATGCGCGACGACATCGCCAATATTTTCGCGATAAGCAACGCCGTACTCACCTAAGTGATAGCCAAAGTCACGGGTGTAATTTGAGACCGTATCCACCGATGAAAAGGGCACCACATGCAGCGTGCCGGTGAGATCACGCAACCCCAGCGAGCGAATACTCAAGCGCTCAACCGTGCCGCTGATGCCGCCGGCGGTGATGTAGTCATCTTGGTGGATGGCGTCTTCGAGCTGAATGAAAACACCGGTGATAATGTCTTGCACCAGTTTTTGCGCGCCAAAACCAATCGCAAGCCCAATCACCCCGGCCCCGGCGATCAGCGGGCCAATATCAATCCCTAGCTCGGAGAGCGCAACCATGCCAGCGATGGTGACAATGGCGATTGCGATCGCATTACGAAAAAGCGCGAGCAGCGTTTTCTCGCGCGCACCCGGCTCGCCTTGGCCCGTTTCCGGATTCAGTCGATCCTCAATCCAGCTCACCGCGAACAACCATGCCCCGAGGGCGAGTAAGGCCACACTCAAAACCCCAATCACCGCGCTAAGGAGTGCCTGACCGGTGGGACTTGCAAGCCATGTGCGCACATCAGCGAGCTGCCATATATCGAGTAGGAGCGCGACGATCACTAGGCCCAGGACACCATGCGCAAGCCGCAGCAAGCGCGGCATCCAGCGACGCAGCTGATTTTGTAAAATGGGCAAGCGCTGTTGGACACGAGAAGGTAGCACCACCCCGGCGTGCAAAGCGCCAGCGAGCCACTGCGCGGCAAAACCGCCAAGCATCAACACCACCACACTCGCCGCACTGGCACGCAGCACAAAGTTAAGGGTCGCGCCGGGGGCGAGAATCGCAATCACCGCCACGACTACAACGTACACACCCAGCAGCCAGTAACCCGCCAGCGCAATGAGTTTTAACGCCGCGCTTAGGACGTTGCTGTGCACCCGCTGCGCGAGTGCCCGTAGCCAATCATCAACCGGGGTGCGCACAGTCCGCATGACCGCTAAAACACCAAGGGTGGTTATCAACACCACCAGAAGTTCGATTAAGGTCGCTAGCGCAACGCCAACGCTGGCAACCATGGGTACGACAAAGGCGAGGCCGTAACCGGCAAACGCCGCTAGTCGCACCAATTTGGCGTTCAGCTCGCGCGCTGTTGAGGCAGCGAGTGGCAACAGGCGGAGTGAATCGCTGGCGGGTTCGAGAAAGGCCTCAATGATTAACCGCGCAACACCCACCCAAATAAAAGCACTCAGTAGGCCTCCGGCAAACTGCTGTGCTTGCGCTTGCTCGGAAAAACCCACAAGCATGACTCCGTAACCGGCAATAACTGCACCGATCAGGGTGAGCGAATGCACACCGATTAAACCCAACCAGCCAATGACGCGATTGAATGGCTGGCTCGGCGATGGCTTTGCACTCGCCCACTGATCGAGGCGCTCGACGCCCCGTCGGGCAAGCCGCCACAACTGCCGGCGAACCCCACCAACCACCAGCGCTAAAGCGATTAGCCAAACCACGCCCTGCCAGTGATTGCCTTGTGTCAGCGCGCTGAGCGCGTCGATGAGCGCTTGACTATCGCCCCACAAGCGCCCCGCCCAGTCAGCAAATGCCTGCTGCCAGGCGCTCAACGCCTGCGCTATCCCGGTAGATGAAACCGAATCCATGATTTTTGTGTCCTCAATGCAATCGACGCCCAGCATAGCAAAGGCATGGCGTGGATTTTAATGCGATTGAAATTATCTGTTGCATTGCACCATTTCCGTTGCTATATTGCACTGCAACAAGATCAGCAACGGTCTTGTACACCGTCACTGACAAGAGGTATGGAACGATGACGAACGACAATTTTAGTAAATATACTGAGCAGGCTGAGAAAATGTTCATGGCGCCGACGCGTGACTACGCCAAACTCGCAATGGACTACGCCGAGAAAATGATCGACGCGCAGATGACTGCGGCCCGCACTTACAGCGAAATTGGTTTGAGCCAGGCCCGTGCCGCGCTCGAAATCAAAGACACCAACGCGCTGCAGGCCTATGCCGAAGAGCAGCAGAAGATCGCTAAAGATCTGACTGAGCGCGTTAAGGGCGACGCCGAAAAAGTGGTCGAAATGAATCAGGAATTCGTTAACGAAGCGCGTAAGATCGTTGAAGACAACGTTAAGACTGCTTCAGAAACGGCCACCGCTGCTCAGAGCAAGTAACTTAACGATCCCTTTTAGGGATGGCTCTAAAGGCTGCCAATCGATGATTGGCGGCCTTTTTTTATGCGGTATGCTACGTGCATGCAACGTTTGCTCACACTCTGTGTCATCGCGTTACTGGGCGTCGCGCCAGTAGGGGCACAAGAGCGCCGTGTCGATGTCATCGTCGAACCCGTTACTCTCGCCCAAGAGCGCATCCGCGTGCTCGCCGTCGGTCGGGCGCAAGCGCTACGTGCCGCGACATTGCGCACCGATGCAAGCGGCACTATCGAGCGGGTTCATTTCCAACCCAATGACACCGTCAAACGCGGCGAACCTCTCGTTGAGCTCGATGACCGTGAGCAACGCATCAACCTAGCGCTCGCCGAAGTCCGAGACGAGCAAGCACAGCGGCTGCTTAACCGCTATGAGCGCACCATCGGCACCGGATCGGTCGCTGCAACCACAATTGACGAGGCGAGGCGCGACGCCAAACTAGCCGCGCTCGAAGTTCAACAAGCGCAAGTTGCACTCGAAAAACGCACCCTCACTGCCCCCTTCACGGGTCGAACTGGTATTAGCGAAGTCGAGCCCGGCGAGCGGGTGGCTGAGGACACCATTGTCACGACTCTCGATGAGCGCACCCGCTTGCGCGTCCGCTTCCAGGTCTCAGAGCAGTTCTACGAAGCACTGGCCATCGGTGACCAGGTCGAGCTTAGCCCGTGGTCACGCCCCCAGACCCGACTAACCGCTGTGATTGAACGACGCGCGAGTCGAGTTCAAACCGATAACGGCACCGTCACTTTCGACGCTCAACTCGATAACCAAGCTGATCGTTTTCGTCCGGGCATGAGTTTTCGCGTGCGCTTATCGCTCCCCGGTGAGCGCCTAGCGCAGGTGCCAGAGACCGCGGTGCAATGGGGTGACGATGGCGCGTATGTCTGGGTCATCGACGCCAATAAGGCCCAGCGCGTCGGCATTGACTTAAGTACTCGGCGAGACAATACGGTGCTGGTGCGCGGCGCCATCAAGCCAGGCGATCAAGTCGTCCGTGAGGGGGTCCAGCGGCTGCGTGAGGCAAGCCCCGTTCGAGTGCTCGAGCGGTGAGTGAATCACCTCGTGGATTGCCGGCGCTTGGCATTCGTCGGCCGATTTTAGTTGCTGTTATTAATGGGCTGATCGCGCTCGCTGGCATCACCGCCCTACTCGGTGTTGAAGTCCGAGAACTACCCGATGTCGACCGGCCACGAGTCACGGTTACAGCACAATACCCCGGGGCTGCACCCGAGACCATGGATGCCGAAGTGACCCGCGAACTCGAGGGCGCCGTAGCGCGGGTATCGGGCGTTGAGTCAATTAGCGCCTCAAGCGAGGAGAGCAGCACCCGCATTGTGGTGACCTTTGCGCCCAATGTTGCCCTCGATGAAGCCGCTGCCGATGTGCGTGAGGCGGTTAGCCGTGTCACCCGGCAGTTGCCCGCCGATGTCGAGCAAGTCAACGTGATTAAGGCGGACCAAAACGCCAGCCCCATCGTGCGCATCGCCGCACAATCGCTCGCTGTTGATCTGCAAACGCTAACCCGGCGGGTGAACAATGACGTTGTGCCCGAATTGGTCTCTTTGCCCGGGGTAGCTGATGTCAGTGTGTATGGCGATCGTGAGCGCCAACTGCGGCTTACCGTCGACCCGCTGCGACTGGCCGCACACCAACTGGACTTGAGCGATTTAATGGCCCGACTCGAGACCGCCGATTTAGACATCCCCGCGGGCAGTTTCCGACAAACTGAGCTTGACTTGCGCGTGCGCGCCGATGCCGCGGTGGTCACCACCGATGCCATTGCGGCAATGACCCTCAAACCCGGCCTGCGCATTGGTGATGTCGCTGATGTCACTCTTGCCCCCGCCGATGCACGCAGCGAAGTCCAACTCAATGGCCAAACCATCGTTGGTCTTGGCATCATTCGAGAAGCACAATCCAACACCCTCGCGATTAGTCGCGGTGTCGATGAGGCGCTAGCCGAGCTCAACCAGCGCTTTGATGAGCTCGTGCTGGTGAAAACATCGGATGACGCAATTTTCATTCGCGGGGCAATCGAACAAGTGCTCATCACCCTCATCGCCGCGACCGCCATCGTCATTGGTACAATCTGGCTATTCATCGGCTCACCGCGCGCCACACTCATCCCCGCGCTAACGATCCCATTGGCACTCACCGGTACGCTGGCGGCGATTTGGTTACTGGGGTTTTCCATTAACCTGCTCACCCTTCTCGCGCTGGTACTCGCCACCGGGCTTGTGGTTGATGACGCCATCGTGGTGCTGGAAAACATTCAACGCCGCCGACGCGAGGGGCTTAGCGCTAATGCCGCCGCACTCCTTGGCACGCATCAAGTGTTCTTTGCCGTTATTGCCACCACGCTGGTGTTGGTTGCCGTTTTTGTCCCCATTTCACTGCTACCGGGCACCACCGGGCAGTTATTTCGAGAATTTGGCGCCGTCCTCGCCGTCGCGGTCGGTATTTCCTCGCTAATCGCCCTGACCTTAGTCCCCGCGCTAGCCGCTCGGCTGATAACCGACGAGCCCTCACCGGGCTGGCTGCAAAGTCGCCTACGTCGGCTCGGTGGGACGATTAGTTTGGGTTATCAGCGCAGCCTCAAACAAACCATCGACCATCCATTACTGAGCACTGCCGTAGCGATGAGCGTGCTCATTGGGGCGGGCTATCTCTACACCCACATCGATAAAGAGCTGCTCCCCGCCGAAGACCGCAGCCTTATCTACGTGGTTGGCAATGGCCCTGACGGCGCCGGGCTAAAGTACAGCCAGCGGCAAGCGGCAATGATGCAGTCACGCTTGGTACCCCTGGTTGAGCAAGGTGAAATTGCCCGGTTGTTTACCATCGCCGGGCGCTGGGACCCCAACCGCGTGCTCATTGTCGCGCCACTTGTGCCCTGGAATGAGCGCGAGCGCGGCCAAGCCGACATTGTGACCGATGTGCGCGCTGCACTGAGTGACCTGCCCGGGGTCAATATTCGGGTGGGAAGCCCCAATAGCTTAGGTTTGCGCGGCGTGGGCAGCGGCCTTGAAGTGGCGTTATTGGGAAATGACTATGACCGCCTCTACCAGAGCGCACTGACGTTAACCGCGGCAATTGAAGACCAACTCCCCGAGTTCGGCCCGGCACGGGTTGGCTACGCCCCGACTCAACCGCAGCTACGGGTCGACATAGACCGTCAGCGCGCTCGCGATTTGGGCGTTGAACTCAGTGGCCTCGGCGACACCATTCAGGCCATGATTGAAGGAATTAACATCGTCGACCTCAATGTCGACGATCAGGCCATTGCCCTGCGCGTTGAAGCGCGTCGCGGCGTTATCCAATCACCCAGCGACATCGCGCAAATTCAAGTCCGCAGCAACACCGATGCCATGGTCCCGCTGGGTGCGTTTATTACGCTCGAAGAACAAGGGGTCGCCGCTGAGCTAGACCGCGAGGCACAGCGTCGAGCCATTAATATCGACTTAGCCCTCAACGATGACTATCCCCTCGAGACCGCGATTAGCGATTTACGCACGCTGGCTGATCGCGTCCTACCGCAGAGCGTTGGATTAATCGCACAGGGCGAAGCGCAAGCCCTAGAGCAAGCGCAACGTGAGGTGATGCTCACGTTTGCCCTCGCGCTGCTGGTGGTGATGTTGGTGCTGAGCGCGCAGTTCGAGAGCCTGATGAGTGCGCTCGTGGTCATGCTCACGGTGCCCTTTGGCCTTGCGGCAGCAATCTTCGCGCTGACACTGACGGGCACCACGATTAATGTCTACTCACAAATTGGGCTGATTTTGCTCATTGGGCTGATGGCCAAAAACGGCATTTTATTCGTCGAGTTTGCCGATCAGCTGCGCGATCGTGGTGATAGCCCGCGCGAGGCAGCGCTTGGCAGTGCACGCATTCGCTTTCGCCCCATTGCCATGACCATTCTGGCGACCGTGCTCGGTGGGCTGCCGTTAATCATCAGCACGGGTGCCGGCGCCGAGTCACGTGCCGCGATTGGTTGGGTGGTGTTTGGCGGCCTAGGGATGGCAGCGGTTTTTACGCTCTACTTCGCGCCTTGGTTTTACACCTTGTTGGCGCGCTTTTCTCAACCACGCGCTGCCGCCGCGCAAGCGCTTGAAGCTGAGCTGGCTCAAGCGGTTAGCGCGAGCACCAACAACATCGCCGGCAGAGCAAATAAGTGACTGAGCATAATGGTGCTGGCGATGAGTGCGACATCGCCATCCATTTGCTGGACTAGGACAAATGACGCTGCGGCGGTGGGGCAGGCAAGAAAAATAAGCACAAGCCGCATCTCCTCGGCGCTCAGCCCCACCCACACCCCCAGCAGCGCACCGATCAGCGGGCCAGCCGTGGTCTTGAGCACCGCCGCGCTCAATGCCCATTGCCGGCGACCCCGCAACCGCGTGGTGTAGAGGCCACCGCCAATCCCCAACAACGCCAAGGGCAACGCCATTTGCCCCAGCGCTGAGAAGGTCCGCTCGGCAAGCAGTGGTAGCTCCCAGTCGAGTAGGGCTAGGGTCATGCCCACCAATGTCGACAGTAGGATTGGATTGGTCAGCAGCCCACGGCCGACCCGCTGCAGCGTTGCCACGGGCTGCCAGCCGCCGGGCAACTGCATTAGCACCACCGCGGTGACATTATAGAGGATCACCATGGGCACAAAGGCCACCAGCGCCGCCGATTCAACCGCCGCGGCATCAGGGCTGCCGGCAAACGCATAAATCACCACCGGCAGGCCCACGAAGGTGAGATTGCCGCGAAATGTGCCGTGGATAAACGTCACCCCCGAGCGCCCGGGCATGCCCCACAACCCAGCGATCAGCGCAGCCAACACCATGCTGGCCACTGCGGTACCGGCGAGCACAATCAGCATCCCACCGACGCTACCCAGCGCGGGGGTCGCGCTACTAATGCGCTCGATTAAAAGCGCGGGGAGCCCCACCCAATAGGTCAATCGATTAATATCAGCCAGTGCCGGACTGGATAAAAACCCGGTACGCAGCAGCCCCCAGCCAATTGCAATAATCAGCACAACCGGGGCAAGGATTTGCACAATACTCGTCAGAAGGCCGTACTCCGACTAATCACGGGGCGGATGCTGCTCATCATCGCGACGCGCGTAATCGCCCTCAATGGTATAGCCCCCATCACCCTCTCGAGCACCCGGCCCTTGGCTTGGGCCAGAGGGGCCAACCCGCACCGCCAAGCGCGCCAACACCCACTGCACCAATAACCGCCGCGTGGGTGGGATAAGACAGGCAAAACCAACAACATCCGTCACCAGCCCAGGAGTCAGCAACAACACCCCGCCAATAATCAGTGCCACCGCCTCAAGCAGCTCAATCGCCGGCAGCGCCCCACGATCGAGATTGTGGCGCGCTCGCGCCAGCGTTTGCAGGCCTTGCTGGCGCAATAAACTTGCGCCCAGCATCGCAGTAAGCAGACACAAAGCGATGGTGGGCAACGCGCCGATGGCCTGCCCGACCTCAATCAGTAAAAAGAGCTCACCGAGCGGAACGGTGACAAATAAAATTAACAGCGTCGGCACAAGCTTCTCCGAATTGGGCTTTTTAGCGCAATTAAGGGTACCATCGCGATGCAGCCGATAGGGCTTGGAGGGATAAAGACCATGGCGATTGGATTGCGTGCCACCATCGCTTTGTTACTGATCGGGTTGACCAGTCTATCGCTTGCCCAAAGCGCCGCGTTTGAGCAATGCCTTAGCGACCTGCGCCAAGCCGCGAGCGATCGCGGTGTCAGCTCGCAAACCACGTCTGATCTACTGGCCTCGGTCACGCCCAATCCACGCGTCATTGAACTTGACCGCCGACAGCCAGAATTCACTAGTACGCTGCATGACTACCTCGAGCGCCGAGTCACTGAAGAGCGAATCGAGCGCGGCCGACGCCTGCTCGACCAACATCGCGATCAGCTCGATGCGCTAACGCAGGAATACGGCGTGCCAGGCCGCTACATCATTGCCTTTTGGGGCCTTGAGACCAACTACGGCAGCTATGTGGGGCGCATGTCGACGATCCGCTCGCTCGCCACACTGGCCTGTGATCGGCGGCGTGGCGCGTTTTTTCGTAATGAACTGATTGCTGCGCTCGAACTGGTTGATCGTGACGTTCTACGCGCCGATCAACTCAACGGCTCATGGGCCGGCGCCCTCGGAAATTTCCAATTTCTACCCAGCGTCTATCGCGATCATGCCGTCGATGCGGATGGCGACGGCCGAGCCGATCTGTGGTCGAGTTTTGCGGATGCCGCTGAGTCTGCTGCTGCCTTTTTGCGCGCCCGAGGCTGGGTAGCCGGTGAGCGTTGGGGGCGGGAAGTCAGCCTACCCACCGGATTTGATTTAAGTCTGCTCGGCAGCACACGCCCAGTCAGCGACTGGAAAGCGCTCGGTGTGCGCCGGCCGGACCAGCGAGCGCTGAGCAACGCGAGTGTCGACGCCACGCTGATTTTGCCAGCCGGCCGCCGTGGCCCGGCATTTTTAACTTACCCTAACTTCGAAGTGATCATGCGCTGGAACCCCTCGCAGTTTTATGCGCTTGCGGTCGGCCATCTCGCCGATCGCCTGATTGGGGCGGGCGCGCTCGCCAACCCGCCACCGGATGATCCGCCGCTGGCAATCGCTCAGGTCCGACAGATTCAACAAACACTGAATCAACGCGGCCATAATGCAGGCCAAGTCGATGGCCGCATCGGACCAGCAACCCGCGCTGCGCTGCGCGCGTTTCAAATTGAGCAAGACCTTCCCGCCGATGGCTACCCCGATCCGCAAACGCTTGCGGCACTCGGCATCGAGCGCGAAGATAAGCAACCGTCAACACGCAACAAGGAGTAATCGCGATGTGGAATGACTTAATGCGACGCTGGATGAAACTCGCCACGTGGTGGATGCCCAACAACGAGCATGCCGCCCAACCCACCGAGCGCGGCGCACCCCAACCTCAGGCAACCCCGCAGGCGAGCCCGCAACCCACAGCCACGGCCACGGCCACGGCCAAGCCCACGGGTAGCGCTGATTTAACCGCCATCAAGGGAATTGGCCCGGCGATGCAAAAGCGCCTCGAGGCAATTGGCATTCTGAGCCCAGCCGATTTAGCCGCCGCGGATGCCGAAACACTGACGCGGATGCTAAAAGCTGACAAAGCCGTGGTCTCTGCAGCCAAAGTCAGCGAGTGGATTGAGGCCGCGCGACAGGCCTAAATCCTCACTGTCTAGGCCAACGCTGAAGCTTGAGTGTGTTCAAAATGCGCTCGAATCGCTTCTGCGCTTGCGGGCCCGGCGTTGGTAATAGCTGGCTCGGCGACGTCAGCGTAGCTACTGAAGTTACGCCGAAAACGCTCGGCTAAATCGATGGCCGCCTCGGCGTAGGCTCGCCGATCGGTCCATGCGTGAGCCGGATCAAGCAGTGCGGCATCGACCCCGGCGCACTGCGTCGGCACCGCCACGCCAAACACCGGATCGGTGCGCGTTGGCACTTGGGCTAGCGAGCCATCGTGAATGGCATCAATGATCGCGCGGGTATCGGCGAGCGCCATGCGCTGACCAACCCCATAAGGCCCACCAATCCAGCCCGTATTGACCAGCCAGACCTGCGCACGGGTGGTGTTAATACGCTCGGCGAGCAGGCGCGCATAAACCGTTGGGTGCCAGACCAAAAACGGCGCGCCGAAACAGGCTGAGAACGTAGCCTCAGGCTCACTGACCCCCATCTCCGTACCCGCTACTTTGGCGGTGTAGCCGCTAATAAAGTGATACATCGCCTGTTCGGCGGTGAGCTGGCTCACCGGTGGCAACACGCTGAAAGCATCACAAGTGAGCAAAATAATTTGACTCGGCGCCGGACCGCGCCCAGGAATACGCGCATTATCAATGTGCGCAAGCGGATAAGCACAGCGGGTATTGCTGGTGAGCCGGTCGCTGGTGTAATCAACCACCCCGGTAGCGGCGTCGATGGTGACGTTTTCGAGAATCGCGCCATGTCGAATAGCGCGGTATATTTGCGGCTCCGCTTGCTCGCTTAAGTCGATGACTTTGGCATAGCAGCCGCCTTCGATGTTGCTGACACCCGCCTCACCCCAACAATGTTCGTCATCACCAATCAGCGCGCGCGCCGGATCCGCTGACAGGGTGGTCTTGCCGGTACCAGAGAGCCCAAAAAATAGCGCCACATCGCCTTGTTCGCCCGCATTAGCTGAGCAATGCATTGGCAAAATATCGCGTTTTGGCATCAAGTAATTCATGAGCGTAAACACGCCCTTTTTCATCTCACCGGCGTATTCCGTTCCTAAAATAACCAATGCGCCCTCGGCTAAACTCAACGCCACACTGGTCTCCGTCTCCACCCCTTCGATACGCGTATCAGCACGGCAGCGCCCGGCGTTGATAATGGTGTAGTCGGGCTGCTCAAAGCCAGGGTCATTAAGCGTTTCCGGCAATATCAACATATTGCGCATAAAAAGCGCATGGTAGGGGCGCTCGCAAATCACTCGAATGGCAACCCGTGAGGCACGATCGGCACCGGCATAGCCATCGACCACATACACGCGGGACACCCCGTTGAGATATTCGATGGCTTGCGCTTGTATTTGCGTAAAACTTGCCGGTGATAGGGCTTGATTAACCGGGCCCCACCAGACCTCGTCTTGGCTGTCGGGCTCACGGACGAGACGCTTGTCACCGGGGCTGCGTCCGGTGCGCTCACCGGAGAACGCAACCAACGCCCCTGAGTCAGCAATCACGCTGCCATCGTGGCTTTCCAGCGCATGCGCATAGAGTTGCTCAACGCTCGGGTTATGCACGATGCGTGGCCTGGTGATGCCCTCGATACTGAGGTCTAGCTGGCTCATAAGACGGCACTCTCCTCGCATGAAATCCGCTTTTGTTGGTTATGTTCGCAAATTGTTCGATTGCGCATTGATGGTGCCAAGATGCCGCGTCTATCGCAATCTGAACAAAACGCGCGACTGCCGCCAAAGATCTGTAAACTCGCCGCGATGAATGATTTAGCGATCACGCCTGAGCAGTTACTCAGCGACTTTCACCAACACAGCCCGACAGGTATTTGCATTTCGGCCGCTCAAGGCAGCCGCTTTGCTAAAACCATCGCCGGTGACCACAACCCCATTCACGATGTCGACGCACCGCGCTTTTGCGTGCCGGGCGACTTGTTGTTCGCGCTGATTGCCGGGCGCTACGGATTGGCAGGTGCGATGCACATCCGTTTTAACGGCATGCTTCGCGCCGATACACCGCTGTGCTTTCCGGATGACCCTAATGGCGCCTTTGATATCACCGATGAGCGCGGTAAGGCCTACGTGAGCGTTGAGCGCTCGCAACCGCTAGCGGTCGCTGAGCCGGTTATTAGCGCGTTTATCCAGGCCTATGTCGCGTGCTCAGGCGAGAGCTTTCCGGGCTTATTGCAGCCGCTGCTAAAAGCCCACGATGTGATGTTTAACCCCGAGCGCCCGCTGGTGGTTTATGACAGCATGCGCATCGAGCTAGCGCGTGCGCCTGAGTCCGCTGTCGAGCTAACGCTAGAAGATTCCGCCCTTAGCGTCGATGGCAAACGCGGTGATGTCCGCTTTGATTTCGCCGTCTCTGACAACGGTAGAGCCATTGGCCGGTGCGCCAAAAAAATGGTCGTTAGCGGTTTGCGCCCCTACGACGACACCACCATGCAGGCGCTCATCGACGACTATGAGGCTCGACGCCGGGGCTAGTTATTGTGCAGAAAAAGCGCACCGACCGCGGCGCTTACCATCAACACGACTAACACCCATCCGGCAATGGCTTGCGGTGAGAGGCTCGACGGCGGTTGATTGGCTTGGCTGACTTGGGCGCTCCGACGCCGCGCCTGCACAACGAGAATAACAATCGCTGTCACGACAACGGTTAACAAAATCTGTTTAATCACGCCCTGATCTCCTTATGCGTTGCCCCATCTTAACGGTCGCATTCGCCATTGCGTTAACCTGCCTGCCGTAATCAATTCATGGAAGCCCTTTATGCGCAGACTCTGGTTAATCGACGCGAGCTATATCCACGCCAATAACCTCGCCTTACTGGGCGCCCAGCGCCGAATCGACTATTTGCGCCTGCGCGAACTCATCGAAGCCGAGCTCGGGCCGCTGTGGCGCGGGTATTTTTTAAACTCCGCTCAGGATGAACCCAACGAAGGCCGCGATCGCTTCCATAGCTGGCTGCAGACCGCCACGCCCAACGGCCCCAACCTGATCGTGCGTCTTTACGGCCTAAAACAAGAGCATGTACGCAACGCTTGGTGTGCCGATTGTGGCGCCAAAGTCGACGTCACTTGCCCGCAGGGCGGTAGCGACCATCGGCTGTTTAACCAGCGACAAATGGGTGTCGATGTGGGCCTCGCCACGCTTGCGCTAATCCACCGCGAGCGCTACGACAGCTTAGTTTTATCCTCCGGCGATGCCGATTTACTGGATGCCGTTGAGCACCTATCTGAATCAGGCAAAGACATTGAACTTGCCGTGTTCAGCACCGGCGTTGCCACCGACCTTCAGGCTCGGGCTGACCGCATCCTGTGGATCGATGAGCATTTGCCGGCGCTGACCGGACAATCCAGCGACTAAGCGCTGCCCTCGCCGCTGCCTTGGTGGCCCAACGCCGCGGCCTGATCCAAGCGCGGGTGGCCGGTCTGGAAGGCGTTGCTTAAATGCCCCGGTGCCGTTTCTTCCGCGTCGAGGGCTTTGAGCGTTTCGGCTACCGCATGAGTACAGGCCAAAACGTCGTTTGTGCAGCCACTCTCGGAAATGGTATGCATATTGCGAATCGGCATTCCCACCGAGGTGGCAACACAGTCGACGTTACCCAACACCCCGGCCATGCCATCCGTGCCGGTGTCAGCCCCCACAGCATCGCGCTGCAGCGGAATGTCATGCTCTCGAGCCACGGTTTCAATGCGCTGATTGAGCTGCTCGCTCACAATAGAGCCCACGCTCATGGTAAAGCCCTTGCCCATTTCAACCGGGCTCATGCGCTTATCACCAATCCCCGGCGCCGCAACAAAGTCATGATTGACATCCACACCAATGATCGCATCAGGCCGCATTTCACTGACTAGCACGCGGCTACCAAAGCGACCGATTTCTTCATAAGTGGCCGCAGCGAATAGCATGCGCACGTGCTTCGCGCCGCCCGACTCAGCGACCAAGCGTGCGGCTTCAGCGGCGACAAAACAGCCTAGGCCGTTATCTAAATAGGCGCCGTAAAAGGTATCCGGACCAAAGCCTCGGCGAATCGGCCGGTTCATTAAAATACTGTCGCCCGGGCGAATACCTAAGGCTTCGATCTGTTTTTTCTTATCTTTGCCGTGGATTTGCAACTCAAGGTAGAGCTGCTCTTTGCGCACGCCCTTATCGCCGCTACGCAGCTTCGGATCGGCAAAGTGAATGGCCCCGAGCGCTTCAACCGTGCCGCCGTTTAGGCAGCGATAGACGCCTGGGGCGTTCGGGTCTTCGCTAAAAACGCTGACCTCGTGACCAATGAGTGTGGTGGGCAAAAACGAATCACTATTAATCCAAACCTTGCCGTCTTCACCGATACTGCGCACCTGCATGCGAATTTTATCGGCATGCCCGATCACCATGACCGTGAACAGGTCATCGCGCCCGGGATGGGTATCGAGTACCACGCCGGCATGCCCGCGAAAGGCCTGTACCGCCCAACCGCTGGGGGCGATCGACTCAAAGTAAGGTTTGAGCACGCCATGCGTCATCGCGCCCTCAAGCCCAATCGGGCTGGGTGCGGCAAGAATGTCGTGCATCAACTGAAATTGCGCATCCGGCATGGGCTTTGCCCAAGGCTTCGCGGCGTCGGCCATTTGAGGCTCCTTTCGGTCGTGTTGTGATCTAGCGTTTAGCGATAGGATAACGCGGAGTCCGCGTGGGGAGGAGCCCATTGGCTGAATTAACACCCTCAACCCAGGTGCCCACCCCGATATGCCAGCGCCTAAGCGTGGCAGCACGAGACGATACCGCCCTGATTACTCGTGACTGGCACGGCCCGTTTGGCTGCCTGACCCTCATCGGCACGCCTGCAGGCGTGTGGCGCGCGCAGTTTAGCGCCACCGCACCGAGGCCATGGCAACCCCTGCCGGCGCCATGGCATCGGGCTGACCAAAATCTGCGCGTCTACCTAGCGGGTACCGAGTTTCAATATCAGGTGTGGCAGGCGCTGACTCGCATACCGCGCGGTGAAGCATTAAGCTACGCGGCATTCGCACAAGGCATGGGCCGGCCACGCGCGATTCGCGCCGTCGCCAGCGCCGTTGCTGCCAATCCGCTGCCGGTCATTCTGCCCTGCCATCGCGTCATTCGCAGCGATGGTCGGCCCGGCGAATATATCGGCGGGACTACCCGTAAGCGTCAGCTGCTAGAGGCCGAACAAGTATGAATACCCCAACTGCCAGCCGCGATGCCGGGCTCAGCCGGCTTGCTGAGTGTGCCCCGTTAACCGGTGCGGTTTACACCGAGTGGCGCAACACCGATTTTGGCCCCACCGGCGAGAATCGCGTGACCAAGCTTTCACCCTGGTTACGCCATCGGCTATTACTCGAGCCCGAGGTCATTGATGCTGCAGCCGCTCAACACGGGCTAGATGGCGCGGAGAAGTTCATTCAAGAGGTCTGTTGGCGCGCCTATTGGAAGGGCTTTTTAGAACGCCGCCCCGTCCACTGGTATGACTATGTCACCGCGCGCCAAACCCAGCGCACCGCTTACCAACGCTTTCGCGATCAGTCACAGCAGCTCGAACGCGCTGAGGCCGGGCAGACTGGGATTGAGTGCTTTGATGCGTGGGTTGATGAGCTGACCACCTACAACTATCTGCACAATCATGCGCGGATGTGGTTTGCGAGTATTTGGGTCTTTACCCTCGGGCTGCCGTGGGCATTAGGGGCAGACTTTTTTCTGCGCCACCTGCTCGATGGTGATCCAGCCTCCAATACGCTGTCGTGGCGGTGGATCGCGGGCTATCACACACCCGGCAAAACCTACCTCGCTCGGCCCAACAATATTGAGCGCCACACCCAAGGGCGTTTCACTCCCGGCCCTGAGCTCGCCACTGAGGCACCAGCGCCTGAGGGCATTGAGCGTCCCCCGCTTGGCCCCGCCCCCCTGCCTGTCGCGTGGCAATGCGACGAGCGCACCGGGCTATTGATTACCGAAGATGACCTCACTCCGGAATCGCTGTTTGGCGCGCAGCCTTGGGCTGCGAGCGTGGCGGTACAAGCCACCCAAAGTCGCAGTGAGGCGCCGGTATCAGAGGCGGTCGCAGCGTTTGCTCACGCCGGCTTAGGCGATGCGCTCGCTCGCAATCCGGCCAATTCTCAGCTTGGACCCCTGGCGATTAATACTGAAGCTGAACGCACCGCCGCTGTGGAGCGCATTCGTGCCACTGGCGTCGATCAGTTACTCAGTGCGTGGGTGCCAACGGGCCCAACCGCCGATGCAGTTGAGGCGCTTCGCGTTGCGCTTAGTGCTGAGAATATTGCGCTTAAAACCGTGCCCCGAGACTGGGACATTGCCGTTTGGCCGCATTCGACCCACGGATTTTTCCGCTTTTGGAAAGCCGTTGGCCCATGGCTTGCCGAGCGTCAAGCGGCCGGCGCCTGAAAAGGTCCAAAACCCGGAGTGACTGTCCTCGACGCCCGGAATATGGGAAAATCGTCGCAATTCAACCCATGACATAGCGACAAGAGAGACACTCCATGAGCACCCCTCAGGTTCCTGCCAACGGCGCGCCGATCACACTAAAAAACGGCGTTATTAACGTCCCCGACAACCCAATCATTACGTTCATTGAAGGCGATGGCATTGGCATCGACATCACGCCCGTCATGCAGCGCGTCGTCGATGCAGCGGTCGAGAAGGCTTACGGTGGCAGCCGCCAGATTCATTGGATGGAAGTACTGGCCGGTGAAAAAGCCAATAACACCGTGGGCTCATGGCTCCCCGATGAAACCGTTGACGCGATTCGTCAGTACCTCATTTCCATTAAAGGCCCGATGACCACGCCGGTTGGCGGTGGCATTCGCTCGCTCAATGTGGCGCTGCGCCAAGTGCTTGATTTATATGTCTGTCAGCGCCCAGTGCGCTGGTTTGATGGGGTGCCTTCGCCGGTCAAAAAGCCGGAAGAAGTGGATATGGTGATCTTTCGAGAGAACACGGAGGATATCTATGCAGGCATCGAGTTCGAGGCCGGTTCTGACGAAAACGCCCGCTTAAAAGCCCTCCTCGCCGAGCACTTTCCAGCCCAGTATTCGAATATTCGCTTTGATGAAGAATGCGGTTTAGGCATTAAGCCAATTTCGCGCGAGGGCACAGAGCGTTTGGTGCGCGCAGCCATTCGCTATGCGATTGATAACCAACGCAAATCAGTGACCATTGTGCACAAGGGCAACATCATGAAATACACCGAAGGTGCGTTTCGGACGTGGGCCTACGCGCTCGCCGAGCGTGAGTTTGCCGCGGAAACTTACACTTGGAGTGAATGGGAGCGCACGGTGGCTGAAAAAGGCCAAGAAGCGGCCAATGCCGAACAAGACGCCGCCGTTGCCGCAGGGCGCATTCTTATTAAAGACTCCATCGCCGATATCACCCTACAGCAGGTGCTTACACGGCCCACTGACTTTGAGGTCATCGCCACCATGAACCTCAACGGTGACTACCTCTCTGATGCACTGGCCGCCCAAGTCGGTGGCATTGGTATTGCCCCCGGCGGCAACATCAACGAGCAAACGGGTCATGCGGTGTTTGAGGCCACTCACGGCACAGCGCCTAAATACGCGGGCAAAGACATGGTCAACCCCGGCTCCATCATTCTCTCCGCAGAGATGATGCTGCGGCATCTCGGTTGGACTGAGGCCGCTGATCTGGTGCTGGTGGGAATGGACGCCGCAATCGCAAGTAAAAACGTGACCTACGATTTTGCCCGCCTCATGGACGGCGCCACGAAAGTCAGTTGCTCGCAATTCGGTGAAGCCATCGTCAAGCGCATGCAGGCGTAGTTTGGCCGGCGGGGGGATGCCGCTCGCATGATTGATGCTGCCCTGATTCCCCTACAACGCCGAGCGCTGACACCGCTCGCCAGAGCTTTGTCGGCACGCGGCATCAGCGCCGATGCGGTGACGCTCATCGGATTTGCGCTAGGAATGCTGGCACTACCGGCGCTGGCGAACCAAGCGTACGCGCTCGCGTTGGCCCTGATCATCGCCAACCGCCTGCTTGATGGCCTCGATGGGGCGATTGCTCGGCAAACACAGCCGAGCGATCGCGGCGCGTTTTTAGACATTGCACTCGATTTTCTGTTTTATGCGGCCGTCCCGCTTGGCTTTGCTCTGGCTGACCCGGATGCCAATGCCCTCGCCGCCGCGGTGTTAATCGCCGCCTTTGTCGGCACCGGAACCTCGTTTTTGGCCTTTGCGATTATCGCCGCTCAGCGCCAAATGCAGCCTGAGGCTTACCCTACCAAAGGCATTTACTATTTAGGCGGTCTCACAGAGGGTGCTGAAACCATTGGGCTATTGGTGATTATTTGTATATTGCCAGAGCATTTCGCCATCATTGCCTATTGTTTTGCGATTGCTTGTGCCATCACGACCGCGAGCCGTTTATGGCAGGGCTGGCAGGTGTTTAAGTAACAATGATGCGGCGACTGATTATCACCCTTATGCTCATAAGCCTTGGTGCGGGCGCAGCCAGTGCGCAAACACCCTCAGCGGCTTGGCAGGAGACGCTCGATCAGGCGGCTGGTCAAACGGTTTACTGGAATGCCTGGGGCGGTGATGCGCGCACCAATGCATTTATACGCTGGGTCGGCGAGCAAACCAAAGCGCGCTTTGATGTGCGCATACAACTGGTCACGCTGACCGACACCGCTGAGGCGGTGAGTCGGGTGCTGGCCGAAAAAAGCGCGGGCATCACAGCCAACGGATCGGTCGATTTAATTTGGATTAATGGGCCGAATTTTCTCGCCATGAAAGACCAAAATCTTCTGCATGGCCCCTTTGTGCGCGAACTACCCAATGCCCGCTATCTCGATCTCGCCCCAGGCTCGGCGAATACGCTCGATTTTACCGAACCCGTGGAAGGCCTTGAGAGCCCCTGGCGCCTCGCGCGCTTAGTCTTTATCTACGATAGCGCGCGCGTCGCTGAACCGCCTCAGCAAATGGCCGACTTCCTACCCTGGGCCAAGGCACACCCGGGCCGGCTGACCCACCCTAACCCCAGCAATTTCATGGGCGCGAGCTTTCTCAAGCAAGCGTTAATTGAACTCACTGATGACCCCGACTTACTTCAAAAACCCGCCACCGACGCCCGCTTTGCAACCGCGACCCAACCGCTCTGGCAGTGGTACGAGGCACTACGCCCGCATTTATGGCGTGCCGGCAGAGCCTTCCCTGCCAATGAATCGGTACAACAACAAATGCTCAGCGACGGCGAAATCGATATCGCGATGGCGTTTGACCCGGCCGCCGCGGCCGCCGGTATTCGTCAGGGCACACTGCCGCGAAGCGCACGAGTGTTTACGCCCGAAGGAGGCAGTTTGGGGAATGTGAGCTTTGTTGCCATCCCGTTTAACGCCACCCATCGTGCCGGCGCCAAGGTCGTCGCCAATTTTCTACTCAAACCAAGCACCCAAGCGCGGATGCAGAATATTGACGTGCTGGGGGCGTTTTCCGTACTCGATCCCAAGCGCCTCGATGACACCGCCCAAGCCGCGTTCGACGCGTTACCCAATGATCCGGCACTGCCCACACGCGCGGAGCTGGGGCCAACGCGTGTTGAACCGCATGCGAGTTGGATGACCCGACTGAAAAAAGCCTGGGCCGAGCGCTATACGCAGTGAGGTGGATTGCTGATGCAGCGAGGCTGCGAGCGGTTGTTCTACTCATCGTCGGCTTGGGTCTACTCGGGCCAATTGCCGCTGGCGTCCTCCAGACCGCATTAGCGGCCGCTGGGCGAATGCCGGCGCTAGGCGCCCTCCACTTCAGCCTCGAACCCTGGCAGCGATTATTTAACCAACCCGGCATCGGCCGCGCCATTGAGCTGAGCTTACTCACGGGCATTGGCTCAACAGTGATTGCGACGCTGGCGAGCCTTGGGCTTGCCGGCGTAATCCAGTCACCAGGCTATCACCACCGCATCGGTCGTTGGCTCATCCCTTTTCTGGCAACACCCCATGCGGCCATTGCGATTGGGCTGGCATTTGTGCTCGCGCCCTCAGGCTGGATTGCGCGCATGCTCGCGGCGATCAGTGGTGCCGAACAACCGGGGCTGTGGAGCTTAGCGCAGGATCCGAATGGCGTGGGTTTAATCATCGGCCTGTTGATTAAAGAAATACCGTTTTTGCTATTAATGATGCTCTCGGCGCTAAGCCAAATTCCGCTCGAGCGCTACCGCGCCGTTGGCCTATCGCTGGGCTATCACCCCACAACGCTGTGGATAAAGCTGGTTATTCCAGCCCTCTGGCCCCTAGTTCGATTGCCCGTCATGGTGGTGTTGGCCTATTCAATTTCGACCGTCGACATGGCACTCATTCTGGGGCCGACGAACCCACCGACGTTAGCCGTTTTGCTCATGCGACTATTTGCCGAGCCCGATCTATTGATGCGGCTACCCGCCTCAGCAGGGGCCCTGTTACAGGGTGGCTTGGCGTTGGGAGCATTCGGGCTGGTGCTGGTACTTGAGCGTTTGCTCGCCTGGTCTGGCCGGCACTGGGTGCGACGGGGCCAGCGCCACGGCTGGCCCGTCTTCTGCGCTCGACCCATCATTGTTGGCACGAGCACGCTGGCCGTGCTCGGAGCGCTTGCCATGCTCTCGATGCTGATTTGGTCACTCGCGTGGCGCTGGAGCTGGCCGCATGGCTTACCCACCGCCTGGTCACTCAACGCCTGGGCTGAAAGCACTCAAACGCTGCTCACCACGCTCGGCAACACCGTGCTTTTAGCCATTGCCACCACCGCACTTGCACTGATGTTGGCGATTGCGTGGCTAGAAGCCGAGGACCGCGGCGGGCGCGGGCGCGCCGGTTGGGCTGAATGGCTCATTTACCTGCCGCTATTGATCCCGCAGATCGCATTTCTGCAAGGGCTCAGTGTGCTATTTTTGCGCTTTGGTTTAAGTGCCGGGCTGCTTGCGGTCATCTGGGCGCAAGCACTGTTTGTCTTTCCCTATGTCATGATCACGCTCTCCGATCCATGGCGAGGCCTTGACCCACGGCTCGCCCGATCAGCGGCATCACTTGGCGCCGGCCCCATGAAACAACTATTTCGCGTTAAATTGCCAGTTTTGTTGACGCCGCTGCTGACTGCCGCCGCGGTGGGGGTATCAGTGTCGGTAGCGCAGTATTTGCCAACGCTTTTTATGGGCGCCGGCCGAGTGGCGACTCTGACCACCGAGGCGGTGACGTTGGCAGCGGCTGCCGATCGCCGAGTCACTGGTGTCTACGCGAGCCTTCAAGCGGGACTGCCGCTCGCTGCCTATGCGATTGCCTTTCTCATCCCGGCACTGCGACAGCGTCGCTGGCAACCCTCGTTGGAGCAGGCTGCATGAGCCTTGAATTGCACGCGCTCGACATTACCGCCCCGACCGGTGAGGTGCTCATTAATCGGCTTAGTCTGACCATTCAGGCCGGTGAAATCGTCACCCTTATGGGGCCATCCGGTGCCGGCAAATCAACCTTGCTCAATGCCATTGCGGGGCATTTGCCGCATGGCTTTCGGCTTGATGGCGATATCACCCTCAACGGCCAATCACTTTTGCAGCAGCGCCCTGAGGCACGTCGGATTGGGTTAATGTTTCAAGATGCCATGTTATTCCCGCACTTAAGTGTTGGCGATAACTTAGCGTTTGGCCTCCAGCCAGGCGTTAAAGGCCGCCAAGCACGACGCGCCGCGGTCGAGCGTGCCCTTTCGCAAGCGGGCTTGCCGGGCCTTTATGATCGCCATCCCGATCGCCTCTCCGGTGGGCAGCGCTCGCGTGTGGCACTTATGCGCACGCTTTTGGCTAAACCTGCAGGGCTGTTGCTCGACGAGCCCTTTGCTAGCCTCGATGCCAACCGCCGCGCCGAGATCCGGGCATTCACATTGGCGCATATTCGCCAACGCGCCATCCCCGTATTGCTCGTGACGCATGATCCGGAGGATGCCGCTGCCATCAATGGACGCGTTGAGGCACTATAGGGATAACACGCCAACCGGCGCCGACGATAACAAGGGGCTAAGCATGGATTTTTTTGCTGACACCGCGGTAATCGATGATATTCGCGAGCTACATGGCTATGGGCTACTCGACGGGGTGACCACCAACCCCTCGTTGATCGCCAAATCGGGCGGCGACTTTCTCGAAACCGTTCGTGAAATTGCCCACATCGTCCCCGGTCCAATCTCTGCCGAGGTTGCTGCAACGGACCATGCCGGCATGATGGCCGAAGCGCAGGTCTTATCCGCTATCGCTGAGAATGTGGTCATCAAAGTCCCGCTCACGCTGGATGGCCTAAAAGCCTGTCGTGAACTACGCGCCGCCGGCACTGCTGTTAACGTTACCCTGTGTTTTTCTGCTAATCAGGCGCTGCTCGCAGCCAAGGCGGGCGCAACCTACGTATCGCCCTTCATCGGCCGCCTCGACGATATCAACCTTGATGGTATGGAGCTCATTCACTCGATTCGTGCGCTCTATGACACCCAAGGTTTTGACACCCAAATTCTTGCCGCCTCAATCCGTAACCCCAACCACGTCAGCGATGCCGCGCTCGCCGGCGCCGATGTTGCCACTATGCCGCCCGAAGTCATCCGTGCACTGGTCAAACACCCACTCACCGACAAAGGGCTTGAGGCATTTATCGCTGACTGGAAAAAAACCGGACAGCGCATCATCTAGACCATGTCGAGCGACGCGCCACAACCCATTGCGCCGGCCGCTGAGCACATCCACCAGGGCTTTGAGCAATATAATCGGCAATTCCGACGGATCACCAACCGTGCGCGGCGGCGTTTTGAGCAACGCGACTGGAAGGGCCAAATGGCCGATATCGCGGCGCGAATCGAGCTCTACGAGTACTGGGTTAGACGCACCGTTAAGGCCCTAAAAACCGACCTCGGAGCAACATTCAGCGACCACAACACCTGGTCTTCGTTGCGCGAATACTACGGCCTGCGCATCAGCGCGATGCCGGATGCCGGCTTTATGAAGACGTTTTTTAACTCGATCACCCGACGGGTGTTTGCCACGCGGGGCGTTGACCGGTCGGTTGAATTCGTTCAGCCGCCGCCCGAAGAAGGCCTCGAGTCGCTGGTGATGCGTCGCTACCCCGCCTGGGATGATCTTGAGAGTAACGCCGCGCGAGTGCTCAGAGATTTCCGCTTTCGCCGCCCCTATGGCGATGCCGCTCACGACGCTCGGGTGATTGCCAAGGCCATTCGCAATGCACTCGGTCGTGACGCAGACCAGCGCTGTCTGCGCTTTGAATTCATTGACACCCACTTTTTCCAAAGCACTCGAGCCTATCTGGTAGGTCGCATTAAGCTCGCCGATCAAACACAACCCGTCGTGATCGCGCTGCGTAACGATGGTGATCGCCAAGGCATTCGAGTCGATGCGGTGTTGCTAAGCACCGAGCAAATCGGCGTTGTCTTTTCCTACACGCGCTCTTATTACTTTGCTGATCCAACCTCGGTTGTAGCGGCGGTACAGTTTCTCCACGATATTTTGCCGCGCAAGCCCATCGACGAGCTCTACACCGTGCTCGGGCGTCTACGTCAGGGCAAAACCGAGCGCTACCGCTCGTTAATGTCGCATCTCAAGCAAACCGATGATGCCATTGTGCATGCCGCCGGCGATGCCGGTTTGGTGATGATTGTGTTCACCCTGCCGTCGTTTAACTTGGTGTTTAAGATCATGCGCGATGTCTTCAAACCACCCAAAACCACCACGCAAAGCGATGTCCACGAGAGCTATCGTCTGGTCTCACGCCATGACCATGCGGGTCGGCTTATCGATACTCAGCATTTCCGCAATCTTGAGCTCCCACGGGCCCGCTTTTCTGCCGCGCTACAAACCGAGCTCTTTGATCAGGCGGGACAAAGCGTCGGGGTTGATGGCGAACATTTGGTCTTTGCCCATGCGTATGTTGAACGACGTGTGCGACCGCTCAACCTCTATGTCCGCGACGTTGATGAGAACGAAGCCGAGCGGGTCATTCTTGACTACGGCCAGTGCCTCAAAGATTTAGCCGAGACCAATATCTTCGCCGGCGACTTGTTGTTAAAAAACTTTGGCGTCACAAGCTCAGGACGCGTGCTTTTTTATGACTATGACGAGGTCATGCTGGTAACGGACTGTCAGTTCTACGAGCTCCCCGAGCCTGACGATGACTATCCACTGATGGATTATTCAACGCATCGGTTTGTCAGCGCTAACGCCATATTTCCTGAGGAGTTTATCCGCTTTCTAGCCCTGCCCGCGCGTTTACGCCAAGCGTTTATGAACCACCATGGAGACTTGCTAACGGCGAGCTACTGGCGCTCAGTCAAACAACGGCTTGAGGCCGGCGAGGTCGCCGAAATTGTGCCCTATGAGCGGCAAAGCACCGCCGCCCAGCGGCTGACGTATTACTAAGGAGCATCCAACTATGCCAGACCGCAGCCAAGAATCCCTTGAAGCCGCCGCTTTCCGAGCCCTAGTGGCTCATCTGCGCGAACGCACTGATGTGCAGAACATCGACCTTATGAACCTTGCCGGATTTTGCCGTAACTGCCTATCGCGTTGGTATATGGAGGCAGCCGAGGCTCAGGGGGTGCAAATGGATAAAGCAACCGCGCGCGAAATTATTTACGGCATGCCCTATGAGGAGTGGCAGTCACGTTATCAGAAGTAGCGAGCGCGCCAAGCGCCTAGGGAAAACAGGCCAATCGGGCCAGAACCGAGCGAAGGTTGGTCGTCACGAAGGTCGACGTGAGAGTCTCCTCGGCACCCGGGTCAACAATGCGGATCATAATCTCATCGGCTGAGACCGCCCCTTTGGTCAGCGCACGCCCGTCGGCTGCATCAATCTGTGTTGCGTGGTGACTGGAGGCAAGCGGATAACGACGAGGTTCCGAGGCCGCGGCATCGCCAATTTTGGTTCGCACAATGACCTCATCGTCATCGCCGCTCAGTCGCACGTGCTCAAGCGAGACGACGAGATCATCAGCGCTACACTGCCAAACGATGCTGACTTTTTCGTCGAAGTAGGCGCCCTCAGCGCTCAGCACGACACGACTATTGTTCTCACCAGTAAACGGATCAATATCCTCGTCGTAAGTCGGCCGGCCGACAACGATCATGGGTAAGCCAATCAAAAGTATTGTCGTGGCTGTGCCTAGCGCGTTTCGCCACTTTGCTGCTGTCATGGCGGGTGCCTAATTGAATGGGGATAGAAAAGCTACTGCGAGGGTTCGAACCCGATGCCTTCAGATATCAAAAAGGCCCTGATGGGGCCGTTTTGATATCTGGCGGAGAGAGAGGGATTCGAACCCTCGAAGGGCGATAAAACCCTTACTCCCTTAGCAGGGGAGCGCCTTCAGCCACTCGGCCACCTCTCCGATACGATTGATGAGGATACGGCAAATAACCGTTATGCGTAAACCGGATTATGATTCGCTCGGATTCTCATCACGGCTGTCCGATTGCGGATGCTCGTCTTGAATCCGATCGTAGATCTCTTCGCGATGAACTGATACGTCGTCGGGGGCTTTTATGCCGACCCGCACCTGATTGCCCTTGACGCCGAGCACCGTCACTGTGACGTCATCCCCGATAACCAGGGTTTCGCCAACCCTGCGGGTCAAAATGAGCATGATCTGTTCTCCTAACAACCTTTCTTTTGTATTTGACTACGCCAACCGACCACAGTATCCAAACGACTTGAGAAGAATGATCAGACCCATGTACGACACACCCTGAATCAATCGCAAACTGTCAGCAATATAATACCCTAAACGTAGTAATAAGTCTGTGCCCCGAGCCTGCCATCACATCGGCTTAATCCGTTGTTTGCCCCTCGACGCTGACTGTTTTGCCACTTTTTTCGTCCAAATCAAACGCCTTATGCAGTGTTCGGGTGCCCAACTCGAGGTATTTATCGTCAACCACCACCGATATCTTAATTTCGGAAGTCGAAATCATCTGAATATTGATGCCCTCCGCGGCAAGCGCGTTAAACATCCGACTCGCGACCCCGGCATGCGAGCGCATACCAACACCGACCAAAGAGAGCTTGATAATACTGGTATCGCCAAAGACCTGACGCGCACCCAGCGTGTCAGCCTGCTGCTGGAGTATTTCCATGGCCCGCTCGTATTCGGTCTTATTCACCGTAAAGGTAAAATCCGTTAGCCCCTCGTTACTGATGTTCTGCACGATCATATCGACTTCGATATTGGCTTGAGCGATCGGGCCGAGTATTTGCGCAGCAATACCAGGCGTGTCAGGTACCCCGATCATCGTGACTTTGGCCTCGTCACGATTAAACGCGATGCCCGCGATGAGCGGCTCTTCCATACTGCCCTGACTCATGTCGTCTCCTTCCATCGTAATCAACGTCCCTGGGCCATCCTCGAATGAGGACAAAACCCGTAGCGGTACTTGGTATTTGCCAGCGAATTCCACGGCACGAATCTGTAAGACTTTTGAGCCCAAACTAGCGAGCTCGAGCATTTCCTCAAACGTAATTTGCTCAAGCCGCCGCGCCGTTGGCACCACCCGTGGATCGGTGGTGTAGACCCCATCAACATCGGTATAAATTTGACACTCATCAGCTTCTAGTGCGGCTGCCAGCGCGACAGCAGTGGTATCAGAGCCGCCTCGACCCAGCGTGGTAATTGAGCCGTTTTCATCCACGCCTTGAAAACCCGCGACGACCACGATTCGGCCCGCCGCTAAATCATCACGCAGCAGTTCGGCATCAATATCTTGAATCCGTGCCTTGCTAAACGCACTGTCGGTGAGAATTTGCACCTGCGCGCCGGTATAGCAGCGGGCCGCGGCACCGAGACGCTCAAGGACCATGGTGAGCAAGGTAATGGTCACCGTCTCACCGGTAGAGAGGAGCAAGTCGAGTTCGCGTGGTCGGGGGTTGTTTGGGCCCGCCGCCTCATCGGCAAGGGCCATAAGCCGATCGGTTTCGCCCTTCATCGCCGACACCACGATCACTACATCGTGTCCAGCCTTGCGCGAAGCCATGGCCTTGCGAGCAACATTTTCAATACGCTCGATTGTTGCAACCGAAGAGCCGCCAAACTTTTGCACAATCAGTGACATAACTTTCCTTTTCTATGACCCGAGGCGCTATGACCCGCGGCGTTCTTCGACCCAAGCCGATACCGACGCAAGCGCGGCTGGCAGGGCTGCCGCGTCATGACCGCCGGCTTGTGCAAAATCGGCCCGACCGCCGCCACGCCCGCCCACTTGCTCGGCCACGCTTTTAATCAAATCACCCGCACGCAGCTGACCGGTTAGATCCGCGGTAACGCCTGCGACTAGACGCACCTGGCCGTCGTTTACGCTAGCCAACACGACGACCGCTGATCCGAGCTTATTTTTGAGCTGATCAACGGTCTCACGTAACGACTCACCCGCGCCTTCGATCGTGGCGGCTAGCACCGAGACACCGTTAATCGTCTGTGCTTGGTCGGCCAACTCGTTCCCCGCTTGACTGGCCAAGCGTTGTTGCAGCCGTTCAACCTCTCGCTCGAGCTCTCGGTTGCGCGCCAACTCTTGATCGACGCGCTCGAGCAATGTCTCTGGCTGAGCCCGCAAGCGCTCGGCCAAACGCGCGAGCATGGCGGCATTGTCCTGTAGCTCAGCGATTGCTGCCTCACCTGTGACCGCCTCGATACGCCGTACGCCGGCCGATACACCGGCCTCAGCGGTAAGTTTTAACAGCCCAATACGGCCGGTCTGACTGACATGTGAGCCACCACAAAGCTCAGTCGAAATCTCACCGATGCGCACCACACGCACTCGATCGCCATACTTCTCGCCAAATAAGGCAGTCGCGCCCAGCTCGATCGCCTGATCATAGTCCGTCTCAAAAATCTCTATGCTCTCGTCCTGTCGAATCCACGCGTTAACTCGTCGCTCGATATCACTCAGCTGATCGGCGGTAATGGGCTCAAAGTGGGCAAAATCAAAGCGCAGTCGATCCGGTGCCACCAGCGAGCCTTTTTGGTGGATATGCTCGCCGAGCACTTGCCGCAGCGCTTCATGCAATAGATGCGTGGCGGTGTGATTAAGCGTTAATTGGGCGCGCCGGGGCTGATCAATTCGCGCATCAAGGGCGTCATCCAAACGGATGACCCCGCTTTTGAGCACACCCAAATGGCCCCGTGCTTCAGCGTAGCGCTGAGTGTCTTCGACGACGAAATGCGCTTGGGTATTGAGCAAAACACCGCAATCGCCGAGCTGCCCCCCCGCTTCGGCGTAAAAGGGTGTGCGATCTAAAATCACCATGCCCTGCTCGCCCGCTTCAAGCACATCGACCGCGGCGCCATCGCGATAAAGACCGATCACGCGACCGGCGTCTTCAACCACGTCGTGGCCGCTGAACTCAGTGGTGCCCCCGAAATCGGCGGCGCCGCCATACTCGGCACGAAAGCTGCTCGCGGCCCGAGCGCGGTCGCGTTGGGCTGACATCGCTTGCTCAAACCCCGCCATATCCAAATGCAGGTCGTGCTCGCGGGCCACATCGGCGGTCAAATCGACTGGAAATCCAAACGTATCGTAGAGTTTAAACACGGTCTCACCAGGGATGGTGTCGCCTTCCAACGCGTCCAAATCATCGGCAAGCAGACGCAACCCCTGCTCAAGTGTTTCACGAAAACGCGTTTCTTCTTGCAGCAAGACACGCTCAAGCAAGCTTCGGTTGGCCTCGAGCTCCGGATAAGCTGCCCCCATGGTGGCAATCAGCGGCTCGACCAGGCGATGAAAGAACGCCTCGCCCACACCGAGCTTATAGCCGTGTCGAACGGCACGACGAATAATGCGGCGCAGCACATAACCGCGACCTTCGTTGGATGGCAACACCCCATCAACAATCAAAAAGGCACAGGCACGAATATGATCGGCAATGACGCGCAATGAGCTGTCATCAAGCGCATTGCAGTCGGCGATTTTGCCCGCCGCGCGAATCAGTTGCTGAAATAAATCAATATCAAAGTTGTTGGTCACCCCTTGAGCCACGGCGGCAATGCGCTCAAGCCCCATCCCCGTATCAATCGAGGGCTTAGGTAGCGGACTGAGCGCACCATCAGCGCCGCGGTCGTACTGCATGAAGACCAAGTTCCAAATCTCGACGTACCGATCGCCGTCCTCTTCAGGCGTGCCAGGCGGCCCACCCGGAATTTCAGGGCCATGATCGTAGAAAATTTCTGAACATGGCCCACAAGGCCCGGTATCCCCCATGGACCAGAAATTATCCTCAGCCCCAATGCGTGAGAACCGATCAGGGTCAACACCAATCTCATCGAGCCAAATGGCGGCGGCCTCATCGTCGTCTTCGAATACCGTTACCCACAGGCGTTCAGCGGGCAGCTCGAGGACCACCGTTAGGAACTCCCAAGCATAGCGAATCGCATCGTGTTTAAAGTAGTCGCCAAAACTGAAGTTGCCGAGCATTTCGAAAAATGTGTGATGGCGAGCGGTATAGCCAACATTTTCAAGATCGTTATGCTTGCCACCCGCGCGGACACAGCGCTGCGAACTCACCGCGCGCTGGTAAGGTCGCGACTCGCGGCCTAGAAAGACGTCTTTAAACGGCACCATGCCGGCGTTGGTAAATAACAGCGTCGGGTCGTTGACCGGCACCAACGAGCCACTGGGCACGATCTCATGTCCACGTTCAGCGAAAAACGTATGAAAAGCCGTTCGAATCTCTGCGCTCGTTTTTGTCATGCCGGTTCGCTTTACTTTTTTGTGTTGAATCAATCGCGACTGTACCTGACCACGCGCCGAATATGATCGCCGCTGAAACCGCGATTGGCCAGAAACCGTGTCTGTTGGCCCTGCTCTCGTTGAGTAGCTGGGGCTTGGCCAAAGCGTCGCTGCCAGGCCGCTCGGCAGTACTCTAGCCAGACATCATCGCCGAAATCGAGTAATTGCGCGACAAGATGACCACCCACGCCGCGCTCTGCAAGGTCAGCGCGAATTTTTAATGGCCCGTAGCCAGCACTAATCCGCGAGCGCACATAGACCTCAGCAAAACGGGCTTCGCTGAGCAGGTTCTCGGCAATGAGTTGATCCAGGACCGATTCGTAGTCGGCAGGCTCGAACCCCCGTTGCGAGAGCTTGCGAGCAAGCTCTCGGCGGGTATGTTCACGGCGAGCGAGTAATCGAATGCACTGCTCGCGAATTGCCTCAGCGCTAGGCGCGTCGGAATCATCCATCGGCGTTAGGCGTCGGCCTCGCCCTCCTCAGGCGCATCCACCACATCGGCCTCGGGGCGCTCAGGCTTTTTCAAAAGCTGCTCGCGCAACGTACTATCGAGTGCCTCGATGATCTCCGGATGGGCTTTAAGGTGATTGCGCACATTATCCTTGCCCTGACCGATCCGCTCACCATTGTAGCTATACCAAGCGCCAGACTTTTCAACCAAGCCCTGCTTCACGCCAAGCTCGATGAGCTCGCCTTCACGTGAAATGCCCTCGCCGTAGAGGATTTCAAACTCTGCTTGGCGAAACGGCGGCGCCATTTTGTTTTTCACTACTTTGACGCGGGTCTCGTTGCCGACCACCTCATCGCCTTTTTTGATCGCGCCGATACGCCGGATATCCATGCGCACTGATGCATAAAATTTCAGCGCATTACCGCCCGTTGTGGTCTCAGGGCTACCAAACATCACGCCAATTTTCATGCGAATTTGGTTAATGAAAATCACCGTGGTGTTGGAGCGTTTAATATTCGCGGTGAGTTTGCGCAGGGCTTGCGACATAAGCCGTGCCTGCAGACCCACATGCGAGTCACCCATCTCGCCTTCGATTTCAGCCTTCGGTGTGAGCGCGGCGACCGAGTCCACCACCACAATATCCACCGCACTCGAGCGCACGAGCATGTCCGCAATCTCAAGCGCTTGCTCACCGGTATCGGGCTGGGAGACGAGCAACTCATCAACATTCACGCCCAACGCGCGAGCGTATTCCGGGTCAAGCGCATGCTCGGCATCGACAAACGCCGCGGTGCCGCCGGCCTTTTGGGCTTCGGCAATTGCCTGCAACGTGAGCGTGGTTTTACCCGA
Source organism: Spiribacter sp. (assembly GCA_031581235.1). GTDB lineage: Bacteria > Pseudomonadota > Gammaproteobacteria > Nitrococcales > Nitrococcaceae > Spiribacter. The sequence goes on along the minus strand of JAVLBW010000002.1, from coordinate 8,345 downwards.
TGACTCTGGGCCATAAATTTCAACAACGCGTCCGCGCGGAATACCGCCGATACCCAGAGCGACATCGAGGGTTAGCGAACCGGTCGAAATGACCGGCACATTGCCCACGGCACGGGCATCGCCCATGCGCATGACCGCACCCTTGCCAAACTGCTTTTCAATCTGTCCGAGCGCTGCGCCGAGTGCTTTTTTGCGATCTTCGTCCATGCCAAACCCTTGGTGTGCCGTAGCTAAAAAACAGATTGATTATCCCACAGTCCAGACAGACCGCCCACCCCGCAAAACACGATTCAACCCCCGCTCATCGGCGCATCAAGCCCATCGAGTAGTCGGCTCAATGCATGCGCAACACTCGCACGCCGGATGCTCTCACGATCGCCGTCAAAATGGGCTGTTTCGCTAACAATACGGCCATCGACAAAGCCCCAGGCAAAGCAGACCTGGCCCACGGGTTTGTCGGCACTCCCACCGCTGGGGCCGGCAATACCCGTGACCGCAATCGCCACACAGTCACGGTGATTGGCCATCGCCCCGGCGACCATCGCCTCGGCGGTTGCTTGGCTTACGGCACCGGCACTCGCGAGGGTATCGGCGGAAACGCCAAGCAAGCGCTGCTTGGCGGCGTTGCTATAGCTAACCAGCCCGTGCGAGAACCAGGCTGAGCTGCCCGGTCGGTCCGTACAGACTTTAGCGATCCAACCGCCCGTACATGATTCAGCGGTTACCAGCATCCATCCCAGCGCGCTCAGACGCTTGGCAACCTGCTCGGCCAGCGCATTGAGCTTGGCATCGCTCGGATCAGCCATTGGCTGGTTCAATTCGCGTTCCTTATCGCTAGGCTCCTGGGCATGACGGTGTCTGGTCTTAGCGCGTAATCGCCAAACCCATCTCGGTCATCATCGGCTCGAACACCCCGCCAACCAAATAAGCGATGACCGCGGCACCACCCCCCATAAGCAGTGTCTCAAGCCCCGATTGCAGACGCCGCTCGCCGACAATCAGGCCTTTAATAAAACCAATACCAAAAAAGGTGGCTGCGGTAAGCGAAGCGCTAAAAATAAATGCGATATCAAGACCGAGGCTTGGCAGCGCAAAGGGGACGAGCGGCACAGCACCGACTAAAACAAACGCACCAAAGGTCCATAGAGCGGCACGCACCGGATGCGCCCCCTCAAGCTCAAGGCCATGCTCCTCACGCAGCATCGTGTCGACCCAGAGGGTTTCATCGGCCGAGATGGTCTCAACGATTTCTTCGAGCACTTCACCGGAAAAGCCTTTACGAGCAAAGATCTGGCGCACCTCCTCGCGCTCGCCATCAGGCACTGAGCGAATATGGCGGTTTTCCGTGGCGCGCGCCCGATCGAGCGCGTCGCGATCCGACTTTACGCCTTGGTAATTACTAACCCCCATGCTAAAGCCATCGGCAATAAGGCTGGCAAGGCCTAGACTCAGCGCCACCAACCCAGGCAGACCGGCGCCAGCAACGCTCGCAACCACCGCGAACGTGGTCACACAACCATCGATACCGCCCAAAATCGCATCGCGCAGATAACTCGTCTTGCGGCCCTCATCAAGACGCTCACGGATGTCATCGGGGTGATGACTATGTTCAAGCTCTGCCATATCCATACTCGTACAGGTACTATTGCAATGATCACCAAGAATGCCACAGACACCCACAGCTTGTCGGGATGATGCCTTTAAATATGACCCTGCGTATTGCCATTAACGGGTATGGACGAATCGGCCGCAGCCTATTGCGCGCCGCTCACCACCGCGATGATACGGCGGGGCTCGAATTTGTCGCCATCAACGAGCCCGCACCCGCGCAAGCCATCGCCCATCTCACCCGCTACGACAGCCAACACGGGCGCTTTCCCGGTACGCTGGCAGTCGCTGAGGACACACTGAATGTCGCCGGACACAGCATTAAGCTGCTGCCGGGATTGCCGGGCGGCGCCTTACCTTGGCAGACACTGGGGGTCGATTTAGTCATGGAGTGCTCGGGCCAACCCGGAACCCGGGCAAGCGCTCACGAGCACCTCGATGCCGGCGCCACACGGGTGCTTTTCTCGCAGCCCGCCGCCGCGGATGTCGACCTTACACTCATCATGGGTTTTAACCACAGCGAGCGTCGCGCCGAGCAGCGCATCCTATCGGCGGGCTCCTGTACCACCAATGCATTGATCCCCGTGCTTGATGCGATTGAGACCGATTTTGGCCTTCAACGTGTGGCCTCCACAACGATTCATGCCGCTATGAACGACCAGCCCGTCAGCGATGGGTTTGCCGGCGACGATCTGCATCGGTCACGCAGCGCCCTAAACGCGGTTATACCCATGCCCACCGCCCTCGCCCGCGGCGTCAGTCGTTTAATGCCGACGCTCGATGGCAAGGTTGAATGCCTTCATTTACGCGTTCCGACAACCACCGTTTCGGCACTTGATTTAACCCTTGAGACGACTCATAAAACGACGGTGCAGGCGATTATCGAAACATTAAAAAATGCATGTGCCGGGCGTTACCACCAAGTGATGGACCTGTGCGATGACCCTGTAAGCTCAGTTGATTTTGCCCACGACCCGCACTCCGCGGTCATCGACACCACCCAAATTCGGGTCATCGACGATCATTGGGTGAAGTTAGTCTGCTGGTTTGATAACGAATGGGGGTTTGCCAACCGCATGCTCGATATCGCGATCGCCATCGCCAACGACCCGAGCGCTTAAGCGATTGGCCGAACCCAAACACTCCAAACCGCTGGGCCCTCTGCGACAGGCGTTAGGATAAAACGTCCCGGAAAACGTGACTCGATATGCGCGGGTAGGCGTTGCGGAGGCGCTGGAAAAACGAGTAGCACATCCTCGCCGACAGTCACTTGCGCGAGCAGCTGTTCGATCAGCCCAAGGCGTTCGCGTGGGCGGTGCAACCGCAAGTCAATCGTGCCACCGGGGTAGCTCACAGGCGGCTGCACTAAAAACCCAACTCAGTCGTTTCGCTGAATGCGACCGCTTGCCCAAGGCTCTGTCGTAGCGTGGTTTCATCCATCGCCGCTAGCATCCGCTCGGCTTCGAGCTGCGAGTCTGCCGCGATCGCGAGCTTATAAGGCTCGCCCGCACCCGGCGGGCTAAAAATAAGGTAAAACGCCCCATACGAGGCAAATAATACTTCGACCCGCCAGCAACCTTGCTGATCATCCGTGAGCTCCCGCATTAACAAACTCCACAGTGATACAATTTTATCTTTATAAACGAGGCATCGATGGCTTCAACTAGGCAGCAAAAACACGCCGACTTACTGACCTTGCTGCTGCTCTGGGGCGCCGGCCTGTATCTGCGCCTCACGGTGATGGTGGCCCCACCCCTTGCACCACTCATTAGCAATGAGCTCAACCTCAGCCAAACCGCCACCGGCGCGCTCACAACGTTTCCCATCCTCATGCTCGCCGTGGCAGGGATTGGTGCGTCGTGGCTGATTAGCCGCATCGGCGCACGCTATACGCTCTGCATCGCGCTGCTCGTGGTCGCGGCTAGCTCATCAGCGCGCGGTCTCGGTGATGCGACGCCGCTGTTTATTGCCACTGCCATCATGGGTATCGGCATCGCCGGCATTCAGCCCGCTCTGCCGACATTGCTCACTGAGTGGATACCTGAGCGTATCGCTTTTGGCACCGCGGTGTACATGAACGGCATGCTCATTGGTGAAGTTCTTGGTTCGACATTAACGCTCCCGGTTGTGTTGCCGCTGGCCGATGGCGACTGGCGGCTGGCGATTCTGATGTGGTCACTGCCTGCGATCATTCCCGCGGTGGGTCTATGGTTTATTGTGCGTCCACGCAAAAATGTCGAAGTGGACACCGGCAGCTGGATGCCGGCCTGGAATGAAGCCCTGGTCTGGCGGCTGGGCATATTACTGGGTGCCAGCGGGTCATTATTTTTTGGCACCAACGCCTACCTGGGCACGGTATTAACCGGGCGTGGCGAGGGTGAGCTGCTGAGCATGGGGCTGATATTACTCAACGGCACCCAGCTCCTCGCCTCACTGCTGATGTTTTGGCTATCACGCTACTGGATTGGTCGAGCCGGCCCGATTATTGGATTAATGGCGCTCGGACTGGTGGCGTTAACGTTTTTTGTCGTGGTGCCAGGCATTCCTGGCCTGCTGGCACTCGCACCCGCGGGCATTAGTGCGGGCATGGTATTGATCTTAATGGTCGGCCTGCCCCCGGTTTATGCCGTGGGCAATCAGACCGCAGCGCTCGCAGCAGGGATGTTTGGCATTGGTGCGATCACCAATTTTCTAATCCCTCTGCTCGGTGGTGTGGTCGCTGATCTGACCAACATTCCCGGCATGGCGATTATTCCGATTGTGCTCTATTGCCTTGTTGCGCTGCCGCTGGCACGGGGGCTGCCGCCGGTGCCGCGCTAATATCAGCTCGAGTCGATGGTGCGGTCATCGGCTTATCCCAAGCAAAAAACCACATGGGCGGGATATTAAGCCACTCGCGCTCGCACAGCGGTGCACCGAATCGGGCGTTGCCGTAACGCGCGACATCAGGACGGAATTGATAGGCCATAAAGCGCCCACCCGGGGCTAGCGCAGCCCAGATGTGATCAATAATTGCATTCGCAATCGCCGCCGGCATGGTGGAGAACGGAATGCCTGAGAAAATAACGCTGGGCGCCGCTAACTCATGGTCACGAATCAATGCGGCAAGCGACTCAGCGCTATCCTGCTGGGCGATTAGACGCGGATCGTCAATGGCCTGTAATCGCTTAATAAACGCCGGATTGGTATCAATGGCAAGTAATGTCGCATCGGCAGGCATATCAGCGAGGACTGCCCGCGTGGTCCCCCCGGTGCCGGGTCCCAGCTCGACGACCACTGGCGCCTGCGCTGCATCGATCGTGCGCCGAATCCGTCGCTCCAAAAACCGTGAACTTGGAATGATTGAACCGACCTCCCGGGGCGAGCGCAGGAAGCCTTTGAGAAATCTCGCTTGGTCAAGCATGGCCTACATTCATCCGCTGCTGACTTGATTGGTGACGACGCTCGCGGCATGGTGAAAGCATGCTACGAAAATTATTCGACACCCTGCGGGCAAAGCGCGCCAGCGACAACCCCTCCGAAGTGGTCAGTGAATCGACCTACGGCGGTTTTATCATTCGCGTTGCACCACTCAAGGATGACAATGGCTGGCGCGTTGGCGGCGAAATCCTCAGTAGCGATGACCCAGCGACCGCCCAGCGCTCGGCGTTTGTCCGTGCCGATGTTTTTAGCAGCCGCGAGACCGCCGCTGAAATGACGCTTGCCAAAGCCCAGCGCTTAATCGATGAACAAGGCGAGCGGCTGTTTAACCAAACCGCTTAAGCGCGGCGCCTAAAACATCGCCTGGCCGCCGTTAATACTCAGTGTTGAGCCGGTGACAAACGCCGCCTCGTCACTAGCCAAGTAGGCCACCGCTTTACCAATCTCTTCGGCTTGGCCAAGCCGGTTGACCGGGATTTGGTCAATGATCTTCTCAAGCACTGATTCCGGCATCGCCGAGAGCATATCGGTACCGATATAACCCGGCGCGACGACGTTGGCGGTAACCCCTTTACGTGCATTTTCTTGCGCCACTGACTTACTAAAACCAATCAACCCGGCTTTGGCCGCGGCATAGTTGGCTTGGCCCATTTGACCTTTTTGGCCATTAATCGAAGCGATTTGAATAATCCGACCAAAACCTCGCTCGCGCATACCGTTGATTACCGCTCGCGTCATGTTGAACGCCGAGGTTAAGTTAGTGCGAATCACCTGATCCCAGTCGTCGGGATTCATTTTGTGCAACATGCCATCGCGCGTGATGCCAGCGTTGTTAACCAACACATCGATCGCCCCGAGTTCAGCTTCGACCTCACTGACCCCATGCTCGCAGGCCTGAAAGTCAGCCACATCCCATTTTCGAGCGGGTATACCGGTATCTTTTGTAAACGCCTGAGCGGCCTCATCGTTACCCTGATAGGTAACAACCACGGTGTGCCCAGCGTCCTGCAATGCGCTCGCAATGGCCGCGCCAATGCCGCGGGTGCCGCCGGTGATAAGTGCGGTCTTTGTCATTGTGCTCTCCTCCTAAGGGTGACTCGCCTGATGACCATAACGAGCGCGGTGGGTTCATGGCGAGACGCAGCGCAACATCGGCATTCCAAATCACCGCCGACGAGGGCACAATCGCTGGCTTAATAATCCGCTGGATGAGAAGCAACATGAACCAGAGCGCGGATCAGCGTGTGCGCCATCTCCAACAAAGCAGCGCGCGCGGGCTATTAACCGGCAGCCGCTATGGCCTTGAGAAAGAAAGCCTGCGCGTCACGCCATCGGGCCATATCGCCCAGACTGCGCACCCAGTCGGGCTTGGATCGGCCTTGTGCCACCCCGAGATCACGACTGACTACTCAGAAGCGCTGCTTGAATTTGTCACCCCCGCATTTGTGCAAGCCGACGCGGCCATCGAGCGATTGTTTGATCTCCATCGCTATACCTACCGCCAAATCGGTGACGAACTGCTCTGGGCCACCAGCATGCCCTGTATCGTGGGCGGTGACCGCAGCATTCCCATCGCTGAATACGGCCACAGCAATGTGGGCATGATGAAGCATGTTTATCGCCATGGCCTCGATTGGCGTTACGGCCGCAGCATGCAAGCGATTGCCGGCATTCATTTCAATTATTCGTTTAGCGAGCCGTTTTTGCGCGCCGTTCAAGCACAAGAGGGCGATAGCCGATCTTTCGAGAGCTTTCGCTCGGATTTATATTTTCGCCTAATTCGAAATTTTCAGCGCTATGGCTGGCTGATCCCGTATTTGATGGGGGCGTCACCGGCGATCTGTAAATCTTTTACTGGCGGGCGCAATATCGACTTTGATGAGTTCTCAGAGCACACCTTTTATACCCGCTATGCCACCTCGCTAAGAATGAGTGATATTGGCTATAAAAATAATGCTCAGGCGGCCTTAAATATCAGCTACAACGACTTGGACGCCTACGTCAGCAGCTTACAAGCAGCAATTCAAACACCCGACCCGGAGTACGCGCGCATTGGCACGCAAGTCGACGGTGTCTGGCGGCAACTCAATAGCAATGTTTTGCAAATCGAAAACGAGTACTACAGCTTTGTCCGCCCCAAAGCCACCGCCCAATCGGGCGAGCAGCCCACTCGGGCGCTTCGTCGAGCGGGGGTGGAATATGTTGAAATCCGTGCCTTGGACCTCGACCCCTACTCGCCGGTTGGCATCAGTGAGGCCCAGACCGAATTTCTCGAAACCCTTTTGCTGTTCTGCCTGCTAGAGGATAGCCCGCCCATCGACGCCCTCGAGCAAACCCATATCAATGCCAACCAAGGATTGGTCGCACGGGCCGGGCGCGATCCTTCGCTGACGCTGTATCGCGGCGACGGTAATCGAGTGACACTGCGTCAGTGGGCCAATGAGCTATTCACCGCTATGCAAGGGCCGGCCGAGCTGCTTGATGAAGTCGCCGATGATGGCCGCTATCGCAACACGCTTGCCGACTACCACGCCATGGTAGCCGATGCCGAGCACACCCCTTCAGCGCGCATACTCGCGCAAATGCAAGCAAACCAAGAAGAATTTGTAGAGTTTGCGCTACGCGTTTCCAGCGAGCATGCACACGACTTGCGTAACCAAGCCCAAAAGCCGGCAGAACAAACACGTCTCGAGACAGCCGCCGCACAGTCAGTCGCTGAGCAGGCGGCGCTTGAAGCCACCGAGGAGCCTGCCTTCGAGGAATTCCTTGCCGACTATTTCGCACAAACACCGACCCGCGGTAGTTGATGCCCTCCAGTCGCTAGCGATTCACTGCCACGGTGGATATAGCGAGCCTTAAGTTAATTGTTGCCGGCAGTGTCTTTGTCAGCCTTGCGCTTGGTTGGGTGGGTCTTACGACCTCGGTGCGCGCCGCCATTCAACGCTACGAGCGCCATGTCAGCGGCGAAGTTGAAGCCGGCCTGCATGCCCTATTTATTGATCTCAGTGGGCAGCAGCTTATATTGATTGCCGTTGCGCTGGGTGCGGTAATGACGCTTGGCGTTGCCCTCGTTCTACCTTGGCCTATCGCGTTGGCAGCGGGTTTACCCGGCCTACTAGCCCCCCGACTGGCGCTACGGTGGATTAAAAATCGACGCCACCGGGCGTTTATCGAGCAATTGCCGGATGCACTGCAAGGCCTTGCCTCATCGATGCGCGCGGGTAGTAACTTAGGCCGTGGGCTTGAGCTTTTATCCCAGCAACAGGCGGCGCCGCTTGGCGAAGAATTTGCGCTCATCTTGCGCCGACAACGCCTAG
>JAVLBW010000029.1:0-2219 GCA_031581235.1 Spiribacter sp. | reverse complement strand
GGAAAGTCTGTAGGCTTTACCGGTTGCCGCCAAACCCGCCAACCTGTGCAAGCACAAGCGCTGCCACAATGACCAGCAGAACGATTGGTGCAAGCTCCATTGCCGTTGCAATGTCGTTCACAATCGTGGTCTGATCAATACCGGTGTTGGTGGTAGGCAGGGCAGCCTCAATCTCGTTAAATACAAGCACCCCAACGATGAGCGTTGTCGCACCCGCGACCAGCCTTGTAAAGGTTGCGGTCTGGTTAGCATGGGTTACTGTCGATTCAACACCGCTTGAACCCCGAAGGGTAGGCATACTGATTGCCATATTTCACCCATGCAGCATATCAGATATAAAGCAGACCAATTTTAAGCAATCTGAGGGATTCTTAAGCACCGTTTAAGCGATTGCAGGTATTTGTAAGGGGTGATGGGGTCAGAAACAATCGCAGCCTCAGTACCCAAAGATTCTGAGTTGTATGAGCGCTTTGATGAGTATCGCAGATCGCATGCAATCGTCAGCAAGTCTGAGGCAACCCGCGAATTACTGCAGGTTGGATTAGAAACTGAGCTTGATTACGGTGGCAACAAGACAATCGTTGATGGCAATGAGTCATTGCTGCTGACGCTAGCCTACATTATCAGCGCTGAGCAGCTGCTCAGCGTGATGGTTGCAGTTGGTGGCACGGTTGCTGGTACGGTTGTGTTTGCCACTGCAGGCACGCTGCTGGTGTCGTGGTTGATCACAGACTATCAACCCCGCATCTTGTACAGCAAGCTGCGAAAGGTGCGCTCATGAGTCAGCAACAGCAGCAGTTGGCACCAGAGCGCATGCGGCCGGAATACGTTGATGCAATCGTTGACACGGATCTAGAAGACAACACCCTGCCTGAACCAATCCTTGATCTGCTCAACAAGGATTTTCCGCTTGCGAATATCAGGGCAGGTGACCGTGAATACTTCAGGGTGCTTGCAGACAATATCAAGATGTACGCACGTGAGTTGTATGCACCACCAGAATCACGCATGACCGGCACAGTTGGGCAGGCACTGCTTGAAGACCCTAGCGCACGCATCAAGTCCCTCACCCGTGAAGAGCGGGTGCGGATTGAGACAGTGCTCATGGATCACTTTGCACGCTCAAGCAGGGGTGTGCGGGGGTGGCAGCAGGACAAGCTGAGTGAGACAATCAACACCTCACGGGTTGAAGACAACAGAGACAAGGACAATGAAGGCACGATATTCGGGGGGTTATTCCAATGAATAGACTGAAGCAATGGATTGCTCTGTGGCACCTCAAGCGGTTTCTGAAAACCAACAAAACAGGGTGGGTGATCACGCAGCGCGGCAATGAATACAGCATTGAACCCATCAAACGTGATGAGACAGGCACCTATGAGACAATCGGCACTGAAGAGACAGTTGAAGACAACGCAGGTCTCATGCACAACCTGCACGGTGTGCCGTTAGGTCTGCGGGTTGATGATCAACGGCCAATAGTCGATGTGTTGGCTGCGCAGGTTGGCAAAGAGGTAGCACACAAGCTTCCTGACGGTGGTGAGATCAAGGAAGGTGAGCAGTTCACCATTGAAGAGTTGGAAGACATGCTGCTTGTCGGCAAGTTTAGGACAGATTCAGGGTTGATTCACTACCTCAATCCCTTTGTGCACGTCGATGGTAGCTCAATCGTTGACCTGCGGCACGTTGCCAAACTGTTTCAGCACGACAGTGATCCTGATGCACCCCGCAAAGCAGCTGCAAATGCCATTGAGGCAGAGCGTGCAGTTGCCAACGACAAGTACAGCGAAATCATGAAGTACGGCATGCTGTTGGGTGCGGTGCTTATCGGGTTTGGTCTTGCAAGCTACTCAGGCGGCAGTGGTGGGGGAAACACCAGCATTGACCTAGGTGTTGGCATGATCACGTTGTGGGGTGGGTTGTGAGCACTGACGGCCTGATAAACGAAAAAGGCTCAGAGTTTGAGCATGGCAAGCAATTCAACACTGAGCGCAGGCTGCGGCAGATACATGATGCGCATGAGCATTACCAATCTGTGCGGCTGCAGGCCTATGATCCGAAGGTCAGACGCATGCTGCAGCAGGATGAGATCAATGACTATGTGTTTCAGAGTGCGAAGGCAATGGTGTATGAGATTGCCGCCTGCCATCGTCAAGGCTGACCGAGGTAATGCGACGGCCTTGACGATGTACCGCCTCAATGCTGCGGCCGTTTTCAAC
>JAVLBW010000028.1:0-2294 GCA_031581235.1 Spiribacter sp. | reverse complement strand
CGAAACGCCCGGCTCATCGCCAGTACCGCGGTGGAACTCGCGGCCGCCGGCACTAACCGCGCTTCCGTCCCATTAAGCGCCGCCTCGATACGCGGGACTTGCGCTTCGGTAATGATCAGATCGATGCGATCAAGCCGTCCGAGCTGACCCAGCCGGGTTTGGGCGCCAGCAATATCGGCGAACGCCAGACCGCGGGTTTGATCTTTTGCATCCTCGATCACCGCGGCGACCACCAACGTTTGGGCGTGGCCGTTAATACGTACCGATAGCGCATCGCCGGTTTCGACGCCCAGCCGCTCGGCCTCCTTTTCACCCACGGCAATAGCGTTATCGCGCAAAAATAGATCATTAAACGCCGCACCCAGGCCCTGCGCACCACCCAAGGGCCGCTGAAATGGCCCTTCGGCAAAGGCATCGAGCCCTAGTAGGGTGAGCGGCCGGTCATCGGCGCTCGGCACCGTTAGCCCCCCTTCAATCACCGGGGCGGCCTGACGAATACCCAGCTCAGTGCGTATCTGTGTATAAAGCGACTCATCGACGCCCTGCGGGCCGGCGACAATTTGATGCGTGGCCCGGCCGGTGACCGATTCTAGCGACACCCGCATGGCCTCGCGCGCTGAGTGATTGGCCAAATCCACAGCCACCACGACCGCCACGGCAATCGCGACGCCCACCATCGCGAGCCCGGTCTGCAGCGGGTGTCGGGCCAGATCATGGCGGCCGATTTGACCAATCAATGCACTCATGCCGAATCAGCAGCCACGAGCTGGCCATCGCGGATGGTTAAAAGCTGATCGGCCATGCCGGCGACTTCCAACGCATGGGTGACCATAATCAGCGTCCGGCCGGCTTCGCGGCAGAGCCCATCAAGCAGGGCGACCACACGCTCGGCGTTTTCTAAATCCAAATTACCCGTGGGCTCATCGGCGAGAATTAATTCCGGCTCATGAATAAGCGCCCGGGCGATGGCAACGCGCTGTTGCTCGCCCCCACTGAGCCGATCGGGCCAGTCCTCGCCGCGCCCGGCAAGCCCGACGCGCTCAAGCCAGGTGTCGACTTGATCGGTCTCGGCAATGCCATTCAGGCTCAGTGGTAAGCGCAAATTATCGGCCACACTCAGCGTTGAAATCAGATTATACGACTGAAACACAAACCCCATGCGCCGGCGCCGCAGGGCGGTGAGCTCACGATCGCTCAGCGTGGCGATATCGGTGTGGTCGATCACCACACTGCCTTGGCTTGGCAGCTCGAGCCCGCCGAGGAGGTTGAGCAAGGTTGATTTGCCCGAGCCACTGCGGCCCACCACCACCACAAACTCACCGGCCTGAATATGCCCAGAGACATCATTAAGCACCACGCGCGGCGCGCGCTCGCCATACCAGCGTGTCAGTGAATGAAAGGCAATATCAGCCATGGCTTGCTCCGCGTTAATGCACTGGCCGAGGTGGCGTTCCCCACCCGGTGCTCTGCTATCCTTAAGACTTATCTATTTCACCAGAGATCCTGTCATGAACAATCCCGAGGGCGAGACCAATGGCCCGCGTATCTACAAAATCCCCGATGGCGATGATCGCGAACGGCTGACTTGTCCGGATTGTGGTTTTATCGCCTACGAAAACCCACGCATTGTTGTTGGCGTCGTGGCCCGCGCCGATGACGAGCGCATCTTGTTGTGTCGCCGCGCGATTCCCCCGCGCATTGGCTACTGGACCCTACCCGCCGGCTATATGGAATTGGGCGAAACCGCCGAAGATGGTGCCATGCGCGAGGCCTGGGAAGAAGCCTGCGCGCGCATGCGCCTAACCGGTTTGCTCGCGACCTATAGTTTAGCGCGCATCCACCAGGTCCAGCTGATTTATCGGGCGGTGCTGACCGACCCGAACGTCGCCGCCGGGCCGGAGTCTCAAGAGGTCGGGCTATTTCATTATTCGGAGTTGCCATGGGATGAGCTCGCGTTTCCCACGGTGGAGTGGGCCTTGCAGCACGACCATCAAGCGCATATGCAAGGCCACGGCCAAGCCTTTGGCAACCCGAATAATGCCGAGCCGCCAGCAATTGAGTAATAAAGAGGATGGGTAAGATGGCAACAACGACATTAGGCGGTGGCTGCTTTTGGTGCCTCGAGGCGGTTTTTCAGCGGCTTGAGGGTGTAGCGTCCGTGACTTCTGGCTACGCCGGCGGCCAGACCCCCAACCCCGATTACCGCAGCGTATGCAGTGGTCGCACCGGCCATGCCGAGGTCGTGCGCGTTGAGTTTGATCCGGCCGTGATCAGTTTTCAGACCTTGCTTGCGG
>JAVLBW010000027.1:0-2336 GCA_031581235.1 Spiribacter sp. | reverse complement strand
GTAGTCAATCTTCATCACGCTTTAGCTTTCAAAGTTGTTTAGAGCGTGGTGTGCGCACTCGCCGTCACGGCATTGCGCCAATGTATGGCGAGGCCCTGCGAACGCCCTCAGGGCTTTGGGCGCGGTTCGGTGCACATGTACATCAAGCGCGCTTTCAGACATTACATTTTGAGTGCAGTGCTTGTGTGACATTGGTGGTGTATTGCCAAGCACTCATCGACCTTATTGAAGGCGCAGAGGTTGATGCGTCGATTTTGCCTGCGGTCGATAAATTTGTTGTCTGTGTTAGGGGTGTTCCGCCGGTCATGCAGATGCGAGGCGCGATCGCGCTTGGTGCTTGTCGAGGCCTAATTCAGAAGATTGAGTCCAATGCATTGGAGGTTGTATGAAAGTTGCTTATATTTTTGCCACACAACGACATAATATCTCGTACGTGCTCGCTCGTATGATTCTCCCACAGCTTGAGGAGGGACGGCATGGCGTTGAGGTTGTGGGAATGTTCTTTTTTGAGGACAACAATTATGTGCTGGTTGATGGTGATGTAATTGGGGAGCGGCTGCGTAAAGTAGCAGAGGATCAAAATATTCTCTTGATGGGATGCGATCAGTGCTGCTACGAGAGAGAAATAGCGGATCGACTTATGCCGGGTGTACCCATTGGATGTTTTCCCGATCTTTACGGCGCTCTAGCAGGTAACATGCCAGATCAGATTATTACGCTGTAGGAACTTAAAAGCCGACTTCGAAGTCGGCTTTTCTATGCTCAATTGCTTCTATCTCCTAAACTAAAGCAAACTTAAGCGCGAATAGGCCAGCGATTAGCCACACTGCGATGTGGATGTCTTTAAACTTGCCTGCTAGCGTTTTGCCGAGCACATAGGTTAGAAAACCTAACCCCATACCGTCGGCGATCGAGTAGGTTAATGGCATCGCGATGGCAGTGACGACAGCGGGCGCGGTGTCAGTGACATCATCCCATGCCAGCTCAGCTAGCCCACGCACCATCATGCAGGCCACAAACAACAACGCCGGTGCGGTTGCGTAAGCCGGAATGGCACCGACAAGTGGCAAGAAAAACAGCGATAGCAAAAATAAGCCCGCAATCACCACGGCCGTCAGGCCAGTGCGCCCGCCCGCGCTAATGCCTGCACCACTCTCGATGTAGGTCGTCGTGGTTGACGTGCCCAAAATGGCACCCCCAATGCTGGCTCCGGAGTCTGCAACCAAAGCGCTGCGCAAACGCCCTAAGCGTCCCTCACTGTCGAGAAAACCGGCACGATGAGATAGGCCGACAAGGGTGCCGCTGCTGTCGAACAAATCAACAAACAAAAACACCAAAACCACCGAAATGAGGCCCAATTCGAGTGCGCCGGCGATGTCCATCTGCATGAATGTTGGGCTTGGGTCAGGCGGAAGCGACACCAGGCCGTCAAACTCAGCGACACCCAGCGGCAAGCCGAGTGCACTCACCGCCAAAATACCAATCAGCACCGCACCGGGGATTTTGCGATAGCTCAATCCCACCATGATGACGAAGCCGAGCATGGCGAGCAGCGTCGTTGTGCTGGTCAGATCGCCGAGTGTAACCAGGGTGGCATCACTGTTAACGATGATGCCCGCGTTTTTCAGCGCGATAATGGCAAGGAAAAAGCCGATACCCGCGGATATTGCCATTTTGAGCGACATCGGAATGGCATTAATAATCCACTCTCGAATGGGCAACAGCGAAATGAGTAAAAACAAAATGCCGGACAAAAACACTGCTCCCAACGCGGTTGGCCAAGCAATGCCCATGCCCAACACAACCCCGTAGGTAAAGTAAGCGTTGAGCCCCATCCCCGGCGCCAGACCGAATGGATAGTTAGCGTATAAGCCCATGATCAGACAGCCCAGCGCGGCAGCAAGGCAAGTCGCCACGAACACCGCACCCCAATCCATACCGGTATCGGAGAGGATGCTGGGGTTGACCACAATAATGTAGGCCATCGTTAAGAAAGTGGTTAATCCCGCAAGCACCTCGCGGCGAACATCAGTGCCGTGCTCAGCAAGCCCAAAAATGCGCTCCAACATAATGAAATACCCCCGTCACATAAATGCAAAGTATACAGCGACGAAGGAGAAGTTCCACGGCTTCACGGGATTGTCATTCAGGCTGATTAGCCTAATCGAATGTTAAGTACCCAAAAGAGAGGGCGTCTGATGAGAAAAGTGAATGCCTTAGCGCTAGTCGCATTATTTGCCGGGACAGTGGGAGCGCAGACCAGCGCACCCTTAGTTGTAACAAACGCCGCGAATGACGGCGAGGGCTCGTTACGGGCGGCGTTAGAAGCGGCCTCA
>JAVLBW010000026.1:0-2374 GCA_031581235.1 Spiribacter sp. | reverse complement strand
GCCCTTTCGCCGTCAGGATCGCCTTGAGCGCGACATCTCCTTGAGCAAACATTGGCTCGGATCGGAAGTCCGAGAGCACGGGATGCACCTTAGACATATCAAGGTCCGCAACGTTACTCCTGAACGCTAGCAGCCTGCCAAGAGTTGCCACACGGTCTATTGGCGTCACATCCGGCAGAAATTCGAAGTACGCCACTGTACTGGGGCACGGTTCTGAGACAGCACGTTGCGCTGATTATGCAGCCATCTTAACCCCCGTGACGGCTTCGGGTTCAAGGGCTTTTTGCTCGGCCCTGATCTGATCGGGTGTTTTGTACCCGTGACGCTGCCGTAGCCATGAGGCATTGTATTCGGCCGCAAAGCTGGCCAGCGCCTGCCGCAAGTCTTCGACGGTCTCGAAGTATTGCACCCAGAGCAGTTGCTCCTTGAGGGTGCGGATGGCGCGCTCGGCCACTCCGTTGCCCTCGGGCTGTCGAACGAAGGCCGGTGAACTGACGATGCCGAAGCATTCGACCTCGGTCCGGAAGTCGTGCGCCATATAGTTCGAGCCGTGGTCGTGGCGCAGGGTCAAGCCCTTGGCCACGTTCGGCCCCACGCCACCGAAGTGGCGGATGACGCCTTGCCGGACCGGCTCCAGGGCCTCCCACCGGCTTGCGCTTGATGAGGCATGGGTGCCGATGAACTCACCCGAGCAATGATCGACCGCGATGAACACATAAGCGCGCCCCTCACCAGTGGTGACCGTCTGGGTCATGTCTGTGCCCCAGACCTCGTCCACCTTGTCGGTGACGATGGTGCCATCATGCGGATGGGCATCGCGCTGGACAGGGCGCTGCGGTGCGAGCAGGTTGTTCTCGTTCATGACACGTCGGACCCGGCGCGCGGCCGTCCGCACGTCCTGTGTCCGCAGTCGCGCCCAGACTTTCCGGTAGCCCTCGCCGGAAAACGGCGAGGCGGCAATCACCGCCTCAATGTGGGTCAAAAGATGGGCGTCACTGCACGCACCCTGCGGCCCCCGTCGCTTCGGAGCACGCCCCGCGTTGGCGGCCTCGGCGCCATCTGTCGCAGAACGATGCCGGTAGACTGTCGATCGGGGCACGCCCCAGGTCCTGCAGATGCGGGACATACCAAAGCGGCGGTGCGTGGAGATCGAATGCGCCCGACTCATTTCTTCGATCTCCGCCGGGCCAAAGGGCGGCCGCCCTCCAGCTTGTCGATCTTGGCGTAGAGCAGTTCATTGTCCATGGTGATCTCGCCCACCTTGGCCTGCAGCCGCGCGATCTCTTCATCACGGGCGTCACGCTCGCGCTCCTTCAGCGCGCTCTCCGCCCCCATCAGGACCTTGTCGCGCCACTCTGTCAGGCGGTGAACCGGAACGTTCTCCTCCCGAGAGACCGCTTCGAGGCTCTCCCCGCGCAGCAGACGTTGTACAATCGCTAGTTTCCGTTTCGCCGAAAAGCGCTTCGCACCACCGGCCACGGCCCCGCCGTCGCCAGCGTGATGGGCGCGCGCCGCCGGGGCCGTGGCCTCCGTCGCGCCAGATGTATCCGTTGTTTTGTCAGACATGTTCTACTCCCGTTCCTGTCGGAAATAGCGCTCAGAACTGTCTCACAAAACCGTGCCCCAACCCATTGATTATCTGAAAGGCCATGTGATCCGCTGCGATTTTTGAGTGTGTCATTTTTTCAACACCCAACTTCACAGGGAAAGTGTTTTGTTATGTCATCACCCACCACTCCTCTGTTAAAGCCTAGTGACGAGCTGTGGCCGCTTACTGCCCGGGCACCCCACAGAGACAATCGAGATTTTCACGGTTGCAGCACAGATAGCCCAGAGGCGCGCGGCTAAGTAACTGCCGTTCCGGTTCGTAACGGGGAATGGCCTCTACTGAATGCTGAACCTTGCGCAATAACTGCTTGCGCTATGGGTTGCGTGTTGGCGGTTAGGGTCTGGACTTCGGTAACGGGGCCGTCTCGGTCAAGTCATTTTGCACAAGTAATTTGCTCCGCCAGAGCGGGCTTTGGTTTCGCCTCCCTTTCCGTCCTGCTTTCTCAAATGGCCTTTGACTGAGGTCCTTCGGGTACATGCTTCGGTCCGTGGTCAGCGCGTCGGCTGCCAACATGATGCTGGTTCGATGCAATTCCGATGTGCCCATCTCATAGGCGTGCTTGATGAATGTCAGCGACAGTCCAGGCCACGGCATCATCGGAACCACGTCCCTCGGGGACCTCGAAGACCTGCGTTCAAGCAGTCAACGAGTGGGGTAACAACCGGTCAGGCCATTTTCGGCGCAGCATCCGGCTGGAACTCGATGCCATCGACCCAGATCCGATGGAGTATGACGGCGATACGACGCGCCAGGGCGACCATGGCG
>JAVLBW010000025.1:0-2433 GCA_031581235.1 Spiribacter sp. | reverse complement strand
GGACCGGCAAGTGCAACAAGCAGCAGCAGTGCGACAAAGAGCGGTACAAGCCCAAGCACGGTAGCAGTGGTCCCAGTGACATTTGCGTTATTGATGACATCCAGAATCACGGGGATTGCAACACCGATACCAAGAATTGCTGCAACCATAACGCCAATGAAGAGCGAACCAATGTTTCCCTGTGCGCGATCGACGCTTGGGCGAAGAAGCGAAGTGAGAGTTGTGTTCAAATTTTTCACCACCTATTATGTCATTCTTTACGCGATATAATAAACGTTACTACTAAAGTTGCAATATTATGGCAATCGCATAAATTGTGCAGTGTAAGATACTTATATTTTCGCGCATATCTTACATATATGGATAGTCCGGGAGACCAAAAGTGGGAGTCATATTCCGTTTTTAAAGAGATTTCATCGGAGTTGCATAAAAATGTAAATAATGCAATCAAAGCATATGCTCATATCAACAGTCTTGATACATCGAATATGGGTATTACTCCGCAGTCTGCGGTAAAGATTAAACGCGCAATCTTAGGCGTTTCGACACGCGTGTTTTACGAAATACAAATCAATCGGCATGTGGATGAATATCGCGAAATTTATGAACGCTGGTCGGGAAATAAAGTAGATGAAAACGGAGATATTGTTGAAAAAGATACACGTGGATATATTTTTCTGCTTGAACAAGCTGATTTTACGCAAGGACCGCCAGACTTTTTGCCACAACTTATGAAAGATCTGGTTAAAGCAACATGGACACTCGGCTATATTCGGGCTGGTGTCTACAAAAATGCTGATCCCGATAACGCCGAAGCCCAAGTTAGCGACATGTTCGAATGAATAAGATAATCGCATGGCTAGAGGCTGCAAAGCAGCATTTAGAGAAAGACTATGATCTTATCGTGCCAGTTATTGGTGACGAGGGCATGGGTAAATCTACTCTTATTATGGAGCTCGCATGGCTGTGGCAACCAATTTGTGATAAAGAGCAAACAATTGAAAACGCAATGAACACGATCGCATGGAATCGTAATCAGTTCAAGACATATATCAGTTCAAAAGAACAATATTCGATGATTGTTGTGCACGATGCTGCTCGAGTTTTGAGCAAGAAGAAGGCGATGCATGGTGCAGAAATTGAACTCGAAGAAGACTTACTTGATATGCGATTTGGAAATTATCTTGTATTACTTGGATTTCAGGAATTTGATTTGTTACCCACAATGTTAGCAACGAGACGCGCAAAACAATTATTGCGTATCCCAAAACGGGGAATTGTTCATGGTTACAATGAAGATGGAATCCGAAAACGATATAACGACGATAAGTGGCCAAAGCCTGTATTACGTGATTCGTTCCCTTCGCTCGAAGGTAAGGATCTTTGGCATGCGTTTGAGTCAGAAGATCAACGACGCAAGCAAGAGCGTATTAAGCCAGATGAAAATGAAGAGCAAGACGAAAAAAGCTTGAAAGAATGGGCAGAGCAAGCAAAGGAAGATGGAATTCGAAAATTTGTTTCTGTACATGGGGGGAATCAAACTTTATATATTGATGCGACTCTCATAGAGGCGGAGTACGGCCTCTCTGGAAACAAGTCTCGAAAAATCGCGAAACTTCTCAAGAAAGGGGTGGCGGAGGGTGAAATCTCATTTGACGGAGATTTGCTATGATGGGGGTCTTTCGCGCGAAGTTAAATAACACCAGATACACAGGTCGGAGGTCGGTTACCGGCTGTGCGTTATTATACGTGCGTTATTATGGATGCAGTATCTGTGATCTTCTTGATTTGATCGATATTGCCCAGAAGAATCGGATATATCAAACCGGAGTACGCGGAGCTAATCGCATTCTACAGTGGCAAAAATGCGGGGTAAAAGCATGCTATGACAATCTAAAAAATAGGGGGTGGACAAGAATCTTACATAGATGTATGGATGTATGCCGAAGAGTGCAGTTGAGTCGATATAGGCCTAATATGATACCACGCGTGTCACCCGCACCATACAGATATTTCGTAGGTGTAAGCTTATGAAGCAGAGGCGCGAGCCATTAGAACCTGAAGAATTACGCGCGCTCGTGCACGCGGGCGAAAACATGGACCTGAAGCACGATTTCACGATAAAGGTTTTAGCATTCACTGGGCTTCGAGCAGCAGAGCTTGCACATACTACTGAAGATTGGATTATATGGCAGGAAGATCTCATTCGCGTTCCAGCGTATCAATCATGTGATTGCTCGTATTGCCGAAGCCAGGCAAAAGAAAATGATGTCAGCATCGATGAATATTGGCATCCGAAATCTGATGCTGGTGCACGAACAATCCCAGTATGGCATATTGGAACGCTACGAGTGATGCGTGAATATTTCAAGCGAAATACTGCTGTCGGAGTGACACGACAAACGATTCATGATCGTGTGAAGCGCGTTGCTG
>JAVLBW010000024.1:0-2588 GCA_031581235.1 Spiribacter sp. | reverse complement strand
CAAGCGTCCCAAATTATCTGACGACGGACAGTCGGTCAGGAACTCCTTGGTCGGGCCGACATAGATGATGGGGGCAGGGCGCTGATCGAGGCGGGTGCGGGTTTCGGTAATTCCCGGACAAGCATTTCAGTAATTCCCGGACACGCGTTTCGGTAAATCCCGGACAGCGATTTCGCTAATTCCCGGACAGTTCCGGGAGGGCTTGGGCTCGGTTGGTCATCGCCTGCGCCGTCGCGGCATTCTGCCGGTCTTGAACAAGGCCGGGAGGGACCATGCCGAGACAGAAGCGAGCGAGGCGCACGACTGTGCAAGACATACGATCCATACTGCGACTGACGCATGAACAAGGGCTTTCGGCGCGTGAGGTTGCCGCGCGTCTGAAGCTCAGCAAAACGACAGTGGCAACATACCTGAACCGGGCCCGGGAAGCAGGGCTGAACTGCTGGCCGCTGCCCAAGGGCCGGGATGACGATTCCACGCTGAAGCAGGTTGTGTTCCAGCGCGTTGGCCGCCCACCGGGGGACCTGACCGAGCCAGACTGGCCGAAGATGGCATCTGAGATGAAGCGCAAGGGCGTGACGCTGCTGCTGCTTTGGGAGGAGTATCGGGCGGCTCACCCTAACGGCTATGGCTATACCTGGTTCTGCGAGCGCTACAGGGAGTTCGAGAGCCGGATCAGCCCACGGTATCGCAATCACCATGAGGCAGGCGCGGTGATGCAGACCGATTACGCGGGCCACACCATCCCGATCATTGACCCGGCGACAGGCGACGAGCACCGCGCTCAGATCTTCGTCGCCGTGCTTGGCGCCTCCAATTACACATTCGCCTGGGCCAGCCTCAGCCAGAAGCTGCCCGACTGGATCGACGCCCAGGTTCGGGCGCTGAAGTTCTTCGGCGGCGTGCCCAAGGCGATCGTGTGCGACAATCTCAAGGCAGCGGTCGCCAAGCCGCTGTGGTTCGAGCCGTCGGTGACCAAGACCTTTTCCGACATGGCCACGCATTACGACACGACCGTGTTGCCCACGCGGCCGCGCAAGCCGCGTGACAAGGGCAAGGTCGAGGGCGCAGTCTTGATCGTGGAGCGCTGGATTCTGGCACGCCTGCGCAACCGGCAGTTCTTTTCCATCGAGGCCCTGAACCTGGCCATTGCCGAGCTGCTTGCAGATCTCAATGCGCGCACCATGCGGCGGGTGGGTCGCTCGCGGCATGAGCTCTTTGAAGAGATCGAACGTGCGGCGCTGCGCCCCTTGCCCGACACGCCTTTCGAATACGCTGAATGGAAGCAGGCCAAGGTGCATCCCGACTACCATATCGAGGTGCTGCACAGCTTCTACTCCGTGCCGCACCGCCTGATCGGTCGGAAGGTCGATGTCCGGCTAACCCACCGTATGATCGAGATATTCCACAACCATGAACGGGTGGCGGTGCATCACCGCCGTGGGTCGCGTGGTGGCCACACCACCATCAAGGAGCACATGCCCAAGGCACATCAGCGCCATGGCGGCATGACGCCGGAAAGCCTCATCCGCCGAGCCGCCCGGACCGGCTATCACACGGCCGTGCTTGTCGAGCGCCTGATGCGTGACAGGCCGCATCCCGAGCAGGGATACCGATCCGCCCTCGGGGTGCTCAGCCTGCTGCGCCAATTTGGGCCGGAGAGGTTGGAAGCGGCCTGCGCCCGCGCCCTGACGGTCGGAACTGTGTCCTATGCCTCGGTGCGCTCCATCCTCGTCACCGGGCTGGATCAGGCCCCGGACCCGCCAGACCCGATCACCGCCACACCGGCCCACGACAACATCCGTGGCTCGGGCTACTACCAGTAACCCTCAGCACAAAAGGATCAATACATGCTGACACATCCCACCCTCGACCAGATGGCCGCGCTTGGCCTGACGGGCATGGCCAATGCCTGGAAGGCCCTTGCTGAACAAGATCCCGGCCAGGCTCTCGATCGCAATGAATGGCTCGGGCTCATGCTCGATCGTGAAGCCACAGCGCGCGCGGATAAGCGCTTCGCCAACCGGCTTCGCAATGCCAAGATGCGCTTCCCCAACGCCTGCATCGAAGACGTCAACTTCGCCGCCAGCCGAGGCCTCGACCGCCGTCAGGTCTTCGCCCTGGCACAAGGCGAATGGATCAAGGCAAAGGAGCAGATCGTCCTTACCGGCCAAACGGGCACCGGCAAAACCTGGCTTGCCTGCGCCTTCGGCCATCAAGCTGCGCGCCTCGATCACTCCGTTCTCTACGTCCGCATGCCGCGGCTCTTCGAGGACATGGCCATGGCGCGCCTGGATGGGCGTTTCCCAAAGCTGGTCGACAAGCTGGCCCGCGTCCAGCTCCTCATTCTCGACGACTGGGGCACCCACGGGCTCACCGATCAACAACGCCTCGACCTGCTCGAACTCTTCGAAGAGCGTTATCAACGCCGCTCTACCATCATCACCGCGCAACTGCCCGTCTCGGGCTGGCACGACATGATCGGCGAGCCCACAATCGCCGACGCCATCCTCGACCGGATCGTCCACAACGCCCACCGCATCGATCTCAAGGGAGACAGCCTGCGTAGAAAAGATCAAAACGAGAAC
>JAVLBW010000023.1:0-2841 GCA_031581235.1 Spiribacter sp. | reverse complement strand
TGGAATCCTCTTGTAAATTCGAGTTACAATAGTCGAAACTATTCAATTAAATCTCCCACGCTGTTTTTACCATCGCCCCCGCAGCCGGGGCATGGAGTGTGCGATCGTCGGTGCCGGTGCGGTCGCACGCGAGTACGTCGCCGACGTCGAGCCGACACCGCTCACCGTCACCGCGGTCGTCGACACCGACGCCACCGCCGCAGCCACCCTGGCCGCGCAGGTCGGCGCCGCCAGCTACACCGACCTCGACCGCTGTCTCACCGCTGAGGGTGCACCGCTCGTCATCAACCTCACGCCACACCGCGTCCACGCAGACGTCACCGCCGCGGCGATCGACGCGGGCCGGCACGTCTTCTCGGAGAAGCCGCTGGCGCTCGATCCCACCGTCGCCACCGACCTCGTCGACCGCGCCGCGGCGGCGGGCGTCGGCCTCGCCGCCGCCCCCATCGCCCCGACCGCCCCCGCCCAGCGCACCCTCGCCACGCTCATCGGCGCCGGCCAGCTCGGGCCGGTCCGCCTCGTCCGCGCGCATGCGAACGTCGGGCGCGTCGACCACTGGCACCCCGCCCCCGACGCGTACCTGCAGGTCAGCCCCGTCTTCGATGCGGCGGTGTACCCGCTGGCGCTGCTGCAGCGGCTCTTCGGCCCCGTCACCGCGGTGCAGGCCGCCCACAGCAGCCGGCCGTGGCCCCCCGATGCCCCCACCCCGAGCGTCGACACCCACGTCACCGCGACGTGCACGCTCGCGGCGGGGGTGACCCTCGAGCTGTCGAGCAGCTACTACGTGCCGCACACCGGCCGGGAGTTCTTCGGGATGGAGCTCGTCGGCGACACCGGCACCGCCTACCTCCCCGACGCCGGCGGCCTCGGCCCCCAGCGGCTGCGGGTCGCCGGCCCCACCGGCGAGGCGACCCCCGTGGGCGCGACGCATCCGTACCCCCCGCGGCGCTACATCGACGGCCCCGCCGCACTCGCGGCGGCGGTCCGCGCCGGGCGCCGCCCCGACGGCCGCGCGGCGGCGGCGGTGGTGCGCACATGTGCGGCGATCCTCGCCACCGCCGCGGGCGCGCCCACCCCGCTCGGGGATGCGGATCGCCCCCCTCGCGGGCCCGCCGCGCCCACCTACGGCGGCACCCGCGCACGGCTGCGGCTGCCGCGGGTCGGGCTGGGCTGCTCGCGCTACCGTGACGGCCGCTACGTCGAGCGTGGCCCCTCCTTCGCCGCGGCGCTGGCGATGGGCTACCGGCTGTTCGACAGCGCGGAGCTGTACGGCACCGAGACCCAGCTGGGTCGCGCACTCGCGGGGCCGCTCGCCCCCGACCGGGAGGCGGTGGTGCTCATCGGCAAGGCGTGGAACACCAACCACCGCCACCTGCGCGAGGCGTGTGTCGGCTCGCTCGGTGAGCTCGGCATCGACGCGTTCGACCTGTACATGCTGCACTGGCCCGACGCGTGGGCCTACCAGGGCCCGCTGCGGCGGCTGCGGCGGGTGCCCCCCGCACTGGAGGCCGCCCTCACCTTCCCCACCGACGCCGCCGGCGAGCGCGCCCGCGACCCCCGCCCGCTGGCGGAGACGTGGGCCGACCTCGAGCAGCTGTGTCGCGACGGGTACACCGACGCGATCGGCATCTGCAACGTCTCGGTCTCGACGCTGCGGACGCTGTGTGCTGCGGCGGCGATCGCGCCGGCGGCGGTGCAGGTCGCCTCGACCCCCTTCGCGCCGCGGTCGGACCTCGTCGCCTTCTGCCGCGACCGCGGCATCCGCGTGATCGCCCACAGCCCCCTCGCGGACGCGCGCATCTTCAGCGACCCCACGATCGCCGCGGTCGCCGACGCACACGACGTCGGCCCCGCCAGCGTCGCCCTCGCATACCAGATCGACCGTGGCGTGGTGCCGATCCCCTCCAGCGTCGACGCCGACCACCTCGCGGCGAACCTCACCGCGGGGACGATCACGCTCACCGACGCCGAGCGCGCGCAGCTCGCGGGGCTCGCCGCATGAGCCGCGCCCGCTACCTCGCGGCCGCACCGCCGGTGGTCCTCGGCTCGCTCGCACTCGTCGTCGCCCCCACCGCGCTCGCGGGCAGCCTGCTCGTCGCCGGCGTGCTGAGCGTCGAGCTGCTGGCGAGCCTCCGCCGACACCCCACCCCCACACGGGTGGGCATCGCCAACCTGCTGACGCTGCTGCGGGGGCTGCTCATCGGTGCGCTCGTGCTGTACGTCATCGGCGGCCCGCTGCAGCTGCCGGTGGTGGGGGCGGTGCTGCTGTACGGCACCGCCAGCGCGCTCGATGCGCTGGATGGGCCCATCGCCCGCCACCGCGCGGAGACCTCCGCCGTCGGCGCGGACCTCGACCAGGCGGTCGACTCGCTGGGGTTCGTCCTCGCCCCGCTCGCGGCGATCGCGCTGGGGGCGCTGCCGGTGTACTACCTCGCGCTGTCGGCGGCGCGCTACGTCTACCTCGCGGCGGTGTGGCTGCGGCGGCTGCGCGGGCGGGCCGTCGCCCCGCTGCCGCCCTCACGGGTGCGGCGGCCGCTGGCGGCGCTGCAGATGCTGTTCATCACCCTCGCGCTGGCCCCGCCGGTGCCCGCGGCGCTCACCCTCACGCTCGCCCCGCTGGCGCTGGCGCCCTCGCTTCTCATCTTCGGCCGCGACTACCTGGTCGTCGCGGGGCACCTGCGGACGCCGTAGCGTCGGGACGGGTGCCCACCGGCAGTCCCGGGGCCACTGATCACCACCCCGGATGTGGTCGCCGATGCACTGCATGTGGGCGTGGTGGATGGTCACTCGGACCGACTCCGCCGGATCGACGCTACCCAGATGGTGGATGCAGCGGCAGGG
>JAVLBW010000022.1:0-3254 GCA_031581235.1 Spiribacter sp. | reverse complement strand
GAATTGCGTAAAGGTATTGAGTCGCTGCCGATCGGGGCAAAGCGCCAACGACTCAGCGATTGGTTCGATGGCGAGCTCAAGGGGTTTTTCGCGGGTCGAATTGTCTCGGTGGATGAGGCGGTCGCTTTGCGCTGGGCGCACCTACAAAGCGCGGCAGGCCGCCCCCTCCCAGCAATCGATAGTCTGCTCGCCGCGACGGCCTTAGCGCACGACTTATGTCTTGTGACGCGCAACCTAATTGATTTTGATCACCCAGGGCTGAGCGTTTTTAACCCCTGGGCTGCGTACAGTTGATGAGTGACGTACGACGTTCACTAGGCGCTAACGAATCGCTCGACGCCGGTGTTGGTCGCGACCAGTAATTGATCGGCGGGGCGCAGGGCGAACAGGCCGTTACTGACGACGCCGGCAATGTTGTTGAGACGCTTTTCCATGGCAATCGGCTCGGACAGATCAAGCGCACGGACATCCAAAATGATATTGCCATTATCGGTGGTGAATCCTTCGCGCAGTTCCGGCCGGCCGCCGAGTTTGAGGATTTGTCGCCCGACGTAAGAGCGCGCCATTGGGATGACTTCAATGGGCAGCGGGAAGTCGCCGAGCGCGGTGACTTGTTTGCTGGCATCCACGATGCAAACGAATTGCTTTGCCAGTGCGGCAATAATCTTTTCGCGGGTTAGCGCGCCACCGCCGCCTTTGATCATTTGCAAATGGCGGTTAATTTCATCGGCGCCGTCGACGTAAATTTCGAGCTCATCGACGCTGTTGGCGTCGCGCACTTCGATGCCATGGCTTTGCAGGCGCTCGGCGCTGGCTTGCGAGGCGGCGACAGCGCTGTCGATACGGGTTTCGCTGGCGCCAAGGGCGTCGATAAACTGATTAACGGTGGAGCCACTGCCCACACCAATCACGGCGCCGGCCGGGATGGTGGCAAGGGCGGCTTCGGCCACGGCACGTTTTTGGGCGGCTGCGTTGTCGGGTGGTGCGCTCATGGGCGGGGTCTCCTGTACACTGACTTTTTTTGGGGCACAAATTCGATTGGCCATGAAATCCTATCTACAGCGCATTCTAACCGCGAGTGTCTATGACGTCGCTGAGCAAACGCCGTTAACGCGGGCAGCGAATCTGTCGCGCCGCCTCAATAATGAGGTGTTGCTCAAGCGTGAGGACATGCAGCCGGTGTTTTCGTTCAAAATTCGCGGCGCTTATAACAAGATTGCTTCGTTGACTGAGGCGCAGCGTGAGCGTGGTGTCATCTGTTCATCGGCTGGCAATCACGCCCAGGGCGTTGCCTTGTCGGCACAAAAGCTCGGGATTAAGGCGACGATTGTGATGCCGCGGACGACGCCGTCGATTAAAGTTGACGCGGTGCGTAATTTTGGCGGCCGGGTGGTATTGCACGGCGATAATTATGATGCCGCCAAGGCGCATGCCGAAAAGTTGGTTGATGAGCGCGGCCTGACGTATATCCCGCCCTATGACGACGCCGATGTGATCGCTGGGCAGGGCACGGTGGGCATGGAGATCTTAAGCCAGCACCCGCGGCCGATTGATGCGGTGTTTGTGCCAGTCGGTGGTGGCGGGCTGATCGCCGGTATTGCGGCTTACATAAAACAGTTGCGCCCGGATATTAAGATCATTGCGGTTGAGCCCGAAGATGCGCCAACGCTCGAGCGGGCGATGGCGGCCGGCAAGCCGGTGTTGCTCGATGAGGTGGGGATTTTTGCCGATGGTGTCGCGGTACGTCAGATCGGCGAGGAGCCGTTTCGGGTGGTGCAGGATTTGGTCGATGAGTGTCTGCTGGTCAGCACCGATGAGATTTGCGCGGGCATTAAGGATATTTTTGAGGATACGCGCACGGTGATGGAGCCCGCGGGGGCCCTCGCGGTCGCCGGCATTAAGAAGTACGTCGCCGCGCATGGCGTGACGGGCCAAACGCTGGTGGGCATTAATTGCGGTGCGAACATGAATTTCTCGCGCTTGGCGCATGTTGCCGAGCGCGCCGAGCTCGGCGAGCAGCGTGAGGCGGTGTTAGCGGTGACGATTCCAGAGCGCCCCGGCAGCTTTCGCGAGTTCTGCGAGACGCTCGGCAACCGATCCATTACGGAATTCAATTACCGTTACGCGCATGCTGATACGGCCCATGTGTTTGCTGGGATTGGTTTAAATGACGGGCTCGACGAGCGCGATGAGGTGGTCGCCGCGCTTGAGGCCGGCGGCTATGACGTGATGGATCTAACGGATGACGAAATGTCGAAAGTGCATGTCCGCCATATGGTTGGCGGACGGGGGCATAACGTCGATGACGAGGTGCTCTATCACGTGCGCTTTCCGGAGCGGCCTGGCGCGCTGCTGAATTTCTTGAAGCGGTTGGGACGTCGGTGGAACATTTCGCTATTTCATTACCGTAACCATGGCGCCGACTATGGGCGCGTATTGGTGGGCATTCAGGTGCCGCCCGAGCAGCGCGAGCAGTTCGAGCAAAGTCTCGATAAGTTGGGTTACCCGTATCGTAACGAGTCTGATAATCCCGCTTATGCGTTGTTTTTAAGCTGAGGTTTTTCCTGCCGTCTCGGCGCAGGCGACGCAGAGTGTCGCTGCCGGATCGATTTCGAGACGTCGAACGTTAATCGGCTCCTCACACCGTAAACAATCCCCGTAAGAGCCCTCATCGCAGCGCTTGAGCGCTGATTCGATGCGGGCCAGCGTAAGCTGTGTCCTTGCGCCGGTGGCTTTGGCCATCGCTTGCTGCTGCATGGCATCCATTCTAGAAAGCCGCCCCACGCGTGTCTGATCGAGCTCGACAGTTGCCTCGGACTGACTGCGCGTGTCGGCTTGTGATTCGAGCTGCGTGCGCAGGGCGATTAACTTCTGACGGAATTGCTCAATGTCGAGGTCTGGTGGTGTTGTCATGGGGGGAGGATACCAACGACTGGGGGCAATGGGGTTGTGATGGAGTGGTTTGGTGGGTCTAATGAATAATGCGTTTGATTAGCTCGGGGACGACATCCTTTAAAATGGGCTTGTTAACGTTGGAGATACCTCGGTTGCACGTCACACGTCATGCGTAGCCATTGCGCCTTCCCAATATCCTCGCTCGACTGCAGTCGGCCTTGCATGATGTGGCTTAGCCTTTGAATGAAAATGGCGTTAAGTGTTGGCTGTGGCTCTCTAAGCCAGGTATGGGGCAGTTTTGGGGCCAACGCCAATAGCTAGCGTTACGTTGGTCTGATTTCTAGATCCAATCCAACAGG
>JAVLBW010000021.1:0-3328 GCA_031581235.1 Spiribacter sp. | reverse complement strand
GCTTAGCGGCTGGGTTGCTGGTCGGGTTGGGTGGATCGGTGGTAGCGGCGCTGGCACCCGCGCGTGAAGCGGCGGCCACACCGCCCCGGGCAGCTTGGTCGCGCGCTGACCTAGAGGCACGAGCGCGGCGTTTGGCCCGCCGTGCCGCGATCGCAGGCGCGCTAACACTCGCGCTCGGAGGCGGGGTTATTGCGCTGAGTAGCGGATTAATCGCGGCGTTTGTGGGGTTGTTTGCGCTTATTTTGGGTGCTGCCTTTTTAGCGCCCATCGTGATGTTGATTATGGGCAGCGCGCTGCGGCCGTGGGTGCGCGGCCGGCCCATTGGCGGGCTAATTGTCGAAGGGGCCGTGGCCTCACTAAGTCGGACCGGGGTCGCGGTCGCCGCGCTATCGGTGGCGGTGGCGGCAGTGATTGGGGTGGCGGTGATGATCGAGAGCTTTCGGGAGAGCGTGATTGATTGGCTTGAGGGCTCGTTATCGGCCGATTTTTATGTCACCGCCGCCGCGGCGCTCAGCGATGATCGGGCCGATCAAATTAATCAGGTGGCGGGTGTTGATTTTATCTCACGATCGCAGTGGTATTCGCTCTCGACCGCGGATGGCCCGGTGGAGATTTGGGCGCTTGGCTTGCCCGCGGATCATGCGCCGGAAGTCCGCATTGAAAGCGGTGATCGGCGTGAGGCGTTTGCTGCTTGGCGCGATCAACCCGCCGTGCTGATTAGCGAGCCGTTTGCCTCGCGGCGCGGGTTAAGTGTCGGTGATCAACTCACGCTGCCGGCGGGCAATCAGCGCCCGAGCTTAACCATTGTCGGGATTTATCGCGATTACGCGAGCCCGACGGGCGTGGTGCTCATGCGGCGCTCGCTCTATCAGCGCCTTTATGACGATACGGCCATTAGCGGCATTGGCGTGCATTTGCGCGACTCAGTGCGCCGCGAGGCGATACGCGATCCGATTGAGCGGGCGGTGAGTGGGCTTGCTGGGGCACGGGTGACCGATAACGCCGAGGTGTTTGAGCAATCACTCATCATCTTTGATCGGACCTTTGCCATTACCGAAGTCTTACGGTGGCTCGCCGGGTTGGTGGCCTTCGTCGGGGTGGTGAGCGCGTTGATGGCCTTGCACCTTGATCGGCTGCGTGAATTCGCGGTGCTGCGCGCGATGGGGTTAAGCCGCGCTGGGTTAGCCGGTGTGGTGGGTGGGCAAAGTGGACTGCTTGGCCTCGTGGCGGGGCTTTGGTCGATCCCGCTGGGTATCGCGCTCGCCGGGTTACTCGTGTTTGTGATTAACCGCCGGGCCTACGGCTGGAGTATGGGTTTTGAGCTGCATACCCAACCCTTGATCGAAGGTGTGGCGCTGGCGGTAATCGCCGCCCTGCTCGCTGCGATTATTCCGGCCTGGCGGGCCGCGCAGGGCTCACCGGCAACCGGGTTAAAGGCGGAATAATGCAACGACTCACAGGGGTACTCGGGCTTGCGGCGTTGGCTGTGGTGGGTTTGGCGGTGGCGGCCTGGTGGTGGCTTGGCCCCTCATCAAGCCCCGCCGCTCAGGGGCAGAACTTGGCTGAAGTGATGGGGCCAAGCGCTAATGCCGATCAATTTGCCCGCGTCACTGGGCCGGCGCCGCTTGAGTTTCCGGATGACCATGGCGCCCATCCGAACTATCGCACTGAGTGGTGGTATTTCACTGGCAATCTGAGCACGCCGCAGGGCGATGATTATGGCTTTCAGTTAACGCTGTTTCGCTCGGCTTTGGCAGCCGGCAAGGCAAAGCGTCCCTCAGACTGGGCCTCACGCCAGGTGTGGATGGGCCATTTTGCTATTACCGACATTAATGGCGAATCACACCGTGCAGTCGAGCGCTATCAACGCGGAGCGCTTGGGCTCGCGGGCGCTCGTACCCGGCCGGTGGCCGTCTGGTTGGATGACTGGCGCATTGAAAGCGAGGGTGAGCAGGCGCTCTTTCCGCTAACCCTTAACGCCCGCGATCCCGATCAGGCGATGGCGCTATCGCTGCGATTAAGCGCGGATAAACCGCATGTTCTCCAGGGCGAGGCGGGCTATAGCCGCAAGGGTGCCAATCGAGCCAACGCCTCGCGCTATTACTCCTACACGCGACTCTCGGCGCGCGGCGATCTTGAGTGGGATGGGCGCAGTCTCGATGTGAGCGGTAGCGCCTGGCTTGATCGGGAGTGGAGTACGAGCGCGTTGGATGCCAATCAACAGGGTTGGGATTGGTTTGCTCTCCAGCTGGCTGACGGACGTGATGTCATGGTCTATCGCTTGCGGCGCAATAATGGCGATACCGATCCAAACTCAGCGGGCATTGTGGTGAGCCGCGCGGGCGAGGGCCGGGTATTAAGCGCCGATGATTTCACACTCACCCCCACGCGCTTTTGGCAAAGCCCGCAAACAGGGTCGCGCTACCCCGTGGCCTGGACGCTTGAGTTGCATGAGCCGGCGTTAACGCTCGTCGTCGATGCCCGTGTCGATGCCCAAGAGATGCCCACCACGGTGCGCTACTGGGAGGGTGCGGTGCGTGTGAGTGGCGATGCGAGCGGCGTTGGCTATTTGGAGATGACCGGCTACTAGCTAGGCGTCATCGCCAAGGAGGTGGTGTAAATACCTGAGGCGCTCGCGCGAGATACGAATACGCTCGACTAAACCAGGCTCGGGATCGGGCAATACGCTGAGTAAATCCGCGTAGAAAAACACACTAAAGCTATCGATGTAGTGGAGGTGGCGGTTGCGATCAAAGATCAGGTTGTCGCGGCCGTAGAGATCGATGACTTTATGCTCGGTTGCATACCAGTGCTCGGCGGCATCGACAAAATGCCGCAGTGCTTGGCGCAGCCGATCAGACTGGCCGATGAGGGGTTTGATTTCGTCTTCGTGAATGGGGTTGGCAACGTCAAACCAGCGCCGAATATTCGGCGCCATGGCGATCATGCTCGGCTGATCATCAATGGTGGTGCGGGCAAACACGGTGATGGGCACAATATCGCCGAGTTGCTCACGAATTTGTCGATGCTCGCGGTTGAGCACGCGCACTTCCGATTCGGAAATCGCCTGGCGCGGGACTTTAACCACCAAATCAAGCGGCTGGCGCAGCCCATCGCGAAAGATGCTACCCGAGCTACGCCAGACCTCGCAGTGATAGCCATCGTCTGAGATTAGCGTGGCGGGCACATCCTCGGTGCGCAGGCAGGCGATGCGGCTATCAATGCGATCATTATCCCTCGCCATGCATTGCCTCGGCGCCGAGCTGGCGTTGATGTTGCCAATGCACCGCGAGGGTCGAGGCAAAGGCCAGTAGCGCGGCGATGCACA
>JAVLBW010000020.1:0-3831 GCA_031581235.1 Spiribacter sp. | reverse complement strand
GCTCGTCGTGACAAACTCAGTGGAGACTCGTCCGCTCACCGTCGGCCTCGCGATCTTCTCCGCTCCCGAGACTGGCGTGAACTGGGCGACCATCAGTGCAGCCACGCTACTCAGCGTCGCACCGCTCTTGATCGCCTTCCTGCTGTTCCAACGCCAGTTCGTTAACTCCTTCATGCGGGCCGGCATCCGATAGCTGAACCGGAATTCTACTTCAGCCATTGACCCATTTGTTCCTTGGCCTCACGTTGGCTATAGGTTCTTCCCTCAAGCAGCTCAAGTCGGCGCTGCATAAACTCGTAATCCTGCACATCAACAAGGTACGCCGATGGCTGGCCATGCTCTGTGATCAAGACCGGCTCTTTTGACCCATGCAGCTCAGCCAGAATCTTTGTCGCTTGGCGCTTGAGGTTCGTAACCAGTTCAACTTTCATAGGCTAACTCTCACTCAGACTTCTTAGTAATACTATAGTATCACTTTTCAGAAAGGGGCAACTGAGCCCCAACGATCGCCCATAAGTGTTATCGCGGATGTCATTGACGCATCTCATCCGTATTGTTGTCCCATGCAATGACGCATCAGTGGATAACAGTGGAGCGGGTGATGAGCAGTAAACACGACCTTGTCATCATTGGGGGCGGCGTTGGCGGGCTAGTGACTGCTAGCGTCGCCGGACAACTTGGCTTGGATGTGGTGCTCATCGAGCGCGAGAAAAATTTAGGCGGCGATTGTCTCCACTACGGCTGCGTCCCCAGCAAAACTCTGATTCGCAGTGCCAAGGTTGCTCATACGGTTGGCCAGGCAAGTCGGTTCGGCATTAACGCCAATAGCGGCAGCACTGACCTCGCAGCCGTGATGGAACGCGTCCAAGCCGTTGTCAGCCAAATCCAACAGCATGACGATCCCGAGCGCTTTCGAAGCTATGGCATCGACGTGCGCTTCGGTGAGGCCAGTTTTTGCGACCCACACACCGTGATGGTCGAGGGCCAAACAATCAAAGCGCGACGATTTGTCATCGCAACCGGATCACAACCCACAATTCCCCCCATCTCCGGGCTCGAGAATGTCGCTTACCTCACCAACGAGAGTGTTTTCCAAGTCAAGGCATTACCCAATCGATTGGCCGTTATCGGCGGTGGACCCATCGGCACCGAGCTTGCGCAAGCATTTTCGCGTCTCGGCAGCCAGGTCACGCTCATCGAGGGCGGGCCGCGTTTATTGCCAAAAGACGATCCCAACCTGACAACCCAACTGCGCGAGCACCTTGAAGCCGAAGGGCTCAGCGTTCATGTCAACACAAACGTCTCACACGCACGTTCTCACAACGATGAGACCATCCTCACGCTTGACCGTGAGACGGGTGGCGAAGACCAGTCGTTTGATCAGATCTTGGTCGCGACCGGTCGCCGCGCCAATACCCGATCAATTAACCCAGACGCAGCGGGCTTACACCTCAACGCCGATGGCACGCTTAAAGTCGATGGGCGGCTACGCACTAACCAACGTCATATTTACGCGCTGGGAGACTGCGTTGGCCCCTACCCTTTTACGCACATGGCCGAGTATCAAGCCGGCATTATTATCAGTAACGCGGTTTTTCGTCTGCCGCGCAAAGTCGACTACACTACTGTACCCTGGGTGACCTATACCGATCCCGAGCTCGCGCACGTTGGCATGACCACTGCCGTGGCCAACGAACGTGGCTTGCACTACGAGTTAGCCACGTTTCCCGTAGCCGATGTTGATCGCGCCATAGCCGAAGGATCCACAACTGGTGAACTGCGTTTGCTGATCCATCGTGGTCGTATCATTGGCGCCAGCCTACTCGCCCCACACGCCGGCGAAATCATTCACGAATTAGCACTTGCGATTGGTGAGCGTATTCCGCTTCGGCGCCTTGCTAGTATGGTTCATGCCTACCCGACGCTGGCACAAATTAGCAAACGAGCGGCCGGCGGATACTATGCCCATCAATTGTTCTCGCAGCGCACACGCGGGTTAGTCAAATGGATCAATCGGCTGCTGCCATGAACCGATACGGGAGATATGTTCGGTGGTTGATTGTGATCGGCGTGGGACTCGCCGTGATCGTCGGCCTAACGTTTCGCGACCAATTAACTAGAGACGCTCTCGATCAATGGCTCGTGGGTTTAGGCCCTTGGGCTGGGTTTGCATTTATTGCCGCCTATGCCGCCGGCGCCATCGCTTTTCTGCCAGGCCTTGTTTTTACGATTTCAGCAGGCGCTTTGTTCGGGCCTATTTGGGGAACGGTCTACAGCTTGGTTGGCGCCACGCTTGGCGCGGCTTTGGCTTTTCTCGCCGCTCGCTACGGTTTTGGCGATTACGCCGCTCAGCGCACGGGGGAGCGCCTTGCGCGGCTGCAAGCCGGGATTGATCGGGAGGGATGGCGTTTTGTCGCGTTAATGCGACTCGTACCTTTGGTTCCGTTCAACCTACTCAACTACGCCCTCGGACTAACGCGGATTGGTTTTTGGATATATGTCGCAACGAGCCTCATCGCGATGTTGCCCGGCGCGTTGGCGTATGTTTGGGTTGGGCACGCTGGCCGGCAAGCCATCTCAGGAGGCGATCGCCTCGTGCAAAACATCCTCATTGCGGTTGCGTTAGTCGCCGCACTGGCCTTTGTCCCCCGACTAATACGCAGCATCCGTGGAACACGCCCTGAGGTTTAGCGCAACAGCCCTTGGAGATTGCTTATGAGCACAGAAAAAATTACGTTCACCGGCCATAGCGGCGACACTCTAAACGCAAGGTTGGATTGGCCTGATGGCCCGGTGCGAGCCGCTGCATTATTCGCCCACTGCTTTACCTGCTCTAAAGATATCCCTGCCGCACGGCGCATTGCTGGGCGCTTGGCGGCACAAGGCATTGCCGTGCTGCGCTTTGACTTTACCGGTTTGGGACATTCAGAGGGCGAGTTCGCCAATACCAACTTCACCTCCAACGTTGAGGACCTGCGACTCGCCGCCAACTATCTGCGCGAGACCGTTGCAGCCCCTCAGCTACTGATTGGGCACTCGCTCGGCGGTGCCGCGGTTATTCAAGCCGCGCCGCACATTAGCGATGCTCGCGCCGTGGTCACGATCGGCGCACCCGCCGACCCGGCTCACGTTGGCAACATCTTTGCCGATCATTGGGACACCATTCGCGAGCACGGCGAGGCCGAAGTGGATCTAGCAGGACGGCCTTTTACGATACGCCAGCAGTTTCTTGATGACATCACCGAGACCAAGCTCGATGAGGCACTCAAGGCAATGAAAGCAGCCTTGCTCGTGCTGCATTCACCGCAAGATACCACCGTGGGTATCAGCAACGCGGCCGATATATTTCAAGGCGCGATGCATCCAAAAAGTTTCATTACCTTGGATGGCGCCGACCACCTGATTACCCAAGCCAACGATGCAGAATACGCGGCGGACGTTATTGGTGCGTGGGCGGGGCGATATTTAGCGCTAGCGGCTGAAGCGCCGACCGAGAGTGCACCCGAAGGTGTGACCCGCGTATCTGAGGCCAATCCCAAAGGCTTTCGTCAAGACATCAACGTCTCCGGCAAACATATGCTCATCGCTGATGAGCCGGCGAGACTTGGAGGCACCGACTTAGGCCCGTCACCGTATCAATTGGTCGCCGCCGGCTTAGGTGCCTGTACGAGTATGACCATTCGAATGTACGCACGCCGCAAAGGCATCGCGCTTGACCATGTGTTCACCGATGTCACGCATGATAAGGAGCATCGCAGTGATTGTGAGAGCTGCGGCGAGCGCGGCGCCCGCATTGATGTTTTTAATCGTCAGATTCATTTGAGCGGTGAT
>JAVLBW010000001.1:204793-314229 GCA_031581235.1 Spiribacter sp. | reverse complement strand
TTTAGTGCCTACCAAACCATTCGCCATCGCTTACCGGCTACCCCGCGCCTTGGCAGTTGTCAGCGTGCCCGGCACTTGGGTGATATCGCCGATGACTACGATGTTTTCCTCTTAGATGCCTATGGCGTGATTAATCGCGGCACTGACGCAGTCCTGGGCGTGCCCGAGCGGGTTCGCGAACTCCAGGCAGCCGGCAAGCGCGTGATGATCGTTTCTAACGCCGCCGGATTTCCGCATTCCGTACTCATGCAACGCTACGCAAAGCTTGGGTACGCATTTGCCTGTGAGGATGTCATCACCAGTCGCAAGACGTTGGTCAATCGATTGCAATCCGAAGCGCGCCGACATTGGGGAATGATCGCCGGTGCGCACTTTGGCCCGGAAGAATTTCCACCACTCGACTACCGCCTGTTGGGTGCTGACATGGCGGATTACGACGCGGCCGAGGGATTTTTGCTTGTCGGGGCCTCAGAGTGGAACGAGGAGCGCCAGGCAATGCTTGTCGCGAGCCTTAAAGCATCGCCACGGCCCCTTTTTGTTGCGAATCCTGACCTAATCGCACCGCAAGCGGGCGGCCATTCAACCGAACCGGGCACCTACGCCCATCAAATTATGGATGCAACCGGGGTCGAACCGGTCTTCTACGGTAAACCCTTTGGTGATATCTACTCGCTCGCACTCGCTCGCCTTGAGCCTGAGACCGACTTAAGCCGAGTCATTATGGTCGGCGACACGCTACACACGGATATCCTCGGCGCGCACGCTGCTGGGCTGCAAGCCGCGCTTGTGACTGACACCGGCGTGCTCGCGGGGATGGATATTAATCAAGCAATTGCCGATTCAGGCATTGCCCCTGACTGGATTTTGAATCAGGCATAAAAAACGGGGGCTAAGCCCCCGTTAAAAACGACCCATCGGCGTGGCGTTGTTAGGACGTAAACTGCTCTTCTTCGGTCGACCCAGTCATTGCGGTGACTGATGAAACACCACCCTGAATGGTCTGAGTGACCGAATCAAAGTAGCCAGCACCGACTTCGCGCTGGTGACGCGTGGCGGTGTAGCCATCCTTTTCAGCGGCAAACTCCGCTTGCTGGAGTTCGGAATAAGCTGCCATTTGACGCTCTTTGTAACCCCGCGCTAACTCAAACATCGAGAAGTTAAGGCTGTGGAAGCCAGCAAGCGTGATGAACTGGAATTTATAACCCATGGCCGCCAACTCATTTTGGTAGCTGGCAATACTCTTTTCATCGAGCTTACCGCGCCAATTAAATGACGGTGAGCAGTTGTAGGCGAGCATCGTATTGGGATGCTCTTTTTTAACGGCTTCGGCAAAGCGGCGGGCGAATCCAAGATCAGGCGTACCGGTCTCACACCATAAAAGATCAGCGAATGGCGCATACGCCAGACCTCGACTAATGGCCTGTGCCTCACCCGCTTCGGTGCGATAAAAGCCCTCCACCGTGCGCTCACCACCAATAAACGGCGCATCATACTCATCAATATCGGAAGTGATGAGATCGGCGGCTAGGGCATCAGTCCGCGCAACCAACAATGTCGGAACGTCCATGGTATCGGCAGCCAAGCGCGCCGCCGCGAGTTTTTGCACTGCCTCTTGGGTCGGCACTAAGACTTTGCCGCCCATGTGGCCGCATTTTTTCACCGAAGCGAGCTGATCCTCAAAATGAACGCCAGCTGCACCCGCGCGAATCATGCCCTTCATCAATTCAAACGCATTAAGCACACCGCCGAAACCCGCTTCGGCATCAGCGACGATGGGCTGCATCCAATCGATGCTGTTATCGCCCTCAGCGTGGTGAATTTCATCGGCGCGCAGCAATGCATTATTAATTCGCTCAACAACCGCAGGCACCGAGTCAGCCGGGTACAGTGACTGATCGGGATACATCGTGCCACCGAGATTGGCATCAGCAGCCACCTGCCAGCCCGATAAATAAATCGATTTGAGCCCAGCTTTCACTTGCTGCATTGCCTGATTACCGGTCAGCGCGCCAAGCGCGTTGACGTACTCGAGCTCACCACTCGTGAGGTAGTCCCAGAGTTTTTCTGCCCCAGCACGCGCAAGGCTGTATTCAACCGGCACCGATCCGCGTAAGCGGGCAACTTCTGACGCCGGGTAGGTCCGTTTAACGTCCGCCCAGCGGGGGTTGCTGGCCCAGTCCTTTTCAATCTCAGCGACACTCTTTAATTGTTTCATCGCTTGCGCCTCCTCTTGGCAACGGTGAATGTTCGGTATTCCGTACCGTTGCTGGCACGATATGCCGCGTTGCAGCATTGCACAAGATAATGTAAACAATACAGATCATAAATTTTAACAATACATAGAGGTGCTCATGGGCCGTGCAATCGCCTTCGATACGCCCTACCGCAATGATCGGCTACGACAGTTGCGGGCATTTTGCTTCACCGCCGAGGCCGGCAGCATCTCACGCGCTGCCGAGCGGCTGGGGCTGACACAGCCCTCGGTGTCGTTGCAGATACAGGCACTGGAGCGCGAATTAGAAACCGTCCTTTTTGAGCGCCGCGGCCCAAAAATCCGCCTCACACCCGAGGGTGAGCAGTTATACGCTGAGGCCCATCATTTGGTTGAGGGGATAGACGGGTTAACCGGGCGCTTTAGCGAGGGCAATCGCCCGCTTGATAGCGGGCGCATTGATATTGGTGCCGGTGAGACATCAACGCTGTATTTGCTCCCGGCAACGCTTGAGCGGTTTATGCAAACCCACCCCAATGTCCGCGTGCGCCTGCACCACCTCTCAGTCAATGAGCTCATTGAGGCACTGCGTCATGACCACGTTGACTTCGCCGTTGGCGCCATTCTCGATATGCCCGATCAATTACGTTATCGGGCCATTTACTCGCATGGCTTATCGCTCATTACGCCACCCGATCATCCCCTCGCCCGGCGCGATGTCATCACCATGCGTGACCTTGCGGGGCAGGATTTTGTGATTCCACCGCAAAACATGACGACCTGGCGACTTATTAGCCTGGTGTTCCAACAGCATGCGCTTCAGTTTGAGGTACGCCTTGAGGTGGGTAGTTGGGAGGCCGTGAAACGCTATGTTGGCCTGGGCTTTGGCATTGCTATCGTCAGTAACGTCTGTCTGACCGACCCACACCCCAACATCGCCGTGCGCTCGCTCCCCGATGTATTTCCCAAACGCACTTATGGCGCCATGTCACGCCGCGGGCGCTTTCTCTCGCCGCAAGCAAGACGCTTTTTAGAGATGATGCGGCCCGACTATTTTGACGATCGTGAATCGGTCACCGGCTAGCTAGCGCCGGGCAGTAAAAAATGCCCGCAACAGCGCCCCACAACGTTCAGCCTCAAGGCCATGGTCAACCTCGATAACATGGTTATGCGAGGGGTGCTCATGCAACTCTAGGGCACCACCACAGGCGCCGGTCTTTGGATCGTTGGCACCGAACACCAGCCGTGCGACCCGGGCATGAATGATCGCGCCAAGACACATACAACAGGGCTCAAGCGTGACATAGAGGGTGCTATCTGGCAGCCGATAGGCCTGTAGCCGCTCGCCGGCATCACGCAACGCCATGACTTCGGCATGGGCACTCGGGTCGTGCAGGCTGATTGGCTGGTTCCAGCCCTCGCCGACAATCTGATCATCGACCACGAGCACAGCCCCCACCGGAACCTCACCGCGGGCGCCAGCATGCTCGGCGAGCGCCAAAGCGCGTGCCATAAAAACGTCATCACGACGCATCGTCATAATTCAGCGCGCGCAGCTGATACCCGGCGACCGGAAAATGCACTGCGATTGCCCCGACGCGAGGATCGTCATGATCGATTGAAATGCGCTGATGATCTAAATAGCGCAGCTGCCCAATGACCTCGGGATCAGACGAGTTAATAAACGGCCGCACCCCCACCCATTGCCCCGGCGTTAGTGCGGTTGGCGCCTTAATTCCGACGGGTGATTGAGGTGCTGCCTGGGCAGCGATCGTCAGTGCTTGCTCGGCCTCAAGTGGGCTGTCCTCACCATGGCCCAACGCTTGTACGGCTTGTTCGATGCGACAAAGGGTCGGATAACCAGCCAAGCAGGCGGCGCCCTCAGCCCAACGCCCGCGAATAAACCAAGCTAAGTACGCAATGGCGATATCCGCATAGCTTAGCCCCACGGCTAAAAAACTCGCTCGACCCACCGCCATTGATTCGAGCCGCTGCAGCGCCGCGTGCAACTGCAAAATCACCCCGGGCAATTCCGCTCGCAAACGATCGGCATTCCAACCTTGGCCGAAATACAAATCACCCCGGTCTTGAATAAAATCCGCCGGGGCGCTTTCTAACGACGTGGTGATCACCACCCGAACGGCGAGCGCAAACACACTTTGATCAATCCACTCTGAGTAGAAAAGCGCCGAGCTCATGCAGCCCGCCGGAAAAAGCGCTTCGCTAACGCTCGGAATTTCGGCCAGCGCGCGGGCAATATTTTGGGTATCACAATAGACATCGGCACCACATTGCAACACCGGCGTTCGCCGGTAGCCTGCGGTTAGCGGCATCAGTAAGGGCTTTGGCGGCACGCGTGGAATTTCCACCGACGCCCAACGCAGGCCAGCCAGGCCAAGCGCCATCCGCGTTTTATGCGCGAATGGCGACGGCCAGTAGTGGTGCAAAATACGCTCTGTCACCGTGACGGCCTGACATTAAGCCCGTTCACCCAGTGCTTTGTAAGCCTCTGGAATACGCTCGTTGCTGCCGTACATAAAGTGATTCTGCATCCGCTCGCCATAACGGCTTGCCGGTGGCACACGGCCACACGCTTCAGCAACTTCGCGGATATGTACCGGCGTCGCGCCACAGCACACGCCGACATACTCAATGCCAGCAGCTAGGCAGCGCTCAGCGAAGTCGCGAATCTCGTAGCGATTGCAGTAAAGCGGGTCAAGCGCCGTGGGAAAGGTTCGCCCATGCGGCGCGGGGCACTGACAGCCGTGATTATCATCGAGGTTAAAAAACGTTGGCTGCGCCTCGGTCGTGCGATAAGGCACCGGCAAAGCAGCGACTGGGCAGCTGACTGCGGCACGAATTTCGGTGAGCATCGGCCACATTGTCTCGGGGCCACGAAAACAATTCATGCCCACCACCGCTGCACCTTGCGCTTCAAGACGCTGACAGCACTCGGCAACACTCATTCCTTCCTGCATGGCGTTGTTGGCCATCGGCGCTAACGTCATCACAGCCGGCAGACCAACCGCCTTAATCGCCGCCAACGCCGCCTCAGCTTCGGCTGCCCAATAGAAGGTCTCGCCAATGATGAAATCAGCGCCCTCATCGGCAGCCCATTCAGCCATTTCCTTAAACATCCGCTCTGCCTCGCGGCACGCGTCGGCATCGGCCGGGTCCCAAATATTCGTGTTGGAGATATTACCCGCAACCAGCGCATCAGGTAGATCACCCATGGGCTCGGCAGCAACCGACTTGGCGATCTTCAGCGCCGCGCGATTGAGCGGCTCAAGCAAGTGCTCTTTGCCGACCACCCGCATTTTTTCGCGATGGCCGTTGTAGGTGAATGCCTGAATGACATCGCTGCCGGCATGACGAAAATCGCGATGAATTTGTGCGAGCACTTCGGGGTGCTCAAGTGCGACCTCGGGAACGAATTCGCCAGCGGCGATATAGCCGCGGCGCTCGGTCTCGAACAAGTAACCCTCGGCACAAATTACCGGGCCTTGACTGAGACGCTCAAGCAGATCATTTCGCATTATTGACTCTCCAAGTATGGCGCCCAAGGCGCATCGGTTATTCCCACTCGATGGTGGCTGGCGGCTTGCCAGAAATGTCGTATACAACACGGGATATCCCGTTGATTTCGTTGATGATACGACGTGATACAGTATCTAAAAACTCATACGGTAAATGCGCCCAGCGAGCGGTCATAAAATCCACCGTCTCGACCGCACGCAGCGCAATCACCCATTCATAACGCCGACCATCACCGGTCACCCCCACCGATTTCACCGGCAAAAAGACCGCAAACGCCTGACTGGTTTTTTCATACCAACCCGCATCACGCAGCGCCTGAATAAAAATCGCATCCGCCGCGCGTAGGCAATCCGCATATTCTTTGTGCACTTCACCCAAAATGCGCACACCCAACCCAGGGCCGGGAAAGGGATGACGATGCACCATACTAGCCGGCAGCCCCAGCTCGAGGCCAATCCGCCGGACCTCGTCTTTGAACAATTCACGCAGCGGCTCGAGCAGCTTGAGGTTCATCCGCTCGGGCAAGCCACCCACATTGTGGTGCGATTTAATGACGTGGGCCTTGCCGGTGCTAGCACCCGCCGACTCAATGACATCGGGGTAGATTGTGCCTTGGGCAAGCCACTGGATGTTGTCGAGCT
The DNA here is from genome assembly GCA_031581235.1 of Spiribacter sp. GTDB lineage: Bacteria > Pseudomonadota > Gammaproteobacteria > Nitrococcales > Nitrococcaceae > Spiribacter. Next base: position 307,839 of record JAVLBW010000001.1, on the reverse strand, counting down.
TGCCCGCCTCTTGGTCAAAAACCTCGATGAAGGTTCGGCCGATTATTTTGCGTTTGGCTTCAGGGTCGGCCTCGCCTTTTAGGCCATCCAAAAAGCGCGCTTCAGCATCGACGCGAAGGACCCGAATACCCATATGATCGGCAAATGTCTGCATTACCTCATCGCCCTCATTGAGACGCAGCAGACCATTATCAACGAACACACAGGTGAGCTGATCACCAATGGCCTTGTGCAGCAACGCCGCGACCACTGCCGAATCAACGCCACCGGATAAGCCCAGCAAAACATTCTCATTGCCCACGGTTTGGCGCACGCGAGCGGTTAAGTCATCAATAATATTGTCAGCGGTCCAACGGCCGCAGCAGCCACAGACATCGCGTACAAAGCGCGCCAGAATCCGCTCGCCCTGCGGGGTGTGTGTCACTTCAGGGTGAAATTGCAGGCCATAGAGCCCACGCTCGTCATCACCGATGCCCGCAATGGGCGCGCTCGGAGTGCTGGCGATGACCTTAAAGCCCTCAGGCAACTCTGCCACCCGATCGCCATGACTCATCCAGACATCAAGCAGTCCGTGGCCCTCCGCGTTAATGCGATCCTCAATGTCAGAAAGCAACACGGAGTGGCCTCGGGCACGCACCTCGGCATAGCCAAACTCTTTTTGCGCGGAGGGCTCGACCCGCCCACCGAGCTGCTGGGCAAGCGCTTGCATGCCATAACAAATACCCAAAACCGGCACCGACAACGCAAGAATGGCGGCACTCACTTTGGGCGTATCCTCGGCACTGTCGTGCACCGATTCAGGCCCTCCGGAGAGTATGACGCCTGACGGCGCAAACGCCTCCACCCGCGTCTGATCAACATCCCAAGGCAGGATTTCGCAGTAAACCCCAATCTCGCGAATGCGTCGGGCGATCAGTTGCGTGTATTGCGAGCCAAAATCGACAATAAGGATCCGCTCGGCGTGAATGTCATGGCGCATGCGATTTATTGGCTTCGGTAGTTGGGCGCTTCTTTGGTAATGCTCACATCGTGGACGTGGCTTTCCAAGACACCAGAATTGGTAATGCGCGCGAACTTCGCACCGGTACGAAACGCCGGAATATCGCCACAACCGCAGTAGCCCATGCTCGCACGCAATCCCCCCAGGAGCTGGTGGATAATGACACTGATGCCGCCTTTGTAAGGTACCCGTCCCTCAATACCCTCAGGCACGAGCTTGTCGACATCGCTTGCGTCTTCTTGGAAATACCGATCGGATGAACCTTGATTACCTGACATCGCACCAATCGAGCCCATGCCCCGATAAGATTTGTAACTTCGGCCTTGGTAGAGCTCAACCTCGCCAGGCGCCTCTTCCGTGCCAGCGAACATGCTCCCCATCATCACACAGTGCGCACCGGCAGCGATGGCTTTGGCCATATCGCCTGAGTAGCGAATACCACCATCACCAATCACGGGAATGTCCTTCCCCTTAAGCGCGCTCGCAACATTATCAATGGCGGTGACCTGCGGCACGCCCACCCCGGCAATCACCCGAGTGGTGCAAATAGAGCCAGGCCCAATCCCCACTTTCACCGCGTCTGCACCGGCTTTGGCCAGTGCCAGGGCGGCATCAGCGGTGGCGATATTGCCACCGACCACCTGTACCGCAGGGAAGTGCTTTTTAATCCAAGTCACGCGATCGAGCACACCGCGACTGTGGCCGTGGGCGGTATCCACCACCAGCAAATCCACGCCAGCCTCGGCCAGCGCGCTGACACGCTCCTCGGTGCCCTCACCGGTGGATACCGCAGCGCCAACGCGCAGTTGGCCATGCTCGTCTTTACAGGCGTTGGGAAAGTCTTCAGCTTTTTGAATATCCTTAACCGTAATCATGCCGCGAAGTTTAAAATCCCCATTGACGACCAATAGCTTCTCGATGCGGTGACGGTGCAGCAACGTCAGTACCTCATCGCGCTCGGCACCCTCTTTCACGGTCACTAGCCGGTCTTCTGGGGTCATAGCTGCGGTCACCGACAGATCGAGTCGGGTTTCAAAACGCAAATCACGGCTGGTGACGATGCCAACGAGCTTTTCGCCTTCAACCACCGGCACGCCCGAAATGCCATGCTGGCCCATGAGCATGAGTACTTCACGAATCGTGGCGCTGGGGGCAACGGTGATCGGCTCTTTAATCACGCCACTTTCGAACTTCTTGACCGTGCGCACTTCGCGGGCCTGATCGGCGATGCTCATGCTTTTGTGCACAACCCCCAAACCGCCCTGTTCGGCGAGCGCAATGGCAAGCCGCGCCTCTGTGACGGTATCCATCGCTGCGGATAGCAGCGGGATATTCAGGGTGATTTCGCGGCTAACACGGGTTGATAAATCGACATCGCGCGGCAGCACTTCGGAGTAATCAGGCAGCAGGAGGACGTCGTCAAAAGTCAGGGCTTCCTGGGCGATCTTCATGGTGACGTCCTCTTTTTACGTTGGCAGGTTAACCGCTCATTATACGGGCCTGATACGCTTTGTGCATGGATGATCCAAGCAATCACGAAATCTACACCGTTAGCCGGCTCAACGAGGACGTTCGCGTCCTGCTTGAACAGGCATTTGCCAGTGTTTGGGTTGAGGGCGAAATATCCAACCTTGCCCAGCCCCGCTCAGGCCATGTCTATTTCAGCCTTAAGGATGAGCAGGCGCAGGTACGCTGTGCGTTATTTCGTAACCGAGCGCTGCGCTTGCGCTTTCAGCCCGAAAACGGCGCTCAGGTGCGCATTCGGGCGCGCATCGGGCTCTACGCACCGCGCGGCGAATACCAACTGATCGCTGAGCACATGGAGCCCGCCGGCGATGGCGCGCTGCAACGTGCCTTTGAAGCACTAAAAGCCAAGCTCAGCGCCGAGGGCCTATTTGATTCGCAGCGTCATCAACCGCTACCGAGCTTGCCCAAACGCATTGGCGTCATCACCTCACCCACCGGGGCGGCCATTCGTGATTTCACCAGCGTGCTCAAGCGCCGTTTCCCGGCCCTGCCAGTATTGATTTATCCCGTCGCTGTACAGGGCAGCGAGGCCGCGGGTGACATTGTTGATGCCATTAATCTTGCCGCCCAGCGCGCCGAAGTGGATGTCTTAGTGATCACCCGTGGCGGCGGCTCGCTTGAAGACTTGCAAGCATTTAATGACGAGCGCGTCGCGCGTGCGATCGCCGCTTGCCCCCTGCCCACGGTTAGCGCGGTTGGTCATGAGGTTGATATCTCAATTGCAGACTGGGTTGCCGATCAACGCGCTGCCACCCCCTCGGCAGCCGCTGAGTTGCTCTCACCCGATGGCCGAGCGATCGAGCAAGCACTGACAAGCCAGCAATCGCGGCTCTTTCAGCGCCTAAGTCGGCGACTCGATGAGACAAAACGCCAAATCGACACCCTCGCTCAGCGTTTGGCTACACAACACCCGGGGCGCCAGTTACGCGATCGCGCGCAACGCCTTGATGAGCTTGAACAGCGGCTTATCTATGCCGCTCAACGCCGTCTCGCCGTTCAGCAGCAATCACTGCAGGGCTTATCTCAGCGGTTGTTTGCGGCCAACCCACAGCAAGCCATTCAGCAGTGGCAGATTCACTGCGTCACTCAAGCACAGCGCCTGCGCAGCGCCTGGGATGAACGTCTGGCGTTATCTCGAGCGCGGCTCCAGGAAAACGCTCGCGCGCTCGAGGCGATCAGCCCGCTCGCAACGCTGGAGCGCGGCTATGCGATTGTCGAGCGTATCGATAGTGGCGACATACTGCGCCGCGCCGATGCCGCTCAACCTGGCGAGCAACTGCGCACGCGGTTGGGCCACGGCGAGCTCATCAGCCGGGTGGAGAGCATTACCCCCGATCGCGCCGATCAGTAGGTCCGAGAACACCTAAAACCGCATGGTCTTTGGCTTGTTGCAATGCCGCGCAAGGCGCATCCTTAACCATTGAGTCGAACCAACCCGATAGGACGTCATGAACCTTAATACTGCGCTGGGTCGCTACGGCCTCGACTTTCATGCCCTACAAACACCCGCTGGCTTAGCCAAGCTCGATGCGATGTTCATCGACGAGCTCAGCCGCGCGGCACCGGCATTAGCCGATCAACTTCGCGCCTACCGCCAAAGCGACGACACAAGGTCAGAGCGTGAGGTCAGCGAACTGCTGATTGCCATTGCCCCGCATATCGAGGGATTTGTTGGTCGGCTGTTTGGCATTGAAGCCGAGCTCAGTCAGCTACGCGAGACGATTATCGCCGATGATATCGTCATGCAGTTCAAGCAGGCCTATGTGCAAAAGCGCGTCAAAAAATTCCGCCAGCCCATTACCCATTCTTTTGCCCAACTTGATGCCGCGGTCACCGGCGGCCTTGGTCAAGTCGCTGATGGCGATGAAGAAAAAGCCATTGCAACGCTCGCAATGGCGCTACTCGAGGATGAAACCGACAACGCTGAGGCCATCGACACCGTGACGGCCTGGTGCAAACTCGCCCGCCAAACCCCTGAGGGCCAGGCACGCGTTGCCGGTTGGGCGAGCTTTAAACTGCCCGAACGCATTGATCACTTTGCGCTCGTCGCGCATGAGAGCGTCGAGATTGATGGCGTGAGCCGTCTCCAAGCCGGCCCTGAGCGGCGCCGGGCGCGCGATGGCTTCTCACTCACTGACACCCGAATGGACAACCGCCATGTCCAAAGTGAGGTGCATTACTGCATCTATTGCCATGATCATGATGGCGACTTTTGCTCTAAGGGCTTCCCCGAAAAGAAGACCGAACCCGAGCTCGGCTTTAAGCATGACCCCCTTGGAGTCACTCTGACCGGCTGCCCACTTGAAGAAAAAATCTCTGAGATGCATGTCCTGCGTCGTGATGGCTACAACCTCGCCGCACTGGCAATGATTATGGTTGATAACCCCATGGTGCCGGCTACGGGTCATCGGATTTGTAATGACTGCATGAAAGGTTGCGTCTACCAAAAGCAAGACCCGGTCGATATCCCACAGGTTGAGACACGCGTCCTCACCGACACCCTTGACCTGCCCTGGGGCGTTGAGCTCTACCACTTGCTAACACGCTGGAACCCACTGCGCGCCGAACAGTTCTGCCAGCAGCCTGACAATGACCGACGAGTGCTAGTCGCTGGGATGGGGCCGGCGGGTTTTACCGTCGCGCATCACCTGACCATGAATGGCAATGCTGTGGTCGGCGTTGATGGCCTAAAAATTGAGCCCCTGCCCGAGGCATTAATGAGCGCACCGGTGGAGCGCTGGGCTGACCTGCAAGAGGACCTTGATGAGCGCATCTTGCTAGGCTTTGGCGGGGTTGCCGAATACGGCATCACGGTGCGTTGGGATAAAAACTTTCTCAAACTTATTTATCTCACCCTAGCGCGGCGGCAGAACTTTCGGGTCTATGGCGGTGTGCGCTTAGGCGGCACGATCACGCTTGAAGATGCGTGGGACCTGGGCTTTGATCATGTGGTCAACGCCACCGGCGCGGGCCTGCCGCGAGTGGTCAATATGGGCAATAGTTTGGCGCGCGGCATGCGCCAAGCCAGTGACTTTCTCATGGCACTGCAACTCACCGGGGCTGCCAAGTCATCCTCGCTAGCAAGCCTGCAGGTGCGCCTGCCGGCGGTGGTAGTTGGTGGTGGGCTGACCGGCATTGATACCGCCACCGAAGTCCAGGCTTATTACATTAAGCAAGTCGAAAAGATTCTCGATCGCTATGAACGCTTAAGCGAACAGCTTGGCGAAGCAGCGGTCACGGCGGGGATGAACGATGAGGATCAAGCCACGCTAGCAGAATTTATTGAACATGGCCGGGCGGTGCGCGCCGAGCGCGAGCAAGCCGCAAGCGATCAGCGTGACGCTAACTTTAGCGCTTTGTTGCGGGCCTGGGGCGGCGTCACGGTTGCCTATCGCAAGGGCATTAGCGACTCGCCGGCCTATGTGCGCAACCACGAAGAGGTCACCAAGGCGACTGAAGAAGGCCTGCTCTATGCCGAAGGCCTAGAGCCACTGCACGCCGAGCTTGATGAATACGATCATGTGAACGGCCTGATTTGCCGTGAACTCACCCAACGCGATGGCCGCTGGACGCCGACCGGTAAAGAACGCCGACTCGCCGCTCGCGCTATCTTTGTCGCCGCCGGCACGGTACCGAATACCATTTATGAGCGCGAATATGCCGAGACCTTTGCGCTCGAAGGCAATCACTTCCTAGCCCATAACGACACCGATCAGGGCCTCGCACCGGTCGCTGATGCTGAGCACTGCAAGAGTGATCAATTCGGGCCGTTTACTTCGTATCAGCAAGGCGGGCGGCGAGTGAGCTTTATTGGCGATACCCACCCCGCCTTCCACGGCAGTGTCGTCAAGGCGATTGCCTCGGGGATGCGCACCTACCCCTACATTCAAGCTGCGATGAGCCATGCCAAACCCGCCAGCGAGCAGAGTCATCACGCCTTTTTAAGTGACATGGACGACCGATTTATCGCCCGAGTGGTTGAAGTCAAACGCGACAACCCAGCCATGATCGAAGTCTGGGTACGCGCCCCCATGGCGGCGCGCAATTTTAAAGCAGGTCAATTTTTCCGACTGCAGACATTTGAATCACTCAGCCCGATTGTCGCTAACACGCGATTACAAATCCCACTGATCACGGTATCGGGCACGGGCGTTAAAAATGACTGTATCCGATTAATGATCTTGCAGTGGGGCGCGGGTCCGCGACTGGTCGGACGCCTGCAGCCGGGCGATCCGCTGGTGCTGATGGGACCAACCGGAGCACCCACTGATTTGCCCACAGGGCGAACCATTATGGTGGTGGCTGGGCGTTGGGGTGCGGCGGTCATGCTCGACATTGGTGCGGCGTTACGCGCGGCCGGCAACCGGGTGTTGTACGTGGCAGCTTTTGGTGCCGCCAGCGATGTCGATCATCAAGACGAACTGGAAGCGGGTGCTGACCAAATTATTTGGTGCACGGCAAAAGACCAGACAATCACCCCGCGACGCTCACAAGATATTAGCTTGCAAGCCACCGACATGATTGATGTGGTTAAGCGCTACGCAACGGGCGAGCTTGGGCCCGAGCACAACGGCATTCCATTGAGTGACGTTGATCGGATTATGGTGATGGGGGGAACGGGCTTGCTGAAAGGCTTTCAAGCCGCGATCAAAGGCGATCTTAAGGCTTTGGTGGCTGACGACTGCGATGCCTTTGGAACCGTTGGCAGTCCCATGCAGTGCATGATGCAAGGCGTCTGCGCGCAGTGCCTACAATGGCAGATCGACCCCGAGACCGGTGAGCGCACGCGCCCGGTGTTTTCATGCGCCGGACAGGATCAGCCTCTGACTTGGATTGATCTAGACAATCTTGCCGCGCGCCAGCAACAAAATCGGCTAAGCGATCGGTTAAACGGTCAGTGGCTCGAGCAGGTTTTGTTAGCCGCCGAGTAGCTCAGCGCTCTAAAATTACGACCGCGGTGGCATGGGTGTGCTCATCGCTAATGCTTAAGTGCACGTGATTAACGCCGAGCTGCTCGGCCAGCGCCAAAGCCCGTCCACTCAATGCTAAGCGCGGTGCACCGGCATGGGTGTGCTCGACCGATAATTCATAAAAACGCGCCTTGGCACCAATCCCACACCCCAAGGCTTTCGCGGCCGCCTCTTTCGCAGCAAAGCGTCGGGCGATGAAGGCCGCACGAGCGCGCTCGCTGGCAACGGATTGACAATCGGCTTGCTCAGCTTCTCCGAGCAATCGCTTGGCGAGCCGCTCGCCATGGGCTTGAAGCAGGCGCTCAAGTCGATCTACCGCAACGATGTCGGTACCCAGACCGATAATGCTCAATGCCGCGCCTCGCGAATCAACCGCTTCATCTCGCGCACCGCGCTATCAAGGCCAACGAACACCGCACGGGCAACAATGGCATGACCGATATTCAGCTCGGTGATCTCAGGCAGCGCCGCAATGGGCGCAACGTTGTGGTAATGCAATCCATGGCCGGCATTGACTTGCAGGCCTAGCGATTGGCCGAGCTGAGCGGCCTGCTGAATGCGCTGAAACTCAGCATGAATGCTGGCATCGCTGGTGGCATCAGCAAACGCGCCGGTATGGAGTTCCACCACTGCGGCGCCTGCCTCTCGCGCCGCGCGCAATTGTGCTGCCTCAGGATCGACAAATAAGGACACCCGAATACCCGCATCGGCAAGGGTCTGACAGGCTTGTTTGCAGGCCGATAGCGTGCCCGCAACATCCAACCCACCCTCGGTGGTGAGCTCGGCACGGCGCTCCGGCACCAGGCAGCAATCGCTGGGTTGGACGCGCTGCGCAATCGCTATCATTTCGGCGGTGTTAGCCATCTCAAAATTCATGCGCGTTTGTAACGCCTGAGCCAAGCGATCGATATCGGCATCAATAATATGCCGTCGATCCTCGCGCAAATGCACGGTAATCGCATCGGCGCCGGCCTGCTCAGCGAGTTGCGCAGCTAATACCGGGTCGGGATAGCGCGTGCCACGCGCTTGCCGTAAGCCGGCCACGTGGTCAACGTTAACGCCAAGCAGCGGTTCAAGACTGCCCTGATGATGCGCCATTGCTAGATTCTCCTTGTGGCGAGTAACGAGCATAGAGCTCACGACTTTTCAGTGGCCGCCCACCTAAGTGCGGATTCAATGCCGAGCGCATAAGCGCGCGCGTTGCCCGAGCCGTTGCCATGCTGATTGGGTTGCGAGCCAAATCAAGCAGGGCTTGGCCCTGCACAACCACACCGCCAGCCTGCGGCCCCGCCACGGGAATCGCCCCTTGGTGAGGATCGTACCGGTACCACTGCGCTGGCACCAGCGGGTCGCCTTGGGTATCGGTCGCTAGCGCTAGGCCATAGCCGAGCAACCCCAGTAAATCGCGCTCAAATGTCCGCAATGCCGGTGCCTCCGGTGCCTCAGCGGCAAGCGACTCAATGAGTTGAACATACCCCTCGAATAACCCGGGATGCGGATCTTCTCGACCCAAAAGACGAATGAGCAATTCATTACTATAAAGCCCACTGACCAGACGCCGACCCTGCAGGCGTAGCGGCTGACCAGCCGCTTCAACCTGCTGGAGGGTACCCATTTCGCCACGCAGCCGCCAGGACATCGCCAGCGGCTGAAATGGCTGAAGCAAGCCAGCGGTGCGCGAGCGCTGAGCCCGCACACCACGCGCGACAAGGGCAATGCGGCCGTGCTCTCGAGCCAATATCTCAACGATAAGGCTGCTATTAGAATAAGCCCGGGTATGGAGGACAAACGCCGGCTCGAGTGATGCATCGCGGCCTGCCGCGTTCATTGATGCTGTGTGTAGCCCAACGCTTGGAGCATGCGGGCATCGTCAGACCAGCCTTCCCGTACTTTGACCCAAAGCTTGAGATAGACACGCGCATCAAACAGCCGCTCCATCTCGTGGCGGGCCTGTTCACCGATGTGTTTAATACGTGATCCACCCTCACCAATCACAATGCGGCGTTGACCACTACGCTCAACCCAAATGATCGCTGCGATACGGCGTAAGCGCCCCTCTTGCTCAAAGGCCTCAATCTCGACCGTGCTGGCATACGGCAACTCATCGCCGAGCATCATCGTTAACTGCTCACGGACCAGCTCTGCGGCCATAAACGACTCACCCCGATCGGTGACTTGATCGCGCGGAAATAGCGCTGGACCAGTAGGTAACTGCGCGATGATAGCCGCTTCTAAGGTATCGAGGTTATCCGCTTTTTGCGCTGATACCGGCACGACAGCGGCAAATTCTCGGCGCTGATCGACACGGGCAATTTCGGGCAGCAACTGGTTTTTATCGCGAATCCGATCAACTTTGTTAATCGCCGCAATCACCGGTGCGCGCGTTGTCTCTAGCCGCTGGAGAACGCGGTCATCCGCGGCACTCCAGCGGCCGGCTTCGCTGAGCATCACCACCACATCCACGTCAGCGAGCGCGCTACCGGCGGCATCATTGAGATAGCGATTCATAGCCGTGCGCCCACCCTCATGCAGACCCGGTGTGTCGACATAAACAATCTGTGCGTCATCACGCTGGTGAATACCCAAAATCCGATGCCGAGTGGTTTGCGGTTTGCGCGTGGCGATGCTGACTTTTTGCCCCAACAGCGCATTCAGCAGCGTTGACTTGCCCACATTCGGCCGACCCACAAGCGCCGCAAAACCGCCCGGCAGATCGGTCCCATCGGGGTTAGTCATGCGCATCACTCACTGGTTGGCTCCCGTCGGGTTGTAATTTGGCGAGCAAATCTCCGGCCGCCGCTTGCTCGGCCTGTCGCCGGCTACCCGCCACGCCTTCACCGGTTTGCTGGAGGATCTCGCTGGCGCAGACCACTCGAAAGGTCTGCTCGTGCGCGCGACCGCTGATGTTCTCGACCGCATAGGTGGGTAGCTCTAGTCCTCGGGCTTGAAGATATTCCTGTAGCCGAGTCTTTGGATCTTTATGCGCCTGCATATCCGGCAGAGCGCGCAGATGCTCAGTGTATAACCGCAAAATAAGTGCCCGCCCGGCTTCATAACCGCCATCGAGGTAAACCGCGCCGATAACCGCCTCGAGTGAATCGGCAAGAATCGAGTCGCGGCGCCGACCGCCGGTTTTAAGCTCACCACTCCCGAGTAGCACTTGCTCACCGAGATCAATCTCACGGGCAATTTCAGCCAACGCATTTTTATTGACGAGCGCTGCCCGCAATCGACTTAACTCGCCCTCGCGCAGATCTGGCCGGCGATCAAACACTTCAGCGGCGATGACAAAATTGAGAATGGCATCACCAAGAAACTCCAGTCGCTCGTTGTTCGGCCCGCTTGCGCTGCGGTGGGTTACCGCCTGGCGCAGTAAGTGCGGGTCACTAAACTGCCAACCCACCCGATCAGCGAGTGTCTGTAACTCAGCCATTAACGAACCACTCATCCACGCTAGTCAATGACATCGCCCATCCGCGCCCAGTTAGGCCCACCGTTCCAGCTCAACCATATAAAAAACGCTCTGCCAACCAGATGATCGCGGGGCACAGGCCCCCAAAAGCGACTATCGCTACTGCGATCGCGGTTATCACCCATGACAAAATATTCATCCGCCGGCACGGTATAGCTAAACCCACGCGCTGGTGACTGACGATTCACCAGCGCCTCGTGCCAATCGCCATCGATTTGCTCTCGAATCAGCTCAAACGCGCCGCCCTCTCCCCAATCGCCGAGCCGCTCCACCGGTAGGACTTCGCCGTTAATGCGCAAGCGCTTGTTTTGATACTCAACGCGATCACCCGGCAGGCCGACAATGCGCTTAATATAATCCTGCCCCGGGTCAACCGGGTAGCGAAAGACCGCGACATCGCCACGCGCCGGGGCACCGACGGGCACAATTAAATGGTGCAGCACGGGCAGCCGAAGGCCATAACCGAACTTATTCACCAAGATAAAATCACCCGCTTCAAGGGTGGGTAGCATTGAGCCAGAGGGAATGCGAAACGGCTCGATAATAAACGAGCGCACAATCAACACCACCAGCAGTACGGGGAAGAGTGAGCGGCCTAAATCAATCCACCACGACACCGCCTGACTACCGTCGCGATGACGCCGACGCAGTCGATCAAAACTCCAGACCACGCCGCTGATAAGCGTCACCGCCACGATAATGGCCTCGAAATCTAACATCCCCCGCGCCCTCCGTTATTCGCCTACTTGCCCTGATCGACTTGAAGGACCGCGAGGAAGGCATCTTGGGGGATTTCGACCTGCCCCACCTGCTTCATCCGTCGTTTGCCCTGTTTTTGCTTTTCTAAGAGCTTTTTCTTTCGGGTAATATCGCCACCATAGCACTTTGCGGTCACGTTCTTACGCAGCGCTTTAACTGACGAGCGAGCGATCACTTTACTGCCAATCGCAGCCTGAATGGCGACCTCAAACATTTGCCGCGGGATAATCTCTTTTAAGCGTTCGGTCAACTCACGCCCTCGGCCCTCGGCCTGATCCCGGTGGACGATGACTGAGAGCGCATCGACTCGGTCCCCATTGACAAGAATGTCGAGCTTGACCAGCCGTTCAGCCTGAAAACGCCGAAACTCGTAATCAAACGAGGCATAGCCGCGGGTTGCTGACTTAAGCCGGTCAAAAAAGTCGAGCACCACTTCACCCATCGGCATTTCGTAATCAAGCGATAGCTGGTTACCCACATACTGCATGCCTTTTTGCGTACCGCGTTTTTCTTCGCAAAGCTTGATCACGGCACCCACATACGCCTGTGGCACCAAGATGTTGGCGTGGATAATCGGCTCCAGAATCGATTCAACGCTGTTCACAGCGGGCAAATCCGAGGGGTTGTGCACCCGGTGGGTCACGCCCTCTTTATCCAACACCTCGTGCACCACGGTGGGCGCGGTGGTAATCAGATCGAGGCCATACTCGCGCTCTAAGCGCTCTTGGACAATTTCCATGTGCAGCATGCCCAAAAAGCCGATACGAAACCCAAAGCCAAGCGCCTCAGAATTTTCCGGCTCAAACGCTAATGCCGCGTCATTCAAGCGAAGCTTACCGAGCGCATCGCGAAAGCCCTCATAGTCATCTGAGCTAATTGGAAAGACACCCGCAAACACGCGCGGTTGGACGCGTTTAAACCCCGGCACCGCGGCCTCGGTGGGTTGCTTGGCATGCGTGAGCGTATCGCCAACTGGCGCGCCATCAATGTCTTTAATCCCCGCCACCACAAACCCAACCCGACCGGCGCTCAGCGAATCCCAGGGCGTGCGCTGCGGGGTGAAGATACCCAGCTCATCAACCTGAAACTCACGCCCCGTTGACATCACTTTGATGCGCTCGCCCTTGCGCAACTCGCCATCAAATACACGCACCAGGCAAACAACGCCTAAGTAGTTGTCAAACCATGAGTCGATGATCAGGGCTTTTAGCGGGCCATCCGGATCACCCTGAGGTGCGGGGATGCGCTGTATGAGGGCCTCAAGCAACTCATCAACGCCGAGTCCGCTCTTGGCGCTAATGGGCAGCACTTCGGCGCCATCTAGGCCGATAATTTCTTCAATTTGCTGAATGACCTGATCCGGTTCGGCCGAGGGCAAATCGATTTTATTCAGTACCGGAATCACCTCAAGGCCCTGATCAACCGCGGTGTAGCAGTTGGCGACGCTCTGCGCCTCGACACCCTGCGAGGCATCGACCAACAACAGCGCGCCCTCGCAGGCATAAAGCGAGCGGCTAACCTCGTAGGAAAAATCGACATGGCCCGGGGTGTCGATGAAATTCAGTTGGTAGGTCTGGCCATCCTGTGTGGTGTAATCAAGCGAAACACTCTGCGCTTTAATGGTGATGCCGCGCTCGCGCTCTAAGTCCATTGAATCGAGCATTTGCTCGCTTGAATGGCGCGCGCTGTAGGTACGCGAGCGCTCGATCAGCCGATCAGCAAGCGTGGACTTACCATGGTCGATGTGGGCGATGATTGAGAAATTTCTAATCTGATCCATTAAAACCTGGCCCGGTTTTTACCGGTTGCGCGAATAAAGCGGCCGCAGCAACCAACGATTGCTGCGGCCCCATTGGCCGATATTCAGCCACTCAGGCTCAGACCATACCGATCAGGGTATGCGCAGAGCAAGAAAGCGTTGGTTGTTATCGCGCTGCACAAGCAATGGCACGCTGCGGCCTGATTCGATTTGCGCCACTGCTTCAGCGAAGGTCTCGATACTCGTGACCGGCGCGCGGTTGATGCGCGTGATCAAGTCACCGGGCGATAACCCGGCTTCAGCGGCAGGACCGCCTGAGACATTACTCACGACAACACCGTCTATGTCAGCCGACAGCCCTAACGCCTCTCGACGCTCGGCATTAAGCGGCTCAACACTCATACCAAGCGATTCAAACTCACCGGCCGAAGGCTCAGGACGCTGCGGTGAAGCGCCCGTCGCATCATCGGGGAGCTGCTCGAGTGCGACGGCAACATCTTGGCGCTCGCCATCTCGCATAACCACTACATCAACGGTGGAGCCGACCGGTGCGCGGCCAACCATGGGCGGCAATGCGCCCGATGTGGGTACAGGGCGGCCATCAAATTCAACAATCACATCACCTGGTTCGATGCCGGCCGCCCGTGCCGGACTCTCCGGTAGCACCTGCGCAACAAGTGCACCCTCAGGGCGATCCATGCCGAACGACTCCGCCAAATCACGGGTGACATCTTGAATAACGACGCCAAGCCAAGCCCGACTCACCTCACCGCCATCGCGAAGCTGGTCAGCCACCTCGATGGCGAGCTCAATCGGAATCGCGAAAGAAATACCTTGAAACCCACCGGAGCGGCTATAAATGTGCGAATTAACGCCAATCACTTCGCCATCCAAATTAAACAATGGCCCACCGGAGTTACCTGGATTAATCGCAACATCGGTCTGCAGAAACGGCACATAATTTTCTGTTGGCAGGCTGCGGCCTTTGGCACTAATGATGCCGGCAGTCACCGAGTACTCAAAGCCAAACGGCGAGCCAATGGCAAGCACCCATTCGCCGACTTCAAGCGTTGACGAAGCGCCGGTCTCGACGGTTGGGAGGTTATCGGCATCGACTTTGAGCAATGCCAAATCGGTGCGCTCGTCAGCCCCCACCAACTCGGCCGTAAGCTGGCGGCGATCGTTGAGGCGAACGACGATTTCGGTGGCCTCTTCGACAACGTGGTTGTTGGTGAGGATGTAGCCATCCGCTGAAATAATAAAACCCGAGCCCAGTGAGCGGGTATCAAACTGCGGTGGTTGCGGCTGACCTTCGCCGCCAAATCGGTCCATAAAGTCACGGAACGGATGGTCTTCTGGCAGTTGGTCTAGATCCGGCATACCAGGAATGTTCGGCACGCCACCCTGCCGCGTCTGAGCGCTTTGCGTGGTGCTTATATTAACCACTGCCGGGCTATTAGTCTTGACCAATTCGGTGAATTGGGGCAACGACTGCGCGCTAGCGCTGGCCGTCGCTAACAATGAGAGCAAAGCAAACGCCAAAAGCGGTTGCATAAACACACGAGTCATCACGGGAGCTGACATCATTTAGTTACCTGCATTTTTCGACAAGTTAGGAGGGTTGACCGCCTGCGCAATGCGCTTAACGGTTGGCGCTGGGACTTCGCCCACCGCAATAATCTGATGCCCAGCAATAGCGCGACCAAAGGCGCTCATTGCACCCATTTGAAGCGGGCCTTGAATGGGATTGGTTGCCTCCAGCGCTTCAATATAAATCGAAACACTCGCGAGACCATCTGACACCATTAAATGACGCACCGGTTGCGGCCGGCCGGAGATCTCTTGGAGTTCATCCATTTCTAGCTCAAAACCGGGCGGCGGCGCTGCTAGCGACCAGCCTGAGGCAATGTTCGATGCGCTTTCAATGTCACCCAGTGGCTTTGTCACCCGGGTGAGTCCCGGTTTGGTCTCGGTCAGCCGAAGCTCCGCGTCCGTAATCCGTTCCCGAATTTCGATATCCAGCATCATCAACCGCTCGATCACCTCACCACTCGGCGATATGACCTCGGCACGCAAAAGCACCCCGGACTGATCGTCAAACCACAACGCGTAGCCATAGCGCAGCCCATCTTGCGGGGTCAGTCGGACTTGTTGGGCCTGACGACCGGCGACGCGACCTTGATTGCCTAACTGACTGGCATAGTGAGGCTCTAGCGCGGTGATATCTGAGGGGATTCGCGCGCTCAGCGGGTTGCGCAGCTGGCGGCTGTCAATAAATCGCGAATCACTGGCTGGCAGCACACAGGTCACGACCGCATCATCGCGTAAAATCTCGCGATGAGGCCCGGAAAGCGATTGCAGGCGCTCACGCACGCCGCTGCCGGTATCCGCTGCATGCCAAATGCGCACCGTCTCGATCGCATCACCGTGCTGATACAACAACGACCCAACAAAGCTGGTCTGCTCGCGCGCTTCACCACTCCACTCAAGCCATTGCGCTGAGGTCTGGGGTTGGGCTTGCAGCGTCGACACAGCGCCAAACAGTGCCAAGGCGAAAGTCAGACAACCCGCCGCAGCGAGGCGTTTAGCGATTGGTATCATGGCCAACGATTCGAATGTACTTCAGTGTGCCACCGAGCTGCGTACCCGAGGCATGCTCGCTGTGATTAACAAAATACGGGTTGAGTCGATGGCGCTGTGCGGCATTCAAGCGAGCCGTTGTTGCTTGGGTTTGCGCGGACGCTTGCTGCCCGACCTGTGATAGCGCGCCAGAAGCTGATCGCACGCTAGGGTTGTTGCTCGCCTGAGTTACCTCAACAGTTGTCGCCGATTTGCCTGATAGGTTGTCGCTAACCAGTGGGTACACCGCAACGATCCCAAGCGCGACACTCGCAGCGATCGCGAGCCCAGCAACGGGGTGCAATAACCAATTCCACCGATTTTCGCTGGAGCCTGCGGCATGCTCAATGTTCTGATGAGGGGGTTCCTCTGCGATCGCTGACGCTACCCGGGTCGCTAAATGATCGGTCTCGACCCGGTAGTCACCGCGAATCACAGCCGAAATGCGGTGGTACCGACCGAGCTGCTCACGCGCCTGTTCGTCTGCTGCAAGTCGCCGGGCAAGAAAACGTCGCTCGTCGGCGCTTAATTCGCCATCAAGATACGCGGAGAGCTGTTCGGCTGTTTTATCCTGCATCGCTTTGTTTGCCTGTGTCATCAATCAACGGCCGCAACCGTTTGTCTATTGCCTCTCGAGCGCGAAATATCCGCGAACGAACCGTTCCAATTGGGCAATCCATTGCCTGCGCAATCTCATCATAAGTTAGGCCCTCAAACTCACGCAGCACAATAGCCGTGCGCAAATCATCAGGAAGATCATCAATCGCCGCCATCACCGTTTCCTGAACCTGATCCCGTTGCGCAAGCGCTTCCGGCGACTCCTGATCCTTCAGACGCGATTCGATGTCATATCGTTCCGCATCCTGTGCATCAATATCGCTATCAGGCGGACGGCGTCCTTGCGAGACAAGGTGATTTTTGGCGGTATTAATGCCAATCCGGTAGAGCCAAGTATAGAAACTACTATCGCCACGAAACCGCGGCAGCGCTCGGTAAGCCTTAATGAACGCCTCTTGCGAGACATCGAGCGCCTCAGCATGATCGTGGACATAGCGCGATATTAGCTTCACGAGCTTGTGTTGATACTTCAGCACAAGCTCGTCAAAAGCGCGCTTATCACCGGCCTGAACCCGCTCTACTAATTCTTTATCGGCACTCGCGGTGCTCATTCACCCTCCGCGCTTGCTGCGTCCATGCCCGCAGTTGGCGATGCCGCTCGGCGCCAAGCGCATCGACTGGAATAACCACGGCCCGGCACTGCCAACCGCGCCGAAGCGCTAGGATAATGATCGAGGGCAGAATAAGCGCATCGTTCATTGGCCCGATCAGCCGCTCACCATTATTGCATTCAATCTCGCACCAACCATCCGCCGCCAGCGCGATCGCTGCCGGGCTTTGTGGCGCACCGGGCCAATGACGCTGCCACGTTAGCGCCGTCATTAGGCCACACCATGCCATCGTCAAACTTTTTGCCAGCGCTGGCAATGTTGCCACGCTCAGCAGAGCCACGACGGCTGCAAGCGGCGCCATCACCAAGATAGTCGCAACCAAACGACTCGGCCTAAGCCGATAGACCTGAAACGGCTCGAATGCGTTGGACGATGTCAGCAAGCGTGCCTTCCTCAGGCTGATAGCCATTGAGCAGCCAGTCGATGAGCAAATCATCCTCGCAAACTAGCAGTCGCTCAAAGTCAGCGCGACCAGCGGCGTCGAGGGCCGCATAGCCGTTCGCATTGGCATCGGCATCGAGAAACCGATTAAGCAATCGGTCTAATTCGGTTGTCCCGCGCCGGCAGCGCCAGCGCAGGCGAGATAGATCACTCAACCGAAGTTACCGCCGAATTACTGGCGGGCCACCATCAAGCGCTTGATTTCAGCGATCGCCTTGGCCGGATTGAGACCCTTAGGGCAGGCCGAGGCACAATTCATAATGGTATGGCAGCGGTAGAGCTTAAACGCATCATCCAAATCATCGAGACGCGCGCCGGTGTCCTCATCACGGCTATCAGCAATCCAGCGATAGGCTTGGAGCAATACCGCAGGCCCGAGATAGCGATCAGGGTTCCACCAGTAACTCGGGCAAGAGGTCTGGCAACAGGCACACAGAATGCACTCATACAGCCCATCAAGCGCCTCGCGGTCCTCTGGGCTTTGCAATTGCTCCTGATCGGGCGGCGTTGGTGATTGTTTACGGATCCACGGCCGAATCGACGCGTACTGCGCGTAGAAATGCGTCATATCCGGCACTAAGTCTTTAATAACGCGCATCGAAGGTAGCGGGTAAATGCGCACATCCCCATCAATGTCATCAATCGCTTGGGTGCAGGCCAGCGTGTTGCGGCCGTCAATATTCATTGCACAGGACCCGCAAATGCCCTCGCGGCAGGATCGCCGAAAGGTTAGCGTCGGATCGATGTCGTTTTTAATTTTAACCAGCGCATCAAGCACCATCGGTCCGCAATCATCAAGATCAATTTCGTAGGTATCGAGCCGCGGATTTTCGCCACTGTCGGGTTCCCAGCGATAGACCTTAAAGGTCCGCGTATTCACCGCTTGGGTGGCCGCAGGATGGTGCGCACCCGACTGAATCCGCGAATTGGGGGGCAAAATAAACTGTGCCATGAGATACCTCGTTGCGTTTAGTAGACACGCTTTTTCGGCGGGATAACTTCCATCTCGTCGGTTAGCGTTGTCATATGCACCGGTCGATAATCAATCTGAACACCGCCGTCTTCCTGCATCCAAGACACGGTATGTTTCATCCATTGCGCATCATCGCGCTCGGCAAAATCCTCGCGGGCATGCGCGCCGCGGCTTTCCTGGCGATTGTTGGCCGAGTCGATGCTGACAACGGCGTTGCCCAGCAGATTTTCCAGCTCGAGACTTTCGACCAAATCTGTATTCCAAACCAACGACCGATCAGAGAGTTTGACGCGGCCGAACATTTGATAAATCTCGTGAATCTTTTGGCTACCGGTCTCAAGTGTCTCAGCCGTGCGGAACACCGCTGAGTACTCCTGCATCGCCGCCTGCATTTGATCGCGGATTTGCGCAGTCGGATGCTCGCCGTCCGCATGACGCAGCCGGTCTAAGCGACTCAGTGAGTAATCGGCGCTATCGGCCGGCAGCGGCTTATGCTCACCACAGTCAGCCACAATTTCAGCGGCACGAATCGCAGCCGCCCGGCCGAACACAACCAAATCAAGCAATGAATTAGAGCCTAACCGGTTCGCGCCATGCACCGAGATACAACCGGCTTCGCCAATCGCCATCAAACCAGGCACGACGGCATCGGGATCACCGTCACGAGGCGCGACCACCTCGGCCCGATAGTTTGTGGGGATGCCGCCCATGTTGTAGTGCACCGTTGGCAAGACGGGGATCGGCTCGCGGGTCACATCGACCCCGGCGAAAATTCGCGCCGTCTCAGCAATGCCAGGCAGGCGCTGGTTAATCACCTCGGGGCCAAGGTGCTCGAGGTGCAAATTAATGTGGTCTTTGTTGGGCCCAACACCGCGGCCTTCGCGAATTTCGACTGTCATCGAACGCGAAACCACGTCGCGCGAGGCCAGATCTTTGGCGTTTGGCGCATAACGTTCCATAAACCGCTCGCCTTCGCCGTTGGTCAGATAGCCACCTTCACCCCGCACGCCCTCGGTGATCAGACAGCCCGCACCGTAAACGCCGGTCGGGTGAAACTGGGTAAACTCCATATCTTGGAGAGGCAAGCCGGCACGTAACACCATGCCACCACCATCACCGGTGCAGGTATGCGCCGAGGTGCACGAGAACCAAGCTCGACCATAGCCACCGGTAGCCAATACGACGATATGTGCTCGGAAACGGTGGATTTTACCGGTTGCCAGCTCTAAGGCGATGACGCCTCGGCAAACGCCGTCTTCCATAATTAAATCGAGCGCAAAATATTCGATGTAGAACTCAGCCTGATGCGCCAGAGACTGCTGATATAGCGTATGCAAAATCGCATGACCGGTACGGTCAGCCGCCGCGCAGGTGCGCTGCGCTGTGCCATCACCAAAATGCGTGGTCATGCCACCGAATGGGCGCTGATAGATTTTGCCCTCTTCGGTGCGTGAAAACGGCACACCGTAGTGCTCTAGCTCAATGATCGCGGGAATGGCCTCGCGGCACATATATTCGATGGCGTCCTGATCACCCAGCCAGTCTGAACCTTTGATCGTATCGTAGGCATGCCAGCGCCAGTCATCCTCACCCATGTTGCCAAGCGCGGCGCTAACACCGCCCTGCGCCGCGACAGTATGGCTGCGGGTTGGAAACACTTTGGTAATGCAGGCCGTTTTCAAGCCTTTTTCAGCCATACCAAACGTTGCCCGCAGTCCGGCGCCACCGGCGCCGACCACGACTACATCGTAGCTATGATCAACAATTTCGTAATCGGCGGTCATTGGTTTAGCCTCCAAACGCAATCATTAAGACAGCGAAAATGCCCGCTATCGCGAGTAACAAGGCAAGAAATCGCACGGCAGTGACGAGCGCTAGGCGCACGCCCCGATGGCTCACATAATCTTCTAACACAACCTGGAGCCCCAGCGAGGCGTGGTAGAACAACACCCCGAACACAAGCGCCAGGAGCACCGCATTAAGCGGGCTAGCAATCCACGCGGTGGTCTCGGCGTAGCTACCACCGGCGTTACCCGCGATGCCGATGACCAACCAAAGCATGAGCGGCACCATGCCAACCGCACTGAGACGCTGTGACCACCAGTGCGCGGTGCCGTGGTGCGAGGCGCCTAAACCGCGCGCCTGCTTAAGCGGGGTGCGAAATGCCATAACGTCTTTCTCCTTAGACGAGCGCAACCAACCAGGCGATCCCGGTCAGCAGCGCGGCGCCCACGATGACCGCTTGGCCCGAGCGCTGAGCGGTTTGTAGTTCAAAGCCATACCCAGCATCCCAAAACAGATGCCGGATACCGTTGCAGAGGTGATAGAACAGGACAAACGTCCACACCAACATCAGTAACTGAACCGGCCAGCTTGCAAAAATTTGATTTGCCACAACGTAACTTGATGGGCCTGCGGCAGCTGCCACCACCCAGTAAACGAGCGCTAATGCGCCGCCAGCGAGCAACACACCAGAGACGCGGTGACTGATTGAGGTCAGCGCCGTAAACGGCAGCCGGTAGACCTGAAGGTGTGGGGAAAGCGGGCGATTATCCGAACTCATGGAGACACTCTCCGAGCAATCGTAGGGGACTGAACTAACGATTATAGATTACGCTGATAGCGCGTTTCACGCAACATCGCCGCAGCGCAACATAGCGACCGCGCGGCCGCTATGGGATTAAAAATCAGTACACCGGCCGTTACTTTCCCAATCGCCATAACGCGTTGGCTCAGGGCCTTTGGCACCGCCAATCTCACGGGGCAAAGAGGCGGGTTTGTCCTGCCCAGGCGTTGCCTCGCTTTGATTGGTCTTGGCCTCAGCCTGGCTGGCCTCAGTGGGCTGATCAGGCTCGGCATTTGGCTTACGCTCAGACATGCAACCTCCTGATGGGTGCTGTTAACGTGAATGCACTAGCATTATCACATACCGCCCGTCTCGCTGTATTGAAAACGGAGCTTAGACAATGAATGAACCTTGGCAACACGCACTCACTGTTAGCGCCGATGACCCAAGCCAACCCCTGCCTGGCATTGGTGAACTCGAAGCTGCCATGCAGGATGGTGGCGTTGTCACCCCTCTGCCAGCGCTCGGCGTGCTGCATGTCGCAGGCTCTGATGCAGCTGAATTTCTTCATAACCAGCTAACTCAAGACACCAAAAACATCGCTGAGAACGAAACCCGGCTAGCAGCCTGGTGCAACCCCAAAGGCCGCGCGCGCATCCTCGTGCGGATCGTACCAAGTGATACCGGCCTGCTGCTCATCGCTGATGCCGACGTGCTCGCCGCGATTCAGCCAAAATTGCAAATGTTTATCCTTCGCTCGCAGGTCGCCCTCACGCCCCTTACACCCACTGAGGGCTTAATGGGCTTGGCCGGGCCGAGCGCGGAGGCGCTGCTGACTCAGACGGTCGGGTCGTTGCCCGATCAAGTCAATGGCCTGGCCCGCGCCGGTGATCTGCACATCATTAAACTGCCAGGCGAGCCCCAGCCACGCTATCTTTTACTCGCGCCCAGTGCCCAACTCGCCGATATCTGGCAGCAATACAGCGCTGCCTTAACCCGCGCCGACGCCGCCTTTTGGCAACTGCTGGATATTCGCGCGGGGCTACCGGAGGTGACAAGCCAAACTCAAGAGACATTCATTCCCACGATGCTCAATCTTGAGCCGCTGCAAGGCGTGGAATATGACAAAGGCTGCTACCCGGGCCAAGAGGTTATCGCGCGTATGCACTACCTCGGGCAACTCAAACGCCGTATGTACCGAGCACGGATTGATGCCGAACCCCCAGCGCCAGGACAAACCGTTGTTGATGGCAAAGACGCACAAGCCGGCATCATCGTGAGCGCGGCAGCCAACGCCGAGGGCGGCAGTGAATTGCTTGCGGTACTCAAAATCGATAAAGCAACCGATACCGATTTGCGCGTTAACGATGCCGCACTAACGCTACTCGACCTACCCTACCAACCGCCGGCCTAGCGCTAGCCAATCGGTTTGGCTAGCGCGGTCGCATGGCAGGAAATAGCAAAACATCCCGAATTGAGGCGCTATCGGTTAGCAACATCACCAGCCGGTCAATACCAATGCCCTCGCCAACGGCTGGCGGCATGCCGTATTCGAGGGCTTCGATGTAATCGGCATCAAAGTGCATGGCCTCATCATCACCCGCATCCTTTTCAGCGACTTGTTGCTGAAATCGCTGGGATTGATCTTCGGCGTCATTAAGTTCAGAAAAGCCATTCGCAATTTCACGGCCGGCAATGATGAGCTCAAAGCGCTCAGTCACACGGGGATCATCGTCACGCGGGCGCGCAAGCGGCGAGACTTCGGTCGGGTAATCGGTGACAAATGTGGGCTGGCGCAGCTCACCTTCAGCGGTCTTTTCAAAAATCTCCAACAACAGCTTGCCGTAACCCCATCCGGCTTTCGTCGCAATGCCAAGCCCCTTGGCATGCGCTGCAAGCGCGTCATAATCATCAATTGAGTCGGCAAGCGCGGGGTTTTGCGCAATCACCGCATCGCGAACGCTGATCCGCGCAAATGCTGGGCCCAAATCAATTGACTCACCCTGCCAGCTTAATTGCTCACTCCCGGTCACCTCACGGGCAAGCCGTCGCAGCAGGTGCTCGGTGAGATCCATCGCGTCGTTGTAATCGGCATAGGCTTCATAGAACTCAAGCATGGTGAACTCAGGGTTATGCCGGGTTGAAACCCCTTCATTGCGAAAATTTCGATTGATTTCATAAACCCGCTCAAAGCCGCCCACAACCAGTCGCTTGAGGTAGAGCTCCGGGGCAACGCGCAAATACAAATCGAGCGCCAAGGCATTGTGATGAGTGACAAACGGACGCGCGGTCGCACCACCCGGAATGGGCTGCATCATTGGCGTTTCAACCTCGAGAAAGCCCCGCTCATGAAAGACCTCTCGAATGATGCGCACAACGTGGCTGCGCATCTGGAAAACATGCCGAGCCTGGGGATTGGTCATTAAATCGACATAACGCTGACGATAGCGTGCTTCGGTATCACCCAACCCGTGGTATTTCTCCGGCAGCGGCCGGAGTGATTTGGTGAGCAGCCGCAATTGATCGCAGTGCACCGAGAGCTCACCGGTTTGGGTGCGCATTAGTGGGCCACTCGCACCCACAATGTCGCCAACATCCCAACCCTTAAACGCCGCATACCCACCTTCTGGCAAATCATCGCGGCGGATAAACAATTGGATGTCACCGGACATATCGCGAATGGTGGCAAAACTTGCCTTGCCCATAACGCGCTTTTGCACCAACCGCCCAGCGACACTGGCAGCCACCGGTTCAGCCTGCAGCTGCTCAGCGCTCACCCCATCAAAGCGCTGCTGAAGATCATCAGCGAGGTCTTGACGGCGAAAATCGTTTGGAAATGCCGCGCCGGTCTCGCGCCACTCGTTGAGCTTGCGCCGGCGCTCAGCAATGAGCCGGTGTTCATCCTGCTCTTCGGCCATAACTGTCGTATCCCGTTTGCGTGGTAGGTGTTGGCGTAAGCTTACAGCCCCGCTTTAAGACTCGCTTGGATAAAGCGATCCAAATCGCCATCCAAAACCGCTTGGGTGTTACCGGTTTCGACGCCGGTGCGTAAATCTTTAATTCGGCTTTGATCGAGCACATACGAGCGTATTTGACTGCCCCAGCCGATATCCGCCTTCGACTCCTCGACCTCCGCGGCCTGAGCGCGCTGAGCTTCCATTTCACGCTCATAGAGCTTGGCGCGCAGCTGATTCATAGCGGTAGCGCGGTTTTTGTGCTGCGAGCGATCGTTTTGGCACTGCACGACCACGCCGGTTGGCGTGTGCGTAATACGCACCGCCGACTCAGTCCGGTTGACGTGCTGACCGCCCGCGCCACTCGCGCGATAGACATCAACACGCAAATCCGAGGGGTCGATCTCGATGTCAATATTTTCATCCAATTCAGGACTGGCGTAGACCGACGCGAAGGAGGTGTGCCGTCGATTGCCTGAATCAAACGGTGATTTACGCACCAGCCGGTGAACGCCCGTTTCGGTACGCAGCCAGCCAAAGGCATGCTCGCCTTCGACACGAATCGTGGCGCTCTTAATGCCCGCTTGTTCGCCAGCCGAAACCTCAATTAACTCGCCGTGGAAGCCCTTGCGCTCAATCCAGCGCAAATACATGCGCAATAGCATATCCGCCCAATCCTGCGCTTCGGTGCCGCCTGATCCCGCTTGAATATCGACAAACGCGTTAGCGCTATCCATTTCGCCGGCAAACATGCGCCGAAACTCCAGCGACTCAACAATCTGCTCGTGAGCATGGAGGTCGGACTCAACCGCAGCGAGCGTCTCATCATCACTCTCGTCCCGCGCCATTTCAGCGAGCTCGGCCGCTTCGGCTAAACCGCTGGTCAGCTCATTTAACCGCACAACCACTTTTTCTAAGGCAGCCCGCTCACGGTTAAGCGCCTGCGCGCGCTCAGGGTCATCCCAAACGTCGGGCTGCTGGAGCTCGCGGGTTACCTCCTCAAAGCGCTCTTGCTGGCTCGCGAGGTCAAAGATACCCCCTCAGAGACTCTACCCGTCCCTTAAGATCATCGAGCCGGTTTATCAGCGCGTTGCTATCAACCACAGTCATTGTTGTTCCTCATTATTGCGATGTCGCCTCGCCCTCAGCGCACGCTCTCCCAACTTTGCGCCAGACGCTTTTCTGAAACGCGTTCGCGCGTACCAAGCTCTTGGGCGAACAGAGACACGCGGTACTCCTCGATCATCCAACGAACTTGCCTAAGCGCCGGATCTCGAATGGCACGGCGCTGATGGCGCTCGAGTGTCTGATCAAGCCGGCGTTGATGCGGCTGAATCACCGCAAGACCCGCTTGGTCGCGATTCGGATCGCGCTCTAAGCGCTGCAGTCGTTTTTCCATTGCCTCAAGATAGCGCGGCAGCTCGGCAAAGCGATCAACCGGGGTATGCAGCAGAAATCCCGGGTAAATCAACCCAGCCAGTTGCTGGCGACAGTCTTGGTAGCTATCCACAACGGCCAATCCAATCTCGCCCTTGAGTGCCCGCTGAACCCGGCGATATCGCTGCAGAATAGCAGAGACCCGGTCGCGGAGTCGCTCACCGGTGGGGATCAAAGCCTCACCACCCTGCGCACATCGTTGCGACCACGCCTGCGCATCATAGGGCAGGTCATCGGCAAGAAAAACATGATCAAACACCGCCGCCGCGAACTCACGTTTAAACGCATCCGCGGTGTCGACATCGCGATAATCAATCGCCAATCGGTCAAGCCCCTCCAGACCACGGCGTAGGTATCGTGCTTGCTGCGCAAAGCGCTTCATTAACAACGCGCGCACCCCCGCATGATGCGCAGCAGCCGCCCGCTCAGCACTGTCAAACAAGCGCAGCGCAACCCCATCGGCTTCGGCAGACAGCCCCGGATAGCCCTGTAGAGTTACCCCACCCTGCTCAAAAGGCACTTGATCGGGCAGCGCTTGCATCGGCCAATCGGTGATTTGGGTCTGCTCAAAAGCAACCGCATTGCGCGCCTGAAAATCCGCGCTCGCCTGACGCCCAAATTCTCGCTGCAACGCCGGCAAATCACGCCCCTCACCTAACGTGTGACCCTCAGCATCGACCACCTGAAAATGCATGCACAGGTGTTCGGGCATGGGGGCGTCGTCCCAAATATCCGCTGGCAAATCGACGCCGGTCATTCGCCGCAGCTCAGCGCGCACCGCTGACTCCAGCGACCCCTCGGCGGTCTCGATGGCTTCAAGAACAGCCTGAGCAAAATCCGGAACGGGCACAAAATTGCGTCGTAGCGACTTAGGCAGTGCGCGGATGAGCGTGATGACTTTATCTTCGAGCAATCCCGGCACCAGCCACTCA
This sequence comes from Spiribacter sp., assembly GCA_031581235.1. Lineage (GTDB taxonomy): Bacteria > Pseudomonadota > Gammaproteobacteria > Nitrococcales > Nitrococcaceae > Spiribacter. The sequence continues at coordinate 281,201 of JAVLBW010000001.1, read as the reverse complement.
AAAGGTTCTGGTTCGAGCGCATTGAGCGCGGCCACTGGAATCCGCACACTAACGCCATCCGCCCCATGGCCTGGCTCGAATTGATAGGTTAGTGGCAGCGCCACGCCGTTGATTTGCCGATAGTCCGGATAGGCATCGGCGCTGGCATCGACTGAACGACTCATTAGTTGCTCACGCGTCAAACGCAGCGGCGTATCATCACCCCCGGTTTCGAGCCAACGCTTTAGGCTTGCCCAATCAACAACCTCCGCGGGCAAGGCGGCCTCGTAGAATGCCGCAAGCGCCTCCCAATCGATGAGCACGTCACGCCGCCGCGTCTTTGCCTCAAGCGCCTCGAGCGCCTCGATTAACGCTTGATTGGCTTGGACAAACGCCGGTGGATTGGCAGGCAAATCACCCAGCAGCCCGTCTTTAATAAACAACGCCCGCGCCTCAAGTGGCGCCACACGGGCGTAGTCAATTTTGCGGCCACTGACGATGGGCAAGCCATACAAGGTCACTTCTTCACGCGCGAGCACTTTGCCGCGAGTCGCCTCCCACCAGGGGTCGTGATAGCGGCGCTTAACCAAGTGGCGAGCGAGCGGCTCGATCCACTCGGGCCGCACTTCAGCGGTGGTGCGCGCAAATACCCGACTAGTCTCGACCAATTCAGCAGCCATAATCCAGCGCGGGCGCTTCGCCGCCGGCGCTGAGCCGGGATGGATTGCGAGTTTTAGCCCGCGTGCGCCGACATACTCCACTTGGCTCTCGCGGCGGGCAATATTGGATAAAAATCCACTCAGTAACGCCCGATGAATGGCCAATGACGACGCCGGCTGATCATTGCGCTCTAGCCCCATACCCTGCATTAAGCCGTGCAACTGGCTGTGGATATCGCACCACTCACGCAGGCGCACAACGGAGAGAAAATGCTGCTGACACCAATCGCGCAGTTCACGACGACTCAGCGTCGCGCGCTGCTCGTGGTAGGCATTCCAGAGCCGCAACAGACCCGCAAAATCTGAGCGCTTATCCTGCCAAGGCTTGTGCGCCGCGTCAGCGGCCTCGCGAGCCTGCAGCGGGCGCTCACGTGGATCGGCGATCGATAAGGCAGCGGCGATCACCAGCAACTCACTCAATGCGCCCTCACGCGCCCCAGCCAGCAAAATACGACCAATCCGCGGGTCGACGGGTAAGCGCGCGAGTTGTCGGCCCAGGGCCGAGAGCTTTTCATGCCGGTTGAGCGCACCCAGTTCGTCCAGCAGCTTGAGCCCATCACGCACGAATCGCGGATCAGGCGGTTCAATAAACGGAAATTGATCAATTGAACCCAAGCGCAGATGCTTCATTTGCAAAATGACCGAGGCCAAATTGGTGCGCAATATCTCGGGGTCGGTGAACCGCGGTCGGGCTTGATAATCACTTTCATCAAACAGCCGAATGCACACCCCAGGCCCCTCACGGCCGCAACGCCCAGCGCGCTGATCAGCACTCGACTGAGCGATTGGCTCGATGGGCAGGCGTTGGACTTTGGTGCGATAGCTGTAGCGGCTAATGCGGGCAAGGCCGCTATCAACGACATAGCGAATGCCGGGCACAGTAAGTGAGGTTTCAGCCACATTGGTGGCAAGCACAACACGGCGGCCGCGGTGGGGGGCGAAAACGCGTTGCTGTTCGGCTGCGGAGAGCCGACCGAACAGGGGCAATATCTCCGTGCTTGACGGTTGGGCGCGCCGCAGCGCTTCGGCACACTGACGAATTTCACGCTCGCCGGGCAGAAACACAAGTACATCACCACGGCCAAGCTTGAGTAATTCATCAACGGCATCCGTCACGCCGCTGCGCAAACTGCGCTCGCGCTCATCATCGTTTTGTGCAGCCAACGGCCGGTAGCGCATTTCAACCGGATAGGTACGCCCCGAGACTTCAATGATGGGCGCGTCATCAAAATGCGCGGCAAAGCGTTGTGGGTCGATGGTTGCCGAGGTGATGATCACACGCAGGTCAGGACGCCGCGGCAACAATTGCTTAATCGTACCGAGCAAAAAATCGATATTGAGGCTGCGCTCATGCGCCTCATCAATAATGAGTGTGTCGTACGCAAGGAGATCTCGGTCGCCTTGGGTCTCCGCAAGCAACATCCCGTCGGTAAGCAGTTTGATCCGCGTTTGCGGGCTGGTTTTATCGCCAAAGCGAATGCGATAGCCCACGCCCGCACCAAGCGCGGTGCCACACTCATCAGCAACCCGCGCGGCGAGATTGCGGGCCGCAATGCGGCGCGGCTGGGTATGCCCAATCATCGCCTCAGCGCCGCGACCGAGTTCAACCATCAGCTTAGGCAGCTGGGTGCTTTTGCCCGATCCGGTCTCGCCGCAAATCACAACCACCGGGTTGTTTTCAACGGCATCAAGAATTTCCTCGGCATGATCGAGAACCGGAAGATCGAGGTTAAATTGCGGGGACAAGACAGGACGGTCAGCCATTCCGGCGACTTGAATCCTCCCGCTCCTTATCGCCGCGGCGGCGGTGCGTGCGATATTGACGCGGTTCAAAGCGCAGGGTCTCCAGCGTCCAGGTATCCGATTGGCAGGCCAGAATTAAACACCCAGGGCCACCGTAGGTCCGAGTGCGCCCGGCGGCGCCGGGGTTGAGCAGCCATGGCGCAAGCGTTTGATCAACCCACTGCCGATGGCTATGACCGTAGATCACGGCGCGGCAATCGGCATAATCTCGCCGGTAACGACGATGGCGCTGCTCAAGCGTTCCACCGTCATCGCCATGAACCACTTGCAACTGTCCACCCGGCAACGCCACGGTTGCCTGGGCCGGCAAGTTAGCGAGCGTGTCGAGCTCGGGCTCAGCCCAGTGATCGGCATCATCATTGTTGCCGCGAATTGCGATCACTTCCTCACGCGGGTTGAGTGCAAAAAGAATATCCGCCCCACCAATATCGCCGGCGTGTATGGCTAAATCACATTCAGCGACTTGCTCTGCAACGCGTGGGTCGAGAAAGCCATGGGTATCAGCAAGTATGGCAACGCGTTTACTGACATTAACCATCGGCAGCGAAGCCCTCGGCGATTTGCTCAGCTAAGGTGCGGTAGTCGTGACTCACCGCGAAATTGGGAAAATCCATCATCACCCGTTCTGGCGCGTTAAAAAGCAGCCCGCGATCAGCCGCCCCGAGCATTCCGGTATCATTGTATGAGTCGCCCGCGGCGACCACGCGAAAATTAAGCTGCTTAAAGGCCTCGACAGCTGCCTGCTTGTGCGCTGTCATTCGCAGCGTATACCCGCTGATGCGCCCGTTGGGCTCGCACTGCAGCGAGTGACAAAATAACGTTGGCCAGTCGAGCTGACGCATAAGCGGTTGAGCGAACTCATAGAAGGTGTCTGACAGGATGACGACCTGATAGTGCGAGCGCAGCGTTTGTAAAAACTCCGCCGCCCCAGGCAGCGGTTCCAGCTTGGCGATCACCTGTTGGATGTCGGGCAAGCCCAGCCCGCGCTCGCGCAACGTCTCAAGGCGCATCGTCATGAGTTCATCATAGTCGGCGATATCGCGGGTGGTTGCGCGCAATGCCTCAATACCGGTGAGCTCGGCAAACTCAATCCAAATTTCGGGCACCAGAACGCCTTCAAGGTCAAGGCAGACAATATTCACAAATAATCACTCGAGGTATTGGGGAGCGCGACACTAAGGCTTTTCGATCGCCCCTGCAAGCAAGCCCCATGGGTGACAAACGCATGACAAAGGCTTGAATCTCAGTGACATTACCCCCAAATCATGACATGTTAACCACTTCGATCTGGTCCATTATCAGGAGGAACGATCATGGCACTCAATTTTCGCACAGCGGCGGCCCCGCGCACGTCGACCGGCGGCTCGGCGCTAGCGACTAATAAGGTACTGCGCAACACCTACGCCCTGTTATCGATGACGCTGCTGTTCAGCGCGGCGATGGCGGGTGTGGCCATGGCGACCAATGCCCCGCCGATGCACTGGCTATTGGTGCTAGGTGGGTACTTCGGGCTGCTATTTTTAACAACCTCACTGCGTAACAGCGTCTGGGGTCTAGCGAGTGTATTCGCCCTGACCGGCTTTATGGGTTATACCATCGGCCCGATTGTCAGCCTCTATATCAGCGGTTTTAGTAATGGCGCTGAGCTTGTGACCATGGCGCTTGGCGGCACGGGGTTAATATTCCTCGGCCTATCCGCTTACGCACTCACCACGCAACGCGACTTTAGCTTTATGCGTGGCTTCATCTTTGCCGGTGTGTTGGTTGCTTTTGCTGGTGCGATCATTGCGTTGATTTTCTCAATCCCCGCTCTATCGCTTGCCATTAGCGCGGCGTTTGTGGTGCTGATGAGCGCACTGATCCTCTACCAAACCAGTGAGATCATCCATGGCGGCGAGACCAACTACATCATGGCAACCATTACGCTGTATGTAACGATCTACAACCTCTTCCTGAGTCTTCTACAGCTTTTGGCGGCGTTTGCAGGCGAGCGTTAAACCGCGCCTACAACCCCAACCGACTGAGCCTGCCGGGGTCTACCACGGCAGGCTTTTTTATTTACAATTGACATAGTTAAGCTCGACAATTGCGCTATTAGTTATTAAGGCAAGCCATGAAGCTTAACCAACTGCGCTACATCGTCGAAGTTAATCGACGCGGGCTTAACGTCTCCGCGGCGGCCGAAGCGCTTTACACATCGCAGCCCGGCGTTAGCAAACAGATCCGTTTGCTCGAAGAAGAGCTGGGGGTGAAGATCTTTGAGCGTAGCGGCAAACACTTCACCCAACTCACTCCCGCCGGCGAAGCCATTGTTCGTGCCGCTGAGCGCACACTTGCCGAAACGCACAACATCAGTGCAATCGCACATGAGTATGGCGACCCGCAAAGCGGCAGCCTTGCCATCGCGACCACACACACCCAAGCTCGCCACGCACTGCCTCAGGCGGTGCAGGCGTTCCGCCAACGCTACCCGCGGGTTAGCCTGCATTTCCATCAGGGCACACCGGTGCAGATTGCCGAAATGGCCACTCGCGGCGAGGTTGATTTTGCGATCGCAACCGAAGCGCTCGAGCTCTATGACGAGCTCGTAATGCTGCCTTGTTATCACTGGAATCGCAGCATCATCGTGCCCGAAGACCATCCATTATGTGCGCTGCAGCCGCTCACGCTCGAAGCGATCGCTCAGTATCCGATTGTCACCTATGTGTTTGGCTTTACTGGGCGCTCGCGGTTGGATGATGCGTTTCGCGACCACGGCCTCGATCCTGAGGTGGTGTTTACCGCGACCGACTCTGAGGTCATTAAAACCTACGTCCAACTGGGGCTTGGCGTTGGCATCATGGCGAGCATGGCATTTGACCCCGAACGTGATCGCGGCCTTGTCGCGCTTGATGCGGCCCATTTGTTTGCACCGAGCACCACCCGCATTGGTTTTCGCCGTACTGCCTATCTGCGCAACTACATGCTGGCGTTTATCGAGACCTTTGCACCCCATCTAACCGCAGAGGTTGTTGATACCGCGATAAAAGCCCATGGCACGGAGGCCCGAGCGCAGCTAGAGCGCCAACTCGCAAGCGCTATGGAGCATCGCTAAAATGGATCCAGAGCTCACCGAGATACGCCGCCACCTGAGCGCTTACCCGCCGTTTGAGGCTCTCAGTGATGCCCTGCTTGACGAGGTCGCAGATCATATTGAAGTCAGCTATTTCCGCGCCGGCCGACAGATCCTCTCCGCCAACGAGCCCATCGAAGCATTGCACTATGTGCGCAGCGGCGCGGTTGAAGTCTACCGGCGCACTGGAGATCTATTTGATCGCCTTGGGGAGGGCAGCATTTTTGGCCATTATGGATTACTGCGCGGCCAGCGTGTGCACTACCCTGCGCTTGCGATTGAGGACACCCTCATTTACACCATTCCGCGCTCGGTCTTTGATCATCTGTGCGAGGCGGATGATGCTTTCGCTGATTTTGTCGAACTCGGCCGGCCGCGACTGGAAAACGCCAGTGACACTCAACAGGCAACCAGTAGTTTGGCCAGCACCAAAGTCAGAAAACTGGTTAAAAATGAGCCGCTCATTGCCAAAGCCACCGATAGCGCGCGTCAAGCCGCGCAGCATATGGCCACCGAACCAACCGCGGCATTACTGGTTGTAAGCGAATCCGAGGCCAACCCCCGCTATAGCTACACTGGCAGCGATGGCGCGTTGTGGCAGGTCACCGGCATTTTAACCGATGCTGATTTTCGCCAACACATTGTTGCCGAAGGCCGCCCTGTCGATACCCCCGTTGGGAATATCACTAGTGACAATCTCTTTGTCATTCAGTCCGATGAGACCGTGCAGGAAGCGATGCTGACGATGCTGCGGCGCAATGTCCATCATCTTGTGGTGTTACACCGACGCCGACCCATTGGCGTAATTGGGCTTGAGGATATTGTCCGCTTTGAAACACAGAGCAGCCTCTATCTGATTGATAACTTGCTCAGTCAAAATACCGTGGCGGGGCTTGCAACCTTGCTCACCGACGTTCGCCAATCCGCGTCGCGGATGATCCGCGAAGGAGCTGATTCAAGGACGGTCACCACCGCGCTATCATCGATCGCGCGCAGCTTTATGCGCCGACTGATCGAGCTGGCTGAAACACAATTAGGCCCACCACCCATACCCTATGCCTTTGTCACCCTGGGTTCGATGGCTCGTGACGAACAAACGCTAGCGGCCGATCAGGACAACGCCCTCATACTCGATGATCGGTTTGATCGTGAACAGCATGATGCCTATTTCCTAGCGCTGGCGAAGTTCGTTAGTGACGGACTGGATGCGTGCGGCTATGCCTTTTGCAAGGGCGAAATCATGGCCACCAACCCACGCTGGCGGCAACCACTCGCCGAATGGCAAGCGTATTTTCGTAGTTGGATTCGATCGCCAGCACCGGAACCGCTGTTACACAGCAATATCTTTTTTGACATCGATAATGTGCACGGTGAAGAGCGGTTTGTTGAGACACTACAAGACATCATTACTGAGGAGGCGGCAGACAGCCCAGCCTTCTTGGCGGCAATGGCAAAAAATGCGCTCAATCGCACACCACCTATCGGCTTTTTCCGCGATTTTGTGATGGAAAAAGATGGCCGCCAAAACAACTCCATCAACGTCAAACGCCGAGGAACTGCGCCGCTCACCGATTTAATCCGAATCCACGCGCTCGCTTGCGGGTCGCGGGCACAAAACTCGTTCGAGCGTCTAAAAGATATCGCCAACACTCAGCTGCTCGGACCGGGAGTTGCTGACCGCCTGGCTTATTCACTCGAAGTGCTAAGCGCCACGCGCCTACGCCACCAAGTCATTGATATCGATCGGGGTGAAACGCCGGATAACAATATCGAACCCGAGCAAGTGCCCGATCGTGAACGTCATGAAATAAAGGAAGCTTTTCGCGTTCTCAGTCAGGCGCAAAAGTTTTTGCGCTTCCGCTACCCCCGTCCTGACAACAAAACCGCTGGTCGCCGCCCTCGCTAATGCCCACCAAAACCAATCCCGACGCTCATGCTTGGCGGGCATGGCTGCAGGCACAAAGTCAAAAAAACCCCGACCCGATGCTTCGCGAGTATTATCGCCGCTCAATATTTGACCCCGACTCCACGATTGCCGACACCCCGCTGGTTGCCTTGGATTTGGAGACTAGTGGCCTTGATCCGCGACGGGACCTGATTTTGAGCATCGGATTGGTGCCTTTTGACCTCAATCAGATCCATTTCGCTGCACGCCAGCAGTGGTTACTGCGCCCGCCTCGCAATTACGCCAATGAATCAGTCGCTTATCACCACATCACGCATACGGAGGCGTCGAAAGCGCCGCGCTTTGAGTCAATCGTTGCTGACTTGCTGGATGCGATCGCCGGACGCTTAGTGGTGGTTCACTATCACCCGATTGAGCGAGGCTTTTTGGAGCGCGCGATTCTGGGCATCAGCGACGCCCAGTTACGCTTTCCACTTATTGACACCATGGCCCTTGAGGCACGCCGCCATCGGCGCGGCTGGCGCAAGCGCATCCGCGCCCTAATGGGACAAACCCCGGTGTCGATTCGGCTCCACGACAGTCGAGCACGTTATGGACTACCCAACTACGAGGGCCATCGCGCTGTGCTCGATGCCCTCGCCGGCGCCGAGCTTTTTCAGGCGCAGATTCAACACCACTACACCCGCTCGACGCCGATCGGCGACCTTTGGCTCTAGGCCCCGCGCGGTTCGTCCATTAAGCCCTTAACGATGGCATAACAGGCGACTAGTAACACCACCGTAAATGGGAACCCGGCCGAAACGGCCATTGCTTGCAATGCAGTGAGCCCGCCACCGAGTAACAGCGCGATCGCAATCGCACCCTCAATGATCGCCCAGAACATGCGTTGCGGCTTGGGTGCATCAACCTTACCGCCAGCGGTAATTGCATCAATCACCAGTGAGCCTGAGTCGGATGAAGTGACAAAGAACACAATCACCAACACCACGGCAATCAGCGAGGTGATGGTGGCAAGCGGTAAATTACCCAGCATCTCAAACAGCTGCAGATCGCCACTGGCCGCCGCCACGCCGTCAAAACCAAGGTTGACGACTTGATCGAGCGCCGTGCCACCAAGCGCCGTCATCCAAAGCACTGAAATCAGCGTCGGGATAATGAGCACCGCAATCAAAAATTCGCGCACGGTCCGGCCGCGTGACACCCGGGCGATAAACATGCCCACAAACGGCGACCAAGAAATCCACCAAGCCCAATAAAACGCCGTCCACCCCTGCGAGAAATTGGCGTCTTCTCGACCAAAGGGGTTCGAAAGCGCCGGCAAATGCGTGGCGTACGAAATCAGATACTCAAAGAAGCCCGTCAGAATGAGCAATGTTGGGCCAACGATGATGACAAAGGCCAGCAATAGCCCGGCCAAGACCATATTGACCTGTGACAGCCGCTGCACGCCCTTATCCACGCCCAGCATCACCGAGGCCAGTGCCACGAGCGTAATGCCCATGATCAGCACCACCATGGTGACTTCATTGTTGGCAACACCAAACAAATGCGATAACCCTGAAGTGGCCTGCTGTGCGCCCAAACCTAGCGACGTCGCAAGGCCAAACAGCGTGGCAAAAACAGCAAGGATATCAATAACATGCCCAGGCCAACCCCAGACACGCTCACCCAACACCGGATAGAACACCGAGCGCATGGTCAGCGGCAGGCCTTTATTAAATGAGAACAGCGCCAAGGCTAAGGCGACAATCGCATAGATTGCCCAAGGGTGAAGTCCCCAGTGAAAAATCGTTGCCGCCATACCCAACGACATCGCGGCGCCGGAATTGTCAGCCGCCGCACCCAGCGGCGCCCAATCGGTGCGCACACCGCCCTCGCTTGCAATTCCGCCCATCGATGAGGCGTAGTGACTCAGCGGCTCCGAGACCCCGAAGTACATCAAGCCAATGCCCATGCCCGCGGCAAACAGCATGGCAAACCAACCACTGTTACTAAAATCGGGCGTAGCGTCTTGCCCACCCAATCGCACCTTACCAAGCGGGGTAAAGATCAGCCCCACGGCCAACACCGCGAAGACATTGGCGCCGGCTAGAAAGAACCAGGATAGATTGCTCGTCAGCCACACCCGCAAACTCTCGAACATCGGGCCAACCGAATTTTGCAACGCCAGGGTGGCAATCACGAACAACAGAATCGTCAATGCCGAAATGGTAAAGACCTTACCGTGTAGATCGACATTAAAACCCAACGCGCTACCGGCCACATTGTCTTGGCCGATAACGTAATCGGTATCAATTAGATTAGAGCGCCCCTCCGGCGCCGGTATCCCCACATTCTCGTTTTGGTCACGAGTATTATTTTCACTCACAAGCCCTTCTCCTGTGGTTAACGGACTAAGAACACCGAAATATCGGTATGGGTAGCAATTTTGCCGCCATGGGCCGGAATGACCGCGTCCAGATGACGCGGCAAGTGTGTTGCCATGACAAGGAGATCAGCACCAACCTGCGTGATCGCCTTGACCACGAGATCATCCAAATCAGCGACTGGGTCGGGGGAGACCACGGCATGCACCGACACCGCTTGCTGGTGGTTGTGTGCTTGGGCATCGGCGAAATCACTTAATGCCTGTTCGTACTCAGCGGGCGTGGCGGCCACATCGGTTGGCGTGGTGGAGGTCACGCCCAAGTAGCAAATTTCAGCATGATAATGCTGAGCTAAATCCCCAGCCACGGACAGTGCATTAGCCAGTGCATCAACATGGGCCAAATCCACTGGAACCAGAAGTTTTTTATACATAACCAAATAACCCACTCGTCGGCAGAAACCTTGCGCAATACCCTGCGCGCCGCCAAGCGGACTCGTCAACTCAGAACTTAGCTAGGAACGGCACTAACCGTAATGGGTGCGCCCAGCAAAGGCATGCGAGAGGGTGCCACTGTCAACATACTCAAGATCGCCCCCAAGCGGCACACCATGAGCGATGCGTGACACCTGAATATCCGCCTCACGAGCCATCTCAGCGACATACTGCGCCGTAGCCTCGCCCTCAACTGTGGGGTTGGTGGCGAGGATAATTTCCCGCACGGCGCCCTCGGCGAAACGCCCGGCAAGCACTTCTAGGCCCAACTCCGCGGGCCCAATACCATCAAGCGGCGATAGCCGGCCTTTGAGCACAAAATACAAGCCACGATAGTCAGTGGCCTCCTCTAGCGCTTGAATATCGGCGGGGTTTTCAACAAGGCACAGCACCGTGTGGTCACGCTGACTATTACGACACAGCGAACAGATTTCCGCTTCCGTCAGGTCACGGCACTGCGCACACTCACCGACCCCATCAGCGGCGTTTTCCAGTGCTTGCGCCAGACGCCGAGCACCACCGCGGTCACGCTGCAAAAGGGCAAAAGTCATACGCTGAGCGGATTTTGGCCCGACACCGGGCAGGCACCGAAACGCATCAATCAGCTCGCGGACGAGCGGCGAGTAAGCCATGTGGGTATTCCGTTAAAAGGGCAGTTTCATGCCCGCGGGCAGATTCATCCCTTGGGTGAGATCGGACATCCGCTCTTGGGTGACCTGCTCGAGCTTTTGCACCGCATCGTTGCAGGCCGCCGCCACCAGGTCCTCAACCATTTCGCGATCGTCATAAACGCTTTCGTCAATATTGACGCGGCGCACTTCGTGCCGGCCATTCATCTGCACACTCACCATGCCGCCACCGGCTTGGCCAGTGACTTCCATTTCTGCGAGCTCAGCCTGCGCTTTTTGCATTTCTTCTTGCATACGCTGGGCCTGCTTCATCATGTTGCCCATACCACCTTTCATTGTTCGCTCTCCTGCTTATCGGGCCGAATAGAATCGGTAATGACTTCGGCATCAAAAGTCGCTTTGAGTGCCGCGATATTCGGATCCGCCTCAATCGCCGCATGCGCCGCCGATTGCTTCTCAGACCGCGCGCGGGCGGCAGCCTCAGCGGGTGTCTCAGCACTAACGCTGCCAACATGAATGCTCAGCGTTAGCTGCTGATTAAAGTGCTCACACAGCGCGCTCGTCAGCCTCGCCTTCGCGCCTTCGTTCATCAAATGCGCATCATCGCTATTCATCTGCAGGGTAATGCAATCGCCTTCATGCTTAACCCATTCGCAATGACTCGCCAACGCTTGTGCAATGCCACTCAAACCAAGCTGAGGCACCAAGGCATGCCAATCGGTTATCGCTGTCGATGACGCAGCCGGTTGCGGTTTCGCGGTAGATGATGGCGCTGGAGCGGGCGCCGGTGCTTTGGCTTGCTCACCGGCGTCCCAATCGGGCTGAAAGGCCAGCATCCGCAGCATGGTCATCTCAAATCCCGCCCTTGGATCAGGCGCAAGCGGCAGATCGCGTCGGCCATGCAAAGCAATTTGGTAGAGCAACTGAATACCGGCGGGATCGAATTGCTCGGCAAGTGCGGCCAATCGCTCGGCATCGGCGCCATCGGAGGAGATCACCTCTGGTACCGTGTTTGCCAGGGTTAGTTGATGCAAAATCACCAACAGATCAGCAAGCGCTTCAGTAAAGTCGGCAGAGGCTTCGGCAAGCCGCTCCACCCCAGCCACCAAGCGCGGACCATCGCCGGCGGCGAGCGCCTCGAGCAGCTCGAGCAAAAAGTCTTGCTCAAGGCTACCCAGCATATCGGCAACCTCCTGATCACGCAGGGCACCACTGCCAAATGCAAGCGCCTGATCCATGAGGCTGAGCGCATCGCGCATGCTGCCATCGGCGGCCATCGCTAGCCGACGGACTGCCTGATTATCAGCTTCGATTTGCTCAGCATCAGCAATGTGCTGAATCTGCCCAGCAATTAGATCCGGCAACAGGGGCTTTAAGTTAAACTGCAGACAACGCGACAACACCGTGACGGGAAGCTTTTGCGGGTCGGTGGTCGCGAGCAAAAACTTAACGTGCTCAGGTGGTTCTTCGAGCGTTTTGAGTAGCGCGTTAAAGCTATGCGACGAGAGCATATGGACTTCGTCGATGAGATAAATCTTAAACCGCCCGCGACTCGGCGCGTACTGAACGTTATCAAGCAACTCGCGGGTATCCTCAACGCGGGTCCGGGAAGCGGCATCGACCTCTATTAAGTCGACAAATCGCCCCGCATCGATCTCAGCACAGGCAGCACAGGCATCACAGGGTTTATCGGTAACGCCATTGCCTTCGCAATTCAGGCACTTTGCCAAAATGCGAGCAATCGTCGTCTTACCCACCCCGCGCGTGCCAGTAAACAGATAAGCGTGATGAAGACGGTCATTAGCGAGGCCATTGCTTAGCGCACGTAACACGTGGCTTTGGCCAACCATTTCCGCGAATCCCCGCGGGCGCCATTTACGGGCGAGCACCTGATATGTCATACGCTTGAGTATATCATTGGGCTAGCCGTCGCGAGGGTAAAGTGCGGGACGCCAGCCACACCCCGGCGCCCGAGTCCATCGCTACCGCTGCTCCCTTCCGGGCCTGACGGGGTTTGCGATTTATCGTCGCGGGGGGACCAGCGCCACCGCATCGCCGATGCTAGCAGCTCAGGGCATGATGAGCGAACAACGACTGGGGGCCGAATGACAGCCATAGCCGAAATTTTTTGGACTTTTCTACGCCTCGGCCTTGTCGCCTTTGGTGGCCCGGTCGCGCATTTGGCGTATTTCCGGCGCTGGCTCATTGACGAGCGTGGTTGGTTGAGCGACGCCGCGTACGCGCAAATTATCGCCCTCGCCCACCTATTGCCCGGGCCCTCAAGTAGCCAAACCGGCTTTGCTATTGGCATTCAGCGCGGTGGCCTGGCCGGTGGTTTGGCGGCATTTATTGGTTTTACCCTGCCATCGGCGGTGATTATGATCGCGTTGGGCTATGGCATGGCGCAGTGGAGCGGGACCGCTGAAGCGGGTTGGATTCAGGGGCTTAAACTCGCCGCCATCGCCGTTGTTGCCAACGCACTCTATGGCATGGCTCGCCAATTATGCCCTGATGCACCCAGACTGGTATTTGCCGCCGTCGCTGCGCTGGGCGCGAGCCTAATTCCGGGTGTCGGCGGCCAAATTCTTATGATCGCCGTTGGTGCTGGGCTGGCCCTGATCGTGCTACCACCGCCCACGCAATCGCTGAGTGTTTTAGATAGCCCGATCAATCGGCGCCAAGGCAGTGTGCTATTGGCCGTTTTTGCGACGGTACTAGCGGCCAGTGTTGTGGTTAATTTTCAGGCCACTGCGTTATGGGCCGTGCTCTATCAAAGCGGCGCCCTCGTGTTTGGCGGTGGGCATGTGGTCTTACCGTTGCTCGAAAGCGGCTTGGTCACGCCAGGCTTAATCGATAGCGAGCAATTTCTTGCCGGTTATGGCGGCGCGCAAGCGATTCCCGGGCCCGTGTTTTCATTCGGCGGCTACCTTGGGGCGCAGATTTATCCTAATCAAGCGCTGCTTGGCGGTTTACTGGGTTTGGTCATGATTTTTGCGCCGGGCATGTTGTTAGTGGCTGGATTAATGCCCTTTTGGCAAAGCTTAAGCCGCTACACTCGGGTGCAGCAGGCCTTACTCGGCATCAATGCCGCGGTGGTTGGACTCATTGCGGCGGTGCTTTGGGATCCCCTTTTAACCGCCGGTATCGGCAATGGCGTTGATGCCACGGTGGCCGCCGCCGCGCTGCTAGCGCTTGCCGGGCTAAGAATCCCGGTTTACTGGGTCGTGGGTGGCTGTGCCGTGGGTGTCGAACTCATTACCCGTCTAGGCTAAACCGCTGCTAGCGGCCATCAAGGGCGTAGCGCAGCACTCGACGTTTAAGCCATCCGCCACGCTGTGCGAGCGCTAAACCCCAGCCTCGCGCCGCGGCCAGTGGGCCAAGCGGCGCGGTAAAGCCCTTGTGAAAGGCGGTCATAATTGATTGCATGCGATGGTTATCTGCCCGCCGTGAACGCTCATAGGCCGCGAGCCCGCGGGCATGCGCAAGAGGTAGCCCCTGGTCATAGGCTTGAGCAATGTGCCCAGCGAGTGCTTGGGCATCCCGCAGACCGAGGTTCACACCTTGACCGGCGAGCGGATGAATCACATGCGCTGAATCCCCAACCAACGCCACATTGGCGCGCCAATAGCGTTGGGCGTGTAACCAGCGGATGGGAAACCCGCCACGCCCGTGCAATTGAGCAATGGCGCCCAGCTCAGTGGGAAAGGCCTGCTCAAAAGCATGGACAAACTCATCCTCAGGTAGCGCTAACAACGTGCTCGCTCGATCAGGGCTGACATACCACACCAGCGAGGCAGCCCCGTTGGCAAGTGGCAAAAGCGCTTGCGGCCCCTCGGGGGTAAATCGCTGCCAAGTCTGGCGTCCTGCCGGTGGGCTCGGGGTAACGCTGGCAACCACGGCATGCTGTTGATAGTCACCCGCATTAACACGAATGCCAGCCGCCGAGCGCACCCTTGAACGGGCGCCATCAGCGGCGACAATTAACGCCGGATCAAGGCGACCCTCACCCTCGAGCGAGAGCGCAACACCCGATGGCTCCGAAGTGATTGAAAGCGCAGCGGCCGGTGCATCAATTTGCACACACTCATGTTCAGAGGCGGTCTCAATCAAGGCGGCCTGAAGGTGTTCATTTTCAACGAATACCCCAAGTCGCTCTAGGCCAATTTCTTCGGCATGAAAGCGCAATCGTCCACCGCCGGCGATATCCCAGGTGCTGAGTTGATCAAAATCAGCCACCCGCTCCGTGTTCATCGACTGCCAGGCACCGAGTGTTTCGAGATATTCGATCGAGCGGCGATTGAGTGCGGCGACGCGTAGACGCGGCGGTTGGCTCGCGGTTGGCCGCGTGGGCGGATCAGACTCAAGTACCCGCACGGGAATGCCCCGACGGCCTAAGTCGGCTGCAAGCGCGCCGCCCACCATGCCACCGCCAATCACCACGACACGCCTACCGTCCATCATTGTCCTCCGAATTCCCTACCGAGGATGGTGCCACACTGGCCATCGGCTCGGCACGCTGATTAGCGCTGACCGGCTCGAGTGCGCTAAAAGCGCGAGTAAGCCGCCCGCGCAAGTCCGCAAGACTGCCCGAATCCGAGGCGGGCGCCATCAGCCCAGAGACAAAGTCGCGTTCGCGCAATGCCGCTAATAGCGTCTGATCAGCGCTAATCACGTGCACGGGCACCGCTCGCGAGGCATCTTCGCCGGTAATGAGCGGCGCGGCTTGATGATCGCCCAGCAAAATTAATAGCCCATCACCCAGCGAGCGCTGCGCCCACTCAGCGGCGGTGCGCAGCGCATAATCAACGGCCCGGCCATAGTGATGTTGAATGCGTGCCTGATCGCTCCACAACACCGCCGGTGCCGGGCCGACTTCGGCCCACGGTTGAAATAAGCGTCCATCACTCAGCGCAGCCCAATCAAGCCGCGGTAGGATCGGCGTCCAAGGGGCATGACTGCTGATTAATGCAAGCTCGGCGAAGATCGGCTGTTGAGTGACTGAGCGCACCTGTGACTGGAAGAAGTGCCACGTGTATTGATCCGGCATGGTGACCCAATTAAGCGCTGGCCCGGCGTAATCGATCCGCGCATGGTCATAAATCTCGTCATACCCCCATCGTTGGCCCGCGGGCCACGCTTGCGTGATGGCCGGCATAACCGCAACACTTTGATAACCCGCCCGCTCGAAGTCGCCGATGAGTGAGGGGGCACCGGCACTGAGGTAGAGGTCATAGCGAATTTGATCATTAATCCAGTGGCCGCTGAGCACGCTGGCATGGGCTAGCCAGGATTGCCCGCCCTGGACCGGTGAGCGCAAGCTCGTCGTTACCACACCCAATCCAGCGGCCTCCAACGCCGAGGCCATCGCGTCGAGTGTGCCTTGGCTGCGCTCGCGATAGCGCCGATCATGGAGATAGCTCACGCCATAGGATTCAACAAAGCCAATGATGACATCGCGCTGCCCGAGGCCGCTAAAATCAGACCTCAACGCTGCCTTAGAGCCATCACCCGCGAGCGCCTCGGCAAATTGCTCACGCGCTGCCCATGTGGCGAGCATGCGTTGGAGTTGATCATTCGTACGAATACTCAGCGGGGTGTCGACATAAGCGCTTATCGCCGTCGCACCCGGTATCGAGAGGCCGACACCAAGCGCCAACAGACTCCCACCCACTAATACCTGCCAACCTCGATGTCCACCGGGTTGAGCCAGCCCGCGCAGGGCGCGTGCGAGCCCAAACCAAACAGCAACCACCAACCCAGCGCCAAGCAATAACACCACGATCGTCAGCGGCTGCCCGAGCGCCCCGCGCAATAGATGCTCAACCGAGAAGGCAAGCGGCAAATCAATCGCGAGGTTAAGTGAGCGCCCTAAGGCCCATTCCATCGCCAAATCAGACAACGCAAGCCCAAGCCCAATCATGACAACCAGCGCTATGCCAGGCGCAAGCCAGCGGGTCACCACCATCGGTAGCAGGCAGCAAACACTGACGATAATCAGTGACTCAACCGCAAGGAGGGGCTGGGCAAATTGGCTGTAAGGCATCCACCACTCGGGGATGACGATAAGCGCGTTCACCGCGATGAACCCCCAGAAAAACCTCAATGGCATGCAACTAACGCTCTTTAATTAATGTCTGGATAAACGAGGTATGACAGTCAAGCAATGAACCAAACCGATTACGATAACAGCCCCTGGCGGTTGTCCACGCCCGGCTTAGGCGCACGTCGTTTCGTGGTCATGGCATTGGTTGCGCTTAGCACGGGGCTTGGCAGCCTGCTGATGTTGGATATTCTCCAGCGCCTCGGCATGCGGGTTGTTGACTGGCTATTGCTGGGGCTGTTTATCCCCACATTTTTACTACTGTGCATCGCTTTTTGGACCACAATTATTGGCATTCTGCTGCGCGCCATGCAGCGCCACCCAATTACGCTCGCCAAGCGCCAGGCTCATACCAGTAACCCACCGCCACTGGCACCTACCGCTTTAGTGATGCCCATCTACAACGAAGACACCGCCACGGTTGTGCACTGCCTAACGGCCACATGGCAGTCGCTCATCGACACCGGCCAAGCGGATGCGTTCGATATTTACCTGCTCAGCGATAGCACCGAGGCCGATCAACGTGCTGCCGAGCGTGCCGCGGTTAAGCGGTTAAAAACTCGATTTGGCCAAACAATCCGGCTTTACTACCGCGCCCGACCCAATAATGAGGGCCGCAAGCCAGGCAATATTCGCGATTTCTGCGAGCGCTGGGGTGAGCACTACCGCTATATGATCGTTTTTGATGCTGATAGCCGCATGAAAGGCGATTCAATGCTCAGTCTCGTTCGCCACATGCAGGCCAACCCGCAGGCAGGCATTATCCAAAGCGTGCCGTTGCCGGTGGGTCAACGCACGGTGCTCGGACGCTTCCAACAGCTTAGCGCCAGCCTCCAAGCCCATGCGATTGCCACCGGGCTTGCCTTCTGGCAAGGCAATAGCACGAATTATTGGGGGCATAACGCCATTATCCGAATTCGGGATTTTCAGGCTTACTGTGGGCTTGAAAAGCTGCCCGGCAATCCGCCTCTCGGCGGCGATGTGATGAGCCATGATTATGTCGAGGCGGGGTTAATGCGCCGACACGGCCGCGGGGTTTACGTCCTGCCTGACATCGACGGCAGTTTCGAGGGCATGCCCGGCAACTTAATCGACGACCTCAAACGCGAGCGTCGGTGGTGTCAGGGTAATCTTCAGCATCTGCGCTTAGTGCTCGCCCCTGGCTGGCGTCCAATGACGCGGGTGAACTTCTTGCTCGGGGCGCTCAACTATCTCATCGCGCCGCTATGGCTATTGTTTATGGTGCTCGGCGTCGCCGACGCCACAACAACCGGGCAAAGCGCTTGGCAATCGGCAATGACTGATGCAAGCCCTTCAGCCGCCCTATTGATCGGTTTAACCGCTGTGCTGCTACTACTGCCGCGACTGCTCAACCTTGGCATGCTAGTCGCCCAGCCCATGGCTCACGGCCATCGCCGGGCAATGACTCGCGGCGGGCTACTGGAGATTGGCTTTAGCCTGCTGCGCGGGCCCATCATGATGCTGTTCTACAGCACCTATATCGCCCAGATTATGAGTGCTCGCGGCGCCAGGAGCCATTGGCAAACGGGTCTGCGCACACGTCGTCAAATCGAATTAACGACCGCTCTTCGGCGCGGTGCATTGATGAGTGGCGTCGCAGCCACGAGTGCCGGGCTGATTATGCTAGCGAGCCCCACGCTACTGCTGTGGGTAATGCCGGCATTAATCGGACCACTGCTCTTGCCACTGGTCCTCACGATGACGAGCGCGATTGCACCGCAGTGGCTACCCGCCACCATTGAAGAGCGCCGCGGCACCGTGCCAATCAACCGCTTGGCACCGCCACAACCGCCGCCTTCACAGGCATCGGACCTAACCTTAGGCGATGCCGAGCCACCACCGGAGCGCTTTCGCGGTATGCCATTGCAACCGCTATTCAGCGTCACTCGATAGCGCCGCTGGCGTAGGCGTCTCACGCAGTGCAATCTCAATAGCCTCTTGCACGTGCTCAATCCAGTGAAAGGTCATCGAATCGCGCGCCGCCTCGGGAATATCCTCGTAGTCTTTACGATTACGTGCCGGCAGCAGCACCGTATTAATGCCCGCCCGACGCGCAGCAAGCACTTTCTCTTTAATGCCCCCCACGGGCAAAACAAGCCCACGTAGAGTGATCTCGCCGGTCATCGCTACATCCTCACGAATGCAACGATCAGTCAGCAGTGAGATCAGCGCGCTATACATTGCCACCCCCGCGCTCGGTCCATCTTTGGGGATCGCGCCAGCAGGAACATGGACATGGACATCATCCGATTGCAGTGCATCGGCATCAATTCCAAGCGCCTTTGCATCCGCCTTAATAAGACTTAACGCCGCCTGCGCGCTTTCTTTCATCACCTCACCCAGTTGCCCGGTCAGTACTAAGCGTCCACTGCCGCGCGCGCGGTTAGCTTCAATAAACAAAATATCGCCACCCACCGGCGTCCACGCAAGCCCGGTGGCCACACCCGGCACACTGGTGCGCATCGCCACTTCGCCCTCATAGCGTGGCGCACCCAAAATTGCCGGTAAATCCGCCGGCTCAACGGCTGCCGTGTGAGTTTCATCCTCAGCAATACGCACCGCCACATGGCGGGTAATCGCGCCGATTTCACGCTCAAGTTGGCGGCAACCCGCTTCCCGTGTGTAGGCCGCCACGAGTTGGTTCAGCGTTGCATCACTGAGACTCAACTGAGTTGTGCTCAAACCCGCCGACTCGAGCTGGCGATCGAGTAAATAGCGACGCGCAATTTCGACCTTTTCCTCTTGCGTATAACCCGGAATTTCGATGATTTCCATACGATCGCGCAGCGGTCCAGGAATTTGATCAGGCACATTCGCGGTAGCGATAAAAAACACCCCACTTAAGTCAAACGGCACACCCAGATAATTATCTTGGAAGGTGCCGTTTTGCGCCGGATCAAGCACTTCGAGCAGTGCCGCAGACGGATCCCCCTGAATACCCCCGCCGAGCTTATCCATTTCATCTAGCATTAAGACCGGATTATTGGAGCCGGCCTTATGAATACTCTGTATCACCTTGCCCGGCAGAGCGCCCAAATAAGTGCGGCGATGGCCGCGGATTTCCGCCTCATCGTGGACACCGCCCAAACTCGCGCGCACAAAGTCACGCCCGGTCGCACGGGCGATACTCTGCCCAAGCGACGTCTTACCGACCCCGGGCGGGCCAACAAAGCAAAGAATGGGGCTACGGCCCTGTGGATTGAGTTTGCGCACGGCTAAGTGCTCGAGAATGCGCCGCTTAACCGGCTCAAGGCCATAATGATCAGCATCTAAAATGCCGCGCGCTTGGGCGATATCAATGGCTTCCTCACGGGCGCTAGCCCAGGGCAACTCAAGCAGCCAATCAAGGTAAGTCCGCAGCATTGAATACTCCCCAGCGCCCTCTGGCATGCGCTCGAGACGGCGCAATTCTTTGCGCGCCTGCTGGTCGACTTCCTCTGGCATTTTCGCGTCGGCGATACGGCCCTCGAGCTCGCGAATTTCTTCGCCTTTATCATCGCTCTCACCGAGCTCTTCTTGGATGGAGCGCAGTTGTTCGCGCAATAACGCCTCGCGTTGGCGCTCAGACATCGTCTCGTGGGTGCGCTCACTAACTTTTTGCGACAGCTTAAGCACCTCGACACGGTAATCGATCAAGCTAAGCACCCGCTCGAGCCGTTCCTCAATATCCAATGTCTCTAGTAGTGATTGGCGCTCTTCGCTAGCTAAATCAAGATAACCCGCGACCGAATCAGCTAGAACCCCTGGCTCTTTAATGCTGCTCAGTGCTCCAGCAAGCTCTTGTGGCGCCTGCGGGAGCAGCTCGAGCGCCTCCAGTGCTTTTTCTCGCAGCGCGAGCATGCGCGCATCAACTTCCGGTCCAACAGGCTGATGTTCACTAATACGCTCAATGCGACCGACCAAAAACGGATAGCCGCTTAAGAACTCCACCACTCGAAAGCGCTCAAGGCCTTGCAAAATCAGGTGATGATGCCCCTCGCGGCCGGTCACAAAGCGCATCACGCTGGCGACCGCACCAATGGCATGAAGGTCATCCGGGCTGGGGTCTTCGACGCTGGAATCGCGCTGCAACATGACCCCGATGGGCAAATCATGTTGTGCCGCCTGACGCGCCGCCAATACCGATTGTGAGCGACCGACACCGACCGGTACCACCATGTTTGGAAACAACACCATGTTGCGAACCGGCAGCAACGGCACCGCATCGTCGGGTAACCGCGGGATAACGAGACTTCGCGACGGCGCAATGACCTCGGCTTCAGTCGAGGTATTCGGCTCAATTTCGGATGTATTCATTTAACCCTCCATGCGGTGGCATCAAACAACGCCATGAATGTAAGAAATGGAGGCGCTCACACCGGCATTCAAGGGCAATGGGCTACTGAAGGAGGTTGGTTCAGTGATATTGTTTGAGTCATCCAATAAAACCCAACGAGGGCTTTGAGTGATGAGTGATCAGGTAAAAACGGTCCTGGCTGAAACCGAGATTCCACGCTATTGGTACAACATTAACGCTGATCTGCCGACGCCGCTCGCGCCGGTCTTAAGCCCCGCCACGCACGAGCCTGTTGGGCCTGATGATTTGGCGCCCTTATTTCCACGCGCAGTAATCGAACAGGAGATGAGTACCGAGCGCGAGATTGAAATTCCCGCGCCGGTGCGTGATGTCTACCGTCAGTGGCGCCCCTCGCCGCTGTATCGGGCGCGACGACTCGAGCAGGCACTACAGACACCCGCGCATATTTACTATAAATACGAGGGCGTAAGCCCCGCCGGCAGCCACAAGCCCAACACCGCCATTGCTCAAGCTTTCTACAACAAAGCTGAGGGCATTAAGCGCATCACCACCGAGACCGGCGCAGGCCAATGGGGCTCGTCGCTATCGCTCGCCGGCGCGATGTTCGGGCTCGATATTGAAGTGTTTATGGTCAAGGTGAGCTTTAATCAAAAGCCCTACCGTCGGGCCTTTATGGAGAGTTTTGGTGCCAGTTGCATCGCCAGCCCAAGCAATACCACCGCCGCCGGCCGTGCGGTACTGGCCGAACACCCTGATTCGACCGGGAGCCTCGGCATCGCCATTAGCGAGGCCGTCGAGCTTGCCGCTCAGCGCGACGACACCAAATACGCACTCGGCAGCGTGCTGAATCATGTTTTATTGCATCAGACTGTCTCTGGGCTTGAGGCGATGCAGCAACTCGAGCAGGTCGATGATTACCCCGATATGGTGATTGGCTGCACCGGGGGCGGATCAAACTTTGCCGGCATCGCCTTCCCATTTTTAGGCCAGCGTTTGCGCGGCGGCCCTGATACCGAGTTTATTGCCGTCGAGCCCGCCGCCTGCCCGACTCTGACCAAGGGTCAGTTTGCCTATGATTGGGGCGACACGGGCCACCTAACGCCGCTAACAAAAATGCACACATTAGGCTCGGGCTTTGTTCCACCAGGCTTCCACGCCGGTGGTCTGCGCTACCATGGTATGGCGCCGCAAATCAGTCATCTGACCGATTTAGGCTATATTCATCCGCGCGCCTATGGCCAACTCGAGTGTTTTGCCGCTGGACTAGAGTTCGCCCGCGCCGAAGGCATCATCCCAGCACCCGAAGCCAATCATGCCGTTAAGGCGACCATTGATGAGGCCATTGCCTGTCGCGAGTCAGGCCAGGGTAAGACGTTGCTATTTAACCTCTGCGGCCATGGGCACTTTGATATGCAAGCCTACACCGACTATCTGGCCGGCAATTTGCAGGAAGAACAGACCAGTGAGGCTGAGCAATCGATGGCGCTGGCGGGACTGCCCGGCGTTTAGCGCCTCTGAATGGCGTCCCCAACGGGATTCGAACCCGTGTCGCCACCTTGAAAGGGTGGTGTCCTAGGCCGGCTAGACGATGGGGACTAAGCGCAAATCGGACACGCGAATAATAGGCAGCAAGCGCCGCGGCGTCAAGGCAAACGCATCGGCGTGTCAGCGCTCAGCAATAATTTTGCACACCGCTTCATAGCAGCAGTTTACTGACTTAAAGCTGCCTCCAACTCAGGAATAACCTCAAACAAATCCCCCACTAAACCAATGTCGGCCACCTCAAAGATCGGCGCTTCGGGGTCTTTATTCACAGCAACGATTAAATTCGCATCTTTAATACCCGTGAGGTGCTGGATGGCCCCAGAGATGCCAAAACAAAGGTAAAGACTGGGCGCGACAATTTTGCCGGTCTGTCCGACTTGCAACTCGTTAGAAACATAGCCGGCATCAACAGCCGCGCGCGATGCACCAACCGCGGCATCTAAGCGCTCGGCAATGCGAAAGATCACATCGAAATTCTCAGCGCTGCCAACACCCCGTCCACCCGAGACAACCCGTTTGGCTGATTGCAAATCAGGCCGATCGCTCTGCGCGCTATGCAGCTGCTCAAAGCGGGTGTGGGTGGGCAAGGTCTGATCAGACTGCCACGCCTCGATCGTGGCATTGCCACCGGCTTCAGCCTCGGCGAATGAAGCCGGCCGAATAGTTGCTACAACCGGGCAATCGGTTGGGGCTTTGACCGTGGTGAGCACGTTGCCGGCATAGATCGGGCGACGAAATGTGTGCGCATCGATCACATCCATCACATCACTCACCTGTGGCGCTTCCAATAGTGCAGCGACTCGCGGGAGCACATCTTTGCCATACGTCGTTGATGGCATCAGAAGATGACTGTAGCGCGCCGCGAGGTCAGCAATTTGTGGGGCAAGCATTGCCGCGAGCGGGTGTTCATTCTCTGGGCGCTCGACACGAAACACCGTCTCGACACCCTTGAGCGAGGCTGCAGCCTGCGCAACCGCATCGGCATCAGCGGCCAACACCGCGATATCCACCGGTTGATCAATAGCCAGTGCGGCGGTGAGCGTTTTCCCGGTAGCGGCATTAAGATTGAGGCCATCATGTTCGGCAATAATGAGTGTACGACCCATCAAATAACTCCCCGCTGCTTAAGTTCATCAACTAATTCACTCACCGATTCCACCCGATGCCCGCCCTGTCGCGCTGGCGGTGTCTCGTAGCTCAGCACTTCAAGTTGAGCAGGCATTGAGAGGTTAAGCGCTTCGAGTGGTCTTTCGTCGAGCGGCTTGCGCTTGGCTTTCATAATGTCAGGCATTTTGATCAAGCGCGGTTCGTTCAAGCGCAAATCAGCGGTCACCACCGCGGGTAATTCCACGGCAATCGTCTCCAATCCGGCGTCGACTTCACGCGTCGCGTGTAACCAGCCTGATTCCACCTCAAGCCGCGAGGTAAAAGTGGCTTGGGGTCGATCCCAAAGGCCCGCTAACATCTGCCCGGTCTGATTGGCATCATCATCAATGGCTTGCTTACCCATTAAGACCAAGTCAGCGTCGAGCTCAGCGCGAATCGCTAATAACGCTCTGGCGGCGAGCGGCGGCTGCACCGCTTGTTCGGTCGTTAACAAAATCGCCCGATCCGCGCCCATCGCAAGCGCATTGCGTAACTGCTGCTCGGTACTGGCAACACCAATACTGACCGCAATCACCTCCTCGGCCTCACCGCGCTCGCGCAGCTGAATGGCTTCCTCAAGGGCAATGCGGTCAAATGGGTTGATGCTCATCTTGACGCCTTCAGTCACCACCCCATCGCCGTTGCGATTAACTCTTGGCTTGATGTTGTAGTCGATCGCGCGCTTTATCGGCACAAGAATTTTCATACCCGAGTTCTCTTAATGTCTTTGTAACCGCCCTGCGCAAGGATGCGCCGAGCGCGCTCGATAACCGGCGCGTCAACCATTTT
This sequence comes from Spiribacter sp., assembly GCA_031581235.1. Lineage (GTDB taxonomy): Bacteria > Pseudomonadota > Gammaproteobacteria > Nitrococcales > Nitrococcaceae > Spiribacter. Next base: position 256,295 of record JAVLBW010000001.1, on the reverse strand, counting down.
TCCATCGACCGCCACCGCATGGTGGCCACTCTCATCGACGGCCTCAAGCACGCGCTGCGCCCATTGAATTTGTGCGTCACCCACGCCAAAGCCGCCATTAACCGCTTCGATCTGGCGCGGGTGAATACATAACTTGCCACCAAAACCGAGCCGCTGCCCTCGGTCGATGTCGCGGTTTAGACGATCGGCGTTATCGATCGCGGTCGTCACTCCATCAATTGGCGCTAACAGCCCCGCGAGCCGTGACGCGAGCACAAAACCGGCGCGAAAATACTGCAGCTCATCGCTATCATCGCTGGGGATATTCAAGTCGAGCTGAAAATCCAGCGTGCCAAACACCAAGCGCGCGACCCCCGGTGCCGCAGCAATCGACTCGATGGCTTGGTAACCCCGCGCGGTTTCAATGATGGGCAGTATCGGCGCGGTCACGCCATCGGCCTGTAGCTGCGCGATCTGCTCGGGCGATTCGGTTTTGGGTAACAACACCCCCGCCGGCGCAAGCCCCTGGCAGGCCTCCCGATCGAGCGGGTAATCATGCGTTGTGATCGCATTAATACGCACCAGCACTGAATTTGCCCCGGTTGCCGCGTCCGCAAACGCCGCACGCGCCAGCGCTTTACGCTCGGGCGCCACGGCATCTTCTAGATCAATAATGACGCCATCCGCTCCACTGGCATGGGCTTTGGCAAAGCGCTCCGGACGGTCGCCAGGCACAAACAAAAGTGACCGGTAAGCCGAATCAAACATCAATAGAACCCACTGTGGCCACGCCTGGGAGTGCACCGACCCAAGCGATCATCGCCTCAGCCTCGCTCGGCGTTGCGGCTTGGGTAAAGGCAACCAGCCGGTGAAATTTTTCCTCAAGCTCGGCCGGCGACAGGGTATTGCCCGGGTCACCCTTTGGCTCGTCTACCCGCGCTTCAAAGGTCTTGCCTTGGGTTGTCTCGACATTGACTTTACCGATCCAGCGTTGTGGATAGGCTTGATCCACCTCGGCATCGAGCACCATGTCAACGCGCTCGCGAAAAGCGGCAATACTGGGCGCATTATAGTCATTGGCGAAGGCTGCCATATCGGCCCGTCGATGCTGCGCAATCAAGCCTAAGGTGGTGCCCATCGAGAATTTCGCCTGATGCACGGTTTGTGGATCCACTACCGGCCCGAGCACATCAATCGCCCCCTGGTGAACCCGCGCGGTCACCCGTGCGATATCGTCGATCGCGAGATCGTGTTGCTCAACGACCTGTAGTAGCGCATCGGCAGCCGGGTGGGTATGCCGGCATGAGGCATGAAATTTAAACGATGTCTCGGCAAGCGCCCAACGCTGACCGAGACGATCGGTGAGGCGTGTCGGATCAGCATCACTCGACATACCGGCCGCCATCCCCTGCGGGCCTTCAAGAATATGTTCAGCCCCGGTCAGGCCAGCCTGGGCGAGCCACGCGGCCATCAAACCATCAGCCGATGCCTTGCCCGTGTGCAGCTGTTTGGAGTCAGCGGCGTCACGCAAAAACTCCCACAAACCCGCGGCTTGCGTGCCGGCCGATCCAAAGGCATGCAACATCTGCTCTGGCGACAACCCGAGCAATCGCCCAGTGGCCGCCGCTGCAGCAATCGTTCCCGCGGTGCCAGTGGTATGAAAGATTCGGTAATGCGAACGACCCAAAAACTCACCCACGCGAATCCCGACCTCGTAGCCGGCGACCGCTGCGGTCAGCAATGCTTGGCCACTGCTGGCCTGCCATTGCGCGGTGGCAAGCGCTGGCGGAAAGACCACGGCGGCTGGATGGAATACCGATCCGTTGTGCACGTCATCCTGCTCGGCAAAGTGCGAGGAGGCCCCATTGATCAGCGCCGCGAACAACGGCGAGGTCTGGGTGCGATGAATCAACACATCTGAAGCGCCGTTGGCGGGCGCCATGACCCGAGCGCACCGAGCGATCGCCTCCACCGGCGCGGCACCACGCCCAGCAAGCGCTGAGCCAAGCCAGTCGAGCATTAGCTCTTGGGCCCGTACGCGGACTGATGGCGGGATATCCTCCCAGCGCAGTTCAGCGGCAAATGTCGCTAACGCACGACTTGGATGGGTACTCATTAAGCGGCCTCTCAAATAACCTGATCACGACGCAATTGATCGATCGCCGTGTGTGAATAGCCCAATTCGCTCAGAATGGCGTCGCTATGCTCACCAACCGAGGGAACTGGGCCCATAGCGTTCAGCAGTTCAGGCGGCAAACCCGGCGGGCGCAACGCCGGAATGGCGCCGGCTTCGGTATCCACCTGCGCCCAGCGCTCACGCGCGCTCAACTGCTCGTGATTCCAAACGCTGTGCATGTCATTCATTCGGGCATTGGCAATACCGGCCTGCTCAAGGCGTTGCAAAACCGCAGCGGTGGTCAGGTCGGCGAAAACCTCGGTGATAATGGCAAGCAGCGCGTCGCGCTCGGCGACTCGCGCGGCGTTGCCTTTAAATCGAGTCTCTTCCGCCAGTGCCGGGCGTTGCAACACAAACTCACAAAATTGCTGCCACTCGCGTTCGTTTTGCAGCCCGAGCATCACCGTGCCGCCATCTCCCACACTAAAGGGGCCATAGGGGTAAATCGCGGCATGGGAGGCGCCATTGCGCGGGGGCGGCGGTGCGCCATCAAAAGCGTAGTAAAGCGGAAACCCCATCCACTCAACCATGCTCTCGAGTAGCGAGACATCCAAATGACAGCCCTCCCCGCTGCGCTCCCGCTCAAGCAGTGCCGCAAGAATGCCACTGTAGGCATACATACCCGCGGCAATATCGGCGATAGAACAACCCGCCTTACTCGGTGTCTCTGGCGTGCCGGTTGTCGAGAGAAAGCCCGACTCAGCCTGCACGAGCAGGTCATACGCTTTGCGCTCGCGGTACGGGCCATCGGCCCCGTAACCCGAAATATCGCAAACCACTTTGCGCGGATCTTTCGCTCGCAGCCCCTCAGCGCCGAGGCCCAATCGCTCAGCAGCGCCTGGCGCCAGGTTTTGGACTAGCACATCAGCCTGATCGACAAGCGCATGCAGGACCTTGGCCCCGGCTTGGCTTTTGACATCGAGGGTCAAACTCTCTTTCGAGCGATTGGTCCAAACAAAGTGTGAGGCAAGCCCCTGCACGCGTTGATCATAGCCGCGGGCAAAGTCTCCTTGGCCCGGACGCTCAACTTTAATCACCCGCGCGCCGAGCTCAGCGAGCTGACGGGTACAAAAGGGCGCGGCAATCGCCTGCTCGAGCGACACGACTGTGATGCCTTGGAGCGGCCCTGCGTGTGTCATTTAAAACGACCGCGGCAGGCCCAGCACATGCTCAGCCATGTATGCCAGTATTAAGTTGGTTGAAATTGGCGCGACCTGATAAAGCCGAGTCTCGCGGAATTTGCGCTCGATATCGTACTCGCGGGCAAAACCAAACCCGCCAAACGTCTGAATGCAGACGTTACCCGCTTCCCAAGAGGCATCCGCAGCAAGCATTTTGGACATATTCGCTTGTGAGCCACAGGGCTGATTGTCATCAAAGCGACGGCAAGCGTCATAGCGCATCAAGTCGGCGGCTTGCAGGTTGACGAATGCCCTTGCGATCGGAAATTGCACGCCTTGGTTTTTACCAATCGGGCCACCGAAGACCTCACGCTCACCGGCATAGTCGACGGCTCGATCGATAAACCAATACCCATCACCAATGCATTCCGCTGCAATCAGCGCGCGCTCTGCGTTCAGCCCGTCGAGAAGATATTTAAAACCTTTGCCTTCTTCGCCGATCAGGTTTTCTGCGGGGATTTCAAGATCATCAAAAAACAACTCATTGGTCTCATGATTGACCATGTTGGCAATCGGTTTCACGGTCATGCCGTTTTCCACCGCGTGGTGTAAATCGACCATGAATATCGACATCCCCTCAGACTTACGCTTTACCTCATCAAGCGGTGTCGTGCGGGCTAACAGGATCATTAAATCTGAGTGCTGAACGCGCGAAATCCACACCTTTTGGCCGTTAATGACGTAGCGGTCGCCTTTGCGCACGGCGGTGGTTTTAATTCGTGTGGTATCGGTACCGGTGGTGGGCTCAGTCACGCCCATCGACTGCAAACGTAGCTCACCGGCGGCAATGCGAGGAAGATACTGGTTTTTCTGCTCATCTGAGCCGTGCCGCAGCAACGTGCCCATGTTGTACATCTGCCCGTGACAAGCCCCGGCGTTGCCGCCGCCGCGGTTAATCTCCTCCATAATCACCGAAGCTTCGCTCATTCCCAGGCCGGCGCCGCCATACTCTTCGGGGATAAGCGCCGCCAACCAGCCTGATTCGGTCAGAGCTTGAACGAACTCCTCCGGGTAGCCCTCTTCGGCATCGATTTTTTGGAAGTATTCGCTGGAGAATGTACCGCAAAGCTCGGCAAGCGCATCGCGTAAATCTTGGTACTGATCCGGTTCCCGGTACATGCTGCTATCCTCCTAGACATCAAAAACGGTTATTTCACTTAACCATGCAGCGGTCAAAGAAACACTGCAATTGATGATTTCAGAAGGCCGCCTTCGATACCGCTTGAGCCTACCGGGCGGTGTTATAATGCGGCCATGAGCGGGCTTTTTTTTGACTTAACCGATTTACGACTATTCGCCAATATCGCCGAGGCGCGCAGCCTCACCGGCGGGGCCGAGCGCTCGCACACCTCGCTCGCCGCCGCGAGCCAGCGCGTCAAAAACCTAGAACACGCCCTTGATACCGCCCTGCTCTACCGCGATCGCAGCGGCGTTAGCCTCAGCCCAGCGGGGTCAGCGTTTTTACGCCATGCGTTGATCATTTTGCGCCAGAGCGAGCGATTACATGGCGATTTGCAAGGGTTTACCACCGGTGTCAAGGGACGCATCCGTTTACGCGCCAACACCACCGCCATTACCGAATTTCTGCCCGCCGCGCTTGGTCAGTTTCTTGCTGATCACCCGGATGTTGATGTCGACCTCGAAGAGCGCCTCAGCCACGATATTGTGCGGGCCGTTGGCGAGGATGTTGCCGACATTGGCATCATTGCCGGCAGCGTTAACACCGATGGGCTCGAAGTCATTCCCTATCGCTCTGACAAGCTGGTGTTAGCCGTTCCGACTAACCACCCGCTCGCCTCACAGCCGCATATCGCTTTCGCCGAATGCCTCGCCTATCCGTTTGTGTCATTACACGCAGGCAGCGCTATCCACTCATTTGTTAATGAAGTCGCCCGCAGCCAAGGCGCCGTTTTGCCACTGCGTATCAAAGTAAGCAGTTTTGATGCGCTGTGCCGAATGGTTGAAGCGGATGTGGGTATCGGCGTTTTACCCGAATCAGCGGCACGCCGGCAGCAAAAAACCGCGCGAATCGCCGTGGTGGAAATGACCGATGCTTGGGCGCAACGCGATATGAAAATTTGTGTTCGCCAGCGCGACCAATTGCCGACATTCGCTCAGGATTTGGTCACACAACTAGCGCAGCCTTTAAATCGTTAGAAAATTTCCAGCGTGGATCACTCGGAGCGTTTTATGAATCTTGATGTCGATTACCTTCAGCAATGGGTTGGCAACACGCAAACCGAGAGCGAACGCCTCGATCAATGGCCAGTCATCGGTCTCATGGCAACACTTAATAGACCAGCAAGCCAGTGGCCCAGTGAAAATGACCCATTACCACCGACTGCTCATTGGAGTTACTGCATACCGCGCGTCCTTCAATCTCAAATCGGTGCAGATGGCCATCCTGAGAGGGGTGATTTTCTCCCCCCAGTCCCGCTACCAAGACGAATGTGGGCAGGTAGCCGCATCCGTTATGAAGCCCCGATGCCAATTGGTGCCCAAGTCACCCGAACTGCTCGCATTAAAACAGTGACCACAAAAGAAGGACGAAGTGGTTTGCTTGCCTTTGTCACCGTTGAACATACGTATATCTGTAATGGGCAAATTGCTCGTATCGAGGAGCAGGACTTAGTCTACCGCAATAATCCATCAAGTGATGCACCAGCGCCCACCGCACGGCTGGCTCCAAGTAACCCAGAGTGGAGTCAGCCTATACAAACTGATGAGGTGACACTATTCAGATACTCTGCAATTACTTTTAACGGCCACCGGATTCACTATGACCACCCCTATGTCACCAACGATGAGGGATATTCAGGATTAGTTGTACATGGGCCGTTAATTGCAACTTTTCTGCTAGAGGCATGGCAGACAGCCAATTTAACTCGCGCCATTAGACGCTTCGAATTTAAAGCAGTTAAACCGGTTTTCTGCCACACCAGACTGGCCGCTGAGGGCCATCACAGCGAAGATAGTGGTCGATCACACCTTTGGGCGACCAGTGATCGGGGGGAACTCCACATGGAAGCCGAAGTAGACTGGGAATAGCACCTAAGCACTGGCGAGGACTGCAGTATGGCAATCGATTCAACTCCACGGCGCAGCGTACTGTACATGCCCGGATCGAACGATCGCGCATTAGAAAAAGCCAAATCGCTGCCGGCCGATAGCCTCATTCTCGATCTAGAGGATGCGGTGGCTCCCAACGCCAAAACCTCGGCCCGTGAGCAGGTGAGCGCCGCGCTAGCAGCCGGCGGGTATGGTCCTCGTGAATTGGTGATTCGGGTTAACGCACTCTCAACCCCGTGGGGGTATGACGACCTCGTTATGGCCGCGCAGTCTCACGCCAATGCCATCCTGCTACCCAAAGTCGAGAGCGCTGACGCGGTGACAACCGCCGAGACCATTGTGCAAGCGTTTGCTGGCGCTTCAATGCCCGCCATTTGGTGCATGATGGAAACCCCGCGCGGTATCCTCAACGCCCAGGCAATCGCTGAGGCTAGCCCTCACCTCAAAGCACTGGTGATGGGCACCTCTGACCTTGCCAAGGATTTACATTGCGCTCACACCCCATCGCGGCTACCCATGCTCTATGCGCTATCGCATTGTTTAATGGCAGCACGAGCCGCGGGCCTGAGTGTTATCGACGGCGTTCACTTAGACTTAAACGATGACGAGGGCTTTCGTGAGCAATGCAAACAAGGCCGTGAGCTCGGGTTTGACGGCAAAACGCTCATCCACCCCAAAACCATCGCGGCCGCCAACGAGCTATTCGCACCCGATCAAGCCGCGATTGATTGGGCAAAGCGTGTGATTGAGGCCCATGAGGCCGCCTCGGCCCGTGGCGAAGGCGTGGTACTGCTCGATGATAAGCTGATTGAAAACCTGCATGTTGTCGATGCCCATCGAATCATCGCCCTGACAAAACTAATCGCAGCACGACAACATCAGGTATGATTATAAGTACATGAAATAAGCGACGATATCCAAGGGTCAGCGTGCTGCCGCTGTCTCAGGCTGATCATCGACATGAGCGAGTTAATGGAAGCAACGGAAGACAACCAGTCCTCTGCGTACCGGCCCTTAATCAACAAGTCGCCATCACTCAGCGATCTTGCTTATCGCGAGATTGAGAACATGATTCTTGGCGGCGAAATTGGCAGCGGCAAACGCCTCAATGACTCATTGCTCGCCCGCCAATTTGGCATTAGCCGAGGCCCGATTCGGGAAGCCATCAACCGACTGGCAGCGGCTGGCTTAGTTAACGTTGTTCAAAACCGAGGCGCTTTCGTCCGCGTTATCGATCTGCGCGATGCACTCGAAATTTATGACCTCCGCGCCGGCCTCGAACGAGTCGCCACGATGAAAGCTGCTCAGCTAAGCACGCCGGCGTTGGTGGATTCACTCACCGAAGCGGTTGAGTCGATGGATGCTTATTTTCAAGCCAACCAACAAGCCGACTACTTTAAAACGAATTTGCATTTTCACCGCACGATCTATGAGGCGTGTGGCAACCAACGGCTCATCGAATCAACTCAGCGCTTAGAGCGCGAGCTACAACTGTTTCGCAAGTTTTCGATTGAGCGCGGGGGGATGTTGGCATCAAACCGGGGCCACTGGGACATTCTCGAGGCAATTCGAGATGCCGATCCAAGATTAGCCGGTGATATGATGGAAAAACATGTTTGGCAGGCGAAAGAACGGCTGATTCAGGTCTCAGAGTCACACCAATCGAAAGACGCCATTTTATTATAAAATGGTGGAGCCAGGCGGGATCGAACCGCCGACCTCCTGCATGCCATGCAGGCGCTCTCCCAGCTGAGCTATGGCCCCCTTTCGAAGCTGTGCAAGTCTAGGAATGCACCATCACCCTGTCAAGCCTCCGCGTGTTTAATCGCCCATTGCCGGGCGCTTTCAAGCCGGCTTAACGCGGCGTCTTTGCCCAGCAGCTCGAGGGTAATGTCGATTGGCGGCGACACCGGTCCACCGGCGACAGCCACTCGAATCGGCTGTGCAACTTTGCCTAGCTTTAACGCCTGCGCTTCAGCCACCCCCATGACCGCCTCGTGTATAGCCTCAGCGTCCCAGCTCTCGAGCGCATGTAGCGATTGTTGTAGCGCCTCGAGTATCGTCTCGCTACCGAGCAAATGCTTGCGCGCTGCCTTTTCTTCATAGGCGCTCGGCGTTTGGTAGAAAAAAGCGCTACTTTGAGCCATCTCAACCAGCGTTTTGCTGCGCTCAGCTTGCGCCTCGACCACGGTTTCTAAATCAGGGCCACCGGCCCGCGCTGGGTCGATGCCCAAGTCAGCCAAATGCCGGGCTAAATGCCGGGCGACATAGCCTCGTGGCAGCATTTTAAGATAATGCTGATTGAGCCAGTCGAGCTTGGAGGGGTTAAGGCTTGAGGCCGAATGATTAATATCGGCGATGTCAAAATATTCAACCATTTCATCGAGGCTAAAGACCTCTTGGTCACCATGAGCCCAACCCAAACGCACCAAATAGTTAATCACTGCCTCAGGCAGGTAGCCGGCATCGCGATAATCCATCACACCCGCGGCACCCGTGCGTTTCGAGAGTTTTTTACCGGCCTCATCCAGAATCATGGGCACATGGGCGTAAATCGGCGGCTCAACACCCAAAGCTTTTAAAATGTTGGCTTGGCGTGCGGCATTATTAAGATGATCGTCGCCGCGAATGACATGACTAACCTGCATATCCATGTCATCAACCACCACTACAAAATTGTAGGTCGGCGACCCGTCACCGCGTGCAATAATCAGATCATCAAGCTCGGCATTATCAAACGCCACTTTGCCCTTCACTCGATCATCAACCACCGTGTGGCCTTCGCGAGGCTGCTTAAATCGAATGACCGGCGCCTCAGTCGCATCGGCGGGTGGCGCTTGTAAGTCACGGCATCGGCCGTCATAGCGCGGTTTAACCTTGCGCGTCTGTTGCTCGGTGCGAAGAGCGTCAAGCCGCTCTTTTGAGCAATAGCAACGATAGGCGCTTCCCTCAGCAAGCATCCGCTCGAGGACCTCGGCGTAACGCTCGAAACGATGGGTCTGATAGAACGGGCCTTCGTCATAGTCCAAGCCTAGCCAGCTCATGCCTTCAAGAATCGCGTTAATCGCTTCGGGCGTTGAGCGCTCTAGGTCGGTATCCTCAATACGCAGCACAAACCGCCCACCATGGCGGCGCGCATAGAGCCAACAAAAAAGGGCCGTGCGGGCGCCACCAATATGTAATAGCCCGGTCGGACTCGGCGCGAAGCGAGTGGTAACGGTCATAGTCGCTCAGTAATTGGCATAGACGCACAGTGTAGCGACTGCGCGGGTCAAACGACCAGTCCTGATTGGTGGCGCTCACTGCACGGTGCGTTGACAGTCACCGGGCGACTTCCTAGACTTTAGATTGATTGGGCGGTTAGCTCAGCGGGAGAGCACTGCCTTCACACGGCAGGGGTCACTGGTTCAATCCCAGTACCGCCCACCAATCTTTTCAGCTTCCATTATCGCTCTCGTGACTCCTTGACAACTCATCACCAGATAACTGCGATATCCATCGTACGAAACACTGGATCACGAGTAACCAACGGCAAATTATCAAGCTTCGATTGCGCTGCAAGCATCCGATCAAAAGGGTCACGGTGCGGACAATCCAGTGACCCAGCCTTTAGAGCATGACTCGGCAAGACCGGCAAGTGACCGAATCCATCCGCTCGAACCAGATCGAAGTACTGATCAACGACAGAAATCGCATTAGGCAGTTTACCCAGTCGGTGTTTCGTTGCTATTTCCCAAGCACTTGCAGCGCTAACCAAAATCCCGTTGCGCCTCTGACCTATTACGGCTCTAGCATTACTCGAGAGTCTTGGGTCATCCGTCATCCACCAAAGCAATGTATGCGTGTCTAGCAATGCCTTCACAACTTACCTTCCCAGGCATCCAATTCGTCGTCTGGCAAGGGTTCGAAAAACTCTGGGCCAATCGAGCCTTTCAGTCGCCCTGGGCGACGTTCGTCATCTTGCGCCTCGACAGGGACCAGTCGAGCATAAGGCTTTCCACCTTTAGCTAGAATAATTTCCTCGCCAGCATAGACTCTGTCGAGCAGCCGTGAGAGATGAGTTTTGGCGTCGTGCACATTCACCATGTCCGTCATTCTGACCTCTCCCCGCGCAGCAGTAACGCATTACTCGTCACAATATTCAGCGACAGTGTGAAGAGATCCATTGAGTTAGTCCATTATGTTAGTCCACTAAAAGTTTTCCATGGGCTGTTATGATCCGCCGCTGACGGTTTAGATCAGAAAACAAAACGGAGCCCATCGTATGGAATACCGCCCGCTTGGTGACACCGGCATTGAAGTCAGCGCGATCTGCCTTGGCACAATGACCTTTGGCAAGCAAAACACCGAAAATGAGGCGTTTGCTCAACTGGATATGGCCAGGGAGCGCGGCGTTAATTTTATCGATACCGCCGAAATGTATCCCGTCCCACCTGAGGCCGAAACGCAAGGTGCCACCGATCAGATGATTGGCAACTGGATTGCCTCGCGCGGTCGGCGCGAGGATCTTATCCTTGCCACCAAAATCGCCGGCCCGGGCTTGAGCACGGTGCGCAATGGGCAAGGAGATTACAGCCGCGCAAATATAGAGACTTCAGTAAACGAGTCACTCCAGCGTTTGCAGACCGATTACATTGATGTGTTCCAGCTTCACTGGCCCGCTCGCAACAGCAACTTCTTTGGCAAGCTCGGCTATGCGCCCGATGCCAACGAACCCGATCCGGAACCGGCGATTCACGAGGTACTTGAGTCACTACATACCTTAGTCAAGGCCGGCAAAATCCGTCATATCGGCCTGTCCAATGAGACGGCTTGGGGCGCGATGACGTTTCTCAAGCTTGCTGATGCGAACAACCTGCCGCGCATCGTGAGCGTGCAAAACCCCTACAACCTGCTCAACCGCAGCTACGAGGTGGGTCTTGCCGAAGTCTCTCACCGCGAGCAGGTTGGCTTGCTCGCTTATTCACCCCTGGCATTCGGCGTTTTGAGTGGCAAATACTTAGGCGGCCAACAACCCGACAATGCCCGGTTAACCCTTTTTGACCGATTTACGCGCTACACCAAAGAACCGGGCGTCAAAGCCACTGAGGCCTATGTCGCGCTAGCCCGTCAGCACAACCTCGACCCAGCACAAATGGCGTTGGCCTGGGTAACGGCGCAACCATTTGTCGCGAGCAACATCATTGGCGCTACCAGCACCGAGCAGCTGGCACAAAATTTAGACAGTGAAGCGGTCAAACTGAGTGACGAGGTGCTCGCGGGCATTGAGTCAATACACGCCGCTGCACCCAACCCAAGCCCATAGACAAAAAGACCGCCTAATTTGGGGTCGCGCCGGTTAAAACAACCGAATAAGTCGTATTTGCAGGTTGTCTTGTAGCGGTAGGTCAGCTCGATCGTTGATCGTGCTTTTGTAGTTAACAGTGACCCGCGCCCGTGGTGAGAGCCGCAGACGCGCCCATAATCCGTAGCGCTCACGATTAGTGGCACGACTCCAATCACCCCCGGCGACGCGAAACGCACCACCGCGATCGGCATAAACACTCGCTGCAACCGAAATCGCCGGATTCGCTTGCCAAGCAAGCGCCGTTTGATAACTGAAATAGGGTTTCACTTCGAGCCGTGCCGGTGCGGCCGGATCTAGTGTGCCCGGCGCGAACCGTGCCCCAATAAATCGATCGTTATCCTCGAAGAACATCGCATCGGCGGCGATGCTCCAGTCAAATCGGTTATTGATCCGCTGATGAAGGCCTGCCTGAACAATACCGGCAAACCGATTATTGCCAGGGTTTAAATTAAGGCCGAACGTTTTTTCAGCGGCGTAATCACCCGTCGGCACGATCGCGTACCCCGCTAACCCGACAAAGCGGCCTGCGTTACGATCGACATACGGCCAGATCGCGCCGGCGAGCGCAAGATCACCCAGGCCCTCGCCGGCTTGCAATTGGACCCCGGGTAGCGGCTCACCACCAAGCTCATCGCCAAGCTCAAATTGGCTATAAGGTAGCGATGCATAGCCATACACCGGCGTACCGGCCCACTCAGCGGAGCGCCCGATACGAATATTGACGTTATGCCGGTCGACTCGAGCCCCCAAGCTGCTATCGTTCAGGCTGACATCACCCTGAAAACTTCGATGGCCGACTTGAATGCTGCCCGCCGTAACACCCGGGGGTGGGGCAACGCCATCATAAGGGCCTAAATCCACCGCTTTCGCGCTGCCTATCAGACACCACAGGCAGGCTAAACAACTCAGTCGTTTGTACAAATGCGCTTACCCACTTTTGCCTCCCAAAGAGTTTTACCGTATTGAAGTTACGCTGTCACGCCGAGCTACCATGCGTGCGCTCCATACTCCCCTCAGGCATCCGCGAAGTAATCAACGATATGTTGAGCAAGGGCTTCGACCGCGGCGCCCCGTGCCGGCATGCGTAACAGCGCCACCTCATAATCACCCAAGGCGCAAAGCCCTGCTTCATCTTCTTCAATCACGCGCAACGGCGATTGAACCAGGTTGCGTGGAAAGGCGGTGATGGCAATATCCTGCAATATTGCCGCCTCTTGGGCGCCACTATGCTCACAGGTATAGGCGATACGATAACGGTGACCGGTGCGCTCGAGCGCACTGAGTGCCATGCGCCGCCACGCGCAACCTCGATCGGCAACGGCGAGCGGCAATGGCGTTCGTTGAGCGGCAACACCACCTTCGCGCCCAGCCCAGACCAGCGGCTCGCGAAAAACCACCTCAGCGAGCGGATGCGGGCGGTGCTCGGCTTCGGTAATGAGCAGCGCAATATCGAGTTCACCAATATCGAGTCGGCGCATTAAATCGGGGCTGCGCCCCACCCGAACATTCACCTGAACGCCTGGATAGCTGCGCGAGAACTGCGACAACACATTGGGCAAAACGCGCGTACCCAAATCATCAGGTGTACCCAAACGCACCGTGCCACCCACTTGCGGTGAAAGAAATTGACCCACTGCTTCATCATTGAGCTCGAGCATTTGTCGAGCGTAGCCCAGCAGCGTCTCACCCTCGGGGGTCAAATGCACCTGCCGCGGCTCGCGGACAAACATCGCGCGGCCAAGCATTTCTTCGAGTCGCTTAATCTGCATACTCACCGCAGAGGGCGTGCGATAAACCTGCTGAGCGGCTCGAGTAAAGCTTCCGGTCTCTGCAATGGCCACAAACGTGCGCAGGACTTCGACGTCTAGCAGCGGCAATCCTTGCGGTGAATTGGGGGTGTTGTCACTCGCCATTGGCTCAATCGCTTATCGTTCAATGAAATTCATCGAAGAGTTTATTCTTTTTCAGTTGCGTGAACAAATGCGACATTGAATACTATGCCGGTTAGATCAGAGGCTGATCTGACACAGCGCTTGAAAAACTTAACCGGACCGGAGGTAAAACGCCGTGGCCAATACAACGCTTCGCCGCTTGAATGCGATCAATCTTCGTGACGGAAGTGATCGCGCTAGGGCAAACATCTATCTTCCTGCAATGCCGCCAGTGGGCCTGTCGCGGGCCATCGGACGTTGGCTGCACGGCCGGCGCCGGACACGGGGTGCGACGCCGGTGAGTGCGCTCAACGGCTATCTGCGCAACGACATCGGCCTGCCCAATCGTCAGCGTCCCCAGCTGAACGAGCGCCAGCTAACCGCGTTCTATGCTCAGCCACTCGGGAATGCGCCCCATATGAGCCGTCGCGGCGAGCCAGCCGAGCATCACGCAACACGCTGCGCTTAAACACATTGCTGCGCATCCACTGATGCGTTTGAATGAAAGGACTGTCGCCTAAGTCTAGGCGGCAGTCTTTACTTGCCACGATCGCAACGATCGCAGAGCATAGAGCAATGTCATTGAAGTTGCTTGCGCTCGGCGATTTGCACATTGGTCGCACGCCGACCCGACTACCCACTTCGCTTCAGGCCCAAATGGCTGACTATAGCCCAGTGACTGCCTGGATGGCCGCGGTTGATCTTGCCGTGCGCGAGTCCATGGATGCGGTACTCGTTGCCGGCGACCTCGTTGAGTCCAACCAAGATTATTTTGAAGGCCTCGGGCACCTGCAGCGAGGGGCACAAACGCTAGAGCACCACAACATTCGGTTCATTGTGATTAGCGGTAACCATGATGTTGACGTCCTACCGCGTCTGGTCGACGACCTACCTCACTGTGAATTACTCGGCCGCCATGGCGACTGGCAAAGCACCGTGATTGCGTCGCAATCAGGCAAAACAGATGAGCGCTTAACGCTCTGGGGTTGGTCATTCCCCGCCATCCGTTATGAGGACAATCCACTCGATAACTTTCCCGGCCGCCACGGCGCTGGGCTGAACATCGGCCTTTTACACTGCGATCGCGATCAACCCGGTAGCCGCTACGCGCCGGTTAGCAGTCGCGATCTAGCCAATGCCTCGCTGGATGCTTGGCTTCTCGGTCACATTCATCAACCTGACTCTCTCACGCCCACTCAGCCGTTCGGCTATCTCGGCAGCGTTACCGGCCTCGATGCTGGCGAAGCGGGCGCGCGTGGTGTCTGGCGACTGACCGTCGAACAAGGACAAATTTGCCAGTGCGAGCATGTCCCACTGGCGCCACTACGCTGGGAGCGCTTAAATCTTGACTGCACCGGCGCGGAGACACTGGCCGAGGTAGAAAGCCGGTTAACACAACGCCTACACACGCTAGCCACGCAATTAAGTGATGCGCCTGCAATGCCCCGATTGGTCGGCTTGAGACTGCATCTAACCGGGGAAAGCGCTATCCCAAGCGCCACACTCACCGAGCTTGCCCCGCCCACAGACGATCCACTGCCACTGCCTGGAGCAGCTCAGATACAGTGGTTTGTTGAGCGCCAAATTATTGATCTCCGCCCAGCTCTATCACTTCAAGCGCTGGCACAGCGCAGTGACCAGCCTGGCTTGCTGGCACGCAAACTGCTCATCCTCGAGCGCCCGGTCGCGGATGCCGAGCGCCAAGCGCTGCTTGAGCAGGCGATCGAACAAGCCCGGGCCGCCACTTTGCAAGGCCGCTGGCAACGTCTTCCGGGCGCTAGCCCAGACGCCGAGCAAATTGCCGATTGGTTGCGTCAAAGCGCTCAAGACGCGTTGCGCGCAATGCTTAGCCATGAGTCGGGGGATTAATGCACTTAACCGAACTCGACATTCGGCAACTCCCTGGCATTGATCCAATCTGCCTGCGCGATTTTAAGCCCGGCGTGAATTTTATTGTTGGACCGAACGCAATCGGCAAAAGCAGCCTAATTCGGGCGTTGCATTATGTTTTAGCCGGTTATCGGCCCGGCGACCCGAGTGATTGCTCAATCAGCGCCACCTTTAAGCATGGGCAGGTCACCTGGGTGGGTTCTCGCAATGGCCGCGATATCACCTGGCAGCGCGATGGCGAGACGAGCCCGCCACCCACGCTGCCTAGTCACGACGTCTTGCATTGCTACTGGTTGCGCGCCGAAACGCTACTGGTCCCGAGTGATGCCGATGATGCCGCCCTCCGGCAGCGCTTGCGCGAAGCGCTGGCTGGCGGCATCAACCTTGAGGTTGTGCGTCGATTGGCCGGGCTTGAGGCAAAACCCTTTCCCAATGCACTTTACAAAGACTGGCAAGCCGCACGCCGCGTCTGGGAATCGACCGAGCGCGATTACGCCGCGCTAGAGTCACAGCGCCAACAATTGCCCGCGCTTGAAGCTGAGCAAGCCCAAGCTCGGCAGGCTCGCGAGCAGCTCGAGCGCTTACGGCTGGCGGCCCAACTACAGCAGGCAAGCCAATCACGCCGCGATGCTGAGCTCGCCTGCGCACAGTTTCCCGCTGAGCTACAACGCTTCAATGGTAGCGAAAAAGACTGGGCGGACACCCTCGAGAGTGACCAGCAACGACTCAGTGAACAATCCCGCGCGCTGGCAATCGAGCGTCATCAGTACCAATCCCAACTCGAGGCGACGGGGCTAGCCACCCACACACCGAGCACCGCACTGATCACCCAGGCCCGCGCGATCATTGAAGATTTGCGCGATCTTGACCAACACCGCCAGCAGGCCGCCGCGACGATGGCACAAGCGCGCTCGCGCGAGCAGCTTGCCGGCTTTGGTCTCGGCACCTTGCCTGACCCACTGCCAACGTTTACCCCGGCGCAAATCGATGAGTTAAGCGAGGCGCTACGCGAACACTCAGAAGCCAAGCTATGGCAGGCCCGGACGCAGCCAGCAAGCGCACAAACCACGCCATTAGGACGAGGGCTCCTCGCCATTGCCGCGGCCGGTGGTGCATTGGCCGCCGTCAGCGGCTGGCTTATCGCAAGCCCTGGCGCGCTCGCCGGTGGCATCATTACCGTGTTCGCCGCACTGCTCGCTGAGCTCGTGCCGCGCCTACGCCAATCCACGCCGCAGCAAAATACGGCCGAGGCCGTCCACGCCACGCAAAGCCGGCTAAATGCCTGTATTGATGCGCTGGGGCTGAACGGTCTTGATTTTAACGGACTGGGTCTAACCCAGTTCATGGCGCTTACCCGTGCATTGACCGAGAGCCGCGCTGCCGAGCAAGAGGCACAAGCGCAACACGCGCACTACGACCAAGCCTACGAGCGCCAAGCGCAAGCCCTGCAAACATTAATCAGCGACTACGCCGAGCACCCAAACGGCGATTTATCGGCACTTCGCGCTGCGGTCGACGATCTGAGCGAACGTCGCCAAAAAGCCAGTGCGCTAGCCCAGTCAATCGCCACTCTCGCCGCACAGCAACAAGCACTCGAGGAGCGTCAGAGCGATAATCAGCAAGCGCGCGCCGCGCTCTATAGCAAAGCCAACGTCGCACTTGACGATCGCAGCGCACTCAACCAACGCATCGATCAACACGCTCGCTACACCCAAGCGCAGGCCGCGCTCGAGAAAGCCCGCTTGGCTGAGGCGCAACTCGAGGCATCACTCCAGCAGCATCCATCGTTAGTGACTTGGGCCAAACAGGCGTTGCCAGCCGATATCGAAACCGCGATTACCGAATGCACCGATGTGGCGAATCGGCTCGATGCGCTTGACAGTGAAATCGCTCAACTCAAAGCAACACTCAATCAAACCGGCAGCGATGGCGCCCTCACCAAAGCCATGGCAAGCGCGCATGCTTTAGAGGCTGAATTGCAGTCACAGCAAGCACGCTACATTCAGGCCCATCTCGGCGATTGGTTACTCGACGACGTTGAGCAAACCTACCGGAGAAGCCATGAACCGACACTCCTGCGCGAAGCGAAGGAGCGCTTCGAGCGTTTCACCCAAACACAGTGGTCACTCGAAGTCGGCGCTGACCATGAGCCGGTGGCGCGGGACTTGCGCACACGGGCGATTCGCCCACTCAGCGCACTGTCCTCAGGTACCCGTATGCAGCTGTTGCTCGCCGCACGGCTAGCATGGGCCCATGATCAGGAGCGTGGCGCGAGCGCCTTACCACTCGCTTTGGATGAAGCCTTAACCCATACCGATCAGCAGCGCTTTGCCCAAGCGGTTGATAGTCTTGAGACCCTCAGCGCCGATGACAATCGGCAGATCTTTTATTTAAGTGCGCGTCACGAAGATGCAACGCGTTGGGCGCAATACAGTCGCAGTGCACCTCACATCATTGATTTAGGCGTATTGCGTGGCCGCGCCGATCAGGCCGACGTCGCACCAGAAATCATTCAACCGACACCACCACCTCGCCCCGATGCCATGTCGGCGAGCGCCTATGCCCAAGCGCTGAGCGTGCCACCGATCAATCTCACTGATACCGCGTCGGCTATCCATTGCTTTTACTTATTCGCCGACGACCTCAATACCCTGTATTGGCTACTGGCTGACTATCACATTAGCCAACTCGGACCATTGGCTGCGTGGTTGCAACGACCCGCTGGCAAAGCGGCGACAACGCGTTATCCACACTTAGCGCTAGGCCAGCGAGTGGACATCGCCCAAGCCTGGCATGCACTGGCGCGACAGGGCCTCGGCAAACCCGTTGAGCGGCCCGTTCTGGAGCGCTCGCAAATTCTCACCGACACCATGCTCGAGCGCGTTACGGCGCAGGCGAAGGCCCATCATGGCAATGCCGAGACCCTCATTGATGCCCTCTACCAACGTGCTATCCCGCGCCTTAATAACCACTATATTGATGCGCTCAAAGATTGGTTAAGCGAGCAGGGATTTTTGGATACCCGCCCGATATTGAGCGACGCGCAAATCACCGCAACGCTGCTCGCCGATCACGGCCACGACCTGGCCCCCGAACTGATTCAACAGCTTAGCGCCTCGCTTGCAGCGGGCGCGGGTGCGCGCAAGGCCCCGTCACCATGACTCAGCGCACGCAACACACCCCCATGATGCAACAGTTTTTGCGCATCAAAGCCGAATATCCGGATGTGCTGCTGTTTTATCGCATGGGCGATTTTTATGAGTTGTTCTACGATGATGCCCGTCGTGCCGCGACACTGCTTGATATCACCCTAACCCAACGGGGCGAGTCGGCGGGAGCGCCTATCCCAATGGCCGGTGTGCCCGTGCATGCCTATGAGAGCTATCTAGCGCGGCTGCTCAGTCTCGGTGAGGCGGTTGCCATTTGCGAGCAAACCGGTGACCCAGCCACCACCAAAGGGCCCGTTGAGCGCCAAGTGGTGCGCGTGGTGACACCCGGCACCCTTACCGATGAGGCACTGCTTCAAGCACGTCAAAGTCAGCTGCTCAGCGCCGTGGCGGAAAACGGCAAACGATGGGGTCTTGCGAGCCTCGAACTCGCGGCAGGCCGCTACACCGTAACCGAGGGCGAGGGGGATGACGCGCTGGCCGCTGAAATCGAGCGCTTAGCGCCGGCGGAGCTACTGATCGCGGATGATCTCGTTGCCACCCCAGGCTGGAGCACAACCACCAGCATTACCCGTCGGCCACCGTGGCATTTCGAAGCCGATGCCGCTTACCGGACCCTCAGCGCGCATTTCCAAACGCGTGACCTAAGCGGATTTGGCCTCGATCACCTAGCCCTTGCCACGGCTGCGGCCGGCGCCATTTTGCAATACCTTAACGACACCCAGCGCAGCGCCCTGCCCCATATCCGCACCCTGCGCATTGAGCCGCTTGATGATGCCATCACCATTGATGCGGCCAGTCGCGCCAATCTCGAGCTTGAGCGCAACCTGCAGGGTGGAGCGGAGCAAACGCTAGCCAGCATCCTCGACAGCACCGTGACCGGGATGGGCAGCCGGACCTTGCGGCGGTGGATTAATCGGCCATTGCGCACACTCGATACACTCAATCAGCGACAAGCGACCGTCGCTGCGCTGAGCGCGCATCAATCAGCTGATATCCGCTCGATACTGAGCGGGTGCGCTGACGTCGAGCGCATTAACGCCCGTATTGCCATGGGCTCAGCACGGCCCCGTGATTTAACCGGACTGCGCGACACCCTGGCGCAACTGCCGTCGCTAGTCGCTGCATTGGCGCCCATCGACGAGGCCGGACTCAACGCACTAGCGAGGCAAATAGCGCCCCAGCCTGTCCTTAGCGAGCGCTTGCAAGCCGCACTGATCGAGCAACCCCCCGTAGTGCTGCGCGATGGCGGCGTTATTGCAAGCGGCTATGACCCAACGCTCGATGAGCTACGCGACTTATCACGCAACGCCGATGGGTTTTTGACCGATCTGGAGGCCCGCGAGCGCCAGGCAACCGGTATTAACACGCTTAAAGTCAGCTACAACCGGGTCCATGGCTTTTATATCGAAATTAGCCGCGGCCAGAGCGATCAGGCCCCAGCGCATTATATCCGCCGCCAAACACTCAAAGCCGCCGAGCGCTACATTACACCGGAGCTAAAAGACTTTGAGGATAAGGTTTTGTCAGCCCGGGAGCGTGCCCTTGCCCGCGAAAAAGCCCTCTACGAGGCGTTACTCGAGTGGTTAGGTGAGCACCTCGAGGCACTGCTCGCGCTTGCCGATGGCCTCGCCCAAATCGACTGCTTAAGCGCGCTCGCCGAACGCGCTGACACCCTTGGCTATGTCCGCCCACAGCTTGATCACCAGCCCGGCCTAGACATTGTCGCTGGCCGCCACCCGGTGGTCGAGCGCAATACCGAGCAAGCCTTCGTTCCCAACGATGTTCATTTTGACGACAGCCAGCGCATGCTCATTATCACTGGGCCCAACATGGGCGGTAAATCAACCTACATGCGCCAAGTCGCATTGCTTACTGTCATGGCCTATATCGGCAGTTTTGTACCGGCGCAGTCCGCGCGCTTCGGTCCCATTGATCGAATTTTCACCCGTATTGGCGCCTCCGATGACTTAGCCGGCGGGCGCTCAACGTTTATGGTCGAAATGACCGAAACCGCGAACATCCTCCATAACGCCACCGCCCAGAGTTTAGTCTTGCTCGATGAAATTGGCCGCGGGACCAGTACCTTTGATGGCCTAGCACTGGCGTGGGCCACCGCTGAGGCGCTGTGTAGCGAGCTCAACGCCTTTAGCTTGTTCGCCACACACTACTTCGAGATGACCGCATTACCGACGCATCAACCCAATGCGGTCAATGTCCACCTACAGGCGGTTGAGCATGGCGATCAAATCGTGTTTTTACACCGCGTTCAGCCAGGCCCAGCGAGTCAAAGTTATGGCCTGCAGGTGGCCGCGCTAGCGGGTGTGCCCAAGACCGTGCTTAGCGCCGCGCGCAACAAACTTACCCAACTCGAGACCCATAGCGGGCCGGTCCCACAATTGCCACTATTCGAGTCATCACAGCCAAGCCCGCCAGTGGATGAGAGCAGCGCTAAAATTCGCGCCCGCCTTGAGGCCCTCGATCCCGATGATTTAACACCCCGTCAGGCGCATGCGCTGCTTGATGAACTTCGCGCGCTACTAACCCCGTCCGAGCGCTAAGCGGCTAAACCCTAGCGTGCGTAGGTTGATGGCCGGTCGCGCCCGGCCTAATCTTTGCTCTGGTTAATCACTCACGTTTGGAGACCGCGATGACTTATGTCGTCACCGAAAATTGCATTAAGTGTAAGTACACCGATTGTGTCGAAGTCTGCCCGGTGGATTGTTTTCACGAGGGGCCGAACTTTCTTGCCATTGATCCTGATGAGTGTATTGATTGCACCCTTTGTGAGCCCGAATGCCCAGCCGAGGCCATTTACTCCGAAGATGACCTGCCTGAGAGCATGACGCATTTCCTCGAACTCAATGCTGAGCTCGCACAGCAATGGCCGGTCATTACCGAAATGAAGCCCGGGCCCGAGGATGCCGAGGAGTGGAATGGCAAGCCCGATAAGCTGGCCTTACTCGAGCGCTAACCGCGCGGGTGATGCTCAGCGTGCAGGGCTTGTAAGCGCGCTCGGGCAACATGGGTGTAGACCTGAGTGGTCGATAAATCACTGTGGCCAAGCAGTAGCTGGACGACCCGTAAATCGGCTCCATGGTTGAGTAAATGCGTGGCAAATGAATGTCGCAGGGTGTGCGGCGAGAGCGCGGTGGTAATGCCTGCAACCTGCGCGTAATGACGAATTCGATACCAAAATGCCTGGCGACTCATGCCAGCCCCGCGCGTGGTAATGAATGCCTCAGCGACACTCGGCGCCGGCGTGATCGCGGCCCGATCGCTACCGAGGTATGCATCCAGCGACTCGACCGCCTGCTCACCCAATGGCACTAAGCGCTCTTTACCGCCCTTGCCGCTGACCCGCACCACGCCCTGATTGAGGTTAATTTGATCGAGGCGCAAGCCAATAAGCTCGGAGACACGCAAACCCGTCGCATAGAGCACCTCGAGCATGCAGCGATCACGCCGGCCTAGCGCGGTTTCTACGTCGGGGGCGGCAAGCAGCCGGTCGACCTCGGCCTCGCTTAGCGCACCGGGTAGCGGCCGGTCAGCACGCGGTGCCTCAACCCGCTCAGTGGGATCACTTGCAACGCTCAGCTGGCGGACTTGGTAGCGATAAAAGCGGCGCAAGCTCGAGAGTAGCCGGGCGCTGGTCCGCCGGCTCGCTCCACTGGCAACACGGGCAGCCAAATAGGCCATGACATCGGCTCGATCGGCCTTAAGCAGGCCGCTGGCGCCTTGACTCGTTAGCCATTGCGAAAAACCCATTAAGTCACTGCGATAGGCGCTTAGCGTATTCTCCGATAAGCCTCTTTCCATCCATAGGGCGTCGATAAAGGCGGCGATAACATCCGCCTCGCGTGTCGCACGCTCGCTATTCGCTGTCTGGGGCATCGGTGGGTTTAACGCTAAAGGGTGCGCCACCACTATTAAGCGCGCCTGACCCTACTGCATTCAGCAAATCCATGGGCACCGGGAAAACGATGGTCGAGGCGTTATCGACCGAAATGTCACTCAGCGTCTGCAGATAGCGCAACTGAATGCCCTGCGGGTTTTCTGACAACACATTGGCGGCCTCAAGCAGCTGTTGCGAGGCCTGATATTCGCCTTCGGCATGAATAACCTTAGCGCGCCGGTTGCGCTCGGCTTCGGCTTGACGCGCAATGGCGCGAATCATTGATTCATCCAAATCGACGTGTTTAATTTCCACATTCGCTACCTTAATCCCCCAAGCATCGGTCTGGCTATCGAGGATCGCCTGAATGTCGGCATTGAGTTTATCGCGCTCCGAGAGCATTTCATCAAGGTCATGCTTACCCAACACCGAGCGCAGCGTGGTTTGGGCGAGTTGGCTCGTAGCCGCGCCAAAGTCTTCGACATGAATGATCGCCCGTTCCGGATCGACCACCCGATAATAGAGGACGGCGTTGACCTTCACGGTCACGTTATCGCGCGAAATGACATCCTGTGAGGGCACATCGAGCGTCACCACCCGTAGATCGACTTTGACGGCCTGCTGAATCAGTGGGATGACCAAGCGCAGCCCCGGGCCTTTGACCCGCCAAAATCGACCCAGCAAGAAGACCACCGCGCGCTCGTACTCGCGGAAAATCCGAAACGAAGCCACCACGATGGCGGCAATCGCACCAAGAACAATTAATAGAGGTAGTGTCATGCGGCCTCCCAGCCGTTCAGCTTACTAATTGACGCTGTTTATCAGCATAAAATCAGACATAAAAAAGCCGCCACAGGTTCGCCCGTGGCGGCTTTACCAAGTCTCATTAGGCGTGTAAACGCGTTAGCGCCAGCCCACTCGATCCATCAGCCGGACTGCATCGGCGTTGTTATCACCCAAGATACTGACGTTGAGATCATCGAGTTTTTCCTCGCTCCAGGGCTCAAGCGCGGCAATTGGATCAACCCCGGGTACCGCCGGAAACTCATTGTTGCCGGCCGAAAACTGCACTTGAGCCTGATCCGAGGCTAAATACTCCAAAAATGCTTGAGCTGCCTCAGGATTGGGCGCATCAGCCACCATGCCGGCGCCGCCGATATTGCGGTGCGCACCGCGGCCATCCTGGTTGGGAAAGATCAATCCCACTTGTTCGGCAATGGCTCGATCAGCGGCATCATCAGAGAGCGACAAACGCACCCAGTAATAGTGATTACCCACACCCAAACTGCATTCACCCGCGGCCACTGCGCGAATTTGATCGGTGTCACCACCCTGTGGCGTGCGCGCCATGTTCTCTACTAGGCCACTCGCCCAGGCTTGGGTGTCATCGACACCGTGCGCGGCAATCATCGAGGCGACAAGCGACTGGTTGTAGATATTGCTTGATGAACGAATACAGATTTCGTCGTCAAAACGCGCATCGGCAAGCGCTTCATAACGCTCAAGTGGCGGTTGCTCATAAACGCTCTTATCGTAGTAAATCACCCGAACGCGCTCGCTAAAGCCAAACCACAAGTTATCGGGGTGGCGTAGAGCCGCTGGGATACGCGAGCGAAGCTCTGCTGAATCCACGCTCGCAAAAATGCCCGCTTGCTCGGCGCGATTGAGCAGCCCCGCATCGACCGTCATGAGGATATCGGCGGGGCTAGCCGCCCCCTCGCGCTCGATACGCTCAATCAACTGATCGGCACCGCCTTGGAGAATATTCACTTCGATGCCGGTTTGCGCTTCAAACTGATCATACAAAGCTTGGTCCGAGTCATAATGGCGCGCGGTGTACAAATTCAGGCTCTGTGCGCCGGCGACACTGGCCGCGAGCAATAATCCAGTGGCACTTAAACCCAAGCCCATCCGATTGCGTGTCAACATACCTATCTCCATGAAATTGTTACAATCTAAATGCGGATAAGAATTATTCTCATCTGCGACTTATTCCACCCGAACCGAGCACTGACGTCAAGTGGCAATGAGAATCGCTTGCAATAAGCGCTGCAGATCAACGAAACTGCGGCTATGAGCGCAGCATCCAATAATCTCGTTTCACGGTTTCCCGCTGGCGGTGTGGCCGGCATGCAGGCCCCTTGCCCCAGCCCAACCGGCGAAGCGCTAGGCCTTGAAGCGATTAGTCATCAATTCGACACCATCACCGCGGCGCAAGACATCAACCTGAGCGTTCAGCCTGAAGAACTGCTGTGTTTGCTTGGCCCTTCAGGCTGCGGCAAAACCACATTACTACGGTTTGCTGCCGGTCTTGAGCGCCCACAATCGGGACGGGTGCGGGTTGGCAACCAACTGATGTCGGATGCGCAAGATCGCACCTGGGTACCCCCGGAGCAACGCCATGTCGGCTTGGTGTTTCAGGATGCCGTGCTCTTTCCACACCTTAATGTGATCGACAACGTCGGCTTTGGCTTGCCCAAAGTCTCTGCCCGCGAGCGCGAACAGCGCGCCCGCGCTCTGCTCGCACAGCTTGGGCTCGCACCCTTCGCCGAGAGCTTTCCGCATGTCCTGTCCGGCGGCCAGCAACAGCGTGTCGCGCTAGCCCGCGCGCTGGCACCGGCACCACGTATTATGCTGCTTGACGAGCCCTTCTCGGGGCTTGATGCAAGGCTGCGTGACCGCATTCGTGATGACACGCTGCATCTGCTCAAGCGCAACGGCACCGCCACATTACTGGTCACCCATGACCCCGAAGAAGCGCTATTTATGGCCGACCGCATCGCCGTCATGCGCGATGGCAAAATCATCCAGCAAGGCCATCCCACCGACATTTATTGCCGCCCGGTTGATCCATTCGTGGTGCGCTTTTTTGGCGATGTCAACGAAATGCGCGGCGTGGTCATGGATGGCCGCGTCGACACCCCGATCGGACCCGTCGGCGCGCCCGACATGGCAGATGGCACGGCCGTCCAGGTACTCATTCGCCCTGAGGCCCTGAATGTCGAAAAAATCGCTGGCCCACGTAATCACAGCACCAGCCATGTCTTAATGTCGCGACTGCTCGGGGGCGCGAGCTTTATTCATTTATGCGTTCATCAGGGCAACGATGAATATCACATGCATGCGCACATGCCTGGGGTGTTTTTACCCGAGCGTGAAGACCCCATCAGGGTTCATCTTGACCCGACCCAAGCGTTTGTCTTTGCGCTTTAACCCCGACCACCCGATCCTGGCCGCGAGCGTTGCATCGCCCGACTGAGCAAAATCACCGGCAACACGCCCACCACCACAATGCTCAGCGCTGCCGTTGAGGACTGACTCAAACGCTCGTCTGAGGCCAGTTCGTATGAGCGCACCGCAAGCGTGGTGAAATCAAACGGCCGCAGAATAATCGTCGCCGGCAACTCTTTCATCACATCAACAAACACCAAAATGCCCGCTCCCAAGAGGCTGCCGCGCATAATTGGCGCATGTACCCGGCGCAATGTCCCGCCCGGGGTTTTGCCTAAGGTGCGCGACGCGGCATCCATACTCGGCGTGACTTTGGTCAAGCTCGCCTGTACGGCGTTGTAAGCCACCGCTAAAAACCGCACTAAATAGGCATACACCAACGCAATGCCGGTACCGGTGAGAATTAACCCCACTTCCCAGCCAAACCCTTCTGAGAATAGCGCATACAAACGCTGATCCAACCACCCCAGTGGGATCAATATACCCACCGCGATCACCGCGCCGGGAATGGCATAACCCATTGCCGAAACGCGCACGGCTGCTACCGCCATCGGCGATTGCGATAGGCGCACGCCATACGACAACACAACGGCCAAGCCAACCGCAGCCAATGCCGCAATACCCGCTAAGCTAACGCTGTTAAACACATAACCTAAAAATGCCCAGCCAAAGCGTTGGTCACCGCCAGTCCAACTCATTTGCGCGAGCAATGTGGCGGGAATAACAAAACCCAGCCCCACCGGCAGCGCGCAAGCCACTACCGCCATCCAGCGTTTGGCGCCGATCAAATCATAACGCGGCAACTCGCGATAACGGCTCGAGGTATGAAAATATTGCGAGCGCCCGCGCGAGACACGCTCGAGCAATAACAACAACAACACAAACACCAACAGCGCGCCCGCGAGCTGCGCGGCCGCGGTTCGCTCGCCTAACCCAAACCACGTGCGATAAATGCCGGTGGTAAAGGTATCGACTGCGAAGAACTGTACGGCCCCAAATTCATTGAGCGTTTCCATCAACGCAAGCGCCGTCCCGCCAGCAATCGCCGGGCGCGCGAGCGGTATCGCAATGGTGCCAAACAACCGCCACGGCCCACGCCCGAGCGTTCGGCCCACCTCGAGAACACACACCGACTGCTCGAGAAACGCCGCACGCGTGAGCAAATAAACGTACGGATAGAGCACTAACGTCAGTAGCGTTATCGCCCCCCCAAGCGAGCGCACCGGCGGAAACCAGTAATCGCCCGCTGCCCACCCAAAGGTCTCACGCAGCAGGGTTTGCAGCGGCCCGGCAAACTGCAAAAAATCCGTATAGGCGTAGGCAATCACATAGGTCGGCACAGCGAGCGGCAACAGCAGCGCCCACTCAAAAATCCGCTGCCCAGGAAAGCGACACATCACCACCAGCCAAGCGCTGCCCACGCCAATCACCAAAACACCCACGCCCACCCCAAGCGCGAGGCCAGCGGTATTCAGCAAGTAGCGCGGCAACACGGTACTGGCTAAATGCGACCAGACATCACCGGCGGGCATGAATAGCTGCACCAAGACCGTCAATACCGGCAGCGCCACAAACAGCGCAATCACCCCCATCATGAGCGGCCAGACACCGGCTCGGCGAGCGGCGAGCGCCAATCGGGTGGCAAGCGGTAGCGCACGCGTAGACACTGCCAAGTGACGATCTCCTAAGCCGAAACACATTAATAGGACCTAATTAGTCCACATAATACGCCCAACTGATCGCATTTTCAGCCCCGACACGCCCCCAGTTACAGCCATCGGCGTCCGCGCTATCATGGCGCTATGCACTATGAGCGCGACAACATTCAGCAAATGAGCGGCTATACCCCCGGCGAGCAACCCGATGCCGCCGGGATTATTAAGCTCAACACCAATGAAAACCCCTGGCCGCCCTCAGCCGCGGTTATGGCAGCGCTACAACAGCAATCAGCCGAGTCGCTCCGCCGCTATCCCTCACCCAGCGCGGCGGCGTTTTTAGCGCAAGCCGCTAAGCACCACCACATTGATCGCTCACAAGTCGTCGCGACCAATGGCGGAGATGAGCTCCTACGGCTTGCCATCACAACATTCGTCCCACCCGGGAGGCCCATTGGCATCGCCGAGCCGAGTTATTCACTCTACCCGGTGCTTGCAGCGATCCACGACAGCCCCGTTGAGGCCATTGAGCTCGACGCCGATTGGCAATTACCCGATGATTTTGCCGAGCGTTTAAACGCCGCCGGCGTGGCACTCACGTTACTCGTTAACCCGCACGCCCCAAGCGGACAGCTGATGGATACCAATCAAATCAGCGCCCTTGCTGACCGCCTCAATGGCGTATTGGTAGTGGACGAGGCGTATGTAGACTTTGTCGACCCCGGTCACGATGTCGTGAGCCTCATTCACCAACATGACAACCTGCTCATTCTGCGTACCTTGTCCAAGGGCTATTCACTCGCGGGATTACGATTGGGCTACGGCATTGGCTGTGCTTCGCTTATTGCGCCCATTGCAGAAAAAACCCGTGATAGCTACAACGTCGATGCCATCGCCGATGCCCTTGGCGCCGCGGCCTTAGCCGATCAAACCAGTGCCCAACAAAGCTGGCAAGCGGTGCGGGACGAGCGCGAGCGGCTTACGCAGGCACTGCGCCTACGGGGATTTAGCGTCTTAAGCAGTCAGACCAACTTTTGCTTGGCTTACGCCCCGTCCACCGGACCAAACGCCGCGGCACTCTATGCCGGGTTAAAAGCGCGCGATATTCTCGTTCGTCACTTTGCAACGCCGCGCCTTGAAGGGGCCATTCGCATCAGCGTTGGCACCCCAGCCCAAACCGAGCGCTTACTGGCCGCGCTCGACGCGCTGCTCGGCTGAAAGACCAAACCACAATCGCTGCTGCCACTCACGCCAAAAAATAACGCCAAGCAATAGACTGCGAGCCACTGTAAAGCTCACAAACGCAAGCCACAGCCCGTGATTACCCAAGGACTGGCTTAGCCACCAAACCGGGAGATAAAACCCCACGACCGCGGCAATCATGGTGTCGCGCATGGCCGCGGTGCGGGTGGCGCCAATAAAAAGCCCGTCGAGCAGATAACTGGCGGTGGCCAGTAACGGCATTGCCACCATCCACGGCAGAAACTCAGCTGCCATCGCGCGCACGGCCGGCAAATCGGTGAGTAAAGCAATCAAGGCCTCACCGGCCAGTGCAAAAATCATTGTCGCGCCAAGCGCCATGAGCACAGACCATTCAATCGCCGCGCGCACCAAGCGTCGAAAGCGCGGCTCATCATTCGCGCCTAGACACTGCCCCACTAGCGCTTCAGTGGCGTGGGCAAAGCCATCCAGCCCGTACGAGGCGAGCAAGACAAACTGCAGCAACACCGCATTCGCCGCCAACGTGGTATCGCCAAGCTGCGCGCCTTGTGAGTGGAAAAACGCAAAGGCAAACAGCAAACATAATGTGCGCACAAACAACGCCGCGTTCACCGATAGTAGGCGCGCATAACCGCGTCGATCGTTGAACACCCCACTCACCCGACGCCAGCCCCACTGCCGCCAAACCCCGAATGCGAGAATCAGTCCAGTTACCGTGGTGAGGTAATCGGCCAAGACACTGGCAAGCGCCACCCCGGCGGTGGTCATGCCCAACCCAATGACCAACAGCAGATCGAGCACAATGTTAAGACTGTTATTAATCAGCATCAGCGCTAAGGTCACGCGCGTCTGCCCACGGCCTAAAAACCAGCCGATCAACGCGTAATTAGCGAGTACCGCGGGGGCGCTCGCGATGCGTATTCGTGCATAGACATCGGCCTCAGCACTGACCGCCGGACTGCCATCCAACAACCCTAAACCAATGGGGATTAACACCGGGTGTAGCGCGATTAGCGCAAACCCAATAACAACGCCAATCAATAGACTTTGGCCGAGTAGCCGCAGCAGTGCATCGACATCGCCGCGCCCATGCGCTTGGGCGCTCAGCCCGGTCGTGCCCATACGCAAAAAGCCAAAACCCCAATAGAGAAAACTAAACAACGTCGCGCCGAGGGTGACCCCACCCAAATAACGACTATCGGGCAAATGCCCCACCACTGCGGTATCGACTAAACCCAGTAAGGGCACGGTGATATTGGAGAGAATGAGCGGCCACGCCAGGGCAAACACGCGGCCGCGGGCTTGCCGAGTACTGACAACCGCAGCGTCCTTGTTATACTCCGCGATCATGAAAACACTATCCTTTAATCAATACCGCCGCGCGCTTGGGCTGCTCGCCATTGCGCATATTGCCATTATCGCGCTGAGTAATTATCTCGTGCAGTTACCCGTAAGCTTAGTCGGCTTACAAACCACTTGGGGCGCTTTTTCATTTCCCTTTATTTTTCTCGCCACTGATTTAAGTGTGCGCACATTGGGCAAAGCCGCTGCGCGCCGCGTTATTTTCATGGCAATGGGGCCAGCGCTCGTGCTGTCCTACCTGATTGGCGTGCTCTTCCAGCAAGGCAGTTTTCAAGGCGCTGATTCGCTCCTCGCCATCAATGCGTTCGTGGGCCGCATCGCCGTGGCAAGCTTTATGGCCTACGCACTCGGGCAATTGCTCGACATTCATGTGTTTGAGCGCCTGCGTCAGTCCGCTCGCTGGTGGGTGGCACCAGCGGTATCAACCGTCTTTGGTAACCTCGCCGATACCATTGCGTTTTTTGGTATCGCCTTCTATCAAAGCCCCGATGCGTTTATGGCCGCTAATTGGCCAGAAATTGCCGCCGTCGACTATGCACTGAAAATTAGTATTTCTCTGGTGGTATTTGTCCCGGCCTACGGACTATTTTTGGGCTGGCTGCAACGCCATGTGTTAGGGCCTGACGGACGGGTCCAGCTAGCTGAAGCGACGCCGTAATTTAATCAGGCCGCTCGGGGTACCAAACGAGCGGCCGTCCCTGATGGCTGTCATCGGCCTGAAAACCATGCCGAGCATACCAAGCCAGTAACTGGGTCTGATCCAGACCGCTTTCGTCATCGACATGCGCTTGCCCGAGTACGGTTACCTCGTGGCGATTGCAAATGTGCTTTAGCCACTCCAGTAGCTCACTCGCTTGGCCTTCACCGCGACTGTCAGGTGGTGTCTCAATACGGACTAACACCAAGTACGATGACTCGGCTTCTAAGACCGCACGCACCGAGCCAAACAAACGGTAGTTAAGCGCTGGCTCGGGGCTAACGGACAGTGGCTGCGTCGCTGCG
This sequence comes from Spiribacter sp., assembly GCA_031581235.1. GTDB lineage: Bacteria > Pseudomonadota > Gammaproteobacteria > Nitrococcales > Nitrococcaceae > Spiribacter. The sequence continues at coordinate 225,189 of JAVLBW010000001.1, read as the reverse complement.
AGCCAAGCATCCATGGCGCCATGAATATCACCGCTGGTCATGGGCACAACACCGTCTGGCCGGCCATATAAGGCTGTAGTGCAGCGGGTATGTCGATGCGCCCATCGGCTTGCTGATAATTTTCGAGCACGGCCACCAAACAGCGACCGACCGCTAGGGCAGAGCCATTAAGCGTGTGCAAGGGCTCCGGGCGTCCGCTCTCCGGGTTGCGCCAACGGGCCTGCATTCGGCGCGACTGGAACGCCTCGGTGTTACTGCAGGAAGAAATTTCGCGATAGGCCGATTGCCCCGGCAGCCAAACCTCGATGTCATAGGTTTTTGCCGCGGCAAACCCCATGTCACCGGTGCACAACGTCACCACTCGGTAGGGCAAATTGAGCCGCTGGAGAATCGTCTCAGCATGAGTGGTGAGGCGCTCCAGCGCCGCGTAAGAATCATCTGGCCGCGCCAGCTGCACCAACTCGACTTTGTCAAACTGATGCTGCCGGATCATGCCGCGGGTATCCCGGCCGTAAGACCCAGCTTCAGAGCGAAAACAAGGGCTATGACAGACATAGCCGACCGGCAGGTCGTCGGCGTCAATAATTTCACCCGCCGCGAGGTTGGTCAGGGGCACTTCCGCGGTGGGGATTAACCGCAATCGGTGATCAGCGCTATCGATGGCAAACAGATCATCGGCAAACTTCGGCAGCTGCCCAGTCCCGGTCAAGGCCTGATCGTTGACCAAATACGGCACATAGGCTTCTTGATAGCCATGCTCATCAACATGCACATCCAACATAAATTGTGCGAGCGCCCGATGCAGGCGGGCCACGCCCGACTTCATCACCACAAAACGAGCGCCGGAGAGTTTGGCGCCGGCTGCAAAATCGAGGCCTCCAAGGGCTTCGCCCAGCTCGACATGATCACGCGGTGTGAAGCCTAAAACGGCCGGCTCACCCCAACGCCGAATTTCGACATTATCGTCTTCGCTCTTGCCTGCCGGCACGGAGTCATCCGGCAGATTGGGCAGTGCGAGGTGAATCGTCTGAAGTTCAGCCTGCACCGCCTCGAGCGCGTCTTCTGCGGCTTTCAACGAATCACCGAGCTCGGCAACCTCGCTCAACAGCGCCTCTACCGACTGGCCCTGTTGTTTTGCCTGGCCGATCGCTTTTGAGCGCTCGTTTCGGGTCTGCTGCAAGCCCTCGGCCTGTGACTGCAATTCGCGGCGCTGGGTTTCGAGCGCGAGATAATGGTCAGCATCAAAGACATGCCCACGCTGGGCAAGGATCTGGGCAATGGCATGAGGATCGCGCCGGAGCGCTTTTGCATCGAGCATACTGTGTCTTTACCTAGCGAGTCGGTGAGTCTCAACCGTCGAGAAGCGGGAGTTTACGGCAAACGGCGAGAAGATTCGACGCTTTCAACGACCGCTGGTCAGCCGCGCCGTGCCCTCGCATCAGCCTCGGCGAGACGGGCCAAACGCGCAGCAATGCGGGCCTCAAGCCCACGATCGGTGGGCTGGTAATAGCGCCGATCGATAAGAGCATCCGGCAAGTACTGCTCACCGGCGGCGTAGCCTTCGGGCTCGTTATGAGCATAGCGATAGGCATGGCCATAACCGAGTGATTTCATTAACTCGGTGGGGGCGTTGCGTAAGTGCACCGGCACCTCGAGCGAGCCCTGCTTGCGCGCATCGGCCATTGCCTGGTTATAGGCCATGTACACGGCATTACTCTTTGGCACCGAGGCTAAATAGGTAATCGCCTGGGCCAATGCCAACTCGCCTTCCGGCGAACCAAGTCGCTCTTGCGCCTGCCACGCATCGAGTGCAATTTGCAGCGCCCGCGGATCCGCATTACCAATATCCTCTGAGGCCATGCGCACCACGCGACGGGCGATGTAAAGCGGATCACAACCCCCGTCGAGCATGCGGGCAAACCAATACAACGCGCCATCCGGCGCCGAGCCTCGAACCGACTTGTGCAGCGCTGACATCAAGTCATAAAAGGCATCACCGCGGTTATCAAAACGTGCCCGCCCGCCGGCAGCAGCTTCCTGAATGCGCGCTAACCCAATCTCCCCGGATGAATCAGCTAAGTCGCTAGCCAGCTCGAGCAAACTCAGCGCCGTGCGCGCATCACCATCGGCGAGTTGACACAGCGCTGTGCGCGCCTCATCGGCAAGCACCAGCCCCCGATCGCCTAATCCAGACACCGCGTCAGCCATCGCCCGATCTACCAGCCGGCCAATCGCCTCGGGCTCAAGCGCTCGGAGGACGTACACCCGTGCGCGTGATAGGAGCGCGTTATTTAATTCAAACGACGGATTTTCAGTGGTCGCGCCAATGAACACCAAAGTGCCATCTTCGATGATGGGTAAAAACGCATCCTGTTGGGATTTATTAAAGCGATGCACCTCATCGACAAAGAGCACCGTTTGGCGACCTGCCTCGCGGTTGGCGCGTCCGGTAGCGGCTGCATCGCGAATATCCTTCACCCCCGACATAATCGCCGAAAGGCTTAAAAACTCAGCATCAACCAGACTTGCGAGCATTTGGGCGAGGGTTGTCTTGCCCGTGCCCGGTGGACCCCAGAGCACCATGGAATGGGCTTTACCCGCTTCAAGGGCTTGTCTCAGGGGACGCTCCGGGCCAAGCAGGTGATCTTGGCCAGCAAAATCATCAATCTGCCGCGGGCGCATACGATCGGCGAGCGGGCGAGTGGTATCCATTATGACCCACGAATAACGTCGACACCCACGGGCGGTTCAAACTCAAAGCGTTCGGGATCAAAGTCCGGATTGCGTTGCAGGTTGTTGAGCTCAACTTCAACGCGCTGACCCATGCCATCCTCAATTTGCAGACGATCAGGCACGCTGGCGTTAAAGTGCACCTGGATGGTTTGAAACGACCAAGCCGAATCGGTGGGCGTGAGCATGACGGTATCGGCGCTTGCCGACTGAATCACAAATTGCCGCTGTAACTGCTCGAGATTCCCGCTCAATAACTGCGCTGCGCCAACCCCAAGGGCATCATCGAGGGGCCGGACAACCACCTGATCAAGATCAACATCGTGCACCCAGAGCTGCTCACCATCGGAGACAATCCATTGCTCCCATGGGCGTTGATAATGCCAGCTAAAGCGCTGCGGCCGAGCCATGGCAAACGTACCGCTCGAGCGCTCGACAACTTGCCCGGCCTCGTCGCGAGTAATCTGCTCAAAATCGCCGGCGAGCCGATCAACGCGATCAAAGTAGCGCTCGAGCCGCTCGAGCGCGACTGGATCGTTTGCCGCCGAGGCCAGCTCGATTGTCATCAGCAAAAGCACCGTGACAAGGCCCTGGATAAAACGCCCACGCATCAACACACCCTCAGTCTTTGGGCGGTGGTGGTGCAATGACTTCACGCGCGCCATTGGCCTCGAGTGGGCCAACAATACCCGCCGCCTCCATGTCTTCGACCAGCCGGGCCGCCCGGTTATAGCCCACTTTAAGCCGACGTTGGACCCCGGAGATTGAGGCTTTGCGGGTTTCTGTCACCACGCGCACGGCTTGGTCATAGAGCGGATCAGCCTCACCGCCACCGGCACTCATTTCACCCGGCAGCGCACCCGCCATCCCGCCGCCAGCGCTGGCTTCATCGAGTATGCCCTCGATGTACTCCGGCTCACCGCCACGTTTAAGCTCTTCAGCCACCCGATGCACCTCAGCATCGGAGACAAAGGCGCCATGTACCCGCTCGGGGATACCACGGCTACTCGGCCCCATAAACAGCATGTCACCGTGGCCGAGCAACGACTCCGCGCCCATTTGATCGAGAATGGTTCGCGAATCAACCCGCGAAGACACCTGAAACGCTATGCGTGTGGGGATGTTGGCTTTAATCAACCCGGTAATCACATCAACCGATGGCCGCTGAGTGGCAAGAATTAAATGAATACCCGAGGCACGCGCTTTCTGGGCGAGTCGTGCAATGAGCTCTTCAACCTTTTTGCCCACCATCATCATCATGTCGGCAAACTCATCGACCACCACCACAATGTAGGGCATCGGCTCGAGCTCTGGCGGTGTCGGCGCGGGCGCCTCATCATCGAGATGGGGTTCGAGCCGGGCGTCATCGGCCTGCCAAATCGGATCAATCAATGGCTCGCCGCGGGCTTTAGCCTCTTGGATCTTGCGGTTAGCCCCGGCAATATTGCGCACCCCGAGGCTTGCCATGAGCCGATAGCGCCGCTCCATTTCACCCACACACCAACGCAGCGCGTTCGCCGCCTCTTTCATATCAGTGACGACCGGCGCGAGCAGATGAGGGATACCGTCATAGACCGAGAGCTCGAGCATCTTCGGGTCGATCATGATGGTGCGAACCGCATCGGGGCCGTTTTTGTAGAGTAGGCTCAGGATCATGGCATTAATGCCCACCGACTTACCTGATCCGGTGGTACCAGCGACCAGCAAATGCGGCATTTTGCCCAGATCAACCACTTGGGTGTGACCGCCGATGTCTTTACCAATGGCCAAGGTCAGCGGTGATGCGGCGTTTTCGAACGCCTCCGAGCGAATAATTTCCGATAGCGCGATAATCTGCCGGTGCTCATTGGGAATTTCTAGGCCGACAACGGCCTTCCCCGGAATTACCTCGACCACGCGCACAGCCGTTACCGACAGCGCGCGCGCCAGGTCCTTGGCCAAATTGGTGATTTGGCTGACCTTAACGCCCGCAGCAGGCTGAATTTCAAAGCGGGTAATGACTGGCCCAGGCTGAACCGCGACCACTTCGACCTCAACGCCAAAGTCGCGCAATTTATGCTCGACTAATCGCGACATGGCCTCGAGCGCCTCGGCGGTGTACCCCGGCTGCTCAGGTGTCGGCGGGTCAAGCAATGACACCGCAGGCAGCTCGCCGGGCACGGGCGGGGTATCAAAGAGCTTGATTTGCTGCTCTTGACGAGTGCGATCACTGGGCTTGGCTTCGGCCGCCGGTGCAGCGATCTCTGGTTTGCGCCGCTTTTGGGCGCGTTTTTGCTCATCGCGGCGGGCCACTTCACGTGCTTTGCGCGCCTGGCGGGCCGACTGGAAGTCTTGCCAACGCGCTTGGGCAACGCTGAGATACTTGGTTTGCGCGAGCACGAAGTGCCCCAACTGGTCCATTAACGCAATCCAGGAAAGCCCGGTGAATAACGTTACTCCCGCTAGAAAGACCGCGAGTGAGAGCAGCGTTGCGCCGGTGAAGCTAAACGCGTCACGAATTTGATCACCGACCAAATTACCCAGCACGCCACCCGAGCTCAGCGGCACCGTGCCCGCCACCGGTTCAATATGCAGCCGCGCGAGTGCTGTCCCGGCCAGCAATGTCAGGACAAATCCGGCGCAACGAATACCAATCACCGGCCAGTGCACCCGGCCGTCGCGCCGCTGCCAGCGATAGACCAGCGCGGCGAGCAGCGCAATTAATACCGGGAACAAAAACCCGAGATAGCCAAATAGATAGAGACTCACATCGGCCCAGTAAGCCCCGACTAGCCCACCCGCATTGTGTAAATGCGCACTCGGGCCAGCTTGGCTCCAACCCGGGTCGCCCGGGTGGTAGGTCATCAGTGCGAGCAATAAAAAACCGGCCACTGCCATGAGCACCAATAAAGCCGCTTCTCGGAGCATCCGCCCGATCTGCTGGCTAATCGGCGCCATGGGCTTGCGTGCTGTTGTCTTGCCTGCCATAACGCAAAGTGTACAGTAGCGCTCGGGGCTTTAGCAGGGGCAGCGGTCTAGGGCACTCCATCCTCGTGTTTGCGGTCAACCAAAGCATGGAACTTACAGCAATACCAACGATTGATGCGCTCGACGCAGCACAATGGAATGCGTTGAACGGCACTTGCAATCCATTCCTGCGGCATGAGTTTTTATCCGCACTGGAGCGCCATGGCGTGGTATCGGCTGAAAATGGCTGGGTCGCGCAGCACTTAGCGCTATGGGACGGCGATACGCTGATTGCTGCCGCGCCAGCCTATCTCAAGGGTAACTCTTGGGGTGAGTTCGTGTTTGATTTTGCCTGGGCCCATGCCTACGAGCGCAACGGCCTCGATTACTACCCCAAGCTCGTGATCGCGGTGCCTTACAGCCCGGTCACCGGACCCCGCATGCTCTATCACCCCGACTATCCGCTGGAACAACTCCAGCAAACGCTTGCGGATGGCGCGCGCCAACTTGCCAATGATCAAAACCTTAGTTCAGTGCACTGGCTGTTTACCGATGCACAGACCACCCGCGCGCTGCAGACCAACGGCTATTCCCTGCGCTCAGGCTGCCAGTATCACTGGCGCAACGCCGAATACACTGATTTTGAAGCCTTTTTGGCGGGCATGAGCTCGAAAAAACGCAAAAACATTCGTCGTGAGCGTCGGTTAGTCAGCGATCAAGGCATTCAGCTGCGCACGCTCCATGGCCATGAAACCACCGAGGCGCTATGGCAGACCTTGCATGGTTTTTACCAAAAAACATTCTACGAACACGGCAATCTGCCGGTCATAAGCCAGGCATGCTTTGCCGAACTTGCCGCGACACTCGGCGATCGACTGGTGGTGTTTTTAGCCCACCTTGATGACGAGCCCATCGCTGCGGCGATCTGCTTGCGCAGCGATGACACCTTATATGGCCGCTACTGGGGGTGTGCGCAGGATTATGACGGTTTGCACTTCGAGACCTGCTACTACCAAGGCATTGAGTATTGCATCGCCCACGGCATTGATCGCTACGAGCCCGGTGCGCAAGGCGAACATAAGGTCGCGCGCGGTTTTTTACCCGTGCTAACCCAATCCGCCCACTACTTGGCCGACGAGCGCTTTCAGTCAGCAGTTGATGACTTTCTTGCCCGTGAACGCCCGGCGGTTGCGCAGTGGGCCAACGACCTCACACACGAGGGGCCCTATCGGGCCGAAATCCTAGAGCAGCTGCCGCGTGGCTAAAGGCCGTCTACCCATTCCCTGGCTGGATGCGAGCGATGAGCAAACGCCGCTGCCTGACCCGCAGACCGCATTGGCAGAACCCAATGGATTGCTGGCGATTGGCGCCTCGTTATCACCACAGCGCCTTGAAGCCGCTTACCGGGCCGGTATCTTTCCGTGGTTTTCACCCGGCGAGCCAATACTCTGGTGGAGCCCTGACCCAAGGGCGGTGATCTACCCCCATGCCATCCACATCAGCCGCTCACTTCGTCGCACTCTGCGCCGCGGCGATTTTCGCCTAACGCTTGATCAGTGCTTTGATCACGTGGTTAAAGCCTGTGCCGCGCCGCGGGCCGATCAGCCTGGCACCTGGATTACGACTGAGATGCAGGCCGCTTATAGCCGTTTGCATATCATTGGATTGGCTCATTCGATTGAGGTTTGGCGCGATCATGCGCTAATCGGCGGGCTCTATGGTGTCTCACTCGGTGGTGCATTCTTTGGCGAATCAATGTTTAGCCGTGCCCCCAACGCTAGCAAAATCGCAATGGCGGGTTTGTGCGCGCAGCTTCGTGCGTGGGAATTTGACTTTTTAGACTGCCAAATGCCTACCGATCACCTGCTCAGCATGGGCGCAGTCTGTCTGCCACGGCCACAATTTTTGCTCGCACTTGCCGCGAGCCAACGCCAACCAACGCATCCAGGACCCTGGAACCTGACGATCACTGACCTATTGCAATGACACAGGCCCCAGCACACGAAAATTTTCGCCTACTCACGACCGGCCGCCAGCCCTGTCCCTATCTCTATGATCGACCGGCGGAGTTTAGCGTGGTCGACCCGCGCCTTGAGCTCAGTCCTAGTCGCTATGAAGCGCTTCTCGAACAGGGTTTTCGTCGCGGCGGTGAGCATGTCTATCGTACCGCTTGCCCGGGGTGCCAAGCCTGTCAAAGTCTGCGCATCCCCGTGCCGGCGTTTCAGCCACGCCGACGTCATCGTCGCTGTCTGCGTCATAATGCCGATGTTCGCTTGGTTGATGTTGGCTTTCGCTATCGTGAGGAGCATCTCGCGCTCTATCAGCGCTATGTCCACGCCCGTCATCCTGGCGGTGGCATGGATGATGCGGATGCCGATTTATACTGGCAGTACCTCACATCGAGCTGGTGTCGCACCCGATTTTTTGAGCTGCGCTCGGATGAACGACTCCTGGGAGTGGCAGTGACGGATGACACCGGGCGTTCGTTATCCGCGGTCTATACCTTTTATGAACCCCACCTCGAAGCCCGCAGCCTGGGGACACTGGCGATTTTATTGCAGCTGCAAATGGCTTACGAACACCAACGCCAATGGCTTTACTTGGGCTACTGGATCAACGGCGCAGCAAAAATGCATTACAAAGCCGACTTCAAACCGCATGAACGACTTGGCGAGAGCGGCTGGGAGCGACACGATTAAACCGCACAGATAATTGGTGCAGCCTCGCTGGCTCCGGTAGAATCGCAAGTTTTAGCAAATAGAGAGAACTGAATGGCGAAAGAAGAAAACATTCGTATGAACGGGACCATTACCGAAGTAATGCCCAATACCATGTTTCGTGTCGAATTAGAAAACGGCCACACCGTGACCGCGCACATCTCAGGAAAGATGCGTAAGCACTATATTCGTATCTTGCGCGGCGACAGCGTCACCGTTGAGCTCACACCGTACGACCTAAACAAAGGCCGCATCGTCTACCGGGCCCGGTAATCCGAACCCGGTTACAGACTCACGATTAATTACTCGACCGGTTCCGGCGTATCCATTCGAAACGCCAATGCCTCACCGGTGTCATCCAATTCAACCGTGATATGCCCCCCATTGGCGAGTTTGCCAAACAGCAGCTCATCAGCCAGCGGCCGCTTGAGCTTATCCTGGATGAGGCGTGCCATCGGCCGTGCTCCCATTTTTGGATCGTAGCCCTGCTCCGCGAGCCATGCCCGCGCGGCATCACTGACTTCGAGCGTGACACGCTTTTCCGCTAACTGATGACGCAGCTCCCGAATGAACTTCTCCGCCACCCGATGGACCACCTCAGCGGCGAGGCTGTTGAACTGAATAATCGCATCCAATCGGTTACGGAACTCCGGCGTGAACTGCTTGCGAATCACCTCGAGGGCATCGCTGCTTTGGTCCTGCGGCGTAAAGCCAATCGACCGACGACTTTGCTCTTCGGCGCCCGCATTGGTCGTCATCACTAAAATGACATTGCGAAAATCAGCATGACGGCCATTGTTATCCGTCAACGAGCCATGGTCCATAACCTGTAAGAGCAGGTTAAATACATCCGGATGCGCTTTCTCGATCTCATCGAGCAGAACCACCGAGTGCGGGTGCTTGAGCACCTCCTCGGTCAATAGCCCGCCTTGGTCAAAGCCAACATATCCGGGCGGCGCACCAATCAGCCGCGAGACCGTATGCCGCTCCATGTACTCCGACATGTCAAAGCGAATCATGTTAATACCCATGACCTCGGCAAGCTGGCGAGTGACTTCGGTTTTACCCACACCCGTCGGCCCCGCAAACAAAAAGCTGCCGACCGGCTTTTCGGTATCGCGTAAACCCGCTCGCGACATTTTGATGGTGGTCGCCAGCGTATCGATCGCTTCGTCCTGACCAAAAATAACCCGCTTTAAATCCTTTTCGAGGGTTTCAAGCAACCGCATATCCGAAGTCGAAACCCGCTTTGGTGGGATGCGTGCCATCTTCGCAACGATGGTCTCGACATCCCCCACACCGACCGTCTTTTTCTTCTTCGACGGCGGTAGCAACCGCAGATTAGCCCCCGCCTCGTCGATGACATCAATCGCCTTATCCGGCAAGTAGCGATCGGTGATGTACTTCGCTGCCAGCTCCGCCGCCGATTCTAACGCCGGGTGGGTATAGCGCACGCCATGGTGGCTTTCGAATCGGCTTTTAAGCCCGCGCAAAATTTGCACCGTTTCATCCACGGTAGGCTCTTCGACATCAATCTTCTGAAAGCGCCGCGCCAACGCCCGATCCTTTTCAAACACCCCGCGGTATTCTTGATAGGTTGTCGAGCCAATGCACTTAAGCTCGCCCGTCGCGAGCATGGGCTTAAGCAGGTTGGAGGCGTCCATGACACCACCAGAAGCCGAGCCGGCACCAATGATGGTGTGAATTTCGTCAATAAATAGCACCGCATGGGGCTCTTTTTTCAGCTGCGAAAGCAATGACTTCAGCCGCTTCTCAAAGTCACCCCGATACTTGGTGCCCGCCACGAGCGCGCCCAAATCGAGCGAATAGATGGTCGCATCGGCAAGCACTTCGGGAACCTCACCATCCTCAATGAGTTTGGCTAAGCCCTCAGCAATGGCTGTTTTGCCAACGCCTGCTTCACCCACGTAGAGCGGGTTGTTTTTACGCCGCCGACACAAGACCTGAATCGTGCGCTCAACCTCGTGGCGACGCCCGATCAACGGATCGGTTTTGCCCTCACGGGCGCGGACATTGAGGTTGGTCGCAAAACTCTCCAGCGGTTTGGCGTTGGCGCTTTCTTCGCTGACTTCGCCCTCCTCGGAAGAAGACTCCGATTCGCCCGACCCCTCTTCGCCGGCAACCTTAGAAATGCCATGCGAGATAAAATTCACCGCATCGAGGCGCGAGATATTCTGCTTGTGCAGCAGATACACCGCCTGCGATTCCTGCTCGCTAAAGATGGCCACAACGACGTTGGCGCCGCTGACTTCCTTTTTACCTGAGGACTGAACGTGCAGGATCGCGCGCTGCAGTACCCGTTGGAATCCCAACGTCGGCTGGGTTTCCCGGTTGTCGTTGGCTGGCAGAAGCGGCGTTGTCTCATCAACAAAGGCCTCGAGGTCTTTGCGCAGCGCATCCAAATCAGCGCCGCATGCGCGCAGCACCTCAAGAGCGGCCGGGTTATCGGTGAGCGCCAGCAGCAAATGCTCCACGGTCAGAAACTCGTGTCGCTTGTCGCGGGCCTCTTTAAAGGCGAGGTTCAACGTAAACTCGAGTTCTTTGCTTAGCATGGGCTTCTCACTTGAATACTGCTTATTTCGACCGAGACTTTGTCTAATCGGTTCCGGCTCATGCCGGTTCCATCGTGCACATTAAGGGCTGATCGTGTTCACGCGCATAGTCGCTGACCTGATCAACCTTGGTTTCAGCGATGTCGCGGCTATAAATCCCGCAAACGCCCTTGCCCCGAGTATGAACGTGGAGCATGACTTGCGTGGCCTGCTCGCGATCCATCCGAAAGAACGTTTGCAATACCTCTACCACAAATTCCATTGGCGTGTAGTCGTCATTCAGCAACACAACCCGATAGAGCGGCGGCTCGGCGACGCTCGGCGAGGCCTCCTCAACCGATACATCCTCTTCGTGTTGCGGATCGTTGTGTTCGCTCATGACCAAAACCTGTGTGCTCTAAAGTGATGTGGGGGCGATGGGTTGATTTTAAAAGCTCAACCGCCAAGCGCCAATGTTAAACTGCAGGGCATGAATGCTTCGACTCGAGTGATTGTTGGTCTATCCGGCGGCGTTGACTCAGCGGTCAGCGCGTGGCTTCTGCGCGAGCAGGGCTACCGTGTCGAAGGCCTGTTTATGAAAAACTGGGAAGACGACGACAATTCGACCCAGTGTACGTCCGAAGCGGATCTAGCCGACGCTCGGCAAGTAGCGGACGCGCTGGGCATTCCTCTGCACCAAGCCAATTTTGCCGCAGAATATCGAAATCAAGTTTTTGATCATTGCCTAGAGGAATTTCGTGCCGGGCGAACTCCCAACCCCGATATCCTCTGCAATCAGCGCATTAAGTTTCGGGCTTTTCTCGAACGCGCGCAACGCTTAGGCGCTGATTATGTGGCCACAGGGCATTACGCGGCAATCGATGGTGAACCGGGGGCGTGGCGGCTGTGTCGTGCACGCGATGAGAACAAAGATCAAACTTACTTTTTGCACACGCTCAATCAACAGCAGCTTGCGCACGCGATCTTCCCACTCGCTGAGCTAACCAAGCCTGAAGTCCGTGAACTGGCTGATCAGGCGGGATTTGCCAATTTTGATAAGCCCGATAGCACCGGCATTTGCTTTATCGGCGAGCGCGATTTTCGGGCGTTTTTAGCCCGCTATATCGCCACCTCACCGGGCCCCATCATCAGCGTTGACGGCCAGCCGCTCGGTGAGCATCAAGGCCTCGCCTTCTATACCTTGGGCCAGCGCCGAGGCCTCGACCTTGGTGGCCAGCCAGGCCGCTCGGGCGAGCCTTGGTACGTGGTCGAAAAAGACTTAAATACCAATCAGCTTATCGTCGCTCAGGGTCATAATCACCCGGCATTGATGAGCACCGCACTGAGCGCGCGCGACTGGCATTGGATCAATGGCCTCGGGCCAGCATCCTCGATTGAGTGCACCGCTCGATTACGCCATCGCCACCCCGATACCGCCGCCCAACTCGAGCGCCTTGACGCAGACCACTGGCAGGTCCATTTCACAGCCCCGCAACGGGGTGTCACGCCGGGCCAGTCAGTGGTGCTCTACGACGGCAACGAGTGTCTGGGTGGCGGCATTATTGCCAGTCGACAGCCGGTGACTGGAGCGCTGCACAGTGGCGTCGCCTAAAACCGAGGAGATCCTGGCACTCGCCGCGGTATTTCAAGCCCTTAACGCGGTTTGCAACCTGGCTGAACACGGCCACGCTGACCGCCGCCGGACCTTGCCTTGTCTACAAGGCCTGCTAGGCGATTACACCGGTTCGGTGGATACCCTTTACGGCGGCAGCGACGCACTCGAGCCTGGCTTACGGGGGCTTATCGAGCATTTAAGCCAGCCCACCTCGATGCATCTGACCCGCTATTTGATTAGCGTTATTCAGCTTGAGCGACGATTGCGAAGCAAACGCCAACACCTGCACGGGCTTGCGGATGAACTCCAGCAAGCGAGCCAACGGGCAACCTATTTTGGCGAGCTCAACCACCCCAATGTCCTCCACAATTTGGCCGACCTTTACGCCCGCTTCATTAGCCCGCTTCGGCCTCGTATCATGGTCCAAGGCAATGCCCAAACACTGCAAGATGAGGGCATTGCGGCACAAATCCGGGCTTTATTACTCGCCGCAATCCGCGCCGCTGGCTTGTGGCAAGTCAATGGCGGCGGGCGTGTGCGCTTAGTACTGGGGCGCCGTGCAGTTATTGCACAGGCCGAGCAAGTGCTGCGCCAGACCTAGGGTTTGTGTAAAATAAGGTCCCTCAAAAGAGTACAACGCGGGCTCAATTGCCTGCTGCTAGCGCCTTGCCGCGCATTTCCGGAGGAACCATGACCGATAGCTACAACGCCCGCACCAAACTCGATGTCAAGGGTAAGCACTACGATATCTACCGCCTTGATGCCCTCCAGGATCGCTTCGATATCGATCGCCTACCTTTCTCACTCAAAGTGCTACTAGAGAATCTGCTGCGCAAAGAGGATGGCCGCAACGTCACCACCGAGCAGATCGAAGCGCTTTGCCAATGGGACCCCAACGGCGGACCCGGTGAGCAGGTGTCATTTAGCCCCGCGCGCGTTGTGCTTCAGGACTTCACCGGCGTGCCAGCGATTGTGGATTTGGCCGCCATGCGCGACGCCATGCGCAACCTCGGCGGCGACCCTAAACTCATCAACCCACTCGAGCCTGCGGATTTGGTGATCGATCACTCGGTTATGGTCGATCATGCAGGCAGCTCAGACGCGCTCGACCTGAATAGCCGCATCGAATTTAAGCGCAACGAGGAGCGCTATAAATTCTTGCGCTGGGGTCAGAAAGCCTTCTCAAACTTTCGCGTCGTCCCGCCCGGCACCGGTATTGTCCACCAGGTCAACCTTGAATACCTCTCTAAGACCGTATTCACCAAAGAAACCGCCGATGGCACGCTCGCCTATCCCGACACGCTCGTTGGCACCGATTCGCACACCACGATGGTCAATGGCCTCGGTGTCCTCGGCTGGGGCGTGGGCGGCATCGAAGCCGAAGCGGCGATGCTCGGCCAGCCCATCACCATGCTGATCCCTGAAGTCATTGGCTTTAAGTTAAATGGTGAGCTGCGCGAGGGTGCTACCGCGACCGACCTCGTCCTCACTGTGGTTGAGCTGCTACGCAAGAAAGGCGTGGTTGGAAAATTCGTTGAATTCTTTGGGGATGGCCTCGATAACCTGCCACTCGCTGATCGGGCCACCATCAGCAACATGGCGCCTGAGTACGGGGCGACTTGCGGCATCTTTCCGATGGACGCTGAAACGATTCGCTACCTCGAGGTATCCGGGCGTGACCAAGAAACGCTGGACCTCGTCGAAGCCTATGCGCGTGAGCAAGGCATGTGGCGCGAGACCGGATCGCGTCAAGCGGACTACACCGATATTGTCGAGCTCAATCTCGACGAGGTTGTGCCCAGCATTGCCGGGCCTAAGCGCCCGCAAGATCGCATTGCACTCACCGATGCGAAAGGTGCATTCCTCGACTACCTCGAGGAGGAGCTCACCACGCGCGGTACGATGCCGAATACCGATGAGGCGCGATTTGAAGGCGAAGGCGGCGATACCGCACCCGGCCACTCAATGTGGCATGAAACCGGCGCCGTTAACCTCGAGCTCAACGGCGAGCAACACACACTCAACCATGGTGACGTGGTGATCGCAGCGATTACCTCTTGCACCAACACCTCAAACCCCGCCGTACTGGTTGCCGCGGGGCTTGTTGCCCAAAAAGCCCACGCCCGTGGGTTGACCGCTAAACCCTGGGTTAAGACCTCGTTTGCACCCGGCTCGCAAGTAGTGCCCGCCTACCTTGAGTCAGCGGGATTGATGAAACCGCTCGAGGCCTTGGGCTTTGATGTCGTCGGCTTTGGCTGCACGACTTGTATTGGTAACTCTGGCCCCTTGCCGGATGCCGTCAACGAGGCAATTCGTCAGGGCGACTTAATGGTCTCGGGCGTCCTCTCCGGCAACCGCAACTTCGAAGGCCGCATCCACCCCGATGTCCCGGCCAACTACCTGGCTTCACCGCCCTTGGTGGTCGCCTACGCGATTGCCGGCAATGTCGCCCGCGATCTGTCCACCGAGCCACTCGGTCACGATCAACAAGGCAACCCGGTGTATCTCAAAGATGTCTGGCCGTCGCAAAAAGAGATTGCCGATGTTATTGAGACGCACATCAACTCAACGATGTATCGCAAGCAATACGCGAATGTCTTTGAGGGCTCAAAAGCGTGGCAGAACCTGCCCGCTCCCGAAGGCGAAATCTACGAGTGGCCGGACTCCACCTATGTCCGCAACCCGCCCTACTTCGAAGGCATGACGCTCGAGCCTGCCGAAATTTCTGAAATTAAGCAGGCGCGTTGCTTGGTCAAAGTGGGCGACTCCATTACTACCGACCACATCTCGCCGGCCGGTGCGATTAAGGCCGACAGCCCCGCCGGCGAATACTTGCAGTCACTCGGTATTCTGCCCCAAGACTTCAACAGCTATGGCTCGCGCCGCGGCAATCACGAGGTCATGATGCGCGGAACGTTTGCCAATGTGCGGCTCAAAAACCAACTCGCACCCGGCACACAAGGCAGTTGGACAACCTTCTACCCAACCGGCGAGCAGACCTCGATCTACGCCGCAGCAATGCGCTATAAAGAGGCGGATACCCCGCTGGTGGTGCTCTCGGGTAAAGAGTACGGCACCGGTTCGAGCCGTGACTGGGCGGCGAAAGGAACCGCGCTACTCGGGGTTCGTATGGTGATTGCCGAGAGCTATGAGCGCATTCACCGCTCTAACCTCGTCGGCTTTGGTGTGGTGCCCTTGCAATATAAAGACGGCGACACCGCTGAAACACTCGGGCTCACCGGTGAGGAGACCTTTAGCATCGATAGCCTCGCTGACGAACCGAGCAGCGTGAGCGTTCGTGCCGTTACCCCGGACGGTGAAGTTAAGCGCTTTGAAGCGCGTGTTCGCGTCGACACGCCAACCGAGTGGGAATACTTCCGCAACGGCGGCATTTTGCATTATGTGTTGCGCGATTTGGCGCAACGCTCGCAAGCCGTCGCCTAATCAAAAAAACCCGGCCTTAGCGCCGGGTTTTTTTATGGACGATAAACTTAGCCGGCGCGATCAATTACTCGCTTTTTCTGCCGGCAAGATGGCGCCAAGTGTCATAAGTTGCCAACGCCGCACAGCCACTAACAACAATGATTAAACTGATGTGGGGCACAAAGAGCGGCACCACGATCAAAAACGCACCCAGCATTAATAATCCAATTATCGCCATTACTCGATCGATCATGTCGCCCCCTCATCATTTGACTGGCATTGCTTGAGCACCCAGCGCGCCGTTCTGAGTAACTGCGCATCTTGGCCGTAAGCGCCAACTAACTGAACGCCCACGGGCATATTGTTCGGGCCGCTGAGCAGCGGCAAGGTGATCGCTGGGAGCCCGCACAGGCTCCACAGCGTGCAGAATATCGGATCACCGGTTGTGCTTAAATCCGCTGGCGCCTCACCCGGCGCTGCCGGCGTGATAATCGCATCAAAGCGCTCAAAGAGGGGCTCTAGTGCGTCAAGCAAAACCGGCTGCATATCGCGTGCCGCGAGATAATCAACCGCCGAGACACCGCGCCCCTGCTCCATTAACGCTTTAAACGCATCACTGACCTGACCGGCGTCCTGCTCAGCGTAATGACCCAAATTGCGTGTCATTTCGCTTGCCATAATCGCTGCCAGCCATCCCGCCCCACGGCCGAAGACCTCGGGCAGCGCCGTCTCGGTGCCATGCTCACCCAGCACTTCAATGAGCTCGCTAAATCCGGCACTGGTCTCGGGTTCAAGGCGCTCGCTAAACGGCGTGTGAACCATGGCAATATCCGGGGTCACCGGTGGCTCTGATAAAGCCATATCCAACAGCGGCCCGGGGTTTAAATGGCAGTCACGATCCTGGCCATCTGCCCCCATAACGGTTGCAGCGAGGGCGACATCGTCAATGCTACGAGCAAAAAAGCCCACCTGATCGAGCGACTGTGCGGCCTTGAGCACGCCGGTTCGAGGGACTGAGCCAAAGCTCGGCTTATACCCAACCACACCACAGAACGAGGCTGGTCGTATTACCGAGCCGTTGGTTTGTGTCCCCACGGCAAACGGCACCATACCGGCTGCAACCGCGGCGGCTGAACCACTCGACGAGCCGCCTGGGGTGCGTGTTGCATCATGCGGATTGGTTGTTGGCCCGGGATGAAAATACGCCAGCTCACTGGTAACGGTCTTGCCTAAAATGACCGCTCCCGCATTGCGCAAACGCTGCGTGAGTGTGGCGTCTTCCCAAGGCCGTTTACCGGCATCCAATGGGGTACCGTTCTCAGTGGGCATACCCCGGGCATCGATAATGTCTTTCAGCCCGATCGGCACCCCGTGCAACGGCCCCAACGGCAACCCTTGAGCGCGCCGACGATCCGCTTCTTTGGCTTGCATGACGGCAAGCTGTGGATCGTAGTAAGCCCACGCATGGATGCTTGAATCCATCGCCTCGATGCGCTCCAAACACGCCCGAGTGACAGCCTCCGCACTCAATGCGCCGCTGGCGAGGTGGACGGCGATCTGCGTCGCCGTCAAATCAGCCGGTTCGCCAATTTCAATGCGTTCAACCATAAATGCTATCCGGGAGCCAGAACACAATTTGTGGGAACAGGTAGAGGGCGACCATCGCGATCACCACAAATAGTAAGAAGGGCATACAGCCTTTAAAGATTTGTACTAATTGCACCGATGGCGGTGCGATCCCCTTCAGGTAATAAGCCGACATGGCCATCGGTGGTGTTAAAAACGACGTCTGCAGGTTGAGTGCCACTAAGATGCCGAAAAACAGTGGGTCAACCCCAAAGATCTCCAGCAACGGCAAGAAGATGGGCACAAAGATAATGATGATCTCTGACCACTCGAGCGGCCATCCCAGCAGGAAGATAATCAGCTGCGCAAGGATCAAGAAAGTGATGGTATTGAGGTTAAGCCCCACCACAAACTCGGTGATCAAATGCTCGCCACCAAGGTAGGAAAATACCGACGAAAACGTCCATGACCCCACAAACAGCCAGCAAACCATGGCCGTTGTCTTGAGCGTGAGATATACCGAATCGCGAAGCTTATCCCAGGTTAATGCCCGATAGATCGCTGACAACGCTAACCCGCCCAACGCGCCGGCTGAAGCCGCCTCAGTGGGGGTTGCCAAACCAAACAAAATCGACCCCAGCACCGCCAAGATCAACACGGCAAGCGGTACGAATGAGGTCACGATCATCCAGATCAACCGACCAAACGACACGTCACCCACTTCGTCATCCGTGGGCTTTGGTGCCGCGGAGGGCTGCAAAATACTGCGCACCACAATGTAGGCAATGTACAGACCAGCGAGCAGCAGGCCGGGGAAAAGCGCCCCGGCATAGAGGCGCACAATCGATGTACCGGACGCCGCCGCATAGACAATCAACATAATCGAGGGCGGAATAAGGATACCGAGCGTTCCGCCGGCACAGATCACACCCGAGGCAAAGGACTTGTCATAGCGGGCGTTAAGCATCGCTGGCAGCGCCAGCAAACCCATCAGCGTAACCACCGCACCAACAATACCGGTTGCGGTTGCAAACAACGTACAGGTGACAAGGGCAGCCACCGCCATTGCACCGGGCACTCGACGCGCGGCGATGTAGAGAGTTGAGAACAACCGCTCGACAATGTTCGAGCGCTCAACAATGTAGCCCATGAACAAAAACAACGGCACAGCGGTGAGCACTTCATTGGCCATCACTGAGTAGGTTTGGTTAACGAATAAATCGAAAATCCGGTTATTCAAAAACCCATCAAAGTAGGCCTGCCAAACCTGCCAACCTTCAGCGCCCTGCTCGACTAAGCGCTCATAGCCACGCCACATGCGGCCAGCGTCAAAGTAAGCAAAATAGCCAAACGCAATCCCTAACGCCATCAACGTAAAGGCAATCGGAAAGCCCAAAAAGATAAAGAGAATGAAGACCCCTAACATCAGGATCCCGATTTGGGGATCAGTCATCGCTCATTGCCTCCCGTTTTGGGTAAATCTTCTAAAGGACTGGCTATGTAGTCTTTGCCACCGCTTTCAAGCAGTTGATCTTCTAATTCGGTGACGTCATGAACGTCGGCTGGCCACTCACCGGTGCGAATGCACACAAGGCAGCGACAGACCTGCGCCACGCCCTGAATCAGCATAAGAACCGCGCCAACCACCAGCATGGTTTTAAAATGAAAAATTGGCACACCCGCCGGCGAGAAAACGCTGGTTTCCATATATCGCCATGACTGAGCAGCATAGGTCCCGCCAGCAAACACCAACGCAAGAATGCCCGGAAAGAAAAATAAAAAGTACAACGTGAGCTCGACTTTCGCCTGTGTTCGAGGCTTCCAAAGTCGATAGAGAAAATCACCGCGCACATGGGCATTACGGGAGAGCGTATAGGCACCGCCAACCATAAACAGCGTGCCGTAGAGGATGTACGACATGTCGTAGGCCCACGCCGTTGGCGCGTTAAATAGGTAACGCGATAGCACTTCAAAGCCCATGCCAAAGGCCATGAGCAGAATGAGCCAGGCAAAGCTGCGCCCAACCCATGTCGTGAATCGATCAATTGTATGAATGACTTGAAGCATAGATCACTCTTGTTCAAGCGGTTTAAATAAAACTGCCCCGGTCCGAAGACCGGGGCAGATCAGTTGGCGAAAAGCCCGGTTTACATATTGAGCCGGCCGGGGAAGAAGTGCTCGTAGGCGAGCTGCAGGTCCGGCTGGTTCATGAGCTCGTAGAACACGGTGCGCTCCACCCACTCTTTCTGACTCTCCATAACCCGACGCATGAAGTCGTCTTCTTCCAAGGTTGGAATCAGAGCACTCCAGGCCTCAAGCTGAGCGGCCAGAATTTCATCGGAGGTACGATGCACGGTAACGCCTGATTCGGTCTGCAGTGACTCAAGGTCAGCCGAGTACCGATCCAGCGCTGTGGCCGTGTTCGACGTCGAAGCCGCTTCAACCGCGTGCAGCAGGATTGCCTGCAGATCGTCATCGAGGCTTTCGAGCATATCGCGGTTAAACAACCACTCGAATGACTCACTGGCCTGGTGGTAGGAGCCGAGGTAGTAATTCTTGGCCACATCCTGCGCGCCAAAGTCACTATCAGAGGATGGGTTATTGAACTCAAACGCATCAATAACGCCACGCTCCATGGCTGGCACAATTTCGCCGCCAGGTAGCTGTGCGACCGACATGCCCATTTCTTGGAGCAAATCAGCAGCCAGTCCCACCGTGCGGTATTTCAGACCTTGGATGTCATCGACCGACGTCACGTCGTCATCTTTAAACCAACCAAATGGCTGAGACGGCATGGGGAAGCCAAAGGCGCCGACCACGTTCAGCCCCATGATGTCTTGCGTGAGC
>JAVLBW010000001.1:0-204783 GCA_031581235.1 Spiribacter sp. | reverse complement strand
ACCACGACATCATATTGTTCGCGCTACCGCCCCAAACCGGACCAGTACCAAACAACGAAGCGGCTTTGTTCTTGCCGTACCAATAAACGGGCACATCGTGGCCGATATCGAGTACGCCGTCGCTGACTGCGTCCATGACCTGGAAGGCCTTCACAACAGCGCCTGAGGGCAACAGATCGATCTGAATCCGGCCACCCGACATGCTGTGAACGCGATCAACGTATTCACGAGCAAAATCGTTCCAGATGTTACCCCCGCCCCAGGCGGTCTGCATCTTTAAAACGATCGGCGACTGCGCGTTGACATAGGGCGCGCCGACAAGCGTTGTACCAGCAGCGGCAACACCACCGGCTGCGGCAAGGCTGCCCTTAAGAAATTTACGGCGCGAACCATCAGGCTGCCCCGAGTCTGTTTTAGCATTATCCACTTTGGAATCAGTCATGCTCTCTCCTCCCGAGTTTTGGAAATCGCCCGTTATTACAACGGATCGCCAAGACCAATTGGTCTGTCCACAGAATAGACCATATCTGTGCCGGTCTGGCAAATGCGATGTGCGCTTTCATCGGAGTTAGCGTTTGGCCTTCAGCTCAAGTCGGCGCGCATGCAGTAACGGCTCAGTATAGCCGCTCGGCTGTTCACGGCCCTTAAACACCAAATCACAAGCCGCTTGAAACGGGATGCCATCAAAATCCGGGCCCATGGGGACATAGGTCGGGTCATCGGCGTTTTGCCGGTCCACAACGGCAGCCATTCGCTGCATCGCCTCACGCACAGCTTGTTCGCTGACAATCCCGTGATGCAGCCAATTGGCAATATGCTGACTGGAAATTCGCAGTGTGGCGCGATCCTCCATGAGGCCGACATCATAAAAGTCCGGCACTTTGGAGCAGCCAATACCCTGGCTCACCCACCGCACGACATAGCCAAGAATGCCTTGGCAGTTGTTATCGAGTTCTTCCTGAATCTCTGGCTCGCTCCAGTTGGTGTCGCTAGCGACAGGAATAGTGAGCAAATCTTCCAAACTCGCCCGCGACTGACCGGCAAGCTGGTGTTGCTGGGCGCGCACATCAACCTGGTGATAATGCGTGGCATGCAAAGTGGCGGCGGTGGGTGAGGGCACCCAAGCGCAGTTAGCCCCGGCGCGCGGGTGGCCTATTTTGGCTTCGAGCATATCGGCCATACGATCGGGCATCGCCCACATGCCTTTGCCAATTTGAGCGTGCCCGGGCAAACCGCAAGCAAGCCCGGTATCGACATTCCAGTCTTCGTAGGCATTCAGCCAGCGCGACTGTTTCATTGCCGCCTTACGGATCATCGGACCGGCTTCCATGCTGGTGTGCATTTCATCGCCGGTGCGATCGAGAAAACCGGTGTTAATAAATATCAACCGCTCACGGGCCTCACGAATGCAGGCTTTGAGGTTGAGCGTTGTCCGCCGCTCCTCGTCCATCACCCCCACCTTGAGTGTTTTCGCCGGCATCCCGGTTACCGTCTCAACCCGCTCAAATAATGCGACCGTTAGCGCAACCTCATCGGGGCCGTGCATTTTGGGTTTAACAATATACACACTGCCGCAGCGACTATTACCGCCCTCACGCGCTAGATCGTGCATCGCAATAACGCCAGTGCAGAATGCATCAAGAATACCCTCTGGGATTTCATCGCCATTGCGATCGAGCACCGCGGGTGTGGTCATTAAGTGGCCAACATTGCGAACCAACAGGAGGCTGCGACCGGGCAGGGTCAGTGCATGGCCATCAACGCCGGTATATTCACGATCGGGATTAAGTCGACGCACAACCTCACGACCCTGTTTGTAAAAGCGCTCCTCAAGATCGCCGCGCATGAGCCCGAGCCAATTGCGGTACACCTGGGCTTTATCTTCGCCATCGACTGCCGCGACCGAATCCTCACAATCCTGTATCGCGGTTACCGCCGATTCCAAAATCACATCACGCACCCCAGCCGCGTGCTGCTGGCCAATGGGGTCAGTGGGGTCAATGCTGATCTCGGCGTGAAGCCCGTGGCGTTGGAGCAAAATGCTGCTTGGCTGCGGCTCGCCGACAAAACCAACCCACTGCGTTGGATCAAGCAGTTCGGTCTCGCTGCCATCGTCGAGCACCACGCTGAGGCGGTACTGATCACCCTGCTTGCTGACTCGGTAGGCTTGAGCCTGAGCATGATGGCCGGTTGCTAGAGGAAAACTGGCATCGAGGAACGCGGCCGCCCAAGCAACTACTCGCCGGCCCCGCTCTGGGTTAAATTCAGCGCGCTTCTCCGCACCATCCGTCTCGGCAATGACATCGGTGCCATAAAGCGCATCATAGAGACTGCCCCACCGGGCGTTGGCGGCATTAAGCGCGTAGCGGGCGTTATTAACCGGCACCACCAGTTGCGGACCAGCAACCTCAGCAATCTCGGCATCAACCGGTGTTGTGCTGACCGTAAAATCATCACCGGCCGGCTGCAGATAACCGATTTGCTCAAGAAATTCGCGATAGGCGGGTTGATCGTGCTGATTCGGGTGCGATCGATGCCACTGGTCAATCTCCGCCTGCAGCCGATCACGCTCAGCGAGTAGCGCGCGGTTGCGTGGGCCTAACTCAGCCACCGCATCAGCGAGTCCCTGCCAGAACACGCCAACATCAACCCCGGTGCCCGGAATTGCCTGCTCGCTCATCAACTCATAAAGCGGCTTTGCTACCTCAAGCCCTGCCACCTGCACCCGTTCAGTCATGGTCTCACTTCCTTTGCTCGTATCGTGCCAACGGCCATTAATTGTCGCTGGCGTAACATAAACTGCCGCGCTGGTTATGCCAACGCGGACACGTCCTGATATTCTATCGAATGGCGACCAAGAGCGATTATACGTGAGCGAAAAACACTACGACGCCATTGTCCTCGGCAGCGGCCCTGGTGGCGAGGGCGCGGCGATGAAACTCGCCAAAAGCGGACGCTCGGTCGCGATGATCGAGCGCTACACCGAGGTGGGTGGCGGCTGTACGCATTGGGGCACGATTCCATCCAAGTCATTACGGCATAACGTCCGGCGACTCATGGAATACAACAGCTCAGTCCTCTTTCGTGACACCGGCGATCCACGCCAACAGAGCTTTCCCACCATGCTGGCGCACGCCGGACAGGTGGTCGATCGGCAAGTTGACCAACGCAGCCATTTTTATCTGCGCAATGAAGTCCCCATATTTCAGGGCAAAGCACGCTTTATTGATGCCCATCGCATTGAAATCGTGGCCAACGATGGCGAAGTCACGACACTCACTGCCGAGCGCTTTTTAATTGCTACCGGGTCACGGCCCTATCGGCCGGATGACGTTGACTTTAGCCACCCACGCATTTGTGACAGTGATCAAATTCTTGAACTCGACCGCACGCCGCGCAATATCATTATCTACGGCGCCGGGGTGATTGGCAGCGAGTATGCATCGATCTTTCGCGGGCTTGGCGTCAAAGTTGATTTGATTAATACCCGCGATCGAATGCTCGCGTTCCTCGATGATGAGATCTCTGATGCGATTTCTTATCACCTACGCGAACACGGGGTGCTGATTCGCCATCGCGAAGAATATGCATCGATTAGTGCCACCGATGATGGCGTCACGCTGCGCCTGCAGTCAGGCAAACAAATTCAAGGTGATCTGCTGTTGTGGGCGAATGGCCGCACCGGTAACACCGACGGCATGGATCTAGCCGCGCTAGGGATCGAGCCTAATAGCCGCGGTCAGCTTGAGGTGAACGCCGATTTCCAAACCAGCCAGTCGCATATTTACGCGGTTGGCGATGTCATCGGCTACCCGAGCTTGGCCAGTGCCGCCTACGATCAGGGCCGCTATGCCGCCACGCATATGCTCGAAGGCGAGTGCGATTATCGCCTTGCCCAAGACGTGCCCACCGGGATTTATACCATCCCCGAAATCAGCTCAGTTGGGCGCACCGAGCAGGAGCTCACGGCCGCGCGTGTGCCTTATGAAGTCGGCCATGCATTTTTTAAGGATCTGGCCCGAGCTCAAATTTCGGGGCAAACCACAGGGATGCTCAAATTGTTGTTCCATGTTGAAACGCTTGAGCTTCTGGGCATCCACTGTTTTGGTGATCAGGCCGCGGAAATTGTGCATATCGGCCAGGCCATTATGGCGCAACCGGCACCCGGTAACTCACTGCGCTACTTTATGAACACCACATTTAACTACCCGACCATGGCAGAGGGCTATCGCGTCGCTGCACTCAACGGGTACAACCGAGTCACACCGGGGGCATAAGCGCCACTGTCATGTGACAGTCACACTCCGCAGGCATGGTTGGCGTCATTTTCGGGATGGCAGAGCAAATGGAATCAGCTGACCTCAACGCACCAGAACTCTACATCAATCGTCAACTCAGCCTACTTGAGTTCAACCGCCGAGTGCTCGCGCAGAGCGAGGATCCAAAGACCCCTTTGCTCGAGCGGCTTAAATTTTTATGCATCGCGAGCTCCAATCTCGACGAATTCTTTGAGATTCGGGTCGCGGGGCTGCGCCAGGCGATGGAATTGGGTGTTGGCCAGACTGGCGCCGATAACCGCAGCCCACAACAGCTCTTGCGCGAGATCGCTCAACGCACTCACGCCCTCGTCGAAGAGCAGTACCGCTTGCTTAACGACGAGGTCACCCCAGCGCTCGCCGAGGCCGGCATTCGGTTTTTGCGCCGCAACGAATGGACCCAAGCCCAGCAGGACTGGATTCGCCAGTACTTTGAAAACGAGCTATTGCCGATTCTCAGCCCACTTGGACTCGATCCGGCCCACCCGTTCCCGCAGGTACTCAATAAAAGCCTCAACTTTATCGTCTCGCTCGAGGGCCGCGATGCTTTTGGGCGCAATAGCGGCATGGCGGTTGTCCAAGCTCCCCGTGCGCTGCCACGGATTATCCAGCTGCCGGCGACGCTCGAGGGCAATGGGCCCTACGACTTTGTCTTTTTGTCGTCGATTATCCATGCCCACGTCACTGACTTATTCCCGGGAATGAACGCCACTGGCTGCTATCAGTTTCGCGTCACCCGCAACAGCGATCTCTACGTCGATGAAGAAGAAGTCGACGACCTGCTACGAGCGATGGAAGGTGAGTTGCCGTCCCGTCGCTATGGCGATGCCGTGCGTCTTGAGGTTGCCGCCAATTGCCCAGAACCGATGAGTGAGTTTTTACTCGAGGAGTTTGAACTCGACAGCGATGCGCTCTATCAGGTCAATGGCCCGGTAAATCTCAATCGACTGCTCGCCGTTTGCGATATTGTCGATCGCCCCGACCTCACCTATCCCGGATTCACTCCCGGCTTGCCGATTGAACTGCGCCATGGTGGCGATGTGTTTAAAGCCATGCGCCAGCGCGATGTCCTGCTCCATCACCCCTTCGAGTCATTCGCACCGGTGGCTGAGCTGCTGCGGCAGGCCGCCCACGACCCCGACGTCCTGGCGATTAAACAAACCCTCTACCGAACCGGAGCGGATTCAGCCATTGTTGATCACTTAGTCACTGCCGCACGGGCCGGCAAAGAAGTGACTGTCGTGGTTGAATTGCGTGCTCGGTTTGATGAAGCCGAAAACATCGGCCTTGCCAACCGGCTTCAAGAGGCCGGAGCGCACGTGGTCTACGGCGTGGTGGGGCACAAAACCCATGCCAAAATGATGCTCATCATTCGGCGAGAAGCGACCCGCCTGCGCCACTATGTTCATCTCGGTACCGGCAATTACCACTCACGCACGGCGCGCTTATACACCGACTACGGCCTGCTCACGGCGAACCCGGTCATCGGTGAAGATGTCCATCGCGTATTTCTGCAGCTCACAAGCTTAGGCAAGGTTTCGGCGCTCAATCACTTACTCGAATCGCCCTTTACGCTCCATCAGGGCGTCATTGAAAAAATTGCGCGCGAAACTGAGCACGCCGAACAAGGCCAACCGGCAAGGCTCATCGCGAAGGTCAATTCACTGGTCGAACCCAAGGTCATCCGCGCCCTTTACCGGGCTTCACAAGCGGGCGTGCAGATTGATCTCATTGTCCGCGGAATGTGCTGCCTGCGCCCCGGGGTGCCCGGCGTCAGCGACAACATTCAAGTGCGCTCAATCATTGGACGTTTTCTTGAGCACACACGCGTGTTTTATTTTGCTAATGGCGGCGATGCCGAGCTTTACTGCAGTTCAGCGGATTGGATGGAGCGCAATTTCTTTCGTCGCGTTGAGACTGCTTTTCCATTGCTCAACCCGACCCTCAAAGAGCGCGTTATTGCCGATCTAGAAACCTATCTTGCCGACAGCTTGCAAGCCTGGGTGCTTGATTCTCACGGCGAATACACCCGCCAGACGCCCGACACGGGCGCCGAGGCCATGAGCGCTCAGGAGACATTGCTGAGCCATTACGCCGACGATCACTAAGCCCGTCGTGAGGGCATGAATGCCACGCGGTGTCAGCCGCGAATGATCTGCAGCGAAAAACCACCGGCGGCCAGCCATCGGATCTCATCTTCAAGATCAGCCTCCACTAGCGCGTGCTGATCGAGCCACTGACTCGGGAATGTCAATGCAATCGAGGCATCGTCGACCTGCAATTGCAGCGTCGGCAAGGTCGCTGAGCTGCGGCCACGATGCAGCGTCACTGCGAGTCGTAACAACACCGCTAGGCGCATGGTCGCGCTTTGCCAGTCCTCCGGTAAGTCTTTAAATACCGCGCGTGAAAACTTCCGCCGATGCACCCGCACTAACGCCGCCAATACCTGCTGTTCTTCGCGTGAAAAACCCGCCAGATCGGCATGGCGTAAAATGTACTCACTGTGTTTGTGGTACTGGCTATGCGAGATATCTAACCCCACCTCATGGACTTCAGCCGCCCAGGCCAGCATATCGGCGGTGTTGCCCGCCGCGGGCAACCACTCACCGACTACTTGGGCGTACAACGTATCGGCGGTCGCGACAACGCGGGCAGCCTGCTTCGGGTCAGCATGGTAGCGTCGAGCCAACTCGGTGATGCTGGCACTCCGGACATCCTCGTGCTCGATGCGGCCGAGCTGGTCAAATAACAGGCCTTCTCGAAGCGCCCCATCGGCGGCGTCGAGATAGTCCAGGCCCAATTGCTGAAACGCCCCTAATAAAACGGCCACGCCACCGGGCAGAATCTCGGCGCGATCAGCGCTAACACCATCAAGGTGGAGCGCTTCGACCGACCCGGCCTTAATCATGGCCCGGCGTAGTTGCTCGAGTCCGGACCGGGTAATACCCGACTCGCTCCAGCCCTGCTCGCGCAGGCAACGCTCGATCGCCTTAATCGTCCCAGAGGCGCCAATGACACGCGTCCACCCGAGTTGTTGATAGCCCTCGGCGATTGGCTCTAGCTCTCGACGGGCGCTAATTTCGGCGCGTTTAAACCGCTCTTTACTGATTTCGCCGTTGGCAAAATGGCGACGAGTCGCACTGACACAGCCCATATGCAGGCTTTCCATCGCCCGCGGAACGAAATGCTCGCCGATAATAAACTCGGTACTACCCCCACCAATATCGATCACCAGCCGCCGTTCTTCGTCGTCGGCTATGCTGTGGGCGACGCCAAGATAAATGAGACGCGCTTCCTCATAACCCGAGACAATTTGAATGGAATGGCCCAAGGCCTTTTCGGCCTCATTAATAAAGGCACGCGCATTGCGCGACTGGCGCAGCGTATTGGTGCCGACGGCGCGCACCGCGCCGGCTGGCAGATTGTGCACACGCTCACCAAACCGCTCTAGACAATCCAACGCCCGCGCGCGCGCTTGCTCGTCGAGGTTTTTCTCGGCATCGAGCCCGGCGGCAAGACGCACAGGCTCGCGCAGCCGATCAACCACACGTAGGGCGTTGCCTTGAGGGTGGGCAACAATCATGTGAAAGCTATTGGAGCCAAGATCAACCGCCGCAATCTCGGATTGACCCACACGCGCGCTCGCCCGGCGCGGCAATCGCCACAGCACGTTTAGCGTTTCCCCGGGTCAGATTCGACCTCGGCCCGGGCGCGTTCAATTAACGGCCAAACGCTTTGTTCATCGCCGCGCTCAGCGACACCAAAGACGCATTTCAAGCTAAACAATGCCGGCAGCCCCGGAAAGCGACTGCGCTCAACACACTCGCGCAATTTCGCCGCAACTCCCCGGGCTTCTGCTTCGGCGGTGTCGGGCAACACCACCAAAAACTCCTCACCACTATAGCGCCCGAGCCCATCAACATCGCGTACACAACGGCGCAAATGCTCGGCGACATGCCGCAGAATTTCGTCACCGGCCGGATGTCCATGCTCGCGGTTCACCTGCTTGAAGTGCAGCAAATCAACGAAAATCACCGAAAGAGGCTGGCTGAGCCGCTGCGAGCGCTCAATTTCTTGGGTTAGAAAACCGATAACCGCACTTCGATTACTCACCCCGGTAAGCGGATCGAGCACTTTCAGCTCGTGGACCTGCTCGCGCGCCCGCTGCAAATCAATCTGGCGCTCGCGCAGCGACTTTCGCAAACCGCTCACATAGCTTGCGAAAAAACCGCCACAAGGCACCAGCGTGCCCAGTGCCGCTAAGTGCAACAGTTCGACTTGGGCGTTAAAGGCCTCGGGGCGCTGTTGCCAAACGCCCGCCACTGCCACGGCATAACAAAACAACGCAAAACCACCCAGCGCGGTGAATTGCCGCGGGTTGAGGCGCAACACCCCAAACATTAGCAACACCAAAAACAGTAAAAGTAACCCGCCGCGCCCGCCGTCGAGCAAAAACATCGTCAGCCCCATTACCAGGCAGACAAAAAACATCTGCACGCCGGTGAGGCTTGGGTCATTAAAGCTTTCATTACGGCCACTGCGCAAAACCGCGTAGATCACTAAGTTGACGAGCGCAATGACCACACTCGCCACCGCCCATTCACGCCCAGACAGTAGGCCTTGACGAACATACAAGCCCATCAATCCAATCAGTACTAAATACACCAACGCCGCGAGTAAAAACCGGCGAACGCGCAACGATTGGCGCGGGTCATTGTCGGGTAGTAATCCCACGCTGGATACGTTCACTGGTCCGATTCCATATCAGCGAGTTGAATATTTAATGCCGTTACCGAAATCCAAATCTCTTTAACCGATAAGGCCAAAGAGACCATCATCAACAGCAGACTGGCAGCGAATGGCCAACGTGCCCAGTCAGCCAAACCCGCGAACAAAACGCCCATACTGCCAACACATAAAAAAAGGCTGCCCGCACCGGCAGCCTGCATATATTGAATCAGTCGAACACGCTGACGCAGATTTTCAATTTGGGCCGCCAAACTGCGACGATGGGTGCTCTCGTACTGCGCTTGTAGCCCCCGAATCAACGAAGCCAGCGCCAGAAATCGATTGGTGTAGGCAAGCAACAGCAACGACACCGCTGGAAACAGCAACGATGGCGTACCCAGCGTTAGTTCCACACGCACATCCCCGTTGGCTGCATCACTCCGCGCCCATCCCGGTGTTGCCACGTGAGCGCGACATCGTCGAGAGCTTTTCGCGCATCGCCTCAAAGCGCTCAATCATTTCAGGAACGTCAGCATTTTGCTCGGTCATCGCGCTCACCATATCTTCTTGAAGTTTAAGCTGAGCGGATTGTATACCCTCATCCTGCATCGCCACTCGACGCGCATCGAGTAGCTCTTGGCGCAGCGCTTGGTACTCCTGCATCATCGCCGCTTGCTCTTCGGCTGGGACTTCGCCACTGCGCATTTCCTGAGCCATATCCTGCAGCTGGCGAATGCGCTTACGCGGCAACACGCCCTCATCACGCATCCGCGACATCATTGCATCCTGCAATGATGCCTCACGCTGCTTGAGCTCGGGGTTGGCGGCCATGGTCTGCTCGCGAATACTCGACAGCGACTGCTGTAAGGACTGCAACGCCTGCTGCGTGGCTTGCAGATCGTCAGCACCCTCTTGAGCCCCGGCGGCGCCGGCCCAGCCCAATAGCACAATGGCGCTCAGGGCGATGGCCCGAGCAAGACTGGAACGGCGAAACTTAAGCATCATTCACTCCGTGCAATTAGCGGTATCAACAATTGAGTGGGCAAGTTACCAGTTTCGCGTTAAGCACTGTCAATCATTCACTGAGCTGACACATTAAAAATTCCAATCAACCATGATGGGGTCATGGTCAGAGGCACGCCAAACCCCTTCAGCGCTTTGGGCACGATACGCGGGTTCATCGGCATTAATCGGCCATAGCCTGACATCCTTAACCCATCGAGCAAACGTCGGCGTGGCAAGCGCATGATCGAGATACCCTGATTGACCCCGATAAATATACGTATAGCGCTGCTGGGGCGCGATGTGCTCGGCGATCAAGTCGATATAGCCCGCTGACCACCACGGCTGCATCGCCGCCTCAGTCGCATAGCTATTGAAGTCAGCTAGCAACAGCAGCGGTTCTTTGCCTGGCCCATCTTGCAGCCAGCCGGACATCGCCTCAGCCTGACGCTGACGTCGGTCTGCCCAACAACCTTCACCCCGATCAGTATCACCATCATCGGGGCAACCGCCGCGCGATTTAAAATGCGCGACCGCAACAGCAAAACGCCGGCCCGATGGCGTCGAAAAGGTGCCGGCCAACGGCTCACGTGGATGCACCGAGGCTTTCCCGCGCTGCACTTGCTCAAGCGTCAACCGCGCAGGCCGGTATAAGAGCACACTGCGAATCGCGGCTCGCCGACGCTGGGTTATGGCGGCTTGGTAATGCGCCGGCGTGGGTTGATTGGCATTAAGGTAGGCGACTAAATCGGCGACCGCCGCCGGCGCGTTCTGAACCTCGTGCAATGCCAGGATATCGGCATCCATTGCCTGAATCGTTGTGCGCAGTCGTTGGCGCTGACGCGCAAAGGCCTCGGGGCTTTGGGCGCCCCGACCACCGCGATCGATAAAGTAGTTATAGAGATTAAAA
Source organism: Spiribacter sp. (assembly GCA_031581235.1). Classification (GTDB taxonomy): domain Bacteria; phylum Pseudomonadota; class Gammaproteobacteria; order Nitrococcales; family Nitrococcaceae; genus Spiribacter. The sequence continues at coordinate 193,827 of JAVLBW010000001.1, read as the reverse complement.
TTGACCGCTCTTAGCGTGCCGCTTGCGGCTTTATCCGGTTTGGGCGGGCGCGGATTGCGGCTTGTCAGCTTGAGCGGCTCAAGTGGATGGATACGCCACTGACCAAACGCGTAGGTCATTATGCCGGTGAACGGAGCGATGACATCACCGGCACGAATCACCTGCTCATCCGCCGCGTGCGGCAGGGGCCGGGGATCACGCCGATAGCTGCCATCATCAACCACCCAGTCCAACAACTGACCGCCATCGACCCCGTTGCCAGGATGAAAAGCCCGACCGTCTAATGCCACACGCAGGCTGCCATAGCGCCCAAGCCAATACGCATCGGCAATCGATAGTGACTGCTCGATGCGAACGGGTTGATCGGCAAAGCGCTCGTAGTTGTCCGAATGGTATGGCTCAAGCGTATGGGTCGTTAGGCTGCCGTCGCCACAATGTTCTAAGCGCTGCGGATGCTCAAGCTGAATACGGCCTCGATATCGACCCGTGCGCGCTTGCACCCGCCAGCGCTCGCCCACGCCAGGCGCCGAATTCAACTCAAGCGCCGGGGCATAGACGAATATCCCCTGCGTATCGGCCTGCAGGTAAAACCCATTCAGCGCCTGATCACCGACAAACGCAGCGCTTACGGTTGCCTCAACGGTGACGCGACGGCCAGCCGATAGCGCTTGAGTTCCATTGCCTTTGAGCGCCGCTAGCGTGTGCGTGCTCGGTGCACCACACTGCGCCCATACCGGCAGCGTCAGGGCAATCCCCAGCACCAGTGTCAGCATGCGCATCCAGCGCTTGCTGACCATCATCGCGTTAGCGCGCACGGTGGACATCACGCACGTTGCGCAGCCCTGCAATGCGCTCCATCACCCGGCTGAGTTGGTTCACATCGCCAACCTCTGCGGTGAGGGTCATGCGGGCGAGCTGATCATTCGGATCGGTCTGGGTGTTCACCGCGGTGACGTTAATCTGCTCGTGTTTAAACAAAGCGGAAATATCACCAATCAGCCCCTGACGATCGTAAGCCTCAACAATAATGCCCACCGGGTAACGGCGCGCGGTATCAGATTGCCAACTCACCTCAATGAGCCGCTCAGGGGCGGTTTTTTCGAGATGGGCAACATTGGCGCAGTCTGATCGGTGAATCGTCACACCTTCGCCGCGGGTAATAAAACCAATTATCGCGTCACCCGGGGCCGGCTGGCAGCAGCGTCCAAGCCGGGTAAGCAGGTTGCCAACGCCATAAATACTGACATCGGTATCACTGGAAGCTGACGAGCGTCGCCGACGACGGCGGGGCTTTACCAGCGTCTCAGGCGCGCTCGGCGACGGCAAAAGCCGCTCGCGTAATAGCCCCGCAATCTGTGCACCGGTGATATCACCGCGGCCGATCGCGGCCAAAAAATCCGCCAGCTTAGGAAACCGCGACGTAGCCGCTAAGGCTTCAAAATTAACGTCCTCAAGACCAAGCCGGTGCAGTTCACGCTCCAACACCCCGCGACCGACTTCGATATTTTTATCGTGATCCTGTTGGCGAAACCACGCCCGTACTTTGGCGCGTGCCCGCGGCGAGGCCAAATAGCCGAGTGCTGGGTTTAACCAATCACGACTGGGGCGAGCGTTGCGGGCGGTGAGAATCTCGATCTGATCCCCGGTCTCGAGCACGCGCGTCAAACCCACCATCCGACCATTAATGCGGGCACCCCGACATTGGTGCCCCAAGTCGCTGTGAATGCTGTAGGCAAAATCCAACGGCGTTGAGCCGTGCGGCAAATCCTGAACATCACCTTGTGGGGTCATGACATAAACCCGGTCAGCAAAGACCTCAGCGCGAAACCGATCGATCAGATCCTCATCGCCATCGACGTCAGCCGGAGTTTCTAAAAGCCGGCGCAGCCATGCGACGCGGTCGTCAAAATCGGGGTCAGCGCTGCGGTTTTCTTTATAACGCCAATGCGCTGCGACCCCGAGCTCAGATTGTGCGTGCATTTCATGGGTGCGTATCTGCACCTCGACCGCGCGTCCACCGGCACCAACAATCGCCGTGTGCAAAGAGCGGTACTGGTTTTCTTTGGGACTGGCGATATAGTCATCGAATTCTTTAGGGATCGGTTGCCATAAGCTGTGCACAACACCGAGGGCGGCATAACACTGCGGCACGCTCGAGACCAAAATTCGAAACGCCCGCAAATCAAACAGATCGTTAAAGCCTAGTCCCTTGCGCTGCATCTTTCGCCAAATGCTATAGAGATGCTTGGGCCGGCCGGTAACTTCAGCTTCGATCCCGGCCTGCGCTAGGCCCTGCTCGAGACGCGTTTTCATTGCTTGAATAAAGCGCTCGCGATCGACCCGCTTTTCAGCGAGCAACCGAGCAATACGCTGATAGGCCTGCGGGTCAAGACAGCGGAATGCCCGATCTTCAAGCTCCCATTTGATTTGCCAGATGCCCAGCCGATTAGCGAGCGGCGCGTGCAAATCGAGCGTCTCGCGAGCCAATTGCTGCTGGCGCTCATCGCTTGGTGAAGGTAAGCCGCGCATATCATCCAAGCGTTCAGCGAGAATTAAAAACACCACGCGCATATCACGCGCCATGGCTAAGAGCATTTTGCGTAATGCCTCAGCGCGCTCTGCTTCGTTACCACGCCGGCTGCTGCCATGCAGATGACTGACTTGGCGCATACGCGCACAACCATCCACCAAGCTGGCCACCGTGGCACCGAATTCAGTGGCGATGGCTGCGTTATCCTTTGGTGCAACGCTCGGCAAGTCATGCAGTAAAGCGGCGATTAATGCGTCCGCATCAAGGTCGAGTCCAACCAGGATGTCGGCGACATTCAGCGCATGGTCAAGGTGCCGGTCACCCCCGGGGCGGCACTGATCGGCGTAGTCGCGCTGCGCCCACTCCCACGCCTTGGCCAGCCGAGCCTGATCAACCGCACTTAAAGTCACCGCTCGCTGCGCAAGCCAGTCACCGAACGGCTGATCACCCGGGCGTGAAGCCGGTGTTGTATCGCTGCTATTCACCATCGTTTCAGTTTAGCGCGCCCTTAACTTGCATATCCATACAGTACTGTATATATTACCAGCAACTTCAGTTAATCAGTCATTTGTTATGCAACCACTGACGCCACGACAACAACAAATCCTCCAACTCATTCGCGACTTCTTAGCGCAAACGGGCTATCCACCCACACGCAGCGAAATTGCCGCTGAGCTTGGCTTTCGATCTGCCAATGCCGCCGAGCAGCATCTGCGCGCGCTCGCCAAAAAAGGGCATTTGTTTTTGCAACCTGGCGCATCGCGAGGCATCCGTCTGCAACCGCATGACGATCACCACAGCACTGATATTGACAACGACACAGGGCTGCCGGTCATCGGCCGCGTGGCTGCCGGTAGCCCGCTATTGGCCGAAGCGCACATCGATCGGTATTGCCAGGTCAGCGCTGAGCTATTTAACCCCGGCGCTGACTATCTACTAAAAGTTCAGGGCATGAGCATGCGGGATGCGGGCATTCTCGATGGTGACCTATTAGCCGTTCACCGCACGACTGACGTGCGTGATGGGCAAATTGTGGTAGCGCGCATTGATAACGAAGTCACAGTCAAACGCTTTGCCCGGCAGGCACATGCGGTTCAGCTACTGCCAGAAAATCCTGAGTTCACGCCCATCGAAGTCGATTTACGCGAGCAAGAGCTGGCGATCGAAGGTATCGGTGTTGGCGTGATTCGCGCGGGCCTGTAGGCCCCGCCAACACCAAGAGGTTCACTATGCAAAACGCAATTCATCAACTCCTCGAGCAGCCGGGCATCTGGCGTGCCAATGACCCTCATGGCTTGACTGATCGACGGCCTGGGGCGCATATCCCCACCGGCTTTTCATCGCTGGATGCGGTACTCCCCGGAGGCGGATTTCCCAACGCGGCGCTAACCGAAATCATTCATGAACACCACGGACTTGGCGAGCTACGCGTGACCATGCCCGCACTAGCGCGGCTGTCTCGTGGGGGGCGTTGGATCGCCTTAATTGCTCCACCCTTTGTGCCCTACCCACCCGCTCTCGCGGCGCGCGGGCTCGACCTCTCACGCGTTTTAGTGGTGCACCCGAGCGATCACTCACAAGCCCTATGGTCGGTTGAACAGGCGCTGCGCGCCGGCACCTGTGCGGCGGTATTAGCCTGGCCCAAACGCTGCGATGATCGCAGCTTGCGGCGCCTACAACTGGCCGCCGAAGCAGGCAACAGTCTTGGCATGCTATTTCGAGGCATGCAGGCAACCAATGAAAGCTCGCCGGCCGCCTTACGACTGCATCTAGCGCAGGCCGCCCAACAGCGTTTGGGCGTTCGGGTTCTTAAATGTCGTGGCGCACCCGCCAGCACCATAGAGCTTGATGCTGGAGCGGATGCGCTCAGGCATGAACAAAAGCCACTGCCACTCGCGCTCTAAAGACAGCGCGGTGTCACCGACCCAACATGCTCTGGCTATGCCTTTACTTTGCTCAGCGTAATGCTCAAGCGCTCGAACAGGTCGCTGCCTGGGCTGGGCAATTCAGTGCTCGCGTCAGCCCCTCACCACCTGACGCCGTACTCCTTGAGATTGGTGCTAGCCTGCGCTATTTCGGTGGCCTCGAGCGCTTACGCAGCCGCATTGAATCGCGCCTGCAACGCCTAGGCACAAGCCGGGCGTCGCTGGGCATTGCGCCCACCCCCAGCGCAGCGGAATGGTTGGCACGAAGTGGGGACAGCACCCCCATTACCGAGCGCCAACAACTCGCCCAGCGTTTGGCCGTGTTACCCATCACCGCCCTTAGCACCGACTCAGCCACTCTGGCGGCTATTGAAGGACTCGGTTGCAAGACCATCGGTGAGTTACGCGCATTACCGCTTGATGGGCTTACTCGACGCGTTGGTAGCACGCTAGTGCACGCATTGCAGCGTGCCCACGGCGAGCGCCCCGACCCACGAGCTAACTGGCAACCACCACACCAGCATCATGGACACTGCGAACTCATCGAAGAAACCATTCATACCGAACAATTAAAGCCTGCGCTGCATCACCTCATTGAAGGGTTATGCGGGCACTTACGTAGCCTCAACGCTGGGGTGATGCAGATTGAGTTTCAACTGCTTCATCGCCAGCCGCCACACACCGCATTAACCCTCGGTATGCTCACCCCTGGGCACGATCCCGAACGAATTCAGGCGCTGCTCGAGCACCGCTTAGAGCAAACCACGTTGCCCGCGGGGGTTATTGCATTAAACATTAACGCCGAGCACTTTCACGATTTATTGCCCCAACGCGGCGATCTACTTGACCGAGCAAGCGATGAACCAACAGCCGATGCTTGGCAAGCGTTGGTTGAAAACCTTGACCATCGGCTCGGTGAAAATCGGGTCCGTGGGCTTGCCACCGCCGCAGAGCATCGGCCCGAACGAGCTTGGCGTTATCAACGCCCCGGTCAGTCCGATACCGCCGCGCATGATCAGCTAGCTACCGCACCGCGGCCATTTTGGTTATTACCCCAACCAACACCACTATCAAGCCCCGCCGGACGACCTAATTATCATGGCCCGCTCATCTTTGAAGCCGGGCCTGAGCGGATTGAATCAGGCTGGTGGGATGGCGGTGATATCAGCCGCGATTACTACCGTGCACTCAGCCCACAGGGCGAGCGCTTGTGGGTGTTTCGTGAGCGGCGAAAACCGCGTGGCTGGTACCTACACGGCTTTTTCGCCTGAGCGATTACAACCAAGGAGTGACTTCAATGCCCGCCGCTGCGCCGGCTTATGCCGAATTGCATTGTCTGAGCAACTTTAGCTTTTTGCGCGCCGCCTCCCACCCCGAAGAACTCGTCGCACGGGCCGCAGAGCTTGGTTATCAAGCAATCGCAATCACTGATGAGTGTTCTGTTGCCGGGGTTGTGCGCGCTCATACAGCCGCCCGTGCCCATGCTATTGAACTCATCATCGGCAGCGAATTTCACCTAGCCGATGGCCTACAACTCATTTTGCTCGCACCCGACCGCGCTGCGTACGCCAAGCTAAGCGCTGTCATTTCACTGGCCCGCAGCCAAGCCGACAAAGGCCACTACCACCTCGCACGTGAGGACCTACAAGATGGGATTCCCGGCTGTCTAGCGCTACTGGTCAGCCACACTGACACCTCGCATGAAGCGGTTCAATGGCTCGCGCGCACGTTTCCTGCGCGCGCCTGGCTAACAACATCAGTGCGCTATGACGGCCACGACCACGCACGCCTCAAACACTGCCAAGCCCTAGCGAGCACTCATGGTTTACGCGCCGTTGCCAGTGGCGGGGTATTAATGCACCGGCGTGGGCGTCGTGCTGTACATGACACGCTCAGCGCCATTCGTTATCGCCAGCCCATTGCCGAGCTTGGCACGACACTAGTCTGTAACGGCGAACAACATTTAAAGACGCGCCAGCAAATCGGCCACGACTACCCACGCACGATGATCGCTGAAGCCCTACGGATTGCCCGCCGATGTCACTTCTCGCTTGATGAATTGCGCTACGAATACCCCGAAGAGCTGGTGCCCGCCGATTACACCCCTGCCCAATGGTTACGTCAGCTTGTTCATCAAGGCGCTTGTGAGCACTGGCCTAACGGCACGCCAGAGCGAGTTCGCACAGCGATTGAACACGAACTTGAGCTCATTGGGGCACTGCATTACGAACCCTACTTTTTAACCGTCCATGATCTTGTCGCGTTTGCTCGAAGCCGCGGCATTCTCTGCCAAGGGCGCGGGTCTGCTGCCAATTCAGCGGTTTGCTACTGCCTCGGCATCACCGCCGTTGATCCTTCTCGAGCTAGCCTGCTATTCGAGCGCTTTATCTCACGTGAGCGTAACGAACCGCCGGATATCGATGTCGACTTTGAGCACGATCGCCGCGAAGAGGTGATTCAATATATCTATCGTAAATACGGCCGACACCGCGCAGCCCTAGCGGCCACAGTTATTAGCTACCGACCCCGTAGCGCCGTCCGAGATGTTGGTAAGGCACTCGCTATCGATGGCGCAACCATTCAAAAGCTCAGCAGCAACCTGCAGTGGTGGGACGGCCAGCAAGTCGATATAGAACGCGTCCGTGAGGTGGGCCTCGATCCGCAGGCGCCCGATATTCAGCGCTTGCTCACCCTGACCCGGGAAATCATGGGCTTTCCGCGCCACCTCTCCCAGCATGTCGGCGGCTTTGTCATCAGCCAGGGCCCACTAAGCGAACTGGTTCCGACTGAAAATGCGGCCATGGCTGGGCGTAGCATCATTCAATGGGATAAAGATGACCTTGAAGCCTTGGGTCTGCTGAAAGTCGACTGTCTGGCATTAGGGATGCTTAGCGCCATCCGCCGCAGCTTTGAGCTGATTAAACAGCATCACCATCGAGATTTAACGCTCGCCAATATTCCGGCTGAAGACTCGGCGGTCTACGCAATGCTGTGCCGAGCCGATACGGTGGGTGTATTTCAGGTGGAATCGCGCGCGCAAATGGCGATGTTGCCACGCCTTCGCCCGCAGCGTTTTTATGACCTCGTGATCGAGATCTCCATCGTCCGTCCCGGCCCCATTCAAGGTGACATGGTGCACCCCTATTTACGCCGTCGAAATGGCGAAGCACCGGTGGAATACCCGAGCGACGAAGTCCGGGGGGTTCTCGAGCGCACGCTGGGCGTGCCAATTTTTCAAGAACAAGTCATGCAGCTCGCAATCGTGGCAGCAGGTTTTAGCCCCGGCGAGGCCGATCAGCTCAGACGCGCCATGGCGGCATGGAAAAAACGCGGCGGCCTCGGGGCTTTTCGTGAACGACTACTGCAAGGCATGGCCGAACGCGGCTATCAGCCTGAGTTTGCGCAGCGCGTATTCGAGCAAATCTGTGGCTTTGGAGAGTATGGCTTTCCTGAATCACATGCGGCGAGCTTTGCCTTGCTTGTTTATGTCTCAGCGTGGATCAAACACCACTACCCGGAGGTGTTTGTCTGCGCATTACTGAATAGTCAGCCCATGGGGTTTTATGCCCCCGCTCAGTTAGTTGCCGATGCCCGAGCGCATGATGTGGTTGTGCATGGGGTCGATGTATTGAGCAGTGACTGGGACTGCACACTCGAGCCGATTGATAACAAAAAACCCGCCCTGCGACTTGGGCTGCGACTCATTCGTGGCCTGGGTGAAGCGCCAGCCACACGCATTATGCAAGCACGCGACAACGGTCCACCGTTCCGTGATGTTGCCGAGTTGGCTCATCGGGCCAACCTGAATCGAGGTGATTTACGCGCGCTTGCCGATGCCGGCGCTCTCAGCCATATCGCGGGGCACCGTCGTCACGCTTGGTGGCAAGTGCTCGGCGTCGAAGCCAAGCGCCCGTTGCTTGAAGATGCCCCACTCAATGAAACCAAGCCCACTTTACCCGCCCCCAATGAAGCCGCTGACCTGATTAGCGACTATCGTAGTCTGGGGCTGTCATTGGGCCGCCACCCACTGGCGCTGCTGCGCAAGCGGCTTCGCCGGCAGGGCTATCGCCCATCGGATGAGTTGCAGACGATCGGACATCGGCGGATCGCACGCTGTGCCGGGCTGGTGATCAACCGCCAGCGCCCCGGGGCCGCCGGCGGCGTGGTTTTTTTAACGCTAGAAGATGAATCCGGCTCGACCAATGTCGTTATTTGGCGTGATCTGGCCGAACGCCAGCGCGCCCTCGTGGTGGGCGCTCGATTATTAGGCGTTATCGGCATTTGGGAGCGCCAAGGTGACGTCTGCCATTTGGTCGCGGGCCGACTTGAAAATCATGACCACCTGCTCGGTGAGCTGCAAACCCAGTCACGTGACTTTCATTAATTGCCATTGCGCTGAGGAATCGACGGACAGACCGAGGGCTTAGGCTTTATCATGCGGGTTCTCTTTTTACTCGCGCCGCAGCCAATCAGGATTTCACCCAATGCCTCAGCCCCATGAGCGCCCTGCTGCTTTAACGCTGCTTCAGCGCGTTTTTGGCTACAACGCCTTCCGTGGCGCTCAAGCTGAGGTGATTCAATGTGTCGCCGATGGGGGCCATGCGCTGGTGCTCATGCCAACCGGCGGTGGCAAATCGCTATGCTTTCAAATCCCCGCGCTCATGCGCCCTGGGGTTGGCATTGTTATCTCGCCGCTGATTGCGCTCATGCAAGATCAAGTCAGCGCCCTGCGCCAACAGGGCGTCAAGGCAGCGGCGCTGCATTCTGGACTCACCCCAGAGGCGCGCAGCGAGGTCGAACGCCAGCTCCACAGCGGCGAACTTGACCTGCTTTATGTGGCGCCCGAGCGGTTATTATCCGGCGATTTTTTAAACCGCATCGGACGCCTTGAATTAGCGCTTTTTGCGATTGATGAAGCGCATTGCGTCTCGCAATGGGGCCATGACTTTCGGCCTGAGTACTTACAACTCGGAGTGCTCGGAGAGCGTTTTGCACACGTCCCCCGCATCGCGCTAACCGCAACCGCTGATCAGCGCACCCGCGAGGAAATTTGCCGGCGCTTGTTGCCCGAAGATGCCAAGCGCTTCACGGCAAGCTTTGATCGCCACAACATTCGCTATCAAGTCGGGCTCAAAGACCGGCCACGTGATCAGTTACTGCGCTTTATTCAGGATCGGCATGCGGGGCACTCGGGGATTGTCTACTGCATGTCGCGCCGGGCAACCGAGCAAATTGCTGATTGGTTGAATGCCCGTGGCATCCCAGCGCTTGCTTATCATGCCGGGCTCGATGCGAGCGTGCGCGAACACCACCAATCACGCTTTTTGCGCGAAGACGGCCTGGTGATTGTCGCCACCGTGGCCTTTGGCATGGGCATCGATAAGCCCGATGTGCGCTTTGTCGCGCACTTAGACTTACCCAAAACGCTGGAGGCCTATTATCAGGAAACCGGCCGTGCCGGTCGCGATGGCCTGCCCGCTGAAGCCTGGCTCATTTATGGCTTGCAAGATATCTATCGCATCCGGCAGATGCAGTCAGAATCGTCGGCCGGGGCTGAACACAAGCGCAGCGAGTATCGCCGACTCGAGGCGCTGCTGAGTTTTTGCGAGGCGACCCAGTGTCGTCGGCCCACGCTGCTCGGGCATTTTGACGAATCGCACCCCGGGGACTGCGGCAATTGCGATAATTGTCTGGCACCCCCGCCAACGTGGGATGCGACGCACGCCGCTCAGCGTTTGCTGTCGTGTGTCTATCGCACAGGCCAGCGCTTTGGCGCTGGCCATGTCATCGATGTACTGCGCGGCGAGCTAACCGAGCGGGTTCGTGCCTTGGGTCATCAGCACTTAAGCACCTTTGGTTTGGGCAAGGACTATAGCCGCACGATCTGGCAGTCAGTAGCTCGCCAGCTCCTAGCCCATGGTTATTTGGCACCCGACCCGGAGGGCCACGGCGGCTTACAACTTAGCGCGACCTGCCGGCCACTGCTACGCGGCGAGACGCCGCTATCGCTGCGCGAGGACCAGCGGCTTGCGAGCCGCGAAAGTCGGCGTCGAATTGAAGCCGCAGATGTTGCCGTCGACCCCGACACTTGGGCAGCGCTGCGCGCTGAGCGCCGGCGGCTGGCTGAATCAGAAGGCGTACCGCCCTATGTCATTTTCCACGATGCCACCTTGCTCGCGATGCTCGAACAGCGCCCAATTAACTTAGCCGAGTTTGCACAGCTACCGGGTGTGGGTGCGCGCAAGCTCGAGCGCTATGGCGATGCGTTCCTCGCTGCACTCAATCGCACCGTGCATGCGTTAGACTGATGCGATGACCCCGCCTAGCGCCGCGACCGCCACCGATCCAACCGCCAATGGCTGGCGTCAATATCTCGGTGTTTTTCGTTACAGCCGCCGGGCTATTGCGCTGGTCTGGCAAACAAGCCGCACGCTCACGCTTGTCCTAGCGAGCGCCACCCTTATTGCCGGGCTACTGCCAGCCGCCGCCGCTTGGGTCGGTCAGCTCATCGTCGATGGCGTGGTTGCCGCGATTGAGGCCGATACTGGGGTGCCGGAGCGCCTATTATGGTTGGTCGCGCTCGAGGGCCTGATTATGGCCGGCATCGCGGGCGGCCAGCGCGCCATTCAGACCACCCAATCGTTACTGCGCGCGCAACTCGGTCAGCGTGTCAATGTAATGATCTTAGAAAAGGCGCAAACGCTACAACTCGCCGATTTTGAAGACTCAGAATTCTACGACAAGCTAACCCGCGCCCGGCGCGAAGCATCCAGCCGACCGCTCAGCCTCGTCAACCGCACGTTTGGACTCATCCAAAACGCCATTTCGCTCACCAGTTTTGCCGGCTTATTGCTCGGGTTCTCGCCATGGGCGGTCGCCATTTTAGTCGCCGCGGGGCTGCCGCAGTTTTTCTCCGAAGCAAAGTTCTCGGGGGATGCCTTTCGCTTATTTCGCTGGCGCAGCCCAGACACTCGCCGGCAGATGTACCTCGAGACGGTGCTCGCGCGTGAGGATAGCGCCAAAGAGGTAAAGCTGTTTGCACTCGGGCCCCTATTTTTAGAGCGCTATCGCAATATCTTTACGCGATTGTACAAAGAGGATCGGCGGCTGACCCTGCGCCGTGATATCTGGGGCTTTGCGCTGGGACTCTTCGCAACCCTCGCGTTCTACGCCACCTATGCATGGATTGTGCTTACCACCGTTGCCGGCGGCATCACGCTCGGCCAAATGACCATGTACCTAGCCGTATTTCGGCAAGGCCAAAGCGCCGTCAGTGCGAGCTTAACGGCGATCAGTGGCATGTATGAGGACAACCTCTACTTATCCAACCTTTATGAATATCTTGAGCAACCGATTACCGTTGGTCAGGGCAGCGCCACCGCGGGCGCCCAACCCACCGATGGGCTGCGCTTTGAAGGCGTGAGTTTTCGCTACCCCGGCAGCGACGCCGACGCCCTGAGCGATATTCATCTGCATCTTGCACCCGGTCAAAGCCTCGCGCTGGTCGGTGATAATGGCTCAGGCAAGACCACCTTGATTAAATTGCTGGCCGGGCTGTACGCCCCGAGTGCGGGCCGCATTTTACTCGATGGAACCGACCTTAAAGACTGGGACAGCGAGGTGTTAAGCGCGCGCATCGGCATCATCTTTCAAGATTTCATGCGCTATCAACTGCCGGTTGGCGAGAATATTGGCGCCGGTGATGTACGCCATTTTAGCGACGAGACGCGCTGGCAGCGTGCCGCTGAAAAAGGCCTCGCGGATAGCTTTATTGACCGCATCCCCGGTGGCTACCATGCGCAACTCGGACGTTGGTTTAGCGACGGCCGCGAGCTCTCCGGCGGTCAATGGCAAAAAGTTGCCGTCGCCCGAGCATTTATGCGCGAAGCCGCCGACATTTTGGTGCTTGATGAGCCCACCGCCGCAATGGACGCCGGCGCCGAGGCTGAAATTTTTGAGCACTTCCGTAACCTCAGTCGCGATCGCATGGCCATCCTTATTTCGCATCGATTTTCCACTGTGCGCATGGCCGACGAAATCGTTGTCCTCGATCAGGGCTGCATTATCGAGCGCGGCAGCCATGGCGATTTACTCGCTGCCGAGGGGCGCTACGCGCGTTTATTCCACTTACAGGCCGCCGGCTATCAATGAGTACGCCCCGCCCACGGCGTCTGATCTGGGTGCGCGGCCAGGCAGAGGCTGGCGAGCGCTGGGCGCGCGAGTTTCTGGCTAATCGTCAACCGAGCCGGGTGGCTTGGATCGGCATCGATCACCCTCCGGGACAAGGACGAGCGTATTTAGGGCAAACCCTCGAGGCAGCGGTTATTGATACCCATGCCGGCCTTGACCCCGATGACTGGGGTGCATTGAGTGGTGCTGTGCAGGGCGGTGGTGCACTCATTATTCTTAGCCCCCCTGCAAACGAGTGGGTCGAACGCCTTGAGCCAGCCCCCCAGCCGTGGCTCAGTCATGGGCTAACGGCTGCGGATTTGCGACATGGGTTTGTGCGCCGGCTCATTCGCCACCTGAGCGAGGATGCCTTGGTTGAATGCCTTGACCTTCCCACGTCGCCGCGGCGCCAGCCAGTCATAGAGCCACTAAACCCCGATTCGATCACCGGCCTGAGCGAAGCCACTGCAAACGCCCAACAGCAAAGAGTTATTGAGGCGCTAGAGCATCTTGCCCATCAGCCGACGCCCCAAGTGGTGCTGATCACCGCCGAGCGTGGACGCGGCAAGTCCGCCGCGCTGGGCATGGCGATGCGCGCACTCCAAGGGCATACCCTTCGCTTAACGGGACCCTCGCGCGCGGCCGTGGCGACCGCCTGCCAATACGCCGGTGATGCCGCGCCGGCGTTTCTCGCACCCGAACACGTGCGCCCGGAGCCCACGCCACTGATTGTTGATGAAGCCGCTGCACTGCCGCTTGGCACGCTCGAGCGCTGGCTTAGCGACAATCCGCGCTGCGCTCTAAGCGCCACGGTCCATGGTTATGAAGGCAGCGGCCGGGGTCTGCTATTACGACTTGTCAAATCACTTGAGCAACGCGGCGTGAACTTATTGCCATTGCAGTTAGAGCAACCGCTGCGCTTTCCCCCTTCCGACCCGCTTGAGGAATGGATCGCGCGGTGGCTGCTGCTACGCCCAACACCCCCCTCACCCAACCCAGCCAAAGCCAAGGCCGCGTTACGCATCGAGCGCGAGAGCCCTGAGCGCCTGAGTGACGACGAGTCACGGCTAAAAAAAGTTTACGGTTTACTCTTTAGCGCGCATTACCAAACGCGGCCGCGTGACTTACGGCAATTACTCGATGATCCGGAAATAGTGATTGAGTGCGCATGGCGCGATCAACAACTGGTTGGCGTGCTATTGGCCCGGCGTGAGGGAGGCTTTAGCCGAGCACTCTGTCATGCCGTTTATCACGGCACACGCCGCCCCAGTGGTCATCTCATCGCCCAATCACTGACCTTTCACGCGGGCATTGCCGATGCCGCTGCCAGTCGTGGCCTGCGCATTCAGCGATTAGCGGTGCGAGCAGAGGACCAGCGTCAGGGGGTAGGCCAAGCCTTGGTTGAGCGCGCACGGACACTCGCGATGAATGAAGGGCTTGATTGGCTTGGCACAAGCTTTGGCGGCCGCACGGATTTGGTTGATTTTTGGCAGCAAACCGGGCTTGACTGCGTGCGTATCGGCAACCGTCTCGAGCCACGCAGCGGCGCGCATGCGCTGATTTTTCTGCAAGGCTTGAGCGCGACGGGTCACACGCTCTACCACAGCGCGCGAGAACGCTTTGCAATCCATTACCCCGATCAGCGCCGACATACCTTGGCTGAGCTGCCAGATGACTTGGCGGCGCGGTTGAAATGTCCGACACTCGAGCACTCGATGCCGCGCATCGATGCCGCCGACCTGCAGGCATTCGCGTATGGCCACCGTGCGCTGTGGGATAGTCATGGCGCATTGATGCGTTGGTTTGAACAGCGCGGATCGACAATCACGCTGAGTGCGCAACAACGTGCCTTACTGCGCGCCGCCATTGATGATCCATTAAATAGCGCGGCAATCACTCAGGCGGCCGGCGCAAGCGGGCAACGCGAAGCACTTGCCGAATTAAGACGGGCCACTCGACAGGGATTAAACCAAACCCATGAGTAATGACATGATCCGCATCCGCGGCGCCCGGCAGAACAACCTACGTGATTTGGACTTGGATTTACCCACGGGCGAATTCACCGTGATTACCGGTGTCTCTGGTTCCGGTAAGTCCTCCTTAGCCTTTGACACCATTTACGCCGAAGGCCAACGCCGCTACGTTGAGACGTTCTCGCCTTACGCCCGTCAATTCCTCGATCGCATGGACCGCCCCGCGACCGACCGGGTCGAGGGCATTCCACCGGCAATCGCCATCGATCAAACGAACCCCGTACGCAGCTCACGCTCGAGCGTCGGCACGATGACCGAGCTAGCGGATCACTTAAAGCTACTCTTTGCCCGTGCCGCTCGCCTTTACTGCTCAGGCTGCGGCCGCGAGGTGACTCGCGACAGCGCCGATGGGGTATTCACTCGCCTTCTCGAGCGCTGCTCCAA
Source organism: Spiribacter sp. (assembly GCA_031581235.1). Taxonomy (GTDB): domain Bacteria; phylum Pseudomonadota; class Gammaproteobacteria; order Nitrococcales; family Nitrococcaceae; genus Spiribacter. The sequence goes on along the minus strand of JAVLBW010000001.1, from coordinate 178,786 downwards.
TCAGCGCATTGTTATCGCGTTTGATCTGCTCATCCCCGAAAACTACACCGAAGTGGAGATGCGCGGGTTACTTGAGCGTCAAGGCTATACCCGTGTCGAGCGCCATACCCAAACGACGCTACGGGTCATCCAAGATCGGCTGCGGGTGACTGAGGATCGGCGCGACCGCCTGATTGAGGCCATTGAGGCTGCCTTTACCCACGGCCGTGGCCAAATCGTCGCCGAAGTCCTCGATGAGAACCGCGAGCCCATCGCCGAGCATCGTTTTTCCAACACCCTGCACTGCCCCGATTGTGATCGTCATTACCGCGACCCGGTGCCAAGCTTATTTTCGTTTAACTCGCCTTTTGGTGCCTGCGAAACCTGCCGCGGCTTTGGCCGCGTCATGGGCATCGATTACGATCTGGTAATTCCAGATCCGCGCAAAAGCCTCGCTGAGGGTGTCATTCGCCCGTGGCAATCGGGCAAATCCGCTTCCTGCCAGAAAGACCTCATGCGCCACGCCCGTGAACGCGGGGTCGCCACCGACGTGCCTTGGCAAGATCTGCCCCCTGAGGATCAGGACTGGGTGTTACAAGGCGAGGGCCGCGGTCGGCGCCAATGGTATGGCGTGCAGGGCTTTTTTGATTGGTTAGAGGCAAAAAGCTATCGCATGCACGTTCGGGTGCTGCTATCGAAATACCGCAGCTACGATCTCTGCCCTGATTGTGAGGGCGCACGGCTCAAACCCGAGGCGCTACTCTGGCGTTTAGGTGGGCACGCCGAGGCGGCCGCGGCGATCCGCCCTGAAGCCCGCCACCGACCGCGCGGCACAACCATGAGCGAGACGGCTTTGCATGGGCTGCCGGGGCTCAACATGTACGACCTCATGGGCCTCGCGCTCACAACCAATGCGCAGTTCTTTGCTGATTTAAGCCTACCAGCGCCGATGGATGACGCCGTGCCGGTATTGCTTGAAGCCATTCAAACCCGGCTCGATTTTCTTCAACAAGTCGGGGTTGGCTATTTAACACTCGAGCGTCAATCCCGCACCCTGTCTGGCGGTGAAGTCCAGCGCATCAATCTCACCACCGCATTGGGTACGTCGCTGGTGAATACGCTATTTGTCCTCGACGAACCGAGCATTGGCCTGCACCCCCGTGACATTGAGCGCATTACCGGGGTGATGCACCGACTGCGTGATGCCGGCAACACCCTACTCGTGGTTGAACACGACCCCGATATCATGCGCGCGGCTGACCGCATTATCGACATTGGACCCGGCCCGGGGGAGGCCGGCGGCGCCATCGTTTTTAACGGCAGCCCGCAAGCCCTACTCGATGACAAACAATCGCTCACCGCGGCCTATTGGCGGGGCGAGCGCGCGGTGGTGGCGGACGATCGCAGCGCACGGCCCGCGCCCGAACAATGGCTCGGTGTCAGCGGTGCGCGCGAACATAACTTGCGCAATATTGATGTAGAGCTGCCACTGCACCGCCTCGTCTGTCTGACCGGAGTGTCCGGATCGGGCAAATCAACCCTGCTTGAAGCGATTATTTACCGCGGCCTACGCAAAGCCATGGGTGAGGCGGTAGATCGGCCCGGTGAGTGCGATCAGCTCACCGGCAGCGAATCGATTGATGAGGTGGTTTTAGTCGATCAATCAGCGATTGGCCGAACCACCCGCTCCAACCCCGCGAGCTATGTCGGCGCGTTTGAGGCCATTCGTAAGGCATTCGCGCGCGAGCCATTGGCCAAGGAGCGTGGCTATACCGCCGGCACCTTTAGCTTCAACGCCGGCGCCGGCCGCTGCCCGGCCTGCGGAGGCAATGGCTTTGAGCATGTAGAAATGCAGTTTCTCTCAGATGTCTATCTTCGCTGCCCTACCTGTGATGGCCGGCGTTATCGCGAGAGTCTGCTCGAGGTTCGGCTGCCACCAGCGCCGGGCTGCGACCAGGCACCCGCATCGATCGCCGACTGCCTTGAGATGACCGTGGATCAAGCGCGGGCTTTTTTTGCCCACGATCAGCGTGTCCTGCGCGGGCTTGAGCCGCTGGCTGCGGTTGGATTGGGCTATATGACCCTCGGTCAGCCGGTACCGACCTTGTCCGGCGGTGAAGCCCAGCGCCTTAAGCTTGCAGGCCATCTAGCAAAGGCCAGCAAACGCGACAGCCAGCATAAGCTGTTTTTATTTGATGAGCCCACAACCGGGCTGCATTTTGCCGATATCAGTGTCTTGCTTACCGCCCTTGAGCGGCTCATCGATCGCGGTCACTCCGTCATTCTCATCGAGCATAATTTAGATGTCATGCGCGCAGCCGACTGGCTCATCGATCTCGGCCCTGAGGGCGGCGAGGCCGGTGGCGAGCTACTCGGTGCGGGTCCGCCTGAGCATTTGATGACCATCAGCGCAAGTCACACCGGCCAGGCGCTTAGTCGCTATGTCGCCGAACACGGCAAGACATTGCCAACGGCAACGTCCCAGACCAATGCCCGCCGCAATCGACCCACCCGCGAGCAGGCAATACAGGTTGTCCAAGCGCGCGAGCATAATTTGCGGGGTATCGACCTGCGCATTCCCCATGACCAATTGACCGTCATCACCGGGCTATCCGGATCGGGCAAAAGCACGGTCGCATTCGATATCTTGTTTAACGAAGGCCAACGCCGCTACCTCGAATCGCTCAATGCCTATGCCCGGCAATTTGTCCAGCCAGCGGCCAAACCCGATGTCGATGCGGTCTACGGCATTCCACCCACCGTCGCCATTGAGCAGCGCACCAGTCGCGGCGGGCATAAGAGCACGGTCGCCACCCTCACCGAGCTACACCACTTTTTGCGCTTGCTGTTTGTCAAACTGGGCACCCAGTACTGTCCCGATTGTGAGCTGCCGATTCGCGAGCAAAGTCAGGCCTCAATCGCAGCGCATTTACTCGAGACTCACCGCGGGCAATCGGTGCGCCTGCTCGCCCCGCTCGTGGTCGCGCGCAAAGGCTATTACACCGATCTGGCGCAATGGGCGGCGAGCAAGGGCTTTAGCAGTCTATGGGTCGATGGCAGCGATCAACCAACGGATGACTGGCCACGCCTGGATCGCTATCAAGAGCACGACATTGACCTGCCGGTGATCACGCTGCGCCCCGATCCCGCGCAAGAGGAAACGCTGAATGACGCGCTTGAGCAGACGCTCGCGTATGGCCGGGGTCAGGTTAAAGTCCTCGACGAGCACGGCATAGCGACACTGTATTCGACCCAACGCGCGTGCCCTGGGTGTGCGCGCAGCTTTGCCGAGCTCGACCCGCGGTTATTCTCCTACAACACGCGTCATGGCTGGTGCCCGAGCTGCTACGGAACCGGCCACATCATTCAGGGTTTTGATGCCGAGCAGACCGGTGAAGAGTCGCAATGGCGTGCGGGCGAGACCGAACAGCGCACCGTCTGTCCAGCCTGCGCCGGCCATCGCTTGCGCCCCGAAGCGCTTGCCGTGCGCTTTCTCGAGCGGGGCATTGCGGAGTACGGCGAACTATCAGTCGCGCAGGCTGATCAGCTATTTGCTCAAGCCACGCTCAGCGGCCGCGAAGCAGCGGTGGCCCGGGATGTGCTCAGCGAACTGCGCGCCCGTCTGGGCTTTTTGCGAGCCGTGGGGCTGGATTACTTAACACTCGATCGTGCCGCACCAACCCTATCGGGGGGTGAAGCGCAGCGCATTCGCCTCGCCGCGCAGCTGGGCTCCAATCTACAAGGGGTTTGCTACATTCTTGATGAACCAACGATTGGCTTGCACGCCCGCGACAATCAAATGTTGCTCGATACACTCAGCGCGCTTGAGCACAAGGGCAATACACTGGTGGTGGTGGAACACGATGAGGACACCATTCGCCGCGCTGAGCATGTTATCGACCTAGGCCCCGGCGCCGGTGTTCGGGGTGGTTTAATCGTCGCGCAAGGCAACTTACAAGCGCTGCTCGACAACCCCGACTCGGTTACCGGCCGGGCTTTGGCCAACCCCCTCAAACACCCTGTGCTTGGCCAGCGCCGTGATGCCCACAAGGGTGAAGCGATTAAGCTAACCAAAGCCTATGCCAACAATCTTAAAAACATTAGCGTACGTATTCCGCTCGCCCGATTAATCGGCGTAAGCGGCGTTTCGGGCTCAGGCAAGAGCACCCTGATTCGCGAGGTATTGCATGGCAACCTAACCCCCCGACTGGGTCGCGACGCTCATGACGATGCGCCACTGTTTGGCGTTAAACGCCTCCAAGGTTATGCCAGCGTTGACCGCGTGCTTGAGGTTGATCAAACCCCCATCGGCAAGACCCCGCGCTCCTGTCCGGCGACGTATGTGGGAATTTATGACGATATTCGCCAACTGTTTGCGCAAACCGAAGAGGCGCGAATTCGTGGCTATGGACCCGGGCGGTTTTCATTTAACACCAGCGACGGCCGTTGCCCTGAGTGTGAAGGCCAGGGCATGCGACGGATTGAAATGAACTTTCTCCCCGATGTCACCGTTCCCTGCGAGGCCTGCCGCGGTCAGCGCTTTACCCCCGAAACCCTCGCCGTGCGCTGGCGCGGATGCTCTATTGGCGAGGTGTTAAATATGGACATTGAGTCGGCGGTTGACTTCTTCTCGGTGCACACGCGTATCCACCATGCGTTGAGTTTATTGCGTGATACCGGCTTAGGGTATCTCACCCTCGGCCAACCCAGCCCGACGCTGTCCGGCGGTGAGGCGCAACGCATTAAGCTTGTCACCGAACTTGCCAAAGCCCGTCCTGACACCGGTCGCGGGCGTCAGCCAAACACCCTGTATATTCTTGACGAACCCACGGTGGGGCTGCATATCGCCGATGTTGAACGCCTCATTCGGGTACTCCATCGCTTGGTTGATGCCAGCCACACGGTGGTGGTCATCGAGCATAATCTCGATATTCTCGCCGAGGCGGACTGGCTGATTGATCTTGGCCCCGAGGGTGGCGAAGCCGGCGGCGACATCGTGGTGCAAGGCACACCGGAGCAAGTCGCACGCAACAGCCACTCGCACACCGGTCGGTTTATCGGCGAGTACCTTGGCAAGCGCTCATGCGATTGATGCCTGAACGCGTTATGCTGATTGCCCAACTGGTCAGACCAAAAGGAGCCTCTAATGCCCAAAAGTAGCGTTTACCCCCTGCCTTGCCCATTACCACTGGCCAAGGCAAAAACCCTCATCGAAGCAGCCCGGGCCCATGGCAAGGCCAATGGCATGATGCCGCTAACGGTTGTGGTTTTAGACACCGGCGGCCATATCATCGCCATGGAGCGCGAGGATGGCTCCGGCATCGTCCGCCAACAGATTGCCCAAGGTAAAGCTTGGGGCGCCCTGGGTATTGGTGTGGCGAGTCGCACCGTTGGTGAGCGCAACCAGGGCCGAGATGCGTTTATGGCCGCCGTGGGGTCCGCCGCAGACGGGCGGTTTATTCCCGTCCCTGGGGGTGTGCTGATTATTGATAATGGCCAAGCAATTGGCGCTGTGGGTATTAGCGGTGATACCTCAGATGCCGATGAAGCCTGCGCGATTGCGGGTGTCGAGGCAGCAGGCTACCAAGCTGGCATTGATACGCCAGACTAGTCCTCGGCACCGCGTTTAAATGCGCTCAACCGCCGTCGATCACGCCGGTCAGGGCGTTGCGCGGGCCGAGGTTGTGCGGCTTTGGCAACCTGCCATTCAGCCCGCTGGCGTTCGCGCTGAGCGATGCTCTCGGCGGTTTCGCGATAAAGCGTCTCGGCGAGCGCCGCGGGGCCGCGTTGCTCTGCTAGGGCTTCAACATCAACTTCAAAACGCAATGGGCCCTTGCGTATCTGTAGACGCTGGCCGGGCTTAACCGCCCGCGCCGGCTTACCCTTCACTCCATCCACACTGATCTTGCCAGCTTGAATGGCTTCGGTGGCAAGGCGCCGGGTTTTAAAAAACCGCGCGGCCCATAACCACCGATCGAGTCGAACCGATTCACTCGCCGCCATAACCACCATAACTGCCACGAACATAGCTATTCAGTTCGGCAAGCTCGACATTGCGCACCTCAACCACCGCCGCGGTGAGATCACGCACCGAGACCATCCCCATGACGCGGGTTCCCTCGAGTACCGGCAAATGACGGACGTTGCGCTCACTCACCAACGCCATCGCCTCATCGATTGTGCAGTTTGGCTCCACGCAATAGACCTCGCGCGTCATGACCGATTCAATCGGCGTTGTATCGACATCGACACGATTTTCTAATACCCGCCGCAAGACATCGCGTTCGGTAAAGATGCCTTGCAGTGTTTGCTCAGGATCAAGCACCAAAATAGCGCCAACATTGGCTCGGTTCATTAATGCGACCGCATCAGCGACCGTTTGCTCGGGCGCTAAGGCGTGCAGTTGCCCAGCCCGCTCAGCGAGCAGTGATTTGACCGATCGACGCATAACTCCCCTCCTACGCGATTAGAATAATTCGTTACGCGAGCGGCTCCTCCGCGATCACAATGCCATCCCGATCGGCGGCTAACCACTCGCCTGGGCGCACCGTCACGCCGGCAAACGTCACCACCACACCCACTTCACCCATGCCGCCTTTATGGCTCTTGGCCGGGTGAGTGTTGAGCGCTTTAATGCCCACATCGAGGTCAGCGAGATCGCTCGCATCGCGAACGCAGCCATAAATCAAAAGCCCACTCCAGCTGTTATCGCGGGCTTTGGCCGCCAATTGATCGCCAAGCAGCGCGCAGCGCAGTGAACCCGCGCCATCAACCACTAGCACCTGGCCGTCGCCAGGCGTATCCAACAGCTCTGCCACACGGCTATTGTCCTCAAATGTCTTAACGGTCTGGATCACGCCAGCAAAGCCATGGCGGCCGCCATAATCACCAAACAACGGCGCCATGACGCGAAGCGAATCAGCGTGCTCGTCGCATAAATCAGTGGTCTTAATCGCCATCGCAATCTCCTATGTCTGACAATGACGCTAACCGGCACGGCCGCGAAGGGCAACTCCCGCAATCTTTCAGATTGATGACAGCGGGGTTGGACCGGTTGCCGAGACAGCGCAGAATGAGTACCCGGATGCGCGACCATCGCCACCACCCTGCCAGTGAGGTTTTCCATGCAAGACAAACGGGTGTCACCCCCGCCAGCGCCACTATGGGCGCGGCTCCAAGGGCGCCGAACCCCCTTAGTCATTGGCGTGGCAGGGGACAGCGGTAGCGGCAAATCGACCTATACGCAGGGCATCGAATGGCTGCTTGGCAGCGAGCGAGTGAGCCAAATCAGCCTAGATGGTTATCACGCTGAAGATCGTGCCGCGCGGCGCTTAAGCGGGCGCTCACCTCTTGACCCCAGCGCTAATCGCCTCGATCTCGCCGTTGAGCACCTCAGTGCACTAGCGCAAGGGCAGGCCGCCGATATTCCGATCTATGACCACCGCACGGGTTGTTTTCAAGGATCCCGGCACCATACGCCAACCCCCGTTATCGTTGTTGAAGGCCTCCACACACTCTATCCCGAGTTTCTAGCCCTGCTCGATTTCGCCATTTACGTCGATACCGACACCCCGGTTAAGCACGCTTGGAAGCATGCTCGCGACACCCGCGAGCGTGGCTATGATCAGGCTCAGGCGCACAGCGAAATTGATCGGCGGCGTGAGCACTACACGCGCTGGATTGCCGATCAAGAAGCGCACGCTGATGTGGTCTTACGCATTCATCCCAGCGAGCTTGGGCGCTTTGCCCTCGGCGGCCTGACCGCCGAGATTCCCGATACCTGCTATCACCTTGAGGTCATCGTTAAGCCCGGTGACGGTGAGCAACCGGCGCTTTACTTCCCGGTCGACCTCAATAATATGACGCGCGATTCAGCCATGCCCTTCATGCTCGCGACCGTGCCGAGTCGCGCCTATGACCAGCCCGTTAACGTGTTGCATGTCGACGGCCACATGCCACCCGCGGCGCTGGAAACACTCGAGCAGGAAATTTGTGCTTTTGCTGGGCTTGATGCGCCGGCCGGCGCCGATCAGACGATCGCCTCGGCGCCCTCGACCATTCGTTTTGCGCAAATGTTGCTGGCCTGGCCAGTGCTTGGGCTTATTGACACGCTAAGTGATTGATTAGCCATCATTAAAAGCACTGATGGCTGCGCCCATTTGCTTGACGCTGTCATACCCCGCTTGAATCGCCTCAGCGCCCCGATGCATCTCTAAAAGCCCAATGTGCTCAACGCGCGGACTGATCAACAGCGCGGGCGGATCACCCGCCATCCGACTGCGCGTAATGCGGTCCTGCATCACATTCACTGCGGTGGCAATCACATCGAACATACCCGGGGCCGCTGAGTCGTCGGCCGATTGGGCATCGGCGGTGGCGACCGACTCGAGCGGGGCTTGAATATGCCGCCCGAGGAGTCCGTCATTAAGGTTAATTGCGATGACGCGATCCGCGCCCATGGCGTGACACAACGACACGGGTACCGGATTGACCAAACCCCCATCCGCGAGCCACTCGCCGTTGATCTGTACCGGCGTAAACAGGCCTGGCAGGGCCATTGAGGCTCTCACCGCGGTGGCAAGATCGCCCTCACGCAGCCACCGCTCCTGGCCGCTATAGAGGTCGGTAGCAACCACGCCCAGCGGGCGCTGAAGATCGGCAAAACGATGCTCGCCGATGGTCTCCTGCAGACGCTTCATTAACCGCCGGCCTTGAATAAATCCGCCGTTACCGAGCGCGAAGTCCATATACCCAACGACATCGCGCCGAGTGATGGCGCGCACCCAATCTTCAAATGCCTCGAGATGCTCGCTGCAGACCATCGAGCCAACGATCGCCCCAACTGAGGTGCCTGCCACCACGGCCGGCTCAATACCGGCGTCTTTAAGTGCCCGAATGACACCGATATGCGCCCAACCACGAGCGGCCCCACCACCCAGTGCCAGCCCAACACGACCTGTTTGAGCCGCGTCAGTCAAGACGGTCAACGCGGCTCATGAATGGCCTCAAACTCAATCAGCAACTCAACCGCATCACTGACCAAATCCCCCTCCAGGGCATAGCTCATATCAAACGCGCTGCGCTCAATGGTTCCACGCGCAGACCCACCGAGCGTATCGGCACCGCCAATCGGATGATCCGCGCGGCGATTAAGGGTGACATCGAGGCTAATCGGTTGACTCACACCGCGGATATTTAAGTCCCCTTCCAGGACGCCGGTGTTATCGCTACTCGCCGTGTAGTCGGTTGCCTGAAAGCGAATCATCGGATGATCATCGGTGGCCAAAAAGTCATCCCCGCGCACGTGATCATCACGGCCCTCATGGCCGGTGAAAACACTTTTTGCACGAATTTCCACCGCGCCCCGATCCAGCGTTTGCGTCTCGGCGTCGTAGACAAACTCCCCGGAGACATCGCTAAACAGGCCCAAAACCTGAGCAAACCGGGCATGGCCAACCAAAAAGCCAATGCTGACGTGCGAGGGGTCGAGGACAAAACGCTCTGGCGCAGCCGAGACATTGGCGGTGTAGGGCACCGCAAGGATCAATGCTAAAAACCAACCAGCAAACCGCATGAAACTTCTCCTTATGACGCGGCGGGTTTAGACACCACCGCAATATCGACAATAAACGAATAGCTCAATAACACGAATAACCCGAGCGCGAGCGTTGTGACCGCAGCGGTGGGCATTCCCGGCGCGAGACAAACCACCAAACCGAACCCCTGCACGCCGCAGATCACCCGGCGTCGCTGCGAAGGCGGCAGTGGCCGGCGCAGTGCGGGTAGCCACCACCCGGCAAGCACAAAGGCATACCGCCAGCCACCAATCGCCAGCACCCAAAACCCCGCGCGCTCCGTCGCCACAAGCCAGCCACATAAGACCAGTAACAGCAGCGCATCAAGCTCCATATCAAAGCGTGCACCTTCCCTCGTTTCACAGTGCCAATAGCGGGCGACGGCGCCATCAACACCATCGAGCAAAACCGCGACCAACCCCAGCGCGAACGCGATACCAGAGTCGTCTGGCAGCGCACTCGCACCGGGCAGCAACGCAATGAGCAGCAATACCAAAATCGCCCGGCCTAGGGTGACTCGATCGGCCGGCGTTAACGGCCGAAAGCCTTGATGGCGCCACAACAGCACACCGAGCACCGCCAATACCACAAGTGCGACAACGGGTACCGCTGCCGATAGGTCAAAGGCAATCCGTAGGCCGCCCGCTGCGCCCATCAGTACGATGGCCGCGATCAGCAAATCCGGCAAAATAAAGCGCCAGCGGTGATCGGAGCGATCAGGAACCAATGCTACTCTCCTGTTTTCGGATGCCCATCAGCTTACCAGTCAACAAGGAGTCAACGGGCTCATGCCAAGCGATCAAGCGCGTGCTTTTTGGATAACCGCTCCGGGCGAGGGTTCCATTCAGACCCAGGCGATCGCCCCGCGGGCTAGCGATGAACTCACCGTGCGCGCGCTCTACAGCGGTATTAGCCGTGGCACCGAGCGCTTGATCTGGCAAGGCCGAGTTCCCACGAGTCAGTATCAGCGCATGCGTGCGCCGTTTCAAAACGGCGAGTTTCCCGCACCGATTCAATATGGTTATGCCAGTGTTGGTGTGGTTGAAGCGGGCCCCGATGACTGGCTCGGACAAACACTCTTCGCCCTCTACCCCCATCAAGACCGCTATAATCTACCGGTCGACTCGGCATTTCCTCTGCCCGCAGGGCTACCCGCGACGCGTGCAATACTCACCGCCAACGCCGAGACGGCACTGAATGCCTGCTGGGATGCCTGCCCTCGGCCTGGCGAGCAAATTCGAGTGGTCGGTGCGGGCGTGGTGGGTTCACTCGTGGCATCGCTGTGTCATAGCCTCCCCGGGACTGACGTGGAATTAATCGACATCAATCCCGCCCGGCAGGCGATCGCTGAGGCCCTGAACCTGCGCTTTGCGAGTCCGGATCAGGCCCGCGGCGATGCCGATCAAGTGATTCATACCAGCGCCACTGAAGCCGGGCTTGATCTGGCGCTTAAGCTCGCTGGGGACGACGCACAGGTGACCGAAATCAGCTGGTTCGGTGACCTCGCGCCGCACGTGGCGCTGGGTGAGGCCTTTCACTCGCGGCGTTTGACACTGCGCAGCTCGCAGGTTGGCCAAATGAACCCGCGCATGCGAGCGCGCTGGGACTATCGCCGGCGCCTTCAAAAAGCCCTCGACATTGTCGCCGCACACCCTGAGTGGGCAGCATTGATCGATGCCGAGAGTGCTTTTGAGGACTTACCTGAAACCATGGCCCACATCGCCGCGAGCGATGGGCTGTGTCATCGCATCCGCTACGAGGAGGATTAATGTATAGCATTTGTGTTCGAGATCACTTCATGATCGCGCATAGCTTTTCTGGCGAGACTTTCGGCCCAGCTCAGGCGCTGCATGGCGCGACCTATGTTGTCGATGCTGAATTCTTTCGCGGCCAGCTCGATGCTGACGGGGTAGTGATTGATATCGCCCGCGCCACAGAGGTACTAAAAGCAATTTTGGGGCGCTATAACCTGCAAAATCTCGACGCAGTCCCCGCGTTTGCCGAGATCAACACCACCACCGAATATCTCGCCGGCCACATTGCTGAGGCATTGGCCGGTGCGATTGGCAATGGCGATTTAGGTGAATCGGCTAGAACCCTTGATCGTTTACGCGTCACGCTAAACGAATCACACGTCGCATCCGCGAGCTACGAGATGACGCTAGGCGGGTGAACAGGCTCGCGTTTGTTGTCCCCGGCGCACTGGAGCGGCCTACCGGCGGCAGCCGCTACGACCGTCGAATGGTCGAGGGGCTGCGTGCTCAGGGCGCCGACATTGAGGTCCATTGCCTACAGGGCGATTTTCCTGAGCCAGACGCCAAAGCCGCTGATGCGCTGAGGCACTGTCTTGCACAATTGACGGCCCAACACTGGGTTATCGTCGATGGTTTGGTCTTTGGTGCCAATCCAAGCCTATTTGCGAGTCAGGCCCGGCGGCTTAATTATATTGCCTTGGTGCATCATCCGCTCGCGGACGAAACCGGCCTGAGCTCAGCCAAGCGCGCTGCCTTCCAACGCAGCGAAGCGGCCGCCTTAGCGCTCGCCCAGGGGGTCATTGTGACCAGCGATTTCACCCGCCGCCGACTCGCGCAACTCGCGCTCTATCAACACCCAGTTCACGTTGTCACCCCGGGCGTTGAGCACGTGGCTTTGCGCGCACCGCGCACCCCCTCAAGCGTGCACTTTTTATGCCTCGGCTCGCTTATCCCCCGCAAAGGCCAAGACCAACTCATCGCCAGCCTCGATCTGCTTAAAGAACATGCGTGGCGCGCCTCGTTGGTCGGCTCTACCGATCTAAACCCCGCGTTCACGCGCGAGTGTCAGGCACAAATCGATCAGGCTGGGCTAAGCAATCGAATCACCCTAACCGGTGCCCTGAGTGATCGCGCCCTTGAGGAGATGTGGGCGAGCGCCGATGTGCTCGTCCTGCCATCGCGCTACGAGGGTTATGGCATGGTCGTCACCGAGGCGATTGCCCGAGGTATTCCGGTTATCACCACCGATGCCGGTGCTCTGCCAGAAACCCTGCCCCGCGGTGCAGGGCTGTGCGTCGCACGGGACGACCCCGCGGCCCTGACTCAGGCGCTCACCACGATGATTCAATCGCCTCAACGACTCGAGGAACTCACGCGACAGGCCCGCGCCGCACGCGCGGCGCTTAAAGGCTGGCCCGAGCAAGCCATCCACTTTGCCCATGCGATTCAGGCGATACGCGGCGATGACTGAGCAGTTTGACGCCGACTGGCTAAGTTTGCGTGAGCCCGCCGATCATCGCGCTCGCGCTGCGAGCGACTTAAGCGGCCTAGCGCAATACTGTCCGCGTCATCGTGCAACGCGGGTGCTGGATTTGGGCAGCGGCACGGGCAGCAATCTGCACTACCTTGCCGCTCGCTTGCCGGCCCATGAGCAGGAATGGGTATTGTTTGATCATGATCCTGAGTTGCTCAATCGCGCCGAGCGGCGCGTGCAGGCGACACAATGGGCAGGGCCAGCCATCACCGTGCAGTATCAACAAGGCGATTTGGCGCAATTTCAAACCTACCCAGCCGCCATTGATGTCATAACCGCCTCAGCCCTTTTAGATTTGGTCAGCGCGGCGTGGATTGATGGTTTGGTGGATTACGCCCGGCAACAAAATGCCGCGGTTTTACTCGCACTGAGCTATGACGGACGGATCGCGTTTACTCCCCAAGACCCAGACGACAGTCACGTTCGTGCTTGGGTCAACCAGCACCAGCGCGGGCCTAAGGACATGGGCGCCGCCCTCGGACCCGACGCCTGGCTACGAGCAAGCGAGGCATTTGCAAGGGCGGGGTACACCGTTGAGACACCAGCAACGGACTGGCAACTCGACCACCGTGACACCGCCCTTCAACGCGCGACCATCGCCGGCTGGCATGCGGCCGCCCACGAGGTGATGCCCAGCGAGGCCGAGCGGCTAAGCCGCTGGCAGCAACGGCGCATCGACGCGCTCGGCCACAGCACACTCAGCGTCGGTCATCGTGACCTCCTCGCTTTGCCATGCCGCGATTAATTCGGCTAATCATTAGTATTGGCTTGATCATCGGAGTGATGAGCCAAGTCGGTGGTGAGGTCATTGATCGATTGCGCGCGGTCGATTGGCGCTGGTTGTTACTTGCCTTGCCACTCACCATCGCACAGGTGGCGATGTCAGCGGCACGCTGGCGCTACACCGCCCAGCGCTTGGGTGTGACCATCCCCCGCGGTCAGGCATTAAGTGAATACTACCTGGGGACCCTCGTTAATCAGGTGCTCCCCGGTGGCATGGTCGGTGATGCCCAACGCGCGTGGCGCCACAGCAACCAAATGGCTCAACGCAGCCCCGCTTTTCAGGCCGTAGTGATTGAGCGTTTTTCGGGACAGATGGCGATGGCCCTACTCGCCCTCCTCGCCTGGGCCCTCGCACCATGGCCAGGCGCACTCGCCCTAGGGGTAACCGCACCTGTCATTAGCGCCAGTGCGGCCGGATTGCTCTTGGTAGCGGCGGCGGGCTGGTTATTGCACCGCCAAGCTCCGTCATGGTGGCAGGCGCTACAACAAGCGCTACTCGCGCCTAAGGCCTTGGGCGTGCAGAGCGTCGCTTCGCTATCGGTCGCGCTGAGCATCATCGCCGTTTATGCCTGCTGTGTGCTCGCCGGCACACCTACCGGTTCACCGTTACTGTGGTTAGCGCTGATCCCGGTGGTGTTGTTTACCATGGTAATCCCTCTGAGCATTGCCGGCTGGGGCTTGCGCGAGAGTGCGGCGGCACTACTGTGGCCGCTCGCTGGGTTGCCCGCCGCTGAAGGCGTCAGCGCCGCAATCCTTTATGGCGGGGTCAGCTTAGTGGCCAGTCTCCCCGGTGTTATCACTTTGCTGCGGCGCTAAAATCGAGTCGATAAAGCCTATCCGTACCCAAGGCAAACGACTCGACCGCCGGGCGCAGTGCCTGATCCATATGATCGATCGGCGGCAACTGCACGCCCGTCGGCCCGGCACCAATAATCACCGGTGCAATCGTGAGGTAGAGATAATCGATTAAGCCCGCGGCGAGCCACATTGATAACGTGCGCGCGCCCCCTTCGATTAACACGCGCTGGATACCGGCTTGCGCAAGCTCGGCGAGGATAAGGGCGGGTGTGAGCGATGCCGGCACTAACCAGCGATCAACCGCTTGTTCGCCAACACCGCGTGGACCGACTTGCCAAGTGGGCGCCGCGCCATCGTTAAAAATCTCTCGATCAGCGGGCAAACTAGGCCGTGAAGCCACCACCACGCGCACCGGATTGGGCCCCTCGACAGCTCTTACCGTGAGCTGCGGGTTGTCAGCCACCAGCGTATTAGCGCCAATCACTACCGCATCGCTGAGGGCCCGCAAGCGATGCAAATGCGCTCGATCAGCCGCGCCGGTGACATAATGTGACTGCCCCGTCGCTGTGGCGATGCGACCATCGAGGCTTTGCCCGAGTTGCCCGATCACTTGCGGGCGATCGACCAATGGCGCCCATAACGGCGCATACCGGGCCTCGATCACCGCATGAGCGTGTTCAATGCTGAGTCCGGTCAAATCATCGCCGCGCTTGCTCGGGTCGCGCTCAAAGCTCGCGCGCCCGGACTGCTGCAAGCGATCGGCCCAATCAATGGGAGTTGAATCAGCCACGCGCAATGGTCTCTCTGCAAGTGAATGGCGGAATTGTTACAGTTTGCTGCGGTCTATGCTCACAGACCAAAACAAGGGAGCTCCTCATGCAGCGCATTCGACGCGCCCTCATTGATCTTAGGCGCGGCGAGCCGGTTTACATTGCCCGTGATGCGGGTGGGCTATTGGTTATGGCCCTCGAACATCTCAATCATACCCGGCTTACCTACCTGAACGACATGACGACACAGCCCTTGATGCTGCTGCTGACCGCGCATCGGGCCCGCGCCTTGGGCAAAGAGTGGCCCAGTGCCGCCGGTTTAGCGCTGCCAGCGCCAGCCGCTGCCAACGTCGAGGCGCTGGTCGCTATGGCCGCTGGTCAAGATCAGACCCTCCCCGAAATTGGTCGTGCCGCCACGGGGGTGGAGGCCGCCGCGCTTGCATTGGTGCACCAAGCTGAGCTCATCCCCGCGCTGATTGCGATCCCCGTTGAGGATATGAGCGTCGCGCTGCGCGAGCAGATCGACCAGGGTGAAATTCTCGCCATTGATGAAACCGACGCCGAGCGTTTCAAGGCCGGCTCGGCGCGCGCGCCAGAGCGTGTCAGCGAGGCTCAGGTACCCCTCGAGGGTGCTGAGCAAACACGCTTTGTGGTCTATCGGGAGGCCGATGGACTGCTCGAGCATGTTGCCTTGCTGATCGGTGAGCCTCAGGCATGGCCGCAGACACCGGCCCTGCGCATGCACTCAGCCTGCTTGACCGGGGATCTATTTGGATCATTGCGCTGTGACTGCGGTGAGCAGTTACGCGGCGCCGTGCAAACCATCGCCAACGAAGGCGGCGGTGTGCTGCTCTACCTCGCTCAAGAAGGCCGCGGCATTGGCCTTGCCAATAAGCTGCGAGCTTATCGCTTGCAGGATACTGGGCTCGACACCGTTGATGCCGATCAACAGCTCGGCTTTGGTGAGGATGAGCGTCGCTATCACACCGCCGCGGCCATGCTCACCGATCTGGGCATTGACCGAGTTCGTTTAATGACCAACAACCCCACCAAAATTAGCGCACTAAAAGCAGCCGGCATCGAAATCGCTGGCCGCGAGGCCGTCAATGGGGTGCTCAATAGCCACAACGCTGCCTACTTAACCGCGAAGAGTGAGCGCGCCGGGCATTGGCTGGACGATGTACTTGAGCCGGAGGGCAAGGAAACGCACGGTTAGCCGCACTGCATTTTAGCGCTTATGCAGACACGCCAACGGAAACTGAGCCGTCTCTGAAATCACGCCGGCAAGAATACCGGCATAGTGTTCGGCAAACGCCTCACCCATTGCCGCCGTTGCCAAGCGCGCATCACCGACCACGCCTTCGGGGTTAAGATCGCTCGCGAGCCAAGCAAAGCGCCCCGCACCGTGTTCAGCACCCAAATAGCTAAATTCTGCCAGCGCGGTGGTGTCGATCGATGGCCAATGCGCTAGCGCCTCAGCGGCCACCAAATCAGGCTGAAAATACTGCATTAATGCCGTTTCCAGCGCGCCCCCATGCAGCCCCTCGCGCCACTCACGTGGCGGCAATGGTGGGGTTGTCGGCATCGCAAAATCAAAATAACAGGCTTTAACCACGAGCAACTGATGATCATGCCGCAGGCGCAGCGCGGCATTGTCGATCGCCGCATGGTTACCGCCATGCCCCGAAAACAAAACCAATCGGCGTAGCCCTGCGGCCGCCGCACTCGCCCCGAGCTCAATGAGCATCGATTCAAGTGTCGTCGCACTCAACGCTAATGTGCCCGGATGACCGGCATGCTCGAGGCCCTGACCGAATGGTAGGGTGGGCAATAACCACACGGCTGGCGTGCGAGCGCACTGATCGAGCGCTTTCCGCGCTAACCCTTCAGCAATCATTTGATCCGTCGCCAAGGGCAAATGCGGGCCATGCTGTTCAATCGCCCCCAGCGGCAACACCGCAACGCTGTTATCGCTGATCTCGCCACCCAGATCATCACGGCTCGAGCGACCCCACTCATGCGCGCTCATTGCGCCAACGCCAATTGATTAAGCCGCGCCTCAAGCAAACCGGGAAAGCGCTTAAACCAGGTCGCATTGAGTGGCGAGGGGTGTGGCAGTGGGTGGAGGCGTAAGTGTCGAGTCACACCACGGGGGCTTTGATAATCGCATGCGATGGCAGTACTAAAACGCTCAGGGGCGGCCCAATGCTGCTGTAATCGCTCGCCGAGCGCGCGCGGCTGATGAATGCCGAACCACAAAAATGCCTCGCGGCCGAGGGTAATAATGTCAGTTTGTTGCCAAAGCTCGCAGAGCACACGAGCCACCAGTGGCTGAAACCGACGTTTCACCGCCATCGACCAGGCCTTATTTGCAATCGGCTTATAGGGCACGGTGTTGGCCCAAAAATACGGTTCACCCACGCGCTGCGCTTGTTCGGTGCTCGACAGATCGCCGCCGCCCTGACGCGCTGACAAAACCCGCCGGACGTGGCGCCCGCCTGCCCCAATAAAGGGTACGCCATGCATTACTTCATCGCGCCCGGGGTCGCGACCAAAAAAGGCCACCGGCGCTGTGGCTGGACCCAAACCCAATATCGGCTCAAGCGGGTCTCGGTGCGCGGTTTTATAAGCGGCTCGATCAAGTTGCTCCAAATCCGCCGCGGTACCGCGAAACTCGGCCTGCAACGCCGCGGGCAGCGCTCGCATCTAGTGCAACGTGGCCTGACGCTCGCGGGTTTGCTTGAGCACACCCACAACATCCTCTTCCCAGCTCTTCGCGAGCGGCGATTGCGCGACCAACGCCGAGACTTCATCGGGGCCCACCGGGCTGCCGCCTTCATCTTCGACACCGAGGCGTGAGCGATGCTGATCACGCAGCTCGTAGGCGCGCTCACCGCTATCGCCATCACCGACCCGCAGGGTAATTTCATCGGCTTCAATCACCGCGCGCCAATTCACCTGCGCCGTCCACCCCTTGGCGTTGGAGTAGAGCGAAACACCAGCCAATTCATGGCCACTGCCTTTGTCGTTATCCATGACATGGACACTACTGGTCAGGTGCTCAAAGGGGCTGTCTTGAAGGATCTTCAAGAGTTTATCTTTGGGGATGAAGCTCTCGGTACTCATACAGGTCACCCTCCGGGTGCTAGTCACGCTTGTCAACATCATACAAGGCTTAAGCCGGTCTGTTGAGCAATGCCGCGTTGGGGTATGCTCAGCGAATGTCGAATACGCCGAACCAAAAACGTCGTCGAGCCGAGCGTACTAACGCATTTATCCAGACGCTCATCCAGCGCTACCCGCAGTGCTTTTGCGCTGAGCGGGCCAATATTCGCCCGCTGGCGATTGGCATTGAAAAAGCGATACGCACCTCGCTCGATGCCGATGACACGGCTGAACCCACGCCGAGTTGGTTAATTCGCCAAGCGCTGGCACGCTACACCCGTGCCCCGGCTTACCTGGAAGCGATTATCGCCGGCGCTGACCGCATTGACCTTAACGGCGAGGTGGTCGAACCGGTGACGCAAGCGGCCATTACACAGGCGAAAACGCAGCGCGACGAGCAAAAAGCCCGCGCAGCTGAACGTCGTCGCGCGCATGCCGAAGCGGCAGCGGAGCAGAAACGCCGCGAGAAGCTCGAAAAGCTCGCCGATCGCTTTAACCAGTAAGCCAAGGACTAGGAGCTCGTATGGCCTGGGAAGGCTGGTTGACGATTAGCGTTGTCTTAATGGTGCTCGGTGGCCTCGCCACCGGCATCGCCTCACCGGTGGGTGTGTTATTCGCCGCACTCGCGGTGCTAATGACAACGGCAGCGATCAGTGGCAGCCCCCATCTGCTCAGCCCCACCGAAGCGGTCCAGGGCTTTGGCAGTGCCGGCATGATTACCGTTGGGCTTTTGTTTGTAGTCGCCGCAGGCCTGACTCGAACCGGCGCGGTGAGCCTCCTCGCCAACCCGCTGCTCGGCCAAGCCAGTGGCCTGCGCTCGGCGCAGTGGCGCATGCTCACACCGGTCGCGGGGTTGAGCGCGTTTTTAAACAATACCCCCATCGTTGCGCTATTTTTACCCGTGGTCGACGACCTCGCCCGACGGCTGCAAATTCCCGCCTCTAAGCTCTACCTGCCGTTAAGTTATGCGGCGATTCTGGGCGGCACCTGCACGCTGATCGGTACTAGCACCAATCTCATTGTTAATGACCTTCTTGCCCAGCGTCCCGGTGACTCAGGCCTCGCCCTATTCGATTTAGCCTGGGTGGGTGTGCCGGTAACGCTGATCGGTCTTGCCTATTTACTCGCTGCCTCAGCCTGGCTGCTGCCGGATCGCAGCGAAGCGCTCGCAGAGCGACTCGACCCGCGCCGCTACACCGTCGAACTCGAAGTGGTGCGCGATGGGCCTCTGGTTACGCGCAGCATTGAAGCGGCGGGACTCCGGCATCTGCCGGGTTTATTTTTGGTGGAAATCGAGCGCGATGGGCACATTATTCCGGCGGTCGGGCCGGATGAAGTGCTCCAAGGGGGTGACCGGCTGGTTTTTGCCGGTGTGCTCGAATCGGTCGTCGACTTACACAAAATGCGCGGACTGCAACCGGCGAGCGAGGCGGTTGAAGCGCTGGATGAACCGCGCCACGAACGCTGCCTGGTCGAGGCGGTGGTTGCCGAGGCCTGCCCGTTGGTGGGCCGCAGCATTCGCGCGGGACGCTTTCGTGAACGCTATCAAGCCGCGGTGATTGCCGTTGCTCGGGGTGGCCGAGCACTCACCGGCAAGCTAGGCGATATCGTACTGCGCCCCGGCGATACGCTGTTGCTCGAAACCCATCCAAGCTTTATTGAGCGCCAGCGCGATGCCCGCGATTTCTATTTGGTTAGTGGCGTTGAAGACTCAGCCCCACCTCAGCACGATAAAGCCTGGGTCGCGCTACCGATTCTGGCGGTGATGGTGCTACTCGCCAGCACGCCTTGGGTGAGCATGCTTAACGCCGCGCTGTTAGCCGCCATTGCGCTGATTGCGACGCGCTGCATGGATTTACGTGAAGCACTGGGCAACGTCGACTGGAACGTGTTGCTAGTGATCGGGGCGGCGATTGGTATCGGCGAGGCCATGGATAATAGCGGTGCCGCCCGCGTCATTGGTGAGCAGGTCATGGCGTTAACTGCAGGGCAACCGCTGCTGACGTTATTTGCCATTTATTTACTCACCTCGCTGGCCACGGAGATGATCACCAATAATGCCGCCGCGGTGTTGATATTTCCGGTGGCTATGGCCGCCGCCGAATCACTCGGTGTCTCGCCCATGCCATTCGTTATTGCCATTATGATTGCAGCGTCGGCGGCGTTCGCGACCCCCATTGGGTATCAGACCAACCTGATGGTTTATGGCCCGGGCGGATACCGGTTTGGCGATTACGTTCGCTTTGGCCTGCCATTGAATATTATTGTGATGGTCATTGCGCTACTCATCATCCCCAGGGTTTGGCCGCTGTAGCCAGCGCTAACGACCCGGCACTAGGCACCAACGGCAGCGACAGGAGCCGCCCCATGCCCCTACAAATCAATGTCGAACAGGCGCGCGACCAGGTCGATGCCGCCTGGCAGGACAGTATCCTTCCGGCCCTTAAAGCCTTCATCCGCATTCCCGCTAAGTCACCGGCATTCGATGCCGATTGGGCGGCGAATGGCCATTTGGATGATGCCGTGGCACTCGCCAAGGCTTGGTGTGAGGAGATCGCGCCCAGCGGCTCGAGCATTGAAGTCGTGCAACTGCCAGGGCGAACGCCACTGCTGTGGGTTGATGTGCCCGCCACTGGTAGCGGAGAGACGCTGCTCTACGGTCATCTCGACAAACAGCCCGAGGCGAGTGGCTGGGACGACGACAAAGGCCCATGGACACCGGTTATCGAGCACGATCGGCTCTACGGACGGGGCGCCGCCGATGATGGTTATGCCCTCTTTGCCTCTTTGCAAGCGGTGCGCTTGGTGCATGACCAAGGCCTCCCCCACCCCCGCTGCATGCTGCTAATTGAATGCGCCGAGGAGAGCGGCAGCCCCGATCTGCCCGCCTATCTTGATCACCTCGCACCCCGGCTTGGTCAGCCTGATTTGGTGGTCTGCCTTGATTCCGGCTGCGCTAACTATGATCAGCTTTGGGTGACGACGTCGCTACGTGGCATGGCTGCGGGGGATCTGCGCGTGCGGGTGCTCGAACAGGGTGTGCACTCAGGCGATGCCGGCGGTGTTGTGCCCTCAAGCTTTCGCATTGCCCGGGCCCTTCTTGAGCGCATTGAGAGCGCCGACACCGGCGCGATCACACTGCCTGGACTCAACGCCGATATACCCGCAGAGCGCTACGAGCAGGCCGAGCGCGCGGCCCAAGTATTGGGCTCAGCGCTGAGCGATAAATTTCCGTGGGCCGGGCAAACGCAACCACGGCAGGCGAGTACCCGGGAGCAAATCCTCGACCGAACCTGGCGGGCCGCGCTCGAGGTCATTGGCGCTGATGGCCTGCCGCCAACACAGCAGTCTGGCAACGTGCTGCGCGCGGAGACTCAACTGCGCCTATCACTGCGCCTGCCCCCGACGGTGGATGGGCAGTCAGCCACCCGCGCGATGCGCGCGGCACTCGAAGCCGATTCACCCCAAGGGGCTGAGGTCACGTTTGTGCCGGGTGGCGCCGCCAACGGCTGGAATGCGCCGGCTTTTAGCGGCTGGCTGGGCGAGTGCCTTGAACAAAGCGCCACGGCCTGGTTTGGTAAAGCGGCTGTGTTTATCGGTGAAGGCGGCAGCATCCCGCTAATGAATCTGCTCGGTGAGCGCTTTCCTGACGCCCGCTTTTTGGTGACCGGTGTACTAGGCCCCGGCTCTAATGCCCATGGACCGAATGAATTTCTGCATTTACCCATGGCCCGACGGCTAACCGGCATCGTTGCTGAAGCGCTGGCCGCGCAATCAGCGCGCGACTAGCAACGCGCCTACCAAGGAATCGGGGCGCCGTCCCAGGCGTAAAAATGGCCTGAATCTTCAATGCTTGCGTTATCGATACGGCTTAGCAGTTGACTGGCCGCAAAGTCAGGGCTGAACAACTTGCCATCGGGCACGCGTGACTGAAACGGTGCCGATAGTGACGAATCGGTCGTGCCTGGATGCAGCGCAAGAAAAATTAACCGCTTGGCACGGCGCTGCGCTTCAATCGCCAGACTTGCCGTCAGCATGTTTTGCGCGGCCTTGCTTGCCCGATAGGCATACCATCCACCCATGCGGTTATCGCTAATACTGCCAACGCGCGCCGACAAGCTAGCGAAAACGGCCCGTTGACGATGATTTAACAGCGCAAATGCATGACGCGCGATTAACGCCGGTGCCATGGCATTAACACGGAAGTTCGCCTCCAGGCCCGCGGCGCTTATCTCCTCAATACGCTTCTCCGGCCATATCCCCGCCGCCTCATCGTGCAGCAGCCCAAATGCATTAATCAGCAGATGCAGCTGCGGTGTGCGTTCTTTGACCGTGGCGAACGCCTCGGCGATCGCGCCCTCATCGGTGACATCCATCTCGAGCGCCAGCAGCCGCGCGCCATGACGGCGCACAAGCGCGTCAAGCGCGGGGGTATCGGGCGTTCGGCAGGCGGCCCAAACACAGCCAACGCTCGAGTGCTCGAGCAAGCGCTGGGTTAGGGCGAAACCAATGCCGCCACTGGCACCGATTACCATCGCGACCGCCTGTTCATCGAGGCTATTCATCATTCAATCTCCTGTGTCTCGCGCTACAATAACGTATGACCGTCCCGCTCATTCAGCCCACTGCTCATGGCCTTTACTGCGCCGCGGGGGATTTCTACATCGATCCGTGGCGCGGCGTACCACGGGCGGTCATTACCCATGCCCATGCCGATCACGCACGCAGCGGCTCTCAATGCTATTGGGCAGCCCGACCCGGGGTTGGGTTGCTGGCGCATCGTCTGGGGCGTCGCGCGCGCATCGAAGCGCTCGCCTATGGCGAACCCCAAGCTTTTGGCCCGGTCACCGTTAGCCTCCACCCGGCCGGCCATGTACTCGGGTCGGCGCAAGTGCGCGTTGAATATCAGGGTGAGGTTTGGGTTGCCTCCGGAGACTATAAACGCGACTTCGACCCGACGTGTGCCGCATTTGAACCGGTGCGCTGTGATACGTTCATTACCGAGGCAACGTTCGCCCTACCCGTTTACCGCTGGCCGCCAGCGCACGCGGTAGCCGAGGCGATCGATCAATGGTGGCGCGAGAATGCCGCAGCGGGCCGCACGAGCGTGCTCTTTAGCTACGCATTAGGCAAAGCACAACGGTTAATGGCGGCCTTAGCCAACGATCGACCCGGTGCAATCTATCTGCATGGCGCGGTTGCACCACTGACCGAGCTTTATCGCGACGCCGGTATCGCCCTACCCCCAGCTGCGCGCGTCAGTGACGCGCCGCGCGCTGAAGACTTTCGCCAGAGTCTGATTATCGCACCGCCTAGCGCGGCCGGATCAACGTGGATGCGACGGTTTCGCAAACCTGTTACCGGCTTTGCCTCAGGTTGGATGCAAATCCGCGGCAATCGCCGCCGTCGCGGCCATGATCGCGGGTTTGTGGTGTCTGATCATGTTGACTGGCCCGGGCTTTTGCAAAGCATTACTGACAGCGGCGCCAGCGAGGTACTGACCACGCATGGCAAAGCCGATGAGTTGGTGCGCTATCTAACCGAGCAAGGCCTCCGCGCGCGACCGCTCGCAACCCTCTACGGCGATGCTGATGACCTGAGCGAGGACGGTTAATGCAGCCCTTTGCCCAATTATTTCAGCAACTCGACGAGCAGCGCGGCACCAAAGCCAAAGTCGCTGCGATGACTGACTACTTCGCCTCCACGCCCGCAGCCG
The DNA here is from genome assembly GCA_031581235.1 of Spiribacter sp. Taxonomy (GTDB): domain Bacteria; phylum Pseudomonadota; class Gammaproteobacteria; order Nitrococcales; family Nitrococcaceae; genus Spiribacter. The sequence goes on along the minus strand of JAVLBW010000001.1, from coordinate 154,712 downwards.
ACGGCGCCTGGGCGGTTTATTTTTTAAGTGGCCGGCGCCTCAAACGCCTCATTGGCCCGGTGCAACTACGCCAATGGCTAGCGCAGGCAAGCGGATTACCGCTTTGGCTGATAGAACAAACGCACGAACATGTCGGCGATTTAGCGGAGACGGTGGCCTTAGTGCTTAGCGACCAACGCCCTAGGCGCACCACCCGCGCTGACGGCCTCGCTGACTGGGTTGAAACGCACATTCTGAGCCTGCGAGGGCTCGAGGATGAGCAACGGCGCGAGCAAGTTATTAACGCTTGGCAGTCAATTACTGCCGGCGAGCGCTTGATTTACACCAAGCTTCTCACTGGCGCCCTGCGCATTGGGGTATCGCAAACGCTGGTTGAACGCGCCCTCGCCAAAGCCAGCGCACAGCCACAACCGGTGATCGCGCACCGACTCATGGGCCACTGGGAGCCCAACGCTGAATTCTTTCAGGGCTTGTTCGCGCAGCGCTCAGGCCAAGAGGATGCTTCACGGCCGTTTCCATTTTTTCTCGCCAATCCCATTAATACCGACGCACTGAGCACCCTTGGGGCCATTACTGACTGGCAGATCGAATGGAAGTGGGATGGTATTCGCGCACAGCTTGTTCGCCGTGCCGAGGCGACTTACCTGTGGAGCCGTGGCGAGGCGATGATCAACCAACAGTTTCCAGAAATTATCGATGCCGCCGAGGCTCTGCCCGCCGACACCATCATTGATGGCGAAATCCTCGCCTGGGATGACAACGTCCTGCCCTTTGCCCTGCTGCAACGACGTCTGGGGCGCAAACGTATCGATGCCCAATTACTGCGCGACGTGCCCACACGATTGTTGGTCTATGACCTATTAGAGCAAGACGGCACCGATTTGCGCTCACAACCGCTGAGTGCCCGGCGCGAGGCATTAACGAACTTATTGGCCTCACTCGACACGCCATTGATGTGCTCACCCTTGGTCCAAGCGCAAAGCTGGTCGGCATTGGCTAGACACCATGCCGAATCGCGCGCCCGCGGCGTTGAGGGCTTGATGCTGAAGTCAAAAACCAGTGTCTACGGCACCGGCCGGCCTCGCGGACCGTGGTGGAAGTGGAAAGTCAGCCCACTCACACTCGATGTGGTTTTAGTCTACGCTCAGCCCGGTCATGGCCGCCGGGCCAACCTCTATACCGATTACAGTTTTGCGATTCGCGACGGCGAGGCGTTAGTACCGATCGCCAAGGCCTACTCCGGATTGACCGATACCGAAATTCGCCGGCTTGATCGCTGGATCCGGCGCCATACGATCGAGCGCTTCGGCCCGGTGCGGTCGGTTGAGCCCATTCAGGTCTTTGAGCTCGCCTTTGAGGGCATTACGCCCTCACGCCGACATAAATCCGGCCTCGCGTTGCGCTTTCCACGGATTGCCCGCTGGCGTGAGGACCTCGGCCCCGATGACGCCGACACCCTCGAGCAAGCGCAGGCGCTGCTGTCATGACGCATCCCTCGTCGCATCCAGCCGTTGGGGCATGGTTTAACCAGCAAGGCTGGGAGCCTGCGGCGTTTCAACGCGCGGCCTGGTCGGCCTATGCCGACGGGCGCAGTGGCTTAATCCACTCCGCCACAGGATCAGGCAAAACGCTGGCCGCTTGGGGTGGGCCACTCATTGAGGCCTGTCATGCCCAAGACCGGTCTGCACCTGATACCGCCACTCAGGGCCTGCAAGTGATTTGGATAACGCCACTGCGCGCGCTTGCCGGTGACACCGTGAGCAACCTGCAGGCGGCCGCCACCGGCGTGGGATTGGATTGGCGAGTGGAAAAACGCACCGGCGATACACCCACAGCGACCCGCACCCGCCAGCGCCGTCAGCCACCGCAAACACTGGTTACCACGCCCGAAAGCCTCTCAGTGTTGCTCTCTTACGCCGATAGCGAGCGCCTGTTCACTCAGCTTAAGGCGGTCGTGGTCGATGAGTGGCACGAACTCATGGGCACCAAACGCGGCGTCCAGCTCGAGCTCTGCCTCGCCCACTTACGCAGCCTCGCGCCAGGTCTGCGCACCTGGGGACTCTCCGCGACGCTTGGCAACCTCGATGAGGCGCTCACGAGTCTGCTCGGTCACCGTCGCGATGGCGACCTCATCCGTGGACCCGCTGGGCGGACGCTTGCCATTGAGTCACTGCTGCCAACACCGGGAGCCCGCTTCCCGTGGGCCGGCCACCTCGGCACGGAAATGCTCGCCGGTGTCATCGAATTTTTGGATGCCCCGGGTAGCTGCCTGCTCTTTACCAACACCCGCTCACAAGCCGAGCGCTGGTTTGAGTCCATTCTGCATGCCCGCAATGACTGGCTGGAAGGTCTCGCCCTCCATCATGGCTCAATTGATCGCGAACTACGTGAGCGCATTGAAGCGGGGCTAAGCCGCGGTGAATTTCGCTGCGTTGTCGCCACTTCAAGCCTCGATTTGGGCGTTGATTTTGCGCCCGTCGATCGCGTTGTACAGATCGGCAGTCCCAAGGGAGTGGCCCGATTAGCCCAGCGCGCCGGGCGTAGCGGCCACCAACCCGATGGCAAGAGTGTGATTCTGTGTGTGCCCACCCATGCCTTTGAGCTGTTAGAGATTGATGCTGCCCGACGCGCGTGGAATAAAGGCGAGCTTGAAGCCCGGCCGCCGCTGCGTAATAGCCTCGATGTGCTCGCTCAACACCTCGTTACCCTTGCCACGGGGCCAGGATTTGATGCCGATACGCTGCTCAATGAAGTCCGCCAAACTCATGCCTACGCCGCCCTTACCGATCGCCAATGGCAATGGGTACTGACTTTTGTAACCCAAGGTGGCGCGGTGCTCTCTGCCTATCCGGAGTTTCAGCGCGTGGTACAGGGCATTGACCGGCGTTATCGCATTGCCACCCGCGCCCAAGCCCAACGACACCGTATGAGCATTGGCACAATTAACAGTGATGCGGCCATGACGGTGCGCTACCAACGCGGCGGTGTCATTGGCAGCATTGAGGAGAGTTTTATCGCGCGGCTAAAAACCGGCGATGTGTTTTTATTCGCGGGCAAACGCCTGGCGCTGGTTCGCGTTAAGGACTTAACCGCTTATGTGCGCCGCTCCAATCAACGCCGTTCAGTGGTGCCGCGCTGGCAAGGGGGGCGTCTGCCACTTTCCACAGCGCTTGCCGATAACGTGCTCGAGCGCCTTGCCCAAGCGCAAAGCGGCAGCCCCGACAGCCCTGAACTCAACGCTCTGATGCCAATGCTTGAACTCCAACAACGCTGGTCGGCGCTGCCCGCACCGGGGCGGTGTTTAGTCGAACAAACCCATTCAAAGGAAGGCGAGCATTTGTTTGTCTTTGCCTTTGCCGGCCGGCTTGCGCATGAGGGCCTTGCCACGTTGCTTGCCTGGCGGCTTGGGCAGATTAATCCCGCCACCTTTAGCTTATCGGTCAACGATTATGGCTTTGAGCTGCTAACGGAAACCCTACCGGCAATAACCCCCGAGACACTGCGCTCGGCACTCAGTCCCAAGCATTTAGTCGAGGATTTACTCGCTGCGATGAATGCAAGCGAGCTGGCGCGTCGGCAATTTCGCGATATTGCACGCATCGCGGGGTTGGTTTTTCAGGGCTACCCGGGCCGTGGCAAAAGCGCGCGCCAATTGCAGGCCTCGAGCGGCCTCATCTTTGACACGATTGAGCGCTACGACCCCGACAACGAGCTGCTCGCGCAGGCACGTCGCGAAGTCCTGGAGCAGGCACTTGAGGTCCAGCGCCTACGCCATGCACTCGAGCGCATCCAACACGCGGAGTTATGCATCCATTACCCCGCTCGCTTAACGCCACTTGCATTTCCTCTATGGGCTGAGCGCTTGCGTAATCGCCTGACCACCCAAAGCTGGCATGAGCGTGTCGAGCGCATGGTCAATCAGCTCGAAAAAGCGGCACAGACAACACCATGAGGTCCATTACTCTATCGCTTGCAACGATTCACTTAGAATTACTCGCTGAGCGTGCCGTTTACCTGCCCGGCCAGCGCATCCTCTATATTGCTGATTTGCATTTAGGCAAAGCCGCGGCATTTCGTCGCGCTGGCCTTGCCGTACCCGAAGGCGATACCAACGACACCCTGGCGCGCTGTAGCGCTTTAATTAACCGCTACACACCCGCTGGTCTCGTTTTACTCGGTGATATTTTGCACACCCGCCTCAGCGCTGACCCCACGCTGGCAGCAACGATACGGCGCTGGCGCGCGCAACATGCGGCCGTGCCGATGGTGGCGATTCAGGGCAACCATGATCGCGAACTCGATCGCCTCGATGACGTCTTTGATTGTCAAACCGAGGGCATCGAAGCGCATGGATTACAGCTCTTTCATCACCCCCCCGAGACGGCCCAGTCCACTCCCTGGCTGGCGGGGCACTGGCACCCGGTGGTCGCGCTGGAAGGTGCCGGCGATCGAATGCGGCTACCAAGCTTCATCGCCACCACGAATCAGGGCTTAATTTTACCCGCCTTTGGCAGCTTAACCGGCGGCTTGGTTGTTAAGCCCAAGCGCGGGCAAACGCGTTTCGTCAGTAGTGGCGAGCAGGTCTATGCGCTGAGCGATTAGCGGGTGTTTGGGCAAAAAAAAGCCGGCATTGTTGCCGGCCAAGAGGAGGAGAGAGAAAAAATCTCTGTTGCAATGCAATATAGCATAGCTTTCCTTTTAAAAAACTATGACTAAAACGCCAATCATTTGTGCTCACGACGCACAGAAAGTTCCCGCCGCACCTGCTCGGCCTGCGCTCGGATCGCATCACGCTGCTCTGGACTTTTGCGCTGTAGGTTACGCAACTGAAACTGCATTCGGCGGTTTTGCTTTAAATCCGCTTCATGCCGATCGAGGAAATCCCAATACAGCGTTGTAAATGGACAGGCCCGCTCCCCGGTCGCCTCTTTGGGCCGAAACCGACACTGTCCGCAGGCGTTACTCATCCGATCGATATACGCGCCACTCGCACAGTAGGGCTTAGTACCAACAATACCGCCATCACCATATTGGCTCATGCCCAGCGCGTTCGGCAGGCTGACCCAATCATGAGCGTCGAGATACATCGCCATATGCCACTGATGGAAGGCATACGGGTGGACCCCATAGAGCTGTGCAAACAGCCCTAGGACCATGAGGCGTTGAATGTGATGGGCGTAGCCATAACGCTTGAGCGCCGACATCGCATCGGCGAGACAGGCCATATCGGTATCGCCATCCCAGAATAAAGCAGGAACGGCATGCTGGTGATTTAACGCATTGTGCTCGGCATACCCCGGCATCTGCGTCCAGTAGATCCCGCGAATAAATTCGCGCCATCCCAAGATCTGACGGACAAAACCCTCAACGGCATTCAGCGGCGCCGCCCCTGATTGCCAGGCTGCAACGGCGCGGGCGATACACTCGCGCGGGTCGAGTAAGCGTAAATTGAGCGCCGCCGACAGCCGTGCATGAAACAGCAGTGGCTCACCGGTCCAAATGGCGTCTTGAAACGTGCCAAAATCAGGTAATCGGTGGCGAATGAAGTCATCCAACGCCACCTCCGCCTGCTCGCGAGTGACCGGTTGATTGAAGTCATGCGCTTGGCCGGGATGATCAGCAAATCGCGCGGCAACGAGATCAATCACCGCCGCGGTAATGGCATCAGGAGCAAAGGTCGGATGCGCCGGTAGCGTACCCGGGCCATTGGCACCGAAGGCCGCGCGGTTGTCTTTATCAAAGTTCCACTCACCGCCAACCGGTTTACCCGCTTCCATTAAGATGTCGTAGCGCTTACGCATCTCACGGTAGAAATACTCCATGGTTAGCGACCGCCGGCCCTCGGCCCAGCGCTGAAAGTCATCGCGACTGGCCATAAAGTGACGGTCCTCACGCCAATCAATCACCGCCTGAGAAGCCGCCAACACAGTGTTTAAACGGTTCTCGAGCTGCCAATCGCCTGGCTCCATCACCACCACCGCCTGCGGCTTAATAGCGGCCAGATCAGCACCGAGTTGATCAGTAAAAGGCGCACTCGTCGCCGGCTGCGGTTGTTCGTCGAGGCGGTGGTGAATCACCTCAAGGCCCTTAGCTTCGAGGCGCTCGCGTAAGTGCCGCAACGCGGCGATCATCAACACCAAGCGTTGCTGATGATCCCAAGGCGGTTGTTGAGTGAGCGGCCACTCACAAAGCCAGACAACATCACTTGCCGGGTCGACATCGTCAAATAAGGCGCTGTCGGGATCGAGCTGATCAGGCAGCACAACGATGATTCGCGCATGATCGCGCATGGTTAATCTCCAGTGGGCATGGGTGGCACGAGCAATGACGGGTCAATGCGCTGATCAAACCAGTTCATACGCCAATCTAAATGGGCACCCGTCACTCGCCCGGTCGCACCGACCTCGGCAATCACCTCGCCCTGAGCAACCTGATCACCGACCGCAACGTGCATTGTTGCTAAGTGCAAAAAGCTCGACGAAAGCCCCTGCCCATGATCGACAATCATTGTTCCGCCGGAAAAAAACAGATCCGGTGCCGCGAGTGTCACGACCCCATCGGCCGGGGCGACGACCGGCGTACCGGTGGGCCGCGCGATATCAATCCCATAGTGGGGTTGACGCGGTTGGCCATTTAAAACGCGCTGACTGCCATAAACGCCTGAAATGGGCCCGGTGACCGGCCAAATCCAGCCGCTATCAAAGTATCGCTCTGGCAAACGCTTAGCCCGGGCAGCGGCAACGGCGGCGTTGTCACGACGAATTCGCGCCAATGTCTCAGCATCCGGGGTCACCTGATTGCTCGGCAACCCATCAATGCGCTGGACTTCATAGTCGCGCGGAGTCACTGCAATGGTGTGGACGTCGTCCTCGCCGGTGGGCCGCGCAACACGCACGACCACCTCGGCTGGCGCATCACGTCCAAGCCCGAGCACAAAGCGCCCCGCCTCATCCACCGGTACGCGATGGCCCAAGGCAGTTACCTCACTGCCAGGCGGCACTTGGCCGGCCAGCAGACCGCCTTGCTGAGACGGGCCCTCAAGCGTTAGCGCACCAACCGCCATGGGCACAGCGATTAATAGCATCAAGGCCCAAGCCCGTAGAGCGCGAATGCGCTTGAGACTACCCATGGGTTTTCCCACGCCTTGCATTAGCCCTCACTGCGCTGCTGCCCACGATCACTCGACACGCGCTGACAGCGCGGGCATAACCCCTCGAGCTCAATCACCTGATCCGTCAGCACAAAGCCCTGAGCAGCGGCACGCGCCCCCAGTAGCGCACTAATCGAATCATCATCCAACTCGGCGACAGCCTGGCATTGTGCGCAAATTAAAAATTGTCCGGCGTGGCGATGATCGGGCTGCGCGCACCCAACATAGGCGTTCAGCGAAGCAAGCCGGTGAATGAGGCGTTCGGCGAGCAAGAAATCCAATGCCCGATACACCGTTGGTGGTGCCGCTGACGCCGATTCCTCACGCAACTGAGCCAGCAAATCGTAGGCCTTAACCGGCTGATGACTCGCCCAAACCAGCTCGAGCACGCGCCGGCGTAGCGGGGTTAGCCGCCGCGCGCGCGCCGCGCACAGCTGCTCGGCCTGAGCAATCGCTGCATCAATGCAACGATCATGATCATGGCCGTGCTCGGGGAACGGGCTAACAACTGAGTCTGGCCCCTGACTCGAGGCAGTCGAGCGATTATGCATGCTTATCCACTCATTAAAGCTTGCATCAGATTAAGCCGTGATCCGCGCCGACGAAACCCCAGGCGATTCACGCCGATGCCTGAGCAATTTGGTTGCGCAAATACACCGGTGCAATTGCAGCGGGCGGCTGCAGCGTTTCGTTTTGATACTGGCTCAGTGCGAATGCCATCGCCGAGCGAATATCCGGCACAACCGCCGCGGCCACGTGCTGGGGTGTTGAGTGCTTGGCACTCAGGCCTGGGTAGGCCAGAAAGCCACTGCCAATGCCAATCCAATCGGCCACGGGCGCAGTGACATCATCGGGCGCACACAGCACGGCCGCGCTGATTGCTTGCAACCCATCAGACTCACCGGCATGACGTTCAAATGTTTGTGTGTAAACCTCGCCCATGCGGGCATCCAGCGCTGCGACCACGCTCCCGGCGGCGTACTCAGCGATCGATGGGTCAGCGGCAATGAGGCGCAACGTCGAAACCGGTATACCCGGGCAATCAAGGCCCATTGCCATACCCTGGGCAACGCCGGCACTCACCCGCACGCCGGTAAACCCACCCGGGCCACAACCATAGGCGATCGCATTAATCCGTGAGCGGGCAATCGCTGCTTCGCTCAGGCATTGATCCGCCAGAGCCAGTAGCGTCGTGGCATGCCCTCGCGCCTCGATTTGTTGGCGACCAATGACCTCACCACCGACGCTCAGTGCTGCTGAACACGCACCCGCACTGGCATCCACCCCAAGAATAATCGGCTTTGTGGTCATGGTTCGGCCTCAGGCTCGGTTGCCTCAGCCGCCGCTTCGTCAAAATCAAACTCCAACTGCACCTCTTCGTAGCGCGGGTCGAGGCCGCCGGCGAGCACACTCTCACGCGGTACCACCCGATAGGTCGATGGCTCGCCAACCGGAATGGGTGGGCCAACCCGCTGACGTAACCAAGCAAACCCACCCAAAACAATGCCCACACTGCCGACCGACCAGAACAGCCCCACCGGCCCAACCAACGCCATTAATTGCGTGGCCATTAACGGGCCAATAATCATGCCGGCGCCATGAACAAGTAACAAACTCGCACTCGCACCGAGCATTTGCTGTGGGGCGAGAAAATCATTCGCAAGCGATAGCGCAATCGGGTACAGCGTGAATGCCAGACCGCCCCAAAGCACGGCCAACGCCACCACTCCGATCTCACTGCGACCCGTTACTACAATAATCGCCAGGCTGCACGCCGACATCGCAAAGCTCACGCCCATCAGCACATCACGCCGATTGAATCGATCCGATAAGTGACCAATAGGCCACTGCAACACGAAGCCGCCAAGAATACTCAGCCCCATCAACCAAGCAATGCCGTTATCACTAAACCCTGCGTCGCGCGCAAAAACCGGTGCCAAACCAACATAAGAGCCAGCGATCATTCCTGCCAGTGCCGAGCCCACAAGACCCAACGGCGAGGCATCCATGAGTGCCCGTAACCCCACTCGCTCGACCACGGGTAAATCAGGGGAGGTGATTCGGGTTAACGTCACCGGCACAACCGCGGCAGCAATTAACATCGCCGCCAGACTAAATAACTCAAACCCGCCCGAGCGCCCTGTCAGTAAGAGGAACTGCCCGCCACCCAAGGCCACATAACTCACCACACTATAGCCACCCAGCACCTGACCGCGGCGCTCTGTAGGGGTGCGATCATTGAGCCAACTCTCAGTGACAATGTAGAGCCCGGCCAGACTAAAGCCGTAGGCGAGCCGCATCCCAGCCCATAGCCAAGGATTAATTAATAGCGGGTAAACCAGCGTACTCATGGCCGCAAGCGCGGCGAAAGCGGCAAAGCTGCGAATATGGCCTACGCGTGAAATGATCCCTGGACACACCAATGTGGCGACGACAAAGCCCACCGAGTAGCAGGCGGTGATCACGCCGATGACGCCCAGTGGAAACGCTTCCTCAGACATGCGCACACCAATCAGCGTGGTCAGCATGCCGCCGCCCGTGAGCAATAACGCCACTGAGGCAAAGAGCGCAATAAAGGGTGTCAGTGTGTGTCGCATGACTGCCTCGAAAATTGGCAATAAAGCGCCGGCCGTTGGTGCCGCGAGCATAGTCTACCCGTCACCCAATGGCCATGATTTTTGTTGGCAGCCTGAGGCCGCCCATTGCTACTATGGCGCGGTTGGCATTATCGAATTCGAAGGAGCGCCGTCGATTGATCAATGAAGAGATTCCCGACCAAGGTATTCGACTGCGCCCCGCCACCGCTGAAGACGGCGCGGCGATGTGGACGGTCGCGCGTGATACTGGCGCGCTAGACCTGAATTCAAGCTACCTCTATCTGCTCCTCGCCCGCGACTTCGCTGACACCTGTGTCATTGCCGAGCATGATGGTGCGGTTGTTGGCTTTGCCAGTGGTTATCGACGCCCGCGTCACCCCGAAGTTATTTTTCTCTGGCAGGTGGGCATTCACCCCGACTGGCAAGGTCAGGGGCTGGGTAAGCGCTTAGTTGGCGCCTTTTTACGTCAGCCCGGCGCCGATCGTGCAAGCATGCTTGAGACAACCATTACGCCCGACAATCAGGCATCGCGCGGGTTATTTGAAGCCATCGCGCGCGAGCTCGATACCGACTGTCAGATATCGAACTGCTTTGCCGCGGAAGATTTTCCCGATGCCGATCACCCGGCGGAAAATCTCTTTCGTATCGGCCCCTACCGACCCGCGGCACTTAATCGACTGGCTCCGTAACGCAAACTTTCCAACCACTAGGATAAAAACCAATGAAAGTTGTTGATCGTAAAAACATTATTGGCTCTGAACGCGAAGTTGAAGGCCCCGCTTGGACGAGTCGGCGGTTACTGCTAAAAAGCGACGGTATGGGCTTTTCCTTCCACGAAACCATTATCCCGGCCGGCGCTGAAATGACCCTTTGGTACAAAAACCACCTCGAAGCGGTGTACTGCGTCGCCGGCAACGGCAGTGTCGAAGATCTGGCAACCGGCGAGGTGCATGAGATTTATGATGGCGTGCTTTACGCGCTCGACCAACATGACCGCCACGTTCTGCGCGGTGGCAGTGAGGACATGCGCCTTATTTGTGCCTTTAACCCACCGGTCACGGGTCGTGAAACCCATGATGCGGACGGGTCTTATGAGCTCGTTGAGGATTAACGCGCGAAAAACGCTGCCACGTCGTCGAATGCCTGCGTGAGCGGCATCGGCGGCAGGCTGCGACGAAACTGACGACCATAGCCTTTACTAATCAGTCGATGATCACCTAATACTAAAACGCCGCGATCGGCGGCATCCCGAATCAGTCGCCCGACGCCTTGGCGCAGACCAATCACCGCCTCTGGCAATTGGTATTCGGCAAAGGCATTGCGCCCCTCAGCCCGCAGCCATTCGACTCGGGCTTGTAAAACCGGGTCGGCAGGCGAGGCGAACGGCAGCCGATCAATCAGCACGCAGGATAACGCCGGGCCGCGCACATCAACGCCCTCCCAAAACGACTGAGTGCCGAGCAACACCGCCTGACCGGAATCGCGAAATCGGCTCAACAATTGCTGTTGTGCGGCTTCACCTTGCACCAATAAGTCGGGCCAGCCGCGTGCGCGCAGCCACTGGGCAGCGACACTCAACGCCCGGTGGCTGGTGAATAGCATAAACGCCCGTCCGCCACTGGCTTGCAACACCGGCTCCACGGCCTGCAAATACGCCTCATTAAATTGCCCATCACTCGGCGCCGGTAAGGCTGGCGGTAGATACAAGAGCGTGTTCTGGGCGAAATCAAACGGACTCTCGAGCGCCAGCGTTTCAGCGGTCTCTAAGCCTAGGCGTTGGAGTAAATGATCAAATCGTCCTTCAATCGCGAGGGTTGCTGAAGTGAGTATCCAGCTGCGTCCATGCTGAGCGCGGCTGCGCTGAAAGTGTTCAGCCACATCCAGCGGTGTCAGCCGCAGCGAAAAGCTCTGACCATGGGTCTCGACCCAACTCACTTCACCGCCATCGCCATGCGCCGCCAAAAACCGCGCCAGCTCAGCGTGTAAACTTTCCGAGCGCCGATGGCAGGCCTCGAGGCCGCGACCACGAACACTTTGCGGTGCCAGGGCTTGGGTTAGATCAGCGAGCGCTTGCAACAGCGTCTGGGCCGCCATGAGCTGATCTGAACCCGTCCCTATCCACGCCGCCCGTGTAATCGAACCCAGCGCCAGACGCAGTTCGGCGGTGGCACGCTCAAGCTGCCCGGCTTGTTCGACGAGCTCAGCTGAGTCGCCCGCCTCGCGCTGCTGCTCGAGTCGAGTATCTCGGGCCAGGTCATTGAGTTGGCGACTGGAGACGCTTAAGCCGAAAAACCGTGCCGCGGTGTCGGGTAACTGATGTGCCTCGTCGAGGATGTAGACATCCGCCGGCGGCAACACCTCACCATGCCCGCCTTCACGCAACGCCCAGTCAGCCATCAATAAGTGATGGTTAATAACCACCACATCGGCTTCCTGCGCCTGACGCCGCGCCTCCATTAAAAAGCACTCGGCATACAGTGGGCATTCTTGGCCAAGGCAGTTATCCGCGGTTGACGTCACTCGCGGAATCAACCGTGGATCGGGAGCCTCGCCCGGCGCATCGGCAAGATCGCCGGTGTCGGTGCGCCCCGACCAGGCACGCAGGCGCTGTAAATCATCAGCCATACCGGCGCTCTCAAAGCGTCCTGACTCAAGCGTGCGCTCCATGCGATAGAGGCAGAGATAATTACCACGGCCTTTTAACAGCGCGCTACGCACGGGCCGCTCAACCACCGCTTGGGCCGTTGGTAAATCGCGCTGAAAGAGTTGATCTTGGAGTGTTCGGGTGCCGGTTGAAACGATCACGCGCTGCCCGGACAAAAGCGCCGGCAATAGATAAGCCAGTGTTTTGCCCGTCCCTGTGCCGGCCTCAACGACCAGCGTTTGATCATGCTCAATGGCGGTAGCGACTGCCTGCGCCATGCTTTGCTGTTCAGCGCGTGGCGCATAACCGGGCAACTGCCCGGCGACTTCGTCCTCGGCTGCCAAAATCGCGGCAACTTGCTCGCTCAGTCCCATTAAGCCGGCCGTGTCTGCCGAGCCATCCCGTTAACAACCGTAAAAACACCACCAATAAGTACAAACGCGATTAACGTCCAAAGCGGAATACTTAATCCGAGCACGACATCGACCTCTGCGCACTCACCTGAGCCGGCCAAAACTTGGCTCAACACACGGTTGAGTGGCATCGAATCGAGCAAATAACCCAGCCCTGGGCCACACGCGGGCACCTGATCGGCTGGCAGCGACTGCAGCCACAAATGCCTGGCGGCCAAACCGATACCCGCCAGCGCCCCGAGCGCGACGCCAGTCATGGCGATTACGCCCGGGATCAAAGCGCCGACCAGCAAGGCCGCCCCCATAAATAAAAACGCGACACGCTGGAAAATACATAACGGACAGGGCTCTAAGCCCTGCCACACCTCAAGCGCGACCGCGACCGCAACGAGGCCAAAGCACAGCAGCGCCCCTGCTAGGTTGATGCGCCGTGGCGCTTGGGCTAATCGTTGTAACGAGTTCATACCGTTATTCTACCTAACTACGGCGCGTTCGCACGGTGATCCACGACTCAGTTAGGCTATCGATATGACATTGCCTAAGTTAATGAATCGCTACCTTAGCGACTTGCCCGAGACCGCGTATCAAGCACAAGCGCCCCGGCAGCCAAGCGCGCCCTATTGGCTTTTAGCCAATCTGCCGTTGGGCGAAGACCTCGGGCTACCCGAGCACACGCTCACCGGCGATGCCGGCGCGCGCTTGTGGTCAGGCGCCTGCCTACCCGCTGATGCCGAGCCAGTCGCGCTGGCCTATGCCGGACATCAATTTGGCATGGCGGTCCCGCAATTGGGTGATGGCCGAGCGCTCATCATCGGCCAATTAATGCATGCCGATGGTGATTGGCGCGATTTGCAACTAAAAGGCTCAGGGCCTACCGCATTCTCTCGCCGCGGTGACGGCCTCGCCGCGCTCGGCCCGGTGTTGCGTGAATACTTAGTCAGCGAAGCAATGCACGCCCTCGGCATCGCTACCACCCGCAGTCTCGCCGCGCTTGGCTCAGGCGAGAGCATCGCCCGTGAGTTCGGCCCAGAACCCGGCGCCATCTTGGTCCGGGTTGCACGCAGTCATCTGCGCTTTGGCAGTTTTGAGTATTTTGCTCATCGCGGCGATGAAGCGGCTCTTAAGCGCTTGGCTGATACAGCCATTGCATGGCACTTCCCCACATTGCAGCGTGTGCCCGCACCGCAGCGTTATCAGCAATTACTCAGCGCGCTGGTTGATCAAACCGCTGCACTCATTAGTGAGTGGATGCGGGTGGGATTCATTCACGGCGTGCTCAATACCGACAATATGTCGATTGCCGGCGAAACCCTTGATTATGGGCCCTGTGCGTTTATGGACGGCTATCGCCATGATCAAGTGTATAGCGCCGTCGATCGCGGTGGACGCTACGCCTATAACCAACAACCGCCCATCGGTCAGTGGAATCTCACGCGACTTGCTGAGTGCCTGTTGCCGTTGCTCGATGACGATCAAACCCAGGCCATCGACACCGCTGAGGGGATTCTTGATGAATACTCACAACGCTTTCAACAACATCATGAAAGGGCTCTGCTGCGCAAAATTGGCTTACTTAGCGATGCCACCGATCAGCGTCGCCCGGCGGTGGAACTGAGCAATCAACTACTCGCTCTGATGCACACGCAAGCGTGTGACTTTACGATGACCTTTCGCCTGCTCGGTGAGCATCCGCCGAGCGAACCAGCGCAAATTGAGCGTCTCAAATGTTGGTTCAATCACGACCCCGCGATGGTTGACTGGATCGCCGCCTATACTCGGGCACTCAGCGCCGCGGCAATCACTGAGCCCGAACGACAAGCGCAAATGGCCGCTGCCAACCCGCTCTACATCGCTCGCAATCACCAAATTGAAGCGGCTATCGATGCCGCCCGCCAGGGCAATCTCAAACCCGCCGAGCGGCTTACCCGAGTGCTTCGCGCCCCTTACACCGAACAGCCCGGCGCCGAAGACCTCGCCCGCCCACCGGCGTTGGAACAAAGGGTCACCACGACGTTTTGCGGGACTTAATAACACCGCGCCCACCGCAGACGGTATAGTTAAAACGCCATGACGATTGATACGACTGATAACGTCACTCAACCGAGCAGCGACTCAATGCGGCTAGCGCATCTGCCGGTTGCGCTCTTTTCCATGTCGCTTGGGCTATTCGGCCTAACGCTTGTCTGGCAGGAGGCAAGCGTTGTGCTGGGCGCATCCGCGTTGATAGGCACTAGCCTGTTATTACTCGCGACGGCGGTTTTCACGCTCGTTGGCGTTAGTTACGGCCTCAAGCTTGTTCGCTACCCCGATGCCGTCATCGCGGAACTGCGTCACCCGATTAAAAGCAGCTTCTTTGCGACTGTCAGTGCCAGCCTCATCCTATTGGGAACCGCATTGCAGGCACGGCTTCCGGATCTCGCATTCATTATTTGGGCGCTTGGGGCAGCAACTCACTTGCTTTTCACCGTGATGATCATCAACCGGTGGATGCACCATGAGCAATTTGAAGTCACGCACATTAATCCGGCGTGGTTCATCCCAGCGGTGGGTAACATTCTTGTCCCAATCGCCGGGGTTGAATTCGGTTACCCATCCGTGGCGTGGTTTTTCTTTAGCATCGGCGTGGTGTTCTGGCTGGTGTTACTGAGTATTATTTTTTACCGAATATTTTTTCATGCCCCCTTACCCGAGCGGCTGCTACCGACATTATTTATCCTCATCGCACCACCAGCGGCCGGCTTTATCGCTTACACGCAGCTCATCTCAGGCGTTGATTCATTTGCCCGAGTGCAGGTCAATATTGCGCTGTTTTTTACCCTGTTACTGGTCTCACAACTGCGGCGTTTTGCCGCGCTATCGTTTAGCTTGAGTTTTTGGGCATACTCTTTCCCGCTTGCCGCCATGAGTGTGGCAATGATGCGCTACTACCAGCTCACTGATGTGACTTGGGCGCTGATTGTAGGTGGCTTACTCACAGCATTGACCTCAGCGGTCATCACTTGGCTTGCCGCCCTGACAATCAAAGCAGCCAAGCATCAGCAAATTTGTGTACCGGAGGGCTAAACGCTGGCGTGCCACAATCGGCGACACAGCGGTTTGCAAGCACCCGCGCCCCTAGTACACTGCGCAATAACCTGAAATGATTCCAAACAAAGCTTACGACAGTTAAGACGAGGCCAAGCATGACGGATAGCAATTTTCAAAACGATCGCCGCCGGCTACTGCGTGGCGCCCTCATGGGCGTGGCAGCCGCTCCACTGGTCTACGCCGGTGTTCGTAGCTCTCAGGCTAGCGCACAGGATATGCCCAAAATCGCCGAAGATGACCCGACGGCGGTGGCTTTAAACTACGTGCACAACGCCGCGGACAAAAACGACATGCGCTCAGAAGGGGCGAATTGTGCCAACTGCAACCTGTATCAAGGCGGTGACGCCGAATGGGGTGCGTGTTCGGTATTCCCTGGCAAATTGGTGAATGCCAACGGCTGGTGCAGCGCCTGGGTCGGCTAAGGCATGAGTGCCTGTTAGCGACGCCACTAAACCAATGCAGCACCTAACCCGAGCCGCAAGCCTACTCGCCTTGGTTATTACCACGGTGAGCGCACAACCTCTGCCAGAGCCCCTTCAGGCATTGCAGGAGCGCGGCGCGAGCATTGGCGAGTCGTTTGCGGCGCCGGGAGACCTCACCGGCTACACGGTGAGCTTTCAAAACCAAACACTCACCGCGTATGTCACCGCTGAGGGAACGCACGTGCTTGTGGGCACACTACTCGACGGTGACGGTACCAATCTCTCGCAACCGGTGATTGATGCCGCGGCCAACGCCGCTAGGCCCGAGCAGGAGTGGTCGGCGCTTGCCGAGGCTCACTACATTGTTGATGGCGAGCCGAACGCACCACGGGTGATCTACGCCATTACCGACCCTAACTGCCCGTTCTGCCATCGCTTCTACACCCAAGCCCGTGATTGGGTTGAAGCTGGTGCAGTGCAGATTCGCC
The DNA here is from genome assembly GCA_031581235.1 of Spiribacter sp. Classification (GTDB taxonomy): domain Bacteria; phylum Pseudomonadota; class Gammaproteobacteria; order Nitrococcales; family Nitrococcaceae; genus Spiribacter. The sequence goes on along the minus strand of JAVLBW010000001.1, from coordinate 137,911 downwards.
ACGTCATGGTCGGTGTCTTGCGCGAAGACAGTTTGGCAAAGTCAGCCACCTTGCTGGCCGCCGACAACCCAAGCGAAGCGTTAGCTGAGCATGAAGCCGCCTTTGATCAAGGCGGTGTGACCCCGATGGATTCGTTGCCGGAAACTGCGACCAATGCAGTACGCGCTAATAATCAGCTTATGAGCGAACTTGGTATCCGTGGAACGCCATCGGTTTTCTACCGCAATGACGAGGGCGAGATTGGTTTGGTTCGTGGCCTCCCGCAGGGCTCGCAAATGACCGCGGTAATGGGGTCAAGCCCGGACTAATTAAGCGTGCATGCGCCGGCGGCTTTCGGCGATATAGAGCGCGCGCATTCGCTCAACCCCCGGGCCAACCACGCCATCGCCAACCGGTACGCCGTCAATCTCAACCACCGGCATGACAAAGGCGGTAGCGCTAGTGATAAACGCCTCTTTCGCTGCCTGCGCCTCGGTTAGAGTAAAAACGCGCTCCTCAACCGTTAAACCCTGCTCGCGGGCATAGTCGAGCACCGCTGCGCGGGTAATGCCATGCAAAATGTCATTCGACAGGGGCCGCGTCACTAACACCCCGTCATGGGTGAGGATATGCGCGTTGCTTGAGCTGCCTTCAGTAACCGTCTCACCATCAAGCATGAAAACATCATCAAAGCCAGCCGCAATCGCTTGGCTTTTCATTAGCGATGAATAGAGCAATTGCGTGGTCTTAATATCGCGCCGATGCCAGCGTAAGTCCGGACAGCTCATCACCCGCAGGCCGCGCGCCGCCTCTGGCGCGCCAAGCAATGCCGCCGCTTGGGTGAATAACACAACGCTTGGCGCCACGGCGCGCGGTTGGATGAAGCTACGATCCGCAACGCCTCGGCTGATCTGCAAATAGATCAACCCCTCTTCAAGCTGATTACGCTCACGCAGTTCGCGGTAGATGTCGATAAGTCCGTTCTCAAGCGGATCATAGTCAATTGCCAATTCAGCAAGGCTTCGTTGCAACCGCGCTTGATGGGCATCAAAGTCAACCAACGCGCCATCAATGACGGCCACGACCTCATAGACGGCATCGGCAAATAAAAAACCCCGATCAAACACTGACACGCAAGCCACCGACGCATCGACAAACGCTCCATTAACGTAGACTTCACGCGCCACTGTTCGTACTCCTTTGTCACTGCTTACGAGAATCGCGCATTACCTAAGCGCGCGCCAGAGCCCTCGCTCACTGGTATCGGTAATCACCCGACGCAAGACTACCTGTGCGCGCTCGCGACGGCCAACCGCGAGCACGGTCAGGCGATAGCCACACGCCTCGCCTGTCACCTCGCAATCATCAACGCTCGAGGGGCGTAGCCGCTCGACGAGCAAACGGGGTGGCTGCTTAAGGCCCAGCGAATTGGCCAGCTCCGGCAAGGGCTCGCCCGCTGTCGTTAACCATTGTGCCCAGGTGTTGGCATCTGCCCCGAGCGGTTGCACGACTGGCGGCCGCGCGTGACTTAAATGTTGTTCCTCGCCAAGCGTTAAAGCCGCCTCCGCTGCTTGCATCGCGAGTGCATGATCAGCGGCCAACGTACTAAGGCGCTGCCCAAAGTGGGCGCGTTCTAACCCCACCATGGCGATCACCACGCCAGCGCTTAGCGCTGCCAGCACGCCGATTAGTGCACTGCCACGCTGATCAATCATGCGGCAGCCCGTTGCGCAGCGCCTGTGTGATCATAATCCACCCGTCTTCTGGGCTCGCTGCCGCCGCCAGCTGAACCCGCACCCTGACCGCCGTCACCTGCTGCCAGTTACCAACATCGGTGGCACTCACCCACGCATCCATATCGCCATCTCGATCGGGGTCAACGGCATAGGCCAGTTGCATGGCATTAATGCCCACTAACAACTCTTCGCGGCGGTTACCCGCTGACAAACGCCGGCGAAATAGGCTGCTCGATGACCCTGCCACTGAATCATCAATATAAAACGCGACGCGCTCCGGCTCATAGAGAGTGAGTACGCCGGCGAGCGCTTGGTAGCCATCCTCCGGTACGTGGTTGAGTGCGCTAGCGCTGGTGGTGCTTGCGTCGCTGGCCCAACCCGGGCCGCGGTTGAGGTCTTTTGGCGCCTCACCGGCTTGGTTAAAGAGCACGCAACTCGCCCCCGCATCCGCACTGAGCAATACCGGATGGCCAAAACGGCGATTGTGATCACGATCAAGCGAAATAACCGCGCTTTCACTCACCGCCGCGGTCATCACCGCCTTGCCCGTGGGTTGCCAACGCTGAATCACCAACACATCACTCTCGCTATCAATCGCGGCATTGATGGGATTAGCAATCGCCGGTTGAGCGCTCAATCGCGGTGTCTTGGTCAGATTAGTTTGCCACTGCCAGTGACAGCCCGGGTCACCCGCCGAGCGCACAGCACGTCTGAGTAAACTGCTGAGCAATCGAATATCCTCAGTGCGCTTGCTGTAGTGCTGCTCACTGCGTTGCCAATCGCGGGCACTGACCAGTAATTCAGCGGCGGTGGTTATCAGTACAAGGCCCAACGTCGAAGCGATCAACACCTCAATCAGCGTAAACCCATTCACCGACTTCATGGACTAAAAAAGTGGCTAAGCGTGCGTGTGGCCTCAATCGGCCCAGCTGTCCACTCGATGGTCAGCTGCTGCGATACACCACCATTTGGCAACGTGGTGAGAGAAAATTCGGCCCCGGGCAGACGCCGCTCAAGGCGTGATTGCCAGCGCGCCAGCGGCGAGCCGGTAAGCGCTGTGCCGCCACGAGCACGGACGCCTTCGACATAATTATTCGCGAGAACGCGGGCTTGCTGTTGCCAGTGCGCCTGGCGGGCACTCATTAGCGCGTTGGTTTGCGCGGAAAGTAGTGCGAATAAGCCAATTGCAAGAATCAGCGCTGCCACGAGCACTTCGATTAAAGTGCTGCCTTGGGTCGATGAGCGCGGTTGATGGGTCATGTCCGAGACGCTAACAGCGCTCGGAGCGAATAAGTGGCCCGCTAGGCGGGCCAAATCGACCGTTTAAGCGGTTCGCTTAGCCACACTTACTCTCGCCGCAATTGAGGCAAGTCAGACAGCCATCCATCACAATCATCGCCTTGGTATGACACTTACCGCAGAGCTCAGCGCCAGGCGGATAATCCGCGGTACTGTCATCGCAATCGGCTTCGACCGGCTCTTGCGCGGCGCGGCCTTCGGCTTCGGCACGCTTTTGATCGATAAAGCGCTGCTGGTGCTCATCAAGCGCCACATCGCCCATCATGCCAATCGAGCGCAGGTGCTGCTCAAGCACATCGCCGATTTCAGCAACCAGCGAAGGCATGAATCGACCGCCTTTCTTGAAGTAACCGCCGCGGGGGTCAAACACGCTGCGCAGCTCTTCGACCATAAAGGTACAGTCGCCGCCTTTACGAAACACCGCCGAGACAATGCGGGTCAGCGCCACAATCCACTGAAAGTGATCCATGTTCTTGGAGTTAATAAACACCTCAAACGGACGCCGAACCTCATGCTCGGTCCCCTCATTGAGAACCACATCATTCACGGTCACATACAGCGCATGCTCCGAGAGCGGCGTTTTAATTTTGTAGCTTTGCCCCTCTAGTCGATCCGGACGCTGAAGCTCCTCGTGCATATGCTCGATGCGCTGATCGACCGCCGGCGCTTGGGATTCGGCCGCGGCGCCCTCTGCTTCGGCTTTGGCTACTTCGTAGTCAATAATTTTGCTGTTTATTTTAATCGCCATCACTAATGTCCTTAAAACTTGCCGTAATAGCCTTCTTTGAGGGCGTCGTAGAGGTTGGCTGCGGTGTGCGTCTCGCCGTCATACTCCACTTCATCGCCACCCTTGGCTTCAACAAAAGAGCCGTCGTCGAGCTTGAACCGATAGGTCGTGTTCTCAAGGTCTGATTCTTTCACCAACACCCCCTGGAACGCCTCCGGGTTGAAGCGGAACGTCGTGCAGCCTTTCAGCCCGTTTTGGTAGGCATACCGATAAATGTCTTTAAAGTCGTCATAGGCATAATCGGTTGGCACATTCGCGGTCTTTGAAATGCTCGAGTCAACCCACTTCTGCGCGGCGGCCTGAATATCCACGTGCTGCTTGGGAGTGACATCGTCTGCTGCAATAAAGTAATCCGGAAGATTGCGTGTCTCAGCCTCCATGCTCGGCAGCGCATCCTCATCAATAAGCGTGCGGTAAGCGAGCAACTCAAAGCTGAATACATCGACTTTTTCTTTCGACTTTTTGCCCTCGCGAATCACGTTACGAAAGTAGTGATGGGCAAAGCTTGGCTCAATGCCATTGGAGGCATTGTTTGCTAGCGACAGACTGATCGTGCCGGTGGGCGCAATCGAAGTGTGGTGCGTAAAGCGCGCCCCTTTTTCGGTCAGCGCCTCGACAAGTTCAGGCTCAGCCTCGGCGACTCGCTGCATATAGCGGCTGTAGCGTCCCCATAGGACCTTACCTTTAACCTGGTCGCCAACTTTATAGCCATCATTGGCAAGCTCGGGGCGCCAAGCGAGCATGTGCTCGGTCAGGGTAAAGTCTTCATCCATAATTGGCGCGGCGCCCTTTTCTTCGGCCAAGCGCAAGCCCTCACGCCAGCCCTCGAGTGCCATCTCGCGCGAGACCTCTTCAGTGAACGCAATCGAGTCGGCCTCGCCGTACTTCATTTGCAACATTGTCACCGTCGAGCCAAGCCCCAAAAAGCCCATCCCATGACGGCGCTTGCGCTGAATCTCGTTGCGCTGCTGCTCAAGCGGTAGGCCGTTGATTTCGACCACGTTGTCGAGCATACGGGTAAACAGCGCTACGACTTGGCGATATTCATCCCAGTCAAAATGCGCGCGGTCGGTGAACGGCTCGCGAACAAACTTCGTGAGGTTCACCGAGCCAAGCAGGCAAGCCCCGTGCGGTGGCAGTGGCTGCTCGCCGCAGGGGTTGGTGGCGCGAATTTCTTCACAAAACCAGTTGTTGTTCATCTCGTTGACCCGATCGATCAACACAAAGCCAGGCTCGGCGTAGTCATAGGTTGAGGTCATAATCATGTCCCACACGCGCTGGGCTTTGACCCAACGGTAAATGCGACACGCCACCAAACCATCTTCGCGGGTTAGATAACCGCTCTTGCGGTTTGGCCATTCACGCCATAGCACTTGCTGTGGATCATTCACATCAATCTGATCGGTTTCGACTTCACTGGCCTTAAGCGGAAACGCCAGCGGCCAGTCATCGCCATTTTCCACGGCTTGCATAAAGCCATCGGTAATTAACAGCGAGAGGTTGAATTGCCGCAGACGACCGTCCTCGCGCTTGGCACGAATAAAGTCCATAACATCCGGGTGACCGACATCAAAGGTGGCCATCTGTGCCCCGCGGCGCCCGCCCGCGGAGGAGACGGTGAAGCACATTTTGTCGTAGATATCCATAAACGACAGCGGCCCTGAGGTGTACGCCCCGGCGCCGGAGACATAAGCGCCTTTCGGTCGCATGGTCGAAAATTCGTACCCGATCCCGCAGCCAGCTTTCAGCGTCAATCCCGCCTCGTGGACTTTATCGAGAATATCGTCCATCGAGTCGCCAATAGTCGCTGATACCGTGCAGTTGATGGTTGAGGTGGCAGGCTTGTGCTCCCACGCGCCCGCGTTCGACGTAATACGGCCTGCCGGAATCGCCCCCCGGCGCAGCGCCCAGAGAAACTGCTCGTACCAGTGCTCGCGCTGATCCTCAGGCTCAACATCGGCGAGTGCGCGGGCAACGCGCTGATAACTCTCGTCAACCGAACCGTCGACAATGTCGCCGTCTTTGGTCTTCAGGCGATACTTTTTGTCCCAAATATCCTCGGATGCCGGTTGGATGGGAATTTCGGTAACGGTCTTGGGTAGCGCACGCAGTTTTGTGGCGGTAGTCATCGGGTTCTCCTTGGGCGATTCGATTAACGGCCAGATCGCAGCAGCGCTGGCGCTTCCGGACTTATCCACAATATGTTTGAGAAAAACTCTCCCTTAGCACTACATATTGTGCGAATGCGCCTAGCTTACCCCAAGATAAACCCAAGTCAACTGCTAACGCCGAACGATAATCAACACCCCCGCAGCAATACCCAGCAGCGCGAGAATGACCTCGTCATGGCGGAAATCGAGCGCCAGTAGATCCTGCGCGCCATGCACCAACAGCCACACCCCCAACAGCAACAGCCCGAGATCTTTCATTGTTATTGTCTCCGTTTCATTAGCATTCAATATCGTGCGCGCTCACCGGGATAAAGCGCACCCCATCGCATTCCGGCTGGAGTACCAACACATCGGCTTTACGAAACACGCCCGGCCCCAGACCTTGGCTTTGGTGCGCGAGCGCTTCAACGGTAGGATTTTCCAGCGCAGCCGCTGGTAGATCGAGCAAAAACCCCACTACGCCGTCGTCATCAAGCGTCAATGCCCACTGCGTTTCGGCATGGGCGCGCTCAATTTCACGCTGCAAATCGGCATCTTGGCTGGCCTCGGTCACACCATCCGCCAATGCCTTGAGTAAACGTTGCGCTAGCGCCGCCGAGGCCTCGGGGCTTGGATCACCAGGAACTTGTGGCCCCTGCGCATCGACAAATGCCCGCGCAAAAACCACCGCATCGGCGCGCTCGGCGGCGCGCACGGCCTGCCGGCCCGCCACCACCGCATCGCGAATTTGGGCCACTTGCCGGGCGCGAAAAACCGCCATTATTCGTAGTCGTCGTAATCACTCATTGGTTGGCCGACACTATAGTCGCGCTGCACCTTGAGTTTGGCGGTAATAAAGTCGCTATGCTCGATATGCAGCAGCTCGGCAATCTTGCGCACCAACTGCTCCTCGTAGCGGTCCATCTCGCTATCAGCCAGACACACGCGCCAAAGCAACTCCACGACCTGAATTTTTTGCGCATGATCAAACTGCTGATTAATCAGCTCAGTGAATTCGAAATGATCGGTCGCGTCATGGGCTTCCTCATCGGCAAGCTCAATGACCTCAGCGGTCTCTTCAGGACTTAGGTCAAAGACCTCCATAATTCCGTCATGAACGGCCTGAAACTCCATACTGTGGCGTTGATTATCGGCCTGTGCCATTTCAATTAGCAGCGCGGCCGTTGCAAGCTGCAAGCGATGCTGCAGCGAGTCGTCTGCGGCAATATCGTTGGGGCTCATGCGGGTTTCGTAGAAACGCTTTATGGCTTCAATCATGCTCCAGGCCGTCCTCTCTGACTACGTTTGGATCTGTGCTCAGGGCTCGCTCGCCGTCTCGACGACCGCGACCGCCGATGCAGAATCAATCAACAAACGCTGACCCACACGCAGGCGATCGGGGTTATCAATCTGATTGAGCTCCGCTAGCCGCTGCTGATCGATGCCATGATTCTGCGCAATCGCACCGAGCGTATCGCCTGGCTGGACTTCATAGCGCTGGCCACCGACGGGCCGAGGCATAGCGCCCGCCACCGGCAAATCGAGCGTCTGCCCGGCACGTATGCGATGCGCATCGGCAATATTATTCCGCGCCATTAGCGCCTCAACACTCACTGCATAGCGCTCGGCAATGGTCGAGAGCGTATCCCCCGCGACAATCGCATGAGCCACATCGGGGCGCTGCGCCTGATAAAGCTGGCTCCCCGGCAATTGACTCAACGTTTGCGCCCAATCCGGCGCCGCATCACCGGGGACGCGCAGTCGATAGCCCCGCGGAATAAATTTTCGCCCATCCCAAACCGCTGGGCCCAACGCCATGTTCAGCCTTTGCAAGGTTTCAGCATCAATGCCGGGGGCATCCAGTAGCGTCGCCACCGGGGTGAAATGTGGCAACGCAATGGTTTTGGCCTGCCATGCCGGCGAGCGCTTAACACCAGGAAAATAACGCTCGGCATTGGCATCAACGCCAGCGGCCGCGAGCAATGAGGGGTAGAAGTTGCGCGAAGCAAAGCCAAACCGCCGCCCTTCGTATTCGCGATAAATTCTCACGTAATCTGATCCACCCACTGTTTTGACGGCCCGACGCATGCCGTTTAAACCATGGTTGTAGGCGGTAATGGCTAATGGCCAATGGCCAATTTGTGCATAGTTGTAGGCAAGCAACTCAGCCGCGGCCTCGGTGCTGCGCCACGGATCGAGGCGCTCATCAACCACAGGGTCAATCCGCATAAAGCGCCGCCCGGTGCCCACGGTGAATTGCCAGAGCCCGGCAGCACCGGCATGCGAGCGGGCTTTGGGGTTAAATGACGATTCGACATGCGGCAGTGCCAGCAGCTCTAGCGGAATCTCGTGACGGGTGAAGACCGCGCGCATGTGATCGCGCCAGTGACCTGAGCGCTCGAGGCTGTCGCGAAAGCGCTCACGCAATCCACCTTGAAAGCGCAATCGTTCGGCCAATGCAACCATTGCCTCGGCATCAAGATTGGGCGGCAGTCGCTGGGTGAGTTGCTGTTGCAGCGCGGTACGTGGCCGCCCATCCTGCTCGGCGAGCGCGTGCAACGCGTCGCGATAACGCTCAAGCGCCGCGCGAACTTGGGTCCGGCGGCGTTGCCACTGCCCAGGCGCGGCAACATCGATTTGCCCAAGGACTCGGAGGTTTCGCTCGGAATCATGGATTAGCCCTTGGTCTACCGGGATCTCGGTATAAATTTGGGTCCAAAAGTCGATCGCCGGTTCGATCGCGGCAGGACGCGGCAGCGACTGCGCCTGCAGCGATCCAGCACTGACCAGCAGCAAACAGGCAAGCAGGCATTTTTGCGACAGGGTTATCATGCGGCCACTCCGGCACGTTATGTGCTTGTTTGATTGGATAGTATCGGTGCAAGGAGCGACAGACAATGCAAGCGCTGCAATGGATCGCAATTACCGCTGTCGCATTGATCTCGGTGGGCAGTGCCCTACATGCGCTTCTCTATAAGCGCGACCCGGCAGTGGCCTTTGGCTGGATCGCGTTTTGCCTGCTCTTCCCACTGGTCGGCCCGGTGTTTTACTTCTTTTTGGGGATTAACCGTATTCGCATGCGCGCAAGACAGCTGCGTGGCGAACTCAGTGGGCATGACAGCGATGCCAATGAGCCCCTGCCCGAGCGTATTCCGGCGGCGTTTCGCACCCAAGCGCAAATCTCTCGCGCCCTCGCCGGCCTACCCATTAGTTATGGCAATGCCATTACCAGTCTGATTGGCGGTGAGGCCGCCTACCCGGCGATGCTCGCGGCGATCGATGAAGCGCAGCATCATGTTTACCTCTCCACCTATATTTTCGAAAGCAACATGAGCGGACAGCGCTTTGTCGAATCTCTTGCTACGGCCCATGATCGGGGGGTGGATGTACGGGTGCTGCTGGATGGCGCGGGCGAGTGGTATAGCTGGCCGCGCATTCGCCACGCGCTGCGGCGGCGTCAAGTCCCCGTCGCGCGATTTTTGCCACCGCGTGTGTTTCCACCCAGTCCGCTGGTGAATTTGCGTAATCACCGCAAACTCCTCCTTATCGATAGTCACACGGCGTTTATCGGTGGCATGAACATTGGCGATCGCCACCTCCTCAAGCGCCCCGGCAAAGCCAGTGGAGTGCGCGATGTGCACTTTTGCATTCAAGGCCCGTTGACCCGGCAACTTGAGCAAGTGTTTCTCGATGACTGGGGCTTTATCACCGGCGATGAGCAGCCACCCGACCCGGTGCCGGCGGCTGACAATCAGGCACTCGGCAATGCCCTCGCCCGGCCCCTCATTGACGGGCCTAATGAAGATTTGCACCGCCTGACTATGGTGTTAGTCGGCGCAGTAGCGGCAGCACGCGAGCATATCGCCATTATGACGCCCTACTTTCTACCCCCGCGCGAGCTTGTTGCCGCCCTGCAGGCGGCCGCCGTTCGCGGCACTCGCGTCGATGTCATTCTGCCGGGTCGCAACAACCTGCCCTTTATGCACTGGGCGACCCGCAATATGCTTTGGGAATTGGTCAAATGGGGCGTTCGGGTGTACTACCAAAGCGGCGGCTTTGATCACAGCAAGCTATTTGTCGTCGATCGTCACTACACCCAAGTCGGATCAGCCAATCTCGACCCGCGCAGCCTGCGACTGAACTTTGAAGTCGTGGTCGAGATTTATGATGCTGAGTTTGGCGAACGCATGGCCGAGCATATTGAAACAGCCCGTAATGATGCCCGTCGCGTCACCCTCAATGAGCTCGATGCGCGTCCCCTGCTACCGAGAATTCGCGATGCCTTGGCCTGGCTTTTTACCCCGTACCTGTAAAAGGCAATAACCCAATCCACCCCACACTCAGGCCCAACACCGCACCCACGGTTAGCACCGAGCGCAGGCGCCGAAACCAACTCGGCAACGCCACCGGCGCGGCACGATGCTCCCAGACCCGCCACGCGATAAAACCGGCAATCAGCACAGGCAGGCCCATCAAGGGCGGCATTAATAACGCGATCCAGCCCACGAGCGCAGGCAAGACTGAGGCATAAAACGGCTCAGCCAGCGGACGATCGGCGCTCATTGCCAGCCCCCAATGAATGGCGCCAACGAAGGCCAATATCACCGCGCCATAGGCAAGCAACCAGCCCGCTAGCCAAGTGGGGCCGAGCCACAGCCCCAAACCGGCGATAAAAAACGGCAACAGCCCCAAATAACCCATCCACGCGGCGGCCGCTGGATAACGGTTAGCGGGTTGGAGCTTGGCCTCGGCTGCACGTAATCCGCCCACAAACCGACCATGAACGAAGACTTGCGGCAAGGTTGACCAACCCGTCTGCGCTTTGAGCGTAGCAAACTGCCCCCGACTTTCGGCCGAGCCCATGCCCATTTCGATCATGCGCCAGTCGCGCCCCGAGCGCTCAAGCAATGCATCCAGCCCGGCTAAGTCAGTGACCGGCGAGTGAAAAACCACCACCTCGGCACTATCCGCTAATTGACGAATATCGCTTGGCTCTGCCATGACGTTACACTCCATCGAATTCAGACCCCATAATAGGGTCAAAGCGCTTATGACCCAACGCGCGTTTTCATTCATTTGAGGAGATCCCCATGCGCTTATCGCATTCCACCCCCTTTCGCTGTGTTCAACTGACGAGTGTCCTACTCGTCCTCGTGGTCCTGCTAACGGGCTGTAGCAGCGTCGCGCCCGAGGATTACGCCGGTGAGACACCAACCTTTCGCCTCGAAGAGTACTTCGATGGCAATGTTCAGGCATGGGGCATGTTTCAAGCCCGTAATGGCGAAGTACGGCGGCGCTTTCGTGTGGATATTGATGGCACCGTTGAGGGCGACTCGATCACACTTGATGAGCGATTTGTCTACGCCGATGGCGAACGCCAACGCCGGGTTTGGGAGATCGAGCGGATTGACGAGCACACTTATCAGGGCAGTGCCGGCGATGTCATTGGCACAGCAACCGGCAAGCGCTACGGCAATGCGTTGAACTGGACTTACACCCTCGCCCTCGATGTGGGCGATCGGACGTGGAATCTACAATTTGACGATTGGATGATACTGACCGACGAGAACACCCTAATTAACACCGCCGAGGTAACGAAGTTTGGCTTTCGCGTCGGCACGGTCACCTTGTTTTTCCAGCGCAGTGACAACGCGGGCGACGAAGAGTGAATCGATCACGTACAAGCGCATGGCGGTGGCTGATTGCACCGACGCTCATCGCCAGCGCCTTGCTGAGCGCTAACGCACTGGGAGCGGCTGAAGTCGAACAAAACGGGGCGCTTTTTGCCACCGAGCGCAGCACCGACGGTGAGTCACTCGTGCTTACCGGGACCGGCGTAGCACGCTATCGAGTGATCTTTACCGTCTATGCTGCCGGCTTATACTTGCCCGAGCAGACCCCAGAAAACGCCATTCTCGCGCCAGACACGCCACGGCGGCTAGAGATCGAGTACTTCCACACGATTGCGGCGAGCGACATCATTAAAGCGGCCAACACCAAGCTCGAGACCCAACTTAGCGCTGCCGAGCTCGAGCGTTTGCGCCCAGCCATTGCGCGTTTTCACGCCCTCTACCAGGGCGTCGAGGCCGGTGATCGTTATCATATGGACTATCAGCCGGGTCGCGGCACTGAACTGCGCTTTAACGGCAAGCCCGTGGGCCGCGTTGGCGGCGGTGATTTTGCCCGCGCCTATTTCGGTATTTGGTTGGATAAAGACGATCCGCTATCGCCGAGCCTACGCGATGACCTGCTCGCCAATGTCAGTGACTAACGAACTTGGTGGCGCGCGAGGCCTTCAACCACCGGTTTTAAAAATGCATCGGCGCGATCGCGCGGTGCGACCGTCAGCAAGCTCACTAAGACAAACAGCCCAAGCGCCAAGCCACCACCCCAGACCGAGGCGGGAACGCCCAGCGGATTAAGCCCGGCAATCTGCAAATAGGTCACCGCCACGCCGGCCACGACCATGCTGACAGTCGCGCCCGCTGCCGTGCCTCGAGTCCAAAAAAATGCGCCCACAATGGCCGGTACCGTGACCAGCAGGCCGGCGGATGAGGCCACTGACAGAATCGTAATCAGATCGAGCTGCAGGCGCGCAAACAAAATCGCCAACACCGCAACAACAAGCATCACTAATTTACCCGCCAGCATCTCACCTCGGCCCTGAGTAACCAGTGGCGCATACACATCCCGCGCGGCCAGACTGGCGAGGCTGAGTAAAATCGAGTCAACCGTCGAGACCGCCGCGGCAACAATGCCCACAACCAATATAATCGCCACCCCCGAGGGCACCGCGCCTGAAGCAAGCAGACTCGGCGTTGCCATGTCTGCCGATTCAAGATCAGGCAATAACGCGAGGGCGGAAAAACCCCAAATCACCGACACCAGCGTGTAGACAAATCCCAGTAGCAAAAAACCAAGCAACATCACCCGCAGCGCACCGATCGATTGCGTGGTAAACAGCCGCTGACTCACTTGCGGGTTGCTAATAGAAAAGAAAAACCACGGCAAGGTCAGGCCAATGAACGTCACCACACTAAATAACCCCGGCCCCGGCACCGCAAGCCAGTCGCCATGGTCACGCGCCGTTGTCTCCATAAACGCCAACGGACCACCAAGCGCTGCAATCACAAAAACCACCGCGATCAGGCTTGTCACCAGCATAACCACCACCTGCAAGGCGTCGGTCCAGAGTACCGAGCGTAGCCCCGCAGCCAACGTCCATATGAGCGCAAGCGCGGCACCGATGAGAATGCCGGACTGAAAACCAATGGCGCCATCACTTACGCCCGAGAGCAAATACCCAATGCCCATGAGCTGAACGGCACTATAAGGGATTAAAAATACACAGGCGGCTACCGCCATAATGCCGCCCACCCAACGACTCGCGTAGCGATAACTCAGCATCTCAGCGGGCGTAATAAAGCCAAAATGCTGACCGGCGAGCCAAAAGCGCGGCCCGAAAATCGCCACCAAACCCAGTCCAGCGAGATAAACCAGCTCAAACCCGAGCGCGCCAACGCCACCGGCGTAAGTTAATCCCGCCAGACCCACCATCATAAAGGCGCTGTAAGTGGTCGCTCCGTAGCTCAGCGCCGATATCACGCCACCCGCCTGACGCCCCGCCAGATAGTATTCACCGGCACCGCTGCCGAGGCCGCGACGCGCTGCGAGCGCGACCCAAAGCCCAAGGGCGGCGTAGAGGCTGAGCGCGATCAGCACGCCACTGGTCATGACTTCCACCCAGCGACTAATCGAAAGATGAGCGCGATGGCGGCAACCCCAAAGAGGGTCCAGAATAAAAACGCGCCGCGCCAAGCGGTGACATCAGCTAAAAACCCGTAGGGAATGATGTAGGCAAGCGCGATAAGAATCGCCAGTGCGATAAGCGTAACGTTTCCACGGCGCTGGACTGAATACATGCTGATCCTTTGACGCTGGCTGAGGCGAATTAGCGATAGCGAGCGCGTGGGTCAACGCCCACGAGCAAGTGAGCCGCTACCACACAAGTTATACCAAATGGTAGGTAGCCCGCATAGCCAAGCAACGGCATTTCAAAGATGTGCAGCACTTGGGCGTGCGGGATGTGGTAGGTCCAGCGCGCTAAGCTAAAGACGTTCCAAAGCTCCCAACAAAAACCGCAAAATAACGCCGCCAATACAGCAAGCCAGGGGGCCCGCCAGTCGCCCTGAGCCACATCAGTGAACAAATGTCGCTGGCCGGCAAACTGCTGGGCGGCGACGATGACCAGCGGCGGCGCCGCCCAGAGCATGGCATACAGCCCGTTGGGCCATATAGCGACCGCCACCAAGCCGGCCGCGCCCGCCAACCAAGCCCCGATCGCCGCCCGACGCGGCGAGCGTGCGCGCAGTGGCGCAAACGCACTCAACCCCGCATAGATTCGAGGATAAGTTGCAAACCAGTCGCGCGTGGTTAATACCGCTGGCAGCACCGTTGAAAAAGGCAACGCCGAGCGCAAAAACCAATTGAGCGCCTCACGCTCGGTCACGCCGGTGCCGGCATAAATCCAATTGCCGGTAAATTGATTAAGATATTCAAACAAGTACCAAAACAGTGCGCTGACCGGAAAAAGGGCCAAAAATCGCCCCGGCTGTTCGACCATCAAGCTACGCCCGCCGCGCTTAACCACCCACGCACTAATGGCCACGGTATAACCGATCCATAGCGGCGTGAAACTCAACCGCCGTGCCTCTTCAAGACCATTGATCGGCACCCAGGCAACAATCCAGCTAAGAGCCAATAACGCCACACCCCACCAACCCCAACGCGGATAGGACTGGGTATCAATGCGCGCAGGCTTTGTCGACTTGGCACTCGCGCGTCGCGTGCGCAGAACGCGGAGGACAAATGGCCCAAGCGTTGCCACAATCAGCGCCGCATAGATAATAAAATAAAGCGGCGTAAAGCTACTCGGTGCCGGTGCAATCGGTCGCGGTGGAAAGCGCAGGAATGGCTCGATGGGTTGCCCGGTAATCCATAGCCCCAATAATGGCGCCGCAACAATAACCGCCACGACACGCACAATGGCAGCAGCTTGAATCGATGACGGCACCATGTGTTAGGCGCCTCGCGCGTTCAAATCGACGGGCTGCCAACTAAAACCAAGCGCCTCAACACGGCTGCATAATTGCGGCATCGCCGCACCCACTTCGGCTGGCGGCCCACGTAACCCCAACTCCAAAGCAAATGCTTCACCGCGTAGATTGGGCAGGCACGAAAGCCGCAAATCGGGATAGGCTTGCTCAAACGCTTCAAGCATCGGAATGACGTCACTTTCGCGCGCACCGGCGACTGCAATGGCACGCTCGGTGAGGCGTGTCGAATCCTGCCAGTCGCGATAGTGATGATCGAGCACCCATTCCATCATGGGCCCAGCCATGCTCGGAAAGCCGGGCATAAAGTAGTGCCGCTCGACGCTAAAGCCCGGGACTTGATTAACCGGATTGGGAATGAGCTCGGCGCCCTGCGGAAAACACACCATCTGTAAGCGATGATCGGGGGTGACCGGTGTGCCAAAACGCGCCTCGAGCAGTGCCACACCCTCAGGATGAAAAACCAGTTCGCGGCCGAGGGCCGCCGCCGCACACTGACGCGTGCGATCATCTGGCGTCGCGCCGATACCGCCACAGCTAAACACCACATCCGCACTGGCAAAGGTCTCCCGTAAGGTCTGCTCAATGAGGCTCGCCTGGTCGCTGATTAAGCGCACCCACGCCAGCTCCAGTCCGCGCTCGGCAAGAAGTGCAAGCAAATGCGGGAAGTGCTTATCTTGACGCTTGCCCGAAAGCAACTCATCGCCGATAACGATTAACCCAAACTGACGCACCGGATCGCTCATCAAACCGGCGCCTCAATCAAACCCAGCAACATGCCTTGGAGTTCGCCCAGACTTTGAACCTCATGGTGTGGCACGCGCTCAACATCGGCCGGCCAATCGGCGCCATCACGGTTTAACCAAACCGCCTGCATACCGTATTGCGCGGCACCAAAGACATCGCTATGGACATCATCGCCGACATGGACCACCTCAGCCGGTGCCACTCCAGCACGGTTAATCGCGGTCTCAAACACCAAACGAGCGGGCTTTGCTGCCCCTACTTCGACAGCGCTGAGGGCAAAATCAAAGTAATTATCCATGCCAAGCCGTTTGACCTCGGCGTTGCCATTGGTGATCGCCCCCACGGTCACCCGGCCCTGTAGCGCCTCGAGCATCGGCAGTGCGTCATCATAAACACGCACCGCATGCCGGGCCTCAAGAAACACCTCAAAAGCCTCATCAACGAAACGCTCGAGCTCACCAGTGCCGTAGCCTGCTTGCTCGCCAGCGGCTGCAAACGCCGCTCGCCGCAACGCGGTCACATCATGGGCTAAGCTCGAGTGCTGTGCGGCCATATCGGCGCGCAAAACCGCAAACCCTTCAATGTCATAACGCTTGGCTACGGCCGGATAGCGTTGCTCAATGAAGCCTTGACAGACCTGCTCGGCGTGTCGCAACACGCCACTCAAATCCCAGAGCGTAAAATCTAAATCGAAGGTCACAGCCCGGACGGGCCCAGCGAGTGGTCGCGCCGTCATACGGGCTCCTTATCAGCAGGTTGTTGACGCCATAAGCACGGACTGCCGCTGGCTTGGTCGAGACGATCAAGCCAGGCTTGATGCGCCGCTTGTTCGGTGGCATCGGGTTCAATAACCGCTAAGCGAGCGCGCTCGGTGCTTACCGGACGCACCGCTTCTGCGGTCTGTGTGAGCGCATGAGCGCTGTCGTCGGCATTTAAGTGCAATGTCACTTGGCCACCGGTCATCGCCAGATAAACATCGGCGAGAATTTCGGCATCTAATAACGCCCCGTGCAGCGCCCGGCCACTGTTATCAATGCCATAGCGCCGGCATAGGGCATCAAGGCTGTTGCGCTGGCCGGGGTGACGACGACGCGCGAGCAACAACGAATCGGTAATTTGACAGTGATCATCAAGCCGGCCCCAGGCACTGCCTAGGCGCGCTAGCTCGTGATCAACAAATCCAACATCAAATGGGGCGTTATGAATGATGAGCTCAGCATCGCCAATGAACTCGATAAACGCCTGTGCAATGTCGGCAAACCGCGGTTTATCGGCGAGAAACTCATCACTGATGCCATGCACTTCGAACGCCCCCGGATCGACCGCACGATCGGGGTTGAGGTATTCATGAAAATAGCGACCTGTCGGGCGGCGCTGAACCAGCTCATAGCAACCCACTTCAATGATGCGATGACCGTCATTGACCTCTAACCCCGTGGTTTCAGTATCGACAACGACTTGGCGCATCAGCGACTCTCCATCATCAGTTCATCGATACCCTGATTGGCCAGCGCATCGACGTGTTCGTTTTCGCGGTGACCGGTATGCCCGCGTACCCAATGCCAACGAATTTGATGCTGCTCGACCACAGTATCCAGCCGCTCCCAAAGGTCGCGATTTTTGACCGGCTGACGCGATGCCGTTTTCCAACCGCGACGCTTCCAACTGGCCATCCACTCGGTAATGCCTTTGCGGACGTATTGCGAATCAGTGGTTAGGTCAATCTCACAGGGCTCGGTCAGCGCCTCAAGCCCCTGAATCGCCGCCATTAGCTCCATGCGGTTATTCGTTGTCAGTGCCTCACCGCCATGCAGCGACTTTTCAGCGCCGTCGCAACGCAGCAACACCCCCCAACCGCCCGGCCCGGGGTTACCGCGACAGGCACCATCGGTATAAATCTCAACGGCTTTCATGCGCTGTTCCTTCGCGCGAATGCCGCGCTCCACTGCCCGCTTGCGCCAGCCCACCAGGAATTAACTCAAATCGATGACGGCGGGGCGCGGTTGGGCTGACTCGGCCACTGACCCGTTTTTGGCCCATGACCAGATTCACTCCGCCGAGCCAGCGCCACGCTTGGCCTAAGCCCACATTATAACTGAGCGCCCCGGTGTTTGGCTTTAGTGCGTTCAATCGACCCGCCGGTGGCAGCGGCAAAAGGCTCTCATAGCGCCGCGGCGTCACACCCAGCAGTTGCATCCAGTCCTGAATGCGATGTGCGCTCAAATACCGCCCCGACCACGGTGGCTGGCCGCTGCCAAGCGTAAGATAACGACGCATGCCCCATAAGCTGTAGGGGTTAAAGCCGAGTACCAACAGGTGGCCTTCGGGGGCGAGCACGCGGGCTGCCTCACGGATGACCTGATGCGGACGAGCATTAAACTCAAGTTGGTGGACCAAAATAACGACATCAACGCTGCCCGAGCACAATGGCAGCACTTCGGGGCTAGCGCATAAATCAGCCGAGCCCACCACCCGCGACTCGAGCACCCACAATCGCGCGCTACCAAATACGGCAGGACAATAGCCGCTACCGTAGTCCCCGATCTGCAAAACATGCTGTGCATAAAGCCCCGCAAGCCGCCGCGATAACAACCGCGTCTCTCGCTCGGCAAGCGCCTGTCCAGCGGGCGTCGCTAACCAGTGATGCAGATCATTCATTACCTCCTCCTGTACTGAGCGCTCGCGCACGCTAATTTGAGGCCAACCCGTGCGCGCGGTAACATGGCGAAATGCTTGAAATCACACCGGTCCCAATCCTCGCTGATAATTATACCTGGGTCATTCGTGCACCCAACAACGATGCCGCCATCGTGGTCGATCCGGGCGATGCACAACCCGTTGCGCGCGCGCTGAAAGGGTTTGGACTCAACTTGGCCGGTATTTTAGTCACCCACCATCACCATGATCACATTGATGGGGTTGCCGCGTTAGCATCCGCGGGTGTGCCTGTCTTTGGTCCCGACGACGAGCGGATTCCAGCACTCACCCACCCACTGCGCGCAGGCGAGCGATTTGAACCACCGGGCCTCGGCACCACGTTCGAGGTATTTGAAACGCCCGGCCACACGCTCGAGCACATCGTCTTTTACGGCGGCGGCGTATTACTCGCCGGTGACGCGCTCTTTGCTGGCGGTTGTGGGCGGATGTTTGAAGGCAACGCGCCACAGATGGTGGGCTATCTTGCCGAACTGCGTGATCTGCCACCGACCACACAACTGTATTGCGGTCATGAATACACCGCCGCCAATCTGGCCTTTGCTCAAGCCGTTGAACCTAATAACGCCCACCTGCAAAAGCGCATTGAAACGGTGGCCGCGCAGCGCAGCAACGGTTCAACCACCCTGCCCTCAACACTAGGCGAAGAGCGCGAGACCAACCCATTTTTGCGCTGGGACGAACCACCGGTGGTGGACCAAGCAAGCCAACACGCTGGCCGCGCGTTGCACACGCCCGCTGAGGTATTCGCCGTGCTGCGTGACTGGAAAGACCACTTTTGAAGCGCTCGCCGGTCATTCGACGTTACTTTCTGCTACTAGCATGCAGCGCGGTCATCGCCGGCTGCGAGACCGTCCCTACCGAGTCGTCATCCAAAACCGGTGCGCCGAGTGGCGGCAAGCCCGCGACCGAGACCATTGCCAGCACTGACCCCGATCATTCAAAGCCCGCGTCGAATTCGGCAGCCCCCGCGGCGCCAGCGGTTGATTTGTGGGCCCGCATTCGTGACGGTTATGCAATCCCCGATCACAACAATGCACGGGTCAAACAGCAATTTAGCGCCTATGCCGGCCGCAAAGACTATTGGCTACGGGTTTCGGAACGCGCGACGCCCTATTTGCATTTAATCGTTGAAGCCATTGACGAACGTGGCCTACCGCAAGAGCTCGCGCTTTTACCCGTGGTGGAAAGTGGTTTTCAGCCCTTTGCCTATTCCCACGGCCGTGCCGCTGGCATTTGGCAATTTATTCCGGCAACCGGACGGCATTACGGCCTCAAACAGAATTGGTGGTATGACGGCCGCCGTGATGTCACGGCAGCCACCGAAGCCGCGCTCGATTATCTGACCTATCTTAATGAAATGTTCGATGGTGACTGGCTGTTGGCGCTAGCTGCGTACAACGCCGGTGAAGGCACTGTTTCACGCGCCATTAAACGCAATCGCCAAGCCGGCCGAGCAACCGATTACTGGTCGCTCGATTTGCCGCGCGAAACCATGCATTACGTCCCCCGTCTGCTGGCGGTCAGCGAAATTGTCGCCCACCCCGAGCGCCACGACATCGCCCTAACGCCGATTAGCAATGAGCCTGCGGTGGCAGTGGTTGATCTCGAGCATCAAGTCGATTTGGCACTCGCCGCTGAGCTCGCCGAAATTGATATCGAAACCCTCTATGCGCTTAACCCCGGATTCAACCGCTGGGCAACGGCGCCCGAGGGCCCGCACCGACTGCTACTGCCCTACGAGCGTGCCAGTGCCTTTCAAGCCCGCTTGCAGGAGACACCGAGTGACGCCTGGATGCGCTGGCAGCGCCATCGCATTGCCCCGGGCGAGACCCTCGGCGCTATTGCCGGGCGCTACCGTATTAGCGTCTCCGCATTGCAACAGGCCAATGACATCGACAGCCATATTATCCGTGCGGGGGATCATCTGCTCGTCCCAGTGGCAAGCCGGCCATCCGAGCAGTACAGCCTTAGCGCCGATGCCCGCCAGGCTGCTACACAAGCAAGCAATCGCGATAATCGCACGCGACGCAACCATATAGTTCAAGCAGGCGAGAGCTTTTGGGTCATCGCACAGCGCTATGGCGTCGGCGTGCGCGAATTAGCCGGCTGGAATGGTATGGCGCCGACCGACACGCTGGCAGTCGGTGAGCAACTCGCCGTGTGGACAAACGCGCAAGCGAGTGCCACCACCACCTCGAACAGCAGCCGTACGGTCAGCCCAGCCGAGCGCATGCAAACGGTGAATTATCGAGTGCGTCAGGGTGATTCGTTGTACGCCATCGCCCAGCGCTTTAATGTCAGCGTTAATGACTTACAGCGCTGGAATGACATTGCCACCAACCGGTATCTGCAACCCGGGCAGCGCTTGCGCATGCAGGTTGATGTGACTGCCCAGGGCGCGCGTTAATCCTCGTCCGGTAGGACCACGTTAAGTTCAAGCACTTCGTAGTCCCCCTCGCGCTCCACTTGCACGCGAACCGCGTCATCGTCGATCGCGACATAACGGCGAACCACATCGAGAATGTCCGACTGCAACGCCGGCAAATAATCCGGACCGCTGCGTGCTCCGCGTTCGCGCGCCACAATGACCTGCAAGCGCTCTTTGGCCAATGATGCGCTGGTCTTCTTTTGGCCGCGAAAGTAGTTCAACAATCCCATGACACTAGCCCTTGAACAGCCGGCCAAACAGGCCTTTTTTCTCGGTAATAAACCGCTGCTCGCGCGCCTCACCCAAATAGCGCGCAACGACATCATCGTAGGCCTGTCCAGCATCGGTCTGCTGCTCAAGAATCACAGGCACCCCGGAGTTGGATGCATTTAACACCGCGCTTGACTCAGGAATCACGCCCAATAAATCAATCGAGAGAATTTCGCTGACATCCTCAACACTCAGCATTTCGCCTTTACCCACGCGCTCCGGGACATACCGCGTGATCACTAAATGCTCACGAACCGGCTCATCACCCTGCTCGGCACGGCGCGTTTTGCTGGCCAACAAACCCAAAACACGATCGGAATCGCGCACCGATGAAACCTCGGGATTGGTCACAATGAGGGCGTCATCAGCAAAGTACATGGCCAAGTGCGCACCCCGCTCAATCCCTGCCGGCGAGTCGCAAACGATGTAGTCGTGGTCTTGCGCCAGCCCCTCGAGTACCTGCTGCACCCCATCAAAGGTTAAGGCGTCTTTATCCCGGGTTTGCGAGGCGGGGAGGATGGATAGACCCTCGGTGCGCTTATCCCGAATAAGCGCCTGATTGAGATTGGCTTCGCCGTTGATAACGTTGACAAAGTCATACACCACTCGGCGCTCACAGCCCATAATCAAATCGAGATTACGCAGGCCAACGTCAAAATCGACCACGGCGGTTCGATGGCCCGCACGCGCCAGGCCAGCAGCGAATGCCGCACTCGTCGTTGTCTTACCAACGCCGCCTTTACCCGAAGTTACTACCACGATACGCGCCACATCCACCTCCTGCGCTAAAGAGCGCTTAGTTGCAGGTCATCGCCCTGCAACGCAATCATCACCGGTGCGTCAACCAGCCCGGCCTCGATCTGCTCGCTGAGCCGGTAGTGCCCGGCAATGGCAACCAGCTCAGCATGCAGTGAGCGGCAAAAGATACGCGCATTCGTATCCCCCTGCACGCCCGCCAACGCCCGACCGCGCAAACTGCCATAGACATGGATATGCCCATCCGCCATCACTTCCGCCCCCGCGCCCACCGCGGCAGTAATGACCAAATCACCGCCGCGCGCATAAATCTGCTGGCCAGAACGTACCGGACTGGTGATTAAACGGGTATTAGCGGCGGTGGCTGAATCGCGGCCAGATCGTTGCGCTGTCGGCTTACCTGGGCTCGACTCAAGATTGCGCAACACCCCAAGCCCGGCCTGGGCGGCTTGTTCCGGCGTGCACTCCGCGGCTGCGACCGGGGTCAGCCCCCGGGCTTTGAGGCCATCAACGAGCGCGATTAACGCCGCCGGCTCGAGACGAACTGACTCGGCCGGCGCGATCACCAACGGCATGCCGTCAAAAAATCCCGGCGCTTGAGCAAGCCGTGCGTCAAGCTGAGTCAGCAGCGTGTCAATATCGGCATGCAAAACCCGCATCACGCTGAGTGTCGCCATGCGCCCCTTTAGCTCAAAGGCCGCACCATTGCACACGCCTGAAGCGGCCATTAAGCGAGCAACTGATTCATACGCCGAACAAAGCCCGCTGGATCCTCTAGCCGACCACCATCCATCAGGACAGACTGCTCAAAAAGCAACGCCGCCCAGTCATCAATCGGTTCTTTCGGCTGTTCAGCAAGCCGCGTAATGATCGGATGCTCGGGGTTAATTTCTAAAACGGGCGGCTGACTGGGCAGATCATGCCCCGCGGCTTGCAACATTCGTTGCATATTCATACCAAAGTCGTGCTCACCCACCACAATGCAGGCCGGTGAATCAGTCAGTCGCGCACTGGGTCGAACTTCCGACACGCGCTCCCCCAGCGACTCCCCGATACGCGTCATTAATGCACTCACCGCCTCGCTGGGCTCGGGCGCATCAGCGGCTGGTTGCTCGTCATCACCAATCCCCTCGAGCTCAAGCTTGCCCTTGGTGACCGCCCGTAGCGGCTTTTCCTGAAAGCTCGACAAATGGGTCACTAACCACTCGTCGACCGGTTCAGCGAGTAGCAACACCTCGACGCCACGCTTACGAAACATCTCTAGATGCGGGCTATTGCGGACGGCGGCCAGACTCTCACCGGTGAGGTAATAAATTGCCTCTTGGCCAGGCTGCATTCGCTCGATGTAATCGCCCAGCGAGACGCTCGGGCTTTGCTCGTCATGCGTCGAGTGGAAACGCAGCAGACCGGCAACCTTTTCCGCGTTGCCTGGGTCCTCGACCGGGCCTTCTTTAAGCACCGTGCCAAACGCGCTCCAAAACTGACTATAACGCTCGGAATCATCCCGAGCCATGCGCTCGAGCGCCTCGAGCACCCGCTTGACCGACGCCGCGCGAATGCGATCAATCAGCCGATTGTGCTGGAGCAGCTCGCGTGAGACGTTCAGCGGCAGGTCGTCGGAGTCAACCACACCCCGCACAAAACGCAAATACCGCGGCAGCAGCCGGTGCTCGCGGTCTTCCATAATAAACACCCGCCGCACATACAGCCGTAGGCCATGGCCTGATTCCGGCTCAAATAGATCAAACGGGCGTTGTGCGGGAATAAACAACAGCGAGGTATAGGCCTGGTTGCCTTCGACTTGGTTGTGCAGCCACTCAAGCGGCGCTTCCATGTCGTAGCTAAGCTGCTGATAGAACTGCTTATAATCCTCGTCACTCAACTCACTTTTCGGCCGCATCCACAGGGCTGAGGCTTGGTTGAGGGTTTGCATCTCACCACTCTCATCGGCCATCTCAATGGGCAAAGCAATATGCTCGGAGTAGCGATGAACGATGCTGCGCAGGCGCTGTGGCTCAAGGAATTCATCCTGCTCTTTGCCTAGATGCAGGGTGATTTCGGTACCCCGTGCATCGCGGGGCTTATCCTCAAGGGTGAACGTGCCCTTGCCATCGGAGCGCCACAACACACCGGTATCGGCAGACTCACCCGCGCGGCGAGTGTGCACACTGACTTCATCGGCAACGATAAATGCCGAATAAAAACCCACACCAAATTGACCGATGAGCTGGGCGTCCTGCTTTTGATCGCCCGTGAGCGCGTCCAAAAAGCGCTTGGTTCCTGATCGGGCAATTGTCCCTAAGTGATCAATCACATCCGTGCGGCTCATGCCGACGCCATTATCGGTAATGGTCACGGTTCGGGCCTGCTCATCAACCGCGAGGGTAATGCGCGGATCCGGGTCATCTTCGAATAATGCCGCGTCCTGTAGCGCCTCAAACCGAAGTCGATCGGCGGCGTCGGCGGCGTTAGAGATCAGCTCGCGCAAAAAGATTTCGCGGCTGCTGTAAAGGGAGTGAATCATCAAGTCCAGCAATTGCCGGACTTCGGCCTGAAACTCGTGAGTTTCGGGAGTTTGTGTCTCGCTCATTGATTATTCCGTGCTCGCCCCATGATGCGAATAAAAATGGGGATGGGTGGGCGTCAATTCAAGTCCCGCCTTAAAAAGCCTCACTTGGATCAACGCGCCCACCACGGCCAATCTCCGGGATTTCACGGCCTGGAATGTGTTCGCCGGTGACCATCTGCTTATAGCCCTGCCCCGGTCCAACCATCGGATAAACCCCGGCCTCAGGATCAATCATGACCTCAAGAAATGCCGGCCCTGGGGCATCAACAAAACGCTGCAAGGCGGAACCGAGCTCATCGCGCTCACTGACACGCTCAGCAAAGTCAAAGCCATCAGCCTCAGCGGCTTTAATAAAATCTTTGCGATGCAACGACTTATCACTTCCCGAGAAGCGATCACCAAAGTACAAACGCTGCCACTGACGGACCATGCCATCGCCACAGTTATTGAGCAGCAGTATCTTAACCGGCAGCTCGTAAGTGGTCACCGTTTCCATCTCACCGAGATTCATGCGCAGACTGCCATCACCGTCAACGTCGATGACGAGCGCATCCGGGTTAGCAAATTGAGCCCCGATTGCCGCTGGCAGACCAAACCCCATCGTGCCCATCGACCCAGAAGTCATCCATAGCCGCGGCTCACGAAAGTCCAAATACTGTGCGGCCCACATTTGGTGCTGACCCACGCCGGTGCCAATAATCGCCCGGCCGTCGGTAATTGCGTTGAGCTGGCGCATCACCGCTTGTGGCTGGATGAGTTCACCGTCTTCTTTAAACTGCATCGGATGGCGCTCGCGCAGCGTCCGACAATGCTCAGCCCAGGCGCTGAAATCACGCGCAAAGCCGTTTTCTTGCCCATAGGTCAAAAGCTGGGCCATGGCTCGGCCGGCCTCACCAACATGCGACCAGTCGACGCGCTTAACCTTGCCAATCTCGGCGGCATCGATGTCGATATGCGCAATATGCTCGGCGAGTGGTGCAAATAATTCGGCCTTGGCCGCGACTCGATCATCGAATCGAGCGCCGACAGCGATAATGAAATCACAGTCCTCAACCGCATAGTTGGCGTACGCCGTGCCGTGCATGCCCAACATATGTAGGTGTAGATCATCGGTGGTATCAACCGCGCCTAAGCCCATGACGGTGCTAACACTGGGAATGCCGTAGGTTTTAGCGAATTCGCAGACCGCTTTGGCACCCTCGCCATGGATAGCGCCACCGCCCACGTAGAGCAGTGGCCGGCTTGAGCGCTCAAGCATGGCAAAGAAATCACTCGCCTTGGCCGCCGAAATATCAGTCTGGCGCAGTGACTCCATGCGCTGGCGATAGCCACGAATGCCCAACAGCCCGCTGCCTTTAAACTCGCCACTCCAAGTTTGAATGTCCTTGGGCAAATCAACCACGACCGGACCAGGACGCCCAGAGCGTGCCACCTCAAACGCCGTCCGAATGGTGTCTTCGAGGCGATCGGGGTCAGTCACCAAAAATACATGTTTCGCGCAGTTACCCATGATGTTTACGATCGGGGCTTCCTGGAAGGCGTCGGTACCCATGGCTCCGCGGGCCACCTGGCCAGTAATCAGCACGACCGGTACCGAGTCGGCCATACAATCGCGGATGGGTGTCACGGTGTTAGTGGCACCTGGACCGGAAGTCACCAAGAAAACGCCCACTTTGCCCGAGCTACGCGCGTAGCCCGCGGCCATAAAGCCCGCACCCTGCTCATTGGCTGGGACCACCAGTCGCATCGGATCATCGCCCTGCTTCGGACGCTCGCGCTCGTTATAGCGGAAGATGGCGTCATAGGTGGGCAGAATCGCACCGCCGCTATAACCGAAAACGGTGTCTACGCCCTCTTGCGCCATGACCTCTATCACCATTTCCGCACCGGTCATGGTTTCTCCCGCGCGCGGGTGAGTGCTCGTTGGGTCGGTCGTCTCAGACGACGTTTCCGGATCCCCGGCAGGCGCGACGTCTTGCATAGTTATGTCCCGAAGTCAGTGAGTTTTCTGCGATTTTTCATCATACCGGCGGATTGCCCGCCACCACAAGGTTAGTCCCCTCGTTAACGCGGTTTTAGCGCTAACGCCACCGAATTAATGCAGTAGCGAAGCCCGGTCGGCGCCGGGCCATCATTAAACACATGCCCCAGATGCCCATCGCAGTGCGCACAGAGCACCTCGGTGCGAGTCATGCCCAACGTCTGATCGGTCTCGGTGCGCACCGCCGTGTCGCTATGGGGGGCCCAAAAGCTTGGCCATCCGGTGCCAGAGTCGAATTTTTGCTCGCTATCAAATAATGCCTGCCCGCAACCCATACAATGAAATGTCCCGGGCGTTTTGACGTCGTTATATTCGCCGCTAAAAGGCGCTTCAGTGCCCTTTTGACGCAGCACTCGGTACTGCTCAGGGGTTAACTGCGCGCGCCAGTCGGGCGACGGTGAATTGGCTTGATCGCTCATGAAGCTGGGCTCCGTTGAAATTTACCTTACAATACCGCGCTCAAAGCCTGATGAGCGAGCCCATGTCGAACGCCAGTCAAGACACTCAAAGTGAAATCATTCTCGCCAATCTCTCCGGCAGCGACCGGCCGGGTGTTACCGCCGCGCTAATGGGCATTTTGTCTGACTATGACGTGCGCGTGCTCGACATCAGCCAAGCCATGGTTCACGAAAACCTCGCGTTGGGTATTTTGCTCAAAATCCCAGCGGCCAATGGCTCAGCATCGGTGCTAAAAGACCTGTTATTCGAAGCCCATAAGCTCGATCTACGGGTACGCTTTCAGCCCGTCAGCCATGCTGAATATCAACAGTGGGTGAAAGGCGAGCGCCAATCAGCCTATGTGCTCACCCTTTTAGGGCGTCGGGTAACCGCTGCGCACATCGCCCGCATCGCCGCGGTAACCACACAGCATGGGCTCAATATTGAGGATATTGTTCGGCTCTCAGCCCGCAGCCCGTTGCATGACGAGGCCGGGGCCAGTCGTGCGTGCCTTGAATTGAAGTTGCGCGGCGAACCCGCCGATGCAGACGCGATGAAAGCGGCGTTTTTATCGATCTCCCAGCAAATGGCGATCGACATTTCCTTTCAGCAAGACAACTTCTATCGACGCAACCGCCGGCTCGTCGTCTTTGATATGGATTCAACGCTCATTAATGAAGAAGTGATCGACGAGCTCGCTAAAGAAGCCAACGCCGGCGCCTCAGTCGCGGCCATTACCGAAGCGGCAATGCGTGGTGATATCGACTTCAGTGAAAGCCTGCGTCAGCGCGTCGCCTGTTTGGCCGGCCTTGACGCGGATGTGCTCAGACGGGTTGCCGAGCGATTAACGCTCACTGAGGGGGCCGAGCGACTGATTAAAACACTGCAGGTGCTCGGCTATCGAACCGCGGTCATTTCCGGTGGGTTCGACTTTTTTGGCCAACACCTACAAGCGCGTTTGGGCATTGACACGGTCTATGCCAATCAACTGGAAATCGCCAATGGCCAACTCACCGGGCAGGTTCATGGCGCCATTATTGATGGTGAGCGTAAGGCGGAACTGCTTACCCATCTCGCCGAAACGCAGAGCATTGAGCTTGCGCAAGTGATTGCCGTCGGCGATGGCGCCAACGATCTTCCCATGTTGCGCACCGCGGGGCTGGGCATTGCGTTTCACGCCAAGCCGTTAGTGCAAGAGAACGCCCGCCAAGCGATTTCCACCATCGGCCTAGACGGCGTGCTCTACCTAATGGGCATGAACGACGCCGAAAACCCGCACTAAAAACGCTCAGCGATCTGAGCGCGACCGGCTGATTAACCCGCGCTCTTATCCTTGGCGCGAATCTTCTCTTTAATACGGGCTGCTTTACCGCGGCGCTCACGCAAGAAGTAAAGCTTCGCTCGACGCACATCGCCCCGGCGCTTAACGCTAAAACTCTCGATCAGCGGGCTGTGAAGCTGAAAGACACGCTCCACTCCCTCGCCATGCGAGACTTTGCGCAAAGTGAATGACGAATTGAGCCCGCGGCTGCGCTTTGCGATCACCACGCCTTCAAACGGCTGTGTACGCTCACGGTTGCCTTCACGCACCCAAACATTCACCAACACGGTGTCGCCGGGGTTCATGCTATCGAGCGAGCGACCGGTCTTGTCGATTTGTTCACGCTCTAGCGCTTCAATGATATTGCTCATCACTGCTTCCCTTGTCAGTCAGTCGTTGGCTTCGACTCGATAGTCATCGAGCAGCGCCTGTTCTTCGTCAGTCAACCCGCGCTGCGCCAGCAGATCGGGACGTTTCAACCATGTCCGGCCGAGCGCTTCGCGCAATCGCCAGCGACGAACCGCTTGATGATCGCCGCTTAGCAGCACCGGCGGCACCTCGCGCCCCTCAACCACTTCGGGGCGGGTGAAGTGCGGCCAATCCAGCAGTCCTTGCGCGAACGCATCATCGGCCGCTGACTCCGCATGCCCGAGCACCCCGGGTAGCCATCGGGCGACCGCGTCAATCACCACCATCGCCGGCAGCTCGCCACCACTGACCACATAGTCACCGATGGACAAGCGCTGATCGACCTCAAGGTCGATTAACCGCTCATCGACCCCCTCGTAGCGGCCGCAAAGCAAAATCACCCGGCTCAGGCCCGCTAAACGCTCAGCACCACCGCTATCAAACCGCTCACCCTCGGGCGAGAGGTAAATCACCGGTGCCGCGGGTCCGGCCTGCCGCGCTGCCTGAATCGCGGCGCGCAGCGGCTCGACCTTCATCACCATACCTGGACCGCCGCCATAGGGCCGATCGTCAACCATGCGATGCCGATCGCTCGCGTAATCGCGTGGGTTCCAGGTCACTAGCTCAACATGCTCAGCCTCGAGCGCGCGACCAATGACGCCATAACCCATTACCGCGTCGAGCATATCCGGAAACAGCGTAATGACATCAAAACGCATACCGCTAAAACTCCGGATCCCAGTCCACCTGAATCACACCGGCGACTAAGTCCACGCGTTTCACAAATTGTTCCGGCACATAAGGGATCAAGCGCTCGCGATCCCCCATGACCACCAGCACATCATTGGCGCCGGTTTCTAACAAACTTCTCACCTCGCCCAGCGACTGACCACTGAGCGTCTCGACGGCAAGTCCGGTCAGCTCAGACCAGTAGTACTCGCCAGCCTCGGTCGGCGGCAGCGCCGCTTGTGGCACCCGAATGTGACAACCACGCAGCGCGATTGCCGCGTCTCGGTCGACGACGCCCTCAAGCCGGGCGAGCAAATTACGCCCCTGAACCCGCGTGTTGACGACCGCATACTCTTGACTGTCGCGATCGCGCTGGAGCGTCCAAATCGGATAGTCGAATAAATTGTCCCGCGGCCGGGTGGAGGAGTGGACTTTTAACTCCCCTCGCACGCCATGAACCCCAACCACCTCACCGAGCGTGACGTAAGCGTTAACGCTATTCGTCGGCTCGGTGGCCATTGTCTCAGGCGCTTTCAGCCTCGCTTGCCGCGCTTCGACGCGCCTGCCGAATAAGCTGTGCGACGCGCTCGCTAGGCTGCGCGCCCTGAGCGATCCAGCGATCAGCCGCCTCGATATCAAGCCGCAGCGGTGTCTCCTGACCCGCTGCAACCGGATTAAAAAACCCAAGACGCTCGATGAATCGGCCATCGCGGGCATTGCGGCTATCCGTCACGACGACGTGGTAGAAAGGCCGCTTTTTGGCGCCACTACGCGCCAGACGAATCGTAACCATGCTTATCCCTAACCTAAGAGCGTTTCAGTAAACCGCGTAGTGTACCTGCGGTGCTAGCGCCCGCCAAGCCCTGGCGGCAGCCCACCACCGGGCGGCATACCCCCGGGAGGGCCGCCGCCGCCACCGCCGAGTTGGCGCATCATCTTTTGCATGCCGCCTTTTTTAAATTGCTTCATCATCTTTTGCATTTGTTTGTGCTGTTTGAGCAAGCGGTTAACATCTTGCACCTGCAAACCCGAACCCGCGGCAATACGCCGTTTTCGCGAGCCATTAATCACCTCCGGACGATGCCGCTCGCCCGGCGTCATGGCGTTAATCATGGCAATCTGACGGCTGACCTGGCGGTCATCCATGGTCTGACTGACCTGCTCACTCATCTGGCCCATGCCCGGCAATTTGTCCATTAAACTGCCCATGCCCCCCATGCGGGCGACCTGTTGCATTTGCTCACGCATGTCTTCGAGATCGAAACCCTTGCCCTTTTTGAGCTTGCCCGCCATGCGCTCGGCCTGCGAGTGATCGACGCTGCGCTCGACCTCTTCAACCAAACTCAACACGTCACCCATGCCCAGAATGCGCGAAGCGATACGATCTGGATGAAAGGCCTCGAGCGCATCGGTCTTCTCGCCCACGCCCATAAACTTAATGGGTTTGCCGGTGATTTGCCGTATCGACAACGCGGCTCCACCGCGGGCGTCACCGTCGGCCTTGGTTAAAATTAACCCCGTTAGTGGCAGTGCTTGATTAAAGGCCTGCGCCGTATTAGCGGCATCTTGACCGGTCATACTGTCAACCACGAACAGCGTTTCGACCGGGGTAATCGCCTCATGGACGCTGCGCACCTCGGCCATCATCGCCTCATCAACATGCAGCCGCCCGGCGGTATCGACCAACAACACATCGTAGTAACCGGTGCGTGCCTGCTCAGCGGCAGCCCGCGCTGTGCTCACCGGATCGGCACTCGGGTCGGTGGGGTAAAAGTCAACGCCAACCTCAAGGGCGAGGCGCTCGAGCTGATCAATCGCCGCGGGCCGATAGACGTCGAGCGAAACCGCCAACACTTTCTTTTTGTCCCGTTCAGCCAGCAGACGGCCGAGTTTGGCAATGCTGGTCGTTTTACCCGAGCCTTGCAGCCCAGCGACCATTACCACCACCGGGGGGCGCGCGTTGAGATCTAGGCCGTCGTTGCGCTCACCCATCACCTGGACAAGCTCATCGTGAACAATCTTCACAAACGCCTGACCCGGTGTCAGGCTTTTCATCACCTCAGCACCGAGCGCCCGCTCCCGCACCTGTGCGATGAAGTCCTTCACCACCGGCAGCGCAACATCCGCTTCAAGCAGCGCCATGCGCACTTCGCGCAGCGTCTCTTGGATGTTCTCTTCAGTGAGCCGCCCCTTGCCGCGCAAGCGTTTGCTCACGGCATCGAGGCGGTCGCTTAAATTATCAAACATAATTGGCCGGCCTTTTCGTCAAATCCAAGCGTAATATTACTCAGTATATCAGGGTGTTCGGACCGACTGGTTGGCGGATTGACTCGAATACCCGGGGTTTGTGTGCGATGATTTATCCTCGTTCACGAGCGCAGGTTTTTAACACACCCCGTATGCCACAAAGCGTTTTGATTGTTTTAGCCGTGGGCTGCTACGCGGGCGCCTTTGGCACATTGGTCGCCGGCCTACGTGCTCGCTTACCCATTGCGCAAAGCGAACGCTGGAGCACCCTGATCGCGACAGTGGCGGTGGTGCTGCACGCGGTGGCCCTGTGGCAAGCGGCATGGACCGCTCAGGGTGTCGATTTGGGGCTATTTAATGCGGTGTCGTTATTTGGCTGGCTCATGGCCTTAATGGTGGTCGCCGCGGCGCTGCGCACCCCGGTACAAAGCCTCGGCTTAGTCGTATTTCCTCTGGCCGCCTTGGGTATTGTTTTAGCCGCCCTTTGGGGCGTGCCTCGAACTAGCCTCATCCCCATTGGGGCGCCGGTCGATATTCATGTGATTTCATCGGTGCTGGCCTACGCGGTGCTGGGACTGGCCAGCGCCCAAGCGCTGCTACTGGCATGGCAAGAGCGTAGCCTGCGTCAGCGGCGAGCCTCATCAGTGCTCGGACTGCTACCGCCACTGCAAAACATGGAAGCGCTGTTATTTCAGTTGCTCGGCAGCGGCTTTGCGCTATTGTCGGTCTCGCTATTGAGTGGCTGGTTATTCGTCGACAACCTCCTCGCCCAAGACCTCGCCCACAAAACCATCCTATCGATCTTGGCTTGGGTGGTGTTCGCCGCGCTCCTGCAAGGGCGAATGCGCTACGGCTGGCGCGGGCGCACCGCAATACGCTGGACATTGGCCGGGTTTGCTCTACTGGCACTCGCTTATGTGGGCACCAAGATCGTGCTCGAACTCATCCTTGGCCGGTAAAACACACCGATGAATACGGTTTCTCTGTCTGTGCTCTTTAGCATCCTTGCCGCGCTGATCGTCCTCTCGGCCTGCTTTTCGAGTTCCGAGACCGCATTAATGACACTCAATCGCTATCGTTTGCGCCATCTCGCGCGCGACGGCCACCGCGGTGCCATGCGCGCTGAGCGCCTTCTCAAGCGCCCTGATCGACTCATCGGCATCATTTTGCTCGGCAATAACTTCGTCAATATCGCCGCCTCCTCCGTGGCGACACTAATTGCGCTACGCCTTGGTGGCGAGGGTGCAATTGCCGTGGCAACCGGACTGCTCACCCTCACAATTCTCATTTTTGCCGAAGTCGCTCCCAAGACCCTCGCCGCCCTGCGACCTGAGCGCATCGCCTTTCCCGCGGCTCTCATCTTGGCGCCGCTGCTGCGGCTACTCTATCCATTGGTATGGTTGACCAACACACTGGCCAACACGTTGCTCCGAGGGGTGGGGGTCAACCCCACCGAAAGCGGCGAATCAGCCCTCAGCCGCGAAGAACTGCGCACAGTGGTGAATGAAGCAGGGGCGATGATCCCGCAGCGACATCAACGCATGCTCATCAGTATTTTGGATCTCGATCAGGCTACCGTCGATGACATCATGGTGCCGCGCAATGAGGTCATCGGTATTGACTTAAACGATGACTGGTCACGCATTCACGCCCAAATCGCTGAGTCGGAGTACACCCGCTTACCCGTGTTTGAAGGGGGTATCGATAACATTCGTGGTGTTTTGCATGTCCGCCGCGTGCTCACCGCCATGCTCGGTGGCGATCTGACCCGCGAGCGCCTGGTCGAACACATACGTGAGCCCTACTTTGTACCCGAAGGCACACGACTGCAGGTGCAAATGCTGAAATTTCAGGCGGAGCGCCGGCGGATTGGCTTGGTGGTCGATGAGTATGGCGAATTTCGGGGTCTGGTCACACTCGAGGATATCCTTGAAGAGATTGTTGGTGAATTTACCACCGACCCGGCCGAGTCGATTCGCGATATTCACCCTCAGGCTGATGGCAGCTACCTGGCCGAGGGCAGCGCGAGTGTTCGCGAGCTAAAACGACTGCTCGACTGGGAGCTCCCCGCGGACGGGCCAAAAACCCTGAACGGCCTCATTCTCGAGCACCTCGAGACCATCCCCGAACCGGGCACGAGCCTGCTTATCGATCATCACCCGGTGACCGTGCTGCAAACAGAAGAAAACCGCGTTAAGGTCGCGAAGCTTGAACGCCGAGTGCAGTCGCGCAAAACCCTTACTGACAGCGACTAGCGCTCCCGGCGCCAACGCGTACCTTCCGGGTTATCCTCAAGCACCACACCATCACGCTCAAGCGCATCACGAATCGCATCAGCGCGGGCAAAATCCTTGGCTGCACGAGCGGCATCACGCGCGGCAACCTGGGCATCAATACGCGCATGCTCGCTGTCATCGAGCGCCGAAGTGGCCTTTAGATAGGCTTCTGGACTGGCTTCGAGCAAACCCAACACCGCGCCTAAGCGACGCAGTTGCACCGCCAACGACTGCGCCTGCACTTGGTCGTGCTGTTCGCGGGCTCGATTAATCGCCCGGGCCAAATCAAATAACACCGCAAGCGCTAACGGTGTATTGAAGTCATCGTCCATTGCGGCATTAAAGCGCTCAACCCAATCGCCCTGATCGACGCCCGCCGGACTATCCGCTTCGGTGGGTAGCCCACGCAACGCCAAATAGAGACGCTCAAGGCCCGCACGCGCATTATCCAGCGCCTCATCAGAGTAATTTAGGGGGCTGCGATAATGACTGGAAAGCAAAAAATAACGCACGCTCTCGGCATCATAATGAGCGAGAATCTCGCGGATGGTCGTGAAGTTACCCAACGACTTCGCCATCTTTTCGTTATCAATGCGGACGTGGCCGTTGTGCATCCACACGTTAGCAAAGGCTTTGCCTGTTGCCGCGCGCGACTGAGCAATTTCGTTTTCGTGGTGGGGAAACTTTAAATCGAGCCCGCCGCCGTGAATATCGAAATGCTCACCCAGACAATGACACGACATCGCCGAGCACTCGATATGCCACCCGGGTCGACCCGGCCCCCACGGCGATGGCCAACTCGGGGTTTGATCCGGTACCGCTTTCCACAACGTAAAGTCAGCCGGGTCACGTTTGCGCTCATCGGGCTCAATACGCGCCCCAACCCGCAGCTCATCAAGGCGTTTTCCCGATAGCGCGCCGTAATCGGGAAAGGCGCTTACGGCGTAGTAGACATCACCGGCTGACTCATAGGCGTAGCCACGCTCGATTAGCCGCTCAATCATGGCGATAATTTCAGCGATATGCGCGGTGGCACGCGGCTGCTGATCGGGGCGCAGGCAATTAAGCGCATCCGCATCCGCTTGCATTGCCGCGGTAAAGCGCTCAGTCAACGCGGCAATCGGCTCACCCAATTCAGCCGCACGCTGGATAATCTTGTCATCGACATCGGTGATATTGCGGACGTAGCAAACGTTATAGCCACTCGCGCGGAGATACCGAACGACGACATCAAACGCCACGAGCGCTCGGGCATGACCAAGATGACAATAATCATAGACGGTCATGCCACAGACATAGAGCCCCACATCGGGCGGATTAATCGGCTTAAAGGGCGCTTTCTCACCGGTTAGACTGTTGGTAATCGAGAGCATTACGCGGAGTCTCCCGCCGCAGCGATGGCAATCGCTCGTTGCAACCGCGCCTGACGGATGGCCGGCGGCATGAGCCGAATCACCTCACCGAGCGCGGGTCCATACGCAAGCCCAGTCAGCGCTAAGCGCAGCGGCTTCATCATGGCGCCCCCGCGTTGCCCGGTGGTTGACTCCAGCAGCGGCCGCAACACCGACCAGTCGGCATCGCCACTATCATTAAGGACGCTATCGACTTGCTCAAAAAAAGCCGCGCCGGCCGTTTGTAGCGGCTTTTCATCGGCAATCGCAATCAACCCCGGATCAAATAACCGCACGGCCCAGGCTTCAATTTCATCGGCTCGTTGCAAATTCGGTTGCACCAACTCAGCCAAAGCCAAGCGTTGATTCTCCGGCACCCCCGAAAACTGCAGATAAGACAACAACGTTGTCGGCGGCAGCGCCGCCATCGCCTGTGATTGCCAGTGATCGAGTTGGGCAAAGTCAAATCGCGCTGGGCTGCGGCTTAAGCGAGCGACATCAAACACCGCGGCAAGCCCGTCGAGGTCGAGCAATGACTCTTCGGCAAGCGGATTACCCAGCCGGGCCAAATAATTGACCAACGCCTCTGGCCGATAACCGGCCTCACGCAGGCTCGCAATACCCGCCGCGCCAGAGCGCTTCGAGAGCGGCGCGCCATCGGCGTCGACGACCAGCGAAACATGCCCATACGCTGGCGTGGAATACCCCAAGCGCGCGAGCAAAACCTGCTGGCGTGGCGTATTTGAGAGATGATCCTCGCCCCGGAGGACATGACTGACGCCCATGGCCGCGTCATCGAGGGCGTTGGCGAATAAAAACGCGGGACTGCCATCGGCGCGCTGCAGAATCGGATCACCAAGCGCCTCGGCCGCCGTCGACTGGGTGCCCCGGATTAAATCATCAAACGCCAGCGTCCCGCTCGTCGGCATGCGCAAGCGCAACACCGCTGATTCACCATGCTCATGGCGCTGATTAGCCTCGCTCGATGACAAATCGCGACAACAGCCATCGTAGCGTGGTGGCTTGCCGGCAGCCTGCTGCTCAGAGCGCAGCGCGGCCAAACGCTCGGCGGTGCAAAAACACCAATATGCATCGCCTTGCGCAAGTAGCGTTTGCGCGGCGCGGGCGTAGACCGCCGAGCGCGCTGACTGACGCCAATGGATCGGGTCAACCCCCTCGCCGGGGCCTTCATCCCAGTGCAAACCAAGCCAGCGCAAATCCGCCTGAATGCCATCAATAGCGGCCCGATCGAGCCGAGCACTATCGCTATCTTCAATGCGCAGAACAAACTTGCCTTTGCTATGGCGAGCCAACAGCAGGCTAAACAGCGCGGTGCGCAAATTGCCAGCATGCAAAGCGCCGCTGGGACTCGGGGCAAATCGGGTAATTACGGTATGGTCAGTCATGGCGGGTATGGTAATCGATGCCCCACTTGCATGCAGCCGCGTTGCAGGTCATCGTTATTGTGATGGACGCAATTCGCTACGACAGCCAGCGTGCGCCGGTGTTGTTTATCGCCGACCTTCACCTCGATGCTCGCCGCCCCGAGGGCATTGCGACTTTTTTGCGCTATCTCAAAACGAGCGCCGAGGGCGCTGCAGCGCTGTTTATTATCGGCGACCTGTTTGAAGCCTGGATCGGCGACGATGCCTGTCCGCCCGATGACCCCATCGCGCCAGCGCTTAATGCGCTCGCCCGCAGCGGCACGGATGTGTGGTTGATGCACGGCAATCGTGACTTCCTCATTGGCCCACAATTCGCTCACGCGGCGGCCGCCACCCTGCTCGATGAGCCGGCCTGCATCAGCATCGACACGACACCCATAGTGCTTGAGCACGGCGATGCCCTATGTACCGATGATCATGACTACCAGGCGTTTCGCACGCAGGTTCGTAATCACGCGTGGCAGACGCAGTTTTTGGCCCTGCCCATTAACGAGCGCCTGCAGCAAGCGAGCGCGGCGCGCGAGCGCAGCGGCGACGAACTGGCCAGCAAGGCCGCAGCGATTATGGATGTCAATCAACAGGCCGTAGAACAACGGCTACGCCATTACGCGGTACGCCATCTTATTCATGGACACACCCATCGGCCGGGGATTCATCATTTCGACCTCGATGGATCAACGGCAACGCGCGCTGTGCTAGGCGACTGGTTTGAGCAAGGCAGCGTTTTGCGGATTGACCAAGGCGACTGGCAGCTTCAATCACTCCCGCTCGAAACCAAGCCAAGCTAGTCGCCCGCGGGCCTGCTCGACGATGCTCGGATCGGGATCATGGGCGCAAACTTCGCGCAGCAAAGCCGGTTCATCAATGCGCTCAATGGCAAGCGCTCGAAGCTCTGGCTCGCGGGCGCTGCGCGCAACGTGTGCCACAATCTGCGCATCGTGACAGGCGTGCAAAGCCGCGCGCCGATGAGCCAGATCGAGTGCATCACCACCCGCCAATAAATGTCGGTAGCGAGCGCGTGCGGTTTCACGCACACCGCGATCGCGATCGCTTTCATAGGTTGCCCGCAAGACCACCAGGTCATTGAGGCGCTTGGCCGCTGCTGAGCGCACGGCCGGATCCTTCGCGTTAATATCGGCACTGGGCTGTCGCTTAAACCACATCGGCAGTCAATCTGGCTTTAAGCCAATCACAATATCCATGACGTTGGTGCCCGTTGCACCGGTGTGCAACAGATCGCCGCTGGCACGCAAAAACCCACCGGCATTAGCGTGCCGAAGCGCTTCCTCGGCATCCCAGTGCTGAGCCACACCGCGATCAATGCTCGCGCCATCAACAATGGCACCGGCATCCTCACCCGGCCCGTCGGCGCCATCAGTGCCCGCAGCCAACAGCCACGCAGCGCGGTGCTGTAAGACCGTCGCCGCGGCTAAGGCGAATGCTTGCATGCGACCGCCACGACCCGGGTTATCCGGCAGGCTGACCGTTGGCTCACCGCCCCACACGGTTAGTCCAGGCGGGCCATCAACCAGTACCTGCGCCAGCGTGCGGCCAAGCGTTGTCGCCTCGCCGTATAGGCGATCGGGACAGGTAGTTACCCGCCAACCGTCGGCCTCGGCGGTTGCTTTCACCGCCTCGAGTGCGGTGGCATTACTGGCAATGATCTGTCCGTGAACACAAGTAAAACAGGGGTCATCAGGGCTTGGCGCGGGATCGGCTGGGCTAAGCCCTGGCGGGCACACCGCATCCACCTCGGCCGGGTCGGCCGGCTGATCATCAGCAAATAACAGCCCCGACCCAATCACTGCTGGGTCATCGCCCGGCACATCAGAAATCAGCAACACATCCGTGCGGCGGCCCATAAGCCAGCGCGCCAAACGACCACCCTTAATGGTTGAGACTGCCTTGCGTAAGCGGTTCATTTGACCAATATCCCGCCCACTCGCCAGCAATTCGGCATTCAGCGCCGCCAATGCGCTGGCATCGGCCCGACCCGGCAGGCGTTCGACCAAACTGGATGCACCGCCCGAGACCAAGACCAAAAAATGGGCATCAGCCGGTGCTTGTTCAATAAATTCCACTAACTGATCACCGGCCACGAGGCTGCGCTCATCGGGGACGGGATGCGGCGCGGTATGGACGGCTACGCTGAGACGCTGAGCTAAAGATGGGTCGTCGTAGCCCTCACGGGTAATCAGAAGTGCGGCGACAATCTCATCACCACGAACATCGACAGCCCCATGCAGCATGGCCGCCGCCGCTTTGCCTACCGCCACGACATGCAATGGCCCTGAGGGCACTCGGTTTTCTGCGAGCGCTCGTGCCACAGCCGTGCGCCCAGCGACAGCGTCAATAGCCGCCTGATGCAGGCGCTCAAGCAAGCCGCGGTAATCGCTCATGCGCTTAGCGTTTCGCTTTGGCTGCGGTCAGGCCACGCTCGAGGTCGGCACGAATATCGGCCTGATCTTCAAGGCCAACCGAAATGCGGATTAAACCCTCACCAATGCCCATTTGCTCACGTTGCTCCACCGATACACGCCCATGGGTCGTACTCGCCGGATGGGTAATGGTGCTACGCACATCGCCTAAATTCGCCGTGATGGAAAGCATTTGCGTGGCATCCACTACGGCCCAGGCCGCCTCGCGACCCCCGCTGACCTCAAACGAGACAATGCCGCCAAACGCACTTTGCTGGGCGGCCGCCAGGGCATGCTGTGGATGCGAGGGCAAACCAGAATAATGCACACGCTCGACATCAGGGTGCGCCACAAGCCACTCAGCCAGTGCTGCGGCCTGCTCGCTGTGCGCGCGCATCCGCAAGTTAAGCGTCTCTAGACCTTTGAGAAAGACCCAAGCATTAAATGGACTCAAGCTCGGACCCGCGGTCCTGAGAAACGGAAAAATTTGCTCGTCGAGCGTTTTCGCATCACCCACAACCGCACCACCAACACAGCGGCCTTGGCCATCGAGGTATTTGGTCGCCGAATGCGTGACCAAATCAGCCCCGAGCGCCAACGGCCGCTGCAGTGCGGGGGTACAAAAGCAGTTATCCACCACCAGCCGAGCGTTGTTGTTATGCGCCAAGTCAGCCA
The DNA here is from genome assembly GCA_031581235.1 of Spiribacter sp. Taxonomy (GTDB): domain Bacteria; phylum Pseudomonadota; class Gammaproteobacteria; order Nitrococcales; family Nitrococcaceae; genus Spiribacter. Next base: position 97,971 of record JAVLBW010000001.1, on the reverse strand, counting down.
ATGCCCGAATATCCGAAATCTCAGTGAGCGGGTTCGACGGCGTTTCTAAAAAGAGCAACTGCGTATTCGACTCAATCGCCGCCTGCCAAGCGCCAACATCAGTCGGACTGACAAACGTCGTGGTAATGCCAAACCGACTCAGTTGATTGGCAAATAACGAGGTGGTGGTACCAAACACTCCATGCGAGCAAATAACGTGATCACCGGCGCGCAGCAGCCCCATACAAACGCCAAGTATCGCCGCCATGCCCGAGGCCATTCCGATCGCACGCTCACCGCCCTCCATCGCCGCCAAGCGCTTTTCAAAAGCCCGGACGGTGGGGTTGGTAAAGCGCGAATAGATGTTCCCGGGCTCGTCGCCAGAAAACCTAGCGGCTGCCTCGGCGGCGCTTTTAAAGCTAAAGCTCGAGGTGGGAAAGATCGCCTCGGAGTGTTCTTGCTCAGGCGTGCGCTCCCAGCCGGCACGCAGCCCGATGGTGTCGTCTCCCCACGTCATGAGTGAATTCGGCCAAGATCGTTGACCGCCCCACTCACTACTTCCGGCCGACGGGTTTGTTCTGAGCGTTGAGTTTCAAGATTCAGCAGATAATCGGCGTTGATGTCACCGGTGACATAGCGCCCGTCGAAGCACGAGCAATCAAAGTCGTGAATTGTCGAATTGCCCTCGCGCACCGCGGCGATCAGGTCTTCGAGATCTTGATAAATCATATGGTCAGCCCCGATCGCCTCGCGAATTTGTTCAACATCGCGGCCATGCGCAAGCAACTCATGGGCGGCAGGCATATCAATACCGTAGACATTCGGATAGCGCACCGGCGGTGCAGCCGAAGCAAAGTAGACTTTGTTGGCGCCTACCTCACGGGTCATACGAATGATTTGTTCGGATGTGGTGCCGCGGACGATGGAGTCATCAAGCAGCAAGACGTTTTTGCCACGAAACTCGAGCTCGATCGGATTGAGCTTTTGGCGCACTGATTTTTTGCGCACCGCCTGACCGGGCATGATGAACGTCCGACCAATATAGCGATTTTTAATAAATCCCTCGCGGTAGGTCAGGTTAAGTTCATTAGCGAGATCAAGCGCGCTGGTTCGACTGGTATCGGGAATCGGTATGACCACATCGATGTCGTTATGCGCCCACTCACGCTTAATTTTTTGCGCCAACATCCGGCCCATACGCAACCGAGATTTATAAACCGCCACATCATCAAGCAATGAATCGGGTCGGGCCAAATAGACGTATTCAAAAATGCAGGGCGAAAGCCGCGGAGCGACCGCGCATTGATGGGTGTGCAGGTTGCCATCTAAATCAATAAACACCGCTTCGCCCGGTGCCACATCGCGAATGAGCTCAAAACCGATAACACTCAGCGCCACACTCTCCGAGGCAATCATGTACTCAACGCCGGCAGCGGTTTGGCGCTGGCCAAAGCACAACGGCCGAATGCCGTGCGGATCACGGAAGCCAAGAATGCCATAGCCATTAATCATTGCGACGGCAGCATAGCCGCCACGGCAGCGTTCGTGGATACCGCTCACGGCGGAGAAAATATCGCCCTCGTTAATCCGCAATTTGCCCATTTCGCCTAGCTGATGGGCAAATACATTGAGCAAAATCTCTGAATCCGACCGGGTGTTGATATGGCGCAGATCCTCAAGAAAGAGATCGCGTTTAATCGCCTCCGCATTGGTTAGATTGCCATTGTGCGCAAGGCTAATGCCGTAGGGCGAATTCACATAAAACGGCTGCGATTCCGCTGAGCTAGAGCACCCTGCGGTTGGGTAACGGCAGTGACCAATGCCCATATTGCCCTGCAACTGCAGCATATCCTCGGCGCTAAACACATCACGCACTAGACCGTTGTCTTTGCGTAAATGCAGTCGTCCTTGATCAAAGGTCATGATGCCCGCGGCGTCTTGACCCCGATGCTGGAGCACCGTCAAACCATCATAGAGGGCTTGATTAACGGGTGATTTGGCCACCATGCCGATAACGCCACACATCGTTCGCTAGCTCCCGGGGTTATCCGTTGGTTTACTATTACCCGCGCAGTAGGCCTGCCAGTAAGCCTGCGCAGCCGACCCATCCATCGGGGTGCTGGCGAGTGCTTGATTGTTCTGAACACCAGCGAGAAAACCGCCGATTCGCTCATGACACACCCATGGCCGGTATCCATCGGCGATAATTGAGTCCTGCCACCAACTGGCATTGGGCAGACTCGTCAAGCCGGCACCCAACACCACCAAGCCCACCAGCAAGCCTCCGCGCAGGCCGCCAAAAATCAGCCCAAGCACTCGATCGGTGCCACTTAAACCGGTGCGTCCCACCAACACCCGGGCCAAATAGCCAACGAATGCCCCGACCACCAGCGTGGCAATGAACAGCCCGGCAAAGCCAATCACTAACCGAAGCATCGCCGATGCTAGCCACGGTTCAAGTAAATCAGCGGCCTGGGCGCTATAGCGTGCCGCAATCCAAAACGCTGCCACCCAGACCACAACAGAGATGACCTCACGGACAAAACCGCGAATCAAGCCGATCAGTACTGAGACACCGATGACGCCCAAAAAGGCAAAATCAAGCCAATTCATTGTGCACTCCGGTGCTCATTGTATCAGTCAGCCGTTTCCGGCTCGACGATAAAACCTGAGAGCTCATGCTCATTGGCCAATTGCTGGGCGAGCTGCTCGGCGTCGCCGCGGCTCGCCTTGGGCCCCACCTGAACGATATGACGCGTCTGCTCCCCCACCGTTTCGTTACGAATAACCACCGCATGATCATCATCCTGCAGGCGCTCAGCCAGGCGTTGCGCGTTGGCCTCGCTGCCAAACGCGCCAACCTGCACAAAAAACCCATCCGTGAGCGCTGACTCGGTCGGCGCTGCTGCCTCTGGCAGCGCTTGCGGCTCAACCGGGGCGGGTTGTGACTCGAGTGACTCACCGGGCTCGGGCTCATCAAGCATCGCCGCATCGGGCAACGCCGGGGTCTCTGGCGCTGGCGGCTCTTGCGGAATATCGAGTTCGATATCAACGCGGGTGCGCTCAGCCGGACCGCTGAGCAACATGGGTAAAAAAATGACAGCCAGCGCGACGAGCACCACAGCACCAATAAGTCGTTGCTTAAAACGCTGATCCACAACGTTGCTCCTCAAACCCTTCTAAGTCATTAGTGTCAGCGCCTACACCGCGTCTTGCAAGCGACTTGGTGCTAAGCGTAAGAAAGCCTCAACAACCCGAAACGACCCCACCGCCACATTCAGGTCATTGGCCATCGAATCGGCGTTCATGACAGCGCGGGCCGCACTCGCATCACCGCAACCAAGGACCACCCCGCCCGCCGCATCGAGCGCTGACTGCACCGCCGCCGGGGGGTGGGCATCGGGATCGTCCAAGGTCAACACAAACCACTCATCAACCACGCCAATGAGCTGATCGATGAGCGCCGGCAAGGGTTTTCGCTGCATCAGCGCAAACGCAAGCCGAACCACCCCTCCATCGCGAGCACGCAGCTGGCTTAAGCGCTCGACTAACAAGCCGATAGCGGCCGGATTATGCCCGACATCCAATAGCCAGCGCTGGTGGTCAAAACTCACCCATTGCTGCCGACCCATGAGGGTTGCTTGCGCCAGTCCTTGATAAATCGCGGCCTCATCAACCTGAACGCCTGGATAGGCACCACTCAGTGCCATCACCGCGCCGGCCGCATTGCCCATAGCGGCGTCGGCGAGCCACGTGGGCTGCGGCAGATCCTCATACCGCGCGCTCGAGCTTGACCAACACCAACCCCCATGGGTTTGCGCTGTAAGCTGATAATCACGACCGAGTTGCCAATAGGCAGCGCCAAGCTCCGCGGCTCGGTCGGCTATACGCGCCGGCGGGTTGGGATCAGAACACACCAGCGGCCGGCCAGGCCGCGCGATGCCTAACTTCTCACCGGCAATGGCTTCCCGGTTATCCCCCAGCCACTCCATGTGATCCAAATCAATTGGTGTGACAATGGCGAGATCGGCATCAAAGCAATTGGTCGCATCAAGCCGCCCGCCCAAGCCCACTTCGAGCAACCAAGGATTAGCGCCTTGTTCGCGAAAACACCAAGCAGCAGCCAGGGTGGCGAATTCAAAATAGGTGAGCGTAATGCGCTCGCGGGCCGCCTCAATGGCTGTAAATGCCTGCACAATCAAGGCATCAGAGACCGCTTCGCCACTCACGCGAATGCGTTCGTTAAACCGCAGTAAGTGCGGCGAGGTGTAAGCGCCTGGTTGATAGCCACCCGCTTGCAGCATCGCCTCAAGGCAGGCCACGGTGCTGCCTTTACCATTGGTGCCAGCAACCGTAATGATTGAGGCATCAACGCCGCGCAACCCCAGCCGATTGGCAACCTCGGTGATACGGCTGAGCTCAAGATCGATAGGCTGTGGATGGATGCCTTCGAGGTGGGCTAGCCATTGATCAAGGCGCTCGACGCCCCCCATCTGTGCCTAGCTCGGCTCGGTCTGTGCAACCGCGGCCGCCGGCTCACGCGAGCGTGCTGGCGCATGGGTGAGCATGGCAAGTATCGAGCCGATTCGGGCGCGCTGCTCGCGGCGGTCGATAATTAAATCAATCGCCCCGTGCTCGAGCAAAAATTCACTCCGCTGAAAGCCCTCGGGTAAGGTCTCACGAACCGTTTGCTCAATCACCCGCGGCCCGGCGAAGCCGATGAGCGCGTTGGGCTCAGCAACGATGACATCACCAAGCATCGCCAGACTCGCCGATACGCCTCCCATGGTGGGGTCAGTGAGGACGCTAATAAAGGGCACCCCTGATTCGGATAGCCGCGCGAGCGCCGCGCTTGTTTTCGCCATCTGCATCAACGAAAACAACGCCTCTTGCATGCGCGCGCCGCCGCTGGCGCTAAAACAGATCAGTGGCGCCTGCGTCTCGCGGGCGACATCAACGGCGCGCACGAAACGCTCGCCGACCACACCCCCCATGGAGCCACCCATGAAGGCAAATTCAAACGCACAGGCCACCACCGGCAGTCCCTGCAACGACCCGCGCATCGCCACGAGCGCGTCGCGCTCGCCGGTTGCCTTTTGGGCCTGGGTTAGGCGCTCTTTATAGCGCCGCGAGTCTTTAAAGCGAAGGACATCGTTGGGCTGCAGACTCTCGCCAATTTCCTCACGATCGGTTGGATCAAGAAACACCGCTAGTCGTTGCCGCGCGGCGATGCGCCGATGTGCATCACACTTGGGGCACACCTCAAGGTTACGCTCAACCTCAGGCCGATAGAGCACCGCGTTGCACTGCTCGCATTTAGTCCACAAACCCTCGGGAACGCTGCGACTGCTATTGGCCCCAACGGTTCGAATACGCGAGGATTTTAGCTTTTCAAACCAGCTCACGGCAGCGCCTCAACCGTGGCGGCATCGAGGCCATGACGCAGATCATGGGTGATCTCGCTCACTGCAGCTAACAGCGCGGGTTGATCATCAACATGCTCGGCGATACGCGAAACCAGCGCGCTACCGACCACGACGGCGTCTGCCACTTCTCCAAGGCGCCCGGCATCGGCCCCATCGCGCACGCCAAAGCCAACGCCCACAGGCAGTTGGGTCGCCGAGCGAATCGACTCGACGTGACTCGAAACGCTATCAATATCAAGCGTTGCCGCCCCTGTCACACCTTTGAGTGAAACGTAATAAACAAAACCGCGCGCGTGATCACAGATTGCCCGAATGCGCTCATCGCTTGTGGTCGGTGCCACCAGCCAAATCGGGTCAAGCGCGTGCTCAGCCAGCTCAGCGACTAACTCGTTACCCTCCTCGGGCGGCAAATCAACCGTCAGCACTCCATCCACGCCCGCCGCCGCCGCTTCGCGCGCAAAGGCGGCATAGCCGGTCTGTTCGATCGGGTTGAGATAACCCATCAACACCACTGGCGTATCCTGATCATCGCGACGAAAATCCCGAATCATCGCGAGCACGCCGGCGATGCCCGTGCCGCCAGCCAGTGCACGGTCGCAGGCTGATTGAATGACCGGACCATCGGCCATGGGATCAGAAAATGGCATCCCAACCTCAATCACATCGGCACCGGCGTTAACCAGCGTGTGCATCAGCGGAACAGTCACCTCGGGGCGCGGATCGCCACCGGTGATGTAAGTCACCAACGTGGTGCGATTCTCGCTACGGCGCTGAGCGAAACGATGTTCAATTCGGCTCATAATTCCATCCCCTCGACTTCGGCCACGGTATTAATGTCTTTATCACCCCGGCCTGAGCAATTAACCACAATGCTCTGATCAGGACGCATCTGAGCGGCCAAAATTTCGGCGTAGGCCATGCCGTGCGCAGTCTCGAGCGCGGCAATAATGCCTTCCGTTTGCGACAGATCATGAAAGGCAGCAAGGGCTGCATCATCATTGACGGCGACGTACTGCACGCGCCCGATATCCTTGAGCCACGCATGTTCCGGACCCACCCCGGGATAATCCAGGCCGGCCGAGACCGAGTGGGTGGGCATAATTTGCCCGTCAGCGTTTTCCATTAAGTAGGTTCGGTTGCCGTGCAATACCCCTGGCCGACCGGCTGACAAAGGCGCGGCATGACGCCCGGTCTCGACCCCGTCACCGCCCGCTTCGACGCCATAAATAGCCACTGCCTCATCATCGAGGAACGGGTGGAACATGCCGATGGCATTCGAGCCACCACCCACACACGCGACCAGCGCGTCGGGCAAGCGCCCGTGCTCGTTGAGACACTGCTCGCGGGTTTCCCGGCCAATAATGGCTTGGAAATCCCTCACCATTTCGGGGTACGGATGCGGCCCGGCGACCGTTCCAATGATGTAGAAAGTGTCATCCACATTCGCCGCCCAATCCCGAAACGCTTCGTTGAGGGCATCTTTAAGCGTCCGAGTGCCAGAGTTGACGGGCACCACCGTGGCGCCCATCAGCCGCATGCGATAGACGTTAACCGATTGCCGGCGCACGTCCTCAGCACCCATGTAGACAATGCACTCAAGCCCCAGACGCGCACACACGGCAGCCGTGGCGACGCCATGTTGGCCGGCGCCGGTTTCGGCAACAATGCGTTTTTTACCCATGCGCGTGGCAAGCAATGCCTGGCCCATGGTGTTGTTAATTTTATGCGCACCGGTGTGATCAAGGTCTTCGCGTTTAAGATAAATCCGCGCCCCGCCAACGCGCTCCGACCAGCGCTGAGCGTAATACAACGGCGTCGGCCGACCGACGTAATACTGCAGATCGGCAAGTAACTCCGATTGAAATTGCGGATCCTCGCGAAAGCGCTCATACGCCGCCGATAACTCCTCGAGCGGCGCGATCAACAGCTCGGGTACAAAGCGCCCACCGTAGGGGCCGAAATGACCACTGAGATCGGGAAAATGCGCATAATCAACCGGCGCGTTAATAGCTTCAATGACGTTGGACACGATAGACCTCTTCGCTAAAGGCTGCGATTTTGCGGCCGTCCTTAATGCCGGGGGCCGACTCGACACTGCTGCTGCAGTCCACGCCCCACGGTTGTGTTTGCTCAATGGCTTGGGCGACATTATGCGCACCTAGACCACCGGCAACGATAATTCGATGACTCACAGGCAGCGCCTGGTCCCAGTCAAAATGCTCACCACTCCCACCGGCAGCACCCGGGGCATGGCCATCGAGTAGCAGACCGGCAGCATGCGGGTGCTCCTGAGCGACCGCCCAAGCATCACCACCGGCCATGCCGATGGCTTTAATATACCGGCGCTGGAAGTGCTCGCAGAACGATGCCGATTCATGACCATGAAATTGCAGCAAATCCAGCGCGACATTGCGAGTGATTTGTGTGACTTCATCGGCCTCGGCATCTAAAAACAAACCCACCACGCTTACCAACGGCGGCAAGGCACGAACAATGGCCTGCGCCTGAGCCACACTCACCGCCCGCGGGCTTTTTGGATAAAACACCAGCCCGATGGCATCGGCGCCATTGTCGGCTGCCGCCTGACCATCTTCGGGGCGAGTGACCCCGCAAATTTTAATTCGCGTGCGCATCATAGCAGTCTACGCCGCGCGCTGAACTCAGGCAAAAACTGGGCCCACATCCGGCTCGGGCATCTGCCGTGCTGGCGGATAACACACACCTAAAAAATACAAACCCTGTGCCACCGCTGTCGCGCCCGCCTCGCGCCGATCACGCGCCGCCAAAACCGCGGCGACCCAATCGTGGCTGCGCTCACCACAACCCACCTGCATCAGGGTGCCAACGATATTGCGCACCATGTGGTGCAAAAACGCGTTGGCCTCAACATCGACGACGACGCAGCGGCCGCGACGCTCAACCGCTATCTCACGCAGCCGCCGCCACGGGTGCTTAGCCTGGCAGCTCGCGGCGCGAAAGCTACTAAAATCGTGCTCGCCAATCAGGCACTGAGCTGCCCGGTGCATACGCCCCGCATCCAATGGCTTCCAGGTCCAACCCACGCGCGCACGCCAGAGCACCGGCGGCAGCACGTCATCGCGCAGAACATAGCGATAACGACGGGCATAGGCCGAGCGCCGCGCGTCAAAATCCGCATTCGGATAACGCACCCAACGCACACCGATATCGGCAGGTAAATGGGTGTTTACACCGCGCAGCCACGCTTCATCGGGACGTTGCGCAAGCGTGTCAAAATGAATCACTTGGCCACAGGCGTGCACGCCGCTATCGGTCCGCCCAGCCGCATGCACCTCGATCGGCTCACAGGCCACCGCAGCCAATGCCTGCTCGACGCAGGCCTGTACCGAGGGCGCGTGTCCCTGGCGTTGCCAACCTCGGTAGGCACTGCCGTCATATTCCAGACCCAATGCAACGCGTGGCATCGGCCTGACTCAGCCCGCGTCGTTGGGTGCTGGGCGCTCAGCAAATAGCGGGTGATTCTCGCCCGCCAGGCTTCGACCCTGACGAGCGGCCCGCTGCCAGCGCGGATCTTGCTCATCGCCCAGCTGAGCGTGGAGGACATGCGCCTCGGCCTCATAACCGGCGCGATCATCGCGCATGGCGAGGACATCGAGCAGTTTGACGCGCAAATCAATGCGCTCCGGCTCTTCACCCAAAGCCTCATCTAAAATGCTCTGGGCTTGTGCCAATTGACCATAGGCAATGAGCGCGCTCGCCTGTTCAACCGGGTCAGCCGGCGCATTGGCTGGCGTTGTCACCACGGCCGAACCATCGGCCCGCTGCTGCGGCCGGTTACGCCGACGCCCGGCACTCAGCCACGCCGTTAATAGCAATAACGTCACCACCGCAGCCACGGCGGCAGCCGACCAACGCACCAGCGGCAAATTAAAGGCCTGCGCGGGCGCCGCGAGGGCTTGGGTAGTTTGACCCAAGACCCAGGCTTTAACGCCCTCAACATCCACCGTGGCGTTATTGCTAGCGCTGGCATCGGCAGTGCGCGCTGGCGGTTCGTTGTAGCGCGCCTCAAGTCGAGCAACATCTTCACGCAGCGCCGAGAGGGTTGATCGCAACTGCGCGTTGTCCGCACGCAGCCCTTCGCTCGAGGATTCGACTCGACTTAATTGGTTTAGCAGTCCTTGCCACTCGGGACGCTCATAGAGCGCCGTTATCGAGATCGGCTCGGGCTCGGGCTCAGGCTCGGGCTCAGCTACCACGTTGATGATCGGGGACAATACCTGCAGCGGTTGTTCATCAGCTTGCGCAACAGGCGCTTCATCATTGAGAGGATCAGGATCTACCTGTTGCCAGATGCGGGTTTGCTTAAGCACCTCAGCGGTGGCCACGTCCGCTTGCGGGAATTCAAGCGCCGCTCGTGCCGGCACATTCAGCACAACATTGCGCTGCAGGGCATTGACGTTGGGCTGATTAAACGCCTTCGGGTTATTGGCCAGTAGCGCTAGCATCATTTGATTTGTCGCCACGGCGTTGGGTCGGAGTGCGTTGGCGATACCAAACAAGGTGTCAGTCGACCGGGTGGGTCCAAAGCGGCTATCAGCAAGCGCCTCAGCGCTTAGCGACTCCCCCACTGTGACCTGATAGGGCCGGGTTAACTGCCCTTCAGACCAGCGCAGCGCGAGCAAAAAAGCGATCGATTTCGATGCCGGTGCGCTACTCGCTGGCGCAATCGTAATAACCGTTGCGTCTGTCTCATCGTCCCAATCGACTCGCACCTGAGCTGCCATCTCGGGGTTAATACCGGCTTGTGCATACTGCTCGGCGCTACCGAGACGCAACTCAATATCATCGCGCGTGAGGCCACGCGCACCCACAACGCTGACTTGCGCCTGCCAGCCAGTCTGCGGCGCCGGATCAACATTAATGGGACCCAGCTCTAGGGCATGACCCAACCCACTCGCCGCGAGCAGAGCGCAGCACAGCACCCACGAGGTGGTCTGCCTCAAAGCGTGACAACCTCTCGAAGCATTCGCCGCAGTGGCTCAGCCGCGCCCCACAAAAGCTGATCGCCCACCGTAAAGGCCGATAAATACGTGGGGCCCATCTGAAGTTTGCGCAGCCGGCCAACCGGCACATCCAACGTGCCACTCGCGGCGGCTGGCGTAAGCTGCTGCTGACTCGGGCCTGGCTCATTGGGGATGACACGCACCCAGTCATTGGCCTCGGCTAACATCGATTCAATATCAGCAAGCGGGGCATCGTGTTTGAGCTTAATGGTCAGAGCCTGGGCGTGGGAGCGCATAGCGCCGATGCGCACACAAATACCATCAATCGGAATGGGCGCGAGGTTATGGCCTAAAATTTTATTGGTCTCGACCCCTGCTTTCCATTCTTCACGGCTCTGGCCGCTTGGCATCGGCGTATCAATCCAAGGAATGAGACTGCCTGCGAGCGGCACACCAAAGTGATCAGCGGGGTAATCCTCACTGCGCAAGGCCGCACTCACCCGTTGATCGATGTCGAGAATCGCGGTGGCCGGGTCATGCAAATGATCACCGGCGGCGTCACGCAGATAGCCCATCTGCCCAAGCAACTCACGCATGTGTTGCGCGCCTGAGCCCGATGCCGCTTGGTAAGTCATGGGCGCGACCCACTCAACCAAGTCGTGGGCAAAGAGCCCGCCAATCGCCATGAGCATCAAACTGACTGTGCAATTACCACCCACAAACGTCCGTGTGCCGTCACTTAGAGCTTGGCGAATGACGCTGGCATTGACTGGATCGAGCACGATGACGCTGTCGTCGTTCATGCGCAGCGTTGACGCCGCATCAATCCAATAACCCTGCCAGCCCGCTTCCCGCAACGGCGAATAGACTGCCTGCGTGTAATCGCCTCCTTGGCAGGTGACGATGACATCCATTGCGGCTAAGGCATCCAGATCATGGGCATCGGCCAGTGCTTTGGCACCCCCACCCATATCCGGGCCATCGACCCCGACCTGCGAGGTTGAAAAGAACACCGGATCAATATCCGCGAAGTCACTTTCGGCCTGCATCCGAGCCATCAAAACCGAGCCGACCATGCCGCGCCAGCCGACCAAACCTACTTTTTTCATAAACCCCTCAAACTGATTTTTGGATCGTGCGCGAACGCACTGACTACCGCTGTCGGCTAGTCGGCTTGCGCACGCAAGGCGGCAATGACCGCATCACCCATGGCGCGGGTGCCCGCCGGCGTGTCGCCCACAGCGGCCAAATCAGCCGTTCGCCAACCCTGCGCGAGCACCGCTTCAACCGCACGCTCAACCCGATCGGCGAGCGCCCCTTCAGCCAAGCTGTGGCGCAACATCATCGCCACCGACAAGAGGGTTGCGAGCGGGTTGGCTCGATCCTGACCGGAAATATCCGGCGCAGAGCCGTGCACCGGCTCATATAAGCCCCGACCATTGGCATCAAGCGAGGCCGACGGCAGCATGCCAATCGAGCCGGTGAGCATCGCGGCACAATCGGACAAAATATCGCCAAACAGATTACCGGTCACCATGACATCAAACTGCTTGGGCGAGCGCACGAGCTGCATCGCCGCGTTATCCACATACAGGTGACTAAGCTCGACTTGCGGGTACTGCGCCGATAAGTCGGTCATTACTTCACGCCAAAGCTCGCTCGACTCCAACACATTGGCCTTATCAACCGAGCACAACTGCCCTTGGCGACGGCTTGCCGCGGCAAACGCTGCATGCCCGATACGCTCAATCTCATCGGTATTGTAGACAAGGGTGTTAAAGCCCTCACGCAGTCCGTCATCACGCGTTCGAATACCGCGCGGCTGACCAAAGTAGATGCCCCCGGTGAGCTCACGAACAATGAGAATATCCAGACCAGCGACGACATCGGCGCGCAAACTTGAGGCCTCAGCAAGCGCTGGGAAAAGCATCGCCGGGCGCAGATTCGCGAACAGCCCAAGCGCCTCGCGAATGGCCAGTAAGCCACGCTCGGGGCGCTTGTCGCGCTCGATCGCATCCCACTCAGGCCCGCCCACGGCACCGAGCAGCATGGCATCGGAAGCCTGCGCGAGTGCCCGCGTCGACTCGGGGAATGGCTGGCCTTCAGCATCGACGGCACAACCGCCTAAATGCGCGTATTCAAGCTCAACGCGCAAGCCAAAATCGTCAGCTAAGCAATGCAATAAACGATCCGCCTCAGCGACGATATCCGGGCCAATGTGATCACCCGGCAGCATTAAAACCTTATGACTCATGCGGAATCGAGGTCCTCAAAAAGCCACGGTGTCACCGCCCGGCGTTGCTGCTCGTAGGCGCGAATTTCATCAGCATGGCCCAGCGTCAGACCAATTTCATCAAGCCCCTCAAGCAACATATGTTTGCGATGCGGGTCGATGGCAAACTCATAGCGCTCCCCCGTGGGCGTCGTCACCACTTGAGTAGCCAAATCAACCCTCAGTCGATAGCCCTCAGTGCTCTGAGTGGCGAGAAATAACGCCTCAACAATGGCGGCATCGAGACTGATCGGCAAAATGCCGTTTTTAGAACAATTGTTATAAAAAATGTCGGCAAAACTCGGCGCAATCAGCACGCGAAACCCATAATCGGCCAACGCCCAAGGCGCATGCTCTCGCGACGAGCCACAGCCAAAGTTCTCGCGTGCGAGCAAAATGCTCGCCCCTTGATAGCGCGGTTGATTGAGCACGAAGTCGGGATTAATCGGCCGATCACGGCAATCTTGGCCGGGTTCACCGGCATCGAGGTAGCGCCACTCATCAAACAAATTGGGGCCAAACCCGGTGCGGTGAATCGACTTAAGAAACTGCTTTGGGATGATGGCATCGGTGTCGACATTGGAGCGATCCAGCGGTGCGACCAAGCCATCAATTTGACGAATAGGTTCGATACTCACGACTCAAGCTCCCTGACATCAACGAAATGCCCCGCCACCGCGGCGGCGGCCGCCATCGCTGGGCTGACCAAGTGGGTGCGGCCTCCCGCTCCCTGGCGGCCTTCGAAATTGCGATTTGAAGTCGAGGCGCAGCGCTCGCCGGGACTGAGCCGATCGGGGTTCATGCCGAGGCACATCGAACACCCGGCATCACGCCACTCAAACCCCGCCTCTTTAAACACCTGATCGAGGCCTTCGCGCTCGGCCTGTTGTTTAACCAAACCCGACCCCGGCACCACCATCGCTTCACGAATACCTTGGGCAATGTGCTTACCGCGCAACACCGCGGCAGCGGCCCGCAAATCTTCAATGCGCGCATTAGTGCAGGAGCCGATGAAAATCTTCTCCGGGGCGATTTCACGAATTGGTGTCCCCGGCGTCAGCCCCATGTATTCGAGCGCGCGTTGCATCCCCGCGCGCTTGGTCTCATCGGGTTCAGCTGCCGGATCGGGCACGCGGCCATCGACATCGGCCACCATCTCGGGCGAGGTTCCCCACGAGACTTGCGGCTTGATGTCGGCCGCTTTGAGCGTCACCACCCGATCAAACTCAGCATCGTCATCGCTGACCAAGCCGCGCCAGTATTCAACCGCCTGATCCCAGCGCTCGCCCTGCGGCGCGTAGGGCCGACCGCGCAAATACTCAATGGTGGTCTCATCCACGCCCACCATGCCGCAACGCGCACCCGCCTCGATCGACATATTGCAAATCGTCATGCGCCCCGACATCGGCAGCGCCCGAATCGCCTCACCGCCATACTCAACGGCATAGCCGGTACCACCGGCGGTACCGATTTTGCCAATAATGGCGAGCATAATGTCCTTCGCCGTCACGCCCGGACCGGTTTGGCCATCCACACGCACGAGCATACGTTTCGAGCGTGACTGCACCACCGTCTGCGTCGCCAGCGCATGCTCAACCTCTGAGGTGCCAATGCCAAACGCCAACGCCCCAAGCGCCCCATGGGTGGAGGTATGCGAGTCGCCACAGACCACCGTCATGCCCGGCTGGGTCGCCCCCTGCTCGGGGCCAATAATGTGAACAATGCCTTGGCGCCGATCGAGCAGCCCAAACTGCGTGATGCCATATTCTTGGCAATTTTGGGTCAGGGTTTCGACCTGCAGCGCCGAGATCGGATCGGCAATGCCTTGATCGCGACCGGTGGTGGGGACATTGTGATCAACTACTGCGAGATTAGCGCCAACCCGCCACAGCGGGCGATCCGCCAAACGCAAGCCCTCAAAAGCCTGCGGCGAAGTGACTTCATGGACGAGTTGCCGGTCAATGTAGAGCAGCGCGGTGCCATCACCGTTGTCGCGCACGACATGCGCATCCCAAAGCTTATCGTAGAGGGTTTGTGCACCCATTGTTGTTCCTCATGCGGTCAATTCACCAAGCATCCAACGGTTGAGTATACGCTCACCGCGCCACGCGGTTAAGCGCTGGCTGGCAGCGAATGCCGCTCACGGGGCAAGGTGGCATAGGCCAATAATCCGGCGAGCGCTGACACGCTCGCCGCCCAGTAGAACGTTTGTGCCCCCCCGATTGGGTCCCACAACACCCCAGCAACAAAGCTCCCGACGGCCACTCCAGCGCCGAAGGTCATGCTGCTATAGAGCGCTTGCCCACGACCCTGCAAACCCCCGGTAAAGTACCGATCAATCATAGAAATGGCGGCGGCGTGATAGACCCCGTAGGTGGCTGCGTGCAAAAGCTGTGCGATTGCCTGTAATGCAACCCACTCGGGGTAGGCACCGACTAACACCCAACGAATCACGCCCAAACCCATGGCACCGACCAGCAGCCGCCGGTGACCAAGCCGCGGCAGCCAACGTGGCATCATTAAAAACACGCCAATCTCAGCGATTAACGCCACCGCCCAGAGCAAGCCAATGGCCGTCCCCGAGTAGCCAAAGCTTTGCAGATAAATGCTGTAAAACGCGTAAAAAGGCCCGTGACTGGCCTGCAGCAAAAAGCACGCCCCCAACAGCCCCAATACCCGAGGCTGGAGCAACACCGAACCCAAGCTATCGTTGGCCATCGCGCGGTTATCGCGCTCGGCTTGTGGCACGCTAAAGCTGATCACCACCAAAACCGCAAACAGGCTCAATAACACGCCCGGCACAATGGCCACACTCGCCCGATCAATCGCTTCGCCCACGCCAAGCACAGCGAGCATAAACCCCACCGTTCCCCAAAGACGGATGCGCGGGTAGGTATGGGTCTGCGTGCCCAAATGACTGAGTGTGTTGGCTTCAAATTGGGGTAGTGCGGCATTCCAAAAAAAGCTAAACGCCACCATCACCAGCGCCATCCAGGCAAAACCCCCGGGCAGCAACACGCCGGCAAAACCCACCAGCGCAATGACACACGCAAACCGAATGATGCGCATTCGCGCGCCCGTCCGATCAGCGACCCAGCCCCACAGATTGGGGGCGATAATTTTAGTGCCATGCAGCAGGGCGATCAGTGTGCCGATCTCCGCGGCGTTAAACCCTCGGCTCTGCAAATAGGGGCCCCAATACGGCGCGAGCACACCGAGGACGGCAAAAAACACCAAATAAAAGGCGCCAAGGCGCTTGTAAGGAAAGGGCGTGGTCATCGCCCGCGGTTATTCAGGCGCGTGGGCAGGAATAATTGGCGTGCCGGAATCGACATCCGCATTTTGCGCGCGATGGCGCAAGTAGTGATCCAGTAATACACACGCCAGCATGGCCTCAGCAATCGGTGTCGCGCGAATACCCACACACGGGTCATGCCGACCGGTAGTCACCACCTCGACCGCCTCGCCGTGAATATCCACCGAGCGGCCCGGCAACCGGATGCTGGAAGTGGGCTTGAGCGCCATGCGCGCCACCAGATCTTGGCCCGTGGAAATCCCACCCAAGGTGCCACCCGCATGATTCGATAAAAATCCAGCCGGGGTTATTTCGTCGCGATGTTCAGTACCCTTTTGCGCGGCACTAGCAAAGCCTGCCCCCACCTCAACGCCTTTCACCGCGTTAATGCTCATGAGGGCATGGGCAATGTCGGCGTCGAGTCGGTCGAACACGGGCTCGCCCAAACCAGGCGGCAAACCGCGGGCCAGTACGCCCACAACCGCCCCAATCGAATCGCCCTCTTTGCGCAGCCCATCCATGTAGGCTTCTAGCTCACTTAAACGCCCCGGCTCGCCACAGAAAAAGGGGTTTTGATCAACCGCCGCCCAGTCCTCGAGCTGCAAGTGAATGGGCCCAAGCTGCGCGAGCCACCCACGAATTTCGACCCCAAGCCGCTCATTAAGATATTTGCGTGCAATCCCACCAGCGGCGACGCGCAATGCGGTCTCACGCGCTGACGATCGCCCCCCGCCGCGATAGTCGCGGGTGCCGTACTTTTGCCAGTACGTGTAGTCGGCATGCCCGGGGCGAAATTGCTCAGCAATGTTGCTGTAATCTTTTGAGCGTTGATCGACGTTTTCAATCAGCAGTCCGATCGGCGCGCCGGTGGTTCGGCCTTCAAACACGCCCGACAAAATCTTAATCGCATCACCCTCACGGCGCTGCGAGGTGTGGCGTGAGGTGCCTGGCTTGCGCCGGTCAAGATCGCCTTGCAAGTCGGCCTCGCTGAGCGCCATTCCCGGCGGACAGCCGTCCACCACAGCACCCAAGGCGGCACCATGACTTTCGCCGAAGGTGGACACCCGAAAAACTTGACCAATGCTGTTACCTGCCATGAACTCGAGTTTACTCCGTTCGCAAGGGCCCGTCAGCAGGCGCATAGGCCGCTCGCAGACTCACCCCATCAATCACGAACACACCCGCCCCACCGCGCGCCAAACTCACCCATGTGACCGGCAGCTCGGGGAACGCTTGGGTGAATGCGGCTTGGCCGTGACCGATCTCACACACCAACACGCCACGCTCAGTCAGTCGCTGAGCGGCTTGTGGCAGAATCGCACGCACCGCATCGAGTCCATCCGCGCCTGCAGCCAACGCCGCCTGCGGTTCGTGCCGATATTCCGCCGGTAAGGCGGCCATGGCCTCAGCGTCGACATACGGGGGATTGGAGACAATCAAATCGAATGCCGGCTCTGGCGCCGTGGCTTCTAACCAGTTTGACTCAAGCCCACGGACCCGACTCGCGACCCCGTGCGCCGCGGCATTACGAGCGGTTAGCGCCAACGCAGCGGGCGCGTTGTCGAGCGCATCAACCTGGGCTTGCGGAAACGCGAGCGCGCAGGCAATCGCGATACAGCCACTGCCGGTACCGACATCGGCAATGCGCGTAACCTCGCTGGCATCGAGCCAGGGCGAAAAGCCATCCTCAATCATTTCGCCAATCGGCGAACGCGGAATGAGCACCTGGTCGTTCACCGCAAAGGCAAGACCGCAGAACCATGCCTCACCCAGTAGATAAGCGACGGGGCGGCGTTGCTCCAAACGCGCCTGAATCAGCTGACCCAGCGTTGCCCGCTCATCGGCAGTCACGCGGCAAGCAAAATAATCGGAATGCAAATCGGGTGGCAGATGCAAGCCACCGAGCACCAGCGCGGCGGCCTCATCGATGGCGTTATCGCTGCCATGACCAAAATGCAGGTCATTGGCCTGAAAGCGACTGGCAGCCCAACGAATAAAATCGCCGAGCGTTTGCAGTTCATCGGTAGCGTACGATTGCATGGACTGATTCTAGCAGCCAATAGGGCTGTGAGGGCTGGCGCACGGTGGCATACTATGACTATGAAGATGATTAAGCACATCGGGCTGGTATTGGGCGTGGCGTTTGTGGCCGCCGCATCCGCTGCGGCGACCATGCTCTGGCTACCCACCAACTCAAGCAATGATGCGCAATCACTGGTGGCCACGGCCCTGCCACAGGCTCGCGATATTCCAGCGGTTACGCTGACTCAGCACACCGGCGAACCCTGGCAGGCCGAGCACCCCCAAGGTCGCTGGCAGATGGTTTTCTTTGGTTTTACCTTCTGCCCCGATGTCTGTCCGACGACGCTCGCCGATTTGGCCGGAATGCTCGAGCGACTCGATACGCCGCCCGCAGCGACGCCCGATGTGGTGTTTATCTCAGTTGACCCCAATCGCGATAGCCTGCAACGCCTCGAAGACTATGTTGGGCACTTTCACGAGGACTTTATTGGAGTAACCGGCGGTCGCGACGCCATCGATACGCTGACTCAATCGCTTGGCATCGCTTATCAGCTGCATGAACCCGATGCTAGCGGGCAGTACGCGGTCGATCACAGCGCCGCGATCTTGCTCATTAATCCCCAAGGCCAGCTGCAAGCGTTATGGCAACCGCCTCATGGGCGCTCGGTATTGGCCGAAGAGTTTCAACTGATTCGCCAGCGCGTTAGCGCAGGGCAGAGCTAATGGCCGGGCGCATACTTTGCTGGCTTATCAGCGTGCTGCCCCAGCATGGCGTATCGCGACTAATTCATCGCTTAGCACGCTGGCGCTGGCGGCCGTGGAAGAACGGGCTCATTCGCGCTTTTATCCGCCGCTTTGACATTAACTTAAGCGAAGCGGCAAGCCCCGAGCGTGATGCCTACACAAGCTTCAACGCCTTTTTCACCCGCGCCCTCGCCCCCGGGGTTCGGCCGATTGCCGGCGATGCGCATGCCATCGTCAGCCCGGTTGACGGTGTTATCAGTGAGTTTGGCACCATCAGTCACGACCGGCTTATCCAAGCCAAACAGCAAGACTACGCACTGAGCGATTTGCTTGGCGGTGATCAGACATTGGCCCAGCGCTTTGTCGATGGCGAATTTGCGACGCTCTACCTCTCGCCGCGCGATTACCACCGCATCCATATGCCCATAGCGGGCAAGCTTGAACAGATGCTGCACATTCCCGGGCGGCTGTTTGGTGTCTCCAGCCCCATGGTGCGTCATATCCCCCGGCTATTCGCGCGCAACGAGCGTGTCGTGTGTGTGTTTGAGTCGGCCGCTGGACCGCTCGCTATGATTTTGGTCGGTGCGATTGGCGTAGGCAGCATTGAGACCGACTGGGCGGGCGAAATCACACCGCCCCGCGGCCGACGCATTCGCGCTTGGAGCTACACTCATAGCATGCCGCTGTACAGCGCAGGCGAAGAGATGGGCCGGTTTAATCTGGGCTCAACGGTGATTCTTCTGTGGGGCCCGGAAGCGGTTCGCTGGCGTGCCGAGCTTGCCACCGGCGAGGCCATTAAAATGGGGCAATTACTGGGCACCTACACCCCGCTACCGGACGACTTAGGCATTGTCCCAATCGAAGGCGAGCCCCTCGCCGATTGACTCTAACCCCTCGGCGAGCATAAAAAGCCGATCGACACCCAAGGCCACACCCGCACAATCCGGCAACCCACTGGCCATGGCACCGAGTAGCCGCTCATCAACCGCCGGGAGCGCATCCTCGTTCTGAGCGCGCTTGGCTTGATCCTGCTGCCACCGCGCAGCGAGGGCTTTAGGATCAGTGATTTCGTCAAAACCATTAACCAATTCAACGCCATCACAAAAAAGCTCAAAGCGCTCAGCGACCCGCGTATCGTCCGCACTCAAGCGCGCAAGAACGGCCTGACTGGCGGGATAATGCGTGATAAAGCACCGCCTTGGCAGCTGCGGGATCACCTGCGTACTGAGTAGCCAATCCAGAAGACCATCACGATCCAAATCATCAGGCGCTGGCGTGGTCAGCTGATGATCGGCGGCGGCCTGCCACAGCGCTGTCTCATCGGCACTGAGTGGATCCGGCAAGCCACTATCAATAAACGCATCGGCATAGCGCCGCGTGACAATGGGCGCATAACCGAGGACTTGGTTGATCAGTGCAGTGACTTCAGCCATCAGTTGCGGGGCATCAAACCCGGTTCGATACCACTCCAGCAGAGTAAACTCAGGATTATGCAGACGGCCGTGTTCGGCGGCGCGAAACGCCGGAGTGATTTGATAGCAATCGCCAACCCCGGCTGCGAGCAGGCGCTTCATCGCGTATTCGGGTGATGTCTGCAGCCAGCGGCCTGCGGATTCCACGCGCCACTGTGGTATCTGCGGGTCAGTCACACCATGCGCGGCGAGCACCGGTGTTTGCACTTCTAGGACCTCGCGATCGGCAAAAAACTGCCGAATTTGCGCCAGCAGCGCAGCCCGCGCGGTGAGTCGAGCCGGCGTCGCCGAGGGCTGCCAGGGTGTGCCCATGGCGGGGATTATTCCTTGGCGCGAGAGACGTACTCGCCGGTTCGGGTATCGACCCGTAGCAGCTCACCTTCTTGAATAAACAAGGGCACCTGCACCACGGCACCGGTTTCCAGCGTTGCCGGCTTACTGCCACCGCTACTGGTATCGCCCTTAAGCCCAGGGTCGGTTTGGGTTACGGTTAGCGTGACGTGCAGCGGCGGCTCGACCGATAGCGGCTCGCCGTTATACAACGTGACGTTGCAGATATCCTGTTCTTTGAGCCACTTACCCGCATCACCGACAAGGTCCGTGCGAGCGGCGTGCTGTTCAAAGTCTTCCGGCGTCATGAAGTAATAGAAGTCGCCATCGTTGTAGAGGTACTGCATGTCGGTTTCCATGACATCGGCGCCCTCAACGCTTTCACCCGACTTAAATGTCCGGTCGATCACTTTGCCGGTTTTCAGATTGCGAACTTTGACCCGATTAAACGCTTGGCCTTTGCCCGGCTTAACGAATTCATTGTCGACGATGGTGTAGGGTTCGCCATCGAGCAGAATTTTAAGACCCGATTTGAACTGACTGGTTGAAAAGCTCGCCATGGATTCTCCGTTACCGTACTCAGCGGCACTACGCCGTAAAAGAATGGCGAGCATGCTAACGGAAAACACGAAGGGATAGAACATGAGCACACCGCAGTGGCAGCGTGACTGGCAGGCCGCGATTACTGATCCAGCCGTCCTGATCAAGCAGCTCAACCTCAACCCGGCCCTCATACCGGGAGCGCTTGCCGCCGCAGATGCATTCTCGCTTAGGGTGCCGCCAAGCTATCTTCAGCGCATTCGCCCGGGTGACCCCAGCGACCCGCTATTGCGTCAAGTCCTGCCGATTGACGCCGAAACTCAGCCCACGCCCGGGTTTAGCCAAGACCCGGTGGGTGACTCGGCGTGTCTGCACGACGGCGGCGTCATTCATAAATACCATGGCCGCGCGCTACTGATCGCAACCGGGGCGTGTGCGATTAACTGCCGCTACTGTTTTCGCCGGCACTTTCCTTACGCCGAAGCCAACGCGAGCGCTCATCAATGGAGCGAAGCACTCGATTACCTGGCAGCCGACCCCAGTATCCATGAGGTCATCCTCAGCGGGGGTGATCCATTAAGTTTGAACGATCGGCGCTTGCGCGAACTCAGTGAACGCCTCGACGCCATTGCCCATCTGCGGCGCTTGCGGATTCATAGCCGCTTGCCCGTCGTCCTGCCCAGTCGTATTGATTCGGAGTTATTGGAGTGGTTAACGCAAACGCGTCTCACCACGGTGATGGTCATTCATGCCAACCACCCCAACGAGCTCAACGCTGAAGTCGCTGAGGCGATGCAAACACTGCAACATCACGGCGTTCGGTTGTTCAATCAAGCGGTGCTCTTAGATGGCGTCAATAATCAGGCGGAGATCCTCGCCGGCTTGAGTGAACGGCTGTTTGAATTGGGTATCCAGCCTTATTATCTCCACCTGCTTGATCGAGTTCAGGGGGCCGGGCATTTTGCGGTAGAAAAGCATCAGGCCTGCGGTTTAATGCGCGCCCTTGCCGCCCAGTTACCCGGTTATCTGCTGCCGCAGTTGGTGGAAGAAATCGCCGGGGCCCCGTGGAAGGTCCCTATCGACTGGCAGAACGCCACATCGACCCCGGCCTGACCATTATTCCTTGGCGTGGGCCGCAAGCCCATCAACCCGCTGAAAGCCACGCGGCAATGCACGGCCGCGGCGGCCGCGCTCACCGGCATAACTCTCCAAATCACCGGGTTTAAGCGTGAGCGTGCGCCGACCGGCTTGAACGACTAACGACTGATCCGCTTCGAGTGTGCAAAGCCCGGCAACCGTCTCACTGCCATCTTTACGCTTCGCCGCCGGTATATCGATGAGTTTATTGCCCTTGCCGCGGGCGAGCTCGGGTAGCTGCTCAAGCGCAAACACCAGTAACCGCCCCGCCGTTGTCACCACTGCGACCCGACTCGCTGCAGACTGAATGCTCACCGGCGCTAGCATCGTGGCGGGGGATGAGACGTTGAGCACGGCCTTACCGGCCTTTTGCCGGCCAAGTAAATGCTTCACCTGGGTGAGAAATCCATAGCCGCTATCCGCTGCTAACAAAACGCGTGACTCGGGCTCGCCGCCAAGCACGTGCACAAATCGCGCCCCATCAGGTGGCTGCAGCCGGCCGGTCAGTGGCTCGCCCTGCCCTCGGGCTGAGGGCAGTGTATAGGCCGGTAGGCTGTAGCTGCGGCCTTGGTTATCAAAAAATACCGCGGCTTGGTTGCTACGGCCCAGAGCCGCCGCCGCAAACGCATCGCCCGCTCGGTAAGACAGCTTTTCGGCATCGACATCGTGGCCCTTGGCCGCTCGCGCCCAGCCCTTTTTCGACAACACAATCGTGACCGGCTCACTGGGCACTAAATCACTCTCACTCAACGCCCGGGCACTGCTGCGACTAACGATTGCTGAGCGACGCTCATCACCGTAGCGCTCCGCATCGGCCTTAAGTTCTGACTGAATCAGCGCCGTCATGCGGGCCTTTGACCCCAGTGTCTTCGTTAGCTGATCGCGCTCGGTGCCAAGCTCATCTTGCTCGCCACGGATCTTCATTTCCTCGAGCTTGGCGAGATGCCGCAAGCGCAGTTCGAGAATCGCCTCAGCCTGAGTCTCGCTAAGTGTAAAGCGTTCAATCAGATCGGCTTTTGGCGCATCCGACTCACGGATAATTGCGATCACCTCGTCAATGTTCAAATAGGCGACCAACAGCCCCTCGAGCACATGTAGCCGCGCTTCGACCTTATCGAGCCGCCACTGCAAACGCCGGCGCAGCGTGTCGCGACGATATTCCAACCACTCGGTCAGTAACTCGTGGAGGTTTTTCACCCGCGGCCGGCCATCGAGGCCGATCACGTTCAAGTTAACGCGGTAGGTTTTCTCTAAGTCGGTGGTCGCAAACAAATGCTGCAGCACCTCATCGGCGTTAACGCGATTGGAGCGCAGCGTGATCACCAAACGCGTCGGGTTTTCGTGATCAGACTCGTCACGTAAATCCTCGACCATGGGTAACTTTTTCGACTGCATCTGCGCGGCAATCTGCTCAAGTACCCGAGAGCCGGAAGCCTGAAACGGCAGCGCTGTGACAATGACATCTCGACCATCGAGCACCCAGCGCGCCCGCAGCCGCAAGCCGCCATGGCCGGTTTGATAAATCTGGCGGATGTCCTCAACCGGCGTAATGATCTCGGCGTCGGTGGGAAAGTCCGGTCCCTGAATATGCTCGCACAGGGCGTTGATATCGGCCTCGGGCTCGTCGAGCAAGCGCATACAGGCCGATGCAACTTCGCGCAAATTATGGGGCGGAATGTCCGTTGCCATTCCCACGGCGATCCCCGTCCCACCGTTGAGCAGAACATTCGGCACCCGCGCTGGTAGGGTCACTGGCTCATCAAGGCTGCCATCAAAATTCGGCTGCCAATCAACCGTGCCTTGGCCCAGCTCTTGGAGTAACAGCTGCGCATACGGGGTCAGTCGGGCCTCGGTGTAGCGCATGGCGGCAAATGATTTCGGGTCATCGGCCGAGCCCCAGTTGCCTTGGCCATCGACCAACGGGTAGCGATAAGAAAAAGGCTGCGCCATCAGCACCATGGCTTCATAGCAGGCTGAGTCACCGTGTGGGTGGTATTTACCCAACACATCACCCACCGTTCGGGCGGATTTTTTATGCTTCGATGCCGCCGATAAACCGAGCTCCGACATGGCATAGACGATTCGGCGCTGGACCGGTTTTAGGCCATCGCCCACATGCGGCAGCGCGCGATCGAGGATGACGTACATCGAGTAATCGAGATAGGCCTTCTCGGTAAACTCGTGCAGCGGGCGGCGCTCAAAATCTGGCGTTTCAGTGGATTCGCTCATTCGACTTACAGACTCCTTTGCGGCCTAGATCAACACTTCAGCCAAATCGCCCTTACGCTCCAGCCACGCCCGCCGCTGCGAAGCAGCACGCTTGCCCAACAGCATCGCCATTAGGGTGTCGGTTTGTTCGGGAAATTCGACCGTCAGCTGGACTAAACGACGGGTATCACGCGCCATTGTCGTCTCGCGCAATTGCAGCGGATTCATCTCACCAAGCCCCTTAAAGCGGGTGGTTGAAACCTTACCCTTGCGCTTTTCGGCATCAATGCGATCCATAATGCCCTGGCGTTCTTGCTCGTCGAGCGCGTACCAAGTCTCTTTACCCACATCGATGCGGTAGAGCGGTGGCATGGCGATAAAGACATGACCGGCATTCACCAGCGCGGGGAAGTGTTTTAAGAAAAGCGCACACAAAAGCGTTGCGATATGCGCACCATCGGGGTCGGCATCAGCAAGCACGCAGACTTTGTGGTAGCGAAGCCCGGTTAAATCCGCTGAACCAGGCTCAATGCCGAGCGCCACCGCGATGTCATGCACCTCTTGCGAGGCCATGACTTCAGCCGGATCGACCTCCCAAGTATTGAGGATTTTGCCACGCAGTGGCATCACCGCCTGATACTCCCGATCGCGGGCCTGTTTTGCCGACCCGCCGGCGGAATCACCCTCGACTAAAAATAACTCGCTAATGCCCGGGTCTTGACTACTGCAGTCAGCAAGCTTGCCGGGCAACGCTGGGCCTTGGGTAACGCGTTTGCGCGTGACTTTGCGCGCCGCTTTGAGGCGTCGCTGGGCGCTGGCGAGGACCAATTCGACAAGCTTTTCCGCCTCGCTTGTGTGCTCGTTGAGCCACAGACTAAAGGCATCTTTGACCACGCCGGCGACAAATGTCGCGCATTCACGCGAAGACAAGCGCTCCTTAGTCTGTCCCGAAAACTGCGGCTCCTCGAGCTTGACCGAGAGCACGTAAGCCACGCGCTCCCAGACATCTTCCGGCGCGATCCGTACACCCCGCGGCATGAGATTGCGGAACTCACAAAACTCCCGCAGCGCCTCAGTCAAGCCCGTGCGCAGTCCATTGACATGCGTGCCGCCCTGCAAGGTCGGAATTAAATTAACGTAACTCTCTTGTAAGGCCTCATCGGGCTCGGGCAGCCAGGTAATGGCCCATTCGACCGCTTCATGTGGGGCCGAGAAATCGCCGGTAAAGGCTGGATCAGGCAGCCGCTCAACATCAACCAGCGCACTATTAAGGTAATCGGCCAAGCCCTTTTCGTAGTGCCAAACCGTCTCCTCGCCACTCGCCTCCTCGGTCAGCGATACCACCAATCCCGGGCAAAGCACCGCTTTGGCGCGCAAAATATGGCGTAATCGGGGGAGCGAGAATTTTACCGAGTCAAAGTACTGCGTATCCGGCCAAAAATGCAGGCGTGTGCCCGTGTTGCGTCGTCCCACCTCAGCAACGGCGGTCAGATCGCGGGTTTTTTCGCCATCGGCAAACGCCATTTCCCAGACTTGGCCATCGCGCCGAATACTCACTTCAAGCCGGGTCGATAGCGCGTTCACCACCGATACGCCAACCCCATGCAGGCCGCCGGAGAACTGATAACTTTCGCGCGAGAATTTACCCCCAGCGTGCAGACGGCTCAAAATCACCTCGACCCCTGGCAGGCCCTCGCCGGGGTGTTCATCCACCGGCATGCCGCGGCCATCATCACTCACCGACAGCGAACCGTCGCGGTGCAAGACCACATCAATGCGCTGGCAGTGCCCGGCCATGGCCTCATCGACACTGTTGTCGACGACTTCCTGCGCAAGGTGATTGGGGCGGGTGGTATCGGTATACATACCCGGGCGGCGGCGCACCGGGTCGAGGCCGGTTAAAACCTCAATGGCAGCAGAATCGTAGCGATCGCTCATGGGCCGAATGTCATCCTTCACTGGCTAATCAGGCAGGCATAATCCGCGAAGTGTACCGCGTGGATGCGACCCCGGCGAGTGCGCGATCGGCGAGCGCGCGCTAAACTAGGCGCTATGAATGATGAAACGACGCCCCCAGATTTCGAAGCCTCGCTCAAAACCCTTGAAGGGTTGGTTGAGCAAATGGAGCGTGGCGATTTAAGCCTTGAGCAGTCCCTGCAATGCTTTGAACAAGGGATACGGCTAACGCGCGAATGCCAAAAAGCCCTTGGCGAAGCGGAACAGCGCGTTGAAATATTGCTCAGCAAAGACACCCAAACGCCACCCGCGCCGTTTGATGAGACCACTGATGACGGCGCTGAATGACGCCCTAAGCGCAGGTCGCCAACGCGTCGAAGCAGCACTCGATACCGCGCTGCCCAACGCTGCAGTCACACCCACCCGGCTACACCAAGCGATGCGCTATGCAACGCTTGGCCCCGGTAAGCGATTGCGGCCGTTTTTGGTTTATCAAGCCGGTGCCATTGTTGGCGAAACCGGTGCGACGCTCGACACGCCGGCCTGCGCGGTCGAGATGATCCATGCCTACTCACTCGCGCATGATGACCTACCGGCTATGGATGATGATGATTTACGTCGCGGTCAGCCCACCTGCCATCGGGCTTTTGACGAGGCAACCGCCATTTTGGTGGGCGATGCGCTGCAGGCGCTCGCGTTTCGCCTGATTGCCGCCGACGAAAGCCTAAACCTCTCGCAGCGCCTCGCCATGGTAGAAACTCTGAGTGCCGCGATCGGCTCAAGAGGCATGGCGGGCGGGCAAGCAATGGATCTTGCCGCGGTTGGTCAATCGATCGACGCCGCTGAGCTTGAGGACATGCACGTCCACAAAACCGGCGCACTCATCCTTGCCAGCCTTCGCCTTGGGGCGCTGTGTGCCGATCAACCCGACCCGCAAGCCACCGCGCAGCTCGAGCATTACGGGCGCTGTATTGGTTTAGCTTTTCAAGTTCAAGATGACATTCTCGACACCATTGGTGATGCCGAGCAGATTGGTAAAGCAAGCGGCGCCGACGCGCTGCGCGACAAACCCACTTATCCAGGGCTAATGGGGTTGGATGAAGCGCGACGCTTTGCGAGCGAGCTACGCGATGAGGCTATGACCGCACTCGCGAGCTTTGGCAATCAGGCCAACATCCTGCGAGCACTCGCTAACTACGTCATCGAGCGCGATCACTAAGCGCTGTTGCCGGCCTTTGCAGCGCGCTTTCGCTCGTGTTCGAGCAAGAACTTCTTGCGCACACGGACCACCGCTGGTGTGACCTCAACGAGCTCATCGTCATCAATAAACTCAAGCGCCTGCTCAAGTGTCAGTCGCTGCGGTGGGGTGAGAATAATGTTTTCGTCCGAACCTGCTGCGCGCACGTTGGTCAGCTGTTTAGCCTTCAGCGGGTTAACCACCAAATCGTTATCACGGCTGTGCAAGCCAATCACCATGCCTTCATAAACCTCATCACCCGGGTCAATAAACAACTTGCCCCGGTCCTGTAGGTTAAACAGCGCATACCCGAGCGCCTTGCCCGCGGCCATGGCGATGAGCACGCCATTATTGCGCTGGCCGTAATCAGCGGATTTGATCGGGCCGTAATGATCGAACACGTGGTAGAGCAGCCCAGTGCCGGACGTGGCGGTCAAAAACTCGGTGCGAAAGCCGATTAAACCGCGTGCTGGAATAACATAATCGAGCCGCACCCGACCGCGGCCATCCGGCAGCATGTCAGTGAGCTCACCACCCCGCTCACCCAAGCGCTGCATCACCGCACCCTGATAGTCCTCTTCGACATCGACGGTGAGTTGCTCGTAGGGCTCTTGGCGCTGGCCATCGACTTCGCGGGTAATGACTTCTGGCCGCGAAACGCCCAACTCATAACCCTCGCGGCGCATATTTTCGATCAAAATGCCCAAATGCAATTCGCCGCGGCCCGAGACCCGGAAGCGCTCTGGGTCTTCAGTGTCTTCAACGCGCAGCGCAACGTTGTGCTGAAGCTCGCGCATCAGACGCTCGCGCAACTGCCGCGAGGTCACGTACTTACCCTCACGACCCACAAACGGTGAGGTGTTGACCTGGAATGTCATCGACACCGTGGGCTCATCAACGGTCAGCGCCGGCAGTGCCTCAACATCGGCCGGGTCACACAACGTATCGGAAATATTGATGCCCTCAATGCCGGTAAAGGCAATGATGTCACCAGCGCTCGCCGACTCGACTTCGACCCGATCGAGACCGAGAAAGCCCAGCACCTGCAACATCCGCACCGAGCGTCGTTTGCCGTCGCGATCTAGACACACCAGCGGCTGAGCGCTTTTCACCTGTCCGCGCTCAACCCGGCCGATGCCAATCACACCGACATAACTGTTGTAGTCAAGCGAAATAACCTGCATGCGAAATGGGCCTTGCGCATCAACCGCCGGCGCTGGCACCGAGTCTGCGATCATGCTGAACAACGGCGTCATATCACCGCTACGAACCTCAGAATCGAGGCCGGCGTAGCCATTTAACGCCGAGGCATAAATGACCGGGAAATCAAGTTGCTCGTCGCTCGCGCCCAGGTTGTCAAACAGGTCAAAGGTCTTATCCACTACCCAGTCCGGACGGGCCCCATCACGGTCGACCTTATTGACCACCACAATGGGCTTTAACCCTTTTGCTAGGGCTTTTTGCGTGACAAAGCGCGTTTGCGGCATCGGTCCATCAACCGCGTCAACCAGCAATAGCACCGAATCAACCATCGAGAGCACGCGCTCCACCTCGCCACCAAAGTCGGCGTGGCCGGGCGTATCAACGATATTGACCCGCAGGCCCTGCCATTCAATGGCGGTGTTTTTGGATAAAATGGTGATGCCGCGTTCACGCTCCAAGTCGTTGGAATCCATGATGCGTTCTTGCATTTCGCCGCGCGATTCAAGCGTGCCCGACTGCTGGAGCAGCTGGTCAACTAACGTGGTTTTACCGTGATCAACGTGGGCGATGATGGCGATGTTACGCAGATTGCGTACATCAGGCTGATTCGAAAGGGTGGTCATTAACTCGTGCTCACTGCTCGGCGCCGGCCGATTGGGAAAACGCTAAATTGTACAGCATTGCGAAGACACGGGGGTGAATGCGCACCCGATGGCCGATCAACCCTGCTAACGCCTCACTAACAGCCAAGCCCCCAGCACTAACAGCGGAAAGATCTCAAGCCGGCCCAGCAGCATAAGCAAACTCAGCGCCGCCGCGGTACTAACGGCCATGTCCGGGCCCGCCACACCGGTACTTAGGCCTGAGTTAAACAACGCCGAAGCGGTATCAAAAAACACATGCGCCAAGCGGACATCAGCCGGCAGGGTATGCAACACAAGCAACACGCTAAGCAGCCACAAGAGCATAAAAACACCCACTAAGCGGGTTGCGATGCGCCCTAGATCCGCCATGTACGCGGGAGTCACGCGCTCGCCATCGTGCACCAGCGTGACCACTTCGTGACGACTCGCACGCAAGCTGCGCAACTGCCCGAGTAAGTCTTTCAACACCAGACTGACGCGCAGCAGTTTCACTCCGCCGCTCGTCGAGCCCGCCATCCCACCCATCAGAACGGCAGCAAGCACCAACAGCAACGCCCCATCACCCCAAGCAGCCAAGTCAACACTACTAAACCCGGCGGTTGTCAGCGCCGACACCCAGGTAAACGCCGTACTCACTCCGCCCCAACTGCCCACCGCCAGCCAGCGCTCAAGGCCGAGTAATGCCAGACCCACCAGCAGCATGCCAATCAATAAGCGCCACTCATCAATGCGCCAAAGATGTGCCGGCGAGCGACGCTCAACAATCAATCGGTAGTGCACTAAAAAGCTAATGGCGCCAGCGATCATAATCGGTATGTAAGCAAGCTGAACGCCTGCCGGGGTGCGCATTAAACTGTCGTTAGTAATCGTAAAGCCACCCGTCGCAATCGCGGTCATACCGTGATTTAGGGCCCGCCAAGCGGGCTCGCCCGCGAGCCACAACAACCCCACACTGACCACCGTATAGCCTATGTAGATCAGCCAAATAGTGCGCACCGTTGATTTAACCGTCGGCAAGATCTTCTCTTCGCGCGCCTCGGAAAAATACAAATTAAGCGCCCCACGCTCCGCGGGCAGCACGGCAATCAGCAACAAAATCACCCCAATACCGCCAATCCACTCACTAAAGCTGCGCCACCACTGGATATGCGCGGGCAAATCGCCCGCCCGAGCCACGACCGTCAACCCCGTCGAGGTAAAGCCCGACACCGATTCAAACAACGCCATCAATGGGTGATTGAACACCCCTAAGGCCTCGGCATTCAGCGACCCAGCGGGCGCCAGTGCCGCGGAGAACAAAAATGGCAACATGCCGAGGAATGCAATGAGTAGCCAGCTTATCCCGGCAATCTGCATCGATTGATAGCGCTGAAAAACACCCGCACCGCGACCCAACCACACCAGCATTTGACCGAGGATGAGCGAAATGCCGGCCGTCCAGCCAAGCCCGACCAGGCCCCATGGCTCGTTCGCCCACCAAGCAACAGGCAACGACAGCAACGCCATAAAGCCGGGTATATGCAGCAAAAAGCCGGTGCCACGGCAGAGCTCGCGCAACGCTTAATCGCCCTGCGTCGACTCGCGAAAAATTCGCCGCCGCCGACCACGTAAGCGCTCGGTGGCAAACACAATCACCCCATCCCCCGCGGCCAGCGGTTCGTCGACGGGGATAATATGGGTGCTATCACCGCGCACACGAGCCACCATAGAAAGCGATTCATCGAGTAGGCCCTGCGAGCGAATGTTGGCTGGGGTCAGGCCAACAAGGGGCGAATCGCCATTGAGTTTAAGCTCCACAATCTGCTGGCCACCGCGCAAGGTGGTCACATCGCTTGCCTCTGGAATCAGGGTTATATCGAGCAAATGCTGAGCCACCAAGCGCTCCGGGTCGGCGAGCACGCGCACGCCTAAGCGGCGAAACAAATCAATATGGCTATTTTGGTTGACCGTGCTCGTCAGCGTTGCAACGCCAGCCTCTTGGCCAAGCAACATCGCCATAATGTTGGTCGAGTCATCGGCGGTGGTCGCAATTAATGCCTCGGTGTGATCAAGCCGGCTTTCCTCGGCAAAGCGCTCATCACCCACATGCATCGTCAACACGCGCACATCGAATTGCCGCGCGCACTGCTCGGCGGCCTCGGCGTCGGGCTCGATCATCACCACGTTGTGGCTACCTGCGAGTGCCCGCTCGACCAAACTGTTGCCCACCGCGCCGGCGCCAATAATGACAAGGTTCATACCCTCACTCCTGCCCGTGTTAACCGATCAGTGCTTCGCATCATACGCTCAGCACCGGCTCCTGCATGGCCGCGGCCTGTTCGCGCAGCGCCAAGACATGATCCTCCCAATAGCGATCGCTATTAAACCAGGTAAAGGTCGCCGGAAAAGCCGGGTCGTCCCAGCGCCGCGCCAGCCAGGCGGCATAGTGCATCATGCGTAGCGTTCGCAACGCCTCGAGCAAATGCAGCTCGCGCGGATCAAAGGTATAAAAGTCTTCATAGCCCGCCAAAAGTTCGCCAAGCTGGCGCGTCCGCTCGCCACGCTCACCAGAGAGCAGCATCCACAGATCTTGCATCGCCGGGCCCATGCGACAGTCGTCCAAATCAACGAGGTGTGGGCCGGCATCGGTCCAGAGGATATTGCCGGGATGGAAGTCCCCATGCAGACGGATCGCGCGCCAATCACCCGCGCGCTCAAACGCAGCATGAATAGCAACCAATAAATCATCGGTTAGCGACTGATAAGCCGTGGTTAGATGACTCGGTAACCATCCCTGCGCCAGCAAATAATCCCGGCTGCCAGCGCCCATTAAGGCCGGATCGAGTGACGAGCGAGCGGTAAAATCACGCACAGCACCCACTGCATGCATGCGCCCGAGCATGCGCCCGAGCCACTCGAGCGTCTCCGCATCATCCAACGCCGGCGCATGCCCACCCCGGCGCGGATAGACCGCGAATGCAAAATCGTGGTCCCAATGCAGGGTTCGACCATTGACACTCAATGGCGCTACGATCGGGATATCGTGGCCTGCGAGCTCAACGGCAAAGGCATGCTCTTGTTCGATCGCCGCGGCTGGCCAACGGCCTGGGCGGTAGACTTTCATAATGACCGGATCAGCCCCCTCAACCCCGAGTTGGTAGACCCGATTTTCGTAGCTATTGAGCGCAAGTAACCGACCGTCGGGCCACCACCCCACAGACTCAAGCATGTCGAGCAAGCGCCCGGGTTCGAGCGTGGCAAACGGGTGTACAGTGGCGCTCATGCCGCGAGCGGCCAACGCCGCCAAACAACCGCTAAATCACCTGGCACCGGCGCGAGCGCGCCGATACGAATCCACGGAAAGGCGGGATCATGAAAATCCGAGCCCATGGAGGCTTCCAGCCCAAAACGCCGCGCAAGAGCCGCGGCCGCAGGCACATCATCACGCCCACCGCCGCCATTCGACACTTCAATCGCATCGCCACCGGCGGCGACAAAAGCCTGAATAGCCGCGCGTAACGCACCCCGACTCAAATCATAGCGCAGCGGATGAGCGAACACCGCCACGCCACCGGCCGCGTGGATCCACTCCACCACTTGCTCAATACTCGCCCAGTCCACTGGCGCATAGCCAGGCCGGCCACGCTTTAAGTAGCGATCAAACGCTTCTTGCATTGTGCTGACGTGGCCTTGCTCGAGCAGATCACGGGCGAAATGTGCGCGCCCCGGCACACCAGCGCCCACGGCTTGGTTCACGCGCTCGACGATGCCATCAAAACCACGCTGCACTAATCGCTCACCGATACGCTCAGCGCGCTGGTGACGCCGCGCTTGTTGGGCGGCGACGCCATCGACGAGCACAGGATTAGCCGGGTCAATGCCGAGGCCCACAATATGCACCACGCCCCGCGCCCAGCGCGCCGAGAGTTCGATACCAGGGACAAAGCCAACACCTGCTTGCCCGGCCGCTTGCTGGGCCTGATCCAACCCCGCCAGGGTGTCATGGTCGGTGAGTGCCATTAACGCCACACCAGCCGCGGCGACCCGATCAACCAGCTCAATCGGGGTCAGGCGGCCATCGGAAGCGGTGCTGTGCATGTGCAAATCAATCAAACTGTGCGGCATCGGCAATCATCTTGTGGCAATTCAGCCCCCATCCTATAATGAAAGGCTCGGCAGCCGCAGGCTGCCGTTTGTTTTTCGGAGGTCAGCGTGACATCAACGGCCCTGATGCCTACTTATTCGCGGCTACCTGTTGCCTTCCAGCAAGGCAGCGGCGCGTGGCTGCAGGATACCCACGGGCGCTGGTACCTCGATGCGCTCGCAGGGATTGCGGTTTGCGGTTTAGGCCATGCTCACCCCGCGGTTGCAGCGGCACTAAGCGGTCAAGCGCATACCCTCATTCACACCTCCAATCTCTACAGCATCCCGCACCAGGATGCCCTGGGCGAGCGCCTCTGCGCCCTTAGCGGACTCGAGCAGGTGTTTTTTGCCAATAGCGGTGCCGAAGCCAACGAGGCGGCGATCAAGCTGGCGCGCCTTTACGGCCATCATCAAGGCATTCAAGCGCCCGAGATTATTGTCACCGACAACGCCTTTCATGGCCGAACCCTCGGCGCGCTTGCAGCGACCGGCAATAGCAAAGCGCAAACCGGGTTTGGCCCCATGCCAGCAGGCTTTGTCCGGGTTCCTTACAATGATGCAAAGGCGGTCGCTAGAGCCGCCACTGAGCGCACGGTTGCGATTTTTGTTGAGCCCATTCAAGGCGAAGGTGGCATTGTCATACCCGATGATGACTATCTGCCGGCATTGCGTGAATTAGCCGATGCACATGACTGGTTGCTCATGGCCGATGAGGTTCAGGCCGGCGTCGGCCGAACCGGGCGCTGGTTTGGCCACCAACACGCCGGCATTACCCCTGATGTCATTACGCTTGCCAAAGCCCTTGCCAATGGCGTCCCGATTGGCGCGTGCCTAGCCGGCGGCAAGGCACACGGTGTGTTGGGGCCAGGTAGTCATGGCACCACCTTTGGGGGCAATCCACTGGCGACGCGGGCGGCGCTCAGTGTGCTCGATGTCATTGAATCGGATCATCTGCTCGAGCGCGCTGAAGCGCTCGGTGAACGCATTATTGGCGGTTTTCGCAAGGCTCTGCACGGGATTGAGGGCATCACCGACATACGTGGCCGCGGCCTGATGATCGGTATTGAGCTTGCACAACCTTGCCCTGAGTTGGTTACCCAAGCACTCGAGGCGGGTTTATTGATTAATGTCACCGCCTCGCGGGTGGTGCGCTTGCTACCGCCGCTGGTGTTAACTGACGCACAAGCCGATCAAATCGTTTGCATTCTCGCTCCGCTGATTGCCCAGACGGCCACCGCGAATCAAGCGGCGGCGGCTGAAGTCAGCCATTGACGTGTCAACAGGAGGGCCCTCTATGCCCCACCGTCATTTTCTGACTCTGGCTGATCTATCAGCCGCTGAATTGCACAACCTGCTCCGTCGCGCCGCGGAACTGCGTGACATCCATCAATCGGGCACCTTGCATGAGCCGCTGCGCGGGCGTGTGCTAGGGATGATTTTTGAGAAGTCATCGACTCGCACCCGCGTGTCATTTGAAGCGGGTATGCAGCAACTTGGCGGTAATGCGATCTTCTTGTCACCCCGCGATACGCAACTCGGCCGCGGGGAACCGATCGAAGATACCGCGCGCGTGCTCTCCGGCATGCTCGATGCGGTGATGATTCGCACCTTTGCCCATGACAATGTAAGCCGGTTTGCCGAGGCCGCATCGATCCCGGTTATTAATGGCCTGACCGATGAGCACCACCCCTGTCAGCTGCTAGCTGACCTACAAACTTGGCAAGCGCATCGCGGCGATCTGACCGGCCTAACCGCCGCCTGGATGGGTGACGGCAACAATATGTGCCGATCATGGATGCAAGCCGCTGAGCGCATGAACTTTAACCTGCGCATAGGCTGCCCGAATGGCTATGCGCCAGCGGATCTTGATGACTTTGCCAACAGCCAGCACTGCGCCGACCCACAGGCGGCGGTCGCCGATGCCGATCTTGTGATTACCGACGTTTGGGCGAGTATGGGAATGGAAGACGAGGCGCAAACCCGCCACGCGGCGTTTGCCCCGTATCAGGTTAATTCAGCATTAATGGCGGCAGCCCATCCGCAAGCGCTGTTCATGCACTGCTTGCCGGCCCACCGCGGCGAGGAGGTAAGCGCCGAGGTGATTGATGGCCAGCAAAGTGTGGTGTGGGAAGAAGCCGAAAATCGGCTTCACGCGCAAAAAGCGTTGTTAGAGTGGCTAATCGGCTAAAAGCCTAACGGCGATCGCCAGTGGCCTCCTCGGCCATTTGCTCAAAGCTCGTATGGCGGACGTCCTTGCCCTTCACAAAGTAAATCACATACTCGCAGATGTTGCGGGAGCGATCGCCAATCCGCTCGAGCGAGCGCGTTGCCCAGACAATATCAAGCACCGGGGGCACCGATTTGGGATTATCTTCGAGGTACTTCACCAAGTGGCGAATGATTGCGTCATATTGCGCATCCGCCTTGATGTCCTCTTGCGCAACCCGCACCGCCTGTTCGGCGTCCATGCGAGCAAACGCGTCGAGTGCACCATTAACCATTTTTTTGACTTGATTGCCGAGCGCACCAATTTCCGCCATCGGGCTGCGGCGGCGATCCTCATCAAGCAAATGCAGCGCCATCCGCCCAACGCGCTCGGCCTCGTCGCCAATGCGCTCGAGGTCGGTAATGGTTTTAATCACCGCTACAATAAGCCGTAGGTCGCTCGCCGCCGGCTGGCGTCGGGCAAGGACATTGGTGCAGGCATCATCGAGCTCGACTTCCATGGCATTAATGCGATAGTCCGAGGTGATCACCTCTTCGCCCTTGGCCTGATCGCCATTAACCAGTGCGTCCATCGCGCCCTCGAGCTGCTGCTCGACCAAGCCGCCCATGGTCATTACCTGGGTGATGATTTGCTCTAGGTCCTCGTTATACTGGCGCGAGATATGCTGGGAAAAACCTTTTTTATCCATCGTCTGCGGCGCTCCTGGCGACTTAGCCGAATCGGCCCGTAATATAATCCTCGGTCCGCTGTTCAGTCGGATTGGTAAACAGCGTGTCGGTGTCGTTGAACTCAACAATTTTGCCCATGTGGAAGAAGGCCGTATAGCCCGCCACACGCGCCGCCTGCTGGAGGTTATGCGTCACAATGACGATGGTGTAGTTATCCTTCAGCTCATGGATGAGCTCTTCGACTGTTGCCGTGGCCAGCGGGTCGAGCGCCGAGGCCGGCTCATCCATCAGAATCACTTCAGGGTTAACCGCAATCGCACGCGCAATGCAAAGCCGCTGTTGCTGGCCACCCGATAGCTCAGTGCCCGCGGTATCGAGGCGATCCGCTACTTCGTTCCACAGCCCTGCGCGCTTAAGCGATGATTCAACTAAGTCATCCAGCTCCGAGCGCGACGTCCCGGTCCCGTGTAGCCGAGGCGCATAGGCGATATTTTCGTAAATGCTTTTGGGGAATGGGTTAGGCTTTTGAAACACCATGCCGACAAAGGTGCGCAATTGCACGACATCGACGCTTGAATCGTAGATATCCTCACCCTCAAGAGAGACACGCCCATTCATGCGCACCTGCGGGATCAAATCGTTCATCCGATTGAGGCAGCGCAAAAAGGTTGATTTGCCACAACCGGACGGCCCAATAAGCGCCGTTACCTCGCGGTCAAACATATCGAGGTTAATGTCGTAGAGCGCCTGGGTCTCGCCGTACCAGAGATTAAGATCTCGAGCACTCATTTTGACTTCCGGCGTGGCCTGCTCGTTCGCCGCCGGGGTGTTGTCTTGATTCTCTGCCATAGTCTGCGACCCGGTTGCCGTTACGTCATTCGCTTGCGTTTCCATAAATCCCCCAGCTGCCGCTACCAGCGGCGTTCAAACTTCCGCCGTAACAGCACGGCCGTCGCGTTGAGTGTCAACAGAATCGCCAGCAGTACAATAATGCCAGCACCTGTCTTTTCGACAAAGGCTTTGCGCGGCTCACTGGCCCATGTGAAGACCTGAGCCGGCAGCACCGTGGCTGACTCAAAGATACTGCTCGGTGCCTCTGGAATATAAGCAATCATGCCGACAATGATAAGCGGCGCGGTCTCACCCATCGCCTGCGCAAGGCCAATGATGGTGCCGGTTAAAATACCAGGCAGTGACAGTGGCATAACGTGATCGCGCACCACCTGCCAGCGTGAGCAGCCCATCGCAAACCCACCCAGCCGAATGGGATCGGGCACCGCACGCAGCGCCGCTCGCGTGCTGATAATGATGATAGGCAAGGTCATCAACCCCAGAGTCAAACCGCCCACCAGCGCCGAGGAGCGTGGCACGCCGAACGTATTAATAAACACCGCCAAGCCAAGCAGGCCAAAAATAATCGAGGGCACGGCCGCGAGGTTGTTGATGTTCACCTCAATGGCCTGCGTGAGTTTGTTATCTGGGGCGAATTCTTCTAGGTAAATGGCCGCCATCACGCCAATCGGGAAAGCAAACGCAAGCGTGACCGCCAACACCATCAGCGAGCCAACCGCCGCCGAGAAAATACCGGCGAGCTCGGGCAATTTCGAGTCACCCGAGTTGAAGAACGCCCAGTTAAACGTCGTGCGAATGCGTCCTTCCGCCTCGAGCTGATCGACCAGAGTTTTAAGCTCAGGCGATAACGTCTCATTGCCCTTACGGTACTGATCAATTCGGCTGTAGGCGGGGGCCCAAATTTCGCGCTGAATACCAGCGAGTTCTGGGTTATTGCGAATTTCGAGTGGGATTGAGCGCACCGCACCGCGTGAGACCACCTCACGCATCTCTTCGGCCAACGCAAACCGGCCGATGCGCTCAGCACGCTCATTATAATCGAGAGTGACCTTGACCTCGGTTTGCCAGAACGCAGTATAGCCCTGGCTAATAATATCGGTGAAAAAGGCCGCGATAATCCCAAACGCGACAAACAGCGCAATGACGGTGTAGCTCTTAAATCGCGCCTCGCGCCGATAGCGCGTGCGAATTAAGGGATTGTTGGCCGAACCGGTTAGTCGTCGCTCCATCATCAACGCTCCGCTTAATCGTATTTCTGCTTAAACCGGCGGACCAAATAGGTCGACACCAGATTAAGAAGCAATGTGACGGTAAACAAAACCAGACCCAGCGCAAATGCCGACAATGTCATGGGGCTATCGAAGGCAAGATCACCGGTGAGCGAGTAGACAATGCTGACGGTCACCGTGGTCATGTCTTCTAGCGGGTTCCAAGTCAGATTAGGCCGCACGCCGGCGGCCATCACCACAATCATGGTCTCACCCAAGGCGCGCGAAACACCGAGCAAGAATGCCGAAATCACACCGGGCAGAGCCGCCGGCAAAATGACTTTTTTGATTGTCTCAGAGTGCGTCGTTCCCAAGGCATAGGCGCCTTCACGCAGACTCTGCGGAATACTGTTAATCACATCATCAGACAGCGAGGAAATGAACGGAATAATCATAATGCCCATGACGATCCCGGGCGATAAAATGTTGCTATAAGAAGCATCCAGCCCGAAGAAACTAGCGATATCAACAATGACTGGCGTCACGGTCACCGCTGCAAAAAAGCCGTAAACCACGGTGGGGATACCGGCGAGGATTTCTAACACGGGCTTGGCGATGCCACGCTGGCGCGGCGTTGCGTATTCGGACATAAAAATCGCCGACAACAAGCCGATCGGCAACGCGGTGGCCATCGCAATACCGGTGACCATAAAGGTGCCGGCAAACAGCGGCACCGAACCAAAAAACGATGTGCCCTCACCCACCTCGTCGCCGCGGCCAGCGGACTCAAGGAACGTATCACCCGGGGACCAGACGGTGCCGGTGACAAACTCCCAAACACTAACCTCGCGGAAAAACCGCATCGCCTCAAAGAGCACGGACAGAACAATTGAGACAGTTGTAACGATTGAAATGAGCGCCGCAGTCAGCAACAAATAACGCACGACATTATCGAGCGCGTTACGTGCTCGCACTTCCGGGGCGATCGCTCGTAGTCCATAGGCAAAGCCCATGAGCCCGACAGCGATGGAGACGATCAATACGAGTTCGCGCGCCGGCGCGATAACGCCAAACAAACTTAAAAGAGCCGCAGCGATCGCTACGCCCAGCGCTGGAATGCCCATCCAAACGACCGAATACCAGCCGTATTGTTGCGGGCGCGAGTGCATTCGTATACCCGAGGCGACTGTGGTCAGCGCTTTGCCGCGACCCAGCCGATAGGCCAAAAATCCAAGCGGCGTGAGTGCCGCGATCAACAGTAAAGTTGTGAGTCCAATACCCAAAACGCTACCTCAGTTATCTATCTTTGGCCTGAAAAAAGGGTCGCCGCTTCAGTGAAACGGCGACATTAGGCTCACTTGTGTGCCCGTGAGGGCGAAACAAATGATGTTAGCCGGTGAGATCGCTACGCTCTAAGTTGACGCGATTCTCAACCCGATCACGCTGCTCAGCACTCTCGGAGCTAGGCAGAGGAATCAGACCTTCTTCCATCAGCAGGCCCGATTCGCCAATCATGACGTCATCCATGAACAGGCTGACATACTCATCGATTCCAGGAACCACACCCTCGTGCGCTTCTTTGATGTAGAACCAAAGACTACGAGCCACGGGATAGTCACCGGCTGAGATATTGGTTGCGGTGGGCTCAACGCCGTCGATTGAGGCAGCGTTCAGTGTATCGGCATTCTCAACGAGGAAGCTGTAGCCGAAGATACCCATGGCATCGGTGTTCTCGCGAATCCGCTGAACGATCAGGTTATCGTTCTCACCAGAATCAACGTAAACGCCGTCGGCGCGAATATCGGTGTACTCCTCAGGGAAACCGTACTCAGCTGACACTTCTTCCATGGCCAGCTCCTCGAACGCATCACGCGTACCGGAAGTCGTCGGCGGGCCGAGGATTTCGATGCGGCGATCCGGCAGGCTGGAATCAATCTGGTTCCAGTTGGTGTACGGGTTATCAACCATTTCACCATTCTGCGGCACCTGAGCGGCAACGGCCTTCAGGATGTGCTCGCGGGAGAGGTCAAGTTTGGCGTTATCGTTGCTCTGCGCGAGCACGATACCGTCGGAGCCAATTTTGGCTTCGGTGATATCCGTGATGCCGTTTTCCATGCAACGGTCAAACTCGCTTGGCTTCATCCGACGCGAAGCGTTGGTGATGTCAGGCGTGCTGACGCCAACGCCCTCACAGAACAGGTTCAATCCGCCGCCGGAACCGGTTGATTCGATAACGGGGGTAGGATAGTTGGTGGTGGCACCAAACTCTTCAACCACGTAGCTCGCGAACGGATAAACCGTGCTTGAACCAACGATCCGAATCTGTTCGCGCTCTTGGGCGACCGCAACGGTGGTCATGCTTGCAGCTGCCGCAATGGCAAGGGCTGTCGTCTTCCAGGTTTGCATGAGGTAACTCCTCTTAGTGCTTTGGGTTAATGCTCAAAGCGGAGGCTAGAGAAGAAATGTGACATTACTGTGACCGCTCCGGCGAGCGTTGATGACTGTAGGTCGGAAACACACAACTAAAGGTGCTGCCTTCATCGAGGGTGCTGGTGACTTCAAGATGGCCGCCATGACGCGATAAGACATGCTTAACAATGGCAAGCCCCAGACCGGTCCCACCATCACGTGTCGCGCGGCCACTATCCACCCGGTAAAAGCGCTCAGTCAGCCGGGGCAAATGGTGGGCCGGAATACCGCGACCGGTATCGGCGACGGTTAGGCAGGCAGCGCCTGCGGTCTTAAACCAACGCACCGCGATGCGTCCACCCGGCTCGGTGTACTTCACTGCATTGGCGAGCAAATTCGAAAACGCGCTACGCAGCTCCTCGGCATCCGCCTCGATGGCAACCGCTTCATCAACGTCGAATGTAATGGTGTGTGCACCCTCACTGAGTGTTCGCGCCTCATCAACCAGTGCTTTGAGCAACTCCGGCATATTCACCGGATCGAGCTGAGCGTCCGGGGCTTCTGTCTCCAGCCGCGAGAGCAACAGCAAGTCATCGACTAATCGGCTCATGCGCTCAATCTGCTGGTCCATTAACACCAGCGGGCGCTCAAGGTCATCAGCGTTGGGCTCGGGTAAATCACTAATTTGCTCCGACATACCCCGAAGTACCGTGAGCGGCGTTCGCAGCTCGTGACTGATATTGCCAACAAAATCTCGCCGCATGGTTTCGAGCCGGTGCAACTCCGAGACATCGCGCGCTAGTAACATGCGCTGCTCATCGCCATACGGGACGATACGAATTTCAACCACGCGTAGCGGGTCATGAGGAGCTGAAATTTTAATTGGATCACCCCAGTCACCGCGCTCGAGATAATCAGCAAAGTCCGGGTGACGGATAAGATTGGCAATGCGCTGGCCTTGATCGCGGGGCCAGCTCAAACCCAAATAGCGCGATGCGGTGCGGTTCCACCACTGCATCTCACCATGGCCTGAGAGGATAACCGTGCCATCGGGCATCGCGTTGGCGCTTTCGCGAAACCGTCGGAGCAAACTCGCCAAGCGCTCCCGACGCGCCCGACGGCGTTTTTGCTGACGGTTAAAGCCATCGAATACGGCTCCCCAAAGGCCCTCGGCACGGGGCGCGTGAGCGCGCTTCGAGCAACGTAGCCAGTGCTCCAGTCGGTACAATTGCCAGATGTTATAGCCGAGCAAACCAACGGCACCCAGCAATAGCGTTTCGGCGAAGGCATCGAGCGCAAGCCCAACAATCACGGCCACCGCAAACGCAAACGCCACCCGGGTCACGGCCGCGGGCCAGGGGTTACTAATTAACATGGTGCAAGGCGGCTATTCAGCCGCGAATCGATACCCCGCCCCACGAATGGTTTGAACCAGTTCATCGTGACCACTTGGAGCCAGCGCTTTGCGTAATCGGCGTACATGAACATCAACCGTGCGTTCCTCAACATACACGTTAGCACCCCAAACATTATCCAGAAGTTGGGTGCGATTAAAGACCCGCTCGGTGTGCGTCATAAAAAAGTGCAGCAATCTAAATTCGGTCGGCCCCATGGCGACCGGTTGATCGCCGGCGAGGACACGATGACTCACCGGATCGAGCCGCAAACCACGAATCTCGACTGCTTGCTCACCCGTGGTGGGTTGCACTCGACGTAACACTGCCTTTACCCGTGACACCAACTCGCGCGGTGAGAAGGGTTTGGGTACATAATCATCGGCGCCCGCATCCAAGCCCCGAATGCGATCCCCTTCCTCGCCGCGCGCGGTGAGCATAATGATCGGCAGATCGCGTGTCGCCCGGTCGCGCTTGAGTCGACGTGCGTAATCAATCCCACTCTGCCCGGGCAGCATCCAGTCGAGCAAGATGAGGTCTGGCTGACTGAGCTTAATCGCCGCCTCAGCATCCTCGGCTGACTCGGCATGGCGGACCCGAAAACCGGCCCGCTCGAGGGCCATCGCGACCATCTCGCGAATCGCCTGTTCGTCCTCAACTAACAAAACACTGGTCACGACCGATCCCCAATTACGTTAGAGATGTCATTATAAAGACGTCCATGTTGCGCCACGATGACATAGGCAACCCGTCGCTTAGCGCACTAGCAGCGCCCCACAGACCTTGGTAAATTCCCGTCATGCGTTATTTTATCTCGTTGACCACTTTGCTGGCACTGCTGTGGTTGGGTTTATCCGGTGTTTATAAGCCGTTAATTCTCGTGCTAGGCGCATTGTCAGTCGGCTTGGTGGTCTGGCTTACCGAGCGCATGGAAGTCCTTGGCGCCGAGCACGACCCTGCCTCGTTTTCGTGGCGGCTGCCAAGTTACTGGTTGTGGCTAGTGGGACAGATTATTCTCGCCAATTGGAGCGTTGCGCGCGTCGTGCTTAACCCCCAACGCGTCCGCCCGATCCAGCTTTGCGTGCCGATCACCCAGCACAGCGCCGTTGGCAAAGTGACCTATGCCAACTCCATTACGCTAACGCCCGGCACCATTACCACGCGCCTGCAGCCCGGCACGAGTTACCTCGAAGTGCATGCACTCACCGCCGACACGGCGGACGATCTACGCGGTGGTGAGATGGCCGAGCGAGTCAACCGGCTTGAAGGCCCCCGCTAATGGATGCCGTCCTACTAGGCACCATTCTGGCGGTGTTTACAACCATGGCATTATCGCTATGGCGCGCGCTGGCTGGACCGTCGGTGTATGACACCATTGTCGGGGTTAATGCCTTTGGCACAAAAACCGTGTTGCTGGTGGCGCTGATTAGCTTTTTCACCGGACATCACGACCTAATCGATGTTGCACTGGTGTATGCGTTGATCAACTTTATCGCCGTCATCGCGGTACTTAAGTTAGTTCGCCAGCGTGACCTTGCAACCAGTGGCAGCCAAGATGAGCGTTGAATTCATAATTCAGCTTATCGCCGCGCTAATGCTGGGTATTGGCGGGATATTCGCTATTATCGGTGGCATCGGATTGATGCGTTTCCCTGATGTCTTTACCCGCCTTCATGCCGGCAGCATCACCGACACGCTGGCGCCGCTGCTCATTATTGGTGGACTGGTATTACTCGTGGGTTTTGATTTACTCACTTTTAAACTGTTGGCCATTTTGTTTTTCTTGCTCTTCACCACCCCCGTTGCCTCCCACGCGACGGCCCGAGCGGCGCTCGCCGCCGGCGTGCAACCACTTGGTGAAGACACCCGCGAGACAGGGGCGTCGACATCGAAATCCTAATTAATATGGTTTTGTTGGTGCTGCTGCTGGTGGTGGGCACCGCGGTGGTATTGACGCGTGATTTGCTCAAGGCAACGATGCTCTTTGCCATTTACTCACTCACCATCGCCGGGCTATTTGTCATTCTCGACGCCGGTGATGTCGCGCTGACCGAAGCCGCTGTTGGCGCCGGCATCAGCACGATCCTTATCTTGGCCACACTGGCACTGGTGCCCGCGCGTGAACACCGTCAACGCGGCCACAACCGACCCGCACTACTCATCGTGTTCATTACCGGGGCGGCTTTGGTCTACGCAGTCAGCGATCTGCCTGAATTTGGTAGCGCCGATAATCCGGTCCACCAGCATGTTGGGCCGTATTTTATCGAGCAAACCTATCCCGATATGGGCATCCCCAATATGGTGGCCGCTGTGCTGGCGAGCTATCGGTCAATCGATACCATGGGCGAGGCCATTGTGATTCTGACTGCCGG
Source organism: Spiribacter sp. (assembly GCA_031581235.1). Taxonomy (GTDB): domain Bacteria; phylum Pseudomonadota; class Gammaproteobacteria; order Nitrococcales; family Nitrococcaceae; genus Spiribacter. Next base: position 53,272 of record JAVLBW010000001.1, on the reverse strand, counting down.
CATTGCGGTATTCGCCCTGCTATCCGTGCCACCACGGCGGCGTCAGCGCGCCCCGGATGCAAAGACGCGGGGTCGCGATGAAGGATAATTCGATTCTCGTTATCGTCGCGCGTTTTTTAATCCCGCTGGTGATGCTGTTTGGTTTATATGTGCAATTTCACGGCGAATACTCACCGGGCGGTGGCTTTCAAGCAGGCGTTTTATTTGCTGCCGCCTGGATCCTGTTTGTCCTCATCTACGGCCTTGAGACCGGTTTGCGCGTCATTCCGCTGCGGGTGATCTACAGCCTCGGATGCCTCGGGGTTTTGCTTTACTGCGCGGTCGGCCTGATGGGTGTGATCTTAGGTGGCCGCTTTCTCGATTATCAGCCACTGCTCGCCTCCCCACAGGCGGCTCAGCAGGCCGGTATTATTTTGGTCGAGTTCGGTGTCGGTGTAACCGTTGCCAGCGTTGTGATGATGATCTTTTTACAATTCGCCCGTCGGCGCGCGCAGTCACAAGCGGCTGGCCTTGAGCTCGATCAGGAGCAGGATCGCTCATGAGCGCGTTGAGTCTATTCAATTACTGGGCTGTGATTGGGCTCATGATGCTTGGCTACTACTGCGTCATCGTGCGCGGCAACATGGTCAAAAAAATCATTGGCCTGGGCATTTTTCAAACCTCGGTATTCATTCTGTTTATCTCGGCAGGCAAGGTGCTCGGGGGCTCTACACCCATCCTGCGCGAGGGTGTGTCGGTCTATTCAAACCCGCTGCCGCATGTACTGATCTTGACCGCGATTGTCGTTGGGGTCGCGACTACAGCGGTCGGTCTGGCATTGGCGGTGCGCATTCAGGAAGCGTTTGGCAGCATTAACGACGATGACCTCGATCAGCTCGGCCAAGAGGACGAGCCGTGAACCTCACCGAGCTAATGCCCTTTAGTGTGCTGATTCCCCTTATCGCCGCGCCGGTGGTTGCGCTGCTACCGGGCCGTATCGCGCCCTGGCTAGCCGCCAGCGCGAGTGCTTGGCTGGCGTTTGTGATTGCCATCGCAACGTGGATCCATGTGAGCCAAACCGGCGTTTTGCGCTACGCCTTCGGCAACTGGCCGCCGCCGATCGGCATTGAATATCGGGTTGATGCGGCCAATGCCTTCGTTGCCCTGCTTATCACCGTGATGGCGGCAATCGTATTGCTATGGGGACGCGTGACGGTGGATCGCGAGGTCCCGGAGCGCCAAGGCGCGTTTTATGCGCTATTCCTCTTGGCCTTGGCCGGATTGATGGGGATCACGCTCACCGGCGATATCTTTAATGTGTTTGTGTTTTTAGAGATTTCCTCGCTCGCGACCTACGCGCTGATTGCGCATGGGGGCGATCGGCGGGCGTTATTGGCGGCGTTCCGCTATTTAATTATGGGCACAGTGGGCGCGACCTTCCTGCTGATTGGTATCGGCTTTCTCTACATACTGACCGGCACGCTGAACATGGTTGATCTTGCCGAGCAGCTGCCAGCGATTGGTGAGTCGCGCGCCCTGCAGGTGGGACTGGCGTTTATTGTGGTGGGATTGGCGCTAAAACTCGCGCTGTTCCCGCTGCACCTTTGGCTGCCGAACGCCTACACCTATGCGCCTTCGGTGGTCAGTGCATTTATCGCCGCAACGGCGACCAAAGTCGCGCTCTATGTGATGCTGCGGTTTATTTTCACGGTGTTTGCGCCGGAATACAGTTTTAGCGCCCTGCCGCTCGCGCTTGCGCTCACGCTGCTAGCCATTGGCGCGATGTTGGCGGGCTCTTGGTTAGCGTTACTGCAAAACAACCTCAAGCGCTTACTGGCCTACTCCTCAGTGGCCCAGGTCGGTTACATGGTCTTGGGCGTGAGCTTTGGTACGGTGCTGGGCTTGTCCGCGAGTTTTCTGCATTTATTCAATCACGGGCTCATGAAAGCGGCCTTGTTTGTCGCGGCGGGCATCATTTTTCACCAAACCGGCAGTGTTCGATTGGAGAGTCTGCGCGGTCTTGGCCGCGTCATGCCTTGGACGCTAACCGGCTTAGCGCTTGCCGGACTGAGTCTCATCGGTATTCCGCCAACGGCAGGTTTTGTCAGTAAGTGGTATCTCATTAGCGCCGCCATCGATGCCGAACAGACTTGGCTGGTGGTACTCATTTTGCTTAGCTCGCTCATGGCCCTCGCCTACATTGCTCGATTGGTTGAGCTGGCCTGGATGCAGCCCCGGCCGAGCGATGCCCCAGCGGTCAGCGAAGCCTCCGTTGGCTTGTTAATTCCGCTGTGGATTTTGGTGCTGGCGAACTTTTATTTCGGCATCGACACGCGTTTTAGCGTGGGTGGGGCCAACGCCGCAGCTCAAGCCCTACTCGGCGTCGGCGGGTTAAACTGATGAGCCTACCCCAAGTCTCGCCTTTGGTGATTATTGCGCTGCCATTTCTCGGCGCGCTCGCCATCGCCTTGGCAGCGAGTCGGCCAACGTTGCGCGATACCCTGTGCTGGATTTTTCCCGTGCCATTTTTTATTGCCATTGTTGGCATGGTCGACCCGGTGGTGAGCGGCGTTGAGCCAACGCATCACTTACTCACTTTGCTGCCAGGCCTCGATGTTGCGTTTGCGGTCCGCCCGCTGGGTCTGACATTTACGCTGCTGGCATCAACACTTTGGCTGCTCGCCACACCGTACGCGCTGGGCTATATGAAGCACGGCGGCTATGAGCATATCGGCCGCTTTATGGCCTGTTATGCCATTGCGCTGGGAGCGGTCGCGGGTATTGCGTTCGCCGAAAACCTCTTAACGCTCTATTTGTTCTACGAAATTCTCTCCATCTCAACCTATCCGCTCGTAGCGCATACCGGCACCGAAAAAGCCCGCCGCGGCGCGCGCACTTATTTAGCGCTGTTATTGGTTACCAGCGTTGGACTGATGCTGCCGGCCATGGTCTGGCTCTGGCAAGCGGCAGGCACACTGAGCTTTCGCGAAGGCGGAATTATGGCCGGCGAGGTCGGCAGCGGTGCCGGCGCTGTGCTGCTGGTGTTGTTGTTATTTGGCATCGGCAAGGCGGCACTAATGCCTTTCCACCGCTGGCTGCCCGCGGCCATGGTGGCGCCGACGCCCGTCTCCGCCCTGCTCCATGCGGTCGCGGTGGTTAAAGCCGGTGTCTTTAGCGTGCTGAGCGTTGCGCTGTATATTTTTGGCCTCGATTATCTGGCCACCCTCCTTACCCAGCCCCTGATGCTCTATCTGGCGGTGTTTACGATGCTTGCCGCCTCGTTGGTTGCGCTCCACCAAGACAACTTAAAAGCGCGGCTAGCCTACTCAACAGTGAGCCAACTGGCCTACATCGTCACCGGCGCGCTGCTCGCCGTCGAGCTCGCCGCTATTGGCGGGGGCCTGCATATGCTCATGCATGGCTTTGGCAAAATTACCTTATTCTTTTGTGCCGGCGCGATCTATGTGGCGAGCGGCATTAATACCGTCAGCGGCATGGATGGACTTGCGCGACGCATGCCACTGACCATGCTGGCGTTTTTTATCGGCGCGCTCTGTGTCATTGGGTTGCCACCGACCGGCGGATTTTGGAGCAAATGGTACTTAGTCAGCGGCGCCTGGGAGGCGGGGTATTATGGCGTTGTAGGCGCCTTTATGCTGAGCACGCTGCTCAATGTCGGTTATTTAATGCCGCCGGTTATGCGCGCTTTCCTACGCCCGCCGCCAAGCAATGATTTAGCCTATGAGCAGGTCAGCGAAGCCCCACGACTCTGCCTGGTGCCGTTATTAATCACCGCCATCGCCACCTTGGTGTTGTTTGTTGTGGCAGCGCCGGCTTTTCATCTGATTAGCTTAGGCGTGCCGTAATGGTTGGGGAGCGCAGACGATGCGGCAATTAACGAAAACCACGCGAATGCTTGAAGGGCTGGTCGCCCGCGCGCGCACGCTGCGCTGGCTGATGATCGCGCTCATGGGCGTTGTGGTGATTATCGATATCCTCAAACCCTCGGCTTACTCGCGTTTCCCGTGGGACGGCATTCCGGGTTTTACTGCCGCGTTCGCTTTTTTCGGGGCACTGCTGTTGGTTGGGGTGTATAAAGCACTCGGCTTTGGCCTGCTCTACCGCCGTGAGGATTACTACAACCGCGACGATGACGCATCGAGCGAGGAGCCCGGCCATGAGTGACTGGCTACACCCGGCACTCATTCTCGCCTTAGGTGCGCTGCCGCTCGCCGTTCTGCCAACACGGGCACGTCAAATCTGGCAGCTCGCCTTACCCGTTCTCGTATTAACACTCGTCCTAGGGCTTGAGAGTAGCAGCCGCGTCACGCTTAATCTCGCCGGTCTTGAGCTGACACCGCTGCGCGCTGACGCTTTAAGCTTAGTGTTTGCCAGTATCTTCGCGCTCATCCTACTCATTGGTCATATTTTTGCGCTTCAAGTTGACGATCGCGCCCAGCACGTGGCCGCTACGCTCTATGCGGCCTCCGGACTGGGAGCGGTGCTTGCCGGTGATTTGATCACCCTCTATGTCTGCTGGGAGGTGATGATGATCGCCTCAGTCTGGCTGATTTGGCGGCGTCGACGTCAAGCCGCCTACGACGCAGGGTTTCGCTATCTTATTATTCATGCGCTGGGCGGAATGCTGTTACTCGCCGGCATCATCGGGCACTGGCAGCAAACCGGCAGCCTGGCGTTTGACGCCTTCACCACAACCGGCCCGGCGTTTTATCTGATTTTGGTCGCGTTTTTGATTAACGCCGCCGCCCCTCCGCTGCATGCTTGGATGCCCGACGCCTACCCCGAGGCAACCGTGACTGGCACCGTCTTTTTAAGTGCGTTCACCACCAAAACAGCCGTTTATGTGCTCGCTCGTGGCTTTCCGGGTACCGAACTGCTGATCTGGATTGGGGTGTTTATGACGCTCTATGGGGTGACTTATGCATTTTTAGTCAATGATATTCGCCGGTTGCTGGCGTATCACATCATGAGTCAGGTCGGTTATATGGTGGCTGGCGTTGGCATTGGTTCGGCGCTGGCGATCAGCGGCACCGCGGCCCACGCATTTACCCACATTCTCTACAAGGCCCTGCTACTAATGGGCGCAGGGGCGGTGCTGCAGATGACCGGTCGCAGCCGGCTGACCGACCTCGGTGGTCTGTACCGCAGCATGCCGGTGACATTCTTACTCTACATGGTCGGCGGATTATCCATCTCGGCGTTTCCGCTGTTTAGTGGCTTTGTGAGCAAAACCATGATCATTGAGGCCGCTGCAGTTGATGGCCGCGGCGTTGTGTTTCTCCTCATGATGCTCGCCGGCGTAGGGACCTTTATGAGCACCACGCTCAAGCTGCCCTACTACACGTTTTTTGGCCAGGATGCTGGCTTACGACCCACTGAGGCGCCACTGAATATGCGTGTTGCCATGGGTATCGCCGCATTATTGTGCTTTTTAATCGGCGTAATGCCGGGCTGGCTCTATGCCATCCTGCCCTATCCAGTCGAATATAACGCCTACACCGCGAGTCACCTCATCAAAGAGATGCAGCTACTGCTGTTTACCGGTTTGGCGTTCTTTTTGCTGGTGAAATTTTTGGGTGGCAAAAACAAACTAAGTCTCGATTTGGACTGGTTTTACCGCGTGCCCGGACGCCGTGCGGTTATAACCATCCGTGAGGCCATCGTGCGCAGCGATCGGCGTTTGCGGCAGGGCGTCATGCGCGGGCTGGAGCGCGGGGCAAACACGATCAACGACTTCAACCTCAGTGGCTGGCCGTTGCGCAGCTGGCCCACGGGTTTGATGGCGTTGTGGACGGCTATCGTATTAGCGTTGCTATTGGTCGCGGGTCAATTTGGCTAGCCGTCAAACCAGGCGCGGCCGGCCACGGTGAGGATGGTGCCGGCGCACGGAGTCGAACCGCGGACCTACGCATTACGAATGCGTTGCTCTACCAACTGAGCTACGCCGGCAACAGCGCGTTATGGTAGACGAGCGGATGTGCGCAAACAAGCATCAGCGCCAGCATCGCCGCCGAGCTTCAACACCCAATTCAACCCCCCCATCGGCTTTGAGAACCCCACGACTGCCGGTGTCTCGGTAGATTAAGCCCTGGCATTGCCGCGTTGCCTGGGAGTTGAGCCCACGACGCTGTGCAAGCAGCTGCCAGCGCTGGGCATCCGGGCGCACAAACGACCACGTGCCAGCGCTCGGCACGCCAATTTTAAACACATAACTGGCCGCAAGCGTCTCAGTGCAGCCAAGACCGCTCGAGCGCAGGTCGACACCGCCATCGTCATAGCCTTGGCGCTCGATTCGTTCAATCCATGCACCGAGCTGTAATAAACAAGCGGCTGCTTGGGTACGCTCAGCGCGCTCAACCGACCCCCGTAGGCTTGGCCAAGCCAAGCTCGCGAGCACCGCAATTAACGTCAGCACAACCAGTAATTCGATCAGGCTAAAACCACCAGTGTGGCGCTGAGCGTGAATGCGGCGCATAGGCAATGAGACAGACATGGCCCTAGCCTCACCCAATCCGATGGGTGGATGCCAGCACGCGCCGATGACTGCGCTAATTTAAGGGGTTCATTGGCAGGCGCAAAAGGTCAACGCATGGCACGCGGATTTACCCTTATCGAATTGCTGATCACGATTGGCTTAATGAGCCTGCTCGCCAGTCTCGCTGCGCCATCGTTTACCTCTATCACTCAGGCCGCTCGACTGGATGCGCAGAGCCAGCGCTTAATGGACGCGCTGTGGTACACCCGCAGCCAAGCGATTAGCCGCGGGACCACCCTAACCTTGCGTGCCATTAACCAGGATTGGTCACAAGGCTGGCATATCGTGAGCGATCGCCACGACGACACTCAGTCGGGGACTGACCAGACCATTCTGCGAGCCGGACTCGCCTTGCCGGTCGGGTATACCCTCAACGCCAACCGCGGCATCGGCACAGCAATTGGTTACCGGGCCGATGGTCGCAGCGTCAGCCCAAGCGGTGGCCTGCAGATGGGCACACTGACATTGTGCCGCCAAGCGGCGGATGGGGGGCTCATCGCCGAGGAGATTATTGTCATTAGTGCGACCGGCCGGCCGCGCCGAACGCGCCAACCAAGTGCGATTGCCGGGCGCGATTGCACACCCAACGATTGACGGCAAAAACCACGCTAGTCAACGACGGATTTAATTTCGCCACGTCGCGGAATCGCCCGGAGTAGATCACGCGGCATCGAGAACACGACATCCTCGGTGTAATGCCCCCCGGCGTCAGGTCGCTCCGCGCCCCAATCGACGAGCTGATCGATCACCGACTGAACCAGTGACTCGGGCGCCGAGGCGCCCGCCGTCACCCCAACGCTCGCCGCTGAAGCCACCCAATCGTGGCTCAGCTCGTCGGCCTCGTCGATTTGGTAGGCCTTCACTTCCATGCGCTCGGCAAGCTCGGTCAGACGCCGGGTATTCGAGCTGTTTGCTGACCCCACCACGATCATCACATCGACATCATCAGCGAGTTCGCGAACAGCGTCTTGACGATTTTGCGTGGCGTAACAAATATCATCTTTGCGTGGACCCTCAATGGCTGGAAAGCGGGCCTTCAGCGCCTCAATCACCGCGCCTGTATCATCCATTGATAGGGTCGTTTGGGTGACAAACGCGAGGTTGCGCTCGTCTTTCACACGCAAGTTTTGCGCATCATCAGCCGTCTCAACCAAATAGATACCGGCCTCGTCGGCACGCTCGCCAACGTACTGCCCTAGCGTGCCCTCAACCTCGGGGTGGCCATCATGGCCGATCAGGATGACTTCGCGGCCTTGGCGCGCGTGCTTACGCACCTCCATATGCACTTTGGTCACCAGCGGGCAGGTGGCATCAAACACATGCAGACCCCGCTCAACTGCCTCGTCGCGCACCGACTGTGGCACCCCATGGGCCGAGAAAATTAGCGTGGCTCCGGCGGGAACGCCCTCGAGGGTCTCCACAAATATCGCGCCTTTATCGCGCAAGTCATCGACGACGGTGCGGTTATGCACCACTTCATGGCGAACATAAATCGGCGTACCAAAAGCCTCAAGCGCTTGTTCAACAATGCTGATGGCGCGATCAACGCCAGCACAAAATCCGCGTGGGTTGGCAAGTTTTATCTGTTGCATGGCCTCATTCTCTCATGAACTTTTGACCATCACATTAAATGGCCTCGCGTTCTCGACGCCACTCCCGCAGCGCACTAATGACAATTGCCAATACCCCCAGCGTAATGGCGCTATCAGCGATGTTAAATGCCGGCCAATGCCAACCGCGGACATGGAGATCGATAAAATCAATGACAACGCCGTGCCAAAGACGGTCGATGAGATTGCCAATCGCCCCACCCAACACCAACGCCACCCCAATCCATTGCAGCCGCTCGGCGCGGCGAAGACCCCGCAACCAGTAGACCAAGTAGCCACTCACGGCAACGGCAACCGCGCTTAATAACCAACGCTGCCAGCCCCCACTGTCGGCGAGCAAACTGAACGCAGCCCCCGGGTTGAAGGCAAGACGTAAATTGACAAACGCCAACACCTCGACCGGACGGTAGAGCTCAAGCAAGGCCAGCGCGAGCGCTTTTGTCGCCTGGTCAGCCAGCACCACGAACAACGCAACGCTGAGGCCTGGTCTGAGTGCATGCGCTCTGACTGAGCGACCCTCAGGCAAAGCGGCGCCGCTCACCACCACCGGCGATATTACTGACACAGCGCCCACACAATTCAGGATGATCAGCATCGCCGCCGACATCGGCACGGCGATGCCAGCAGCGCGGGCATTTTTCGTGTGTGCTCGGCGTGATCGCAAAACGAAACGCGGTGCCATCCTCCAATCTGCCCTCAAGGGCATTATCTGCGGCGTCTTCCAATGGCTGCACGCGCGCCGCAGAAGTGATCAGCAAAAACCGCAGCTCATCACCCAATGCACCCCAGCGCGACGCCAGCGGTTCATCGCAAAAAAGATCAACTTCAGCTTCGAGCGTCGCACCAATCACCTGATCATTGCGCAGCGCCTCAATTTGCTTGGCCACAATCTCTCGGAGCTGCAGTATTTGCTCCCAAAACGCGGCGTCCATTAGCCCGTCATCGAGCGCCGGAAGCTGGGTATACCACTCGGTCTCGAGTGCCGTGCCTTGGCGCTCACCCGGCATATGCTCCCAAATCTCATCGGCCGTGAATGACAGGACCGGCATTAGCCAGCGCACCAGCGCCTCTGCAATGTGATAGAGCGCGGTCTGCGCCGAGCGCCGCGCAATGCTGTCAGCGGGGGTCGTATACTGGCGGTCTTTAATCACATCGAGATAAAAACCGCCCATATCCAACACACAAAAATGATGGACGCGCTGAAAAAGCTGATGAAAATCATAGCCTTGGCTATCGGCGATAATTTGCGCCTGCAGCCGCCGTGCCCGATCAACCGCCCAGCGATCCAATGCCAGCATTTGCTCAGGCGCCAGCGCATTCACCGCCGGATCAAACCCATCCAAGTTGGCGAGTAAAAAACGGGCGGTATTACGCAGCCGCCGGTAGGCATCCGCGGTGCGCTTGAGGATATCGTCTGAAACCGCGATCTCGCCGGCATAATCCGAGGAGGCGACCCAGAGGCGGAGAATATCAGCGCCTAGCTCGTTCATCACCGACTGCGGAGCAATGACGTTCCCCCGCGATTTGGACATCTTGCGGCCTTGCTCATCGACCGTAAATCCGTGCGTGAGCACCGCCCGATACGGTGGTTCAGCATTCATCATCATGCCGGTCAGCAGCGATGACTGAAACCAACCCCGATACTGATCACTGCCCTCGAGATATAAATCGGCGGGGTAACTCAAATCATCGCGATCAGCCAACACCGTGGCATGCGTGGTGCCGGAGTCGAACCAGACATCGAGAATATCGGTGACTTTTTCGTACTGCTCAGCCGCATCGCCAAGGAGTGTCGCGGCGTCGAGCTCAAACCAGGCATCAATGCCATCGCGCTCCATGCGTTGGGCCACTTCCTCAATCAGACGTTGGGTCTCTGGGTGCGGCTCGCCGGTTTCGCGATCGACAAACAGCGCGATCGGCACACCCCAATTGCGCTGACGCGAGATACACCACTCGGGGCGATTGCGCACCATCGCCGCCATGCGCTCCTCGCCCCAGTGTGGCACCCAGGTAACCTGTGCTAACGCCTCGAGCGTGCGCTCACGCACCGCACCGGCCTGCAAGTTTAAAAACCACTGTGGCGTCGCCCGAAACAGAATCGGCGTCTTATGCCGCCAACAATGCGGATAGCTGTGCGCATACGCCTCGTGGTGCATTAGGGCCTGACGCTCGGTTAGGCGTTTGATAATCGATTGATTGGCATCAAACACAAACTCGCCGACGAACTCGCCGTTAATAAAGCGGCCATCATCGCCCACCGGATTATCCAGCGGCAGGTTATAGCGCTGACCCACCTCAAAGTCATCCGCCCCGTGACCCGGGGCCGTGTGCACCGCGCCCGTCCCTGCCTCGGTGGTGACGTGCTCACCCAAAATCACCGGTACTTCACGACTCAAAAAGGGGTGTTGCAGGCTCAGGCCCTCAAGATGGCGACCGGTGCAGCGCCCGACAATGCCATAGTGCTCGATGCCATAACGCGCCAGTGCCGATTCGTGCAAAGCCTCGGCCAACAGCACCCATTCTCGGCCGTGCTCAATCGACACCAGCACATAATCAAGATCAGGGTGGAGTGCCACCGCCTGGTTGGCCGGCAGCGTCCACGGGGTGGTCGTCCAGATGACAATCGAAACGGGCGTATCGCCCGCACTGTCCGTCGCGCCCGCAATGCGCGCGAGCGCTTGGCCATCGATGGCCTGAAAGCGCACATCGACCGCCGGCGAGGTGTGGTCTTCGTACTCGACCTCCGCTTCAGCGAGCGCTGAGGCACAGTCAGTACACCAATGCACCGGCTTATAGCCGCGCTTTAAATGGCCTTTACGGACAATCTCACCGAGCGCACGCAAAATATTGGCCTCGGTTTTTGGGTTCATGGTGAGGTAGGGCTGATTCCAGTCACCGAGCACGCCGAGACGCTGAAAATCCTCGCTCTGACCCGCGACCTGCTCGCTGGCAAACGCCCGGCACGCATCACGAAACGCCCGCGGGCTCACATCGGCGCCGGCTTTACCGAGCGTTTGCTCGACTTTGTGCTCAATCGGCAGGCCGTGGCAGTCCCAACCCGGTACATACGCGGCGTCATAACCATCAAGGCTGCGGCTTTTAACAATGATGTCCTTGAGGATTTTGTTCACGGCATGGCCAATGTGAATATCCCCGTTGGCATACGGAGGGCCATCATGAAGGGTGTAGGGCGTGCGGCCTTGACGCGCCTCGCGCAGGCGCTCGTAGACCTTTTGCTCACGCCACTGAGCCAGGCGCACCGGCTCACTCTTAGCGAGCCCCGCCCGCATCGGAAAGGCGGTTTGGGGCAAGTTGAGAGTGTCTTTGTAGTTGCTCACGACATCATCCTGCGTTGGGTTTTACTGCGTAACCGTTTTCACTAAACCAAATTCGAGCCGCCGCCACGTCAGCAGCAATCTGATTTTTAAGCGCCTCTAAGCCATCGAAATGCTCTTCGCCGCGCTGCCAAGCGAGCAGCTCAACCTCGATATGCCGGCCGTAGAGATCGCCGCTGTAATCGAGTAAATACGTCTCGAGTAACGTCTCGATGCCGTTGACCGTCGGCCGCGTGCCTAAGCTTGCAACACCGGGGCGGACCGGCCCAAGACCATGTACGGCGACGTTAAAAATGCCACGCATTGGTGGGGGTTGCTGAGCGAACCGTAAATTAGCGGTTGGCCAGCCGAGCTCTCGGCCGAGTGCCTCGCCACGCACCACCCGCCCACTCACCGATAAACGCCGGCCCAATAGGGCTTCAGCCGCAGCCAGATCACCCGACTCAAGCGTTTCTCGCACGCGTGTACTGCTCACGCGGCTATCACCGTGGGTGAGCGTGGGCATACGCTCGAGCTCAAAGCCGTGGCTCGCGGCGGCCTCAGCAAGCATGGCAAAATCACCGCGGCGTTGATGACCAAAGCGAAAATCGTCTCCCACCATGAGAAAACGCACCCCAAGACCATCAATAATGATGGATTGGATAAAATCTTCCGCCGACTGCTGCGCGAGCCGACGGTTAAAGCGCAAGCACACCGTGCGCTCAACGCCCAGCGAAGCAAGGATGCGTAATTTATCGCGAAACTGCGTCACCCGCCCGGGTGCCTGCTCGGGGGTAAAAAACTCACGCGGCTGGGGTTCAAAAATCACCACGGTGGTGGGTAGGCCCAGGCGTTTACCCGCGGCATGGAGCGATTCAATCACCGCTTGATGACCGCGGTGAATACCATCGAAATTACCGATCGTCGCGACGCATGGCCGATGCCTTGCCTGCAGATTGTGTCGGCCTCGTACCAGCTCCATGCAACATCCCGCTCGGTCAGTCGATAAAACGCCAGTATACGGGACCTGCCGGTGCTTCAGCTATGCTTAGCTTGCGGCTCAAGAAACTGCGCCGGGCGCACTCCCAATAACATTAGGGTGGCAAAGTAGGCACCCGCACCAAGCCCAATCACCGCGGCTAGCGCAGCCACCCGGCCAACAACCCCGAGCGCGAACCACATCGATAGCTGACTCGCTGGCCCAATCAGCACCGCCAACATCACCAACACCGCGACCCCGCAGCGCCTCGCGAGCCAGCCCCAGTCGTCAGTTGGCGTATAGACATTGGCGCGACGCAGCCCGCGATAGAGCAGACCCGCATTCACCCACGCCGCAACCGACGTCGCCAGCGCCAGCCCCGCATGCGCAATGCCAGAGTCAAAAAGCAAGATCACCAGCGATACGCTTAGCGCCATGTTCACGCCCATCGCAATCACTGCACAGCGCACCGGGCCACGGGTATCTTGGCGCGAAAAATAACCCGGCACTAACACTTTAACCAGCACAAAACCCATTAAGCCGGTGCCGTAAGCCATGAGGCTCCAGGCCGCCGCGTGCACATCACCGGGACTAAACTGCCCATACTGAAAAAGCGTTGTCAGCAGCGGGCCTGCTAACACCACCAAACCCACGGCGGCCGGCAGGATAATCACCAAAGTCACCCGCAGTGCCCAATCGAGGGTCTGGCTAAATTCATCAACACCGGCGCGGGTAAACGCGCCAGAAAGGCGCGGCAAGATCACTGTGCCCAGCGCAATCCCAAAAACACCGAGCGGGAACTCCATCAGCCGGTCCGACCAGTACAACCAGCTAATTGAGCCGGCCACCAAAAACGAGGCCAAAATCGTATCGAGCAAAAGATTAATTTGCTGAACCGAGGTGCTAAACAGCGTTGGCCCCATAAGCCGAAGAATGCGCCGTACACCCGGGTCACGCCAATTGGGCCAGGGCGCTGCCAGCAACCCCCGGCGCCAGAGAAAGGGTAGTTGCAAGCCTAACTGCAACACCCCAGCCACCGGCACGGCCAAAGCCAGGGCAAAAACGCCCGTTTCTAATGCCGGGGCAAGACCAATGGCCGCGGCAATAAGACAAAGATTGAGTAACACCGGCGCAAACGCGGGCGGGCCAAAACTATCGTAGGTGTTGAGCACCGCCGCGGCGGCCGCGGTAAGCGCAATCAGCAGCAAGTAAGGAAAGGTCAGGCGCAGCATCTCTCCGGCGAGCGCGAGCTGCTCAGGCCGATCGGCAAACCCCGGCGCAAACCCCTGAATAATCACCGGCGACCCGAGCATGGCAAGCGCAGTCAGCGCGAGCAGCACCATGCCAAGACAGCCTGTCACCCGCGCGTAGAGCGACCTGACTGCCGCATCGCCGCCGGTCTCGCGGGCTTGCGCAAGGACTGGCACGAACGCTTGCTGAAACGCCCCTTCGGCAAACAATCGGCGCAGGAAATTGGGGACCTTAAAGGCGACGAAAAACGCATCGCTCGCCGCTGACGGCCCGAACACCACCCCCAAGACGATGTCGCGCGCCAACCCCAGCACCCGTGAGAGTAATGTCCAGCTGGCGAACGTTCTAACCGATTGCAGGAGTGCCTTTTGCAAGTGCCCTACTCTTTGCCCCGTTTACGGCGACGCCAACCGTTTGTGGTTGACATTTACGCCAGAGATTCGCATATTACCGCTCTTTTCCGCGAGATAGACACTCAACAGGAGTTGCCCGTTGGCTAACATTGCCTCTGCCAAAAAACGCGCCCGCCAGGCCGAAAACCAGCGCCAGCATAACCAAGCCCGCCGCTCAATGATGCGCGGTAAGCTCAAGCAAGTGACCGCTGCCATCGAAAAGGGCGACAAGACCGCCGCGCAGACAGCCTATGGTGAAGCGGTGCCGATTCTCGACCGCATGGCAACCCGCGGCGTAATTCACCGCAATAAGGCGGCACGGCACAAAAGCCGACTTGCCCAGCAAATTAAGGCGCTTTAACGGGTCAACACCAAGTTGTCACGATGAACCAACTCCGGTTCCGTGACATAGCCCAGCACGGATTCAATTTGGTCGCTGGGCAAGCCCACCAGCTGCCCCGCCGCCTGGGCATCGTAGTTAACCAGCCCGCGTGCGATCTCCTCCCCCGCCGGGTTCAGGCACGCCACCATTTCACCCCGTTTAAATTCGCCCTCAACATGGGTCACCCCGACGGCGAGCAGACTCCGACCCTCGGCCTGCAAAACACGCGCCGCGCCACTATCAAGCCAGAGCCGGCCGCCCACTTGCAGCTGACCGGCAATCCATTGTTTGCGCGCCACTAATCGCTCCCGCGATGGGCTTAACAATGTCCCGGGCGCATCACCGCGCAAGATTCGCTCGAGTACTGCCGTATCCCGACCCGAGGCGATCAGCGTGGCCGCCCCAGCACGCGACGCGCGACGCGCCGCCATCACCTTCGCTCGCATGCCACCCCGGCCTAATACGCCCGGGGCATCGGAGCACATCTGCTCAAGGCGTTCATCATCGGCCAGCGCCTCGCTAATTAATGCCGCTTCCGGCACCTCACGCGGATCAGCCTCATAGAGGCCATTCTGATCGGTCAAAATAACCAGTAACTCGGCTTCCACCAAATTACTGACCAATGCCGCTAGCGTGTCGTTATCGCCGAAGCGAATTTCATCCGTCGCAATCGTGTCGTTTTCATTGACCACCGGCACAACACCGAGCTCAAGCAGCGCTCGCAAGGTCACCCGGGCATTGAGGTAGCGCTGCCGATCGGCTAAATCTTCGTGTGTCAGTAGGACTTGCGCCGTTTGCAAACCAAAATGCTGAAACTGCGCTTCATAGGCCTGAACGAGGCCCATTTGCCCAACCGCCGCCGCGGCTTGCAGTTGATGCAAGGCGGCCGGGCGCTGGTGCCAACCGAGTCGCTGGACGCCCTCAGCGACCGAGCCAGAAGAAACCAAAATCAGCTCGACGCCTTGTTCACGCGCTGCAACCACTTGCCGAACCCAATCAGCAATGCGCGCATGATCAAGCCCTTGGCCGTTATCCGTGACCAAGGCACTGCCAACTTTCACCACCCACCGGCGGCTTTTGGCGAGACTTTTACGCGGGTCCATCAGCCGCTCGCCGGTGTCGTTGTGCCTGACGCTCGGCGGCGTCGGTTTGCCATTCGATTAAGCGCGCCATAATGGCCTGACATAGGGCGTCGGTCCCGGCACCGGTTTCGGCCGATATGAAATAACACGGGCCCTGCCAGTCCAATGCATCCATCAACGTCGCACGCAGGCTCTGTTGGGTATCAAGCGGGAAGAGATCGGCTTTATTCATCACCAGCCAGCGCTCACGCTGCGCCAATGCGGGGCTATAGGCCTCAAGCTCACGCACCAGACTGCGCGCCTCTTCAGCAATATCTCGCTCATCATAAACGGCCGCGGTATCAACCAAATGCAATAGCAAACGCGTCCGCGCTAGATGGCGCAAAAATTGAATGCCTAACCCCGCGCCTTCAGCGGCACCCTCAATGAGCCCGGGAATGTCGGCAACGGTAAAGCTACTACCGCTTCCCACGCGCACGACGCCAAGCCCTGGGTGAAGCGTGGTGAACGGATAGTCGGCAACCCGTGGGCGCGCTGAAGAAACCGCGCGTAAAAACGTCGACTTACCTGCATTGGGCAACCCCAATAAGCCCACATCAGCCAGCAGCTGCAGTTCCAACCCGAGCACGCGCCGCTCACCAGCCTCGCCGGGAATGGCTCGCCGTGGTGCTCGATTCGTCGAGCTTTTAAAGTGAATATTACCCAACCCGCCTTGGCCACCGCGCGCAACACAAAGCCGCTCACCGCGTCGGGTCAGATCGCCAATAACCTCATCGGTATCCTGATCACGCACGAGCGTGCCAATCGGGACGGGCACGATAATATCCTCGCCGGCGCGGCCACTTTTTTGCTGGCCTTCGCCACCATGCCCGCGCTCAGCGCTAAACCGCCGCGTGTGTCGGAAATCAGCCAGCGTGTTAAGGCCCGAATCAGCCTCCAGCCAGACACTGCCGCCGTGGCCACCATCCCCGCCATCGGGGCCGCCACGCGGGATATATTTTTCGCGGCGAAAGCTCACACAGCCGTTACCGCCGTTACCGGCGACGACTTGGATGCTCGCTTCATCAACAAATTTCATGATCGCTTCGCCACAATCAAAAAGCCCCGCTCGCGGCGGGGCTAGGAGCCGGGATTAATCCGGGCGAGCCATCAGCCCGCCGGCTGAACACTCACCACACGGCGTTGGTGCGGGCCCTTGCGAGCAAACACGACCGCACCGTCGACTTTGGCAAATAACGTGTGGTCGTTGCCGATACCCACATTAGCGCCGGCATGAAAGTGTGTGCCTCGCTGGCGGACCAGGATGTTACCGGCGACGACGGCTTGACCGCCAAATCGCTTAACACCCAAGCGCTTCGATTGCGAGTCGCGACCGTTACGGGTACTGCCGCCTGCTTTTTTATGTGCCATGAGTTCTGTCTCCGTAGTCGCTGCAATCAGCCGGCTTTAATACCGGTGATGCGAACCTCAGTGTAATGCTGACGATGGCCGTAGTGGCGCTGATAGTCTTTACGGCGCTTAAATTTGATGACTTCGATCTTACGATCGCGCCCCTGGCTAACCACTTCGCCTGAGACACTGCCACCTTTGAGCATGGGCGCACCGACCTTAACGTCGTCGCCATCGGCAACCAACAGCACCTGATCAAACTTGACGCTGCTACCAGCATCCGCTTCCAGTTTTTCGACCCGCAGTACATCACCTTCAGTGACTCGGTACTGTTTGCCGCCTGTTTTGATTACCGCGTACATCTAAGCGCTCCAAGGAGGTTGTTCCAAAGCCGGCAAAGGATAGCCCCAATCCCCCGGCAGGTCAACGATAAGGCGGCGCTGCGCTTGACACCCCCCAGCGGCCTTTCTAGCATGCTCCATCCTTCCTCCGCCAAGGCCATAGTGCATGGATATTGCAGCGATACGAGCTCATAGCGCTGATGATATGAAGCTCGTTGACCAAATCATCCAATCGCGATTGCGCTCAAACGTCGCGCTGATTGGCCAGCTCGGTCACTACATCATCGGTGGCGGTGGTAAACGCCTGCGGCCCTTGGTCACGGTCCTCATGGCCCGAGCCAGCGGTCATGACCCGGGTGATGAGCGCCATGCCCTGCTCGGTGCCACCGTCGAGCTAATTCATACTGCAACGCTGTTGCATGACGACGTCGTCGATGACTCAGCTGTGCGTCGCGGCCAAGACACAGCCAATGAAATATGGGGCAATGAAGCGAGCGTCTTGGTCGGTGATTTTCTCTACACCCGCGCCTTCGAAATGATGGTCGAACTCAATGACATGACCACGATGGAAGTGTTTTCGCGCACGACCAACCAAATCGCCGAGGGCGAAGTCATGCAGCTCATGCATGTCCACGACCCGGCGGTGACCCAAGAACGCTACGAAGAGGTGATCTATCGCAAGACGGCAGTGCTATTTCAAGCCGGATGCCGTCTTGCCGCCCGTCTGACCGCCCCAGATAACGCCGCACTCGAGAGCGCTGCCGGTGACTATGGCCGCCACTTGGGGATCGCGTTTCAGCTCGCTGATGATGCACTCGATTACGACGGCGAAGCCGAGGCCATTGGCAAAAATATCGGCGATGATTTAGCGGAGGGCAAACCCACACTACCGCTGATCCACTGCCTTGCCCACTGCGACGAACCGACACGGCGCATCATCGAAAAAGCGATTGAGACCGGCGGCCGGACGGCCATTGAGCCGGTGACCACGGCGATTGCGCAGACAGGGTCGATTGCCTATACTCGAGCGCTTGCCGAGCAGGAAGCAAACCGCGCTGAGGCAGCGCTTGCAGCCTTTCCCGATAGCGACTTCCGCACGGCACTCAGTGAGCTGGCACGCTTTTCAGTCGGGCGTCGTTACTGAGTTCATGGCAACGGGGTGTAGCTCAGCTTGGTAGAGCACTGTCTTCGGGAGGCAGGGGCCGTGAGTTCGAATCTCGCCACCCCGACCAGTTTGTCATTACCCCTCGCCTGCGACGCGGTTCACGCTCTATAACCAACGATCATGCTGCGATGGGCGCTAAGCCCTTTTGCTGCGAGCGTGGTTGTGGATATAACCCATCAGCGCCCGGGACTAGCCCGGCGTCTACTCGAACGCGACCTGATTGAAGCGGAACTCCTGGACCATGCCCTCATTGATGCACGCAAAGCCGGGCAGTCGTTGGTCCGGCATTTACTCGACCAAGCATTAGTCCCGCCCAATGCGCTGGCGCAAGCCGTTGCCAGTGAATTTAATTTAAAGCTTTGCACTACCACCGATATCGTGCCACCCAGCGCGGTTATTGAGCAGGTTGATGCCGATATCATTCGCCAGCATCACGCGCTGCCCATTGCGATCGATAATGACTGCCTGCAGGTCGCCATCGCCGATCCCGCCAATGTCAGTGGTCTCGATGAAATACGCTTTCAATCGGGCCTAGCCGTCGAACCGGTGTTAATGAGTGATGACTTACTCACTGAACGTATCGCGACGCTACTTGGGCGGGTTGACCGTGACCTGCAACAAGCATCGGCGGCGGTTGAGGCCCGAGACGAAGCCGATACCGAGCAGCCCGGCGAAGATGCTCCCGTGGTTCGGTTTATCAACCGCATGCTCCAGCGCGCGATCGACGAGAACGCCTCAGACATCCACTTTGAGCCCTTCGAGCCGCACTGCCGAGTCCGCTTTCGACGCGATGGTTTGCTGCGCGATATTACCCAAGCCCCAGCCGGCATCGCGCCCCGCTTAAGCGCCCGACTTAAGGTCATGGCGCGGCTTGACCTCGCCGAACGACGCATTCCCCAAGACGGTCGGCTACGCTTTGATCAGGGCGCCCACGCGCGGGTTGATTTTCGGGTCAGCACTTGCCCCACCCTATTTGGCGAAAAGCTCGTCTTGCGCCTACTCAACCCTGAGACCACGCGCCGACCAATCGACGCCTTAGGTCTCAATCACCACCAGCTTCAAATCTACCGCCAGGCGATCGCGCAGCCTCAGGGCATGGTGCTGGTCACCGGGCCGACGGGATCGGGCAAAACCGTCACCCTCTATAGCGCCCTGCAAGCCCTGAACGCCCCCTCACGCAATATCTTAAGCGTCGAAGATCCCGTCGAGATTGACTTACCTGGGATCAACCAAGTCTCGATCAATCCACGCGCGGGACTCGATTTTCCACAAGCCTTGCGCGCGTTTCTGCGCCAAGACCCTGATGTCATTATGGTGGGTGAAATCCGCGATGGCGAAACGGCCGATATTGCCGTCAAGGCTGCTCAAACCGGTCATTTGGTCTTTTCTACGCTGCATACCAACGATGCTGCCGCGGCGATCACCCGCCTCGCTAATCTACAGATCCCGGCCTGGAATATCGCCGAGTCGGTCTCGCTGATTATGGCGCAACGTCTGCTGCGCCGACTCTGCCCACACTGCCGGCAGCCCGCCGGCGAATCGTTCGAGGCAGTCGGCTGTGCCCACTGTGTTGATGGCTATGAGGGCCGCATCGGTATCCATGAATGCCTGCCCGTTAGCGCCGCTATTCGCGAGCGTATTGCCGCGGGGTCAACAACCGAGTCGATCATCACAGCCGCGCGTGAGGAGGGCGTCGCAAGCCTGCAGACGTCGGCCTACGCCGCGCTGCATGCTGGTTTAACCAGCGCTGCTGAAATCAACCGGGTACTCAGCGCGTGACCGGCTTAGCGATTTTTCTCTGGCAAGCCGTGGGTGTTACTGGCAGGCGTCAATGGGGGCTAATGAGTGCCACGGATGAAGCGGCATTAGTCGAGCGACTCGATCAACGTGGACTGACACTCGAGCACCATCGCCGTCTGCCCGACTGGATAAGAGCGCTATTAAAGTCACCAGCACAACGCCTGCGTGGCCATGAAGTCAGCGACTTCCTCCACCAACTTACCACCCTTGTCAGTGCCGGCGTGCCCATGGTGCAAAGCCTCCGTCTAATCGCGAGCGACGCTGACGCTCGGCGCCTGAGCCCAGTGATTGATTGGCTCGCCGACGAAGTGCAATCCGGCACACCGTTATCGAGCGCGTTGGCCATGCAGCCGCGCATTTTTAATGAGCGCATTCATGCCCTTGTCCGCGCTGGCGAACAGTCATCGAGCCTGGATACGCTACTGACTCAAATCGCCGACTACGAAGCCCGGGCACAGCAAATACGCCGCCAAATCCGCGCTGTGCTGCGCTACCCCCTAATTGTCATTAGTGTCGCGTTGTTGGTCAGCGTTGCCATGATCCTATTTGTGGTGCCGCGCTTTGCCGCGATGTTTACCGGGTTGGATGCCGAATTACCGGCCCTCACCCAGTCGGTCATGGCCTTATCGACGTGGCTGCGTGCGCAGGGCTGGATGGTCGTACTGATCACGGCGAGCCTTAGCCTATTGGTTGTACCACTGATGGCTCGCCGGCCCACGCTGCGAGCCGGTCGCGATTGGCTGTTACTGCGCCTTCCGGTTATCGGGCCGATGGTGGCGGGGGCGGCAAGCGCGCAGTTCAGCCGCACCCTAGCCATTATGACCGCAGCCGGCCTGCCCATGACCGAGGCGCTGCCGACGATCGCCCGGACGATGAACAACATTCCCTACTATCAGGCCGTCATGCAGATCAATGAACGCCTGCACGAGGGGCAATCGCTGGAGCAAGCGATCGCGGCAAGCCAACGATTATCCGGCCGTATTCAGCAGATGATTGCCGTGGGTGAAGAGGCGGGGCGTGTTGATGAAATGCTCAGGCACATCGCCGACATTGAAGACGCGCAGGTCAATCGGGCGGTGGAAAGCCTGAGCAAAGCTATGGAACCCCTCCTTATGGTCATGCTGGGGCTCATTATTGGGGCACTGGTGCTGGCCATGTATTTACCAATCTTTCAAATGGGAGCGGCCGTATGAGCCAGGCGCAACTGTGGCTTGTAGCCGCTGTGGGATTAGCCCTCGGTAGTTTTTTAAACGTCGCCATGGTGCGTTTACAAACGCAGCCAAACCTCTGGCGACTGGCTTGGCCGCCGTCGCATTGCCCCGACTGTCAGGCGGCCATTATTTGGCGCGATAAACTGCCGGTTCTGAGCTGGTGTCTGCTCAAAGGCCGCTGCCGGGCGTGTCAGTGCCCCATTCGCTGGCGCTACCCGCTCGTTGAACTGGGCACGGGCGGCGTGGCGGTCATTATCGCGCTGGCGTTTGGCCCGACACCCGCCGGGCTGTCAGCGCTATTGCTGAGCGCCTGGCTGATTATTCTTAGCGGGATCGATCAGGACAGTTATTGGCTGCCTGATCATCTCACCCTTAGTGGCCTATGGCTCGGCCTACTCAGCGCCACGCTCTACCACCACACCACGCCAGTCGAAGCAATCATCGGCGCGGTCTTGGGCTATAGCGTGCTCGCGAGCCTAAATGCCGGCTATCGCCAGCTTTGCGGTCGCGATGGCATGGGTGGCGGTGATTTTAAGTTGCTCGCCATGCTAGGGGCTTGGCTGGGCGCAAGCGCCTTGCCTGCCATCTTATTGCTCGCCGCCGGTGGCGGCAGCCTGTGGGCTCTTGGCGGCATACTCTGGGCGGGGCGCGCACGCGATCATCCGCTCGCATTCGGGCCTTGGCTCGCCGCAGCCGGGTGGATCACGCTAATCTGGGGGCATGAATGGCACATCATCACAGGCTAACTCGCGCCCGCGCCTCATTGTTGGGTTAACCGGCGGTATTGCGACCGGTAAAACCACCGTCTCCGATCAGTTTAAAGCGCGCGGGGTTGGAGTTGTCGATACCGACGAAATCGCTCGCGCCGTAGTGGCCCCCGGAACTCAAGGGTTGGCGGCAATTCGTGAGGCCTTTGGCAAGGCGGTTATCGACGCGAATGGCACGCTCGATCGCCAAGCCCTGCGCGCTCGGGTGTTTAACGACGAAACCGAGCGCACCCGACTTGAACAAATTACCCACCCACGAATTCTCGAGCGCATGCAGGCTGCCCTCAATCAATGCGATTCGCCTTATGCGATTGCCGTCATCCCACTGCTCATCGAAGCCAACTGGATTGATCACGTTGACCGCGTGCTCGTGGTTGATGCACCGCCCTCATTGCAGCGCGAACGGCTCATAGAGCGCGATCAGCTGTCCGCGATCGAGGCCGACCAAATGCTCGCCAGCCAAACCAGCCGAGCCAACCGGCTTGCCGCGGCCGACGACATTATCCGCAATGATGGTGATCCGCATCAATTGACCAACGCTGTCATCGCGCTCGATCAGCAGTACCGCGATTTTGCTAAGCCATTTTAGGCATTTGCCCGCTATAACCTGCTTGAGAGAGAATAAGGTTTAGGCAAGTTATTGAGCACGCATGCAAAACGATCATCAACAGTCTGATTTGATCGCCTACGAATATCCCCTGAACGAGCGGATGCGGACGTTTCTACGCCTAGAATTTTTGTTTGCACAGTATCGCTTCGGCGCCGCTGGCGAGTCGGCCTGGCACACCCGATCAGCCGTGGCCGCGTTGCTCGATGTCATCGCGCTACTATCGCGCAGCGACATCCGCTCTGAATTGCAAAAAGAGCTCGACCGTATCGGCAGCAATCTAAAAAACTTACAAACCCAACCCCAGGTCGACGGCGATGTCCTGCAGCCGGTACTCGATGAGGGCAAACAGCTCGCCCAGCGCCTCCGCGAGGCTCCGACCGGCCTACCTGAGGTGATCGCCAATAATGAATTTTTATCCACGATCGAGCAGCGCGCTGGCATCCTGGGCGGCACCTGCGCGTTTGACCTTGCAGGTTTCCACTTGTGGCTTGAATCGCCTGCAGCGACCCGACAAGCGCAGTTAGCAAGCTGGCATAGCGGGTTGGCACTCATCGATCAGGGCACAGCCTATGTCTTGCGGCTGCTGCGGGGTAGCGCGGATCCGATCGAGAAGACTGCCCAAGCTGGCTCATTTCAAGCGATGTTGGATCGATCAACCCGTTACCAGCTACTCCGGGTGGTCTTGGCCAAAACCAAGGGTTGCTATCCCGAGATCAGTGGCAGCAAGCATTTCTGTAATATCCGCTTTTTAGAACAGCCGACCCAAGGCGAACGACCCCAGCAGGTGAGTGAGGATGTCTCCTTTACCCTCGAGCAATGCGTCATCTAACCCTGTGAGCGTTGTCAGTTGCCCACAGTGCGGTGAATCGGTGCCCTGGTCGGAGGCGTCACCGTTTCGACCGTTTTGCTCGAAGCGCTGCCGACTGATTGATCTTGGCGAGTGGATCGATGAGCGCAACGCGATCCCTGGCGAACCGGTGCCTTGGCCCGATGGCGACGATCAGCCCGATAGCTGACCCCACAGGGAACGAATCGCAGCAATGCCTTGAGCGCCATGGCGACGCGCTAGCGGGCCATCACTGGGATGCAGGCCACCCAGGGCGTAAACCGGCAACCGTGCCTCCGCCACCCATCGCGCCCACTGCGCCCAACCAAGTGGGCTGGCATGGGGATGGCTCGGCGTTGCTGCAACCGGGCTCAGCACCGCAAAGTCTGCGCGCTGATCAGCGGCCTGCTTAAGATCAGCCGGACTGTGACATGCCGCGCTAAGCCACCCGCGAAAGCCCACCGGCCGGTCAATACCCTGAGCTAGCTGGTGGCTATTCATGTGCACACCATCAGCGCCGATCTCAGCGGCGAGGCGAAAGTCGGAATTAATCATCAGCTCAGCCCCCTGCTGATGACACCGCGCTAGCGCCTCGCGCGCAAGCATTGCACGCGTACCATCATCGCCAGCAACACGAAACTGCAGCAGCCGCTCGCCCCGAGCTAAGGTTGCATCGAGTTCGCCAAGCCACCCGTCCGGATCGCTAGCATCGGCACTGACGACATAATGCCGCGGCAGCCGCAAAGCGGTAATAATCGCGCCGTTGGCGGGTGGGAAATCTTGCGCGCTCAGTGCATTCGGCCGCCGCCACGCGAGCGCCTGATGCTCGGCGCCGTGTGGCTCACCCTGCCAAGCTCGAACGGTGTAGACATGCAGAATGACCGCGCGATCATCATATTGGTGGGGAATACGGATCAGCGGCTCGGCGTCGAGCACCTGCACGCCAAGCTCTTCATTGAGCTCGCGGGTGAGGGCCGCGAGCGCCGGTTCGCCCGGCTCGATTTTGCCACCCGGAAACTCCCAACAACCACCCTGGTGACGGTGCGCGTCGCGCCAGGCGATCAACACCTCATCGGCGCTGTTATGCAAAACCCCAACCGCGACCTCCAGCGGCGATTCAGTGCGCATGACTAGCTGCGGTATTCGGCGTTAATGCGCACGTAGTCATAGGAAAGATCGCAGCCCCAAATAGTGGCTTCAGCGCTACCGCGGCCTAATTCGATAAAACAATCAATGTGCTCACCGGCCATGTACTCAAGCGCCGCGGACTCGTTATAACCAGGACTCACCCCGCCGTGCTCAACGATCGGTTGATCACCCAGCCTAATCGAGACGGCCGTTAACACCAGATCATCGATGCCGGCGCGACCCACCGCGGCCAAAATCCGGCCCCAATTGGGATCACCCGCAAATAAAGCCGTCTTAACCAGCGGCGATTGAGCGACACAAAACCCAACCTGTTCGGCTTCCGCTTCGCTGCGTGCACCCGACACAGAGACGGCCAGCAGCTTGGTCGCACCCTCGCCATCGGCAACGATTTCACGCGCCAGCTCAGCGCATAGGGTTGTCAACGCGGCAACAAACGCCTCAGCGTCATCGGATGCCGCGGCAATCCCCACCCCGCTCTGCCCGGTTGCGACCAGGGTACAAGCGTCGTTCGTGGAGGTATCGCCATCGACGCTAATGCGATTAAAGCTCTTAGCCACGGCCGCTTGCAGCCAAGCCTGTAGCTGATCCGGCGCAATCACCGCATCGGTGGCGATAAACGCCAGCATGGTCGCCATGTCCGGCCGAATCATGCCAGAGCCTTTCGCAATTCCGGTGAGTGTCACCGAGCCACCCGCGAGCGCCAGTGTGCAACTCCGGCCCTTGGCCCGCGTATCGGTGGTGCGAATGGCATCGGCGGCTGTAGCCCAACCCTCGGCAGAGAGATTGGCGAGCGCCGCTGGCAGCGCTTGATCGATGCGCTCAGCGGGTAGCAACTCACCAATGACACCGGTTGAATAGGGCAGCACCTGATTGGCCTGACAGCCCGTCAGCGCGGCAAGTGCCTGACAGTTTTGCTCAACCGCACGCTCACCCGCAGCGCCGGTACCCGCATTGGCATTGCCGGTGTTGATCAACAAGTACCGGGTCTTGGCAGCGCGGACATGCGCTTTAGCCCATTGAACCGGTGCCGCACAAAACTGATTGCGCGTAAACACCGTGGCCACCTCGCTTTCGGCGGCGAGCTCCATGACCACGAGGTCCAACTCATCGGCTTTACGCACACCCGCCGCGGTGCTACCGAGGCGCACACCTGCAACAGGCTCAAGGGTGGGGAGCGAGGATTGACCAACAGCCAATGAGTGGCTCCTTTGCTCAGGCGTCGAGTTGCCCGTGGCAGTGTTTATACTTTTTGCCTGACCCGCAGGGACAGGCCTCATTGCGTCCAACCTTACGCTGACCGCGCACAAACGGCTGACGCTCGGCGTCAGCCGATGAGCTAGCACTGCCGCTCGAAGCATCACCAAGCGCGCTACTTTGGGCATGCTGGAATTGCATGGCGCGCTCGCGCTCGGCCTCACGCTTGGCCTCAGCCGCGCGGGCATCCTCGGGGCTTTGCACGTTGACATTAAATAGAATGCGGATTGCTTCGCGCTTCACCGCGCCGAGCAATTCTTGGAACATCTGAAAGGCTTCTTTCTTAAATTCCTGCTTGGGATCGCGCTGGGCCATACCGCGAAGGCCAATGCCTTGGCGCATAAAATCCATCGCCGCGAGGTGCTCTTTCCACTGATTATCGAGCACCTGCAAGACAAAGCTTTTCTCAACCTCGCGCATGTTCACGCCCAGCGCTTGGACATCGGCTTCTTTGGCCTCGTAACGCTCGACGACGGCCTGTTCGAGGCGCTCGCGCACACCCTCGGCATTAAGTTGGTCATCGGCATCAAGCCATTCGCCGACGGGCGCTTCAATGCCAAACTGCCCGCGTAAGCCCTCTTCAAGGCCAGGGACATCCCATTGATCATCGATGCTGCCCGGGGGCATGTGGGCGTCAATGAGCTCAGCGAGGACGTCGTTTTGCATATCGACCACGGTGCCGGAGATATCGTCGGACTCCAGTAGCTCATTGCGTTGGGCATAAATAACCCGACGCTGATCGTTCGCCACGTCATCGAAGTCAAGCAGGTGTTTACGCGTATCAAAGTTGTGCGCTTCGACTTTGCGCTGAGCATTCTCAATCACCCGCGAGACCATGCCACTCTCAATCGCTTCGCCTGACTGCATGCCTAAGCGCTGCATCATGGTCGAAACCCGCTCTGAGGCAAAAATACGCAGCAAGCTATCGTCGAGCGACAAGAAAAAGCGCGTCGAACCTGGATCTCCCTGTCGACCCGATCGCCCGCGCAGCTGATTATCGATTCGCCGCGACTCATGGCGCTCGGTACCGATAACATGCAGCCCACCTGC
The DNA here is from genome assembly GCA_031581235.1 of Spiribacter sp. Classification (GTDB taxonomy): domain Bacteria; phylum Pseudomonadota; class Gammaproteobacteria; order Nitrococcales; family Nitrococcaceae; genus Spiribacter. The sequence continues at coordinate 26,165 of JAVLBW010000001.1, read as the reverse complement.
CTCGATCACCGTGTCGTGCCGGCTCTGCCAGTCGCTGCGATGGGCGTCGAGGGCGTTTTCCCCGGTCGACTCAGCAAGCGCGCCGAGTTCTTCGTCGAGGTTACCGCCGAGGACAATGTCGGTACCGCGGCCGGCCATGTTGGTGGCGATGGTGACCGCTCCTGGACGCCCGGCCTGCGCGATAATGCCGGCCTCACGCTCGTGTTGTTTGGCGTTGAGCACCTCGTGGGCGATTGACGATTTTGTTAGCGCAGCCGAAATGCGCTCCGAGCTTTCAATCGATGTTGTACCCACCAGCACCGGTTGCTGGCGTTGATTGCAGTCCTCAATGTCTTCGATGATGGCGTTGTATTTATCGTCCTGATTTAAAAACACCAAATCGTGGTGATCGACCCGCACCATGGGACGATGGGTTGGAATAACCGCCACTTCAAGGCCATAGATGTGCTGAAACTCATAAGCCTCGGTATCGGCGGTGCCGGTCATACCAGAGAGCTTGTGGTACATGCGAAAGAAGTTTTGAAAAGTAATCGAGGCCAGCGTTTGGTTTTCTGCTTGTATTTCGACGCCCTCTTTTGCCTCGATGGCCTGATGCAGGCCCTCAGACCAACGCCGCCCGGGCATTGCACGGCCGGTGAATTCATCAACGATGACAATCTGGCCATCCCGCACCAAGTAATGCACATCGCGCTGATACAGCGTGTGGGCCCTGAGCGCGGCATTGAGATGATGCACCATGGCGATGTTGCGAGCGTCGTATAAACTCTCGCCCTCACCGAGCAAATCCGCCTCAGCGAGCAGCGTCTCAGCACGCTCCTGCCCGGCTTCGGTTAAAAACGCCTGGCGCGCCTGTTCGTCGAGATAATAGTCACCGGGGCCGTCCTCTTCGTGCTGTTGCGATAGCGCGGGGATGACCTGATTCATGCGCTCGTAGAGTTCACTCGATTGCTCCGCCTTGCCGGAGATAATCAGTGGCGTGCGCGCTTCATCAATTAAAATAGAATCGACTTCGTCGACGATGGCAAAGTGCCGGCCACGCTGCATGCGATCTTCAGCGCGCAGCGCCATGTTGTCGCGCAAATAATCAAAACCAAACTCATTGTTGGTGCCGTAGGTAATGTCGGCCTGATAGGCCGCCCGCTTACTCTCACCGTCCATACCCGGGACCACGACACCCACTTCGAGGCCTAAAAAGCGATACACCTGCCCGACCCAATCGGCATCACGGCGGGCAAGATAGTCGTTAACGGTAACGATATGCACACCCTCACCGGAGAGTGCGTTCAAAAAGGCTGCAAGGGTCGCGACCAGGGTTTTGCCCTCGCCGGTCTTCATCTCGGCAATGCGGCCTTGGTGCAACACCATGCCGCCAATCAGCTGAACATCAAAATGCCGTAAGCCAATTGCCCGTTGCGCGGCCTCCCTGACCAAGGCAAAGGCTTCTGGCAGCACCGCATCAAGCGACTCACCCTGGGTCACGCGATGGCGCAATGACTCGGTGTAGTCGCGCAGCGCCTCATCATCAAGCGCTTGGAACTGCGGCTCCAAGTCATTGATGCGGGCCACCTCCCGGCCGAGGCGTTTGACCAGACGATCATTGCTTGTGCCAAAAACTTTCTTTGCGATACCGCTCAGCATGGAAAATCCGATCGAGCTTGTTGAATGACGCGTTACTATAGCGCATCAAATGCGGGAAAATCAGGCGTAATGATGACTGACTCCAAGGCCAAAGGCCCCAATCCGCTCAGCGGCGTCATTCAGCGCAATGATCATGCGCTTGGCGACATCCGCCAACAGACCCGCCGTTTAAATCAGCTGACCGCGCAGCTCGGCCGCTCTCTACCCGCCCGGCTGCAGGGTCAATGGCAGGTCGCCGCGCTCAGCCCCGAGGCGTTGGTGATTGCGGTCAATGGCTCGGTTTGGTCAACCACGCTGCGCGCGCATCAACGTGCGCTGCTTGAGCAAGCAGGCGAACGACTGGGCCGCGTGCCGGCTAAGCTCAAAATACAAATTCAATTGCCGCGGGCGCAGCGCCCGCGCCGAGGTGGCCCAAAACTCAGCGAAACCTCGGCACAACGTCTGCAGCAGGCTGCTGAGGGAATGGAAGACCCAAGACTTGCCGCCGCACTCGCCCGACTGGCGGCGCGGGGCGGGAGCAAAGGGGATTAAACGACCGGGAGTGGCTGGTCGTAGGCTATTGGGACCTCTGAAGCGTCGGTGAACGTCACCTCTTCCCAGGCATCTTCGGTGCGCAAAAGCTCACGTAGCAAACGATTGTTCATTTCGTGGCCCGACTTATAGCCGTGAAATGCGCCGATTAGACTGCGATTGAGCTGGTAGAGATCACCGATCGCGTCCAATATTTTGTGTTTGGCGAATTCATCTTGATAGCGCAAACCATCTTCGTTGAGGACCCGAAAGTCATCGATCACGATCGCGTTATCGAGGCTGCCGCCGAGCGCTAAGTTATTTTGTCGCAAGTGCTCGATATCGCGCATGAAGCCAAAGGTGCGCGCCCGGCTAACCTCTTTAACAAACGAGGTTGAAGAGAAGTCGACCTCAGCGGTGCGCTCACCGGATTTAAAAACCGGGTGATCAAAATCTAGGGTATAACTGACTTTAAAGCCCTCGTAGGGCTCGAAGCTCACGCGTTTACCATCGTCGTCTTCAACACTCACCGACCGGGTAATGCGAACAAAACGCTTGGGCGCATCTTGCTCGAGGGTGCCCGCGGAGCGAATTAAAAACACAAACGGCCCAGCACTGCCGTCCATAATCGGTACTTCCGCCGCCGACAAATCCACATAGGCGTTATCAATTCCTAGCCCCGCCATCGCCGAGAGCAGATGCTCAACGGTGGCAACCCGAACGCCGTCTTTAAGCAGACAGGTCGACAGCACGGTATCGCCGACGTTATCAGGGTGAGAGGCGATCTCGACCACCGGATCGAGGTCGACACGACAGAATCGAATGCCGCTATTAACCGGCGCCGGCCTGAGTGTGAGATAAACCTTCTCACCCGTGTGCAAGCCGACACCGGTCGCCCGGATGCTGTTTTTAAGCGTACGTTGTCGAATCATGATCGCGCAGTCCTGCGGCATCGCCCCCAAATTAGCGGCGTAGTGTAACAGAAATGTCAGCGAATGCGGTGGTTTAGCAGCCCTACCGCATTAATCAGCCTGACGTCGGAGGAAGGCGGGAATATCCAAATATTCCATATCACCCTCGGCTGCGGCCTCACCACCACCGGCGGCGCGCTTACGAGCAACTGCAGGCCGCTCCAGCGCCTCGTAATCGACTTCACCACTGGCGGTGCGTTTAACCAAACGCGGGGCAGCAACCGGTTCCTCTTTGCTTTGCGTTGGCGCCAGTCCCGTGGCGACCACCGTCACGCGCAGCTCACCCTCGAGCTCCGGATCAATGACGGTACCCACAACCACCGTGGCATCATCGGAAGCAAACTCCTTGACCGCATTACCGACTTCATCAAACTCACCAATCGACAGATCAAGCCCGGCGGTGACGTTAACCAAAATGCCATGCGCGCCGGCGATGTTGGCGTCTTCAAGCAGCGGGCAAGCAATCGCGCGTTCCGCCGCTTCACGCGCACGCCCTTCGCCGCTCGCTTCACCCGAGCCCATAACCGCCATCCCCATTTCTGACATCACGGTGCGCACATCAGCAAAGTCAACGTTAATTAAGCCAGGACGGGTGATGAGCTCAGCAATGCCCTTAACCGCACCCAGCAAGACGTCGTTGGCTGACTTAAATGCATTGAGCAAGGTGAGGTCTTTGCCTAACACCGAAAGCAGCTTTTCGTTCGGAATCGTAATGAGCGAATCCACCTCACGCTCGAGCTCGCGAATGCCCTCTTCGGCAATGCTCATGCGTTTATTGCCCTCAAACGGGAACGGCTTGGTGACCACGGCGACGGTGAGCACACCCATCTCACGAGCGATTTGCGCAACGACCGGTGCCGCACCCGTCCCGGTGCCACCGCCCATGCCGGCGGTGATAAAGACCATGTCGGCACCCTCAAGCACCTCGCTGATGCGATCACGGTCATCCTCAGCGGCATCACGGCCTACCGATGGATTGGCGCCCGCCCCGAGCCCTTTAGTGATTTCCTGACCGAGTTGCAGCGCGGTACGAGCGGCGCTGTTTTTTAAGGCCTGGGCATCGGTGTTGGCGCAGATAAAATCCACCCCATCAACATCGGCCGCCACCATGTGCTGAACAGCGTTGCCGCCGCCACCACCCACACCAATGACTTTAATCACTGCGTTTTGATTGAAAGAATCCATTAGCTCAAACATCGTAGAACCTCCTTAAGCGAATCAAAAATTACCCTTGAACCAGTCTTTCATCCGGCTCCACACCGCCCCGAACTTGTCGGTGCTTTGAGTGAGGCTCGAATGACGCTCACCACGCTGGCGATGGCCGCAGTGCAGCAGCCCCACGCCGGTGGCATAAATTGGATTGCGGACGACGTCGGTCAGTCCGGTCATGTGTTGCGGCAAACCTAAGCGCACCGGGGAGTGAAAAACCTCCTCGGCAAGCTCAACGGCGCCCTCCATTTTTGAGCTACCGCCGGTCAACACCACGCCAGCGGCGATTAGGTCTTCAAACCCACTCCGCCGCAGCTCTGCTTGCACCAGCGTCATCAGCTCTTCATAGCGGGGTTCAACCACCTCCGCGAGCGTCTGACGCGAGAGCCGGCGTGGCGGGCGATCACCCACCGAGGGCACCTCGATGGTTTCATCGGTACTGGCAAGCTGCGACAGCGCGCAGGCGTAGCGGATCTTAATGTCATTGGCGTGCTGAGTGGGCGTGCGCAAAGCCACCGCAATGTCATTGGTCACTTGATCACCCGCGATGGGGATCACCGCGGTATGCCGAATCGCACCATCGGTAAACACCGCAATGTCGGTCGTGCCGCCGCCGATATCCACCAGACAGACGCCGAGTTCTTTTTCGTCCTCGGTTAACACGGCATGGCTCGATGCAAGCTGCTCGAGGACGATGTCATCAACCTCGAGGCCGCAGCGGCGAATACACTTAACAATGTTCTGCGCCGCGCTTACCGCCCCGGTAACCATGTGCACCTTCGCCTCGAGCCGCACCCCCGACATACCAACCGGCTCGCGAACCCCTTCTTGGCTATCGATGATGTATTCCTGGGGCAAGGTGTGAAGGATTTCCTGATCGGCCGGAATCGCCACTGCCCGCGCGGCATCCAGCACCCGATCGACATCGCCCGGCGCCACCTCTTTATCTTTAATCGCCACGATGCCGTGCGAGTTCAGTGAGCGCACATGGCTACCGGCAATGCCCGCATAGACTGAGTGAATTTGGCAGCCGGCCATGAGTTCCGCTTCTTCAACGGCGCGCTGAATTGACTGCACCGTCGACTCGATATTCACCACCACGCCTTTTTTCAGCCCCCGCGATGGGTGCGAGCCAATACCGATCACCTCGACATCCCCATCGGCTTGCATCTCACCAACAATCGCCACCACCTTTGAGGTGCCGATGTCTAAGCCCACCAGTAAATTGCGTTCCTGCTTGCGTGTCATTGCATTAGTCCTTGTCCTGCCAGCGCAGCGAAAAACCATTGGGATAGCGCAGATCGGCGAGCGCGAGCACGCCTTGCTGGCTGTTCGTGATTTGCGGCCAAGCCGCGAGCATGCGCGCTAAGCGTGCGCTGACCGCTTCGCGACCTAATTGAATAACCCCGCCGTTGGCGAGCGTTACAGTCCAAGCCCGACGCTCGTCGAGTACCAAACGCACCGGCTCCAAACCCTCGGCAGCGAGCATCGAGCGAAATTCTCGATAGCGACTCAAAACCCGTTCCGCACTCCCCGATGGCCCCCCTAGCTGCGGCAGCCCGGTGGGTCGTTGCCGCGGCTGAAAGACTTGGCCTGCCGCATTGATCAGCGCCTGCTCGCCCCATTGCGCCACTGGCTTTTGCTCGGCGATGGTAATTTGCAGCGCATCCGGCCAAACCCGGCGAACCGTCGCGGTATCGACCCAGGCCAAGGCCTCCACCGAGCGCCGAATCAGCGCCACATCGATACCCAAAAAACCCCCATCCAGCGTGCCCGCAACCGCATCGCGCAGCTCGGCTTCTTGGAGCCGTCCCAACTCGCCATCGAAGCGCACCGTATCGAGCGGCATCACCCGACCGCTCTGCCAGTGCTCGAGACTGACCGAGGCAGCGGCACTGAGCGCTAGGCCCAACCCAATCCAAATCAGCACCCGAGTGCCTTGGCGAAAACTTTTGATCACGGCCGATCACCATGCCTCCAGCTTGTCAGCAGGATTTGCCAAACCAATTCCTGAAAATTCATACCCGCCGCCAACGCCGCCGCGGGCACCAACGAATGGTCAGTCATGCCGGGAATGGTATTGACCTCCAAGAGCCAAAAATCGCCATTCGCGTCGGCCATCACATCGACCCGTCCCCAGCCATGGGCGGAAACGGCGGCAAAAGCGCGCTCGCACAGTGCGTTGAGAGAGGCTTGTGCCGCGCCAGTCAATCCGCTGGGAATCGTCATCCGGGTGGCCTCGGAGCGATACTTGGCCTTGAAATCGTAAAAGGCATCGTCGACATCAATCCGAATCGCTGGCAGCGTCGATGAATTGAGTATCGCCACGGTGTACTCAGGGCCCTCAATGCACTGCTCAACCAATACCGCCTCGCCGTAGGCGCGCGCCTCGCGGCAAGCATCGGCCAGCGCGTCGGCGTGATCGACGCGGGTGGTACCCAGGCTTGAGCCCTCGTTAAGGGGTTTAACAAACACCGGTAAGCCAAGCGCCTCAGCTGCCGTCGCCGGATCATCGCCACGCTGCAGCACACGAAACGCCGGGGTGGGCAAACCAAGCGCCTGCCATACCCATTTGCTGCGCAGCTTATCCATCGCAAGCGCTGAGCCGAGCACGCCGCTGCCGGTGTAAGGCAATCCCAGCGTTTCCAACGCCCCCTGCATGGTGCCGTCCTCACCGCCCGGGCCGTGCAGAGCGATAAACGCCCGATCAAAGGCGCTAAGCGCCGACAACGACTGCTCGGCAGGATCACATGCCTCGGCGTCAACGCCCTGGGCTTGCAGCGCCGCCAAACAGGCCGCGCCGCTTGCAAGCGATATCTCCCGCTCGGCCGATGCACCGCCACAAAGAACGGCCACTCGACCCAACTCAGCGGGCTGGGGCTGGGCATCAATGCGCATGCGCCACCTCCTCGCCGACAATTCGCACCTCGGGTTCGAGCATGACGCCATGCAGCGCTTCCACCCGCTGCTGAATACGCCTGATCAGCGTCTCGATATCGCCCGCGCGGGCATCGCCCTCGTGGACGATGAAATTGGCATGCTTTTCCGACACCCACGCGCCGCCCTCACGCGCGCCTTTGAGGCCCGCTGACTCGATCAGTCGAGCGGCGTGATCACCGGGCGGGTTACGAAACACCGATCCACCACTGGCCATGCCGGTGGGCTGGGTTCGGGCTCGTTCACTGAGTAATTCGCGCAAATGCGCTTGCAACGCCGCCGGGTCACCACCGGCCGGAAACACCAATGTGGCAGCGGTAAACCACTCATCGGCGGGTCCCGTGACCTGCCGATAACCCACTCGATAGTCCTCGATACTGCGCTGATGGGGCTCGCCTTGAGCGTCCACGGTGGTCACCGATTCAACCTGAGCCCATGTCTCACCACCCCAGGCCCCGGCATTCATAGCGAGGGCACCGCCAATGGTGCCGGGTATGCCAGCAAAAAACGCCGCCTCGGCATAACCCCGCTGACCACACCACCGCGCGAGTTTGGCGCAAGCGACGCCGGCATCGACGTGAACCCGGCCTGCACCCAGATCGGTAATCGTAGCCAAGCCGCGGTGGAGTCGAATGACTGAGCCGCGCAACCCGCCATCACGCACCAGCAAATTGCTCCCCAGGCCTAACCAGAAAAACGGTCGCGGCGCGGTTTGGCTTGCCAAAAATGTGCCTAAATCAGCCGCATCCGCGGGCTCATAGAGCCACTGTGCCGGTCCACCAACCCGCCAGGTCGTAAAGCGGCTCATTGGCACTGACTCACGTAAGCGTCCGCGAAGCGCCGTCATACCGCACCGCCTTGCTGCGCAAGCAGTTGTGGCAAAGCCCCACCGATGCTGCCAGCCCCCAGCGTAATCACCACGTCATCGGCATCGAGCAGCCCAGGCAGTAACTGGCAGAGCTCTTCGATACTGCCGACAAACACCGGATCAACCTGCCCGCGAAGGCGTATCGCTCGACACAGACTGCGCGCATCAGCCCCTGAAATGGGGGCTTCACCGGCGGCATAGACATCACTCACCAACAACACATCGGCTTCGCCAAGCACGCGGGCAAAGTCTTCGAATAAGTCACGCGTGCGGCTGTAGCGGTGCGGTTGAAAGGCAATCACCAGCCGGCGGTTGGGCCAGTTGCTACGCAGCGCCTCAAGCACCGCCGCAATCTCTTTGGGGTGATGCGCGTAGTCATCCATTAACAACGCTTCACCACCGAGTACCGGCAGGCTGCCCAGCTGCTGAAAGCGCCGACTAATCCCCGAAAACTCAGCCAGCGCCCGGTGAATCGCCGCGTCCGGCACATCCAGGGCGCGGGCGACGGCGATTGCGCCGAGGGCGTTCAGCACGTTGTGGCGTCCGGGGAGATTGAGGGTAATTGGCAGCGGCGCATGATCAGCGCTTTCCACCACAAAGTGGCTTTGACCGCGGTCGGCTGTGACATCCACCGCACGTACATCGGCGCCGGCGCCAAAGCCATACGTTTTGACCGGGCGCGCCAATTCACCAATCAGCGCGCTAATTTCCGGGTCATCGTCGCAGAGCACGGCGAGGCCATAAAACGGCAGGTGATGAATAAAGTCGCTAAATGTCTGGCGTAGGCGCGCAAAGTCACCGCCATAAGTCTCAAGATGATCAGCGTCAATATTGGTGACCACCGCGAGCATCGGGCTTAAATACAAAAAGGACGCGTCGCTTTCATCGGCCTCAGCGACCAAGTAGCGCCCGGTGCCAAGCCGTGCATGGCTTGCGGCGCTATTCAAGCGCCCACCAATTACAAAGGTTGGGTCTAAATCGGCTTGACCCAAAATGCTCGCAATTAAGCTCGTGGTTGTGGTTTTGCCATGGGTTCCGGCAACGGCAATACCAAAACGAAACCGCATCAGCTCGGCGAGCATTTCAGCGCGTGGCACCACCGGCAAACGTTTGGCGCGGGCGGCCGCAACCTCTGGGTTCGCGCTCGTGACCGCGCTGGAAGTGACCACCGCGTCGACGGCATCAATGTTGGCGGCGTCATGGCCAATGGCAATATGCGCGCCCAGTTCGCGCAAATGACCGATCACCGCGTTGTCACGCAAATCTGAACCACTCACCTGATAACCCAAATTGAGCAGCACTTCGGCAATACCGCCCATCCCGGCCCCACCAATGCCGACAAAATGCAGCCGCCGAACCTGTCCCATGGCACCCGGCCCGCCCATTTGCGCATCGATAGGCATACTCATGCCGCCACCTCCATGCACACATCGGCCACGCGCTCGGCAGCATTCGGCCGGCCCTGAGCGCGGGCTGCCCGCGCCATGGCGGTCAACTGACTCGGTTCGCCGAGCAGATCATGCAGCGTTGTTGCCAGCGTTGCTGGCGTCAGGGTTGATTCAGGGATTAAGCGTGCGGCATCGACGGCGGTAAGAAACTCGGCATTACGGGTTTGATGATCGTCCACGGCATGTGGCAGCGGCACAAAAACCGCCGGCACACCGGCCGCTGCGAGCTCTGAGACGGTGAGCGCCCCAGCACGGCAAACCACCAAATCACACCAGGCATAGGCGGCTGCCATGTCAGTTATAAAGGCATCAATATCGCCAGCAACTCCGGCTTGCTGATACGCGCTTTGCGCTGTTTCCAAGGTGCGCTCGCCGGCCTGATGCCAGACCGTTGGGCGAGTCGCTTCGGGCAGCTCGGCCAGCGCGGCGGGCACCACCTGATTGAGTCGTCGGGCGCCCAAACTGCCACCAATCACCAGCAAACGCGCCGGCCCCGTGCGGCTAGCATCGTCATGCCCGAGCGCTGGTAGCGCGGCAATCTCGGCGCGAATCGGATTACCCGTCCACTCGCGCCGCTCTGCCTGGCCAAGCTGGGCATCAAGCCCGGTCAATACGCGCTGTGCAATGCGAGCGACTAACCGGTTGGTGAGGCCTGGAATGGCATTTTGTTCATGAATCACTAAAGCCCGCCCACTCAAGCGCGCCGCTAACGCACCAGGACCGGTGACATAACCACCCATTCCCAGCACCGCGGCTGGATTGGTTTGATGAATTACGCCAAGCGCCTGGCGCACCGCGGCTAGCAGCATGAATGGGGCTTGTAACCAGCCACGCCAGCCATTGCCACGCAGGCCCCTGACCCGCAACGTCTCCAGGCGAATACCGGCCGCTGGCACCACGCGGGCCTCTAGCCCCGCTGCGGTTCCCAGCCAAACCACCGGTACCGAGCGCTCGCGTAGCACTTGGGCAACGGCAAGCGCGGGAAACACATGACCGCCGGTGCCGCCGGCAATAATTAAAATCGGCCGAGCACTCATGCCGGCCTCCGCTGGACGCTCGCCCCACCATCGCGGTCGTGCTCACGGCGCTCATGATCAATCCGCAGCAACAACCCAATCACCGCCGCGCTCATCGCCAAACTGCTGCCGCCATAACTCATCAACGGCAAGGTCAAACCCTTGGTTGGCAGCAATCCGAGATTAACGCCCATGTTAATGAACGCCTGCAGCCCCAAGCTCACGGCGATGCCGTACGCAATCAGACCGCCAAAGCGCTGACCTACACGCAGACTCGCCGAACCGATAAGACAGGCGCGCAAAACAATAAATGCGTAGAGCAAAATCACCACCGCCATGCCGACAAAACCGAGCTCCTCGGCGAGGACGGCAAAGAGAAAGTCGGTATGGGCCTCAGGCAAGTAGAAAAGCTTTTGCACACTATTGCCTAAGCCCACGCCAAACCACTCGCCGCGACCCACCGCAATCAGCGACTGCGTGAGCTGGAAACCACTATCGAAGGGGTCCGCCCAAGGGTCACGAAACGCCGTAAAGCGCTCAAGCCGATAGGGCGAGGATAAGATCAGCTGATACACCAACCCGCCGCCAACGACGCTGACCAACAAAACCACCAATAACGGCAATCCAGCGACAAACATCACACTACCGAGCGTGGCAAATAACACCACCAGCGCGCCAAAGTCAGGCTGCGCCAGCAATAGAACCGCAGTAATGGCGAGCACCACAGCGGGGACGATCAGCGGCTTAACCGACTGCTGCAGCGCCACACCACAGCGCTCCAAATAGGCGGCAAGGTAAATAAGCAAACACACCCGAGTCACCTCAGAGACCTGTAGGTTTGCGACTCCCAGCGACAGCCACCGAGTCGCGCCATTGACCTCGAGACCCACCCCCGGAATGAGCACCAACACCAACAGAAAAAGGCCAAATATCAGCAATGGCCCCGCCAACGCGCGCAACACCCGCAGCGGCATGCGAAAGGCAATTAAACCAGCGATCGCGGCGGGCAGCAGAAATGCCGATTGGCGAATAAGGTAATGCAGCGGACCGCGATTGTGCTGCTCCGCCACCGATACCGATGCTGAGGCAACCATAATTAAGCCCAAGGCCAACAACAGCAGCGCCGCGCCAAGTAACCAGCGATCGATTTCAAACGCTACCCCCTGACGGTAGCCAAGCATTGACTCTAGCCGCGGCTGCATGCTGCGCTCACTCATCAGCCACCTCCGCGACTAACGCACGAAAGCACTCGCCACGTGCTTGATAATCACTAAACTGATCAAAGCTCGCACAGGCCGGCGCGAGCAAAATCACATCGCCTGGCGCTGAGAGCGCAAGCGCTTGGGCTGTCGCCGATGCCAAGTTCTCGTGGGTGCTCACAGGCACAGCATCGGCTAACGACCGGGCCAGTGGGGTTGCGTCTTCACCAAACAGCACTGCCGCCCGCCCAGCCTTGGCAAGCGCACTAGCGAGCGGCGTGAAGTCCTGCCCTTTGCCCTGCCCTCCAGCAATCAGCACCACGGGTGCGTTTGACCCCTCGATGGCGGCAATGGCGGCGGCCACATTAGTGGCTTTGGAGTCATTCACCCACAACCGCCCGGCGCGCATGCCCAGCGATTCGCTTCGATGCGGCAGACCCTCGAATTGCGCCAACGCCCGGCACATCGCCGGTTCAGGCCAGCCGGCGGCCTCGCCGATGGCCAGTGCGGCAAGGGCATTCAGGGCATTGTGGCGGCCCACCACCGGCATTTGGTCCGCAGCGATCACCGCGCGCTCGTGGTGACACAACCAGGTCTGACCCTTATGCTCAGCAAGCCGCCAAGCAACTGACGCCGGCGCGCGCTGATTGCTAAACCAGCTCACCGGCTGACCCGGCACGGCCATGGCCGCGACCTGCGCGTCATCAGCGTTTAACACCACCTGCTCGGCGCCGTTTAAAATCCGGGCTTTAGCCGCCGCGTACGAGGGCATATCCGCGTACCGATCGAGGTGATCAGGGCTTAAGTTTAGTACCGCGCTAACCTGCGGTTGCAGCGATTGGGTGGTTTCGAGCTGAAAACTCGATAACTCCAGCACATAACAATCAGGCGCGGGCGTGGTTTGCAGCAGATCCAGCGCCGGTGGTCCCAAATTGCCACCGGCCAATGCCCTCACCCCAGCCTCGCGCGCCATCGCGGCAACCATTCGTGTGACCGTGCTCTTGCCATTCGAGCCGGTAATCGCAATCACTGGGGCCTTGGCGGCGCGCGCGAAGAGCTCGATTTCGCCCAGCACTAGCCCCCCCGCATCACGGTAGCGCTGCAACGCCGGTTGCCGCGGATCAACGCCGGGGCTTAGCACAATTTTCCGTGCGCTCGGCAACCACTCGGCCTCGAGATCGCCGAAATGCGACCAGATGTCGGGATACTGTGCTTTTAGCCGAGCGGCATGCGGTGGCTCAGAACGCGTATCAATCACCCCGAGCGCATAACCCTGCGCACTGAGGTGACGGACTGACGCCCAGCCTGATTCACCAAGCCCGATAACCACGGCATCAAGGACGGGGGCTTTTTGCATTGCAACCACCTCCATCACCGCAACTTCAACGTCGCTAAGCCGATTAACACCAGCATCACTGAAATGATCCAAAATCGGACCACCACCCGCGGCTCTGGCCAGCCCTTGAGCTCGAAGTGGTGATGCAGTGGCGCCATGCGAAAGATGCGCCGACCGGTGCGTTGATACCAAAACACCTGCAGCATCACCGAGACCGTCTCGGCAACAAAGACCCCGCCCATCACAAACAAAACGATTTCCTGGCGCACGATGAGCGCAATCATCCCCAGCGCTGCACCCAACGCCAGTGCACCGACATCGCCCATAAACACTTGCGCCGGATAGGTGTTGAACCACAAAAATGCCAACCCCGCACCCACCAGCGCGCCGGCAAACACCGTCAGCTCACCGGCGCCGACGACATAGGGAATGCCCAGGTACGCAGAAAAATTCACGTTACCGCTGGCATAGGCAAAAACGCCCAGCGCGCCGGCAACCAGAACGGTCGGCATGATCGCCAAGCCATCAAGCCCGTCGGTTAAGTTGACTGCATTGGAGGCACCGACGACGACCAACCAGGTCAGCGGGATCATCAGCACACCCAGTGGAATGGCGACATCTTTGAGCAGCGGCACAATTAATGTCGTCTCAATCGGCGTTGCCACAGTGAAGTAGAGCACCAGCCCGGCGAGCACGCCGGCAATGCTCTGCCAAAAGAACTTGGTCCGCGCACTCAGCCCCTCACTACTCCCGCGCGTGAGCTTAAGCCAATCATCGACGCCGCCGATTAACCCAAACACCAAGGTCGTAATGAGTACAAGCCAGACATGACGACTGCTCAGATCACCCCAAAGCAGCGTTGCCGCGGCAATACCGACGAGCATCAACGCCCCACCCATGGTGGGTGTGCCGGCCTTGGAGTAATGACTGACTGGGCCTTCCTCGCGGACTTGCTGACCGACTTGGTTTTGCTCGAGGTAGCGAATCAACCACGGCCCAACCACCAGCCCAATGAGCAACGCAGTCAACGTACCGAGGATGGCCCGAAAGGTGAGATACGAAACCACATTAAACGGGCTATAAGAGGCCGCGAGCCACTCAGCGAGCATTAGCAGCATGCCCAATCCTCCTCGCTTTGCGTCGCCGCCAGCGCCGCCACGACTTTGTCCATATGCGCCGAGCGCGAGCCTTTAACTAAGACCCGCACATCAGGCTGTAAATCCTCTCTTAGCTGCTCCACTAACGCTTGATGATCAGCAAACACTCGGCCCTCTCGACCAAACGCATTGGCTGCGTGAGCACTGAGTTCACCGAGCGCATAAACACGAGCAACACCTAGTGAACGCGCTAGCTCTCCGGCCTCAACATGCGCGGCCACGGCGGCCTCACCGAGCTCGGCCATATCACCGAGCACTAGCCACACCGGCGTACGGGTCGGCGTGTGCGTCTCTAGCGCCGCCCGCAGTGACGCCGGATTGGCGTTATAACTGTCATCGATAATTTGACTGCCCACTGGACCCGCCAGTGCATGTAAACGCCCGGCGACGGGTTGCATTGCCGCCAAGCCCGAGGCGATCGCATGGGCATCGGCGCCAGCCGCCCACGCGGCCGTCGCAGCCGCGAGTGCGTTGTAAGCGTTGTGGCGTCCGGGCAAAGGTTGCTCGACGGTGACTGAGAAATTCGGAAACGTCAGCGCAAGCCTGCCCTCGTCAACGAGGTTGGCGTTTACTTCAGCCGATTGCCCCGCCAGGCTAAAGCGAACGATGTGGCAATGCGCGGCCTGCTCTTCCCACAACCCGGCATGGGGGTCATCGGCGTTAATCACCGCGTAACCCGCCGTCGGCAGGGCTTCAAACAATTCGCCTTTGCACCGTGCAATCGCCTCGACGCTGCCAAATCCAGCCAAATGCGCGGCAGCGGCGTTATTCACTACGCCAATGTGAGGCCGTGCCCAACTCGATAGCAGCTTAATATCACCCGGCTGGCCACAGCCCATCTCAATGACCGCAAAGCGATCGTCGGGTGATAGTTGGCATAGCGTGACGGGCACACCCAGTTCGTTATTAAGGTTGCCGCGGGTCGCCTGAGTCGGTCCAAGCGTTGCCAAAATACGGTTCAGCATTTCTTTGACCGTCGTTTTGCCATTGCTGCCGGTCACGCCGATCACCGGCGCGTTAATTTGGGCGCGTGCCCAACAAGCCAGCTCAATCAGCCAGCGTTGGGCGTCATCGACGCGCCACTGCGGCAGATTGCTATCCACCCACTCGGTCACCATCGCCGCGGCCGCGCCATTGTCGATGGCGGCGGCGACATAGGCGTGACCGTCAACCCGAGCCCCCGGCAGCGCGACAAACAAATCACCTGGACTGACTCGACGCGAGTCGATGGCGACGCCGCTGACCACCGCATCATCGCCATGGCAGCGACCACCGAGTTCGGTCGCGAGCGCTTTTAGGCGAACCGCACGCATTAGCCCACCTGCCTTGGCAGCAATTGCGCGACGGTGTCGCGGTCACTTAATGCCAGCCGGCGATCGGCCAAAATTTGCTCGGTCTCATGGCCTTTGCCGGCAATCAGTATCGCGTCAGCCGGATCAGCCTGATTGAGTACCGAGGCAATGGCCTCAACGCGGTCAAGCACTACCTGGCAGGCGCTGTGCGCCGGCATGCCGGCGCGAATCGCTGCGATAATGGATTCAGGTGATTCTTGGCGCGGGTTGTCATTGGTGAGCACGACGTGGTCGGCCAGCCGAGCGGCGACTTCGCCCATAATCGCGCGCTTACCCCGATCTCGATCACCACCGCAGCCAAACACACACCAAAGCTTGCCAGCGGTATGCTCGCGCAGCGCCCGCAGCGCTGCCTCCAGCGCACCAGGGGTATGCGCGTAATCAACCACAACCAAGGCGCGTGCCGAGGCAACAAACCGCTCCATTCGACCCGGTACTGGTTGCAGCTTGGCGAGCATGGTTTCAATGGCGCTCGGCGATGAGTCCTCAACAACCGCCGCGAGGGCAGCCACCGCGTTCATCGCATTAAAGCGACCGAGCAAGGCAAGGTGGGCGTCAACCCCGCCGCTGGGTGTGTTCATTTGCAGGCGCAAACCCTGCGACTCAGGCGTCAGCGCGGTGAGTTGATAATCGGCGTCTACCGCCTCGCCATAGCGATAAATGGCTTGTTCAGGCGCGGCGGCTTGTGCCAATTCACGACCCACCGCGTCGTCGATATTAAGCACTTGACGGGCGAGCGAAGGCACGGCAAATAAGCGCTTTTTGGCTGCATGGTAGGCCGCGACACTGCCGTGATAATCCAAGTGATCACGGCCCATATAGGTTAAAACCGCGGTATCAAATGGCACCGCCGCAACGCGGTGCTGAGCGAGCGCATGCGAGGACACCTCCATGACCACTGAGCGCACACCGCGGGCAACCAGCTCGGCCAGTCGCGCTTGCACACTCACCGGGTCAGCGGTGGTGTGCTCACTAAGATTAAGGGCATCCAACCGGCCCCAGCCAAGCGTGCCCATGACCGCGCTATGACCCTCAAGGTGCTCAAGCAACTGCGCGGCATAGTGAGCGACAGAGCTTTTACCATCGGTGCCGGTCACGCCAATAATTCGCAGCTGCCGACCGGGGTAGTCATAAAAGCGCGCCGCAATGGCGCTCGCGTGCTGGCTTAACGCCGGTAGCGCGACCGAAAGCGCGCCGGCACGACGGCATTGGGTGTCAATAGCCTGCGCATCGAGCCCAGCAACCGGCTCCCAAACCACCAGTGCCACCCCCGCTGCTAAAACGCCCGACAGATAATCTAAACCATGCCCCTGGCTGCCGCTGAGCGCGAGAAAGACGCCACCACGCTCAACACGACGCGAGTCAAGACTCATACCCGCAAGCGCCTGCGTTGCCTGCGCCTCGACAGCCACCCAGGGCGCGAGCAGTGATCGGGCGTTATAACCAGTCATCATGGCCGCCCTCCCTGAGCCACGGTTAAATCAGCCGGTACGGCGTCATCGGGCTCAATGTCATAGAGCCGCAGCGCATCCGACATCAACGCGCGGAACACCGGGCCCGCGACCGGACCGGCGTAGTAGTCATCACCGGTGGGCTCGTCAATACTCACCACCGCCACGAAGGCCGGGTCTTTGGCTGGCGCCATGCCGGCAAATGTCGATACATAGCGATCGCCGGCGTAACCCCCCGCCACCGCTTTGCGACTGGTGCCAGTTTTACCCGCGACGCGATAACCGGGAATCGCTGCCTGCGTGGCGGTACCGCCTGATTCGGTGACGGCGGCCAGCATCGCCCGCAGCTGCTGCGCGACCGCTGGGCTCATGACCGCTTCAGGCGCGGGTGACTGGGCATTGGCAATAAAGCTTGGCGTGGGCAAACGGCCATCGTTCGCAATCGCGGCGTAAGCGCGGGCTAACTGCAACACACTGACCGAAACGCCATAACCATAAGCAAGCGTTGCTCGCTCAACCGGACGTTCGGTGGGCATCGCAGCCAAATGCCCGCTTGCCTCACCCGGAAACCCCACCCCGGTAGGCTGACCCAATCCCACTTGATTGAGCACCTGCCAGACGTGGCCTTCACCTAATTCAAGGGCGATGCGAGCGGCGCCCACGTTACTCGATTTCTTTAGTACGCCCGCGACATCCAAATCACCGAAGTTGCGCACATCCTCGACCTGATGACGGCCAACGCGCATGAGCCCGGGTGCGGTTTCGATCATGGTCTCTGGCGTATAGCGTCCGCTGCGCAGCGCCGCGGCAATGGTAAAGGGCTTAATCACCGAGCCTGGCTCGTAGATATCGGTCAGCGCGCGGTTGCGGTAGCGCCCGCCCGAAATGTCAGAGCGCCGATTGGGGTTAAACGCCGGCTGATTCACCATGGCGAGAATTTCGCCTGTATCAACGGCCATCAGCACCGCCGAGCCGCCACTCGCGCCGTGGCGTTCAACCGCGGCCTTGAGCTCGCGGTAGGCAATGTATTGCAGCCGTCGATCCAGCGTTAGGGTCAAATCGCGCCCGGGCGAGGGCTCGCGCAAGCGCTCGACATCCTCGATATTGCGCCCACGTCGATCACGCAAAACCCGTTTTGATCCCGACGTACCGGACAGCCACTGATCGTAAGCGAGCTCTAAGCCCTCTTGGCCGCGATCATCAATATCGGTAAAGCCTAAGACATGCCCGGTTACCTCGCCGGCCGGATAGAAGCGTCGATACTCGCGCTGCAACGCCAAACCCGGAATTTCCAGTGCCATCACCGTCTCAGCCAATGCCGGCGCGACATGGCGGCGAATATAGACAAACTCTCGCGCACGCCGGTTTTGTAGATTCTCGCGTAGCGCGCCGGCATCGAGGTTGAGGGCTTGGGCAAGCTGTGCAATCGCACCAGGCTCGGCGCCATCAAGCAAAACGCCCGGATCAGCCCACACCGAGTCGACGGGTGCGCTAATAGCTAGCGGCTCGCCATGGCGGTCATGAATCGCACCGCGGTGAGTCGGCAAGGTTTCAACGCGCAGATGCCGCTGATCGCCTTGGCCCTGCAGAAAGTCACCCTCGAGGTGCTGCAAAGAGGCACCGCGGACAAGCAAAATGATGGGCAATACCAGCAGCGCCAGAATAACCAGTCCGCGGCGCCAGGCCGGCAGAGCCGGCGCACTCTGCGCCTCGAACTTCATTGTCGTGCCTCCGCCGCATCAAGCTTGAGCAGGCGCGTACTCTCAGGCGCCGGCTGGCGCATTTGCAACGACTCCCGCGCCAGGCGCTCGACCCGTGAATGCGTCGCCAACGCACCCTGCTCGAGGCGCAAACGGCTCCACTCCGTATTGAGCTGATCGCGGGCTTGGTATTCGGCCTCGAGATTGACGAACAAACTGCGGGTCTGGTGTTTCACCTCAACCACGGCAATTGCTGAGGCCACCACGGCCACGCCCAAAACGGCGACTGACAACACCGAGACCTTCATGACAGCCGCTCCGCGACTCTAAGCGTGGCACTGCGTGCGCGCGGATTGGCCTTGACCTCATCAGCATCCGGGCGCTGCGCACGACCCACGCGACGCAAGCGGGGCTGCTTTTCTGGGGGCACTACCCCGGCACCCGGGGGTAAATCACCCACCTGACTGTGACGAGCCATGAAGCGTTTAACCCGCCGGTCTTCGAGCGAGTGAAAGCTAATGACTACCAAACGCCCGGCCGGGCCCAGCAGATCACAGACATTGCCTAGGAGCTGGTCAAGCGCGCCGAGCTCGTCGTTGAGATGAATCCGAATCGCCTGAAAACTGCGCGTTGCCGGATGCTTGCCCGGCTCCGCCCGCGGCACGGCGGTCGCAATGAGCGCCGCTAACGCCGTGGTCGTTTGCGGCAAACGCCCCGCTTCACGGGCTTGGCAGATAGCGCGGGCAATGCGTCGTGCAAATCGCTCTTCGCCGTCATGGCGGAGCACCTGAACGAGGGTTGATTCATCGACTCGCGCCAACCACTCGGCTGCCGTCTCGCCGCGGCTATAGTCCATGCGCATGTCGAGCGGGCCTTCACGCATAAAACTAAAGCCACGCTCGGGCTGATCGAGTTGCGGCGATGACACGCCAAGATCAAGCAATATCCCAGCCACTTGCCCCGCTAAGCCAGCCGCCTGCAGGTGCGCACCTAAATCGGCAAAACTTGCTTGGACGATATGGCAGCGCGGGTCATCACCGTGGCGCGCCTGCGCTAGCGCAATCGCATCAGGGTCACGGTCGACTAACCAAATACACGCGCTGGCATCAAGCTTTGAGATTAATGCCATGGCATGGCCACCGCGGCCATAGGTGGCATCGACATAGACCCCACCGGCGTGCGGCGCGAGCGCAGCCACAGCGGCTTCTAGCATGACAGGGGAATGGTCGGTTACTTGCTGCAACATCGTTCGGCCCTACAACGACAGCGACTCAAGATCACCCGGCAACTCGTCAGAATCGGCCGCTTCGACCAGCCACTCATCGCGTCGCTGGGTCCAGGCGGATTCATCCCAAAGCTCAAATTTGTTGCCCTGACCAATTAAAACGGTGTGTTTTTCTAGACCCGCAAATTCACGCAACGGTGGCGGTAAGAGGATTCGACCACTGCCATCGAGTTGGCACTCGGTGGCATGGCCGATCAGCAGGCGCTGCAATCGCCGGGCACTGCGATTAAGACTCGGCAGTCGCACAAGCTTTTGTTCAATGTGCTCCCACTCCGGCAACGGATAGACCAGCAGGCAGTGGTCACGGTCGACGGTCACAACCAGCTGGCCGTCGCAAATGCTGCTCAGCCGCTCTCGATAGCGGCTTGGAAATGCAATCCGCCCTTTCGCATCGAGATTAATATGCGTGACACCACGAAACACCGGCTATCCCTCGAGTGACCCTAAATTTCCATTTCTTGCCACTTTTCCCCACTTAAGGACACACTTTAGACAGCAATGGCACGGGCGTCAACCCAGCAAAAAAGGAATTTTCTTCGCTACGACAGGGACTTACGAAACACAAATAAAGCCAAGCGGAATCCATGCGGTGACACCGAAAATGGCTATTCAAAACATGAATTTAAGATCAAATGCGAGAATTCGCATGAAAAAGAAAAGTGGAAGCCGGCCTATAAGCCGGGTTCTGTCGAGAGCAGCCATTCATCTGCGATACTTGTCACCAAGTACCTCAAGCGACCTACCCGGGAGCCGCGCGGGCCACGCGTATGCCCCCCTATTTGGTCTTGCTCCGGGTGGGGTTTACCCTGCCACGCGGTGTTGCCACCGGCGCGGTGCGCTCTTACCGCACCATTTCACCCTTACCTGTATGACCTGACGGCCACCATCGGCGGTATATTTTCTGCGGCACTTTCCGTCGGCTCACGCCGCCCAGGCGTTACCTGGCACCCTGCCCATTGGAGCCCGGACTTTCCTCCACGCACAATGCGCAGCGACTGCCCGGCCGACTTCCGCTTGTAGTTTAGCATTGAGGCTGATCAGCGCGGTGGTGAATCATCAAAACCCGCTTGGCTCGCTTGCGCATAAAGTGCATTGGCTGACTCGCCAGTCAGACGAGCGGCGACCCGCGCGGCGGCCTTGGCGCCGAGGCCTTCATTGCGCAACATGCGCAAGAGATCCGCAACCGGCGGTACGCTCGCCTGCGTCGCGCTATCACTCGTCTCACCCGCCGCCACCAGCAAAACAAATTCACCACGCTGGCGATCGGCATCCGCGGCAACCCAATCGGCCAAGGCCGCGAGCGTATCGGTATAGGTGGTCTCAAAACGCTTGGTAAGCTCACGGCAAAGCGCGGCCTCGCGCTCAGCACCCATTACCCGGATTAAATCTGCCAGCGTGTCCGGCACGCGTCGCCCCGCCTCCAACAAAATCAGCGTTTGCTCAAGGCCCGCGAGCGCCTCCAAGCGCCGGACGCGAGCGCTTGAGCGCGCCGGCAAAAATCCCTCATAGACAAATCGGTCACTCGGCAAGCCAGCGACTGAAAGCGCGGCGATAATGCTACTCGGCCCCGGCACTGCCAACACGTCAATCCCCGCATGCCGTGCCGCCCGGACCAACCGAAAACCAGGATCACTGACCAGCGGTGTACCGGCATCACTGATGAGCGCGATATCCTCACCCTGCCGAAGTTGCTCGAGCAGTGGCTCAATACGTTCCGCTTCATTATGTTCATGAACGCTAATTAAACGCTGCCGAATGCCCAATTGACTCAGTAATCGCCCACTATGACGGGTATCTTCAGCCGCCACCGCATCAACTTGCGCTAAGATTTCGCAGGCCCGCGTACTGATATCACCCTGATTGCCAATCGGGGTGGCGACGACAAAGAGTCGACCGGAGGCGTTTGACACAATTTATCCCTAGAATCGATACTGCCAATTGCTGCTGGCAGTTTAACCGCCGGTGCTCACCATCGCGAGGATTGTCCTTGGCTAGCGCACGACTACTGATCGCGTTATTAATCGGCTTCATGCTGCTGAGCGCCTGTGCGCCTATGCAACCCTCGTCCGACGATCCTGAGCCAGTCTATCGCTCGCCGCTAACCCGTGATGCCGATGCCGCACTGGCACTCGGTGACCGCACAAGCGCCCTGACGTTGTTGCGCATGGCCGCCGACAACGCACCGGCTAATGCGGCTGCGACGTTGCGTTTGCAAGCTGCATTTTTTGCCTATCAACTCAATGATCCTGAACCGGCCCGCCGTCTGCTGACCCCTGCCAAGCGCTCGTCTAGCCAACGCCGTCGCGCCATCGCCGAGTTTATTCAACAGATGATGGCAGACGATGCACCCGCTGCCCGGCAGACAGCGGCGCTAAGCCAACTGCAAGGCCTACTGCCGGCCCGTCTCGAACCCTATCGCCAGCAAGCACTCGCCGATGCGCGAAGCGCCAACGCAGAGCACCTTGCCGCCATCGATCATTACCTCCGCGCTGATCGCCTGCATACCGGCGCTAGCGCGCGCTTGGCCAACGAAGCAAGCCTGTGGCAGGCGCTAATGCGCATACCCTTTGCTGATGTGCAGGCGGCTTTGCAAACGCCCAATGACTCACGCCGCCAGCACTGGCTCACACTGGCCATGGGTGTACAGCAACGCCTACTTGATCCGGCTGCAACCAAGGCGTTTTTAGACACGCTTGAGCAGCCCGCTATGGCCCACTCGGGGTTGCTTACAACGCGCATTTTGGCAAGCCAACGCGCCGCGCTCTCGCCCGCGCGGCGGGTGGCGGTTCTATTACCCTTAAGTGGCGATCTCGCCCGCGCCGGCCAGCGGATACAACGCGGCATCCTTGCCGCTTTGTATGCTCAGGATCACCAAGCCGCTCGACCCAAAATACAGTTCATCGATGTCGGTGATGACGGGCTATCACCCGCCGCGGCGTATCAGCGCGCCATTACCGAGGGCGCCGGCCAGATCATTGGCCCACTCGCCAAAGCATCGGTCCGCGAGCTGCTCAATGAGACCAACATTACAACGCCGGTTATCTTACTCAATCGGATCAACGATGCCCCCCGCCGCGCCAATGCCTATCAATTTGGGCTTGCTCCCGAAGACGATGCTGAAGCTGCTGCCCGACTCGCATATCAAAACGGCCATGAGCGGCTGGTCACGCTCGGCGGTACCAGCGAATGGGATCGCCGGGTCATCGGACGCTTCCAGCGTCAATTTGAATCACTTGGCGGTGACATTCTCGAGCGTGGAACCTACCCACCCGACCAGGAGGATATGCGCGCCCCGATTGAAGCACTGTTTAACCTCGACGCGAGCGCCGCTCGCTATGAGCGGTTGCGTGACATTACGCGCCAACGCTTTGAGTTTGAACCACGCCGGCGCGGTGATATGGATGCCGCCTTTATTGCGGCATTCGAAGGCCCAGCACGCTTAGTCGTACCGCAAATGCGCTTTCATCGCGGCATCGATCTCCCGCTTTACGCCACCAGCGCCAGTTACCCAGCGCACCAGAGCGATGCCGCTGATGGCGATTTGCAAGGCCTCATGCTCCCGGTAATGCCTTGGCTAACCGACAGCGCCACCGACTCACTCAGCACAAGCGCACGCGCTTTGCTCGTCGAGACAGATCAACGCGCCTCAGAGCCAGCCGAGCTGGGCGAACTGATCGCCCTGGGTATTGATAGCTATCGTTTGCTCGGCAGCCTGCCGTTGCTCGAGCAATATCGCCATCTGCGCCTCAATGCCGCGACCGGCCGGCTCTATGTCAACGACCAAGGACAGGTCAAACGCAACCTTGATGCCGCCCGTATCACAGCGCAAGGCCTGCAACGCCTTGGCCGCATCGACGAGGCGCAAGACGATACGCAATGACAACCGCCGCTCAAACCATCGGCAAGCAAGCCGAGAATCGCGCGCTTGCGTATCTGCAGGCCCAGGGATTGAGCCTGTGTGCGCGTAATTTCCAAATCCGCCGCGGTGAAATTGACCTGATTATGCGCGAGGGTGACGAGATTGCCTTTATCGAAGTCCGAGCGCGACGCCCGGGCGCCTTTGGTGACGGCATCGACAGTGTCACGCGCGCCAAGCAACGGCGGTTGGTCGCGGCGGCGAGTGCTTGGCTGCAGCGCCAGCGCGAGCAGCCGGCTACCCGCTTTGATGTCGTTGGCGTTGCACCGGGTGATGAATTAATTTGGATTAAAGATGCCTTTCGGCCGGATGACTAGCGGCCACACGGCAAGCAAAGGATTAGCATTCAATGAACTTAAGCGAACGCATTGCCCACCAGTTTCATGAAAGCATTGAGGCCAAACAAGTTGCCCTCGATCAACTCAATCCATTCATCGAGCGGGCGGGCCTTATTATGGCCGACTGTCTACAACACGAGGGCCGCATTCTTGCTTGTGGTAATGGTGGCTCAGCGGGCGATGCCCAACACTTCTCCTCAGAACTGCTCAATCGATTTGTTATGGAGCGCCCTGGACTACCGGCGATTGCGCTGACTACGGATAGCTCAACGCTGACCTCAATCGCCAATGACTACGAATTTCGTAAAGTGTTCTCGCGACAAATCCGCGCGCTTGCTCACCCCGGCGATGTGCTATTAGCGATTAGCACCAGTGGCGGCAGTGAAAACGTCATTGATGCCATTGAGGCGGCGCACGAACGCGGCGCTCACGTGGTGGCGCTAACCGGGCGTGACGGCGGGGTAATGGCGATGAAACTCCACGAGAGCGATGTCGAGATTCGCGTGCCCGCCGAGGTGACCGCCCGCATCCAAGAGGTGCATTTATTGGTTATTCACTGCTTATGCGATCTCATTGATCAGCAGTTATTTGGCGGGATGGGCGAGGCTACTTAACCACGCGCAAGCCGGGTCCAGGCCGGGCGGGCGTTGAGTCCGAGTTATCGCCATCGCTAGGCGGTGGGTCATCGCCGCCGTGTTCATCGGTAAAAAGCATGCCTTGGCCATTCTCACGCGCGTAAATGGCGAGCACTTCGGCCACTGGCACATAAACCGCTTGGGGCGTACCACCAAAACGCGCGTTAAAGGCCACTGCTTCATTGCTAAGGCTTAGATCACGTACCGCCGTGGGCGAGACATTGAGCACCAGTCGACCGGCTTCGGCAAACTCAACCGGGGCCGACACCCCCTGTCCGTCCGCATTGACCAGCAGATGCGGTGTCAAACCATTATCAACAATCCATTCATAGAGCCCGCGCAGCAGGTAGGGACGACTCGGCGTCATTAGCCCGGGCGCATAGCTTGCTCAGTGGTGGTTAGGCTGGCGATGAATGGCTCACGCGCAAACAGCCGCTCGGCATAAGCCTGAATCGGCTCGGCCTCATCCGGCAGGTCGACACCGTAGTGTGTTAGCCGCCAGAGCAGCGGTGCCAATACACAATCCATCATGGTGATTTCATCACTTAAGAAATACTGCGTACCCGAACCAAACACATCCGCGCTCGCGGTTAAGCCTTCGGCCAACTCGCGCCGCGCAGCGGCACGGCCGCGTTTGTCTTGTCGCTCAAGCACCATGAGCAGGTCATACCAATCACGCTCAATGCGCGAAATAACCAGTTTGGCTTTGGCTCGGGAGACCGGATCAATGGGCATTAGCGGCGGGTGCGGGAAGCGCTCGTCAAGGTACTCACAAATCACCCGCGCGTCGTACAGCGACAGATCGCGGTCGACCAGTGTTGGCGTCTCGGCGTAGGGGTTAAGGGCCGCCAAATCTTCGGGTTGCGGGCCATCTGGCTCAACCTCGACGACCTCGACACTGAGGCCTTTTTCGGCCAGCACCAGTCGCACCCGATGACTGTCAGCGCTCGCCGCGTCGCTATACAACCCAATACTGGATCGTTGCGTGAGCGCCGTGGCACTGGGGGTCACTTCGTCCGCTTGGCGACTCAGTGGATATCCCTCCAATATTCGCGCTTCATCAAATACGCCAGTCCGGTAAAGATCACGAGAAATCCGATCACCCAAACGCCAATCTCCTGGCGCTTGGCACGCACCGGTTCGGCCATAAAGGCCATGTAATTCGTAATATCGCGGGTCGCCTGATGATACTCCGCTGA
>JAVLBW010000019.1:0-3895 GCA_031581235.1 Spiribacter sp. | reverse complement strand
GCATCTTGATCTCTGCCGCCAGTAAACGGGATATTAAGCCCAAGCAAAGTAGCTTCTGGAGCATCTTCTACAAAAGATTTTATTTTGTCGTTAAGATCTTCATTTGAATTAATAACTGCTGCATAAGGGCTAAGCTGTGTTTCTGTTGGAGTTACTGATTGTCTACTATCAGTTTGTTGACGAGATACTTGTTCATAATCAGAAGAGTTTACATAATTAAATGTTGGTTGTCCGTCTTCTCCAACAACCTGTTCTGCTAAACCTCTGTCAGTTCTTACTAAAGTAACCACTTCATCAGAATTTTTTCTTTTAAATCTTCCAGTAGCGCCTACTCTTAATTCGTCTGGCTCTACAATTTTTCTATTTTTTAGAGCAGTTCTTTCGCCATTTACATAAGTTCCAATAGCAGATTCGCCTTCTGACAATCCAGCAGCATCGCCTTCAGGTGTTCCGCCCCTGATAACTCTTTCTGTTTCTACAGGCTCAGGAGCAAGCTCGCTTTCTATTTGCCTTGCTTGAAGCAAAGAGCGTGTAGCCAACTGAGGCTGTCCTAGTTCTTGGAACCGACCAGCAACAAAATCTCCAAACTCTCTAGGGTTAGCCATCGGGTCTAGCCCTTGTTCTGCCACTTCCTGCTGCACTTGTCTGATTGCTTCTGCTTGTTGCACTTCTGCTGGTGCATCAACAATACCTAAGCCTTCAGCAGCAGCACGACCACCCATGCCAATCAAGCCTCCAAAAGAAGCGCCTAACCGAGCATAAGGGTTTTGCCCTGCACCAGAAATAGCTTCAGTTAACAAACGTGATCTTCGCTGTCCTCTGCTTTCTGGTTGGCTAAAGACACCGCCTCCAAAAAGGCCGCCTGACTGAGTATTACTAGACTGACCTAGTAAATCTGATAATCCCATTAGTCCGTTAGCCATACTTAAGCCACCTTACTGTAATCAACCATTAAGTATCCGTGATCCCCTCTAAACACGGCCTCTGGTGTAATTTCCATAACTTCTTGTGCAATGACGCCCCTAGTTGGGTAGACATCAGCACCAATTTGTTTAGCTTTTTGGTTCCATTCCCAAGTGTAGGTGTATTTTCCTACTCTTTGAATATTCTTTTTAAGTCTGACATCAGAAGCATATGCTGTGGCTCCCGCCCCCACTAAACTGCTAAAGAAGTTAGCCTGATTAGCATCAGCTTGCTGTCTAAGACCAGCGGTACCTTCTGCTGCTTGTAGTTGTCCTTGGCCAAGGTTAGCGCCAAACTGACCAAGTGCAAGAGGCCCTTGTGCTGTCTGTAATGCGCTGCCTAACAAGCCTTGTGCTTGCTGTGTCTGCTGTGCTTGGGTCTGTAAAGCGTTCTGTAGCAAGGTCTGGTTCTGTGCTTCTCTGAGACCCTGCTGCTGTAGCTGCCCTGTAGTAGACCCTAACAAGCCTTGGTTGAACAGCCTAGACTCTTGAGACAACTGCTGGCGCTCAAACTGAGGCTGAGTGACTCGACCTAAAAAGCCCAGTGTGCCTTGCAAGTCTTGAGCCTGCCCTAGTCTCTGCTGACTAGCGCCTAACAGTCCAGAAAAAGCTCTTTGTAGTTCTGGGGATAGTTGTACGTTAGCACTGCCGTCACCAAACTGAGCTTGGCCTAAAGCTGACTGTACGTTATATGGCTGGTACTGAAGTGGATTGACGCTCTCGCCGCCCTCTACTCCAAACAGCCCTGCTACCGAGCCTACGATGTCGCCCATTATTGTCTCCTAGTCAACCGGAAAACCTCTCTTGCAACACCATCGTCACAATCAGGTCTGTGGTCTAATTCAAGTCCGTAAATACTCATAAACTTCTTCAGTTTCTTGTTGTCTGTTTCTGTTAGAACGTAAAGTGGATCAACGTGCAGATCCATCAGCTTGTCTAGGTCTTTGCCAAAGTCTTCTCTGACAGTCTTGTTGTACTTGTACACATCAGCGTGAATAAAGTTAGCGATGCCTTTGTAATTCTCTAGCCAGATTGTGTACTCAGGTCTTTTAACTACCGGAACTCGGTGGATCATGTCTTGATAATGAAACTGACCGCAAGGAACGGAGGCATGTTGTTGTGAGCCTGATCTCCTCCAGCGGCTCCTGTGTCTTCATTACCCGGAACTCTATCATCTGCGGTGCTTCCACCACCAGAAAAATTTCTTCTTTGTCCGCCACTATTATGTGTATGGGTAGGCATTTCTGCTTCTGTGAGCTGATGCTCGTCTGAACCACCGTTGTCGCCTACATCAGTACTAAAGTTACTTACCCTTCCAGCATCTGCTCCGCCATTGCTGTTGTCGCCTAACGGAAATCTGTCTCTTAAATCAGGAAGGTTAAAGGTAGTGCTTCCATCCCCATTACCAAAAGTAGTACCGATTGCAGAAAAAAGATTAGATTGAGCAGTCCGGCTAACTGCTTGGCCATTACAATAAAGCCATCCACTTGGCGCTGAAGAGCCGCCGTACATAGTGATTGACCCAACGGGAGGGGCAACAGAAACAATGCTTCCGCCACTATCTTTTAAGTTCCCGTTAGCATCAAGAGCTGCAAGGTTGTCTGTAGTAGAGCCAGCTACCTTGTCTGCTTTGCTAGTTACAGCAGAGGCAATAGAGTTAAACTCGTTGTCAATTTCTGCACCAGATACAACTTTGTCTGGATCACCGCTAGTCAGCGTATCCTTAACAGCAAAGTTTGTTGCCTTGTTGTAATTACTCATGTAGTCGCTCTCCTAGAAACCTTGCCTGATTTAAGATACAAATCAACTCTCTGTATCTCTAGCTCTGAACCTATAATTCTTGCTCGAACGCCAAACTGTATGGCCTTACCTGAACCTGACATTCTGTAAATCAAAGTAGATACGGGGTTTACACGAGAATACTCTGCAATGTTGTACTCACCAATGCCGTACTCTGATGCTTCAAACTCGATCTCTACTTCTTGTGTTTCGTTGTCGTAAACAGTAGCTAGGAAGTCATAGCTCCACAAAAAAGTGATCTCTGTAGAGTAGCCGCCTTTTATAATAGCAACTGCTTGTTTAGGAATCTTTTTGACTGTTCGGTCTTGGCTGCCACCTGAGGTGAAGCCCGTCTTAAAAAACAAATCGTACTCTTGACCATCGTCAGAGTAACCAGAGTACAACCCAATAGTACCGTTTTTGCCTACATACAAATTGTCTGATCTGTCTACTAATAGCGCCGTTGGGTTAATGCTTGTCCAAACAAAAACTCTAGCTCTGTTATCAGGCGTAGGGTATCTTAGGTTAAAATAAAAGGTTCTGTCTGAGCTAGGAAAGGTAATTAAGTAGTAGCCGTCATCAGGCTTGTAACAAGACTTAATGTTTTGTTCTGGCTCTGACAAAGAAAACGTAGCAAGAAAGTCGCTTACGTTGTCTGCTAAGTTAGCAACTGGCAAAGATCTAATATCACCGCCTGCTTGAATGTTACGGGCTAACGAAATAACACCTTTTTCTGACAAGAACAAAATGTCATTACCGATGTTCTGCACGGAGTCTCTAGCAATACAACCTGTGTTATTAACAATATCTACAATTTGCAGACTGTTGTTAGGATCTTCACCGCCAGAAAATAACACAATTTGTTTTCTTCCAAAGATAACAATGTAGTTGTTAAACTCTGCAATCGCCACAACTTCGTCGTTACCGTTGCCCCACACTGTGTACATATTAAGTACACCAGAGGAGCCAGTGTCTAAAACATCTTCCTGCAAAAGATCGCTGTACTTAATTGTCTGTCTGTCCGCTTCTGCATACCAAACACGGCCAAAAGCTGACAAGGCATCAATAGGGTCGTCCGGTGCTACATCAAAACTAATGTCAGCAAAGTTACCGCCGTTAGTTTTAACAATAGGTGCGTGTCCTGCTTGCACACC
>JAVLBW010000018.1:0-6728 GCA_031581235.1 Spiribacter sp. | reverse complement strand
GCTGCGTGGTGAGCTGTGCCTGCACGGCCTCGAGCTGAGCGGTCGCGGCATCATCGCGCAAGCGAATCTCAAACCACAGTTCACGATCAACGCTTTGCAGATAATCAGCAGTAATCTTACTGCCGGCCTTGAGCTTATTCGGCCCACCCTCGGCGACTTTACCGATCAGCGCCTGCTCGAGCCGGGCGTAGGCATCGTCTTCGAAGATGCGGTATTGATCATCGAGGTCTTTGCGCACATCCGCGAGCGCATCGGCTTCGATGGATAAGGCCCGCTCGTCTTTTTCAACGCCATCGCGGGTGAAGACCTGAACGTCAACCACCGTGCCGTCCATGCCCGAAGGCACACGCTGCGAGGTGTCTTTAACATCCGAGGCCTTTTCGCCAAAGATCGCGCGCAGGAGCTTTTCCTCCGGCGTCAGCTGGGTCTCGCCCTTGGGCGTGACCTTGCCGACCAAAATATCGCCGGCGTTGACTTCGGCGCCTACATAGACAATGCCCGACTCATCGAGCTTGGCCAGCGCACTCTCGCCAACATTAGGAATATCCGCGGTGACTTCCTCCGGCCCCAACTTGGTGTCGCGGGCAACGGCGGTCATCTCCTCAATATGAATGGTGGTGTAGCGGTCCTCTTCGACCACTTTTTCCGAAATGAGGATGGAGTCCTCAAAGTTATAGCCATTCCACGGCATGAACGCCACGCGCATGTTCTGCCCGAGGGCGAGCTCACCCATATCGGTGGACGGGCCATCGGCGAGCACATCCCCACGTGCTACGCGATCACCGGGGCGGACCAGCGGTTTCTGGTTCTGGCAGGTGTTTTGGTTTGAGCGCGTGTACTTGGTCAGGTTGTAGATATCGACACCCGGCTCACCAGCCTGGGTTTCGTCATCATTAACCCGCACCACTAAGCGGGCGGCATCGACCTGATCAACCACACCGCCGCGATCGGCCACCACGGTCACACCGGAGTCAATCGCCACGGCCCGCTCCATACCAGTACCCACGAGCGGCTTTTCGGCACGCAGTGTGGGCACGGCTTGGCGCTGCATGTTCGAGCCCATCAGCGCGCGGTTGGCGTCATCGTGCTCAATAAACGGCACCATTGAGGCGGCCACCGACACGATCTGTTTGGGCGAGACGTCCATGTACTGGACCTTGTCCGGCGAGGACATGCCAAATTCGTTTTGATGCCGAATCGAAATCAGCGAGTCGACCAAATGCCCCTTTTCATCCACATGCGCATTAGCCTGCGCGATGATGTAGCGGCTCTCTTCGATCGCGGATAAATACTCAACCTGATCGGTTACCCGGCCGTCCTCGACGCGTCGATACGGCGTTTCCAAAAAGCCATAGCTGTTGAGCCGCGCGTAGCAGGCCAGCGAGCTAATCAAACCAATGTTCGGGCCTTCCGGCGTTTCGATCGGGCAGACCCGACCATAGTGAGTCGGGTGCACGTCGCGCACCTCAAACCCGGCCCGTTCACGCGTTAGACCACCGGGGCCGAGTGCTGAGACACGGCGCTTATGGGTGACCTCGGAGAGGGGGTTATTTTGATCCATAAACTGCGAGAGCTGCGAGGAGCCAAAGTACTCCTTAATCGCCGCCGCCACGGGCTTGGCGTTAATCAGCTCTTGCGGCATTAAGCCTTCGCTTTCCGCCAGGCTTAAGCGCTCGCGCACGGCCCGCTCAACGCGCACCAAACCCACGCGGAAGACGTTTTCCGCCATCTCACCGACACAACGCACCCGGCGGTTGCCCAGGTGGTCGATATCATCAACCGAGCCCTTGCCATTACGAATGTTAATCAGCTCGTAGAGCACCGCGAGGATGTCATCGTTATTGAGCACCCCGCTGCCCTCAACCTCATCGCGGCCCACGCGCAGGTTGAACTTCATCCGCCCCACCGCTGAGAGATCGTAGCGATCTTCGCTAAAGAACAGATTGGCAAATAAGTTCTCGGCGGCGTCTTTGGTCGGCGGCTCGCCGGGGCGCATCATCCGATAAATCTCAATTAACGCCTCAAGCCGCGTGGTGGTGGTATCGATCGCGAGCGTGTTGGAGACGTACGGCCCCTGATCGAGGTCGTTAATAAACAGCACGCTAAAGTTTTTGATACCGGCATCGCGCAGCTGTTGGACGAGCTCTTCAGTGAGTTCGGTGTTGGCCGCAGCCAGCAGTTCGCCGGTGCTTTTATCGACGATATCTTCGCCGAGCATTTTGCCCACCAAATACTCATCGGGGACTTGGAGCTTTTTGAGCTCGGCTTTTTGCATCTGGCGGATGTGCCGGGCGGTAATGCGCCGGCCACTCTCGACAATGACTTCCGAGCCCGCCTTAATATCAAAAAAGGCCGTCTCGCCACGCAGCCGCTCAGGCACCAACGCGAGGTCAGCACCGCTTTTGCGCAGCGTGTAGGTGTCTTTCTCAAAAAACAGATCAATAATCTGCTGATTGTCATACCCCAGCGCGCGCAGCAGCACCGTGGCCGGCAGCTTGCGACGGCGGTCGATGCGCACATAAATCGCGTCTTTGGGGTCAAATTCAAAATCAAGCCATGAGCCGCGGTACGGAATCACCCGTGCGGTAAACAATAGCTTGCCTGAGCTATGGGTCTTGCCCTTGTCATGGTCCAAAGAACACGCCCGGCGAGCGATGCAGCTGCTGGACGATAACGCGCTCGGTGCCGTTCACCACAAAGGTGCCGTTTTGGGTCATGAGCGGCATTTCGCCCATATAGACTTCCTGCTCGCGGATGTCTTTGACGCTACGGGTTTCTTTGTCGTTAATGATCAGACGCACGAGCACGCGCAGCGGCGCGGCGTAAGTGAGCCCCCGCAGCTGGCATTCTTTGACATCAAATCCGGGCTCACCAATGCGATAGCGCACGTACTCTAAGCGTGCACTGCCCGAGTAGCTTTCAATCGGAAAGACCGAATCGAAAGCCGCATGCAGGCCCTTACCGCCGCGGGCGTCCGGGTCTTTTTCGAGCTGCAGAAAATCCCGATAGGATTCAATCTGCGAGGCCAACAGATAGGGAACATCCAGGATGTTCGGCTGCTTGCCGAAGTCATTGCGGATGCGCTTTTTTTCAGTAAACGTATAGGCCATCGAAATTCCTCAACGAGGTTCAGACTTGGACACGCCGGACAGCACGGGAATTCCCCGCGTTGACTGCGTGGCGCGAAAACGGCGAAAGGCCGGTGACCGAATCGGCCACCAGCCCCGCCAACGCCGAATTGGGCGTTGTTGCCATCAAGCGCTTATTTCAGCTCGACCGTGGCACCAGCCTCTTCGAGCTGACCCTTCAACTCATCGGCTTCCTCTTTCGAGGCACCTTCCTTGACCGGGGCCGGGGCACCCTCAACAAGCTCTTTGGCCTCTTTCAGACCCAAGCCCGTGGCACCACGGACGGCCTTAATGACGCCGACCTTGTTCTCACCGAAGCCGGCGAGGATCACATCAAACTCAGTCTGCTCTTCAGCAGCGGCTTCACCACCACCGGCAGCGGCGGGTGCAGCGGCCACAGCGGCAGCAGCAGTGACGCCAAACTTCTCTTCCATGGCATCAATGAGATCAACGACCTCCATGACACTCATGTTGGAAATGGTCTCGAGAATATCGTCTTTGGAAACGGCCATCGTTTTGTCTCCTGGCTGTATCTAAATAATGTTGTCTAATGCGGCAGCAACGGTTGTCGATGCGGCCTACTGCTTGGCGTCCTTGACAGCGGACACGGTACGCACCAACTTGCTCGGCACCTCGTTTAAGGTGGTGGCAAGTTTTTGCACCGGCGCCTTCATGGTCGCCATCAGGCGACTAATCGCCTCATCGTAGGTCGGTAATGTCGCCAGCCGGTCAATCTCGGAGCCGGGATATTTCTCCCCGCCCACAGCCAGCATGGTCACCACCAACTGCTCATGGTCTTTAGAAAAATTCTTCAGCACACGAGCAGCCGAACCCGGATCGTCCTGCGAGAATGCAAGCAGCAGCGGACCGGAGAAATCTTCGGTCATGCACTCGAATTCAGTGCCCTCAACCGCACGCTTAGCCAAGGTATTCTTGACCACCCGTACGTACACACCCGCTTCGCGAGCTTGGACACGCAGGTTATCCATCTGAATGGCTGACAGGCCACGGTATTCCGCTGCAAGCGCAGAATGCGCGCCATTGGCCACTTCAGCGACTTCCTGCACCATCCGCTGTTTTTGTTCCAGACTTACGCCCATCCAAATGCCTCCTGGAACGGCGGTTGGCAAACGGTCGATCGACTTAAAGCCCATCGACCCCCTAACGGTGAACCCGTGCAGGAATCGCGTCCTGTTCCGGCACCACCGTCTACCGCTGGCCGCCTTGTGGCGATTAAGTGGCGAACCACACCAAACGGTCTTCGACGGCCGTCGTAACGACAGCCGGCAGTGCCCCCGTGGGCGCACTGCACTCCATGCGCGCGTCGAGCGTTAACCCAACGCGCCCAAATCGACCGACACCCCGGGCCCCATGGTCGTCGAGACCGTGGCACGCTTGAGGTACACCCCTTTCGAGGACGCCGGTTTGACTTTCTGTAAGTCAGTAATTAATGCCTGTAAGTTCTCAGCGAGCGCTTGGGGCTCAAAATCGGCCTTACCCAAGCTGCAATGAATCAACCCACCCTTATCGGCGCGGTAGCGCACCTGACCGGCCTTGGCGTTTTTCACCGCCTCGCCGACTTCGGCTGATACCGTGCCCACCCGCGGGTTGGGCATTAGGCCCCGGGGGCCGAGCAGTCGTCCCAGCTTACCGACCACACCCATGGCATCGGGGCTTGCGATAACCACATCGTAGTCAAGCTCGCCGCCTTGCATGCGCTCGGCTAAATCATCCATGCCCACGGTATCGGCGCCAGCGGCTTCAGCCGCTTCGGCATTCGCGCCTTGGGCAAACACCGCGACGCGCACCGTCTTACCGGTGCCATTCGGCAGTACCGTCGAGCCGCGAACCATTTGGTCGCCCTTGCGCGGGTCGATACCCAAATTAACCGAGACATCTACTGATTCGGTGAACTTCGCCGTGGCCAAGTCTTTTAGCAGTGCAAACGCCTCCTGTGCCGGGTAGAGACGCTCGGCGTCGACTTTTTCAGCAAAGGCTTTTTGCCGTTTGGTCAGTTTTGCCATGGCTTATACCCCCTCCACTTCAAGGCCCATACTGCGGGCGCTACCGGCAATGGTGCGCACCGCGGCGTCCATATCAGCGGCATTGAGGTCAGGCCACTTGGTCTGCGCAATCTCCTCGAGCTGGCCGCGATTGACGGTGCCCACCTTATGGGTGTTGGGCGTGCCGCTACCGGACTTAAGCCCAGCAGCTTTTTTCAGCAACACCGCGGCGGGCGGGGTCTTGGTGACAAAGGTAAAGCTGCGATCGGAATACACCGTAATGACCACAGGGGTGGGCAGGCCGCTTTCCATTTCTTGAGTCTGGGCGTTAAACGCCTTACAGAACTCCATAATGTTTAGGCCATGCTGACCCAGCGCCGGGCCCACGGGTGGGCTCGGGTTGGCCGCCCCCGCAGGGACTTGCAGCTTAATATAGGCTTCGACTTTTCTTGCCATCTCGCTAACTCCTAGTGTGGGTGGTAGCGCCAAGGACTCTCACCTTGGCTCCCCGGGTGCGGCGAACCGCGATCAGGCCTTTTCGACCTGAGAAAAATCAAGCTCCACCGGCGTGGAGCGACCAAAGATCAGCACCGCCGCGCGGAGCCGGCTCTTTTCGTAATTCACTTCTTCAACGACGCCGTTAAAGTCGTTAAAGGGGCCATCGGTCACGCGGACCACTTCGCCCACCTCAAACAACACCTTCGGCCGCGGCTTCTCAACGCCTTCACGCACGCGGTTTAGAATCTGATCGGCCTCGGCGTCGGAAATCGGCGATGGCCGTCCGCGCGATGCGCCAATAAACCCCATCACCCGCGGCACTTCTTTAACCAAATGCCAGGTGTCGTCGGTCATTTCCATTTTCACCAGCACATAGCCGGGAAAAAACTTACGCTCGCTGCGGCGCTGCTGGCCTTCTTTCATCTCCACGACTTCTTCGGTCGGCACCAAGATGTCGCCAAAATGATCATCCATATCGGCCCGGGCCACCCGCTCTTCGAGTGCCTTTTTGACCTGATTCTCAAAACCGGAGTACGCATGTACCACGTACCAGCGCTTAGCCATGAACGATCAGCTCCCAGGGCTCACGAGGACGCCAACGCCCCACATAAAAAACATGTCCATCAGCCAGAG
Organism: Spiribacter sp.; assembly: GCA_031581235.1. GTDB lineage: Bacteria > Pseudomonadota > Gammaproteobacteria > Nitrococcales > Nitrococcaceae > Spiribacter. Next base: position 466 of record JAVLBW010000018.1, on the reverse strand, counting down.
CAAAATCGCGACGATAACAACCATTACCAGCACGATTAACGTGGTCTGAATCGATTCTTGACGGGTCGGCCAAATCACCCGGCGCAGCTCTTGGCGCGCCTCGCGGGCAAACGACCAGGCGTTTTGCCCCGGCTGGCTGGTCATGGCGACCGCGATGGCAATCGCTGCGACCACTACCATGCCAATGACGCGCACGAGGTTGGACTGACCCTCAAGCCAGTAAAACCCCACCACGCCGGCCAAAAATATCCCGGCCGCGGCGATCAGCTTTAGCTTATCGCTGGAAGTGGCTGCGGTTTGCTCGTTTGCGCTCATGGACCCGTCACGGTGTTGCTAGCCGGTTAAAGTGGCAGGCCAGGAGGGACTCGAACCCCCAACCTACGGTTTTGGAGACCGTTGCTCTGCCAATTGAGCTACTGGCCTAACGTCGCACGCTGACCGGCCGTCAGCACGCGAACCCGGCAGT
>JAVLBW010000017.1:0-7454 GCA_031581235.1 Spiribacter sp. | reverse complement strand
ACACCACCGTACTGCTCGGCTAACACCTTCGTTAGCGCCGCGGTCAGCGTCGTCTTACCATGGTCAACATGACCAATCGTGCCAACGTTGACATGCGGTTTGTTGCGCTCAAACTTCTCCTTGGACACGACTCACCTCTTACCCGTCAAAAACCAAAAATCATTAATCGACTAAGCCTAGGGCTTAGCCGGCCTTTTTAATCACTTCATCGGCGATGCTGCTCGGCGCCTCGGCATACCCATCGAATTCCATCGTGTAGGCGGCGCGACCCTGCGTGGCCGATCGGAGGTCGGTAGCATACCCGAACATCTCCTTGAGTGGCACTTCTGCGCGAATAATCTTTCCGGCAGGTCCGTCTTCCATGCCCTGCACGGTGCCACGACGGCGGTTAACGTCACCCATGACGTCACCCATAAAGTCTTCCGGTGTCACCACCTCGACTTTCATCATCGGCTCAAGCAGCACCGGATCGCCCTGCATAAAGCCGTCTTTGAACGCCATGGAACCAGCGATTTTGAACGCCATCTCCGAGGAGTCCACATCATGGTAGGAGCCATCGAACAGCTCGACCTCAAGGTCGACCACCGGGAAGCCGGCGAGCACGCCGTTTTCCATTTGCTCCTGAATACCCTTATCGACCGATGGGATGTATTCGCGCGGAACCACACCACCGACAATTTTGTTGTTAAAGCTGTAGCCTTCGCCGCGCTCGCGTGGCCGCATCCGAATCCAAACGTGACCGTACTGCCCGCGACCACCCGACTGCCGGACAAACTTGCCCTCAACCTCGACGGGCTTACGAATCGCTTCGCGGTAAGCCACCTGCGGCTGACCGACGTTGGCCTCGACCTTAAACTCGCGCTTCATTCGGTCGACGATAATCTCCAGGTGCAACTCACCCATGCCAGAGATAATGGTCTGACCCGACTCTTCGTCAGTGCGCACCTGGAATGAGGGATCCTCTTGCGCGAGCTTTTGCAGCGCAATGCCCATCTTTTCCTGGTCGCTCTTGGTTTTGGGCTCCACCGCCACCGAGATCACCGGGTCAGGGAACTCCATGCGCTCAAGTGTGACTTTATTGGTGTTGTCACAAATCGTGTCACCCGTGGTGACGTCCTTAAGCCCGATCGCCGCGGCGATATCGCCGGCGCGCACTTCGTCAATTTCTTTCCGCTCTTTGGAGTGCATCTGCACGATACGGCCCAAGCGCTCTTTTTTGCCTTTAACCGGGTTAAACACCGTGTCGCCCGATTTCACCACCCCGGAATAGACCCGGAAGAAGGTCAACGTCCCCACATAGGGGTCGGTGGCGATCTTAAAGGCCAAAGCGGCAAACGGCTGCTCATCGGATGGACCGCGCTCGGCTTTGCTGCCGTCCTCGAGCTCACCTTCAATGGCGGGCACTTCAACGGGTGATGGCATGTACTCGACAACGGCGTCGAGCATGGCCTGCACGCCTTTATTTTTGAACGCCGAGCCGCAGAATACCGGCACGACTTCATTGGCGATCGTCTGCGAGCGCAGCCCTTGGTTGATTTCCTCAACCGTGAGCGCCTCACCGCCAATGTACTTATCCATAAGGGCTTCGTTGGCTTCAGCCGCCGCTTCAACCAGCGCTTCGCGATACTTCGCGGCATCGGCAGCCAGCTCGGCGGGAATGTCGACCTCTTCGTAGGTCGCACCAAAATCTTTTTCGTTCCAGTAAATCGCCTTTTCGCGAATCAGGTCGACCACACCGGCGAAGTCATCTTCGGCGCCAATCGGCAGCTGCGCGGGCACGGCGTTACAACCGAGGCGCTCTTTCACCATTTCGACACAGCGAAAAAAGTCAGCGCCCATTTTGTCCATTTTGTTGACAAAGATCATACGCGGCACGCCGTAGCGGTTGGCCTGCCGCCACACCGTCTCGGTCTGCGGCTCGACTCCAGCGTTGGCATCGAGAACACAAACGGCCCCGTCCAACACCCGCAGCGAGCGCTCCACTTCGATGGTGAAGTCAACGTGCCCTGGGGTGTCGATGATGTTAATGCGGGTTTCTGGGTACTGCTGGTCCATGCCGCGCCAGAACGTGGTCGTGGCCGCCGACGTAATGGTGATGCCACGCTCTTGTTCCTGCTCCATCCAGTCCATGACGGCCGCGCCCTCGTGGACCTCGCCCATTTTGTGGGAGATGCCGGTGTAGAACAGAATGCGCTCTGTCACAGTCGTCTTGCCGGCATCAATGTGAGCCATGATGCCGATATTGCGATAGCGCTCGATCGGTGTCTTGCGTGCCAAAACCTATACCCCTAAAAAAACTCTTACCAGCGGAAGTGCGAGAAAGCCTTGTTGGCTTCTGCCATGCGGTGCGTATCTTCGCGCTTTTTCACAGCACTGCCACGACCTTCGGCCGCTTCCAGTAGCTCGTTACCCAGGCGGTGACCCATGGTCGGCTCGCTACGCTTGCGCGCCGCTTCAATCACCCAGCGCATACCCAGTGTGTTACGCCGCTGTGGGCGCACTTCGACCGGCACCTGATAAGTCGCACCACCGACGCGGCGTGACTTCACCTCGACCACCGGGCGCACGTTTTCGAGCGCGGTTTCGAGGACTTCCATGGGATCGCCATTACCCTTTTCGGTAATCCGATCAAGCGCCCCATAAACAATCTTTTCGGCCACAGCGCGTTTGCCATCGCGCATGATCATATTGACAAAGCGCGTAAGCATTTCGCTGCCATACTTCGGATCGGCGAGGACTTTGCGCTTGGGAACTTCTCTTCTTCTCGGCATGACTGACTACCCGCTTATCCCTTGGGCCGCTTGGCACCGTATTTGGAACGACCCTGACGCCGCGCGCTGACACCGGCGGTATCGAGCGAGCCGCGAACGACGTGATAGCGGACACCCGGAAGGTCTTTAACCCGGCCGCCACGAATCAGGACCACCGAGTGCTCCTGAAGGTTATGCCCCTCACCACCGATGTAGCTCGACACTTCGTAGCCGTTGGTCAAGCGCACGCGCGCGACCTTACGCAACGCCGAGTTCGGCTTTTTCGGGGTCGTGGTGTACACCCGTGTGCATACGCCGCGTCGCTGCGGGCAGGCTTCGAGCGCAGGGACGCTGCTTTTTTCTTGCTGGCGCTTGCGAGGCTTGCGCACCAACTGATTAATCGTGGCCATAGAGGTTTGACTCCAGTCCTTCAACGAACATCAGGCCGGTAAGGCCGGCCTGAGGAAAGCCGCTTAGTGTAGGGTTGGGGGTCTGGAGTGTCAACCAGACCCCCGCTATTACTTACTCTTCGGGCAACTCTGCCTCATCGGGTGGCGCAACCGCCGGGGCACTCAGCCCAAACTGCGGTGCCAACGGAATCATCGGCGCAGGGCCTTCGCGGCGCTGACGCTGACGATCGAGATGATAGGCATAGCCAGTACCCGCCGGAATCAACCGGCCGACGATGACGTTTTCCTTGAGCCCGCGTAAATCATCACGCGCCCCGCGGGTCGCCGCATCGGTGAGTACCCGGGTGGTCTCCTGGAACGACGCCGCCGAGATAAACGAATCAGTCGCCAGCGAGGCCTTGGTAATACCCAACAGCTGTGGCTCCCAGCGTGCCGGGGTTTTCCCTTCGGCCACGAGGGTTTCGTTTTCTTCTTCGACGCGCGCCCAGTCGGCCTGCTCGCCACGCAGATAGCGGGTATCACCCGGCTCACGAATCTCAACCTTGCGCAGCATCTGGCGACTGATCACCTCGATGTGCTTGTCGTTGATCTTCACGCCCTGCAGACGGTAGACGTCCTGGATTTCCTTGACCATATAGGCGGCGAGCTCAGTCACCCCAAGCAGGCGAATGATGTCATGCGGGTTGGGCTCGCCATCCGCGATCACCTCACCGCGCTCCACATGCTCGCCTTCAAAGACATTAACGTTGCGCCACTTCGGAATCAGCTCCTCGTAGTGCTCGCCTTCAGTGCTGGTAATAACCAACCGCTGCTTGCCTTTGGTGTCTTTGCCGAACGACACGGTGCCGGAAATTTCGGCCAAAATCGCGGGCTCTTTGGGCTTACGCGCCTCAAATAGATCGGCCACTCGTGGCAGACCACCGGTGATGTCACGCGTTTTCGAAGACTCCTGCGGAATCCGCGCGATTACATCGCCAACGTCGACTTCCGAATTATCCTCAACGTTAACGATCGCGCCCGCGGGCAAGAAGTAGTTAGCCGGGATATCGGTGCCAGCGAGGTTCAGGTCATTGCCTTTCTCGTCGACCAGCTTGACCAACGGCCGCAGGTCTTTAAACGCCACCTTCTCGCCGGTGCCTTTGCGGGTATGCTCGCCGTTACCGCGGGTTTTCGGATCGGTGACCACCAGGCTGCTCAGCCCCGTAACCTCATCGGTCTCGCGGTTAACGGTGACACCCTCAACAAAGTCAAAGAACTTCAAGCGCCCCTTCACCTCGGTGATGATGGGGTGGGTGTGCGGATCCCAGGTAGCAACGATTTGCCCGGCCTCAACCGCTTGCTCTTCAGCCGCGGCAATGGTCGCACCGTAAGGCACCTTATAGCGCTCACGCTCGCGTCCGGCCTCATCCATCACGGTAATCTCACCGGAGCGCGAGACCGCGACCAAGTTACCGGAGTGGTGAGCCACCGTTTTAAGGTTGTGCAAGCGCACCGAGCCGGCCGATTTAACCTGCACGTTACTCACCGCAGCGGCCCGCGAGGCGGCGCCACCGATGTGGAAGGTGCGCATGGTTAACTGCGTGCCGGGCTCGCCGATGGATTGGGCGGCGATCACGCCGACCGACTCACCCTTGTTGACCCGATGGCCCCGCGCTAAGTCACGGCCATAACAAGCCGAGCAAACGCCATGGCGGGTCTCACAGGTAATCGGTGAGCGCACCCAAATTTCATCAACGCCTTCGCCTTCAATCTGCTCAACCAGGCGCTCATCTAAGAGCGTGCCCTGATCGACCATAATCTCGCCCGACCCGGGCTTAACGATGTCTTGCGCGACCACGCGGCCGAGCACACGCTCGCCCAGGGCCTCGACCACGTCACCGCCCTCAATGAGCGGCGCCATGCGCAGACCCCGATGGGTTTCGCAATCGTCTTGCGTCACCACCAAGTCTTGCGAGACATCCACCAACCGCCGGGTTAGGTAACCGGAGTTGGCGGTCTTCAGCGCGGTATCGGCCAAGCCCTTACGCGCACCGTGGGTGGAGATGAAGTACTGCAGGACGTTGAGGCCCTCGCGGAAGTTCGCGGTAATCGGCGTCTCGATAATCGAGCCATCCGGCTTCGCCATCAATCCACGCATTCCAGCCAGCTGGCGAATCTGCGCGGCCGAGCCACGCGCGCCGGAGTCGGCCATCATAAAGATTGAGTTGGTCGACTTTTGCACCACCTCATTGCCGTCGCGATCGGTGACGGTCTCTTTACCGAGTTTGTCCATCATCGCCCGGGCAACTTCGTCATTGGTACGCGACCAAATGTCGACCACCTTGTTGTAGCGCTCGCCGTTGGTCACCAGACCCGAGGCGTACTGATCCTCGATGTCCTTCACCTCGGTTTCGGCTTCGACCAAGATGCTCTGCTTCTCATCGGGCACGACCATGTCTTCCATGCCAATCGATACCGCCGCACGGCTCGACATGCGGAAGCCGAGGTACATCAGCTGGTCGGCAAAAATAACCGTCGCCTTCAGCCCCAAGCGCCGATAGCACTGGTCAATCACTTCCGAGATGGCCTTTTTGGTCATGTCGCGATCGACCAGCTCAAAGGGCAAGCCCTCCGGCACGATGTCATAGAGCAGCGCCCGGCCCACGGTGGTGTCAAACCGCCGGGTGGCCTCACTGCGATTACCTTGATCATCGACCACAACCTCATGAATGCGCACCGTGGCGCGAGCATGCAGGTCGACGGTGCGACTCTCGTAGGCGCGGTGCACTTCAGAGATATCACTAAAGCTCATGCCCTCGCCGGGACGATTCACCAGCGCCAGGCTCATGTAGTAAAGCCCCAGCACCACATCCTGCGAGGCGCCGATAATCGGCTCGCCCGAGGCGGGTGAGAGGACGTTATTGGTCGCCATCATTAACGCCCGGGCCTCGAGCTGAGCCTCGAGTGATAGCGGCACGTGCACCGCCATCTGATCGCCGTCAAAGTCGGCGTTAAACGCTGGGCACACGAGCGGGTGCAGCTGAATCGCCTTGCCCTCAATGAGGACTGGCTCAAACGCCTGAATACCCAAACGGTGCAGCGTTGGCGCGCGGTTGAGCATCACCGGATGCTCACGAATGACATCCTCGAGGATGTCCCAGACCTCGGCGGTCTCGCGCTCGACCATCTTTTTCGCCGCCTTAATGGTGGTCGCAAGCCCCAAGCGCTGCAGCTTGGAGAAGATGAACGGCTTAAACAGCTCAAGCGCCATGCGCTTGGGCAAACCACACTGATGCAAGCGCAGCGTCGGGCCCACCACGATCACCGAGCGACCGGAGTAGTCGACGCGCTTACCGAGCAGGTTTTGCCGGAAGCGCCCCTGCTTGCCTTTAATCATGTCGGCGAGTGATTTCAGCGGTCGCTTATTGGTACCGGTAATGGCCCGGCCGCGACGGCCGTTATCGAGCAGCGCGTCAACCGACTCCTGGAGCATGCGCTTTTCGTTACGCACAATAATATCCGGCGCCGATAGATCGAGCAGACGCCGCAAACGGTTGTTGCGGTTAATCACCCGGCGGTAGAGATCGTTGAGATCGGAAGTGGCAAAACGCCCGCCATCCAACGGCACCAGCGGCCGCAGGTCCGGTGGCAACACCGGCAGCACGGTCATAATCATCCACTCCGGCCGGTTACCCGACTCGAGGAATGACTCCACGAGCTTTAAGCGCTTGGACAGACGCTTAATCTTGGTCTCGGAGTTGGTCGCCTCCATTTGCTCGCGTAGCTTCCCGGTCTCTTCTTGGAGATCGAGGTTTTTGAGCAGATGGAATACCGCCTCAGCGCCCATGCGCGCATCAAACTCATCGCCATACTGTTCCATGGCATCGAGGTATTGATCGTCGCTGAGCAGCTGATGGGTTTTCAGCGGCGTCATATTGGGCTCGATCACCACAAACGCTTCAAAATAGAGAATGCGCTCGATATCGCGCAGCGTCATATCGAGCAACAAACCAATGCGCGAGGGCAGTGATTTTAAAAACCAAATATGCGCCGCGGGGCTTGCGAGCTCGATATGGCCCATGCGCTCGCGACGGACTTTGGCCAAGGTGACCTCGACGCCGCACTTCTCGCAGACCACGCCGCGGTGCTTGAGGCGCTTGTACTTACCGCACAGGCACTCATAGTCTTTCACCGGGCCGAAGATTTTGGCGCAAAAAAGCCCATCGCGCTCCGGCTTAAAGGTCCGGTAGTTAATCGTTTCCGGCTTTTTGACTTCGCCGAATGACCACGACCGGATTTTCTCCGGCGAGGCCAA
>JAVLBW010000016.1:0-7722 GCA_031581235.1 Spiribacter sp. | reverse complement strand
CAGTCTCTGTGCTCGATGTGGCCGCTGATATCGGCCCTGGCCTTGCCAAGGCGACGGTCGCTGGACGGGTCAACGGCGATTTAGTCGACGCCACCGACGCCATTGAAGCCGATGCCGAGCTGCAAATCATCACACCGAAAGACCCCGAGGGCGTCGATATTATCCGCCACTCGTGCTGCCACCTGTTGGGGCAAACGATCAAGCAGCTCTACCCCGAAGCGCAAATGGCCATTGGCCCGGTCATTGAAGAGGGGTTTTATTACGACATTCGCTTTGATGCCGGTTTTCACCCAGAAGACCTCGAGCGCATTGAGCAGCGGATGGCTGAGCTCATTGATCAGGAATACGACGTCGTCAAAAAGGTGACGCCGCGCTTTGAAGTCCTGCAGCTGTTTCGCGAGCGGGGTGAAGACTACAAGGTTGAGCTAGTTGAGGGCTTGAGCGATGTCGAGTCGATGGCGCTCTATCACCATCAGGAATACGTCGACATGTGCCTCGGCCCGCACGTGCCGAATACCCGTTTTCTCAAAGCGTTTAAGCTGACCAAATTGGCCGGCGCTTATTGGCGCGGCGATGCGAGTAACGAGATGCTCCAGCGCATTTACGGCACGGCATTCGCCGACCGGAAAGCGCTAAAGGCCCACCTCAAGTTGCTCGAAGAGGCGCAAAAACGTGATCACCGGCGAATTGCGCGCAGCCAAAATCTGTTTCATTTACAGGATGAAGCCCCGGGTATGGTGTTTTGGCACCCCAATGGCTGGCGCATCTATACGGTGTTGCAAAACTATCTCCGCGCCCAACTCGAGGATCACGGTTACCACGAGATCCGTACCCCTGAGTTGGTGGATCGCAGTCTCTGGGAGCGCTCGGGGCACTGGGAGAAGTTTCGCGAGGATATGTTTACCACCGACTCTGAGCATCGCGATTATGCGGTCAAGCCGATGAACTGCCCCTGCCACGTGCAGGTGTATAACCAAGGTTTAAAGAGTTACCGCGATCTGCCGCTGCGCTTGTCGGAGTTTGGTAACTGCCATCGCAACGAGCCCTCAGGCACGCTGCATGGGCTGATGCGCGTGCGCAATTTTGTCCAAGATGATGCGCACATCTTTTGCACCGAAGACCAGCTCCAAGCCGAAGTTTCAGCGTTTTTGGATTTGGCATTCAGTGTCTATCGCGACTTTGGTTTTGATGACGTGGAAGTGGCTCTGTCAACGCGTCCCGCCCAGCGCGTCGGCGAGGATGCGCTTTGGGATAAAGCCGAGGCAGCGCTCGGTGAGGCGCTCGATGCGAAAGGCATGAAATGGCATACCAACCCCGGCGAGGGGGCATTTTATGGCCCCAAGATCGAGCTCTCCATGCGCGATTGTCTCAATCGGGTATGGCAGTGCGGGACGATGCAGGTGGACTTCTCAATGCCGGGTCGGTTGGGCGCTGAATACGTAAGCGAGGCCGGCGATCGGGCGGTACCGGTGATGCTCCATCGCGCTATTTTTGGCTCGTTTGAGCGCTTTATCGGCGTGCTAACAGAACACTACGGCGGTGATTGGCCGGTGTGGCTTGCACCACGGCAGGTGCAGATCATGAATATTACTGACCGACAGGCCGATTACGCCCAATCGGTGCGGAAGATATTGAAGGAACGGGGATTTCGGGCTGATTGTGACTTGAGGAACGAGAAGATCGGCTTTAAGATTCGCGAACAGTCAATGCAACGCGTGCCGTATATGGTGGTCGTTGGCGACCAGGAACGCGAATCGGGTCAAATTGCCGTGCGTACCCGCACGGGGGAAGATCTCGGGGCGATGTCAGTGGAGGCGTTTATTGAGCGCCTTGAAGCGGATGTTGCCCGACTAGGCCGAACGCTTTTGGAGGAATGAAGCATCGCTATACGCAGAAAGCCGGGGGCGCGACGTCAGCAGCCCGGCGCCGGTGAAAATCGGCGCATTAATGAAGAAATACAGGTACCAAACGTACGTCTGATTGATGAGAACGGAGAGCAGGTCGGCATCGTCTCGACCGAGGACGCCATCGAGCGGGCCGAAGGCGTTGAACTGGATGTCGTGGAGCTCGACCCCAACGCCGATCCGCCGGTTTGCCGGGTGATGGATTTTGGTAAGTGGAAGTTTGATCAGTCGAAAAAACAGCAGGCGGCGAAGAAAAAACAAAAGCAGATTCAGGTCAAGGAAGTAAAATTCCGACCGGGAACCGATTCCGGCGATTACGAGATTAAACTGCGAAATCTCAAGCGTTTTCTCGAAGAAGGCGATAAAATTAAGGTCACACTGCGCTTTCGCGGTCGTGAAATGGCGCACCAAGAGCTTGGATTAGAGCTGTTGCAGCGCCTAGAAAAGGATTTGGAAGATCATGCAACCGTTGACCAGCGTCCGAAAATGGAAGGCCGGTTGATGGTGATGACGATGTCCCCGCGCAAGGGGAAATAACGGGCCACGATAAAAAACGGAGAATCGGTTCATGCCGAAGATCAAAACCAATCGCGGCGCCGCCAAGCGCTTTCGTAAAACGGCCACCGGGCGGTTTAAGCGAGGGCATGCTTTTCACAACCACATCCTGACTAAAAAGGATGCCAAGCGAAAAGCCGGGCTGCGTGCAACGACACTGGTATCGGAAAGTGATACGCCGGCGATTCGGCGCTTGCTTCCGTACGTCTGAGTCAACAAAACATTTAGAGGATTCTGAAGATGGCAAGAGTCAAGCGTGGCGTGATTGCGCGCCGCCGCCACAAGAAGGTCCTCGGCAAGGCGAAAGGTTACTACGGTGCACGTCGTAAGACGTTCAAAGTAGCCAACCAGGCGGTTATTAAAGCCGGCCAATACGCCTACCGGGATCGCCGGGTGAAAAAGCGCGAGTTTCGCGCCCTATGGATTCAGCGGATTAATGCCGCTGCGCGCGTCAACGGGCTGTCCTATAGCCGGCTGATGAATGGGCTCAAGCGCGCTGAGATCGAGGTCGATCGCAAGGTGCTAGCAGACATGGCAGTGCATGATGCCGCCGGCTTTAGCGCCGTGGCAGAGCGGGCCAAGGCGGCACTCGCCTAAGTCCCTACGGGGACCAGGCCTACGAGGGGGAAGGCGAGACGGTCTTCCCCCTTTTTTGTCAGTTAATTGGGATACGCGATGAGCGATGATCTGCAGGCACTCATCGAGCAAGCCGACGCCGCCATTCGAGCCGCGACCACATTGTCAGAGCTCGACGCCGTGCGTGTCGCTTACCTCGGTAAAAAAGGCCATTTAACCAATCAGTTAAAAGCGCTTGGGACGCTGCCCGCTGAGGCGCGCCCGGCGGCCGGTCAGGCGATTAATGCCGCGAAGGCCGAGGTCACTCAACGCATTGAAGCCGCGCAAACCCAGCTTGAGCGAGCCGCCCTCGATCAATCCCTTGACCAAGAGCGCGTTGATGTCACCCTGCCAGGGCGTGGCAGCGCACCGGGTGGATTGCATCCGATTACCCGCACGCTTGAGCGTATCGAGGCAATGTTTCAAGGGGTGGGTTTTGCCGTCGCTGAAGGCCCCGAGGTTGAGGATGACTACCACAACTTCGAAGCCCTCAATATTCCGCCTGAGCATCCGGCGCGGGCGATGCACGACACCTTCTATTTTGACGCGCGTCATCTGCTGCGCACACACACCTCGCCGGTGCAAATACGGGTGATGGAATCGAATGGCGCGCCGGTGCGGGTTATCGCACCGGGACGGGTTTATCGCTGCGATTCAGACTTAACCCACACGCCAATGTTCCACCAAGTGGAGGGTTTGTTGGTCGATGAAGGGGTGACGTTCGGCGATCTCAAGGCGATTCTTGAAGACTTTGTGCAGCAGTTTTTTGAAGCGGATCTGGCGTTGCGTTTTCGGCCGTCTTATTTCCCCTTTACCGAGCCATCGGCCGAGGTCGATGTGGCCTGCATGTTCTGTCACGGCGAGGGCTGCCGGGTGTGCAGCCAGAGCGGATGGCTTGAAATTTTAGGCTGCGGCATGGTCCATCCAGCGGTCTTTGAAGCCGCGGGCATCGACGCGGAGCGCTACACCGGCTATGCCTTTGGTATGGGTGTCGAGAGACTGGCGATGCTGCGCTATGGGGTGAATGACCTGCGTATCTTTTTTGAAAATGACTTGCGCTTTTTGCGCCAATTTCGCTAGGGGCGGGGCATGAAGATCAGCAAACAATGGCTTAGTGAGTGGGTTGCGCTCCCCGCCGACACGCAGCAGTTAGCCGAACAGCTGACCATGGCCGGCCTTGAGGTTGATAGCATTGCCTCAGCCGCGCCGCCGTTTACTGACGTGGTGGTCGGTGAGATTGTTGAATGTAGCCCGCACCCCGATGCCGAGCGCTTAAAAGTCTGCCAAGTTAGCGACGCGGGCGATGCGCATTACACCGTGGTGTGTGGTGCGCCCAATGCCGCGGCCGGGCTGAAAGTGCCGTTTGCTCGGGTCGGTGCTCGGTTGCCGGGCGATGTAAAAATCAAAGCGGCGAAACTTCGCGGTGTGAAGTCGTTCGGCATGCTCTGCTCGGGCAAAGAGCTTGGTCTATCCGAAGACACTGCAGGTTTATTAGCGCTACCGGCTGAGGCACCGGTTGGCGCTGATTTTCGCGACTGGCTTAGGCTTGATGACACGGTCATCGAAATTGAGCTCACGCCCAATCGCAGCGACTGTTTGAGCATGGCAGGCGTGGCTCGTGAGGTCGGCGTACTCGGCGATACCGAGCCGGTGTTGCCCGATACTCAGGCTGTTGCACCGGTCATCGAGGCGTTGCCTGCGGTGCATTTAGCCGCGCCCGCTGACTGCCCGCGCTACTGCGCTCGGTTGATTCAAGGCGTCGATGCCAGCGTCCCAACGCCGATGTGGTTAAAGGAGCGCCTGCGCCGGGCGGGGATTCGCCCGTTAAGCATCGCCGTCGATATCACCAATTACGTCATGCTTGAGCTCGGACAGCCCATGCATGCCTTCGATGCGAACGCCGTGCAGGGCGGGATTAGCGTGCGCCGGGCGCTCGCCGGTGAGTCACTGACCTTGTTAAATGGTGACCAAGCCCAACTGAGTGAAGACACCCTGGTCATTGCTGATTCTCGCCAAGCGATTGCGATTGCTGGCGTGATGGGGGGCGCTGATTCAGCGGTAAGCGATGAAACCCAATCGATCATTCTAGAATCAGCGTTCTTTGCACCCACCGCGATCGCTGGCCGTGCCCGAGCCTATGGCTTGCATACCGATGCCTCTCATCGGTTTGAGCGGGGTGTCGACCCTGCGCTTTGTCGGACTGCCATCGAGCGGGCGACCGCGCTATTGCTGGCGATTGCGGGGGGGCAGCCGGGACCGGTGAGCGAAGCGTGTGAAGCTGAGTATCTACCGGCGAGACCGGCGGTGAGCGTTCGGCCGGATCGGGTGAATGCCGTACTAGGGACTACGATTGCGACCGATCAGATGCGCTCAATTTTGAGCCGCTTGGGTATGCCGCCGAGTGATCAGGGTGAAGCCTGGCAGGTGACGCCGCCCAGCTGGCGCTTTGACATCCGCCGTGAGGTCGATTTAATCGAGGAAATCGCCCGTATTTATGGTTACAACCGCTTGCCCAGCCGACGCACTTCGGCGCCCGCGCAGGTACCGCGCCAGTCTGAGCGATCGCTCGCCACCCAGCGTCTGCGGGCTTTGCTCGTTGATCGAGGCTACCAAGAGGCACTGACCTACAGTTTTGTCTCGGAGGATCTGCAAACCCAGCTCGACCCTGATTCAACGCCGCTCGCGCTCGCTAATCCGCTTTCAGCCGACTTAGCCGTCATGCGCACGACCTTGTGGACCGGGCTGGTCAGAGCGCTTCAGTATAATCGCAATCGGCAAATTAAGCGGGTGCGATTATTCGAGACGGGGTTGCGGTTTCGCGGGGCGATTGATGAGCTGGTGCAAACCTCGGTGATCGCGGGGATTGCCGCTGGGCCAGCGGCGGATGAAAATTGGGCTAATACAGCGCGCAGCGTTGATTTCTTTGATGTTAAACATGATGTTGAGGCTTTATTAGCGCTTGGCGGTGGGTTATCAGAGTACGCGTTTGTTGCTGCTGCCCACCCGGCGCTCCACCCGGGTCAATCGGCGCAGATTGTTCATCACGGTGAAACCATCGGCTGGCTTGGTGCGCTGCATCCATCGGTGCTGCGCGCCCTTGATCTAGACGGGCCGGTCTATGTCTTTGAGCTTGAGCGCTCAGTATTTGATGCGCGCCCGCTGCCAGCTTTCGCGGGGTTATCGCGATTCCCCAGTATTCGTCGGGATCTCGCTGTCGTTGTCGATGAAGCGGTGAGCGCGGAATCGATTCAGGACTGTATTAAGCGCTCGGCCGGTGAGCATTTGGACTCAGTGGTGTTGTTTGATGTTTACCGTGGGCAGGGTGTGAGTGATGGCTTTAAAAGCCTCGCTATTGGATTGATTTTGCAGGATAATAATCGCACTTTAACTGACGAAGAAGTCGATGCGGTGCAACAACGTGTCGTCGCAACGTTGCGTGAGGCATTGGGCGCTGAGCTCAGGGAGTAGATAAAACATGGCATTGACCAAAGCCGATATGGCGGAGCGACTGTTTGACGAGGTTGGCCTTAACAAACGCGAGGCCAAAGAATTGGTCGAGCGCTTTTTCGAGGAAATTCGCGGTGCGCTTGAAGCCGGTACGCCGGTAAAGATTTCAGGATTTGGTAATTTCGACCTGCGCGATAAAAATCAGCGCCCCGGGCGTAATCCCAAGACCGGTGAAGAAATCCCGATTACCGCGCGCCGCGTGGTGACCTTCCGCCCAGGACAAAAGCTCAAGACCCGGGTTGAGGCCTATGCTGGACACGACCAGTAATAACGAACTGCCGCCGATTCCGGCAAAGCGCTATTTCACCATCGGTGAAGTCAGTGAGCTTTGCGCGGTCAAGCCACATGTTCTGCGCTACTGGGAGCAAGAATTTAGCCAGCTCAACCCGGTCAAGCGTCGCGGTAACCGGCGCTATTATCAGCGCCAAGACGTTATTTTAATTCGCCAAATACGCGCACTGCTCTACCAGCAGGGCTTTACCATCGGCGGTGCCCGGCAACAGCTCTCGGGAGAAAGTGCTCGCGACGACGGCAACCAGCGCGCGCAGGTGATCCGTCAAATTCGTACTGAGCTTGAAGATATACTCGCCGATTTACGCCGCTAATTGGCCGTCTTCGGTGCGTGTTGTATGATGTCGACTCAAAATTCGGGGTGTAGCGCAGCCTGGTAGCGCACCTGCATGGGGTGCAGGTGGTCGGAGGTTCAAATCCTCTCACCCCGACCAATTTCCCCTTTTATTCAACTGCTTACGTTGCTTTCGTCTCCGAAGCAAGGCGGCGTGGGAAAATTTTGGGAAAACGCTGTCAGCAATTGGGTTGCTTTATGCACCGACGTGGGTCCTCAGCCGTGGGAATGGCAGTACGGGTTTTCTCGAGAGCGGGAGATCGACCGCGAAGTGATGTATTCACTCCCCACGTTATCTCTTCGGTAGGATGAGGACATAGTGGTGAGCGCTGCAGCCGTTCCCTCTACGACCGCAGCACACCAATGTAATCGGATGTCAGGCTTAGCTCCGTTTAGTGCTTGTGTCCGTCATGTTCAGCATGCCGACGGTCATGGTCGTGGTCATGGTCATGCCCATGGTTGTGGTCATGATCGTGGTCATGATCGTGGCCGGCACTTCCCATCGCGGTTGGCGCG
>JAVLBW010000015.1:0-10298 GCA_031581235.1 Spiribacter sp. | reverse complement strand
GGTGAAATGAGCGGGCGCTTGAGTGGATAGTTCAACCGCGAGGTTAAGGCGGTCTTGGGCATCGCTGACCAGCCGCTCGCTACCGGCCAGCAGTGGCTCTGACTCGATCGCCGCAGCATTCGGCGTGGCAGGCGTTGGATTGGCCGGGCGCGCTGAATCACTTTGTGCCCAGACCACTGTAGGGCTCATGAGCAGCAACGTTACCAATACACGGCGCAACATAAACTGATTCCTTTTCGGCGTTAGTAAAAGCCTGTCAGCCAAACGATTAGTGGCACTAACAAGGCGGTGAGCACGGCATTTAAGCCCATGCCTAGACCTGCGTAGGCGCCGGCCCGCTCACTATGTTGAAACGCCCTGGCGGTGGCAATGCCGTGCGCTGCGACACCGGTGGCAAAGCCTTTAATATCGGGATCGCGTTCACCAAATGCCTTGAGCATCGGCACGCCAGCGATCGCGCCGGTAATGCCGGTGAGGATGACAAATACGGCGGTCAGGGAGGGTTCGCCGCCAATTTGCTCGGCGACCGCCATGGCAACCGGTGTGGTTGCCGATTTTGGCAGTAACGACGCCACGACATCGGCATTGAGGCCCAGTAAGGGCCCAATCACCAGCGCACTGAGAATGGCGCTTGCTGAGCCAACGACCAAGGCAATGCTCAGGGGTAGCCATTGACGTCGCAAGCGCTTTGCCTGGGCGTGGAGCGGGATCGCGAGCAACACCGTGGCCGGCCCGAGCAGGAAGTGCACAAACTGTGCGCCTTCAAAATACTGCGCGTAGTCGGTGCCGGTGGCGATTAACGTGGTGACAATGAGGAGCACGGCAATGAGCACAGGATTAAGCAGTGCAAACTCGCCGCTCGCAACAAATAGCCAATGCGCCAGGGCATAGGCGGCGAGCGTGAGCGTGAGCCACAGCAGCGGCTGCTCAGCGAGGTAAACCCAGGTTTCAAATAAACCACTCATGGCTCACTCACCGGGTCGCTATCGTCAGGGGCATCGGGGCGCTTTAACCAACGCAGCGTCAGCGCAGTTGTCGTAATGGCAATTAGCGTGCTGGCGACTAAGGTCGCGCCGATCGCAAGCCAGTGCTCGGAGAGCCGACCGAGATAGTTGATCACCCCAACACCGGCTGGCACAAACAATAGCGATAGGTGTCCGAGTAACGTGTTGGCTAGACGCGACAAAGCCGCTGGCGGCTGGGCGCGAAAACTTAGCGCGACGAACAGCGCCAACATGGCAATGACCGGCCCAGGCACGGGGAGCCCGAGCCAGCGAGCGATAATCTCGCCGGCAAGCTGCAAGCCCAAAACAACCGCAATCAGTGCAATCATCCGTCAAGCCCCGCGATCAGGCAGTCGCGTGCTTCATTTAAACGCGAGGCCAAATAATCAGTGCCACCCCGATCGGGGTGCAAGCGCTGAATCAGCCGGCGGTGGGCGGCCATTATTTCGTCGCGGCTGGCGCCGAGCTCAACACCCAGCATTTCAGCCGCTTCGGCTCGGCTCATACGACCACTGCCAGGCTGACCGCGGGGCGTGTCATCGCCGGGTTTTTGCTGTGCGTTGGCCTTAGCGCTGGCAGCACCGCCCATGAGTCGGGTAATCCAGGGTAAAAAGCGCAGCAAACCCACCAGCCGCCAGAGCATTGGCAATGCCGCGCCAATCGCCGCGAAGATCCAGTTGAGCCGGCCAGTGGCGGCCAGTGCGATCCCCACCAACGCGAGCGTTGTCAGCAGCAGCATCGGTGCGCGTGCGCGCAGCCAAGCGCGCAGGCGTGGCGAGAGCATGAACGCAAGAAAGGCAACCAGAACAATAAAGCTGATGAGCCGAATCATTTGTCAGCCGGGTCATCCTGGTCGCTGCGATGAGCGGCGCGAATGGCTTCGCAGCGTGCCTCCCAGCGCTCAAGCCGGTCTTGGTAGACATCGAAGATGCAGGGTTCGCAGCCACTTGCACAGCACTCATCTAAGTCTGGCTCGCGTGGCGGTCGCGGCAGGGTTGGGGGCGCCTGATTGGCCCGGTCGTAATGCGGCATAACCGGTCTATCCTGTGACATACGCATGAGCATGACGCATTAGCACAACAATAACCGCGGCGATGGGCAAGGCCAAAAGGACACCGACAAAGCCGAACAATTGGCCGCCGGCGAGAACGGCAAAGATCACCGCAACCGGGTGTAGGCCGATGCGATCACCGACGAATAGCGGCGTGAACGCGACGGATTCGAGCACTTGGCCAGCGCCGTATACCAGCCAGACCAGAAGTAGGGGCACCAGCCAATCACCAAACTGGAACAATACCGCCAGACTGGCCGCCGCGATGCCAACGATAAAGCCCAAATACGGCACGATTGCGGCAAGCCCCGAGAGCAGGCCGATCAAAATGCCCAGCTGCAACCCGACGAGCCATAGCCCGGCGGCGTAGAAAATACCTAAACTAATCATCACCAATAATTGCCCACGCACAAACGCACTCACCACCTCGTCGCATTCGTGGGCTAATTGGCTCACGGTGTCACGCCAACGCGGTGGGGCAAGGTTGAGTAGCTTGCCAAGCAGGTTGTCCCAGTCGCGCAGTAGGTAAAAGCCCACGACGGGGATTAAGGCGACGCTTGCGAGCGTCCCGGCCAACGCCATGCCAGAGCGGGTGACGCGGTCGATGAGCTCAGCGGCAAGCGTGCCGGTTGATTGCCAATGCTCGGAGATGGCTTGACGCACAACATCGAGGTTGAGGGTTTGCGCCTCAAGGCCTAGCGTTTGCTGCAACCATGGCAGGGCCGTGCTTTGCAGCCACGCGAGCATGGCCGGCAGTTGATTTTGCAGCATGTCGATCTGGCGGCCGATGAGCGGGATGAGCAGCAGCACCGCCAAGGCGCTCAGGGCGGTGAGTACAACAAAGACAATACTGGTGGCGAGCGTGCGATTGAGCCCCACGCGTTGCAGCCGTCGGGTGACGGGGTCGCTTAAGTAAGCAAGCAGCGCACCGGCAATAAACGGTGTGAGAATCGGGCGCAGTAAGTAGATTAAAAAGCCCGTAAACACCAGCAGCGCGAAGCCCAGTGCTGTGCGATAAGTTTTTGTTGTCGCGGCCATGGGCGAGAGCATAGCCCACTGCGCGCGGCAACGCAGCCGGGGGAATACATCAAGTGGTCATAAACGCTATGCTAAACCTAATCAATTGTTCGCAAAGGGGGGATGTCTGTGCGCAATCCCAATCGTGTCCTTACCTGGATTTTATTGTTCTTAGTGGCCGTCGCCGGAATTGCGGGTTTATTGGTCGCGCCGCTAAGCGAGGCGTTTGTCGCCAACCCCATCTTTAATGGCCTGATCTTGGGGGTTTTGTTTATTGGCCTGGTCATCAATTGCCGTCAGGTGCTTGTGCTCAAGCCCGAGGTCGAGTGGGTGGAGCGCTTTCGACGCTCCGAAGCCGGTGACGCGCCGGCGTTGCCGGCCAGTCGGTTACTCGCCTCGATGGCATCCATGCTCACAGGCCGGCGCGGTGATCGGCTAAGCCTTTCTGCCATCTCACTCCGCACGGTGCTTGATGCGATTCGTTCGCGCTTGGACGAGTCGCGCGATGTCTCCCGCTATCTCATCGGTTTGCTGGTGTTTTTAGGTCTGCTGGGTACCTTTTGGGGCCTGCTTGATACGCTGCGCGCGGTCGGCGCGGTGATTAGCAACTTAAGCATCAGTGGCGGTGATGCCGGCCAGGTGTTTACCGAATTGCGAGATGGCCTCGAAGCGCCACTCACCGGTATGGGCACCGCGTTTAGCTCGTCGCTGTTTGGCCTCGCGGGGGCGCTGGTTCTGGGCTTTGTCGATTTGCAGGCCTCGCATGCGCAAAACCGTTTTTATAACGACCTCGAGGAATGGCTATCGTCGCAGACACGGCTATCAAGTGGTGGCATGAGCGGTGATGGCGATGGCGCGATGCCCGCTTACATTCAGGCGTTGCTGGAGAATACCGCTGATAGCCTCGATAAATTGCAGCGTGTGATGACCCAAGGTGATGATGAGCGCCGCGCCGTTGATGCACGCATTGTTGAGCTAACCCAAGAGGTTTCGCGGCTTGCCAGTGCGCATGAGAGCAGTGGTAGTGGCGATCAGGCACAGGTCGAGCAGCTCAAGGCGGTGGTGGGCGCACTGCAGGGGATGCGCCAAGAACTCCTGGCCGATCGCGAGCGATTAATGACCGAGCTGCGCGATGAGATGCGGCTTTTAACCCGAACGGTGTCCCATATGGGTGGCAACGAGGCCGACTGAGGCAAGCATTATGCTAGGTAGTTCGCGGCGGAATCGCTCCTCGGTCAACATTTGGCCGGGTTTTGTCGACGCGCTGGCAACCGTTTTATTAGCGTTTGTCTTTGTATTGCTGCTGTTTGTCGTCGCGCAGCTGTACTTAAGTACGCAGCTATCGGATCGCAACGAGGCCCTCGCATCGCTTGAGGCCGAGCTCGCTGAGATGGCCGATATGCTCTCCATGGAGCAACGCCAAAGCGAGGCGCTGGAAGAGCAGATCTCAAACTTGTACACCGATTTGCATGCCACGCTGACCGAGCGTGATGAGGCTCGCGACGAGCTTGCGCTGACCCGCGAAGAGCTTGCCCAAGCGCGTGAAACCGTTCGTATTGGTGAAGAGGATTTACGCGCAAGCCTTGTTGAGATCGCCACCTTGCAGCGTGACATTGCCGAACTGCGCGCGCGACGCGACGCACTAGCCGGCGAATTATCCGATACCGAGGGCCAGCTTGAACAAGCCCGCGAGACGATCGATGCCCGCGAAATGCGCATTCAGGACTTGGTCGCCGAAATTGAAGAGCGTCAGCGCGCACTGGATAACGAACAGCAGCTCACCGCCGATGCACAAGCCCGGGTCGAATCGCTGCGACGCCAATTGCGTGCGCTGCGTGAACAAATTAGCGCGTTGGCCGAAGCGCTCGAGATCGAAGAGCAAATCGTCGCCGAGCAGGAAGCTGAGATTGACACCCTGGTCGAGCGGCTCAACGTTGCTCTGGCCGAAGAGGTGCGCGAGCTCTCGGGTTATCGGTCCGAGTTTTTTGGTCGCCTGCGCGAGGTATTGGGTGATATTGATGCGATTGAAATCGTCGGTGACCGCTTTCGCTTTCAGTCCGAGTTATTTTTTGAAACCGCTTCTGCCGAGGTGGGACCGGGGGGTGAGCAGCGTCTTGAGCAGGTAGCGGACATTTTGCGTCGGATTGGCGAGCGTATTCCCGATGAGATTGACTGGGTGCTGCAGGTTGAAGGTCACACCGATAAGCGGCCGATTCTCACGCCTGAGTTTCCATCCAACTGGGAGCTTTCCACCGCTAGAGCGCAATCCATCGTGTACTTTCTCATCGAACAAGGTATTGCGCCGTCGCGCTTAGCGGCCGTTGGCTACGGTGAGTATCAACCGGTTGCGAGCGGCGATGATGCCGATGCGCTGGCGCAAAATCGGCGCATTGAACTGCGCTTGAGTAACCGCTAAACGCCGTACTTTTTATCGAGTGCGGTGTAGGTGGCGGTGCCGATGACCTGTTCGCGGCCATTAAAGCTCACCATACGCTCTTGCATAGCGGCGCTGTGGCCGTCGCGACGAATAACCTCGAGCACCTCTTGCATGCCCTTAATGGCGGCGCGCTGAGTATCGCTGGGGATGATGATCAGGCTATAGCCAAGCTCGCCAAGGCGATCGGCGGGCATGAGTGGCGTTTTGCCGCCATGAAACATGTTAATGAGTTTGGGTTGGGGCAAATCCTGTGCGATTTGCTCAATTTGTGCTTCCGAGGTCGGCGCTTCGACAAAGATCATGTCCGCGCCCGCCTCCATATACGCATGGGCTCGCTCGAGGGTTGGCTCATAACCCTCGACGGCGAGGCCGTCGGTGCGGGCAATGAGCAACATGTCGGGGTCGATTAAGGCATCTTTGACGGCCTTAATCTTTTGGGTCATTTCTTTGCTCGGGACAATCGATTTGTCGTCATAGTGGCCGCATTTTTTGGGGAAGACCTGATCTTCGAGGTGAAATCCAGCCACGCCGGCTCGCTCAAAGGCGCGGGCGGTTTTTTGCGCATTGAGTGCGTTGCCATGGCCGGTATCGGCATCGGCGATCAGCGGAATGGTGGTGACTTCGACCATGCCCTCAAGGCGCTTAACGATTTCATCAAGGCCCATTAAGCCCAAATCAGGAATGCCGAGACTGCGCGCAATGCCGCCGCCGGTGGCATACACAGCGGGAAAGCCGGCTTGTTCAACCAAGCGGGCGGATAGCCCGTCAAAGGCGCCCGGGGCGATGACCGGCGCATGGGTGGCAATGAGGTCACGAAGGGCGCGTGCAGCAGTCGTCATAGTCAATCTCCCAGTCATTATTGGGGGTGATTGTGACGCAACTCGCTTTGCTGCGCGAGTCAGTGGCTATAACGAGCGTTGATTGACCCGTGCCGATACCTCGGCGGTGGTTTCGACACGCTCTGAATAGCGATCTACCAAATAGTCGCTGCGGCCGCGGGTGAGCTCAGTGAATTTCATCAGCTCTTCCATCACATCGACAATGCGGTTGTAGTAAGGCGAGGGTTTCATGCGGTCATCGTCATCAAACTCAAGGTAGGCCTTAGGCACGGATGATTGATTGGGGATGGTAATTAAGCGCATCCAGCGGCCGAGAATGCGCAGTTGATTGACGGCATTAAAGCTCTGCGATCCGCCACAGACTTGCATGACCGCAAGCGTTTTGCCCTGCGTTGGTCGCACGCCCCCGAGATTGAGCGGAATCCAGTCAATTTGCGCTTTCATGATCCCGGTCATTGATCCATGGCGCTCGGGCGATGACCACACAAAGCCATCCGCCCACGTCGCGAGCTCGCGCAACTCGGCTACTTTGGGATGGCTGGGGTCGGCATCATCCGGCAGGGGCAGCCCGCTGGGGTTAAAAATACGGGTCTGCGCACCGAGCAGACGTAAAATGCGCGCCGCCTCTTCAGCCGTTAAGCGACTAAACGAGCGCTCACGCAGCGAGCCGTAGAGTAGGAGGATTTTCGCCGGTGGCCGGTCTGCCTCAACGCCAAGCGCGGCACGATCGGGTTCGGGCAGCGCATCGGCGTTGAGATTGGGTAAGTCATCATTGCTCATGCCGAGCCTGAGGGAGTTGCTGGATTGAGCCGATCATACCAGCGACGCGATCCATTCACGCACTTCACCAGCGCAAGCATAATCGGTACTTCAACCAACACCCCAACGACGGTGGCGAGTGCGGCGCCTGAATTGAGCCCGAACAAACTAATCGCCACGGCCACGGCGAGCTCAAAAAAGTTGGATGTGCCAATTAGCGCGGCCGGCGCGCCAATGCTCACGGGTACGTTCCAGGCCCGTGCCCACAAGTAGGCGATGGCAAAAATCCCCACGCTCTGAATAATGAGTGGAATGGCAATCAATCCAATCACTAAGGGCTGGTTGAGAATGCGCTCGCCCTGAAAGGCAAATAGCAACAACACCGTCGCAACGAGGCCAATAACGGTGATGGGCTTAATGCGCGCAGTGAATTGATCGACATTGGCTTGACCGCCGCGGCGGGTTAGGTACTCACGCGTTAGTGCGCCGGCGATCAGGGGGATGAGGACGTACAGCCCGACTGACAGGAGCAGCGTTTGCCACGGCACGATGACCTCAGCGACGCCCAGCAAAAACGCCACAAGTGGGGCAAACGCAAACAACATAATCAGGTCGTTAATGGCGACTTGCACCAGGGTGTAGGTCGCATCGCCTTCGGTGAGCTGGCTCCAAACAAACACCATGGCCGTGCACGGCGCGGCACCGAGCAAAATCATGCCAGCGATATAGGCCTTGGCATCATCGGGTGGCACCAGTCCGGCGAATACGCCGTTGAAAAACAGCACCGCCAGCCCCGCCATGGTAAATGGCTTAACCAGCCAGTTGATTACCAACGTGATTGTTAGGCCTTTGGGCTTGTCACCGGCGTGCTTGAGTGAGCTGAAGTCAACGTTGATCATCATCGGGTAGACCATCGCCCATATAAGCACCGCCACGACTAAATTAACGCTGGCAATTTCTAGGCTGCTTAGCCACTCAAAAGTGGCCGGGAAGAACTTGCCCAGTGCAATCCCTGATACCAGCGCTAGCGCTACCCAAAGACTGAGGTAGCGCTCGAATGCGCCCATAACATCGCCCGTGGCGCGCTTGGCGGTAACTTCACATTGTGCACTCATGATTCGCACTCACTGCGGTTTTTGGCGATGGCTCGGCGGACACGTTGCGCATCGTCGTGGAAGGGCATTTCGTTGTTTAATCCAGCGGCCGTATGCGCCAGCGTGTCTTTGGCCCAGCGCGGCAAATCGGTGCTCAGGCGGTAGTGCACCCACTGGCCGCTGCGCCGTGTTTCAACCAGACCGCCATCGCGGAGGGTGGCAAGATGGCGAGACATTTTCGGTTGGCTGACAGCTAGCGTTTCGGTGAGCTCGCAAACACACAGCTCACCGCAGCGATCGAGTAACAGGACCGTTCGCAGCCGTGTTTCGTCAGCCAGTAAGCGAAAAACTGCCGCGGCGTTGAGATTGGGTGTCTGCGGCTGACGGGCGGCCTGCATTACTCGGCCTCCGGCTGGCTTTTGCCAATGGCATCGAGTTCGTTTTTGAGTTTAAGCCGGTCAAGTGAGGCAATGGGCAAATTGGTGAATAAACCAATGCGGCTGCGGAGCGCGATAAAAGTGTCACGAAACGCGCGTTGCTTTTGCTCATCACTGCCCTCAACAGCGGCTGGATCAGGCAAGCCCCAGTGAGCGGTCATCGGTTGGCCTGGCCAAATTGGGCAGGGCTCGGCTGCGGCCTGATCACAGACGGTGAACACGAAATCGAGTTGCGGCGCGTCAGGACCTGAAAAAACCTCCCAGTTCTTGCTGTGCAAGCCTTCGGTGGGCAGCTTCATTTGTTCGAGTAGTGCAAGCGCGAACGGGTTGACTTGGCCGGCAGGAAAGCTGCCCGCACTGTAACCGGTAAACGTCTTACCGCCGGTGTGATTGACGATGGCCTCAGCGAGGATGCTGCGCGCCGAGTTACCGGTACACAGAAATAAAACGTTGTAATGCGGCATGGCGCTGATCCTATGTGGCAAATTCGCCTGCAAGATATATGACTTAGCATATATACGCTATTACAGATATGTTACCAACATTTTAGCCGCGGCCTAAATAGGGCATCTGCGTTGCCATGACGGTCATAAATTGAACGTTGGCCTCGAGCGGTAGGTTGACCATATAGCGGACCGCCTCGGCGACATGGCTAACCGCCATGGTGGGCTCGCGCAGCACGCTGCCATCCGGCTGTGCAATGCCAGCTTGCATGGGTGCAGTCATGGGCGTTTCAGCGTTGCCAATATCGATTTGACTGCAGGCAATGTTGTGCGCCCGTCCATCGAGGCTAATCGATTTGGTCAGGCCCGTGATCGCGTGTTTTGACGTGGTGTAGGCAACGGAATTGACTCGCGGGGCATGCGCTGAGATCGAACCGTTGTTAATAATACGCCCCCCGCTTGGGCGCTGATCGCGCATGCGCTGAAAAGCACCGCGGGCCATTAAAAACGCCCCATCTAAATTCACGCTAAGTACCCGTCGCCAGTCATCCCAGCTGACATCGCCGACGGCGGTTGAGGCCATAAATGCGCCGGCATTGTTGAATAACACGTCGAGCTGGCCGGCAATTTGATCCACTTGCTGATAAATAGCCTCGACCGCTGCTGGGTCAGAGACATCCGCAGCGATCGGCACCGCCTGATCGGGGTAGGGCTCAGCAAGATCATCAAGCGCGGCCTGACGACGGGCAACCAGCACAACGATATGACCATCGGCGAGCATCGCCTCGGCAACGCCGCGGCCGATGCCCTGACTCGCGCCGGTCACAAGAACCACTTTTTGTGCCTTCGCCATCGCAGCCTCGTTACTCCATGAGCTGAACTGCAGCCCTAATTGGCTCTAAAGTATCCGCCGGCCCCGCCGCCTATCGGATTGGTCGTGTCATCGTCACTGGAGGAAGTTGTGGTCGCCGAACAACCACTGATCGACAGTGTGGCTGCGATGACAAGGGATACGAGAAACATTTTTAATTGCATCGGTTTCTCCATGCTTTGAGAGAAGCTCTGTTATCGCTTGGCGAGCTGAGGCTCCCTAGTGTCAAACCGCTTTTTGCTGTAGCGAAAAACGTAATAGGTGATGAAGCACATGGTGATCAGGGCGATGTGGCCAATGATCGAGTAACCGATTACGAGGTATTCGCCAACATAAAGCCCGAACG
>JAVLBW010000014.1:0-16305 GCA_031581235.1 Spiribacter sp. | reverse complement strand
CAATGGGTCAATCGGGTCTTAATTGTTGATTTGGACGTCCACCAAGGCGATGGCACGGCGAGACTGTTTGCCAATGAGCCGCGAGTGTTTACCTTTTCAATGCATGCCGCACGCAACTTCCCCGCGCGTAAGGCCATAAGTGATTTGGATGTCGAGCTTGATGCCGGGGTCGGCGATGCGGCCTACCTGCAACAACTGCAGTACTGGCTGCCCGAAGCAATCCAGCGCGCGCAGCCTGATTTGGTTATTTACGATGCGGGAGTCGATGTGCATGCAAACGATCGCCTGGGGCTTTTATCGCTGACCGATGCTGGGCTCGAAGCGCGTGACCACTATGTATTGCGGTCGATTCGGGCGCAAGGTATCCCCGTCGCCGGCGTGATCGGTGGCGGCTATGATCGCGATATCGAAGCATTATGTTCGCGACACCGCTGCCTGTTTGAGCAGGCTCTCAGCCTGTCGCAGTAATTACGCTATGATACCGGTAGTAATCAATGGGGAGTGGTAATCGCACATGAATAAAGGGCTCGGGCGTGGGCACGTGGGGGTGTTATTGGGGTTGCTACTGGCCTGGACGGCCAGTGATTTTGCCGCGGCGCAACCACCCGTGATGGCGTATGAATTGGGCACACGCGCAAGCAGTGGCGATGGCTTTGATGGCCAGTCGCTCTACGCCCGTTGGCCAGCCAAGTGGCTGCAAAGGCATTGGCTTAACAACGATGCCAACGCCGCTTGGCAAGCGCGCTGGGACATTTCTGTGGCTCAGTGGGATAGCACGCCGAAGGATATCGCCTTTATTGCCGCCGGGCCGGTGGTTGAATGGCGGCTGGCGGATGCGCCTTGGCGCGTGAGTTTGGGTGTTCAGCCGACGCTTATTTCGAATCACGATGACGCCGGTAAGGACCTCGGCGGGCCCGTTCAATTTACCAGTCACCTGAGTCTGGCCTGGGCACCGGCAGAGGCGCTGATTATTGGGCTGCGCGCGCAACACACTTCAAACGCGCGGATTTATGATGAAAATCCGGGCGTTGATCAGGTCGGCGTCGAGATTGGCATCCCGTTTTAAGGCGCTGGAATCAAGCCAGTCAGAGCGGATAAAGCACACTGATTAACGCTGTCAGCGTCAATACACCCAGCGCGGTTGAGAAGAATATCGCCGTTGACACCTGCTCGGGCCGGCGTTGATAGCGTTGGGCCAATACATAAACATTGGCAGCGATGGGCAAGGCCGCCTGGAGCACCGCAACCGCGACCCAAACCGGTGGCAGGTCAACCACCCAAACCACCATGATCGCGACCAGTGCCGGGTGGATAAGCAATTTAAGCAAGCATAGCCACGCGGTCTCGCCGGCGCCTTCGCTAATGGGCCGGCCTGCCAACGTGGCGCCAAGGGCGAAGAGCGCGCAGGGTCCGGCGGCATCGGCCAGAAGGCTGCCGTAGCGAAAGATCGGCTCGGGTACCGGTACGGCCAGTAAATTAAGGCTCAGCCCGATGACACCCGCCATCACAATCGGGTTTCGGGCCACGCCTGCGGTTATTTGACCCAACAGCGCGAGGCGCCGTCGTCCTGTGCCTAAATCGGCCTCAATCATGGCGGTGGCAAGCCCGAGCATAATGATGGTGTCGCCCATCACGATAATAACCGCCGGTAGGGCCGCTTCGCTGCCAAATAACAAAATAACCAGCGGCAGACCGATAAAACCGACGTTGGAGAATACCGCACCGAGCCCTTGCACAGCCGCATCGGCCGGGCGCAAGTGAAGCGCGCGGCGGGCGATGAAAGCGGTAATAAAAAATAGCGCAATCCCGGGCAGGTAGTAACCGGTCATGAGCGCGGCAACGGCCCCGGTCACAGCCGGTGCTTGATAGGTTTCAATGAGCAGCAGCGCGGGCAGGGCAAAATAAAAGACAAACGTATTCAGTCCGCCAACCGTGTTGCTGCCAAGCATCTTCGCGCGCGCGGCGAGAAATCCGGTAAAGATCAGCGCAAAGAATGGCAGCGCCAAATTGAACACAGCCTGCATTGACTTAAATCCCCCCTCCCTATCGTGGCGCGAGTGTAGCGCTTTCATTACACCCACCGCGAGTGATGTGTTCGCTTTGACTGGGGTGGCGTATGATTTCGCCGATCGATACGACGGGAGCCCACGACATGCCATTTGAGCTCAACACCCAACGCTTCGTGGTAGCCGCGGTGAGCTTGCTCGCTGTTGTCATGGTGATCGCGCCGCCGTCGTGGCTGCCCGCGGGCACGGCGCTGACCAGTGCCGTGGCGTTAGTCGCGATCGCTTTGTTTGCGACCGGGCTGGTGGCTGAGCCGATCGCGGCACTGGTGTTTTTTCTTGCCGCGATGTTATTTGCGGTCGCGCCGCCGGAGATTGTCTTTGCCGGGTTTTCGTCAACGGCATTTTGGATCATTTTTGGTGGTCTGATTATCGGCATGGGCATTCGCCACACCGGCCTGGGTGAGGTCATTGCCGAGCGATTACTCGCGCGCCTGCCGGCCCGTTATCCCTTGGTGTTGGGTGGTGCGGTTACGGTGGGGTTGTTGTTTGCCTTTCTAATGCCCGGTGCGATGGGGCGGATGGTGTTGCTGGTGCCGATTGCGCTCGCTGTCGCCGATCAATTGGGCTTTGATGAGCACAGTAACGGGCGCATCGCCCTGGTGCTGGCAACTATTTTCGGCACTCATGTTGGCTCATTCGCGATCTTGCCCTCCAACACCCCGAACGTTGTTTGGTCTGGCGCAATGGAGGCGATTCACGGGATCGAAATCGGCTATTTGGAATACCTTGGCTGGCATTTCCCGGTATTGGGTATCATTCGCTCAGCGCTATTGGTGTTGATGCTCATTGTGTGGTTTCCGGATCGCATTCCCAGTCGTTTCGAGCGCTCCAGTACGCGCACACCCATGAATGCCAATCAGCGACGGATGGGCTGGGTGCTGGCGATTGCACTCACACTGTGGATCACCGACTTCATTCACGGCGTGGGGCCTGCGTGGATTGCGCTCGCGGCGGCCTGTTACCTGTTGTTAAACACCCAGCGTTTGGTTCCAGAGCGGCCCTTCGCTGCGCTTGATATTGGGCCGTTATTGCTGGTCGGTGGCGTGCTCGGGGTTGGCGCGGTGCTTGCCTACTCAGGGATTGGTGAAGCGGCGTTCACTCAACTCCTGCCGCATCTACCACTTGCTGATGGTGCGGGTGCGCTTAACTACGCGCTCATTAGTCTCGGCGGGGTGGCGCTTGCCGTGCTCACCGCAATGCCTGGAGTGCCGGCGATCGGTGTGCCGCTTGGCGAGACATTGGCGGGCGCGACTGGTTGGCCGTTGGAATCGGTGTTAACGATTTTAACGGCGGCCTACGCGACTTATTTCTTACCCTACCAAGCGCCGCCGATCTTGATTGGCGCGCAAATTGGCCGTGTTCCTTGGGGGATTTTGACGCGCTTTACGCTAACCTTCGCGCTGTTGAGTATTGTGCTGATTTTTCCCCTGCATTATCTCTGGTTGCGCCTTGTTGGTGTGCTGCCTGGCTAAGTCACTGCCGGGGTCGATCCATTAACGTGCCCGTGGCATCCTATTGGGTATGACATCAAACCTTTCATCAATTCGCGTCGGCGTGCTGTTGTGCGATGACTTACACGAAGAGCTACGAACGCGCTGGCCGTCGTATTTGTCGTTGTTCGAAACGCTGCTCGATTCGGCCGAATCGGAGACGCGGCTAGCCGCTGTCGGTTATCGCGTGCATGCCGGAGAGTGGCCGGATCGGCCCGATGCGGCTGATGCTTGGTTAGTGACAGGCAGCCGGGCAAGCGTGCATGAAGCACCCGACTGGGTGGCACCGCTGCAAGCATTTGTGCGCGAGGTGGATGCACAAAATCGACCGCTGATTGGCGTGTGTTTTGGCCACCAGCTGGTTCACTCGGCCCTTGGGGGGCGTACCGAACGGGCCGCTCAGGGCTGGAATTTAGGTGCCTATCCGGTGCAATGCGAGGTTGATTTCGCTGGGCGACAGGCGGGTGAATCGTTGTCGTTGCTCGCCGTGCATCAAGACCAAGTAATTGAGGCAGCGCCGGGGTTTGAGCGGCTTGCAACCAGCCCACACTGTCCTTGGTATGCCAGTCGGCGGGGCCGTACGCTGACTATTCAAGGGCATCCGGAATTTGACCGTGAATTCTTCAACGCCTTGATGCAACGGGTGCGCGAGAAAGCCGGAGAGCAGGCAGTGAGCGAGGCGATCGCCGGACTGCCCGAGCGTGATGATACTCAGGCGGTGCGCGCACTGATGCGCGCTTGGTGTGCTGAAGCCGCAAGATAACGGCTCAGCCCGCGCAGGGCGGGTTGATCAGCAGTAATGAGATAATGGGGAATAGCGGCGAGATAGTCGCGAAAGCGGCCCTTGGCTTGGAAGCGCTCTAGCAAAGCGGCCCAGTTAAATTGCTCACCAAGGGCTGGAATCAGTCCTCCGCCCCAGTAAATGCCACCGCGAGCGCCGGTTGCCAGCGCCAAATCACCCGCCACACTGCCGAGCGCTTGGGTCATCAGTGCAATGGCTTCGCGCGCGCTTGTATCCCCAGCCGCTGCGGCCTGCTGAACGGCTTTGGCCTCAAGGCCCTCAGCGACTCGCCCATCAAGTGATCGTAAGACGGCATCGAGCGTCTCTAAGCCCAGACCCGAGGCCACGCGCTCGGCACTGCAATGCCCATAGGTTGACTGAATGGCGGCAACCACCCTCGCTTCACGCGCCGTCGCGGGGGCGAAGCTAATATGCCCGCCTTCGGTGGCGAACACGGCGTCGTTTTGGCCATACGGTGTGACCAGAGCGCTGCCCAGCCCGGTGCCTGGTCCCAGTGCTAGGCGCGGTGCGCTCGCCATCGCCTCGCCGGGGTGCAGTGTGTCAATGCCGTCGGGTTGATCGCCGGCGATCAGCCAGCCCTGCGCGACCCAGTCGTTGATTACGACCAGTCGATCCAGCCCAAGCGCTTGCCGGGTTGCTTCAATCGAGAACTGCCAACCGGCATTGGTCAGGGTGACCTGATCGCCATTAATCGGGCTTGCCAGCGCGCAAGCGAGCGTTCGTGGCGCCAGCGTGGGGCTTTGGGCCAGCACCGCATGAATTAGCGCCGCTAAGTTATCGAAGTCTTGGGTTGGCCAGGTACCCAGTGCCGTGATGGGCGCATCGGCGCGGGTCATTACGCCAAGACGGGCGTTAGTCGCACCAATATCGGCCAGCAGCCAGGGGCTGGGGTTAAGCTGACCAGTAGACATGGATCGGCACTTGATGTTGGTTGAGTACCGCGGCAATCGGGTATTGCATTGGATCGGCGCTGGTAGCGGCCTGTTCGAGCATCCGCCATTTCGCGAGCCCGTGGATCGGTAAACCAATCCAGCGGCTTTTGAGCAAGGTCGCCAGCGTGAGACTCAGGCGCTCAAACGGTGGCTTGGGTGCGCGTGTCGCCGCACAACCCGCCTCGGTATGGGGTTTGAGGGCGCTGGCAAGGGCGGGGTCGTTGGCAAACAATGATGCCGTATGACCATCCTCACCCATGCCGAGAATAACCGCATCAAAGGGCCGTGGCAGCATGCTCAAAGCCGCACCGCAGGCCGCCTCGTCAGCTCGTGAATCCATCGCATCACGGTGCAGTGGGTAGAAATGCGCGCTGGCGGCTCGATCTTGCAATAAGTGGCGTTTAACCAGACCCGCGTTGCTATCGGGATCGGTGATGGGCACCCGGCGCTCATCGGTGAGTGTGATGTAGACCGATTCCCACGGCAGATCGCAGTGGGCGAGGGCTTTAAAGATTGGCACCGGGGTGTTGCCGCCGGGCACGAGCAAACTGGCTCGACCCCGGGCTTGAACGGCGATGCGGATAACGCTGCTAACTCGCTCAACCAGCGCGCTAACCACCTGCTCGGCGCTACTAAAGCGTTGTGCCGACTCGACCACGGCGCTGGCGCTCACCAGCTTTCCTCATGCCAGCTTGCGCCATCGCGGCCAAGCAACGCACTCGAGGCTGCTGGCCCCCAGGTGCCGGCGGTATAGGGTTTGGGGGCGTCGCCCGCGTCCTGCCAAGCGCTAAAGATTGGCTCAATCCAAGACCAGGCGGCGTAGAGTTCGTCGCGGCGCATAAACAGCGTCAGCCGTCCGCGGAGGACATCCATAAGCAAACGCTCGTAGGCATCGGCCTGGCGCTGCTGAAAGGCTTCGGCAAAATCTAAGTTGAGCGCGACCGGCCGCAGCTGCATGCGATCACCCGGTGACTTCGCCATCATGTGCAAGCGCACGCCCTCGTCAGGCTGGAGTTGAATGACCAGCCGATTGGGGTGGCCGGCGCCGTAGGTGACATCAAAAATCGAGTGTGGGACGTCATGAAAATTAACCACGATTTCGGCACTTCGCTCCTGCAGGCGTTTGCCGGTGCGCAAGTAAAACGGCACGCCTGCCCAGCGCCAGTTCGCGAGTTCCGCGCGAATCGCGACGAATGTCTCGGTTTGGCTATCGGGCGCGACGCCCGCTTCATCGCCATAACCGAGTACCGGCTGACCGGCGATCGCGCCGGCGCGGTATTGCCCACGTACGGTGTTGCGCAGCGCTGTTTGGCCGCTTAGCTCAGTGAGCGCGCTCAGCACCTTGAGCTTTTCATCGCGCACGGCATCCGCCTCAATGCTGGTGGGCGGTTCCATGGCAATAATGGCGAGAAGCTGCAGGAGGTGGTTTTGCACCATGTCACGCAACGCCCCAGTGCGGTCATAAAACTCCGCTCGACCGGCAACGCCGACTTGCTCGGCGACGCTAATTTGGACGTTGCGCACCCAGTCGCGCCGCCATAGTGGCTCAAACAGCATGTTGCCAAAGCGCAAGGCGATGAGGTTTTGCACGGTCTCTTTGCCCAAATAGTGATCGATGCGATAAATCGCATCCTCGGCAAAGATCGCACCAATGCGCTCGCTAATGGCTTTGGCGGAGGCCAAATCGTGACCCAAGGGTTTTTCTAACACTACCCGCGAGCGATCGCTCACGAGGTTGTGGTGTTCGAGGTTTTCACAGATGGCAACAAAGTGCGCGGGCGCCACGGCGAGAAAAAACACCCGAGTGCACTGCTCACGGCCATCCAAACAGGCGGCCAGCTCATCAAAGCCTCGGGGCGCGGTGGCATCGATGGAGACAAAATGCAGTCGCTCAGCAAAGCTTTGCCAATCGTTTTGATTTAACTCCTCGGCATCAAGGCGCTCGCTGAAATTGGCATAGACGCTTTGTACAAACGCCTCGCGGTCGATTTCGCTGCGAGCGGTGGCGATAATCCGACCGTTATCAGGAAGTTGCTCAGCGCGGTGGCGACGATAGAGCGCGGGTAGGAGTTTGCGCATCGACAGATCACCGGTCGCGCCAAATAAGATCAAATCAAACGGCTCAAGTGCCTGCACCATACCTCCGGCGCCAAATAATGCGTGTTAGTACTGTGAGGATACGGTGCAATGATGACAAGGAGAAGGTCAAAGCAAGCAGCCTAGTGTGCAAGCGCGTAAAATAACGCATTAAACCGCTTTCCACCCTGTTGGGAGAACCGGATGACAGCTCTGAACGCGACCGTTGCCCGCATTACCGAAATGATTATCGAGCGCAGCGCAGATGACCGCGGTGATTATTTGCGGCGCCTCGAGCAGGCCGCCAGTGAGGGGCCGATGCGCACGGCCCTGTCGTGTACCAATTTAGCCCATGCCTTCGCGGCGGCGCCGGATGATGATAAGTCCCGATTGAAGGGCTTACAGCAGATTAATGTCGGTATCGTCTCGGCCTATAACGATATGCTGTCTGCCCACCAGCCATTGGAGCGCTTTCCCACGCTGCTCAAACAAGCGGTGCGCGATGCCGGTGGGACAGCGCAGTTCGCGGGCGGCGTTCCGGCGATGTGTGATGGCGTTACCCAAGGCCAGCCCGGTATGGAGCTCTCGTTAATGAGCCGCGATGTTATTGCAATGGCAACCGGGGTTGCCTTATCGCATAACACCTTTGATGCGGGTTTGTGTTTGGGCGTTTGCGACAAAATTGTGCCGGGGCTACTCATTGGTGCCCTGCATTTTGGCCATCTGCCGTTTATTTTCGTGCCCGCTGGGCCGATGACAAGCGGCATGGCCAATAGTGAAAAAGCCCGTATTCGCGGCCTCTATGCCGAAGGTAAGGTAGGCCGAGAGGCGCTGCTTGAGTCGGAATCGCAGTCCTATCATGGCCCCGGTACCTGCACGTTTTATGGCACCGCGAATAGCAATCAAATGCTCATGGAAGTGATGGGCCTGCATCTGCCCGGGGCGGCATTCGTTAACCCCAATACGCCACTGCGCGACGCCCTAACCATTGCCGCGGGCCGCCGAGCGGTTGAGATTACCGCCCACGCTAGCGAGTACACGCCGATCGGTCGGGTGATTGATGAGCGCGCCATCGTGAACGGCATTGTTGGCTTGCTGGCGACTGGGGGCTCGACCAATCACACCATTCACCTCGTGGCGATTGCGCGCGCGGCGGGCATTGAGATTAATTGGGATGACTTTGACGCACTCTCGCGGGTGGTGCCGTTACTGACGCGGATTTATCCCAACGGGCAGGCCGACGTGAATCACTTTCACGCCGCTGGCGGAATGGGCCTGTTGATTCGCGAGCTGCTGGAGGCGGGTTTGTTGCACGAGGATGTGCTGACGATAGCCGGTGGGGGGCTAAGCGCCTACGCCCGCGAGCCAATGCTCGAGCAGGGCGGCGTCGGTTGGCAGCCAGCACCGCGGCAATCGGGCGATACCCAAGTGGTCCGCCCGGTGAGTGAGCCATTTAGTCCAGATGGTGGTTTACGGGTACTGCAGGGCAATTTGGGCCGGGCGGTTGTAAAAGTCTCGGCCGTGGCACCGGAGAACCGCGTGGTTGAGGCGCCCGCGCGAGTTTTTGATGATCAGCAGGCGGTGTTGGCGGCTTTTC
Organism: Spiribacter sp.; assembly: GCA_031581235.1. GTDB lineage: Bacteria > Pseudomonadota > Gammaproteobacteria > Nitrococcales > Nitrococcaceae > Spiribacter. The sequence goes on along the minus strand of JAVLBW010000014.1, from coordinate 7,342 downwards.
GTGCCGGTGAGCTGAGTGGCGATTTTGTTTGCGTGGTTCGGGGTCAGGGCCCGCAGGCGAATGGCATGCCAGAACTGCATAAACTCACTCCAGAGTTAGGCGTGCTGCAGGCCCGCGGACAGCAGGTGGCACTGGTCACCGATGGGCGGATGTCAGGGGCGTCGGGCAAGGTATTAGCGGCAATTCATCTGAGCCCTGAGTGGGTTGATGGTGGCGCTATTGGGCGGATCCGCGAGGGCGATAGGATTTGTGTTGATGCTGAGGCCGGTGTGCTCATGGCCAAAGTGCCCGAGGCTGAGTGGGCGGCGCGTGAAGAAACGCCGGTCGCCACCGAGCCCCAGCATGGTATGGGCCGAGAGATGTTCGCGGGGATGCGCGCGGCGGCAACCAGTGCGGAAACCGGGGCGGTGACGTTTGGACTGCGCCGAGGTGGTGCGTGATGGCGCCGGTATCCATGGAATTTTTGATGAGCCGCGCCCCGGTGATACCGGTATTGGCGATTGACGCCGAGGTCGATGCGGTCGCGCTCGCCCAAGCGCTGGTCGACGGGGGGTTGCCGGTGCTTGAAGTGACGCTGCGCACACCCTCGGCACTGGCAGCCGTGACAGCGATCGCCGAGGCAGTGCCGCAAGCCATTGTGGGGGTTGGCACCGTGACCCGCACTGATCAAGCACAGGCGGCGTTGGATGCGGGGGCGCAGTTTATGGTGAGCCCAGGCACCACGGAGGCGCTATTGCGTGCCGCTGAGCAAACGCAACTGCCATTGCTGCCCGGTGTCGCAAGTGCCAGTGAGTTAATGGTGGCGGGCGAGGCGGGGTATCGGCACCTTAAATTTTTTCCCGCTCAGAGTGCTGGCGGTGTTGAGGCACTGCGTGCCTGGCAGGGGCCGTTTGCGGAGGTGCGCTTTTGCCCAACCGGCGGCATTAATGCGAGCAACTATTTAGCCTATCTCGAGCTTGCCAATGTGTTGTGCGTCGGCGGTAGTTGGGTGGCACCCGCGGATGCCATGGCAAGCGCGGATTGGGCCCGCATTCGGGGCTTGGCAGCGGGTGTTTCAGGAACACGGCTGCGCCCGAGTCAATCGGTTGATTCACTAGGTGATGATGGCGATCGCTGGTATTCAGTGGCGGGTGAAGAAGACCCGGGTAGCGCGGATGAGGATCTGCATCACTGAGGCTAGTTTAAAATGTACCAAAGCAGTCCTGTTTCGGTTACAATGCACCCATGATTCGGTTAAACCGCGAAACAGATTACGGCATTGGCATCCTCACGCTGATCGCGCGAGAGCCTAAGGGGCGGTTTAATGCCGCCTCTCTCGCCGCGACGCGCGGTCTGCCGCAGCCGGTGGTGAGCAAAATTCTCAAGCACTTGGCGCGCCGCGATGTCTTGGTGTCGTATCGGGGTGCCAAAGGGGGCTATGGTCTCGCGCGGGATCCAGAGGATATCTCCATTGCCGAAATCATTACCGTATTAGAAGGTCCAATTGCGCTGACCGAGTGCATTGAGGCCGGGCAGGATGCCTGTCAGTACGGCGATCACTGCAACATGTCGAACGTCTGGAGCCACATTAACGATGTGGTTCTTAAATCCTTATCAGCCATTTCGTTGGCCGAGATGACTCAGGCGGATAACCGCGCTGAGCTTGGCCAGACTCATCACTTGGAATTTACCGGAGTGCGTCATGTCCGCGAGCACTGAGACAATTGAGCGATTTACCGACAAAGGCTATGAGGCCGGATTTGTTACCCATGTCGAAGAGGATCGGGTTGAGCCGGGTCTGAACGAAGACACGATTCGGTTTATTTCGGCGAAAAAAAATGAGCCTGAGTGGCTGCTGGAATGGCGGCTTGAGGCCTATCGCAACTGGCTGACTATGCCCGAGCCGGATTGGCAGTACGTGCATTACGATCCGATCGACTTTCAGGCGATTTCTTATTACTCCGCGCCAAAGCGCGATGAGGATAAGCCGCAAAGTCTCGATGAGATCGATCCCGAGATTCGCGAAACCTACGAAAAGCTCGGCATTCCGCTGCACGAGCAGGAAATGCTGGCCGGTGTCGCCAACGTGGCGGTCGATGCGGTGTTTGATTCGGTCTCGGTGGCCACATCGTACAAAGAAAAGCTCGCTGAGCAGGGCATTATCTTTTGCTCGATGTCGGAGGCCGTGCACGATCACCCCGAGCTGGTAAAACAGTATTTGGGTACGATTATTCCGCGCAACGACAATTACTTTGCGGCCCTTAACTCGGCGGTGTTTACCGATGGGTCATTTGTCTACATCCCCAAGGGTGTGCGCTGCCCGATGGAGCTGTCGACCTACTTCCGCATCAACGCCGCCAACACGGGACAGTTCGAGCGCACGCTCATCATCGCTGAGGACAGCAGCTACGTGTCCTACCTCGAGGGCTGCACTGCGCCCATGCGCGACGAAAACCAGTTGCATGCCGCCGTGGTTGAGCTAGTGGCGCTCGATAATGCCGAAATTAAGTACTCCACCGTGCAGAACTGGTACCCGGGCGACGCGCAGGGTAAGGGCGGTGTGTACAACTTTGTCACCAAGCGGGGCTTGTGTGCCGGTGATCACTCCAAAATCTCCTGGACGCAGGTCGAGACCGGTTCGGCGATTACTTGGAAGTACCCCAGTGTGGTGATGCGCGGTGATCACTCCGTGGGTGAGTTCTACAGCGTCGCCGTGACGCGCCTACGCCAGCAGGCTGATACCGGCACGAAGATGATCCACATGGGCAAAAACACCCGCAGTACGATCATCTCCAAAGGTATCTCAGCGCAGGAAGGCCAACAGGTCTATCGCGGCCTAGTGCGCATCACCCCGGGGGCTGAGGACGCACGCAATTACTCGCAGTGCGATTCCATGCTCATGGGCTCTGAATGCGGCGCGCACACGTTCCCGTATTTGGATGTGAATAACTCAACCGCGCAGCTCGAGCACGAGGCGACGACGTCAAAAATCGGTGAGGATCAAATTCTCTATTGCACCTCGCGCGGGATCTCCGCGGAGGATGCGGTATCGCTGATCGTGAATGGCTTTTGTAAAGAGGTCTTCCGTGAGCTGCCGATGGAGTTTGCGGTTGAGGCGCAAAAACTATTGGAAATCACCCTCGAGGATTCGGTGGGCTAAGCAAAAAACGAAAGATGCAACGTTAAATCAGGAGTCAGACATGGCGCTGCTTGAAATCCGCAACCTGCACGTCAACGTGGAGGGAGCTGAAATTCTCAAAGGTCTCGATCTCACCATTGAGCCGGGCAAAGTCCAGGCCATCATGGGCCCCAATGGTGGAGGTAAGAGCACGCTTGCCAAAGCACTGGTCGGCGATGAGGCCTACGAGATCACCGAAGGCGAAGTGCTTTTTAACGGCAAGGACTTGCTCGAGATGGACCCCGAAGTTCGTGCGCGTGAAGGCGTTTTCATGGGCTTTCAGTATCCGGTAGAAATCCCGGGTGTCTCGAATACCTACTTTCTCAAAGCCGCCGTTAACGCGATCCGTAAGCACCATGGGCAAGATGAAATGGATGCGATGGAATTTCTCGAACTCGTCCGCGAGCGTGCCAAGCGCGTCAAGCTCGATGAGGGCCTGCTGCAGCGTCCGGTCAATGAGGGCTTCTCAGGGGGTGAGAAAAAGCGCAACGAAATCTTCCACATGTCGGTGCTTGAGCCCAAGCTTGGCATTCTCGATGAAACCGATTCTGGCCTCGACATCGATGCGCTGCGCACCGTATCGGATGGCGTCAATGCCATGCGCGATAACGATCGGGCATTTTTGGTGATTACCCACTACCAGCGGTTGCTCGATTACATCGTCCCGGATGTTGTGCATGTGCTCGTCGATGGCCGCATCGTGAAGACCGGTGGCAAAGAGCTAGCTAAAGAGCTTGAGCAAAAGGGCTACGAAAGCTTTGCCGAGGCGGTGGCCTAAGCGGCCGAAGGGGATTATTGATGGAAGCAGTGGCGCACGCAGGTAGTGTTTACTTAGAAGCCTTTGAAAGCGGCGCGGAGAGCGCGCCTGATTGGCTCAAAAACCTCCATGAGCGAGGCATTCGAGCGTTTGAAGCGCGTGGGTTCCCCGGCGCGCGTGAAGAGGCGTGGCGGAAAACCAATCTTAGAGCGATCACCGGTGAGTACTTTGCCGTTGCGAGCACGCAAGGCGCGGCCTCGGCTGAACTAATCGAGCGCCTCGGTGAGCTAGGTGAGTGTTTTCGACTGGTGTTTGTCGATGGTCGGTTCGCTGCCGATCTCTCTGATGTTGCCGACCTCCCGAGTGGCGTGAGTGTCGCGCCACTCAGCGAATATCAAGCGCAGGCGCCGGAGCGTTTAGTCAAAGCATTGGGCGCGCGGGCTGATATTGATTGGCACCCCTTTGCTGCGCTTAATACGGCGTTTTTCGTTGATGGGGCTTACATTCACGTCGCTCGGGGCACGATGGTGGAAAAGCCCATCGTGGTGACCCATATCGCCACCGCCGAGGCCGATCAGCAGGCCGTCTATCCGCGCTTGGTCGTGGAAGCCGAAGATGGCGCTGAGGTTCGCGTTGTCGAGCGGTTTATTAGCGATGCCCAATGCGGGGCCTTAGTAGTACCGGTGAGTGAGTTATCGGCGGGTGAAAACACCATTCTTGATTACAGTCGCTTGCAAGAAGATGGCATTGCCACAATGAACGTTGGCACCGTCAACCTCGCCTCGGCGGCGAATGCCTCGCTGCGTGGCGCCTTTGTGGGCGATGGCGGGCGTTTGGTTCGGCTCGACCTAATTGCTGATTTAGAAGGCGAGCATGGTGAAATTGACTGCAATGGCATCTATCTCACCGAAGGCCGGCAGTTCACCGATTTTCATACGTGGTTTAACCACCGCGTGCCGAATTGCTATAGCCGTCAGCGCTTTAAAGGGATTTTACAAGGCCGCTCCGAGAGTGTGTTCGATGGGTTGGTGAAAGTCTTTGAGGGCGCGCAGAAAACCGATGCGGTGCAAGAAAATCGCAACTTGGTTTTGGGTAAGCGCGCGTTCGCTCACTCCAATCCGCGCTTGGAAATTTATGCGGATGATGTCAAATGCACCCATGGCTCGACCGTCGGCGAGCTCGATGAGCAGGCGCTTTTCTATCTGCGCACGCGCGGCATCGGCGTCGAAGGTGCAACCGGTATGTTGACGCTGGCATTTGCCGGTGAAATCGTTGATATGTTTCGGGTTAGTGGGGTTCGTGATCATGTTCGGCGCGTATTGATGCGGCGATTAGCGCTCGAAGATGCCAGCATTGGAGATATTCTTTGAGTTCTTCAGCAGCGAATGACTCGGTGCGTCATCATGGCCTCGATGTCAGCGCGTTGCGCGCTGACTTTCCGATCCTCCAGCGGCCGATGAATGGCAAGCGATTGGCGTTTTTGGATAGCGCAGCGAGTGCACAAAAACCTCAGTGCGTGATTGATGCTGAGCGCGAGTGCTATGAAACGTATTACGCCAATATCCATCGCGGCGTGTACTCACTCTCGCAGCAATCGACCCAGCGCTACGAGGATGTGCGCAAAACGGTTCAGCGCTTTATTAATGCCGCTGACGAGCGCGAGGTGGTGTTTGTTCGTGGTGCCACCGAAGCGATTAACCTGGTCGCGCAGTCGTTTGTCCGACCCAAGCTCGAGCCGGGCGACGAGATCCTCATTACGGGGATGGAACATCACGCCAATATCGTGCCCTGGCAGCTTGTCGCTGAAGCAACCGGGGCGCAGCTCGTGGTGGCACCGGTGCTCGATAACGGTGAGCTGGATATGGCCACCTTCGCTGAGCAAATCAGTGATCGCACGCGCTTTATTAGTGTGGTGCATGTCTCCAATACGTTAGGCACGATCAACCCCGTCGAGGACATTATTGCACTTGCCAAAGCGCGCGATATTCCTGTCCTTGTTGATGGGGCGCAATCAGCGCCGCATATGCCGGTGGATATTCAGGCCATGGGTGCCGATTTTTATTGTTTTTCAGCGCATAAAACCTATGGTCCGAGTGGCACCGGCGTGCTCTGGGGGCGGTTAGCGCACCTCGAGGCCATGCCGCCTTATCAGGGCGGTGGCGATATGATTCGTACGGTCACCTTTGCGCGATCTGAATACGCCGACCCACCGCAGCGGTTTGAAGCTGGTACGCCTAATATCGCCGGTGTGATCGCCATGGGCACAGGCCTTGAGTACATTGAATCAGTGGGACGTGAGCAAATCGCTGCCCATGAGCAGCATTTACTGGCCTATGCCAATGCCGAGCTTGAGGCAATCGAGGGGTTTCGCCCCATCGGCACCGCGGCGCAGAAAACGGGGGTGATTTCGTTCACGCTCGATGACATCCACGCCCATGACATGGGGACTATCCTCGATATGGAAGGCGTGGCCGTGCGTACTGGCCATCATTGCACGCAACCCCTCATGGAGCGATTTGGGGTGCCAGCGACAACCCGCGCTTCGTTTGGTCTGTATAACGATGAAGCCGATGTCGATGCGCTTGTCCATGGGCTTGAGCGAGTCAAATCGCTTTTCAGTTAGCAATGACTGACTTGAGCGAGCTCTACCAAGCGGTGATTCTCGATCACAATAAAAACCCACGAAATTGCCGTGGGGTTGATCCGCATAATCATCAGGCGGATGGCTACAACCCGCTGTGCGGCGATCAGGTGCACATTGAGCTGCGAGCGGATGCCGAGGGCCGCATTGAGGATATTGGCTTTCGCGGCGAGGGCTGTGCCATTTGCATGGCGTCGGCGTCGATTATGACCGAATCGCTCAAGGGCCAAACGCTCGACGAAGCGCAAGCGCTATTCGCACGGTTTCATGATTTGCTGATCGATAATCAGCGCGAGCTCGACGCCTCGCTTGGCAAGCTTGGCGTGCTGGCTGGCGTACGGGATTACCCGATGCGCGTTAAATGCGCCACTCTTGCTTGGCATACGCTACAAGCGGCGCTCAATGATCAAACTGAGGTGGTTGCGGAGTGATGCCATGAGCGAAGCAATCTCACCGGATAGCCTACGCGAAGCGGTCGTGGCCGCGCTTAAGCACGTCTATGACCCGGAAATACCGGTTGATGTCTACGAGCTTGGGCTGATTTATGCCATCGATGTCGATGCCGATGGATTTGTCGATGTCACCATGACGCTCACCTCACCGGCCTGTCCGGTAGCCGGGCAAATGCCCATTATGGTGCGCGCTGCGGTCGAGCAGGTCAGCGGTGTGCAGGCGGCTGAAGTCGAACTGACTTGGGAGCCACCGTGGACGCAGGATCGGATGTCAGAAAGCGCTCGGCTACAGCTGGGGTTTATGTAGGATTGGCGCGCTGAAAAATACCTAGATC
>JAVLBW010000013.1:0-22931 GCA_031581235.1 Spiribacter sp. | reverse complement strand
CTCAGACTCAGGCTCTGGTTTAGGCTTAGGCGCAGGCTCAGGGTCGGGCTCAGACTCAGGCTCTGGTTTAGGCTCAGACTCAGGCTCTGGTTTAGGGCTCAGCTGAGGCTCAGGGTCAGGCTCTGGTTCTGGTTCTGGTTCTGGTTCTGGTTCTGGTTCTGGTTCTGGTTCTGGTTCTGGTTCTGGTTCTAATCGAGCTTGTTCAAGCACCTTGTCTGGGTCAAGCGTATCAACAGCCGCTGCCGTGCTCTTAGCACTAACCAATTCAACCGTCACTTCGGAGGGTGCCGTTGCCTCTTTGGCAAAATTCAAATGGCCCACGCCAACAACCGCCGCAATATGCGCAGCCAACACCACAATGCCAATGATCACGACCACGGGCACGGGCACTGAACTTAGCGTTATTTTTGAACGCGGCGGGCGTTTATCTTGCACAGCTCAATCGATGGTTAATGACTAGGCAGTATCATCCGCTTGATTCACCATACGGGCAATCGCAGCCACGCTGACCCACGCGGTCGCTTAATGGAGCGCAATGATGCATTTGGCCAGTGACGCGAGGGCACTGAATCACTTATCGACTTACCACCCGATCATTATCGAGGGCATGGGCGGCTATGATTCGCGCGAACCAGAAGCGGTAACGGAGTGGGTCGTTAGCGGCTTAAATCAGCACTGGCATGCTCGCCCAACCAGTAAACCCAAACTCCTCATCATTCAGGGCGACCCCCTTGAGCCGCGGGGCATATCGGCGATCACCGCACGCGTCGCCAAGCGGCTTGGTATCAACCGTGGGCTAGTTTGCTTGGATGAAGCGATTGCTGATTACCACGCCCGTGACGCCGATCGCGACAACGTCATCATTGAGTGTCGCTACTCACAACTCGCTGCCGCATTAGATGCTCACAACGCCGGTGCGTTATCTCGTATCGAGACGCAAATCGACCGCCACTTGAATGATAAAAACGCGCAACGCCACGCGTTGGGCAAACCCCCACTCAAAGACTATTTTAGCGATTTTGCGCGCTTACAAGAGGTGACCAAAGCGGCCTGCCAAGCCATTTGCGGTGAAATCACCGTTGCTCATACCGCCAACGAAATCCACCCGTTTAGCGTCACCAGCTTCTATGCTGTCACTCGCGACTTAGGCTTAATCGATGCGGATGACTGGGTGCGCTACCCATAAATAGCCGGTGCGCCAATGGCTAAACCGACCAGGATGAGCAACACACCGGCAATCTGATTCGCTCGCCGCAATGCGGTGGGCGATTGAATGAGCAATCGCAACCGATCAATGCCAACCGCGAAGACCATATTGCCAATAAACGGCACCGCCATCGAAACGCCAATGATAATCGCGACATCGATTTGACTAATCGCCGATAAATCAAAAAACCCCGGCAGCAGACCAAGATAAAACAATATCGCTTTGGGGTTACCCAGAATGGCCGCCAGACCAGCGCTAAAACCGGGCCAAAAGCCGGGCCGCGTTAGCCGGCCATCGGCTTCGATCGCCTGATCGGCATGGCGAATCAGTTGAACACCCATGAGGGTAAACAACACCACGGCCGCCCAGCGCAACGCGACCAGCACCTCAGCATAAACGGACACCATCCAGGCAAGGCCAAAAATCGCGGCCATAGGCCAGAGGAAGTCACCCACCACCACCCCAAGGGCTAGAGGCAGTGCCGCGGCGAATCCACCCGATAGCGTCCGGGCGAGCAGCGCCAGCCACACCGGCCCAGGCGTGAGAAACAGCACCAATAGGGCCCCGGCGTAGAGGCCGATGTCAGCAAGCGTTATCGACATGACCGCCGATCATACACGGCGGCCCGAGCTTATTTCGCGGCAGCGAGTGCCTGATCGATATCGGCGATAATGTCATCAATGTGCTCAATACCCACCGAGATACGCACCATATCGCGGCTCACTCCGGCCTTCGCCAATTCTTCGTCATTGAGCTGACGATGCGTCGTCGTCGCCGGATGGCAGGCGAGCGACTTGGCATCGCCAATGTTAACCAGGCGAGTAATGAGCTCAAGCGCATCGATAAACTGCGCACCCGCCTTTTCGCCGCCCTCAATGCCAAAGCTCAAAATACCACCGGCGTTGCCGCCCATGTATTTCTGCACTAACGAGTAATACGGACTGTCTTTTAGGCCCGCGAATTTCACCCAGCTCACCTGCGGATGAGCTTGCAAATGCTCAGCGACCGCCAACGCATTCTCACCATGGCGAGCCATGCGCAACGGCACGGTCTCAATGCCCTGCATCAGCAAAAACGCATTCATCGGCGCGAGTGCTGCCCCGGTGTTGCGCAGTGGCGCCACCCGGCAGCGACCAATAAACGCCGCTGGACCGAGTGCATCGGTGTAAACCACCCCGTGATACGAGGGATCAGGCTCGGTCAGCATGGGAAATTTCTCAGCGTAGTCCGCCCACGGGAAGTTACCTGAATCAACAATGACGCCACCCACGGTTGTGCCATGGCCACCCATGGCCTTGGTTAGCGAATGCACGACAATATCCGCGCCCTGCTCGATCGGCCGCCACAACACCGGCGTTGGCACGGTGTTATCCACAATCAGCGGTACACCATGGCGATGCGCGATCGCCGCAAACGCTTCAATATCAACGACGTTACCGTTCGGGTTGCCCACGGTCTCGGCATACACCGCTTTGGTGTTTTCATCGATGAGTGCTTCGATGGCCGCCGGGTCATCGCCACTGGCAAAGCGCACCTCAATGCCCATGTTGGGCATCGCGTGGGCGAATAGGTTGTAAGTGCCACCATAGAGCTGACTGGTGGTGACGATGTTATCGCCGACGCGGGCAATGCACTGAATTGAATAAGTAATCGCGGCCATGCCCGAGGCGAGCGCCAAACCGGCAATACCCCCCTCCATTTCCGCAACCCGCTGCTCGAGCGCGGCGTTGGTTGGGTTCATGATGCGCGAATAAATGTTGCCTTCGACCTTTAGGTCAAACAGATCAGCCCCGTGCTGGGTGTTATCAAAGGCAAACGACGTGGTTTGGTACATCGGCACCGCCACCGCTTTAGTCGTCGGATCGGGTGAATAGCCGCTGTGAATGGCTTTGGTTTCGAGCTTCATGCCTGCAGTCTCCTCAAATTGAGCTCACAGGATACCTTGTTAGGCCGCTCACCGATGAACCGAAATGCCACATCGTTATTACTTTATCGAATATGCGATGCTCTTACTCCAGCATACTGCGCAGCATCCAGGCGGTTTTCTCATGCAACTGCATGCGCTGGGTAAGCAAGTCAGCCGTCGGCTCGTCATGCGCCTCGTCAGCCCGGGCGAATACCTCGCGCGCGGTGCGTGCCACGGTCTCGTGATCGCTGACCAATTGCCGAATCATTTCTTTGGCCTCGGGCACCCCCGCTTCTTCGGGAATGGAGGTCAACCGCTGATACTCGCTGTAGCTACCTGGTGCGGGCTCACCCAGCGCACGAATGCGCTCAGCGATCTCATCCACCGCCGTTGCCAATTCGGTGTACTGCTCTTCGAACATCATGTGCAGTGAATTAAACATCGGCCCAGTGACGTTCCAGTGGAAGTTATGCGTTTTCAAATACAGCGAGTAGCTATCCGCCAGCACGCGCGCTACGCCGCCGGCAATCTCTGCTCGCGTCGCCTCGTTGATTCCGATATTGATCGCCGGTGATGACATCATTACCTCCTTTTCTAGCTAACACGTCCCGCCAGATTCAGCCCAATCAGTCCGATGATGATTAGGCCCAAACTAGCGGCCTTAAGCCAATTCATGGCCTCGCCAAAATATAAGACACCCACCATGGCGACGAGTGCCGTGCCCAGACCTGCCCATATGGCATAGGCGACGCTGACATCCATACGCTTGAGCACAAAACCAAGCGCAATAAACGCTAGCAGGTAGGCCATCACAACGGTGGCGCTTGGCCAAAAGCGGGTAAATCCCGCGGATAACTTGAGCGCCGTGGTACCAACCACTTCCATTGCAATGGCACCGATTAAAAGCAGCCAGGCTGGCATAATGCACTCCCTTGATATGGCAGGCTTATCAATTATGAATCGTATTGTACTGCGCTTAAGCGCTGGGCTGCTGCTAGCCGGTGGCGTATTACTCGCAAGTGACTGGCTCACCACCCCATCCAGCCATGCGGCCTCGAGCGCTTTGCCCGCGGCGTGGCAATCGATGCACCAAGCGCAGCTGCGTGTGAACACCCTTGGCAGTACGAAGCCGCAGTGGCTGACGGTGCGTGTTGCCGATCAAGCCGATGAACGCGCTCAAGGCATGCAGCACTTACCGGCGAGTGTCATCCGCGAGCAGCCCATTTGGTTTGTCTTTGATCAGCCCCGTCGGACCGGCTGGCACATGAACAACGTGGCCTTGCCACTGGATATTGTCTACGTCGATGACAACGGCGTGGTGATCGATATTGAGCGCATGCAGCCACAGGGCAATGGCTATGGCATTCAGGCCCCCATCGCGGCGGCCCTCGAACTCGCCGCCGGCGAGGCCAAACGCCGGGGCATCACCCCTGGCACGACGTTAAAACTCATGCCACCGGTGACTGATGGCGCTCAATCCAATGGCGGTTAGCCCTTTTGCGGCTTACGCACCCGAATATGAAGATCTTCAAGCGCCGATTCAGCCACCTCGGCCGGGGCCTCGGTCAGCAGGCACGATCCCGTTTGCGTTTTGGGGAATGCCATAACATCCCGAATCGAGCTGGCACCCGTCATCAACATCACAATCCGATCGAGCCCAAAGGCAATCCCCCCGTGGGGCGGCGCTCCGTATTCAAGGGCATCGAGCAAGAAGCCAAACTTATCGCGCGCCTCCTCAGCACCAATCCCAAGGCGCTCGAATACCGCCGATTGCAGCTCGGGGCGGTGGATACGAATCGAGCCACCACCCAACTCGGTGCCATTAAGGACTAAGTCATAAGCGCGCGAGAGGATCGTCTCGGGGTCAGCCTCGGCAAATGCATCGACCGAATCGACCTGCGGGGCCGTAAACGGGTGATGGAGGGCGTAGAAACGGCCATCGCTTTCGTCATACTCAAACATTGGAAAATCGACCACCCACAACGGCCGCCACGCATCCTCAACTAAGTTTAAGTCATGGCCGACGCGCACCCGCAGGGCGGCAAGTGACTCATTCACAACCTTGGCTTTATCCGCACCAAAGAATAGAAGATCGCCCGCGAGCGCACCGGTGCGCTGTAAGATTTGGTCAATTGCCGCCTCGGGTAAGAACTTTAAAATCGGTGACTGCAGCCCGTCGGCGCCAGCGCTCGGGTCGTTGACCTTAATGTAGGCAAGCCCTTTGGCACCGTAGCGCCCGACAAACTGAGTGTAGTCATCGATTTGCTTGCGTGTTAGCGCATTGCCACCCGGCACCCGCAGCGCGGCAATGCGCCCACGCGGGTCGTTGGCCGGGGCGGCAAACACTTTGAACTCAACATCGGTGAGCAAATCCCCAACGCTCACCAATTCCATGGGGATGCGCAAATCCGGCCGATCAATGCCGTAGCGCTCAATCGCCTCGGCATGAGTCATCCGCGGGAATGACTCATCGAGCTTAATGCCGGCGACCTCATCAACCAGCTCGCGGACCATTTTCTCCATTAGCTGAGTGATTTGATCCTCGCTCATAAACGAGGTCTCAACATCGAGCTGGGTAAATTCGGGCTGGCGATCGGCGCGCAAATCTTCATCGCGAAAACACCGCACAATTTGATAGTAGCGATCGAGGCCCGACATCATCAGCAGCTGTTTAAATAACTGCGGTGACTGCGGTAGGGCGTAAAAGCTGCCCGCGTGCAGGCGGCTTGGCACCAAAAAGTCGCGCGCACCCTCAGGCGTGGCGCGTGTCAGCATCGGGGTTTCTACATCCAAAAACCCATGCGCGTCCAAAAACCGGTGCATAAACCCGGTCACTTTCGCGCGCACCTGCAAGTTGTGCTGCATCGCCGGGCGGCGCAAATCGACATAGCGATGGCGCAGGCGGACATCCTCACCGACATCGTCTTCGTCTAACTGAAAGGGCGGGGTTTTGGCTTGATTGAGCACCTCGATAGCGAGCCCAAGCACCTCAACCTGGCCAGAATTAAGATCGGCATTGGCCGTGCCCTCTGGGCGGCGGCGAACGCGGCCATGCACTTTGACCACCCACTCAGGGCGGACTCGATCGGCGGTCGCAAATGCCTCGACTCGATCAGGATCAAACACGACCTGCAGAAGCCCTGCCCGATCACGCAGGTCGATAAAAATGACCCCGCCATGATCACGCCGGCGATGAACCCAGCCACAAATCTCTACGTCCTGATCGAGCAGGCCTTCGGTTACGTCGCCGCAATAATGGGTTCGCATGGGGTTTAACCGCCGTTATCGTTCGAATGTCATCAAGCCGCCGAATGGTAAGCGGTGGGGATTAGGCAAGCAAGCAGCTCAAGCCGACTTGTCGGTTTTGGTTGACGCCTTGGGTTTGCTTGCTGAGTCTTTTTTCGTCTCGGTTTTTGCCGGCTTATCAGCACCTTTCTTGCTGCCCTCATTGCCCGTGCTAGCCTTATTCCCCGTCGCGTTATCACCGGCGAGATTGCGCTGGTTGGCTTTTTTAAAGTCGGTTTCATACCAGCCACTGCCTTTTAGGCGAAACGCCGCGGCTGAAATCTTTCGCCGAAGCTTTGGCTGCTGGCAACTGGGGCACTCGCTGAGCACCTCATCATTAATGCCCTGCAGCGCCTCTAGCTCGTGACTGCAGTCATCACAAATGTATTCATAAATGGGCATACGGATTGTCCTCGTGTGATGCAACTTATATCGGGGCAGGCCTGCCTGAATACAAGTCATAATAGCAGGAGAACATTGGTGCCATTACTCGGTGCCGACTTAATGCGCCTAGGCAACGTTCGCGGCCTCGGCTCACCCATCGCCTCAATTGGTGGGGCGGGCACCTTCGATGGGGTGTTCATCACCGGTATAGTGGCGGTATTACTGGCCTAATTGTGTTAGCCAATGAACCACCACCGCGACACGGCCACGCCCGTGATTCTGATTACCGGTTGCTCTAGCGGCATTGGCTTGGATTGTGCCAAGGCACTGCAAAAGCGGGGGTGGCGGGTGTTTGCGAGCGCCCGCAAAGACGCGGACGTCAACGCGCTCATGGCCGCGGGTTTTGATGATGCGCTTTTACTTGATGTCAACGACGACCACAGCATTGAGAGCAGCGTCGAGACCCTATTGAATCGGACCAACGGCCGGCTTGATGCGCTGTTTAATAACGCCGGCTTTGGCCAACCCGGTGCGCTCGAGGATTTGCCGCGGCAAGCTCTTCGCGAGCAGTTTGAAACCAATGTGTTTGGCGCTCATGCCCTCACTCGGGCGGTGTTACCGGCGATGCGCGCCCAGGGTTATGGGCGCATCGTCCAACACAGCTCAGTGCTTGGCTTTATTAGTCTGCCCTGGCGGGGTGCGTATAACGCTTCAAAATATGCACTTGAAGGCCTCACCGACACGCTTCGTCACGAGCTAAACGGCAGTGGTATCGAGGCGATCCTGATCCAAACCGGGCCAGTCAGCAGCCAATTTCGCGCCAATGGCTGGCTTAAGTTCCAACACTGGGTCAACGCCGAGGCGAGCATTCACCAACGCGCCTATCAAGCCGTGATCGCGCGGCTGCAGAGCGAGGGCGACCCGCCATTCACCCTCGGTGGAGAGGCGGTTGCCCGCAAACTCATTGACGCCGTCGAGTCAATACAGCCCCAAGCCCGTTACCACGTCACTGTGCCCACGCATTGCTTTAAAGCCCTCAAGCGAGTGCTACCAACCCGCACCCTCGACTGGGTGATTCGGCGCATTAATGGCTAATGCGCTCTAAGGTGAGTGCACGCTCATCGCCCTCGCCCGTTGCATCGACTCGAATCCGATCACCCGCACCAAAGTCACCTGCGAGGATGCGCTGGGCGAGTAAATTCTCAACGCGCTGCTGCAACACGCGTTTGAGCGGTCGGGCCCCATAGATCGGATCAAAGCCCGCCTCCCCAATGACATCGAGTGCGGCATCCGTAAGCTCAAGCGCCATATCACGCTCAGCAAGGCGCTCTGAGAGATAACGCACCTGAATATCGGTAATGCGGCGAATCTGCTCACGCTCGAGTGGATGGAACACCACCACATCATCGACCCGGTTAATAAATTCCGGCCGGAAGTGCTGGCTCACCACCCCCATCACCTCGCGCTTCATTTCCTCGTAATTCGCCTCACCGGCATGCTCTTGAATCAGGTGCGAGCCTAAATTCGAGGTCATTACAATGACGGTGTTGCGAAAATCGACGGTGCGCCCATGGCTGTCGGTCAGCCGGCCATCATCGAGCACCTGCAGCAGGATGTTAAAGACATCGGCGTGAGCTTTTTCCACCTCATCGAGCAACAATACGGAGTAGGGCTTACGGCGGACCGCTTCGGTCAAATAACCGCCTTCTTCATAGCCAACATAACCGGGCGGTGCGCCGATGAGTCGAGCCACGGCGTGCTTTTCCATAAACTCCGACATATCGATGCGCACCATCGCCTCTTCGGTATCAAAGAGGAACGTCGCCAACGCCTTACAAAGCTCGGTCTTACCCACGCCGGTCGGGCCTAAAAAGAGGAACGAGCCATTGGGCCGATTGGGGTCACTGAGCCCGGCGCGTGAGCGTCGAATGGCATCAGACACCGCTTTGACCGCTTCGGATTGGCCAATGACGCGCTCGCCAAGCCCCTCTTCCATTCGCAAGAGCTTATCGCGCTCGCCCTCAAGCATTTTCGAGACCGGAATACCGGTCCACTTCGAGACCACTTCGGCGACCTCTTCATCGGTCACCGCGTTACGCAGCAACTGCATATCAGGCCGATCTTCAGTTTGGCTCGCCGACTCAATCTGCTGCTCAAGCTCAGGGATGCGGCCATACTGAAGCTCTGACATGCGCGTCAGATCACCAGCCCGCCGCGCGGTCTCGAGCTCTTGGCGAGCCTGCTCAAGCGATTCTTTTAGTCCCGTTGTGCCTTCAACCGCGGCTTTTTCGGCATTCCAAATGCCCTCAAGCTCGTTGTATTCACGCTCGATGTCCGCGATCTCGTTTTCAAGCGTGCTCAAACGCTTTTTCGACGCCTCGTCGGATTCTTTATTGAGCGCCTCGCGCTCGATTTTGAGCTGAATCAACCGCCGCTCAAGTCGATCCATCGATTCAGGCTTCGAATCAATCTCAATCCGAATTCGGCTCGCCGCCTCATCGATTAAGTCGATGGCCTTATCGGGCAGTTTGCGATCGGTAATATAGCGCTGCGACAAGCTCGCCGCCGAGACAATCGCCGGATCGGTAATTTCAACACCGTGATGCACCTCGTAGCGCTCTTTGAGTCCGCGTAAAATGGCCACCGTATCTTCAACGCTCGGCTCATCGACCAACACCTTTTGAAAGCGTCGCTCAAGGGCGGCATCTTTTTCGATGTTGGTGCGGTACTCATCCAGCGTGGTTGCGCCGATGCAGTGCAGCTCACCACGCGCCAGCGCCGGTTTGAGCATGTTGCCGGCATCCATCGAGCCTTCGGCCTTGCCGGCCCCGACGATGGTGTGGATCTCATCAATAAAAAGGATGATCTCGCCTTCTTGTTTGGCCAGATCTTTGAGCACGCCTTTCATGCGCTCTTCAAATTCGCCGCGGTATTTCGCACCGGCAACCATCGCGCCCATATCAAGCGATAGCACCCGCTTACTTTTAAGCGCCTCGGGCACCTCTTGATTGATGATGCGCAGCGCTAGCCCCTCGACAATGGCGGTTTTACCCACACCCGGCTCACCAATGAGCACCGGATTGTTCTTGGTGCGCCGCTGGAGCACCTGAATGGTCCGGCGGATCTCCTCATCGCGACCGATGACTGGGTCGAGCTTGCCTTGTTCGGCCCGCTCGGTCAGATCGATGGTGTACTTCTCAAGCGCTTGGCGCTGATCCTCAGCATTCGGGTCGTCGACATTTTCGCCATCACGTGCGGTATCAATCGCCTGACCAAGGGCTGAATCAGTCGCGCCCGCGTGCTTGAGCGCCTCACCGGCTTTGGACTTGCCATCCTGCACCGCGGCTAACAAAAACAACTCACTCGAGATATAGCTATCGCCACGCTTTTGCGCAAGCTTATCGGTAAGGTTAAGCAAACGATTAAGCGTATTGCTGACATGCACCTCACCGGCTGTGCCCGACACGGTGGGCAGACGATCAACCGCATCACCCAACTGCGAGCGCAATAGGTTGATATTAATGCCGGCTTGCGCGAGCAAATGGCGCACGCCGCCACCCTCCTGATCAAGCATCGCAAGGGTTAAGTGCTCAGGCTCAATCATCTGGTGATCGCGGCCGACAGCGAGTGACTGCGCTTCTGCCAGCGCCATCTGAAACTTCGTGGTTAGTTTGTCCATACGCATGGGACGGACTCCTTAAAATCGGTAACTACTTGTTATCAGATATGGGGGTCTGGCTTGTGTTTACAACCCAGAGGCGGGTAGGGGGTAGCGACCGGGCAGAGGAACACAACGTGGCAGACAAAAAGCCAAAGATTCTCTGGGCGAATCCGTATTGCCTATTAGATCTGTCGAGCGGGGCGTCGATGAGCGTTCGAGAGCAACTGCGCCAGTTACATAACCTGGGATGGGATATCCGCGTTCTGGGCGCCACCATCTTCGACTCGCCTAATGGCATGACCCGGCTTTCCGAGCATTGGGAAAAGATAAAACAGTCACGATCGAAGATCGTTATAGTCAACGATGGGCCGTAGAGTGTGGATGTCTTACAGGTTGACGCAGAAAGCAATGACGACAACGTCATCTACGCCTGCGATCTAGGGAGGCTCAAACCCAGCATTATCTACTGTGAGGTAGCCCATTTAGATAGCGAGCGCACCATCATTTTGGAACAACATTTAAGGAAGTTTGGCTATAGGTGCCTACGGCAAGGTGCCAATCTGCTGTCCTTGCGGGTCGATCGATAGCTCGAATGACTTAACTTGTGCGCACTCTTTAATCAAAGGTCTGCTAATTGTAAGTCGCGGTTACAATTAGCACGGTTTTTTCCTGTGACGCCAAGACGACATTACCCAGATAATGCAATAAACCCAGCAATTCGTCCTGACACGCCATCACGACGGTACGAATAGTACTGATTGGCCTCAGTATGGGTGCAGTGCCCTAAGAGACGCGGTGTGGGCACGCCGGCGTAGCGCAAAACGGCCTCGGCGCTTGCGGCCATATCAAGCCAAAAGGCATCGCGCTCTGTTAGCCGTGATTCTTGCGATGCTTCGCTTTGACGAAACTGCGGGGGTACCGGCATGGCTTGATCTAGCGCCTCAATAACCTCCGGGCCAACTTCGTAGGCATCCTTGCCAATACATGGTCCGATCACAGCGCTTAGCCCATCGGCGGCAACAGGCAACGCCTCTATCGTTGCTTCAATCACACCGGCCGCTAACCCACGCCAACCGGCGTGAATCGCCGCCACGCAGCGACCCTCGTTTGCTGCCAGCAATATCGGCACACAATCGGCCACTAGCACCGCACAGACTTCTCCCGGTTGATCGGTCCAGACCGCATCGGCCTCAGTCACATCACGCTCAACATCGCTGGCGTGAACCACTCGCGCGCCGTGGACTTGCTTTAACCAGCGCGGTTCTTCGGGCAGGGCCGCGGCATCAACCAGCCGCTGACGGTTCTCGTGCACATGATCGGGGTGATCACCGACATGCAGGGCCAAATTAAGGCTCTCGTAAGGCGCGTGGCTAACGCCGCCAGTTCGCTGGGTAAAGCCAGCATTGACGCCGGAAATGGTCCAGTCTGGCCGTAATATTTGAATGCATTCGCCCACGCGCTCAACTCCGCTCACGGTCGCCAACGTCCATCATCGTCGTCTTGGGCTCCGACATGCGCTTGATGAGCACGCAGAACCTCGAGTAGATGCGCAAAATCGCTCGGTAACGGCACACTCCAGCTCACCGTCTCAAGCGTTGTTGGATGCGTCAGCGTCAGCGTTTCAGCGTGCAAGGCTTGGCGGTGCAGGCGCCGCAAGGTATCAGCTAGGCTGACATCGGGTTGAATCACAACGGCATCCGCCTCAGCCGGCAGCCGCAGCCGCCCACCGTAGAGCTGATCGCCCACGATCGGGTGGCGGATATGCGCCATGTGCACCCGAATTTGATGCGTACGGCCACTTTCAAGCTTGCAGCGCAGCAGTGTGTGCGCGGCAAATCGTGACTCGATCCGATAATGCGTCAGTGCTGGTTTACCCGCTGGATGCGCCGGTTCCTCGGTATCATCATCCGGGGCATGACGCACCGCCATGCGCAGGCGGTCTTTGGGGTGACGTCCAATCGGCGCATCAACCTTACCGCCGGCAGTAAACGTGCCACCGACAAGCGCTAGGTACTCGCGACCGACTTGCCGTGACTGCAGCTGATCGACGAGGTGATGATGGGCTTCTAGGGTTTTCGCCACCACCATCAACCCGGTTGTATCCCGATCAAGCCGGTGGACAATGCCCGCGCGCGGCACACCGGCAAGCGCCGCATCATGATGGAGTAGGGCGTTTTGCAGGGTGCCGCTCGCGTTGCCGGCGCCGGGATGAACCACCAGGCCGGCGGGCTTGTTGACCACTAAAATCGCGCTATCTTCGTAGACGATATCTAAATCAATGGCCTCAGCGGCCACTGGGCCCTCATCGAACCGTATCGCCGAGAGACGAATGCACTCGCCGCCTTTCACCGCCATCCGAGCCCGTGGGCTTGCGCCATCTACGGTTAACTCGCCGTCTTTGAGCCAGCGCTGTAGGCGCGAACGCGAGAACTCAGCAAACAGCGTCGCCAACACCGCATCCAAGCGTTGCCCAGCCGCACTATCGGGCACCACGGCCTCGCGCTCAATGCGCGCGTTGACTTCGGTGTGATCGCCACTTGGCTGAGAATCAGGGGTTGATTGTGGCATGTGGCTGGGCGGCGCTCCTGCTTTTCTCTAAACTGTGATTTTATTGTTTACGCTGGACGAAGGTGCCATGAAGCGCGTTTTACTTATTCTACTCACGATTGGCCTGCTCGCGGGCTGCGCCAACAAAGATCAAAGTGGCACGGAGCTACGCAACGCTGAAGCGGCCGCCCTCTACGAGACGGCAAAACGCGCGCTTGACCGCGGCGACTGGCAGACTGCGACCACCGAGTATGAGGCCCTGCAGGCACAATACCCTTTCGGTAACTACGCCACACAAGCGCAACTCGACATCATCTATGTCTACTACCGCGCCAATGACGTTGCCTCAGCGGTCGCCGCCGCCGAGCGCTTTCGACGCATTAACCCCCGACACCCGTCGGTGCCGTATAGCTGGTATATGCAAGGCTTAGCACTCGAGGAGAAAAACGAAGACACGCTAAAACGCTGGGTCGGCGTCGACACCACCCTGCGCGATCCGGTACCGCGGCGACAGGCATTTGACGCTTACACGACCGTAGTCGAGCGCTTTCCCGAGAGTGATTATGCAAGCGATGCCCGCGAGCGCCTCGCGGTGCTTTTTAACGAAGGTGCCCGTTATCAGCTCAGTGTCGCGCAATTTTACGCCGATCGCTCCGCCTGGGTCGCCGCCGCCCAGCGAGCAATTACCGTGATCGATGAATTTGCCGGCACACCGTCGGTCGAGCCGGCGATGGACTTACTCGAATCGGCTTATCAGGCGCTTGGGCTCACGGATTTAGCCAACGGCGTCGCCTCAGCGCGCCAAGCCGGCGTCAGCGCCGAGCGCCCAGCCGGCATTCCGGATATGCCCGCACTTTATGAAGGCGAGCGCGTGGAAGTACCCCCAGCCCCTGAATCCAGTCAGCCGCCGTCGGGGCCGAGTGGCACCACACCCGGTGGTGACATGATGGGCATGTAAGCTAACTCAACCGCTTTAAAGGGCCTGCTCACCGGCTTCGCTAGTGCGAATGCGAATGGCCTGCTCAATCGGCGAGACAAACACCTTGCCATCACCAATCTTGCCGGTATTGGCAGCTTTGACGATCGACTCGACCACCGGGTCGACCTGCTCGTCGGCAACCACAACTTCTACGCGCATCTTGGGCAAGAAATCGACCACGTACTCAGCGCCCCGATAAAGCTCGGTATGGCCTTTTTGCCGCCCAAAGCCTTTGACCTCGGTAACGGTCATGCCAGTGATCCCAACCTCAGCAATCGCTTCACGAACGTCGTCGAGCTTAAATGGCTTAATAATCGCTTCAATCTTTTTCATGCGGGTACTCCATCGGTGAGTAAGCCCTCAGTGTATCAGCCCTGATCGCGGCCAAACCCTGAGGTAATGGGATAACGCCGATCCCGGCCGAACGCCTTGGTGGTGACTTTCACTCCGGGCGCGGCTTGGCGGCGTTTGTATTCGTTGCGATGCAACAGCTTGACCACTTGCTCAACCACCGCCCGGTCGTGGCCGGCGGCGATAATTTCATCGATCGCGGCGTCTTCTTCGACATAAGCGGCCAAAATCGCATCCAATTCGGCGTATTCCGGCAGGCTGTCGGTGTCTTTTTGATCGGGCGCGAGCTCGGCGCTCGGCGCGCGCGTGAGCACATTTTCAGGAATCACCGCACCGAGGCGATTGCGGTAGTGGCACAACCGATAGACCTCGGTTTTAAAAATGTCTTTCAGCGGCGAAAAGCCACCGACCATGTCACCATAAAGGGTTGCATAGCCAACGGCCATTTCGCTTTTATTACCGGTGGCTAACACCAGGCCGCCAAGCTTATTCGAGACCGCCATTAAAAGCGTTCCCCGAATCCGTGACTGCAGATTCTCTTCGGTCACATCAGCCGGCTGGCCGGCAAATACCGGCGCGAGCGCTGATTGAAATTGCTCAAACACCGATTCAATCGCCACCGTGTCATACCGCAGCCCCAGGGCTTCAGCGATTGCCCCGGCATCGGTATGGCTCATCGCACTGGTGTAGCGGGTGGGCATCATCAAGCAATGCACGCGGTCAGCGCCGAGCGCATCGACGGCAATACAGGCGGTAAGCGCAGAGTCGATGCCACCGGATAAACCAATCACCACGCCCGGAAAGCGGTTTTTTTCGATGTAATCGCGCACACCCCAGACCAGCGCTTCGTAGACGGCCGCTTCGGCCGATAAATCCGGCTCAATCATGCCCTCGGTTGGAGTCCAGCCATTGTGATCGGCAACCACATCGACGGCGACCAGTGCGGTGTCAAAGCGCGGCGCGCGCACCATCAAATCGCCATGGCCATCAAAGGCACACGAGCCGCCGTCATAGACCACTTCGTCCTGCCCGCCGGCCATATTGCAATAGAGAATGGGCAGACCTGATTCAGCGATGCGCTCACGCAGCACCGACTCACGGGCGGTGCCTTTGTACTGATCGAATGGCGAGGCATTGAGGTTGACGATGAGATCGGCGCCGGCTGCTTTGGCGCGCTTAACCGGTGCCTCGTGCCAGGCGTCTTCGCACACGGTGATGCCGATATGACAGCCTTCAACCGCCACCACGCAGGGCTGCGTGCCCGGCGCAAAATAGCGTAAATCATCAAACACGCCGTAAGTTGGCAGTTGTTGTTTGGCGTAACGTGCTTGTACGCCGCCCTCGCCGATCACTAGCGCGGCATTGAGCAGCGCGCCCTCATCAAGTACGGGCGCGCCGACAATAACGGTAATGCCTTGGGTCTGCTCAGCGATCCGCTCGACACCACGCTCAACGGCGGCAATAAAATCAGGCCGCAGAAGTAGATCATCTGGGGGATAACCGGTTAGCGCGAGCTCGGGAAAGCACACCACTTGCGCGCCCATGGCGTCGCGCGCCTCTTGCGCTGCGCCGATAATGGCATCGGTATTGGCGCGCACATCCCCCACGAGGAGATTGAGCTGAGCCATGACAAAACGCAGCCGCTCGCTCATCGCTGGAAGATGCCTCTTAGTAAACCCGGCCGGCGATTAACCCGTCGGGGCAATCGATTAGCCGGTAAAGCAGTCACTAACGCGCTGACCGATCTCCGCCGGTGAGCGCACCGTGGCCACGCCGGCCGCTTCAAGGGCGCCAAACTTATCCGCCGCCGTGCCTTTGCCACCGCTAATGATGGCGCCCGCATGGCCCATGCGCTTGCCAGGCGGTGCGGTGACACCGGCAATATAGGCCACCACCGGCTTACGGACATGCGCTTGGATGTACTCAGCCGCTTCTTCTTCGGCCGTTCCACCAATCTCGCCTACCATGACAATGCCTTTGGTCTGGCGATCGGCTTCGAACTGCTCAATCACATCAATAAAGTTCATGCCCTGAATGGGGTCACCGCCAATGCCCACACAGGTGCTTTGGCCCATACCGATATCGGTGGTCTGCTTGACCGCCTCATAAGTCAGCGTGCCGGAGCGCGAGACAATCCCAATCGAGCCAGGCTTGTGGATATGACCGGGCATAATGCCGATCTTGCACTCCCCGGGAGTGATGATGCCGGGGCAGTTAGGACCGATTAGCGTCGCATCGTAAAAATCGAGCGCGGCTTTAACTTTGAGCATATCGATCACCGGAATGCCCTCAGTGATACAGGCGATCACTTTAATGCCGGCTTCGGCGGCCTCTAAAATGGCATCCGCGGCGAAGGCCCCGGGCACATAGATCATCGAGGCGTCGGCACCGGTGTCATCCACCGCATCCCGCACGGTGTTAAACACCGGGCGCTCGAGGTGTTGCTCGCCACCGCGTCCGGGGGTTGTGCCGCCGACGATATTGGTGCCGTAGGCAATGCACTGCTCGGCGTGAAAGGTGCCCTGCTTACCGGTGAAGCCCTGGACGATAACCTTGGTGTTTTTGTCCACCAGAATACTCATGCGATTTCCTCGTCTGCTGTCCGGGTTGAGGGATCAGGCGCTAACCGCGCCGACCACCTTGTCTGCGCCGTCGGTTAAATTATCCGCCGGAATGATATCGAGCCCACTATCAGCGAGCAGCTGCTTGCCTTGTTCAACGTTCGTCCCTTCTAGGCGAACCACCACCGGCACATTGACGCCGACTTCTTTGACCGCCTCGATCACGCCCTCGGCGATCATGTCGCAGCGTACGATGCCGCCAAAAATGTTGACCAAAATGCCCTGAACATCGGGGCTTGCCGAGATGATTTTAAACGCCTCGGTTACGCGCTCTTTATTGGTGCCACCGCCAACGTCGAGGAAGTTCGCCGGCTCACCGCCGTGCAACTTAATGACGTCCATGGTCGCCATCGCAAGCCCAGCGCCATTGACCATGCAGCCGATGTTGCCATCGAGCGTGATGTAGTTAAGCCCATGCGCCGCCGCGGCGACTTCGGTCTCATCTTCTTGGCTGATGTCGCGCATATCAGCGATTTCGGCCTGACGGTTAATTTCGATGGCGTTGTCGTCGACATTAATCTTGGCATCGAGCGCCAGCAGCTCGTCATCCCCGGTCACAATCAAGGGGTTGATTTCGACCAAACTCAGGTCACGCTCTTCAAAGCAGCGCGCAAGGGCCTGCATGATCTGAGTGAGCTGTTTAATCTGCGCGGGCGTGAGTCCTAGCGCAAAACCCATCTGCCGACACTGATATGCCTGCAAGCCAGCAACGGGATTAACGCGCACGGTAATAATTTTTTCTGGCTCGGTCGCGGCCACCTCTTCGATATCCATGCCACCGGCGGCCGAACCCATGAACACCACGCGCTTGCTCGCACGATCCACTAGCGCACCCAAATAAATTTCGCGGGCAATATCGAGGCCTTCCTCAATCATGACCGCCTCGATGGGCATGCCGTGGTCATCGGTCTGATGCGTCACCAACCGGGTACCCAGAAGGGCTTCGGTAAACTCGACCACTTCGTCAAGGCTTTTGGCGATTTTCACGCCACCGGCCTTGCCTCGACCCCCCGCGTGAACCTGGGCTTTGACCACCCACACCGGGCCGCCAAGCTTTTCAGCGGCGGCCTTGGCCTCAGCGGCTGAACGCGCCACAAACCCTTTGGGGATCGGTATGCCGTATTGGCTAAAGATGTGCTTGGCCTGAAACTCGTGCAGGTTCATGGGCGCTCCGCCTCCTCAGGAAAATTGGCCGTATTGTCCATCATTCTAGCCGGCGGTTCAAAAATTGTCGCAGTGCGCAATAACACCGCCGCCCCAGCGATCGTCATTTAGCGACCATCAAACCCAGCCCACCCGACCGATCATCCAGCCTGCGACCTATCTCGCAGCGCTTAAACGCGTATCGCAGTTGACTGACGTCTGGGTGAGCCACACACGTGCCGCCCGTTTTTTACATCAACCGATTTAGGAGATTGAGCCATGCGCCCATCACAACAGGGTTTTACACTGATTGAGTTAATGATCGTGGTAGCGATTGTGGGCATTCTTGCCAGCGTCGCCATCCCCGCCTATTCCGACTACACCGTTCGAGCCGAAGTCACCGAAGCCATCGCCGCCGCCGGCGCCGCTAAAACCAGCGTTGCCGATTATTACTACGCGAACGATGCGTTGCCGACGTCGAATTCTGAGGCGGGGCTGGGGGCAGGCACGTCTTATGCCACTGACGTCATTGGTGAAATTACGGTCGGAAGTGAAGGCGGCGAAAACCTTGACCCAGGAGAAATTCAAGTCAAATTTAAAGATTTTGGCGGATCGGTTTCAGTAGGTGACACCATTCTGTTTATCCCGGAAACCACAAACAGTTCAATTGGATGGAATTGCAGTGTCACCGACACGAACGCAACGCTCCCCGCCGAATACGCGCCAGCCAATTGCCGCCAGCCTGACGCATAGATGAACCACTCCACGGGTAGCGTGATGCTCGAGACCGTCATCGCGCTGCCGGTGGTTTTAGTGCTGGGTTTTTCGCTTGTGCAATGGGCGTTTGTTTTTCAAGCTCGCGCGGCGGTTGATCACGCCACTCTCATGGCCGCTCGGGCGGGGTCAGTCGAAAATGCCCAAATCAAACCCATGCGTCAGGCCTTTGCCAGGGCCCTCGTTGCCATTGAGACGCCCGAACAAACGGCAACTGATTACGAAAAGCAGTTTGTGACCCAAACGCTCCCCGAAGCCTACCTGCACACCCGCTTTAAAATCCTCAGTCCAAGCGCCGATGTCTTCGCCGATCATGGCCAACGCGATAAAAATGGCGATACGTATTTGCCGTTTCGCGACCTTGACCATCGACCTGACACGCCCGGTCCACGCAGTGGGTTATCGGCTCAACAAGCGGCTTGGCTCGAACTAGAAATCACCTATGGCTACAAGCTCAACGTGCCCTATGCCAACGCGATGATTTTACTCGCGGCGCAATCGGTCAGCCGATTCACGAGCGCCTATGATCGGCGCGAACAGGTCATGCTCGCGGCTGGCCGCTTGCCGATTAAGACGACCGCCACCGTCCGCCTACAAAGCCGCGCCAAACCGACTAATTAACGCTCGCTAGCCAAGCCCGAACAGACTGCCAAGCGCGACCACGGCCAGCCAGCAGTACATGGCCCGTCGCAGCAGCGCATGGGCATCGTCTAGCGCGCTAATGGTTAAGTCGCGTTGCCCCTCATCGACCGGCAGGCCAAGCGCACCAATGCCGGTCTCGGATAATCGCCGATCGGCGTTATCTTCGCGGGTTTCCTCCCAAGCCTGCCAAGCCGCACTAAAGTGCCCGGCGAGCGCCATGGCGAATGCCATCAGCCGATCCGGAAGATAATCGAGCCAACCAAGCCAACGACTCGCTGCCGCGCAGTATTCGGGCCCGGCGTTATCGTGGTTTTGACCAAAGGCACGGGCAAGCACCGAGAGCCGATACCCAACCGCTCCAACTGGGCCTAACACGACAAACCAAAAGATCGGTGCAAATAACCGCGTCCGCGCTCGACAAAACAAATACTCGGTGGCCGCCTCGGGTTGGGCTTCCAGGGCCATTGACTCAACTGGGCCGCCGGCGAGTGCGCCGAGCGCCCCATCGCTTTCAGCCTGATCGCCCCGCCGCCACGCCACGGTAAACGCACTCACCTCAGTCTCAAGGGTATCGCCGCCACCAAACGCAAAGGCAAGCGCAAACACCCCTAAGATCAGCCCACCTAAGCCCAACAGCACATCACCGAGCAACCACTGCACAACACCGAGGGCCACAATGATGGGCAAAATTAGTGCAACCACGCCCGCAGCCCCATTCCACAGCCGGGTGGGCATTAAGCGTGCGCGCAGCCAGCCGGCATACCGAAACAACCCGCGCGCACTGCGCCAACCACCGGGTGGCAAATAGGCATTCAGCAATAGGGCAGCGAGAAGGGCAATGAGCGTCATGAGCGACTCGCCTGTGGTTGCGGTTGTGTCGTGGGTTTCATAATACCCAACGTGCGCTGGAGTCGGGCCCAATCAAATGCTGAGCCCGGATCGGTCTTACGCCCCGGGGCGATATGACAGTGACCGACCACCCGATCGGTAGCAATCCCCGGATAGGCGGTTTGCAATGCCGTCAGGACGGCCTCTAATCGGCTGTACTGAATCGCTGCATACGGCTGCTCATCGGTGCCCTCAAGCTCGATACCAATGGCAAACTCGTTGCAATTATCGCGCTCAGCAAACCACGACTGACCGGCATGCCAGGCCATCTCATTAAACCCAACAAACTGGGTCACATGCCCATCACGCCGAATATAAACATGCGCCGAGACCCTAAGCCCCGCCAAATAAGCAAACCGCGGATCGCCCTGAGTGTCGAGCGCATTGGTAAAAAGCTGATCCACATACTCACCACCAAACTGCCCGGCCGGCAAACTAATGCCGTGGATCACCACTAATTCAGGCGCTATCCCGGCGGGCCGAGGCTGTTGGTTGGGCGAATGCACATAGTCAACACCGCGCAAACGCCCCGTCATCTGATCGACTTGCATGCGCTCCTCATAAGCGATCGCGATAGCGCGATGATAGCATTGCGATTTATTACGTCTGCTTGAGATCCTGCATGCCCGAAATCACTGGCCTTCCCCCGCTCGATTTACTCAGTAGCGCCCGTGAGCAACTCGCTGAGCGTTTTGACTCCACATTTGGTGGCTTTAGCGCAGCGCCGAAGGCGACCGAACCGGTTGCTATCGAGCGTCTCCTGCGCAGCTACGCGCGCAGCGAGCGTAGTGGCAAGCCCGATCGCGAGGCCTTGCATATGGCCTGTCAGACGCTTCGGCGCATGGCGCTTGGCGGCATCTATGACCAAATCGGCGGTGGCTTTGGCCGCTACGCGGTCGATCGCGAATGGATGATGCCGCATTTTGAGAAATCACTGATCGACAATGCTTTGTTAATCCGGGTAGCAACCGATGCCCATCGGGCAACGGGCGATAAATTATTTCGACGCATTGCGCGCGAGACCAGTGAGTGGGCGTTGGCTGAACTACAAGGCGAGCACGGCGGGTTTGTGGGCAATTTGGCGGCGACTGACGCAAACGGCGAGCAAACCTTCTATCTGTGGACGCCGGATGCCATGCGGGAGGTGCTCACACCCGCCGAAGCTGAGCTCGCTATCCTGCGCCTTGGGCTCGATGAAAAGCCCAACGCCAATGGCCAATGGGTGCCACAAGTGCATATGGCATTTTCGGAACTCGCAAAACGCCTACAAACGCCACGCGACCAAGTCGTCGCACAGTGGCATCGCGCCAAAGCCAAGCTACTTGCCGCGCGTAATACCCGCGAGCGCCCCGTCGCTGATCACTCAATAGATGTAGCGGCAACGGCGCTTATGATTGAGGCGCTCGCTCATGCGGGACGGTATTTGTCACTCCCTGATCTCATCACCGCCGCCGAGCGCTCAGAAACCGCCATTGCCCAATCGCATTGGAGCGCACCCACATTTAATGATCAGGCGCTCATGCTCTCAGCGCTGATGGCGCTTGAACAGGCCCGCGGACAACCCGAGCGTCGCGATTGGATTGTGCAGCTCGGTAATGCCCTCAGCGAGCCCAGCGCGCCGGAGGCCGAACCACTCGCCGATCATCTACAACCAAGCGCCTACGGGGTTGCCGCGCTTGCACTCAATCGACTTGGGCACTGGCAACGCCAACCCGCTTACCTGGGCGCCGCCGAGCGCTTGCTTAACGCTGCCCGCGATGACATGGCTACCGATCCGGTGAGTCATATCACGCTGATAAACGCCCTTGAAGAGGCGCTCGACGGGCTCGAGATCGTCATTATCCGCGCTGCAACGGCGCACTTTGATCCGTGGCTCGAAGTCACCGATGCTGGCTATCGCCCCCAACGCTTAGTCTTTTGCAACGATTTAGAGACCAACGGCCCCGGCATTCCGAGCGATGAGTCAGGCGCTTGGGTAATTCACGATGGCATCACGCTTGCAAAAGCAACGACGCCGACCGAGCTGACTGATCGACTCAATCAACGCCCGTAAGTGTTGGCTGCCCGCAACAGCTGTCATCCTTTTGCTAAAAAACCTTCATAAAATCTTCGCGCTTTCGTCACCGAACGCTCATCGATCTGTCATGTAGCCCCGGCAATGTCTGCATTTGTCGCGCAACGACCGCATTTGCCGGTCTGTCGCGTCAACGCAACGACATTAACTGCATGAGGATTTAGCAATGAAAAACGTTTCTAAACTGGCCCTATTCGTGGCCGCCGGTATGCTTTCGGCTGGCGCCAATGCCAGCACCATTGTTCTTGGTGCTGAGGGCACCAGCTTGTCTCTTGAGGGTGGAGTGTCTTCGGACTTCATCGTCAGTGAGACAGTTGATTCATCATTGGATTCTAATTCTGACAACCAGAGCGACCTAGAAGGCGAAGTGGCTCTTGGCGTCACTGCTGAGCGCTCATTTGGTAACTTTGACGGTTACGCCGAGTTCGGATTCACCTTTGCATCACAAGAAGACGGTGGAAGCACCCAA
>JAVLBW010000012.1:307-23838 GCA_031581235.1 Spiribacter sp. | reverse complement strand
GCAGCCAATGGCGGCGCGGATTATTTGCGTATTCGTGGCACAGGCCCTATAGAATCCCGTGGTTTCTGCGATGAGGGATATTATCGCTTGGACGGTACGGGATACCGGATTGCCGCACAGGCTAATTCTGGTGACAAACCGGCTTCTGTTACCAACGCTGATACGCTTACAGAACGGTTAGAAGAACTTGAGGTGTTGCGTGAGCGAGGCCTTATTACTAGCGATGAGTATGTCCAGCTCCGTCAGCGCGTCATTAGCGAGGCTTACTGAGCACAATCAGCGCTCGGTTAAAGCACCGTACCAAAGATGGTGGGCCCGCCAGGATTCGAACCTGGAACCAAAGGATTATGAGTCCTCTGCTCTAACCATTGAGCTACGGGCCCCGAGTGCTCGGGGCGCCGCCACCCGCAGCCGGTCTTCTTCTCCCAGCTATTGCTCGTCGAGGAAGCTGCGCAGGCCGTCAGAGCGAGTGGGGTGGCGGAGTTTGCGCAGCGCCTTAGCCTCTATTTGGCGGATGCGCTCGCGGGTAACGTCGAACTGTTTGCCCACCTCTTCAAGCGTGTGATCGGTATTCATATCGATGCCAAAGCGCATGCGCAGGACTTTTGCCTCGCGCGGTGTTAGTCCTGACAATACCTCTCGAACTGATTCGCGCAGACCCTCGCGGGTTGCCGAATCGACCGGTGACATCACCGAGGTGTCTTCAATAAAGTCGCCCAAGTGCGAATCTTCATCGTCACCGATGGGCGTTTCCATGGAGATAGGTTCTTTGGCAATTTTTAGGACCTTGCGGACCTTGTCCTCGGGCATCTCCATGCGCTCGGCGAGCTCGTCGGGCTGCGGTTCGCGGCCCATTTCTTGGAGCATCTGTCGGCTCACGCGGTTGAGCTTGTTGATTGTCTCGATCATGTGCACCGGGATGCGGATCGTGCGCGCTTGGTCAGCAATCGAGCGGGTAATGGCCTGCCGGATCCACCAGGTGGCGTAGGTGGAGAATTTATAACCCCGGCGGTATTCAAACTTATCCACTGCTTTCATCAGGCCGATATTGCCTTCCTGGATAAGATCCAAGAACTGCAGGCCGCGGTTGGTGTATTTCTTTGCGATCGAAATCACTAGTCGCAGGTTGGCCTCAACCATTTCTTTTTTGGCTCGCCGCGCTTTGGCCTCACCAATCGACATACGCCGGTTGATGTCTTTAATTTCGGACGGCGGTAGCCCGGTGAGCTCTTTAATTTGCGTGAGCTCGGCCTGCTCATCAAGCAGTGCTTGGCGGTGCTCGGCCATTTGGCTTGCATAGGGCTTTTTCGACTTAGCAATGGTGTCGACCCAAGTGGGATCGGTCTCATGCCCAGGAAAGCTGGCAATGAAGTCTTTGCGCGGCATGCCGCCTTGCTTGGTGGCAACGCGCATGACTTCGCGCTCTCCGGCGCGCACACGCTCAACGGCTTTACGCAGATTACCGGCCAGGCCTTCGATCACTTTGGGTACAAATTTGATCGCCAAAAATAGCCCGGTCATCTCTTCGCGGATGGGCGCAAGCTGCGGGCTTTGCGAGCCCTCGGTGTCGAGCACTTCAAGCAACTGGCCATGCAGCACTTCGATGCGATCAAAAATCTCGGCGGCCCGCTCGGGGTCGGGACCGGTATCGGCAACGGCTGCGCCTTCTTCATCGCCTGCGGCGGCGGCTGCTTCTTCAGCCTCGCGTGCGGCCTCAGCTGCCGTCGCCTGTTGCACGGCGACCAGCTCGGGCACGTTGTCGACTAAGTCGGTGATATCACGAAAGCCGGCAACCACGTCGCCAAGCCGTAGCTCGCTGTTTTGAATGCCATGATGCAGCGCGACCATGGTGCGCGATGACTCGGGGTAGCCCGCGAGTGCGCGCAACACTTGGTCAAGTCCATCTTCAATGCGCTTGGCGAGCTCGATTTCGCCTTCGCGGGTGAGCAGCTCCACGGTGCCCATCTCGCGCATGTACATGCGAACGGGGTCGGTGGTGCGGCCAAATTCTGCATCGACCGCCGCAAGGGCCGCGGCGGCCTCTTCGGCTTCGTCTTCATCGGTCGACACGGCACCATCGCTTAATAACAAGGTGTCGGCGTCGGGCGCGGTCTCATGCACGGGGATGCCCATGTCATTGATCATGCCGATGATGTCTTCAATTTGTTCAGGCTCGACAATATCGTCGGGCAGGTGATCGTTGACCTCGGCATAAGTCAGGTAACCCTGCTCTTTACCACGGGCAATGAGTTCACGGATCTGGGATTGCTGGTCCTGAGTCGCCATATGCTACCGATGCGTTAGGTGATTCGGGGGGAAAGCCATTGATTCACTGAACCGAATATCATAGCACTTTCCCGACGTTTAACAACGTTGCAGCGCAACGCAAGCTATTGTTTGAGGCGCGCCCACTCGGCCCATTCCTCCGGTGTTATCTCGCCGGCCTGCAGACGCTCATTAAGATGCTGCAGCCGCCGCTCGGCGAGCGACTTGCGCACTTGGCGCATGGCATCACTAAATTCTTCGCTCAGCCCCGCCTCGGGGACTAAGTGATCCCACGTCGCCAGCTTCCAGAGCACCGCTTCATAGGCGCTATCTTGAAAGCGCTCGAGCACCGCGCTGGTAACGATGTGGGGTTCTTGGCGGGCTAATTCAAGCAGTTCGACCAACAACGGCAGCCCGGGCAAGTCATCGAGGCCACGGAGCGAGTCAATTTCATCGACTTCAAGCGCAAGCGCCGGGCGATGCAGTAGCAACGCGACGGCTAAGCGCACGGGCGTGCGCCTGACTCCGCTACCATCCATGCCGGCAGGCTCAGGAGCGCTTTTTTGACGCGATCGGCTGATTTGCTCGCGGCCATCGACCACTTGTTCAAGATAATCAGCGCTTAACCGGGCAAGCCCAGCGATGCGCTCGATGAGCATATGCCGATAGACATCAGGCGGCAGGCGTTGCAGCAGCGGTACCGCTTGCTCAACAAAGCGCGCGCGCCCATCCATCGCCTGCATATCAATGCCCTGGCTAATGCGCTCAATTAGGTAATCCGACAGCGGTGAGGCCTGACTCAGCAGCGCTTCAAAGGCTTGACGGCCTTGCGCGCGCACCACGCTATCGGGGTCTTCACCTTCGGGTAGAAAAAGAAACCGTACCTGACGGCCCTGGCGCATGGCAGGTAGTGCGTTTTCAAGCGCGCGCCAAGCCGCGCGACGGCCGGCATCGTCACCGTCAAAGCAAAAGACAATGTCGCCACTGGCCCGAAACAGCCGCTCCACTTGGCGGGTTGAGGTTGCTGTGCCCAATGTCGCGACGGCGCGCGGGATTCCATGCTGTGCTAGCGCCACCACATCCATATAGCCCTCAACCACGAGGATGTCGGCGGGGTGGCGATCGGCTTCGAGTACTTCGTAGAGCCCGTAGAGTTCTTGGCCCTTATGAAAAACCGGCGTCTCGGGTGAATTAAGGTATTTTGGCTCGCCGTCGCCGAGCACACGACCGCCAAAGGCGATGGTGCGGCCGCGACGATCACGAATTGGAAAAATAATGCGATCGCGGAAACGATCGTAGGTCTTGCCCCCGTCGCGCTCGACCAATAGCCCGGCGCGCTTGAGCTTTTCAGGCTCAGCAATGCGCTGCAAAAGGTTACTCCAGCCCGGCGGCGCAAAGCCCATGCCGAAGCGTTGCGCGATTTCACCACTGAGGCCGCGCTGTTGTAGATAGTCGACCGCTCGGTGACGCTCAGCGTGGTGGCGCAGCCAATATTGATAGGCTTCGTCGGCTTTGCTGAGCACGGGGTAGAGGTCGTTATTTTGCGGTTGGACGGGTCCGCTACGCGCTTGTTCTGGAATCTCCATGCCGGCCATGCCAGCAAGCTGCTCGACGGCATCGCGAAATTCGAGCCGGTCATATTCCATTAAAAAGCGGATTGCACTGCCGTGCGCGCCACAGCCAAAGCAGTGGTAGAACTGCTTGGTTGAGCTCACCGTGAACGAGGGTGTTTTCTCGCCGTGGAAGGGGCAAAGTCCGCTGTAATTACTGCCTGAGCGCTTGAGCGCCAGCCGCTCACCGATCATCTCAGCGATGTCGATTCGCGCGAGTAATTCATCGATAAAACTGTCAGGGATGCGACCGGCCATAGCCCAATACTCTACGCCAAAAGCGCGTGGCTGGCGGCGGTCAAATTTAGCTGAGTCGGGTTTTGACTCGGGCGCTCACGGCGCCCATGTCGGCGCGGCCCTGCACTTGCGGTTTCACTTGGGCCATGACTTGGCCCATATCGCGAACCGACGCGGCGCCGGTTGCGCTAATGGCCTGATCAATCAGGGCATCAATGTCGGCTTCACTCAGGGGTTGCGGTAAGAACTCGGCAATGATGTCGATTTCGGCGCGCTCAACCGCGGCCAATTCTTCGCGCCCAGCGGCTTCGTATTGCTCAAGCGACTCGCGGCGTTGCTTGACCATTTTGTCGAGGATCGCCAGCAAATCAGCGTCACTGAGTTCGCGACGCTCGTCGACCTCTTTTTGCTTGACCGCCGCGCTGATCATGCGCAGCGTTCCTAAGCGGGTTTTTTCTCCGGCTCGCATGGCAGCCTTAACCGCATCGTTAATGCGCGTTTTGAGCTCGCTCACCGGTTGGCCGCCTAGTAGAGGCGCTGGCCGCGCTGGCTTTCGCGCTGGACCCGCTTAGCGTGGCGCTTGACCGCAGCGGCTTGCTTGCGCTTGCGCTCTTGGGTGGGCTTTTCGTAGCTTTCACGGCGGCGTACCTCAGACAGGACACCGGCTTTTTCACAGGAGCGCTTGAAGCGGCGCAGGGCAACTTCGAAGGGCTCGTTTTCGCGAACTTTAACGCTCGGCATAAATCTCTAACCTTACTGCGTAACGGGTTTCATCGTAGAATCGGCATTTCCGATTGGGCCGCGTAGTGTAAGCCGGCCTTTGAGCAATTGCAAAACTCTGTGAGGCCGCCCCACCCGTGATTGTCCTAGGTATCGAGACCTCCTGTGATGAGACCGGGATTGCGCTCTATTCAGGCGCTGATGGCCTGCTGGCCCATCGCCTGCACAGCCAAGTCGATACCCACGCCCGTTATGGCGGGGTCGTCCCTGAGCTTGCGAGCCGCGATCATATCCGCCGCGTTCTGCCCTTGATTGATGAGTGTCTGCGCGATGCCGGGCTAGAGCGAGGCGCTATCGATGGCATTGCCTACACTCGCGGGCCGGGGCTAGCGGGTGCGTTGTTGGTAGGTGCATCCATTGCGCGCAGCTTGGGCTGGGCGCTGGAGCGCCCGGTGCTCGGGGTGCATCACATGGAAGCGCATTTGCTCGCGCCGATGCTCGAGCCCGATCCGCCGTGCTACCCGTTTGTTGCGCTCTTGGTCTCAGGCGGCCATACCTTATTGGTGCAGGTCGCTGGGATCGGCCGCTATCGGGTGCTCGGCGAGTCGCTCGATGATGCCGCCGGTGAGGCCTTTGATAAGACCGCGAAACTTTTGGGACTGCCTTACCCCGGGGGGCCACAGCTCGAAGCATTAGCGGCTCAGGGCGAGCCTGATCAATTTCGCTTGCCGCGACCCATGACCGATCGGCCCGGCTTTGATTTTAGCTTTAGTGGCCTTAAAACAGCGGTGGTTAATTGCGTTCGTGAGGCAATCGATGATGCGCCAACGCGGGCCGCCGTGGCACGGGCGTTTCAAGACGCAGTGGTTGAGACCTTTGCAATTAAAACCCGGCGCGCGCTCGTGCATACCGGTGCTGGCCATCTGGTTGTTGCCGGTGGCGTGGGCGCCAACCAAGCATTACGCGAGCGGTTGCGCGAGGTGGCTGCTGAGCACGGCGCGCAAGTCGCTTACCCGCGCCTCGCGTTTTGTACCGATAACGGCGCGATGATTGCCTATGCCGGATTCTGCCGCCTTGCAGCGGGTGAGTGTGACGAGGGCCGAGTGGATGTGCGGCCGCGCTGGCCACTGACTGAGTTGCTTGCCCCCGGCGAGGGTCCAGCGGCGTCGTAATAGCGGATTAGGAGCGCTGCCCGATGCGTGATTCGGTGCCTTTGGCAATGCGCTGGATATTGCCCCGATGACGCCAGGCCGTGAGTACGGCCATGACCGCCGCGGCGGCGGCCAGTGAGGGTGCTTGGCTGAGTAGCCATAAATAAACCGGGGCGAGGGCAAAGCTGACCAATGCGGCGAGTGATGAGATGCGGGATACCGCCGCCACCAGCGCCCAAGTCACTAATACGCCAGCGCCCACCGGAAGTGACCACGCCAACATGACGCCGAGCCCGGTGGCAATCCCTTTGCCGCCACGAAAACCAAAAAATACCGGATAGAGATGCCCGATAAATGCCGCTAGCCCAACTCCGGCGAGGGCCATGTCGCTTAGGCCCAGTGCTTGAGCGATAACCACCGGCAGTACGCCTTTAAGGCAATCGACGGCTAAGGTAATGCCGGCGGCGATGCGCCCTCCAAGGCGCAGCAGGTTGGTTGCCCCGGGATTGCCGCTACCACCCTCACGCGGGTCGCCTAAACCCATCGCTCGGGCGACCAATATGCCGGCCGAAATTGAGCCAGCGGCATAGCCCACGGCGACTAAAAATAGCGTAATCATGCCAGCATTCCACCCTGTGGCGAGGTAACGGTCAAGCGCCCCTTGTACTCAATGCAGCGACGTGGAATGCTCGCCACACCATGGATACCGTGTTCATCAACGGCCTCGAGTTGCGCGCTGTGATCGGCGTGCATGACTGGGAGCGAGCATTTGCACAGAGGCTACGTATCGACCTCGCCCTTGAGGCTGATATTCAGCCTGCCGCGGCCAGTGATGGCCTGAACGACGCGATTGACTATGCCGCGCTCTCTGAGCGCATCACCGATTACACACAGCAAACGCAATTTGCGCTGATTGAAGCGCTTGCCGAGCAAATCGCTACCCTCGCGCTAGAAGACACACGCATTCGCCGCGTGCATCTCACCTTGTATAAGCCCGGGGCCCTGCCCGCTGCTCAAAGCGTGGGCGTTACTCTCACTCGCAGCCAGGCAGAGGCATCATGACCCGCGCGTATTTAAGTATCGGCAGCAATATCAGCCCCGAGCGCTACGTCCACGCCGCCGTTGCAGCACTGAGTGAGCGCTATGGCGAGCTGATTATTTCGCCGGTTTATCAAAATGCGGCGGTCGGTTTTGATGGGGATGATTTCTACAACCTGGTTGTTGGACTCGATACCGATGAAAGCGCCGAGCAGCTCGCCGCCGCGTGTCGTGAAATTGAGACCGAGCAAGGCCGCACCCGCGAAGCCCAGCGCTTTAGTGCACGCACGCTCGATATTGATTTGCTCACGCTCGGTAGCGTCATTCGTGACGATGTCCCGATCCTGCCGCGTGATGAAATCCTCAAGTACGCATTTGCCTTAAAGCCACTGGTGGATGTCGCCCCTGATGAGCGCCACCCCACCGATGGCCGGCGCTATGCCGATATTTGGGCGGCGTTTCCTGACCCGGGTGATCTGCAGCCGGTGGCGATTGATTTTAGCGCCGACCTAGCGCCGTAATCATGGCTCGCCGTGACCTGCCGCCACCGCCCACCCCCGATGAGGCGGCCATTGCCCACAGCAAGGCATTAACCCAGCGCATCGATGCAGCCATTGCGATGGCCGGTGGGCAATTGGATTTCGCCGATTACATGGCCCTTGCCCTCTACGCCCCAGGCCTAGGTTATTACAGCGCGGGGCAGCAGCGCTTCGGGCCGGGCGGTGACTTTACAACCGCGCCACTAATGAGCGACTTACTGGCGCGCACATTGGCCGCTGAGGTTGCAGCGGTAATGGCCGATGTCAGTGGCGATACACTGATTGAATTTGGCGCCGGCACCGGTCAGCTCGCGGCGGACTTGCTCGATGAGCTCGCGCTGCAAGAGGCCTTACCCGCACATTATTGGATTATCGAGGTGAGCGCGGATTTGCGTGCCACCCAAGCGCAAACACTGGCTGTGCTGCCTGAGGCCATTCAAGCCCGTGTCCGCTGGCTCGATCGGCTGCCAAGTGATCCGGTTCGCGGCGTCGTGATTGCCAATGAGGTGCTTGATGCCATGCCGGTTCAGCGTTTTCAGCGCACCGCGAGCGGTGTCGACGCTTTGGGCGTGGGGATCGATGATAACGGCGAGTTAAGCTGGCGGACGCGGCCTGCCGACGACGCGCTAGCCGAAGCCGTTGCTGGTATTGAGGACGATATTGGCGAGCGGCTTGCCAACGGCTATGTCTCTGAGTGGTGTCCGAGTCTGGGGCCGTGGGTTCATGCCTTAGGGCAATTAATTCAAGCCGGGGCGGCGTTGCTTATTGACTATGGCTATCCGCGGCGTGAGTACTACCACCGGCAACGATCAACCGGGACATTGCTTTGTCACTATCGTCACCGCGCCCATGAAGACCCATTTTTTTGGCCGGGTTTACAGGACATCACCGCCTCAGTGGACTTTACTGCCGTTGCCCAAGCCGGCCGCGACGCGGGATTGGCGTGTTTGGGGTTTGCCACTCAGGGTAATTATTTAGCCGGTGCCGGGTTGCCAGCATTGCTCGAGCGTCGCGCCGACGGTGATCCAAATCGTGCGGCGGAACTCGCGCAGTTGGCCAAGCCTTTGCTATTTCCTGACGAAATGGGCGAGCGCTTTAAAGTGCTCGGATTGGGTCGCGAGGTGAGTATGCCGCTGAAGGGGTTTTCGTTTGCCGATCATCGGCAACGCTTGTGAATAAACTACTTTTAATTTAGTAGTGACAGCGACAAGTCGAGAAAAGTCGCTGCAAGGAGTGCTTTCGTGCCTCTGATTCATGTCACTCGCTACACCCCCATCACCTACACTGGCGATCAAAAACAAGCGTGGTTTTCTCGCTATCTCACACCGCCACTGCGTGAGCTGCTCGATCGTGGGCCGGCCGCCAAGCGCTCGCTCGATGAGCCGCGTGAGGCCTATGCCTGTATTCTATTTACTGATATTCGTGGCTTTACCGAGCTATCGCGTACGATCCGACCGAATGCCTTATTTGGCGCCTTGGATCGACAGGTCGGCCCGCAAAGCGAGTTGGTCGATTACTATGGCGGCTATGTTGATAACTTTACCGGCGATGGAGTGATGGCGGTATTTGAGGGCGATGGCATCGAAGACAATGCCTGTCGCTGTGCCATTGAAGTGGCTGAAGTTGCGCAGTCGCAGTCGCGGTATGGCGGCGATGGTCAGGTACCGGTCGGCGTGGGACTGCATGTGGGGGATGTTGCAATGGGAAGCGTTGGTTGTGCTAACCGCTCGACCTACACCTCAGTCGGGCAAACGGTGAATGTCGCCGCGCGGCTTTGTGATCGCGCCAGTGGCCCGGAAGTGCTAACCACGCAGACGATGCGTGACGCGGTGGCTGATCCGAGCGGGATGAACTTTGAGGCCTATGCCGATCAAGCGCCGCCTGGCGTCGATGATGGGTTGGGTCTTTATCGATTACGGCGGCGTTAGATGGAGCTCGCGCAAGCCCTCTGGCTCGGGCTTATTCAGGGCCTGACTGAGTTTTTACCGGTCTCGAGCTCGGCACACCTGATTTTGTTGCCGCGCCTGCTCGGTTGGCCCGATCAGGGCTTGGCGTTTGATGTGGCGGTGCATGTGGGCACTCTGCTGGCGGTGGTCTGGCATTTTCGCGCCCAGTTGGTCCGGTTGATCGTTGATACGTTGGCGTCCGTTTGGCAGCGACAAGCGGTCGGCGAGAGCCAGCTTGGCTGGGCGATTGTGCTCGGGACGCTACCGTTAATCGCGGGGGCGCTAGTGCTAGCCGATGCCGCGGAGACGGTGTTGCGCGGGCCGTTGGTGATTGCCTGGGCAACCATTGGTTTTGGGCTCTTATTGTGGATCGCAGCCCGTCGTGGCGGTGGTCAGCAGGATGAATACGCGATTGGGCTGAAAGCGGCGTTGGTCATTGGCGCCGCGCAGGTATTGGCGATTATTCCTGGCACGTCGCGCTCGGGTATCACCATGACCGCGGCGCTATGGCTTGGGTTGAACGCAACGGCTGCGGCACGCTTTTCATTTTTACTCTCTATTCCGGCGATCGCGTTGGCCGGGGGTTGGAAAGCCCTGCAATGGCTCGGCACGAGTGGTGCGGTGGACTGGGCGAGCTTTGCGCTGGGTTTATCGGTTGCCGGTATTTCGGCTTATATCTGTATTCGCGCCTTTTTAGCCTTGGTCGCCCGGCTTGGCATGACCCCGTTTGTTATTTATCGGCTTGCGCTTGGCGCTATGTTATTGGTGTTGTTTAGCGGACAGACGGGCTAGGGCTGGGTGTCAATGCCGGTTTGAATTGCTGCGATGCGTGCGCTGTGGATGGCCTCGCCAATAGCCGGGCCAGTGAGTCCGCGCTCGATAAAGGCATCGGCGCTGAGCGTTTGGCAGCGCTGCAGACAATCGCGCAGGAAAGCGGCTTGTGGGTAGGGCCGGTCAGCCAATCCGAGGCGGCCGCGATAATCCGCTTCACAGGCTTTTAAAAAGCTCTCGAGGCGCGCGGGCCGGCGAAACGCATCAAGCCCTTCGAGTAAAGCGAGAATGCTCGACGCGCGCAGTTCGCGAATGCGGTGGCACTGTAAATGGTAGCGGGTCACGGCGCGCGCTAAATCACGGCACTCACTGGGCACGCGGAGGCGCTCGCATAAGGCCTCGACCAATGGCACCCCAGCCTCCTCGTGGCCACGATGACGGGGCAGCTCGGCGGCGGGTGTCAGGCCTTTGCCCAAATCATGCACCAAGACAGCAAAGCGCTCGGCCAGGTTGCATTCGAGTCCAACCGCTTGGTCCATCGCCAACAGCACATGCTCGCCGCTGTCAATTTCGGGGTGGTGCCGAGGGGGCTGTGGAATGCCAAACAAACAATCCACCTCAGGGTAGAGCACGGCCAGTGCGCCGCAGTCGCGTAGCACGCGAATAAATACCGCCGGCGAGTCGCTTATGAGCGCTTTGTGGGTCTCCTGCCAGACCCGCTCGGCGACCAAGTTGGCGACTTCACCGGCATCGACCATATCGCGACAAAGCGCGTGCGTTTGCTCATCGACGGCAAACCCTAAATCGCCAAAGCGCGCGGCAAAGCGTGCCAGCCGTAGAATGCGTACCGGGTCCTCGCGAAAGGCTTCGGTGACGTGGCGTAGCCGCCGCGCGGCGATGTCGGCCTGGCCGTTGTAGGGATCAATTAAGGTGCCATCCGGACGGGCAGCGATGGCATTAATCGTTAGGTCGCGCCGGCTGAGATCCTCTTCAAGGGTCACGCTTGGATCGGCGCGAACGCTAAAGCCATGATAGCCGGGGCCGGTTTTACGCTCGGTGCGCGCGAGGGCGTATTCTTCGCCGGTCTCGGGGTGAAGAAAGACCGGAAAGTCGCGGCCCACTGGCTTGAACCCGCGCGCCACCATCATCTCGGCGGTGGCGCCCACCACAACCCAGTCACGCTCGGTGACCGGCAGGCCTAACAAGCGATCACGTACCGCACCGCCGACTTCGTAGACGCTTAGGTCATCGAGCGACATCTACTGATCTCGGCCCGCGCCGCGTCGCCATTCATCGTAACGACTGCGACTATCGGTACCGCTTAAATAGGCTGGCGCCACGGCCTCAAGGGCGGTCGGGTGAATGCCTAAGTCGGGGAGGTCGTTGTGCGCACAGACGTTGTCGACTTGGCTCGAGAGGTAGTTATCGTAAGTGTAGGGCTTGCCGGGCATGTGCTGGAGAATACGGCCCTGGAGGCGTGAGAGGCCATCGGGCAGACCGATAATGGCGCGGCGAAGGCCGAGCAGGTGGGCGACGTAGCGCACCAGCGTCTCAAGCGTGTAGGTGGATGGCCCGCCGAGCTCGTAAGTTTTGCCGGCACAGTCGCGTCGATCAAGGCATTGCTCAAAGGCAGCGGCGACATCGTCAACGTAAACCGGCTGAAATCGGGCGTTCGGGGTTGGCAGCGGCATAATCGGGGTCATGCGCAAAACACCGGCAAACGTATTCAAAAAGCCATCACCGGGGCCAAAGACCACCGAGGGTTTGAATACGGTGACGCCAAACTCGGCGTTATTCGCGGCTAATGCCAGCTGCTCGCCCTCGCCTTTGGTTTGCTGATAACGGCTTGGGCCGTCGGGATCGGCGCCTAGCGAGCTCATATGTAGCAAGCGGGTTACGCCACTATCAAGACAGGCACTAATTAAGTGTTCAACCAGACGCACGTGGACGTCTTCGAACCGTCGGCCCGGTTTTTGCTCTTGGTTGAGGATCGCGACTAAGTTAATCACCGTATCGACGCCAGTGAGCTGTTCGCGCAATTGCTCGGGGTCGTGGATATTGGCCTCGATAAGCTCAAGGTTCGGGATGGGAAGCAAGTGACGGTTGCGCTCGCGGTGGCGGGTCAGCACCTTAATGTGCACCGGCGTATTGGCCAGTCGGTTGGCGATTTGACGGCCGATAAATCCGCTGCCGCCGAGAATGCAAACGCTTTGTTCGCGCATGATCACCGCGCTCCTGTCGATGAGAAATAGTAGACCCCTATTGTAGAGCAAAGCGCGCGGTCATCGCAGTGTGCAGGTTACTGACAGGGCGTTTCTGGCATACTGCGCGTTTTCTTGGGGGCGCAAACGGGCGCGGAGCAGGCTTTGCTGTTTTTGATTCTCTATCTGCTAGCGGGCGTTGTCGTGGGGGTTGCCTCGGGGCTGTTTGGGATTGGTGGTGGCACTATTGTCGTTCCTGTGTTGCTGGCGATTTTTGCCGCCCAAGGGCTGACTCCTGACATTGCGATGCACCTAGCCGTGGGCACCTCGATGGCAACGATTGTGGTGACTGGGCTTTCGTCGGCGCGGGCGCATTGGCAGCGCGGTAATTTGCTGACCTCGGCGTTGCCATGGCTAGTCACCGGGCTTGTCGGTGGGGCGCTAGCGGGTTCGCAGATCGCCGCCGCGCTGCCGGCGGATGTCTTGCGCATGATTTTTGCGATCTTCTTGCTCGCCATCGCCGCTCGCATGGTGTCATCCAAACAACCCCCCGCCGGCCGGCAGCTGCCAGCCGCGGCGATCGTGCTAACGGTTGGCCTTATTATTGGTGTGATTTCAGCCTTAGTCGGGATTGGCGGCGGCGCGATGATGGTGCCGTTTCTCGCTTGGGGGGGTGTTGCCATGCGCTACGCGGTGGGGACCTCGGCTGCGGCGGGGGTTTGTCTGGCGCTCGCCGGGAGCATTGGGTTTGTGTTGGCGGGCACCGGCGATGATCTGCTACCCGCTTGGAGTACCGGTTATGTCTACTGGCCGGCGGTGCTTGGGATTACCATCTCGAGTGTGCTTTTTGCCCCGCTCGGCGCGCGTCTTGCCAGCCGCCTGCCTGAGTTACTGTTGCGCCGGGCGTTCGCGGTGTTTTTGGTATTAGTCAGCCTGCGCTTGCTGACCAGCAGCTAACCGAGGACTAACCGGTCGCTAGCTGATGCCGAGGCGCTTTTCTAAATAATGAATGTTGGTGCCACCGGCAACAAACCCGGGGTCAAGCAGGAGGTTTTGGTGCAGTGGGGTATTGCTTTTTATCCCCTCGATCACCAGCTCGCTTAAGGCCATACGCATGCGCGCCATGGCGGTCTCACGGTCTTCGCCCCAAGTAATCACCTTACCGATCATGGAGTCGTAGTGCGGTGGCACGGTATAGCCTGTGTAGACATGCGAGTCCACTCGCACGCCGGGCCCGCCCGGTGGGTGATAGAGGGTAATTTGCCCCGGTGAGGGCATAAACCGCTCGGGGTCCTCGGCGTTAATACGGCATTCAATGGCGTGGCCACGAAAGTCGATTTGACTCTGATCAAACCCGAGTGGCTCGCCAGCGGCTACCCGAATTTGCTCGGCAACAAGATCCCGGCCGGTCACCATTTCGGTCACGGGGTGCTCGACCTGAATGCGCGTGTTCATCTCGATGAAGTAAAACTCACCATCTTGATAAAGAAACTCAAACGTCCCCG
The DNA here is from genome assembly GCA_031581235.1 of Spiribacter sp. GTDB lineage: Bacteria > Pseudomonadota > Gammaproteobacteria > Nitrococcales > Nitrococcaceae > Spiribacter. Next base: position 9,855 of record JAVLBW010000012.1, on the reverse strand, counting down.
CACCGCGATAGCCGAGGCGTTGGCAGGCCTCGGCACAGCGCTTGCCAATCGCCGCCCGCGCCTCATCGCCAATGCCAGGTGCCGGGCTTTCTTCGATCACTTTTTGATGGCGTCGCTGCATTGAGCAGTCACGCTCGCCTAAGTGCACCGCGTTGCCGTGCTCGTCGGCCATTACCTGAATTTCGATGTGGCGCGGGTTGTCGAGGTATTTCTCCATATAGACGATGTCGCTGCCAAAGGCGTTGGCCGCCTCGGCGCGGGTCACCGAGATAGAATGCAGCAACGTCGCCTCGCTATGAACGACGCGCATGCCGCGACCACCGCCGCCGGCAGCCGCTTTGATAATCACCGGATAGCCAATCTCATTCGCCAGCCCGAGGTTGGTTTGATCATTATCGCCAAGCGGGCCACCGGAGCCAGGCACACAAGGCACGCCAGCGGCTTTCATCGCGTCAATGGCCGAGACTTTGTCACCCATCAGCCGAATCGTCTCGGGGCGGGGGCCGATAAAACGAAACCCGGATTCTTCAACGCGCTCGGCAAAGTCGGCGTTTTCAGATAAAAAGCCATAGCCTGGGTGGATGGCCATGGTATCGGTGAGTTCAGCGGCGCTAATAATGGCGGGGACGTTGAGATAGCTCTCCGCGGAGCTCGCGCCACCGATGCAAACCGACTCATCGGCAAGGCGGACATGTTTGAGGTCACGATCGGCGGTGGAATGGACGGCGACCGTACCAATACCCAGATTGTGACAGGCACGCAGAATGCGCAGCGCGATTTCGCCGCGATTGGCGATGAGAACTTTATCGATCATGCCGCCCCCTACTCGATGACGAACAGCGGCTGGTCAAACTCCACCGGCTGGCCGTTGTCGAGCAGCACGCTGCGAATAACGCCGCTGCGATCGGCTTCGATTTGATTGAGCATTTTCATGGCCTCGATAATGCACAGGGTCTCGCCGGCGGTAACGCTTTGACCCTCTTCAACAAAGGCGGCGTCATCGGGTGAGGGAGCCCGGTAAAATGTGCCCACCATGGGGGAGCGCACGGTGTGACCGGTTGGCTCAGGCGCAGCCGCGGGCTCTGCCGCCACGCTAGCGCCAGACGCCGGCGTGGGTGCGGGCACGGGCGCAGGCGCTGGTGCGGCAACCGGTGCGGGCGCGCTGACACTCGGCCCGCGGCTGATGCGTACACTTTCTTCGCCCTCGGCAATTTCAATTTCGTTGACGCCCGATTCATCGAGCAGCTCGATAAGGCGTTTAATCTTGCGAATGTCCATAAATGCTTAATTCCCGTGAGGATTGGATAGCAGCGCTTGCAGCGCGAGTTCGTAACCGAGCGCGCCAAGGCCGGCAATGACACCGCGTGCGGCATCGGAGAAGTAGGAATGCTGGCGAAACGGCTCGCGCGCGTGAATGTTTGATAGGTGGACTTCAATAAACCCAATGCCCACGCCCGTTAGCGCATCGCGTAATGCCACGCTGGTATGGGTAAATGCCGCTGGGTTAATAATGATTGCATCGACCGCTTCGTCAGCGGCGCGCTGGACGCGATCAACTAGCTCGTGCTCAGCGTTGCTTTGAAAACACTCAATCTGGGCGCCCTGTGCTTGCGCTTGCTCGGCCAGCCGCGCATTGATCGCTGCCAAATCGGTCTGGCCGTAAATGCTCGGTTCGCGCTGCCCGAGCAGATTAAGGTTCGGCCCATGCAGGACCAGTATATGCGCCATGTTCAATCGCCACCGTCAAACGTAGACCGAGATTTTGCGGAAAATGCACGTTTTTGTCTATGCTCGCTGCCGTTACCCGCCAAATCGGCGCAGAGTTTGGCTATCCACCGGCAAGATCGTTGAGTATTGGGCGCAGATCCGGCTCGTGGAGTTGGCCGCTTGCGCGCATCACAATGTCGCCATCGCGGTCGATGACGACGGTGTAAGGCAGGGTGCCGCGGTCATTGCCATAATCAGCGGCAACATCGAGTGCGCTTTGCATGCCGTAAAGTGTTGGGTAGCCCATATTCACTTGTGCGAGAAAGCCACGAATCGGCTCAGGGTCATCAATCGCAATTCCCAAAAAGCGCACCCCTTGCGGCGCGAATTCGGCTTGCAGACGGGTAAATAGCGGTATTTCTTCGCGACAGGGGGTGCACCAAGTCGCCCAAAAGTTCAGCACGATCACCTCGCCATCCCACTCGCTAATTTCGCGCACGGGGCCATCGAGCTCAGGCAGCGAGAAGTCTGGGCGTTGGGTTACTGCCTCTGGGTCTTGCTGCAACCAGCTCACAGCAAAAATACCTCCACCCGCGCCAATAACGGCGGCGAGCAGCACGGTCAGTGCAGTGCGAAGACCCGTGTTCATGGCTGCTCTGCGCCGAAGCCGGCTTTGGCTCGGGTAATAAATTCAGGCGCTTTAATAAAGCTCACCACTCGCTGGCTCCGAGCTTCTTGGCCATCGGCACCATAAAATAGAATCGCCGGTGGTAGATAAACATTGAGTTCGCGCATCAACTCACGGTGGGCGTCGGTCATATCCGTGACATCCGCGCGCAGTAACAGGGCGCTGGCAAGCGCTTGCTGCACGCCAGGCTCGGTGAGCGTGCGTTGCTCAATTTGAATACAGTAAATACACCAATCGGCGTAGATATCGAGCATAACCGGGCGACCGGCGTTGCGGGCCTCTGTGAGTGCGCGGTTGAGTTCAGCCGTTGAATCAATTGCCCGAAACGATAACGATTGCGTCGCTGATGGGCTGCGCTCAGCGCTGAGATTGGCCAGTGGTTGCAAGACGTTGCTAGCACCGCTCGCCGCACCCAGCAGACTTGCCGCTCCCCACAGCATGAATGCCACCCCGAGTGCTCGGGTTGCCCGCCGCGCTGGTGTCAGTGCGGTTGTGCTGCGCTCAAATACCCCCAATCCGACACCCATGCCAATAAACAATAGCCCCCATAGGCCCAAGGTGATGGGGCCGAGCAAAAAGCGCTCGAGTAACCAAAGCGCAACCGCCAAAAAGCCCACACCAAACACGGCGCGCACGGCATTCATCCATGGGCCACTGCGCGGTAGCCAACGCCCTGCCGCCGTGCCGATGAGTAAAAGCGGTAAGCCCATGCCATTGGCCAGCGTGAATAGCGCCAGCCCACCCAGCCAGGCATCACCGGTACTACCAATAAACACCAACGCAGCGATGAGCGCAGGCCCTGAGCAGGCGCCCACAATCAGCGTCGAGAGCACGCCCATGAGCGCGACGCCGATCAGCGTGCCGCCTTTTTGGCGGTTAGCGAGGGCTGTTAGGCGAGTTTGCAGCGCGCTCGGCAGGCGCAGTTCAAATACCCCGAACATTGCCAGCGCGAGCACCGCGAACACCGCCGCAAAGCTTCCCAACACCCAAGGTGACTGCAAGTCAGCCTGTACGGCCGCCCCGGTCATCCCTGCCGCCACGCCAGCCAGCGCATAGGTTAGGGCCGTCGACTCGATGTAGATGAGTGAGAGCACGAATGCCCGAGCGCTGCCGCTGCGCTGGGGGTCACCGGCAATAAGCCCCGAGAGGATCGGAATCATCGGATACAGGCAAGCGGTAAACGCCAGCAATAAGCCCGCGGCAAAGAATCCGCCGAGCATGGCCGGCACGCTCGCACCGGTAAGGAGTGCCCCGAGGCGACTGGTGTCGGTGGCCGGCGCTGCGTTGGCGCTTGCTTGCTCGGCCTGTGAATCGGCTGCTTGACTTGCCGCTGCATTGTCGTTGAGCCGCGAGGCGCTTGGGTTAATCGTCCAAGTGGGGGCGCCGCCTGAGGGGCTTAGTTGCACTTGGTAGGGCGGGTAGCAAACGCCCGCGTCAGCGCAGCCCTGTAAATTCACGCTGATCGGGGTGGGGCGGTTGAGTGCGGCGGCGAGGTTTAGTGTAAAGGTGGCGGGTTGGGTGTAGACCGGCTGCTCGCCAAAAAACTCATCGGCTTTGCGCTTGGCCGCAGGGTAGTCAACTTGGTCAATCGCGGGGGCTTGCGGCCCGAGTGCAAAGTCTAAGCTCGCCTGATAGACGTAGTAACCCTCTCGAACATCGATGTGCACCGCGAGTGTGTCGTCATCAGGCTGGCTGGTTGAAATCGCGAACGCTTGCTCGACGGGTAAGATGTCCGAATCTGATGCGCCTAACCAACTGCCCAAGCCGCTTTGTGCGCTTGTCGTGCTCGCCAACAGCAGCCAAAGCAGGCCACTCCATCGCGCAAGACGATGGGCAAATGGGCTCATGGCCGTTCGCCTGGGTGGTTGGGCATAGCGATGATCTCCGGGAGCGCGATCGATTAAGCCTTGAATTCTAACACCGCTGCCCCCAACTAACCGACTGGGTATTGACGTAAAAGGTTTCGTCCCTATCATTAGCACTCACCTAACGTGAGTGCTAACAAGTGAGCACCCAAAGGTTTATTCCACATACATTGAGGGAGATACAACAAGATGAATCTTCGCCCGCTACACGATCGAGTCGTCGTAAAGCGCATGGAAGAAGAGCGAACCACCCCGGGTGGCATCGTGATTCCTGACAGCGCTGCAGAAAAACCCATTCGTGGCGAGGTCGTTGCCGTTGGCAATGGCAAGCGCCTCGACAACGGTGAGGTCCGCGCCCTCGACGTCAAAGTCGGAGACAAGGTCCTATTTGGCAAGTTCTCCGGCACCGAAGTCAAAGTTGGTGAGGACGAAGTCCTCGTGATGCGTGAGGACGACGTCATGGCAGTGATCGAGGGCTAAAGCGCCCGCGCACTGCTCGAACCATTCCATAGGAACAACAGAATCGAGAGGAATTAAGACAATGGCAGCCAAAGACGTACGCTTCGGTGATGACGCCCGGCACCGCATGGTCGCTGGCGTGAACACCCTGGCCAACGCGGTCAAGGTCACCTTGGGCCCGCGTGGTCGTAACGTGGTGTTGGAAAAGTCCTTCGGGGCGCCAACCGTCACCAAAGACGGTGTTTCCGTCGCCAAAGAAATTGAAATTAAAGACAAGTTCGAGAACATGGGCGCCCAGATGGTTAAAGAGGTTGCTTCGCAGACCTCAGACGCCGCGGGCGACGGCACGACCACCGCGACGGTGCTGGCGCAGGGCATCCTGCGTGAGGGCATGAAAGCGGTTGCCGCTGGCATGAACCCCATGGATCTTAAGCGGGGTGTGGATAAAGCCGTGACAGCCGCTGTCGCCGAGCTCCACAACCTCTCCAAGCCTTGCGAGACCGATACCGCCATTGCGCAGGTCGGCTCCATCTCGGCTAACTCCGACAAAGCGATTGGCGAAATCATTGCTGACGCCATGAAAAAGGTTGGTAAAGAGGGTGTCATCACGGTCGAGGAAGGCAGTGGTCTAGAAAATGAACTCGACGTCGTCGAGGGCATGCAGTTTGACCGTGGCTACCTCAGCCCCTACTTCATCAACAACCAGCAGAGCATGGCCGCTGAGCTCGAGGATCCCTACATCCTGCTCTGCGATAAGAAGATCTCGAACATCCGCGATCTTCTGCCGCTGCTTGAGAGCGTCGCTAAGTCAAGCCGGCCGCTGCTGATCATCGCCGAAGACATCGAAGGCGAGGCACTGGCCACATTGGTGGTTAACAGCATGCGCGGTATCGTTAAGGTCGCCGCCGTGAAGGCGCCTGGCTTTGGTGATCGGCGTAAAGCCATGCTCGAAGACATCGCAGTGCTTACCGGCGGTACGGTTATCTCTGAAGAAGTCGGCCTGACCCTTGAAAAAGCCACGCTCGAAGATTTGGGCTCGGCGAAAAAGGTCAACGTCACCAAAGAAGAGTCGACCGTCGTGAATGGTGGCGGCAGTGCCGATGCCATTAAGAGCCGGGTTGATCAGATTCGGGCACAGATCGAGGAGAGCACCTCCGATTATGATCGCGAAAAACTCCAAGAGCGGGTTGCCAAACTCGCCGGCGGTGTGGCCGTGATCAAGGTGGGCGCTGGCTCCGAGATCGAGATGAAAGAGAAAAAGGCCCGCGTTGAGGATGCCTTGCATGCCACGCGCGCGGCCGTTGAAGAAGGCATTGTGCCGGGCGGTGGTGTTGCACTTCTGCGCGCGCTCAAGGGCCTAACCGACCTCGCCGGCGACAACCACGACCAAGATGTGGGTGTGAACATTGTGCGCCGGGCACTCGAAGAGCCACTGCGTCAGATCGTGTTCAACTGCGGTGAGGATGCCTCAGTGGTGGTGAACAAGGTCAGCGCTGGCGAAGGTAACTTCGGCTACAACGCGCAGGCTGAAGAGTACGGCGACTTGGTTGAGATGGGTATTCTCGACCCAACCAAGGTCACCCGTACGGCGCTGCAGAACGCCGCATCAGTCTCTGGGCTGATGATCACCACCGAGTGCATGATCGCTGAGCATCCGGAAGAAAAGGATGACGGCGGTGCCGGCATGGGTGGCATGGACGGAATGGGCGGCATGGGCGGCATGATGTAATCAGCCCCGATGCAGCCCGCTGGCCTTAATTAAAGGCCGGTTCTGATCAAAGCCCCGCCACTTGGCGGGGCTTTTTTATGGGCGCTGATTGTCGATCGTGAACTCGCTCGCTAAGCTTGTGTGATGGAATTAAACACCGCACCTGAGGCGCTGCGCTCAGCTTTCGCTGCCCTACCCACCGATTTGCAGGCGCCCGTTGCGGTCGCTCTTGAGCGCCTCCCCAATGATGCCCCGCTGCCGGGTGACGCGGCGGTTCTAGCCGAACTGCCCGGCGTTTGGGCGATGAGCGAATTTGCCAGCCGAGTCTGCTTACGTACTCCCCAAGTGCTCTGTGATTTGGTCGATTCTGGCGATTTAGCGGACGTTTATTCAGCCGCCAGCTATCAGCAGCGCCTTGATTCTCAGCTGGCAGGCGCCGCTGATGAGGCAACATTGCATCGGGCGCTCCGGCAATTTCGGGCGCGCGAAATGTTACGCATCGCATGGCGTGACTTAACCGGGCGCGCTGGGCTTGATGAAACCCTGGCTAACCTCTCAGCACTGGCGGATGTCATGATTGATACCGCCCTCGAGTGGCTCTATACCGAGCTTTGCCAGACCATGGGCACACCGCGCGATGCCAACGGCGAGGCCCAGCGCATGATTGTGTTGGGCATGGGTAAGCTCGGTGGCGAAGAACTCAACTTTTCGTCCGATATTGATCTGATTTTTGCCTTTCCTGAGCCGGGTTTTACCGATGCCACGACGCCTAAACCCAATGAGCAGTTTTTTGCGCGCCTTGGGCGTGGGCTAATTGCCGCGCTGGATCAGCAGACTGCCGATGGCCAGTGCTTCCGGGTTGATATGCGCTTACGGCCCTATGGCGATAGCGGCCCGTTAGCGATGAGCGTGCCCGCCATGGAGCTCTATTTTCTCGAGCAGGGTCGTGAGTGGGAGCGTTATGCGCTGATTAAGGCTCGGGTTGTCGCGGGTGATCAGGCCACGGGTAATGCCTTATTAGAGAGTCTCACGCCGTTTATTTATCGTAAGTATCTCGATTATGGCGCGCTCGAGTCGTTGCGTGACATGAAAGCGATGATTGCCCGTGAGGTGCGGCGCCGGCGGCTTGCCGATAACGTTAAGCTTGGTCGTGGAGGCATTCGCGAAGTCGAGTTTATCGCTCAGGCGTTTCAGTTAATTCGGGGCGGTCAAGAGCCGGCGCTGCGCGAGCGCGCTTTGCAACCGGTGATTGCGTATTTGGCTGAACAAGCCCTGATCCCACCGCACGCTCAGCAAGACCTTAATCAGGCCTATCGCTATTTACGCGTGATCGAAAATCGTATTCAGGCGATGCATGACCGCCAAGCGCATGATTTGCCCACTGATCCACTCGATCAGGCGCGCTTGGTACTGGCAATGGGCGCGGCCGATTGGGGCGCATTGCGCGAGCAGCTCGATGACTGGCGCCGCCGCGTACAAGGGCATTTTGATCAAGTATTTGTCGCCCCGCAGCAAGAGGATGAGGCCGAGCAGACTGACGAGCCTGACTTTGCCGATATTTGGCATGACTTACTCGAAGCGGATAGCGCCGGTGACGTTTTAGCGGCTGCCGGCTTTAGCGACGCCAATTCAGCCCATAAGGGTATTGCCCAGTTTCGCGATGGCTCGCGGGTGCGGGCACTCTCGGATCAGGGCCGAACCCGGCTTGACCGGTTAATGCCCATGTTATTAGCGGCCACGGGCGGTACTGACAACCCGGATGCGGTGTTAGATCGGCTGTTAACGTTGCTCGATAGCATCGTGCGGCGCACGGCCTATTTGGCCTTGCTCAATGAACATCCGATGGCGGTCTCGCAGCTGGTTCGATTGGTGGGGGGGAGCCCATGGATTGCTCGCTACCTCGCGCTGCACCCGATGTTGCTCGATGAGTTGCTTGATCCACGCACCTTGTACGCGCCGTTATCACGCGATGCCCTGAGCGCTGAGCTAAACGCCCGCCTGCAAGCCGTTGACGGCAACGACCTTGAGCAGGCGATGGAGGTGTTGCGGCAGTTTAAACAAACCCAAGTTTTGCGGGTGGCAGCGGCTGATTTGGCTGGCGCGATTCCGGTCATGCTGGTGAGCGACTATCTAACCGATATTGCCGAAGTGATCATCGAACAGGTGCTCATCCTTGCCTGGCAGCAGGTCAGTGGGCGTTATGGTGAGCCGTTGCGGGCTGATAAGCAGGTGGCTGAGTTTGGTGTGGTCGCTTACGGCAAGCTTGGCTCATTAGAGCTTGGCTACGGTTCTGATTTGGACATTGTATTTTTGCACGACCCCGTGCCGAGCGGTGCTGCCACCACCGGTGAGAAACCGGTTGAGCCGGCGGTGTTCTTTGCTCGCCTCGCCCAGCGCATTATTCATATTCTTGCGACCCCGACGCCGGGCGGTATTTTGTATGAAGTCGACACCCGACTGCGCCCCAGTGGTCAGTCAGGCTTGTTGACCACGAGCCTTGAGGCCTTTGCCGATTATCAGCGTGAGCGCGCCTGGACCTGGGAGCACCAGGCGTTGGTGCGCACGCGCATGGTCGCTGGCAGCCCGGCGTTGCGCCAGCAGTTTGCCGCGGTACGCCGCGAAATACTGACCCAGCCGCGCGAGCGAGCCGTACTGCGCGACGAGGTCGAGCAAATGCGCGAGCGCATGCGCCGTGAGCTCGGCTCGCGAACCAGCCAGGGCTTTGATTTAAAGCAGGATCGAGGCGGTATCGCCGATATTGAATTCATGGTTCAATATGGCGCATTAGTGGGGGCGCAGGATTATCGCGGCCTGCTGCGCTATACAGACAATATTCGCCTGCTCGATGAGCTTGAGCGGGCGGGTGAATTAACCACGGCACAAGCGCAGACCTTGGCCAGAGCCTATCGCGAGTATCGCGCTCGTGTGCATCGACTGACGCTACAGGAACAGCCAGCCAAACTCGCCCCTGATGCAATGACTGAGACCCGTGAGGCGGTGGCAGCGGTTTGGAGTGAGCTGATGAAACCTAACGCTAACAATAACGCGGAGGAGAGCGGCGCATGAACATGGCCGATCGTGACGGTTGGATTTGGATGGATGGCGAGATGGTGCCGTGGCG
>JAVLBW010000012.1:0-297 GCA_031581235.1 Spiribacter sp. | reverse complement strand
GTTCTCACCCACACCCTGCACTACGGTATGGGCGTTTTTGAAGGCATTCGGGCGTATAAAACCGAGCAAGGCGCGGCCATATTCCGGCTGCCCGAGCACGTCCGCCGGCTGTTTGATTCGGCCAAAATCTTGGGCATGGAAATGCCCTGGAGTCAGGACACGATTAATGAGGCCTGCCGCGCCGCGGTGCGCGAAAACAACCTCGATAGCGCTTACATTCGTCCCATGGCGTTTTACGGCTCTGAGAGCATGGGGCTGCGCGCTGACAATCTGCAGGTTCATCTTATTATTGCCGCT
>JAVLBW010000011.1:0-24181 GCA_031581235.1 Spiribacter sp. | reverse complement strand
GCTCGTCGAGTAACACCAGCTTGGCGTCGCGAACCAAAGCCCGCGCCATGGCACAGCGTTGTTGCTGACCACCCGATAAGGCCGCCGGCAACCGGTCGATAAGGTGATCGATCCCCAGTCGCTCGGCTTCGGTGCGCACCCGGCGATCAATTTCTGACTTCGCCAAGCCTTCGAGTTTAAGCGGCGAAGCGATATTGTCGTAAACGCTGAGTGAGGGGTAATTAATAAACTGCTGGTAGACCATGCCAACCGAGCGTTTGCGCACCGGCACCCGCGTCACATCAACGCCATCTTCTAGCACCCGGCCACGGCTTGGCGGCTCGAGGCCGGCCATAATCCGCATCAATGTGGTCTTGCCGGCTTCGGTCAAGCCGAGTAGCACATTAAACTCGCCGCGCTCACAGGTGAGGTTGATGTCGTCTAGCAACATCTCACCGCCTGCGCGTCGACTCACCCCCTCAATCACAAGGCTCATTACGCCGTCGCTCGCTTTTGTGTTTGGCCGGCAAACCAGTCCGCGACCTGATCGCGCTCGGTTTGATCCAGCATTAAGCCCAGTTTGCTGCGCCGCCAAATGGCATCATCGGCGCTCATCGCCCACTCGTAGTCAGCTAAGTATTTTAATTCGGCTTCATACAGGTCGGCGCCAAAATGCCGCCCTAAATCAGCGAGTGAGGCGGCAGAGCCGAGCAGCGTTTCGGTTTGGGTGCCGTAATTGCGCACCAAACGCCACGCCATATCGGCCGGCAACCAAGGCCGTGATGCCTGTAGTGCCTCGAGGTAGCGCTCAAAATCGCCATTAGGGATATCACCGCCTGGCAGCGCGGCGTCTCCCGTCCAGTCGCTAATCGGTGCGTCGAGCAGCGGCGCCACGCGGTCAACGGCTTGGCGGGCCAAGGTGCGATAGGTGGTGATTTTGCCGCCAAACACGGACAGCAGCGGGGCGGCTTGCTGATCGAGGTCGAGGCTGTAATCGCGGCTCACCGCCGAGACATTGTCCTCGTCGGATTCATCATAGAGTGCACGCACCCCAGAATAGGTCCAAACCACATCGCTTGGCGTAATCGGCTGTTTGAAGTAGCGATTAACGGCATCGCAGAGGTACTGAATCTCATCATCGCTCGCGGTGGCTTCGGCCGGATTACCCTCGTAGGCGACATCGGTGGTGCCGATTAGGGTGAACTTTTGTTCGTAAGGAATAGCAAAAATCACCCGGCCATCATCGTTTTGGAACAGATAAGAGTCGTCGTGCTCAAACATCGCCGGCACCACGATGTGGCTGCCTTTAACCAAATGCACGTCTTTGTTATCGCTCTGGTGCATCGCCTCGCCGAGGAATTTGCCCACCCACGGGCCGGCGGCGTTCACCACTGAGCGGGTTTCGACCGATGTGGTCGCGCCACTGAGCGTGTCGGTCAGCTCGACCGACCAGTGATCGTCGTGACGGCTCGCATCGGTAAAGCGGGTCCGCGGCATGACCTTGCCACCGCGGGCTTCGACATCCATGCAATTAAGCACCACCAGGCGCGAGTCTTGCACCCAGCAGTCGGAGTAAATAAAGCCCTTACGCAGGCCAGCATCCAGCGGCTTGCCGGCGTAATGGTTTTGCAGGTTAATGCCCTTCGACCCGGCGAGCTTTTTGCGGCCGCCCAAGTGGTCGTAGAGGAATAGCCCCAAGCGAATCATCCACGCCGGGCGCAGCGCTTTCACATGCGGCATGACAAAGCGCAGCGGCCAAATAATATGCGGCGCGATGCCCATCAGCACCTCGCGCTCGGCAAGCGCTTTTTGCACCAGCCGAAATTCATAGTATTCGAGGTAACGAAGCCCCCCGTGCACGAGCTTGGTACTCGCTGAGGAGGTGTAGTTGGCGAGGTCGCCCTGCTCACAAAGCAACACGTTAAGGCCGCGGCCGGCCGCGTCACGGGCAATGCCGGCGCCGTTAATGCCGCCGCCTACAACAACGACGTCATAGCGTGGGGTCTGCTGAGCAGCTGTCGACACAGGTTGTTCTCCTCCGGTTGCGATGGGGGCGACTTATCCTGCCGCTTCGCAATGTTCGGTTTCAAACATACCACTCGAAATCGGGGAGTCAAGCGAACATTTTCGCGCACTAACCCCCACTCACCACCAGTCGAACCCCGTGCTCATTCAATAACCGCCGCACTGGCAGGGGCGGCTGGGCGTCGGTAAAAAGCTCACTGACTTGGCTTAAATCGCCCACTCGAACCAGCGCGTTGCGGCCGAATTTACTGTGATCGGCACCCAACAAAATCGAACGCGCGTTGTTCATAATAATTTGCAACACGCGGACCTCGCGGTAATCAAAATCGAGCAACGTCCCGTCATTCTCGATCCCCGAGATACCCATCACCGCATAGTCGACTTTAAACTGCTGCATAAAATCGATCGTCGCCTCACCGGTAATGCCGCGATCGCGATGGCGCACAACGCCACCAGCGACAATCACCTCGCAGCCCGGGTTCTCGGCGAGCAGGCTCGCGACATTGAGGTTGTTGGTAATCACGCGCAGGCCGCGATGATCGCGCAACGCTCGGGCCACCGCCTCGGTGGTCGTCCCGAGCGTCATATACAACGACGCCTGGTTGGGGATGCGCTCGGCGATGGCCTCAGCGATTTCTACCTTGGCATCAAAGTTGAGGATTTGCCGGGCCTGATAGGCGACATTCTCAACGCTTGAGGGCAGGCCCGCACCACCGTGGTAGCGCCGTAGCAGCCCAGCACCGCACAAATCGTTAATATCACGGCGAATGGTTTGTGACGTCACCGAGAAGTGCTGAGCGAGCTCCTCGACCGAGACAAATCCCTGTTCTTTGACCAAATCGAGCATCGAGCGCTGGCGCCGATTGAGCTCGATGGCGCCGAATTCTGTCGCCATGCCCACTCCCCCTATGTTCACTTGTGAACGCCAAACTTGACTTTTGACGTGCGAGTTTGATCATACCCGGAAGATAATAAGGCGCAACACAGTCGCGAGGAGGGCATCGGCATGACCGATCGAAACGGCATTTTGGCAATCGATCAGGGCACCACCAGTTCACGAGCCATCGTGTTCGACACCAATGGCGCCATTATCGCCACCGCCCAGCGTGAGTTCGCGCAACACTACCCGCAGAGCGGATGGGTTGAGCACGACCCCCAAGATTTAATCGACACCGCCACCGACACCGCAAAACGCGCACTCAAAGCCGCTAAGGCCGCCGGCGTTCATGCCTGCACCATCGGCATCACCAATCAACGCGAAACCACCATTGTCTGGGATCGGGCCACCGGCGAGCCGATTCATAACGCCATTGTCTGGCAAGACCGCCGCACCGCCGAGCGCTGCGCGGCGCTGAAAGCCGCCGGCCACGAGCCCATGATCACTGAGCGCACCGGCCTGCTCCTCGACCCCTACTTCTCGGCCACCAAAATCGCCTGGCTGCTGGATAACGTCAGCGGCGCCCGCGAACGCGCCCGAAAGGGCGAACTGGCCTTTGGCACAGTCGATAGCTGGTTGCTGTGGTCACTCACCGGCGGCCAGCGTCACGCCACCGATGCCACCAACGCCAGTCGGACCTTGTTGTTTGATATCCACCGCCAGGCCTGGGACAACGAGCTATTAGCGCTGTTTGATATCCCCGCGGCCCTATTGCCCGAGGTGCTCGATAGCGCCGATGACTTTGGCACCACCACCCGCGCCGCGCTCGGCACCGAACTGCCCATTGAAGGCATCGCCGGCGATCAACACGCCGCGGTGGTGGGCCAAGGCTGCTTTGCCCCCGGCATGATTAAAAGCACCTATGGCACCGGTTGTTTTGCCCTGATTAATACCGGCGACCAGGCTGTGACCTCAAACCATCGGCTTTTAACCACCACTGCCTATCGACTCAATGGCCAACCCACCTACGCGCTGGAAGGCGCGATTTTTATTGCCGGTGCGGCTATTCAGTGGCTTCGTGACGAACTCGGCATTATTGCCCACGCCTCACAAAGCGAAGGCCTTGCCAACGATGCCGAAGCCGAAGGCTTGTATCTGGTGCCGGCATTTACCGGCTTGGGCGCACCATGGTGGGACCCGCAGGCACGGGGGGCGATTTTTGGCCTCACTCGCAACACCGGGGTGCCGGAGCTCGTGCACGCGGCCCTCGATTCGGTCTGCCTGCAAACCGGCGATTTACTCGATGCCATGGCCGGTGACTCGGGCACCGCTCAAGAGACCCTGCGCGTCGATGGCGGTATGGTTGCGAACAACTGGCTATTACAACGGCTCGCCGATCTGACCGGGCTGGCGGTCGAACGCCCCGATATCATTGAAACCACGGCACTCGGGGCGGCCTATCTGGCCGCACTCCAACATGGGCTCTATACCTCGCTCGATGATGTGAGCTCGCAATGGGCGCTCAACCGGCGTTTTGAGCCGGCGATTTCGCGCAGCACCCGCGAGCATATCGTCGATGGCTGGCACGACGCAGTACGCCGCACCCTCACTACTGCCTAATCCAGCCGTGGCCAGACCCCGGCGCCGCGCGCTACCATGGTGTTTTGTCGTTGGGAGTCACCCATGCAGTATCTCCACACCATGGTGCGCATTCGCGACATCGAAGCCTCGCTCGCGTTTTATTGCGGCCTACTGGGCATGGAAGAGATTAGCCGGCGCGAGGTCGAAAAAGGCCGCTTTACGCTAATCTTTTTAGCCGCGCCCGATGATGTCGAGCGGGCGCGCTCGAATGACCGCGCACCGATGCTTGAGCTGACCTATAACTGGGATCCAGAAACCTATGATAGCGGCCGTAACTTTGGCCATCTCGCCTATCGGGTCAATGATATCTACGCCCTCTGCCAGCGCTTAATGGATAACGGCGTGGTTATTAACCGCCCACCGCGTGATGGGCACATGGCGTTTGTGAAATCGCCCGACGATATTTCCATCGAGCTACTGCAAGCCGGCGAGCCATTACCCGCGCAAGAGCCGTGGCTGTCGATGGCCAACACGGGCACCTGGTAGCGCCATGGCGGCAGCGCTGACGCCGGCCATGAGCCCACGCCAAGACAAGCTCGGTCTCGCCGGCTGGACGCTACTGGTGGTGATCACCGCGATGGGCGGGATATTAAGCCCGCCGGGGGCGTGGTATGCCGCCCTTGCCAAGCCCCCTTTCACCCCGCCCGATTGGCTCTTTCCGGTCGCTTGGACGCTGCTCTACATCAGCATGATCGCCGCCGCCTGGCAGGTCTGGCGGCGTACCGGGCTACTCGGCGGGCTGAGCACCTTACTGCCCTTTATCGCCCAACTCGGCGCCAATGGGTTGTGGAGTGTGCTGTTTTTTCAGTGGCACCGCCCCGACCTCGCCTTGGTTGACTTAGTTGTGCTCTGGGCACTGATTGGGCTCACGCTGCTGCGCTTCCACCGCGTCCACCCACCGGCGGCCTGGCTGCTCACCCCTTATTGGCTGTGGGTGACTTATGCGGGTTATCTGAATATCGGTGTGATTGTGCTCAATGGGCCGGCACCGCCGGTGGCGGGCTAACCGCGCTCAATCCGCTCTTGCCACTCGGCTTGGGTAAATTCGATGCCATCGCGCTCCCACGGCGGAATCGGGGTGAATTCGTCGACCAAAAAGTCGACAAACGCCCGGACTTTGCGCGATAGATGCCGCCGGTGTGGGTAGAGCAAGAAAAACGCTGAGCTTTCATGCGGATACTGCGGTAGCACCGGGACGAGCTCACCGCGCCGAATCGCTGGCATCACCAACCAATTGGATAAGCGCGCCAGCCCCACCCCAGCCAGTGCCGCCTCATACAGCGCATCGGCGGTGTTGGCCCGAAAGCTGCCTTTGACATGCAACACCCGATGGCCGAGCTCGGCATCCTCAAACGCCCAGTCGTTAAACTGCGAGACCTCATAGAGCGTTAGGCAGTTGTGCTCGAGCAATTCCTCGGGCGTGCGCGGCTTGCCATAACGCTCGATATACGCTGGCGAGGCACAGATAATGCGGCGGTTAACACAAAGGCGGCGCGCAATCAGCGAGGGGTCTTCCATTTGCTCGCGCCACTGAATAGCGACATCGACGCCCTCTTCAATCAGATCAACGTGGCGATCGGTGAGCTCAAACTCGACATTGAGCTCGGGGTAGCGCTCGAGAAAGGCATTAATCCGCGGCAACACCTCAACTCGGCCAAACGCCACCGTGGCAGCGACCCGCAGGGTTCCCCGCGGATTTTCATTGAGCGCGGTGACCGCTTCTTCGGCTTCTTCGATTTCCTGAATAATGCGCGCACAGCGCTCATAGTAGGCATACCCCACCTCGGTGAGGCTCACCCGGCGGGTGGTACGATTAAACAAACGCACCCCGAGCCGATCCTCGAGCCGGCGGATCTGCTTGCTCACCGCCGACGGGGTTAGATCCAAATCACGCGCCGCCGCCGAGAAGCTACCCTTCTCAACCGAGCGAACGAACATATGCATTTCAGCGGCGCGATCCATACTGACTCTAATTAATGGCTTTCGTTACCGAACATTATCGAAAAGCGCGGCATGATGAAACGCTACAGCGCGCGCAGGCCCCATAACACCAGCATGCCGGCGGCCAACGTCGCTATCGTGCCATGCGTGCGCCACGCCACCAGCGCAGCCACCAACCCCGCGGCCAAACGCGGGCCATCGACGCTGCCGCTCGCATCAAATTCGATTAATCCAGGCAAAACCAGCGCAGCAAACACCGCCGCCGGCACGTAGTTAAGCCCGCGACGGACGATGGGCGGCAAACTCAGCCGGCCGCCAAACACCAAAAACGCGCCCCGCCAAAAGAACGTGCCCGCGCCGATGGCGATAATCACCCACCAGAGCGGATCAATCACGCCGCCACCACGACTCGCTCAGCACCCCCGCGGCAATGCCCGCCAACGCCCCCAAGGTTAGCCCCAGCCCGGCAGGCCAGCCGCTACCAAGCACCGAAAGGCTACCCGCCACACCGGCGGCAACCAGCGCGGGGCGAGAGTTGACCGCGGGCACCAGCAGGGCAAGAAAAATCAGCGGCACAAAAAAACCGATCTCCCAACTCGCCGGCATCGCCGTGCCCGCCCAGTAGCCAAAGCCCGTGGCGAATTGCCAAACGACCCAAAGCGGGGTGGCAGCGCCGATAAAAAACCACTGCGGGTGGGCAAGCTCGGCGTTGTTAATGAGCCGCGAGACACTCAGTGCATAGGCCTGATCGGTGAGCATATAGGCCATTGGCACGCGCCAGCGCTGCGGCAAGTGGCTAAAATACGGCGCCAGATGCGCGCTATACATCAGCATGCGCAAGTTAATGAGCAGCGCCGCGGCGATCACCAACGGCACGGCCGCGCCGGCGTCGAGCAATTGAATACTAGCAAGCTGCGAGGCGCCGGCAAAGACAATCACCGACATGCCCAGCGTCATCACCGCGCTCCAGCCCGCATCCAACCCAGCCACACCGGCGGTGACACCAAATGGCGTTACCGCCGCCACCATCGGCGCGACGGCGCGCAGACCGGACTGCAACGCCGCATAGCGCCCGCTTACACCCTCAGGCTCCACTAGCTCGCCGGCGGCGGCGCGGTCTGAGTAAAGCTTGGCCGCGCCAGCATCTGATCAAGCCAAGCACCCACCGCGGGATAACGCGAGCGCCATGCCACTTCAGTGGCAAAACGGTAGTCAATCCAATCCAAACTCACGGCGAGCGCGAGTTCACCGAGATCAGGGTCTTTGGTTGCATGGCTATCGATGGCATCCGCCACACTCACCGCCGCGCGCTGCATCGCCTGCGCACGACGCGCGGCCAGCGTTGTGGTTGCATCACCGTGGCGGCGCTCAGTAAATACCCCAATACCCGCATCAAGCAGACTCAGCGCCAGGCCCAGCCGGCGGTGGACCGGTTCGACGGCATCACGCGGCATTAAGCGCGGCTCGGGATAACGTTGCTCAAGAAACAACACAATCACCGCCGTCTCGACCAAGGCATGGCCATTGGCGGTGACAAAGGTTGGCACCCGACAGGCTGGATTGAGTGCAATGAGCTCAGCGGGGCTCGACCACGGGTCGAGAAAATGCATTTCCACCCGATCGCTTAGCTGCTTTTCGGCCAGCACCACCCGAACCAGACGCGCATAGGGCGACGTCGGTGAAGTAAACAGTTGCATGTCCTAACCCTCCCTCGGGCGTTTTGGCTCACAGCATACGCCGGCCGTGCCGACTGGCAAGCGCCGTTGGCTAGGTTGGCCGACGCCGCCAGTGATTGATCCGCTCGGTGATGTTGTGCCCGAGCATCAGCAAACTCGGCGTGAGCAACAGCGTTAACACCGTGGCAAAGGTGAGTCCGCCGGCGATGGTTGCCGAGAGCTGCGCCCACCACTGCGTGGAAGGGGCGTTAAATTCGATACTCCGGCCGAGTAGATCAACATTGAGCTTAAGCACCATGGGCATTAACCCGAGCACCGTCGTCACCGAGGTTAACAACACCGGGCGCAGCCGCTGCGCGGCGGTGCGCACAATCGCCTCGCGCACGGCAAGGCCCTCGGCGCGCAGGGCGTTAAAGGTATCGATGAGAACGATATTGTTATTCACCACAATCCCGGCGAGCGCGATCATGCCCACGCCGCCCATGACAATGCTAAATGGCCGCTGGGTAATCAGCAGGCCCAACAATACGCCCGCCGTCGAGAGCAAAATCGCCGATAGCACCATGCCGGTCTGATAGACGCTATTAAATTGCGTGAGCAGGACAATGCTCATTAGCGCGATGGCGACTAGAAAGGCGGTTGATAAAAAGGCTTGGGCTTCGCGTTGATCTTCATCTTCGCCTTTAAACTGCACCGCAAGGCCCTCAGAAAGCGGGTTTTGCCGCAGCGATGCACGCAGCGCGTCGACGCGTTCATCGGCGAGCGCCCCGGCCTCGATATCGGCACTAATGGTCAGTACGCGTTGGCCATTGACCCGCTCGAGGGTGCCGGTTTTGGGCGCGGGCGCGAAGTCGACAAAATTACTCACCGGGACTTGGCCATAGCGGGTCGGCACCCGCAGTTGGCCCAAGCTATTAAGGCTGCGGTCCTCGAGCGGAAAGCGCACCCGAATATCCACCTCGTCATCGCTGTCATCGGGGCGATAATCGGCAATCAATACGCCATTGGTGACCAACTGCACCGCGTTACCCACCAACTGGACATCCGCGCCATTGCGCGCGGCGCGCTCGCGATCAACCCGCAACGCCCATTCGATGCCCGGTAACGGGCGGTTATCTTGGACATCGGCAAAACCACCGAGCTCGCGCATGCGCTCGCGAATCGATTCCACCCCGCCGGCAAGCGCATCGGGCGGGCCTGAGACCTGCAGCTCAACGGGTTTCGCCTGCCCCGGGCCTTCCTGTTGTTGGGTGATTTGCACGCGAATGCCGGGAATATCCGCCACCTCGGTGCGAATGTCCTTAATGATCGCGGCGGCCGGTCGGCGCTCGCTCCAATCGATAAAATCAAGCTGCACCACGCCAATCGCGTCGCGGGCCAGCGACTGCCCGCCGGTGCGGGTGGGGTCAGCAAAGGTACGCGCATAAGCAAACGCCACCTCATCAAATCCAATTAAGCGCTGCTCAACGGCGCGCACGAGGGCGTCTTTTTCGATAATCGACAGATCACCGCGGGCTTGAACCTGAACCCGGGCATAATCGGGCTCAGTCGAGGGGAAAAACTCCACCCCCACCCCAAACCGGGCATAGGCGATGTAGGTGAGCACCACCGCGCCAAGCATAATCGCAAGCACCCGGCCCGGGCGATTGAGCGCGCGATTGAGCAAGCGCACATAGCCGCCACTAAAGCCATCAAGCGTGCTTAGATCACCACTTTCGGCAATCTGTATGCGCTCATAGTGCTTGCCCTGAGCGCGGTCCTTGCGCGCAAACCCGCGGCCGAGTACCGGGATAAAAATCAGCGCCATCGCCAGCGACGCGGCGAGCGTCACCATCACGGTAATCGGCAGATACTTCATAAACTGCCCAACAATGCCGCCCCAAAACAACAACGGCACAAACACCGCCAACGTTGTCACGGTCGCGGCAATAATCGGCCAGCTCATGCGCTGAGCGCCGTAGCGATAGGCCTCGATCGCTGACCAACCCTCGGTGAGTCGTCGCTCGGCGAGCTCGACCACCACAATGGCGGCATCGACTAACATGCCCACCACTAAAATGAGGCTAAACAACACCACGATATTCATGGTGTAGCCCATGGCGTGAATGGCCAAAATACCACTCAAAAACGCCCCGGGAATGGCGAGCCCCACGAGCAACGCCGGTCGCCAGCCCATCGCCGCAATGACCACAATCATGACCAGCACTACCGCGGTGATGACGTTATTTTGCAGATCACGCAGCATCGTGCGGATGTCCTCCGAGCGATCCTGCAAATAGGTGACTTCCATGGCCGCCGGCCACTCGCCGCGCATTTGCTCGACAATGCCGCGAACCTGATTGTTGACCTCGATAATATTCGCGCCGACGCGTTTCGATACCTCCAGCGTCACCGCCGGTTCGCCGTTAATGCGGGCAAATTCATTGGCATCTTTAAACGTCCGACGCACTTGCGCGACATCGGCAAAGGTCACCACCCGATCCTCAGCGACTTTCACCGGCAGGCTGAGCACATCGTCCATGGTTTCGATCACACCGGGGACTTTTACCGACAACCGCCCCGCCCCGGTATCAAGCGCTCCGGCGGCGATGAGGCGATTATTGCGGTCGACCAGATTAAACAGATCGGCGTAGGAAATATCGTAGGTCTGCATCACCCGGTCATCGACCGCGACTTCCAGCAGCTCTTCGCGATCGCCACCAATATCGGCCTCGAGCACCCCCGGCAAGGTCTCAATGCGATCCTGCAGGGCTTCGGCACTACGAATTAGCGTGCGCTCAGGCACCGGGCCGGATAGCGCCACGGTGAGCACCGGAAATAGCGCCACATTAACCTCGTTGACGCGCGGCTCCTCTGCGCCTTGCGGCAGTTCCGAGCGGGCAATATCCACGCCCTCGCGGACATCATCGAGGGCGCGATCGGCATCAAAGCCGGCATCAAACTCGAGCAACACCGAGGCAAAGCCTTCTGTGGCGGTGCCCTTAATTTCATTTAACCCCTCAATGCTCGAGAGCTCGCGCTCCATCGGCCGTACCAGTAGGCGCTCAGCGTCTTCAGGCGAAATGCCTTCATACGCCATGGAGACATAAATCACCGGGATATTGACGTCGGGCTCGGCTTCTTTGGGGATGTTTTGATAGGCCGCGGTACCCAGCCCAATAATCACCAGCAACACCAGGGTGACCGAGCGGCTGCGGCTAAAGGCCGCATCGATAAGCGCACGCACGCCGCTTAGTCCTCGCTTACCACCGGCGTCACCGGCTCACCTTCACGCACATAGCCCTGGCCGGTGGTAATCACCCGCAGGCGCTCGGGCAACCCGCTCACCCACACACCATCGCGCTCGGTGCGCACGATATCCACCGGGTGAAACACCACAAGATCGTCCTCATCGACGCCTTTCACGCCAACCTGCCCACTATCGCGCAGCGATAACCACGCCGGGCTCAAAAAATGCGCCTCAACCGGCTCGATGGGGATGCGAATGGTGGCGCTCACACCCGCCGGCACGCCGTCGGGGTTGTCCGCCTCGATTTCGACCCGAAACGTCCGCGACCCCGACTCGGCCGCTGCACTGATATAGCGCACCCTGCCGGTGAGCGTATCGCCGGTGGCCAGTTCAACTTCGGCCTCTCGGCCCAACTCAATCGCGTTAATGTCTTGCTGGGCGACTTGGGCGACCACGATCAGCGGGTCGTTCACCAGAATGCGCGCCACTGCATCACCGACGCTGACATAATCGCCAACCTCAGCGGCCCGCGATTCCAGCACCCCATCAATCGGCGCGCGAATGCGGGTATCGGTGATCTCTTGGTTAATCGTTTTTAGCCGCGCTTTGGCCGCAGCGAGTGCCGCTTGCGCTCCACTCACCGCAATCGATGATTGATAGCCCTCGCCCTGCAGGCGCTCGGCGGCATCGAAATCGGCCTGCGCTTGGGCAACCGCGGCTTGCGCCTCAGCTTGACGGGCGTCGCGATCGCCCGCGGCCAAACGCACAACCAAATCGCCCTCAGTGACCCGCTCGCCCTCGCGCGCCAACACCTCAGCCACACGGCCGGTGGTCTCGGCGCGTAATTGAATATCGTGCAGTGCTTGGGTATCGCCTTGGTTTTCGATGCTGAGCTCGACTGGCTCGGCGGTATGCGTTTCGACTTCGACCCGCATCGGTGCGGCGGCCTCGCCTGCCGGCGCCGTTTGCGCCTGAGAATCTGAATCGCTGCCAATCAGCAGACCGCTGAGCATCCACACCACCAAAGCCAACCCCACCGCCGCAGCAATCAGGTAAGACTTTTTATTCATCGCTCCTACTCCTGATCGAGACGATGGCCAAATTTGGCCGCTTTGGTCTCGAGATAGGCATGGTTATGCGGATTCCGACCGGCGAGCAGCGGCAGACGTTCCACCACCTCAATACCGGCCGCGGTCAGGCCCTCAACCTTGCTGGGGTTATTGGTCATGAGCCGGAGTCGTCTGACGCCCAGCGATTCAAGCATCGCCGCGGCCACCCCATAGTCACGGGCATCGGGGGCAAAGCCCAACGCCTCGTTGGCCTCGACGGTATCGGCGCCGTCTTGGTCTTGCAGCGCATAGGCCTGGATTTTATTTAAAAGCCCGATGCCCCGGCCTTCTTGGCGTAGGTAGACAATCACCCCCTCGCCGGCCTCGCCAATGCGCTGCATTGCCGCTTCGAGTTGCGGCCCGCAATCACAGCGCTGGCTAAAGAGCGCATCGCCGGTCAAACACTCCGAGTGCACGCGCACCAATGGGGGCTGCGTGGAGGCAGGGTCACCCATCACCAGCGCGACGTGCTCGCTGCCGTCATCGCCGGCAAAACCGACGATACGAAACTCACCCCAACGCGTGGGCAGGCGCGCCTGCCCGGTCTCGCGGGGGCTTGAAGCGGCAATGCTGGCAAGGTCTGTCATAACGCCGGCTAGGTTATCACGACCCCCGGTTATGCGGTGCGTCCAATGCAAGCACCGGGCCCACCGGAATCACCCCGGTGGGGTTAATCATCGGGTGGCTGGTGTAGTAGTGGCGTTTGATGTGATCGATATTGACCGTCTCGGCGATGCCCGGCTGCTGGTAGAGATCGCGCAGATAGCCCGAGAGGTTCGGGTAGTCATCAATTCGGCGCAGATTGCACTTAAAATGCCCGACATACACCGGGTCAAAGCGCACCAAGGTGGTAAACAACCGCCAGTCGGCCTCAGTAATCGCCGGCCCGGTCAAATAGCGGTGCTCGCCAAGCCGCGCTTCGAGTTCATCGAGCGCATGAAAAAGCTCACCGACCGCCTGCTCATAGGGCGCCTGCGCGGTGGCAAAACCCGATTTATACACGCCATTATTGACCGCATGATAAATCCGCTCGTTAAGCGTATCGATTAGCTCAGCAAGCTCAGCCGGGTACAAATCGAGTCGGTCATCGACGCCCTCTAAGCCATTAAAGGCGGTGTTGAGCATGCGCACCAAATCCGCCGATTCATTGCTCACAATGGTCTGCTGCTCGCGATCCCACAGCACCGGCACCGTCACGCGCCCGGTGTAGTGCGGGTCGGCTTTTTGGTAGAGCTTGTGCATAAAATCAACGCCGTAGAGCGCATCCTCGGTGGCCCCCGGGTAGTTGCCATCAAAATGCCAACCACCGCTGCCCATGTACGGGTGCACAACCGAGACACCAATATGACGCTCAAGGCCTTTGAGTTTGCGCACAATCAGCGTGCGATGGGCCCATGGGCAGGCGAGCGAGACGTACAAGTGGTAGCGCCCGGAGACGGCCGGGAACGCCCCATCGGCATCCCCAACCCAGCGCCGAAACACCGTTTCAGGGCGCTCAAAGCGCCCTCCAGTCGACTCGGTGTCGTACCACTGATCATGCCAAACGCCGTCAACCAATAGACCCATCGTACTAACTCCTAACCCGCGACTTTGGCGGTAATTTCGGCAACATGCTTGCCCTGAAAGCGGGCAATCGCGAGCTCGTTGTCGCTTGGCTGGCGGCTGCCATCCCCATCAGAGAGCGTGGTCGCGCCATACGGCGTGCCACCGGTAATTTCTTTCATTGTCGTGAGCTCAGGGCAGGAATACGGCACACCCACCACAATCATGCCTTGGTGGAACAAGCTGGTATGAAATGAGGTTAGGGTCGTCTCTTGGCCGCCATGCTGACTGCCGGTGCTAGCGAAGACGCTTCCCACCTTGCCAATCAGCTTGCCGGCCGCCCACAGACCGCCGGTTTGATCGAGGAAGTTGCGCATCTGTGCGGCCATATTGCCAAAGCGGGTGGGCGTGCCAAAGATAATCGCATCGTAGTCGGCGAGCTCATCGGGGGTAGCGATCGGCGCGGCCTGATCAACCTTGGCGCCCATGCTCTCGACCACGTCATCGGGCATCAGCTCGGGCACCCGCTTAATGGTCACATCCGTGCCGGCAACGCCGCGGGCGCCCTCGGCAATGGCACCGGCCATCGTTTCAACATGGCCCCAGGTGCTGTAATACAAAACTAAAATTTTACTCATTATTGACTCCTAATCGCTGGTTCGGGGAATAACTGACGGGTGCATGATGCAGTGGTTTCTTTTTTATTGAAAGATGACAGAATCTGAACCCATGGTTGCTGAATCGGAAACACTCAATGGCGCCGTCGATGATGTCCGCGCGCTTTGCACCGTCATCGAGCTCGGCACCTTGGTGGCCGCCGCTCGGCAACTCGGCGAAACCAAGGGCAGTATTAGCCGGCGTATCTCCCGGCTCGAGCAACGCATTGGCGCCACGCTGCTCGCCCGCCACCCGCGGGCGGTTACCCCGACCGAGGAAGGCCAGGCCTTTTACGCCAAAGCCCGAGAAGGCCTGGTACTTCTTGATGATGCCGCCGCTGGCGCCCATTCAGCGCGCTCTCTACCCCAGGGCAACCTGCGCCTCACTGCCCCCACCGATTTGAGCATGGATGTCTTACCACCAGTATTAGTGCGCTTTCGCGAGCGCTACCCACAAATTAGCGTCGACCTGCTGGTTACCGACGCCGCCCTCGATCTGGCGGCCACCCGCGTTGACCTTGCCCTACGCGCGAGCGTTGCCGACTTGCCCGACATGGGCTATCGCGCCGCCGCGGTTTTACCCTTTCGCGTCGGCCTCTATGCCGCGCCGGGTTATCTCGATGGACGCCGAGCGCCACGCCAACCCGCTGAACTCGCCGATCACGACCTCATCATCGCCCGCAACGAACCACCCGCCGCCGAGCTGACCTTGCACAAAGGCAAACGCCAAGAGCGCCTGGCCGTGCGCCCAGCGATTCGCACCGGCGATTACGCAAGCGCCCACCGCATCGCGCTGCATGGCGGCGGCATCGCCCCGCTGCCCACCTTTATTGCCGCCGCCTCAGTGCGCGCGGGCGACTTATCCACCGTGCTGGGCGACTGGTCGATCGCCCATGGCACCCTTCATGCCATTAGCTTGGCCGGGCCGGCGGCACCGGCGCGGGTGCGCGTGTTTCGGCAAGTCCTGCGCGAAGCGCTTGCTGATAGCGAGCCGGCCGCGGCGGGCGAATAACGAATTGCTACTTCTGTGTCGTTTTTATTACCAACCTGTGTAAAATCGACCGATCTGACTCATAACCGTGATGATGCCTCCCCCTTTAGCGACATGGAGATCGATGATGAATCCCGATCTGGACCATCATTTTGAGCAAATTATTCGTGGGCTTGGCGAAGATGTAGAGCGCGAAGGCCTCGCCAAAACCCCCTACCGTGCCGCTCGGGCAATGGAGTACCTCACCGAGGGTTATCATCAATCGCTCGATGACTTGGTTAATGACGCCTTGTTTGAGTCGGACAGTGATGAAATGGTGATTGTTCGCGATATCGAGTTCTACTCACTTTGCGAGCACCACATGCTGCCGTTTATCGGCCATGCACAAGTTGGCTACATCCCCAATGGCCGGGTCATTGGCTTATCGAAAATTGCCCGCATCGTCGATATGTTTGCGCGCCGATTGCAGATTCAAGAAAAGCTCGCCCGCGATGTCGCCGATGCCATTCAGGAGGCCACCGGGGCGCACGGTGTCGCAGTACAAATGGATGCCCGGCATCTGTGCATGATGATGCGCGGGGTGAGCAAGCAAAACGCCGAAATGAGCTGCTCGGTCATGCTCGGTAACTTCCGTCAATCGCAATCAACGCGTAATGAGTTCTTACAGCTCATCCGCCGCCGTACGGTATGACCGATAAGCCGCTACAGCGACCGCTATCGCGCATTCACATTAAAGATTTGCGCCTGCGCACCTTTATTGGCTTTAACGATGACGAACAGCGCAAACGCCAAGATGTGGTGATTAATATCCGTATTCACTACGATGCGCTGCCGGCGGCCAAGGGCGATACCGTGTCGGAGGCACTCGATTATAAAACCATCACCAAGCAGGTGATCCGTTATGTCGAGGACAACCGCTTTTATCTGCTCGAAGCGCTCGTTAATGACTTGCTTGAGATGGTCATGCAGCACAACCCCGTTGAGTACGCCGAAGTAGAAATCGACAAGCCTCATGCACTGCGCTTTTCCGATTCGGTGTCGCTCGCGATGTCGGCGTCCAAGACCCCTTAGTGCGAGAGCAACACCGGTACGGTCATTTCGCTTAAGATCCGCCGGGTCGTCCCGCCTAAGACCAGTTCACGAAAGCGTGAACCCCCATAGGCGCCCATCACCAACAAATCGGCATCGGCATCAGCCACACTGGCCAGCAAGGCATCGGCAATCGAGCCCTCGCTCGATACCCGATTGACCACTTGCGCGCTAATCGCATGGCGCTCGAGATGCGCGGCAATTTCAGCACTCGGGCCACGGCCCTCGGCATCATTCGGACCCGCTGGCTCACCAACCATCACCACCTGCACCTGCTCAGCGGCGACGAGCAACGGCAGGGCATCAGCGAGCGCCCGGGTTGACTCGCGCTCGCCATCCCAAGCGACAACCACGCGCTGGCCAATCGGCCGCTGCGGCTCGATGTAGGGCAAGGCAAGCACCGGGCGCCCGGCCATGACCGCGGCCTGACCGGGTAAGTCAGCGGGCACCAAATCGGCGGGCCGATCGGGGTCAACCTGACCGATCACGAGTAAATCGGCATAGCGCGCCTGTAAGGCAATGACATCAACCGTGCGCCGATCCATGCGCAAATCCTCAACCGCTCGCCACTCACTCACCAAATCAAAGCGGCTGGTTTGCTCAGTAAAGGTTTCGGCCAGGCGCGCATTACGCGTGCGCCAGGCCGCCTGATAGCGATCGAGCGCCTCGGGCGGCAAGTATTCGGCATGCGCGGCCAATGGCTCGGAGACCGCCAAGCCCGTCAACCGCGCGCCCAAGCGCTCAGCCAGCGCCGCGGCGCTCGCAACGTGGGCCTGCTGGTGGCCATCGTCATTGAGATAGAGCAATAAATCGCGAAACATCGGCATGCGTCCTCAACCGCCTTAAGACTGCCTTTGACGGTAACGCGAGTGACCGGGTAGAAACCAGATCAAGGCAATGCATTCATGATCATGCCTGATAGACTGGCGACTTCTTAACGTTGGGTGTGTTTGAGATGAAAATCTTCCTGCGATGGATTATCGCGATCGCCATTTTGGCCGCGATTTTCGGCGGCATTTTTGGCTATAAATTTTTGGTGCAAATGCAGGGCGGCGGCTTTGGCGGCGGCCCACGGCCCGCCAACATTAGCGCCACCGAAGTGGCGGCTGAGCAATGGCGCGGGCAGCGCACCGCGGTGGGCAGCCTAAGCGCTGTCGATCAGGTCGCGGTCAGCACCGAAGTGGCCGGCATCATTAAATCGATTAACTTTACCTCCGGTGAGCGGGTAGCCGCCGGCGATACGCTCATCGAGCTCGATAACGATGTCGATCAATCCGAGCTCGAAGGCCTTAATGCCCAGGCCGAGCTTGCCCGCATCGAATTTGAGCGCGCGCAAAACTTGCTCGCTGAGAGTGCGATTTCGCAGTCGCAATTCGACGAAGCCCGGGCCCGCTTGGATAGCGCCACCGCGGCGGTGCGCACCCAGCAGGCGCGGCTGCGTCAAAAGACCATTCGCGCGCCATTTGACGGGGTTTTGGGCATTCGCGATCTAAGCGTGGGCGAATTTTTAGCGCCCGGCACCAACGTTGTCGAGCTGCGCCGATTGAGTCCGATTTACGCCGACTTCACCCTGCCCGAGCGCTTTACCCCTGATATTAGCCGCGGCCAAAGCGTTGAGGTTCGCACCAGCGCGTATGACGACGTGTTTACCGGCACCATCGCGGTGATTGATACCGGTATTACTGAGGACACGCGCTCGATCTCGATTCGCGCCACCCTCGAGAACGCCAACGAGCGGCTACGCCCCGGCATGTTTGCCCGCGTGACCGTGCTTGAACCGACGAGCCGCGATGTCCTCACCATCCCGCGCACCGCGATTAACTTTAATACCTATGGCGATTTTGTCTTGCGCATTAACGAGACCGAGCAAGGGTTGGTGAGCGAGCGGGTGCAAATTTCCACCGGCGAAGTCCGCGATGGCCGCGTCGAAGTCGAATCAGGCCTCGAGCAAGGTGACCGAATCGTTGCCACCGGCACCGTCAAAGTCCGCCCCGGCCAGCCCGTGACCATTGACGAGACCGTCAGCCTCGACCCCGCTGAGGTGAGTGGTCGATGAAATTCACTGATATCTTTATCCACCGGCCGGTGCTGGCCACGGTGGTCAGCTTGCTAATTTTGCTCGCTGGCGTGCGCTCGCTCGACTTACTGGACATTCGCCAGTACCCGTCGACCGAAAACACCGTCATTACGGTGACCACCAGCTTTCCCGGCGCCGATAGCGAACTCGTTCAGGGCTTTATCACCCAGCCCCTGCAACAGGCCATCGCCGAGGCCAGCGGCATTGACTACATCACCTCAGAAAGCCGCCAAGGGCTGTCTACCATCGAGGTGAATATGGCGCTGAACTACGATGCCAACGCCGCGGTATCAGAAATTCAGGCCAAGGTCGCCTCACAGCGCAACGCCCTGCCAGCCGAGGCCCAAGACCCGGTGATTGAGTCAAGCACCGGGGATCAGACCGCGCTGATGTACATGGCTATTTACAGCGAACAAGTGCCGGTGCCTGAAATCACCGACTTTGTTAACCGCGTGATTCAGCCCCAAGTCCAAGCCCTACCCGGCGTTGCCAAAGCGCGGGTGTTCGGGCGCACGCCGGCGATGCGCATTTGGCTCGACCCCGATCGCATGGCCGCGCTCGATGTCTCCGCCCGCGAAGTCACCCAAGTGCTGCGCGCCAACAACTACCAGGCCGGCATCGGCAATACCAAAGGCGCCTACACCCAAATTAACCTCTCGGTGAGCACCGATATTAGCGACCCCGAGGCCTTTAGCCGCTTGGTGGTGCGCGAGACCAACGGCAGCGTGGTGCGCATCGAGGATATCGCCAGCACCGACTTTGGCGCCGAGTCCTACAACTCCGCGGCCTGGTACAAAGGCCAGCCCTCGACCTTTATCGCCGTCGAACAAGCCCCTGGCGCCAACCCGCTGGATGTCGCGGGTGCAGTGCGCGAGACCCTGCCCGATCTGCGCGATCAACTGCCACAAGGCATTCAACTGGCACTGCCTTACGATGCTAGTGAGTTTATTCAAGACTCGATTACCGAGGTGTTTAAAACCATCGCCGAGGCGGTGCTAATCGTTTTGGTGGTGATCTTTTTAACCATCGGCTCGCTACGCGCCGCGATCGTGCCCTCGATCGCCGTGCCGCTATCGCTGGTGGGTGCGGCGAGCATCATGCTCGCGCTTGGCTACTCGCTTAACTTGCTAACCCTGCTCTCAATGGTCCTGGCGATTGGCTTGGTGGTGGATGACGCCATTATTGTGGTCGAAAACATCCACCGCCATATCGAAGACGGCATGACCCGCTTTGACGCCGCCATTACCGGTGCGCGCGAGCTCGCCGTGCCGATTATTGCCATGACCACCACGCTGCTCGCCGTCTATGCCCCGATTGGGTTTATGGGCGGGCTCGTGGGCACGCTGTTTACCGAATTTGCCTTTACCCTCGCCGGCGCCGTGCTCATCTCAGGCATTGTCGCGCTCACGTTCTCGCCCATGCTCGCCGCCACCGTCCTCAAGCCCGCCGGCAATCAAGGCCGCTTTGAGGGCTTTGTCGAGCGCGCGTTTGGCCGGCTCTCGCAAGGCTATAAAAACACCCTGCACGGGCTGCTCGATACCAAAAGCATCCTCATTGTCTTTGGCATCGTGGTGCTGGGCTCGAACTACTTTATGTTCACCATGAGCCAAAACGAGCTCGCCCCCACCGAAGACCAAAGCATTTTGTTCTTCCAGGGCTCGGCGCCACGCACCGCGACGTTTGATTATTTAGCCGAATTTTCGCGCGACTATCAGGACGCCGCCGAGACCATTCCCGAGTACAGCGAAACCTTTATGATCATCGGTGGGCTGTCGCCCGATAGCGTCTTTGGCGGGCTAAAAATGGTGCCCACTAGCGAGCGTGAGCGTAGCCAAACCGAAGTCCAAGGCGAAATGACCGCCAAATTCTCGCCCAACCCAGGCCTTGATACCGCGGTATTCCCGCGGCCCAGCCTGCCCGGTTCGGGTGGCGGGCTGCCGGTGCAGTTTGTCGTCACGACCTCAGCAAGCTACGAAGCCCTCGACAGCATGGCCAACCAGCTCATCGGACAGGCCATGGGCAGCGGCAACTTTATCTTTTTGAAAAAATCGGTGGAGTTCGACCGCCCCGTCGTTAGCTTTGAAGTCGATCGCGACAAAGCCGCCGATCTGGGCATTAGCATGGCCGCGCTAGGCCAAGACCTCTCCGCGATGATGGGCGGTGGCTATGTCAATCGCTTTAACCTCGATGGCCGCAGCTACAAAGTCATCCCCCAGCTCGACCGGCCCTTCCGCATGGACGCCGGCATGCTTGAAGACGTCATGATCGAGGCGGCGAGCGGCGAACAAATCCCACTCTCCGCGCTTGTCACCATGAGCCGTAGCGTCGAGCCGAGCACCCGTAACCAACACCAGCAGCTTAACGCCGTCACCCTCGAGGGCATTATGACCCCCGGCGTGCCGCTCGGTGACGCGCTTGGCTATTTGGAAGAAACCGCCGCCGGGCTCCTTCCAGCCAACTACGGCATCGACTACACCGGGCAATCGCGGCAGTTCGCCAACCAAGGCAGCGCGCTGGTGTTGACCTTCTTTTTGTCGATTTTGGTGATTTACTTAGTCCTCGCCGCCCAGTTTGAGAGCTGGCGTGACCCGGCGATTATCTTGGTCTCGGTACCGCTAAGTATTGCCGGGGCGCTCGCGTTCATTACGCTTGGGTTTGCTAGTGTCAATATTTACACCCAAGTCGGGCTAATTACGCTGATTGGCGTGGTGGCCAAAAACGGCATCCTCATTGTTGAGTTCGCTAACAACCTACAAATTAAGCAAGGCCTCGGCCGACGGGCGGCGGTTGAAGAGGCCGCAGCGATTCGGCTGCGCCCGATTATTATGACCTCGCTGGCGCTGATAATGGCGATGGTGCCGTTGCTCATCGCCACCGGGCCGGGCGCGGTCAGCCGCTTTCACATTGGCCTGACAATCGCCACCGGACTGGGGATAGGCACGGTGTTTACCCTATTTGTGCTGCCGGCGTTCTACCTGGTGTTAGCGCGCGATCACAACGCCACGGCCACTGCGGGTGCGGATAACGCGTGAGCACCGCAACGCTAGCTGTCAGCGCCGAGGGACTGGTTCGAACCTATGGCAACGTCAACGTTGTTGATGGCATTGATTTAAGCATTCCCACGGGTGAGTGCTTTGCCCTACTCGGGCCTAACGGCGCGGGCAAAACCACCACCCTGCGCATGTTGCTTGGGCTCACGCCGCCCAGTGCCGGGCGTATCGAAGTGCTCGGCGAGCCCATCCCCGAGCGGGCCCGCGCCATGCGCGAGCGTGCCGGTATCGTGCCGCAGTTCGATAACCTCGACCCCGATTTTAGCGTCCGCGAAAACCTCATCACCTATGGCGCTTACTATGGCGCCCGGCGCCAGCAGGTTGAGGCACGCATGAACGACCTACTTGCCTTTGCCGAACTCACCGAACGCGCCGATGACCCGATTCAAGGCCTGTCCGGTGGCATGAAGCGCCGCCTGACATTGGCCCGCGCCCTGGTTAACGACCCCGAGCTCATCGCCCTCGATGAACCCAGCACCGGCCTTGATCCGCAGGCCCGCCAACACATTTGGGAGCGACTCCACACCCTGCGCCGCCAAGGCCGAACGCTACTGCTCACCACCCACTACATGGAAGAAGCCGAACGCCTTTGTGACCGCGCGGCGATTATCGACAACGGCCGCATCGTCGCCTGCGATAGCCCGCGCAACCTTATTGCCGAGCATATCGAGCCCCATGTCGTCGAGCTGCGCGGCGATCTCGCCCTGCAGTGGATGGGCCGATTGGCGTTTGAGCCGAGCGATGACACGGCCCACCCCAGCGCAGCGGCTAAGGCCAAAGCCCAAGCCCAAGCCAATTCCCAAGCGCCCGTGCAAACTGACTGGCTGCGCCCGCTGACCGATGCCGGCCTACGCGTCGAACCGGTGGGCGAGACGGTGTTGATTTATGGCAACGAGCGCGAACCGCTGCTCAACACCGTCGAAGCGCTCATTGGCAGCGGCTATTTATACCGCCCCGCAAGCCTTGAAGATGTGTTTTTGCGGCTCACCGGACGCGATTTGAGAGACTAATGCGCGCAGCAAACGAACTCACCGGTCAGCTTAAAGTACCGCCACAACTGAGCTTTCGCTTTGTCTCGGTGTGGCTGCGTAACCTGCGCGTGTGGCGCAAGCTCATGCTGCCCTCGCTACTGGGCAACTTTGGCGAGCCGGTGTTGTATTTGCTCGCGCTTGGCTATGGGCTCGGGCAATTTGTTGGCGAAGTCGAAGACATGCGCTACATGGTGTTTTTGGCCAGCGGCATCGTGTGCTCCGCGGCCATGACCGGCGCCACCTTTGAAGCGCTCTACTCCGCCTACACCCGGCTCACCATCCAACAAACCTGGACCGCCATGCTCGCCGCGCCCATGAACGTCGACGATGTGGTCTTAGGCGAAATTGCCTGGGCCGCCACCAAAGCACTGATTAACGCCAGCGCCATCGTACTGGTGGCCTCACTGCTCGGGCTCGTCGCCGGCCCCGAAGCCCTGCTCGTGCTGCCAGTCATCCTGCTCGCCGGCTTCGCCTTTGCCGGCATCGCCATGATCGTGACCGCCATCTCACCGAGCTATGACTTCTTTTTGTACTACTTCACGCTGGTGATGACACCGATGTTATTACTATCCGGCGTGTTTTTCCCGCTCGGCAGCCTGCCCACCGCAGTCCAAATTGGGGCACAGTTTTTGCCGCTGGCCCACGTCGTCATGCTCGTGCGGCCCCTCATGACCGGCGGTGTCGTTGACATGGCCTGGCTGCACCTCGGCGTTATCCTCGCCTACATCATCGTGACCTACTGGCTGAGCGCCGCGCTGGCTCGCCGGCGGCTGATTAAGTAAGGGGACGGGGGACTCAGCGTTACACGGGGCCGGTGAGTGGCCGTTAAAGAGCCCCTGTAAACGGCCGACGTTACCGAGTGGGATGCTAGGTAAGTGGCATTGTAAGATGGCTTCGTGGGGTGGCGTCGGCGGGTCGCTGCGTGGATAGCCTCAGTAGCGGATTAACGAAATCACCGGGGCATCTTGCATGCGCTCGCGGGCCTTTAAAAACTCGAGCTCGATGACAAACGCATAGCCCAACATTTCCGCACCCAAGCGCTGCAGCAAGTCGCTCGTCGCCCGTGCGGTACCGCCGGTCGCCAACAAATCATCAACAATTAACGTCCGCGCGCCGTGATGCAAAGCATCGCGGTGCACCTCAAGCGCGTCGGTGCCGTACTCTAACTCGTACTCCGCTGAATGCACATCGGCAGGCAACTTGCCGGGCTTACGCACCGGAATAAACCCCGCGCCAAGCTTGTAAGCGAGCGCGGCGCCAAAGATAAA
>JAVLBW010000010.1:0-44845 GCA_031581235.1 Spiribacter sp. | reverse complement strand
CTTACAAGCGCCACCCGCCGATGCGACTGAGGCGCCGGTCATTCGATTTAAGCAGCCTCGCGAAGGCCACACGGTGGGGGGTAAAACCGCCATTCTGCACGAAGGCCGATTAATCCAGCACGGCGTGACCGCCGAGTGTTATCGCCACCCGGCGAGCACCACCGTCACCCAGGTATTTGCTGACCCGCCGATGAACCTCATGCCGGTGCGCATCGACGATGGTGAATTGCATGTCGCTGAGGTCATTCGTATGCCGTTGCCCGCGCACATGCGCGATCTTGCCCCGGGCGATTACACGCTGGGCGTGCGCCCGCATCACCTCTCGGCGAGCGGTGATGCGGGTGATGTCACCCTGCAGGGCGAAGTCGAAGTGGCTGAAATTGCCGGGTCGGTGACCTACGTGCATTTAGCCGTCAACGGCCAGGACTGGGTGGTTGAAGCGCGCGGCGTCCATCAGGCCCACCCCGGAGATGCGTTTACCCTGCATTTTAAAGCCGATAGTGCCTATCTATTCGACCGTGCTGATCGCCTGGCGGCAGCACCTCCAACCGAGCGCGGATAACGACGATGGCCCGTATTGAACTCAACCAACTTGCCCATCGCTATAGCCCCGGCGATGACTACGCCCTGCAGCCCATGCAGCACGTCTGGGAAGACGGCGGCGCCTACGCATTGCTAGGGCCCTCGGGCTGTGGCAAGACCACGTTGCTAAATATTATTTCGGGGTTGGTCCAGCCCTCCGAAGGCGCGGTGATGTTTGGTGAGCGCGATGTGACCGCACTGGCGCCCGAGCAGCGCAACATCGGACAGGTTTTTCAGTTCCCGGTGATCTACGACACCATGAGTGTGTTCGACAACCTCGCCTTTCCGCTGCGCAATCGGCGTATGGACGCGGGCTATGTCCACCAGCGTGTCA
Source organism: Spiribacter sp. (assembly GCA_031581235.1). Lineage (GTDB taxonomy): Bacteria > Pseudomonadota > Gammaproteobacteria > Nitrococcales > Nitrococcaceae > Spiribacter. The sequence continues at coordinate 43,929 of JAVLBW010000010.1, read as the reverse complement.
CCCACATCGCCAATATGCTCGGCCTCGAAGGTGTGCTCAATCGCCGGGCGCGCAATTTAGGCGCCGATGCCAAACAAAAGATTTCGCTCGGCCGCGGGCTGGTGCGCGAAGACGTGGCGGCGGTGTTGTTCGACGAGCCGCTGACGGTGATCGACCCGCATCTGAAATGGCAGCTTCGGCGCAAACTGCGCGAAGTCCACGAGCAGCTCAATCTCACCTTGGTTTACGTGACCCACGACCAAACCGAAGCCATGACCTTTGCTGACAAAGTGGTGGTCATGCTCGCCGGTCAGGTCTTGCAGGTGGGCACACCGCAGGCGCTATTTGAGCGCCCGGCGCATACCTTTGTCGGCTATTTCATCGGCAGCCCCGGCATGAACTTTATGGACTGCCAGATCGAGGGCCAAAACGCCGTCATCGATGGACTTAAAGTCCCGGTCGATGCCGCCATGGCAAAGGCGGCGAGTGAGGCCGGCGGCAAATTACAGTTGGGTATTCGCCCCGAACTAATTCGCCCGGCGCGCGACGGTGAGTCGGCAATCAGCCTGCAAGTGAATGCGCTTGAGGATCTGGGTGATTATCTCTTAGTCACCGCCCAGCTCGGTCAGCACACGGTGCATGTGCGGCTCGATGAATCCGAAGTCATCACCGGCGATACGCTGTCGGTGGTATTTCCCACTGAGCATGCCCTGATTTATGCCGACGACAAGCTCGTCGTTGGAGGAGAGTGAGCGTGGATAGCAAGCGTGAATATCAATGGGCCTGGTTAATGGTGTTGCCCGTGGTCTTGGTGGTCGCCTTTAGCGCCATCATGCCGCTAATGACCGTGGTGAATTACTCGGTTCAGGATATTTTTGGACCCAACTCGCGATTTTTCGTCGGCACCGAGTGGTTTAAAACCGTGTTGCGCGACTCGGCGCTGCATGGGGCACTCATACGACAGTTCATTTTTTCGGCGTCGGTTTTGCTGATTCAAATTCCACTCGGCATCGCCTTGGCGCTATGCATGCCCAAAAAAGGCGCGGGTGTCTCGCTGGCGCTGGTGTTGTTAGCCCTGCCGTTGCTGGTGCCGTGGAATGTGGTCGGCACCATTTGGCAGGTGTTTGCACGGCCTGATGTGGGCCTAGCCGGGGTGTTTATTAACGGCCTAGGTATTGACTACAACTACACCGGTGACTCCATCGACGCCTGGCTCACCGTGTTGGTGATGGACGTCTGGCATTGGACCTCGCTGGTGATTTTGCTTTGTTATGCCGGCTTGCAGGCGATTCCGGACGCCTTTTATCAGGCAGCGCGCATCGATGGCGCCTCGCGCTGGGCGGTGTTTCGCTATATCGAGCTGCCCAAGCTCAAGGGCGTGTTGCTGATCGCGGTCTTGTTGCGCTTTATCTTTAGTTTCCGCATCTACGCCGAGCCGTTCGTGCTCACCGGCGGTGGACCAGGCAACTCAACAACATTCTTAAGTCAGAGCCTGACCACAATGGCCGTTGGGCAGTTTGATTTGGGGCCAGCGGCGGCGTTCTCGCTGATCTACTTCCTCATCATTCTGCTCTTTAGCTACGTGTTCTATCTGACCATTCTCAACATGGATCGGGAGGGCTAAGGCATGGGCTCAAAGCGGCGCTATATCTTCCTGGGTCTGTGGTTAGTGTTTTTGATGCTGCCGATCTACTGGCTGATCATGATGTCACTCAAGACCAACCAAGAGATTCTCTCGACCTTTACGCTGTGGCCGCAGAATCTCACGGTCGATAACTACATAAAGATTTTCACCGACAGCACCTGGTTCCCGGGCTACATCAACTCGACGCTGTACGTGCTCATGAACACGGTGATCTCACTCACGGTGGCTTTGCCGGCGGCGTATGCGTTTAGCCGTTATCACTTTTTGGGCGATAAACATCTGTTCTTTTGGCTGCTGACCAACATCATGGCGCCACCGGCAGTGTTTTTGTTGCCATTCTTCGAGCTCTATCAAAGCGTTGGGCTTTACGACACGCATATTGCCGTGGCGCTAGCGCACACGCTGTTCACGGTGCCGCTGGCGGTGTGGATCCTTGAGGGCTTTATGTCGGGTGTGCCCAAAGAGATCGACGAAACCGCCTATCTCGATGGCTATTCGTGGCCGCGCTTTTTTATCACCATTTTCTTGCCACTGATTCGCTCCGGCGTCGGTGTCACCGCATTTTTCTGCTTTATGTTCTCGTGGGTCGAGCTACTGCTTGCCCGCACGTTGACATCCACCGAAGCCAAGCCCATTGCGGTCACCATGACCCGAACCGTCAGTGCCTCTGGGCTCGACTGGGGGCTGCTGGCCACCGCCGGCGTGCTCACGCTGGTTCCGGGTGCCATGGTGATTTGGTTTGTGCGTAAACACATTGCTCGGGGCTTTGCCCTGGGTCGGGTGTAACCGGAGGTCATGGCATGAATCAGGAAACCGGATTAAGCCTTGCGTGGATGGCCTGGACGCAGCCTGTGGCGATTTTCTTCGCCGCGATCGCACTCATGTTGGTGGTTTTTGGTGTGCTTCAGGTGGTGATGCCCACTTACGAGCGCCGCGGCTTTTTGCCGGTGCCCACCACCCGTGGCGATCGGCTGTTTATGAGTTTATTGGGCTCGGCATTTATTCATATTTTTTGGCTCGGGTTTTCGGACGCGAGCCTGTTATTCGCCTCAGCGATCTCCGTGGTGTATGCCGCGGTCATGCTTCGCTATGGCTAATCGGCTTGTGAGTGAGGTTAACGCTCACTTGGAAGGTATGGACAAGCTCGGCTAATCCGATGCTTTGTCTTTAGGTAACGGGACATTCAGTCCCACCAGGAGGAGAAAGAAATGCAACAGCAAAAAAGCACCATGCAACCGTGGACTGCCCTTGCAGTCGCGGCAGCATTAGGCGTAGGCGGGTTGGGCAGTGCCCAAGCCATGACCGATGCCCAGCGCGCAGCCGCTGAGGCAATTATTGAAGAAGCACAGCCTTCGACGCTGACTCGTGATGAGCAGATGGAGCAGTTGGAGTGGTTTGTCGAAGCCGCTGAGCCGTTCCAAGGCATGGATGTCTCAGTGGTTTCAGAAACCATTGCAACCCATGAGTACGAGTCAAATGTGCTGGCTAAGCACTTTTCCGATCTCACCGGTATCAACCTAACCCACAACCTCATTGGTGAGGGTGATGTGATCGAGGCGCTGCAAACCGAGATGCAGTCTGGCGAGAGCATCTATGCGGGTTACGTCAACGACGCCGACTTGATCGGTACGCACTATCGGTACGGCCAAGTGGTGCCGCTATCCGATTACATGGAAGGCGAGGGCGCGGATGTGACCTCACCCTACCTCGATCTCGATGACTTCATCGGCCTTGATGCGGCCACTGCACCGGACGGCAAGCTGTATCAGCTTCCTGATCAGCAGTTCGCCAACGTCTACTGGTTCCGTTATGACTGGTTCCAGCGCGAAGACCTGCAGGCACAGTTCGAAGACATCTATGGCTATGAGCTGGGTGTGCCGGTGAACTGGTCAGCCTACGAGGACATTGCCGAGTTCTTCTCGGAGAGTGTTGGTGAGCTCGATGGCCGGGAAATTTATGGTCACATGGACTATGGCAAAAAAGACCCATCGCTCGGATGGCGCTTTACTGACGCGTGGCTATCCATGGCTGGCGCTGGTGATAAAGGCCTGCCCAACGGCTTGCCCGTTGATGAGTGGGGTATTCGGGTTGAAGACTGCCATCCAGCCGGCTCAAGCGTGACCCGCGGTGGCGCGGTAAACGGCCCGGCAGCGGTCTATGCGTTGAACAAATATATCGATTGGCTGGGTGACTACGCGCCGCCCGCAGCTTCCGGTATGACGTTTGGCGAAGCTGGCCCCGTGCCTGCACAGGGGCAGATCGCGCAGCAGATCTTCTGGTACACCGCCTTCACCGCCGCAATGGCTGAAGAGGGTACGCCGGTTGTGAATGACGATGGCACGCCGAAATGGCGGATGGCGCCATCACCGCATGGCCCGTACTGGGAAGATGGCATGAAGGTCGGTTATCAGGATATCGGTTCCTGGACGCTCTTTGAGCACGCCGATCCGATGCAGCGCAAAGCCGCTTGGTTGTACGCGCAGTTCACGACTTCCAAAGTGGTCTCACTGAAGAAGTTCCACGTTGGCCTTACCCCAATTCGTCAGTCCGACATCATGCATGAGTCGATGACCGAGCGGGCACCGAAGCTGGGTGGTTTGGTTGAGTTCTATCGCAGCCCAGATCGTGAGATGTGGACGGATACCGGAACCAACGTGCCTGACTATCCACGTCTAGCACAGCTGTGGTGGTCCAACGTAGCGGCAGCCGTTACCGGTGAGGTCAACCCACAGGAGGCTATGGATAACCTTGCCCGTGAGCAGGACCGTGTGATGGAGCGCCTTGAGCGTGCCGGGGTTCAGGATCGCTGTGGCCCGCGCATGAACGAAGAGCGCAGTGCCGAGTACTGGTTCGACCAGCCCGGTGCACCGAAGCCACCGCTTGATAACGAGAAGCCACAGGGCCAAACCGTGCCTTATGACGAGCTCGTTGCGAGCTGGCGCGAGGCGATGTAAAGAATCACTCTCCTCATTAGTGATTTTGAAGGGGCCTTCGGGCCCCTTTTTTTTGGCTTGACCGACCCCCCGGGGGGAGGGGTAGAGTAGAGCAACATTTCGCTTAACTGTTGCTGTTTATGGCTCAACAATCCTTCGATATCGATGTTACCGGTCTGACTTGCGGGAGCTGTGTAAAAAGCGCGGAATCGGCTATGACGCAGATCGATGGCGTGGCGACGGCCAGCGTCAACCTCGCCACGGGTCGGGCTCGGCTCGATTTGGCCACAAGCGCTCAAGCCGCCGCCACGCTTAGGGAGGTGGCCCAAGCGCTAACAAAGGCAGGCTACCCCGCGGCGACTCAATCGCTGCAACTCGAACTAACGGGTGTGACCTGCGGCAGTTGTATTAGTCGCGTTGAAAGCGCGCTGAATAGCGTCCCGGGTGTGCTCAGTGCCAGCGCCAATTTAAGTTTGAGTCGCGCGCAGGTTGAGATTCTGGCCTCGGCGGTTCGTGTCGATTCGCTAACCGACGCGGTTGGCGCTGCCGGGTATGGCGCGTCATTGGTGGATGCCGATAACACAATGGCGGCGGATCAAGCCGATTCAGTCCAGGAGCAAGAGCGCTTAGGCCTGCGCCGGCAACTACTAATCGCCGCGGCATTCACGCTGCCGTTGGTGATCGTGGCCATGGGCCGGCACCTACCCGGCGGCCACGCGCTTTATACCGAGTTTTTACCCGAGCGTGCGTGGATTGCGATCGAGTGGCTGCTTGCCACACCGGTGGTGTTTTGGGCCGGCCGGGGGTTTTTTGTTCGTGGTTTTAAGGAAATGCGCCACGCCGCACCGGCAATGAGTAGCCTGGTGATGGTGGGTGCCGGTGCCGCCTATGCCTATTCGCTGCTGGTGCTGGTGGTCCCCGCCATCTTTCCGGCGGGCACGGCTGGCAGCTACTTTGAGGCGTCGGGCGTCATCATTACCCTCATTTTGTTGGGCCGCTACCTAGAGCAAATTGCGCGTGGGCGGACGTCACAAGCCATTCGTCGGCTACTGAGCTTGCAGGCGCGAAGCGCCCGGGTCGTGCGCGATGGTGAAGTCCACGAGGTCGATATCGACGCCGTTGTCGCCGACGATCATGTCTTGGTGCGCCCCGGTGAGCGCATCCCTGTCGATGGTGAAATTATTGAGGGCTCGTCGCGGGTCGATGAATCGATGATTAGCGGTGAGCCGGTGCCGGTCGCCAAGCAAGCCGGCGATGAAGTGGTGGCCGGGACCGTGAATGGCCAAGGTTCGCTGACATTTCGGGTAAGCCGCGTGGGTTCTGACACCGTGCTGGCACAGATTATCAACATGGTTGAGCAGGCCCAGGCCGAAAAGCCGCCGATTCAGCAACTCGCTGATCGTATTGCCGGCGTGTTTGTCCCCATCGTTTTGGTGGTGGCCCTCATTACCGGGGCGATTTGGCTGCTCATTGGCCCCGCGCCGGTGTTGTCGTATGCCTTTGTCGCCACGGTCAGTGTGCTACTCATCGCCTGCCCCTGCGCGATGGGTTTGGCGACACCAACGGCGGTGATGGTGGCAACCGGTAAGGGGGCCGAAAATGGCTTATTGCTGCGTCGCGGCTCGGCGCTCGAAGCGCTCGCGCACGCCGATACCATGGTCCTCGATAAAACTGGCACGCTCACGCTCGGCCGGCCGCAGTTAACCGATTTGGCCGTTGCCAGCGGTTCTGAGGATGAGGCGTTGGCGCTAATTGCCGCGGTCGAATCGCACAGCGAACATCCGCTTGCCATGGCGATTGTCGAGGCCGCGCAAGCGCGTGGTTTATCGATTGCTCAGGCGAGTGAGTTTGATTCGGTTACCGGCTATGGCGTTGAAGCCAAAGTGGATGGGCGCTATGTCCACGTTGGCGCCGCGCATTATATGGAGTGGCTTGGGGTTAATACGGCGGCGGTCGCTGACACCGTTGAGTCATTAGCCGCCGCTGCCAAAACCACGGTGTATGCCGCTGTCGATGGTCAGCTTTTGGGCGTGGTCGCGGTGGCGGACCCACCGCGCGAGGAAAGCGCCCAGGTGATTCAGGCACTCAAAGCGCTGGGCTTACGTATTGCGCTTGTCACCGGTGATCAGCAAGCCACGGCCGATGCGCTCGCAAACACGCTGGGCATTGATCAGGTAATGGCCGGGGTATTGCCGGATGGCAAGGCGCGCGAGGTTGCGCGGCTGCAGTCAGAAGGTGCACAGGTGGCCTTTGTTGGTGATGGCATTAATGATGCGCCTGCGCTCGCGCGGGCCAACGTTGGCATTGCGATTGGTACCGGTACCGATGTCGCCATCGAGGCCGGTGATGCGGTGTTAATGCGCGCCGACTTAAATGGGCTGATTGATGCGGTCACACTCGCACGCCGGACGCAGCGCACGATTCAGGGCAATTTTGTCTGGGCTTATGGCTACAATGTGTTGCTCATTCCGGTGGCCGCCGGTGTATTGTTTCCGCTCACCGGTTGGCTGCTCAACCCGATGGCGGCGGCGGCCGCGATGAGCTTATCGAGCTTATTTGTTTTGACCAATTCACTGCGTTTGCGGCGCTTTCGCCCGGCGCAACAGCGTAAGGGACTGATCCATGACGCAAGCCACTGACTGCGCGATGGCGCTTGACCCAACGGTGCGTGATGCCGCCCGCCAACGCCTCGCCTCGGTGCGTGGGCATGTCGAGGGCATCGTGCGCATGCTCGAGCGCGACGATGTCTACTGCGTTGATGTGCTCCGCCAACTCAAAGCGGTCACCGGCGCCCTCGATAAAGTCGGCGATGCGGTGCTACGCAGCCACCTCCACCATCACGTGACCAACGCGGAGGCCCGCGGCGATGCCGATGTCATCGTCGATGAGCTGATGGAAATTCTTAAGTACCGCTAAGCGCAAGGCGAACCCGAACGATGTCGTTATCGTGCGGGTCGGTCTCACGGCTAAAACCGAGCTGCTCGCAGAGCGCAAGCATGGGCTGGTTTTCGCGCAGCACCTCGCCGATTAACGTGTCGATCCCGCGCTCGCGGGCGTAGTCAATTGCCTGCTCCATGAGCACGCGTCCTAAGCCCTGGCGGGTGAGATCATCACGCACGATAATCGAGTACTCGGCGCGCTCGCCGTCGGGATCGGCATGCAAATGGACCGCCCCGTAGAGCTCGGCCTCTCCCGGCACTTGGTCGGCGTCGGTCAAAATAAAGGCCATTTCGCGGTTGTAATCGATTTGGGTAAAGCGTGCCGCGGCCATATGGCTTAGCTGTTTCATGGGCGCGAAAAAGCGCAGCCGAATTTGCTCTGGGGTGAGATGCGCGAACGCCCGGTGCAGCGCGGGCTCGTCCTCGGGCAGGATCGGGCGCAACAAAAACGCTTGGCCATCGTCGGCGTGGACGTTGCGCTCAAGCTCTCTTGGATAGGGCCGAATGGCCAAGCGCTCAGCGCCCTTGCCGGCGTCTTTGGCGCCAATGCGAACGCGTGCATCCAGTGCCACCACACCATCGGCGGAGGCGAGCAGGGGGTTAATATCGAGCTCTTTGACCTCGGGTAGGTCAGCGGCGATTTGGGCAATGCGCATAAGGGTTAAGTCAATCGCGTCTAAATCGGCAGCCGCGCGGTCGCGGTAGCCCTGCAGCTCGCGGTAAATGCGGGTGCGCGTAATCATGTCGCGGGCGAGCTTAAGGTTAAGCGGCGGCAGCCCCAGGGCCTGGTCGCGGATCACTTCCACCGCCGTGCCACCCTCGCCAAACAACACCACGGGCCCAAACTGGGCGTCCTCGGTAAACCCAGCAATGAGCTCCCAGGCGTGGCTGCGCTTAACCATGGGCTGGACGCTAAAGCCGCTTAATTGCGCCTCGGGATAGGTGTCTTTCACGCGCGCTTGCATGGCCTCGGCGGCGCGCTCGACCGCTGCGGCATCGGCCAAATCCAAACTCACGCCGCCGACATCGCTTTTGTGGGTGATATCGGCGGAGAGGATTTTAATCGCCGCGGGAAAGCCAAGCCGCTCGGCGGCGGCGCTCGCCGCTGCGGGTGTATCGGCGACTTCCGTGGCGACCACCTCAACGCCATAGGCGGCGAGCAGTTGCTTTGCTTCGGGTTCGCTCAGCAGTGCCTGTCCGGCGTCGATCGCTTGATCAAGGATCGCTCGCGCAGCCGCATAGTCGGGTGTGAAGATTGCCGGCACCGACGGCGGTGTCTCAAGCAGTTGAGCCTGGTTGCGGCGATAATCGACGACATGCATAAACGCCCGCACTGCCCCTTCGGGTGTGGTGTAGCTGGGGATGCCGGCCTCGGCAAAGCGGCGGCGGGCGTGCTGCGCGGTATGCTCACCAACCCAGCAGGTCAATAGGGTGGGTCGATGGCGCTGCGGCGTCGATTCGCGTTGGTGCTCGGCAATCACGGCTTCGGCGGCATCGAGGCTATCGGCGACCGCGGTGGGGCAGTTCAGCACCAAGATCGCATCGCCTTCGGTTTGCTCGCTGAGTACCTTCAGCGCATCGGCATAGCGCTTGCCCGGGGCATCGCCAATGATGTCAACGGGATTGCCGTGTGACCAAGTCGCGGGCAATACCTCATCGAGTGCGGCTTGGGTGGTTTCGGAGAGCTCAGCGAGCTGGCCGTGATGACCGATTAGCGCGTCAGTGGCGAGCACTCCAATGCCGCCGCCATTGGTTAAAATCGCCAGCGAATCACCGGCGGGTGGTTCGGTGGTGGCGAGTGTTTCGACCGCGGCAAATAGCTCGCCCAGGGTATTCACTCGAAGCATGCCCGCCCGCCGAAAGGCGGTGTCATAAACCGCATCTGAGCCGGCAAGCGCGCCGGTATGGGAGGCGGCAGCAGCGGCACTGGCGGCATGACGACCGGCTTTGACCACGATCACCGGTTTCATGCGCGCGGCGGCGCGGGCGGCGGACATAAATTTGCGCGCATCGGTAATCGCTTCGACGTAGAGCAAAATCGCCCGGGTCTCGGGGTCGTTGGCGAGATAATCGAGCGTGTCGCCAAAGTCGACATCGGCCATATCACCCAGCGAAATCATGTGCGAAAAACCAATATCACGCCGCTTTGCCCAGTCCAGCACCGAGGTAACGATCGCACCCGATTGGGTGACAAAGGCAATCCGCCCTGCTGGTGGGTTGAGGTGGGCAAAGCTTGCGTTAAGCCCTGAGCCGGGCACCAACACGCCCAAGCAATTGGGGCCAATAATGCGGGTGAGATGCGGCCGGGCGGCATCGAGCATGGACTGGCGTAGCGCCATGCCATGCGCGTCATTGCCCTCGCCAAAGCCGGCGGTAATCACAACAATGCCGCGGGTGCCCTGATCGGCGAGTTCGGCGACGATAGCGGGAATGCTATCGGGTGGGGTGCAGATGACGGCCAAATCAGGCGTCATGGGGAGGTGTGCGATATCGGCATAACACAGCACCCCCTCGACAGCCCGATGCTTGGGGTTCACCGGCATGATGGGGCCATCAAAGCCACTGCGCAGGAGATTGCGAGCAACTACGGCGCCGACGGAGCCGGGCCGGCGGCTGGCGCCAATAATGGCAATCGAGCGGGGTTTAAATAGGGCGTCGAGGTTGCGAACGGTCATAGCCATCTCCTGCGACAAAAATGCTGCTGTGCAACATGGTAACGCAGATGGCCCGGGGTCTTATAACCCCCGTTGCGATGTTAGCCGGCGAGCTGAGCGAGTAGGCTTAAAATCACCGGTAGGCTCAGCGCGGCCAAGGCGGTTTGGACACTCAGTAGCCCGGCCACCAGAGTGTGATCGCCGTGCATTTGCCGGGCCAAAATATACGCCGAAGTCGCCGTTGGTAGCGCGGCGAACACCACCAGCACTTGCGTTTCAGCAACACTCAGGCCAAGCCCCGTGGCAACCGCGAACGCTAGCGCCGGGAGCGCCAGCAGTTTAATAACACTCGCGCTTAAAATGGCGAGCCCATCGGCGCCGAGCCGATGAATGGCAAGGCCCGCACCCACACTCATTAGCCCCAGCGGTATCGCCGCCTGCCCAGCAATATCCAGGCCACTGGCAAGCCATGGGTGCAGGCCAAGCGGGCTTAAGTTAATGCTCAGGCCGATGACACAGCCAATAATCAGCGGGTTTTTGAGCAAACTTTGCGCCAGCCCGCGCGCCGAGCGATCGCCCCCGGCGAGCCGGCTGAGCACCAGCACGCAGGCGACATTCACCAGTGGAATCATGAGCGCAATGGTCAGCGCCGTGACCGCGAGCCGCCCCTCGCCCCAGACGCTAATCACAATGGCAATGCCTAAGTAGGTGTTAAAGCGAATGCTGCCCTGAAATAGCGAGCTCAAGCGCGGGCCATTGAGTTTTAGTAGTGGCTGTAAGGCAAACGCCGCCAGCCCGCCGCCGCTCAGGGTGAGGGCGATGGCCAATAGCATCGGGCCAATGCGGGTGGGGTCGAGCGCCGCGCTGGCAAGGCCTTCGATGAGTAACGCCGGAAACAGCACAAAATAAATGAAGCGCTCGAGCAGCGGCCAAAACGCGGCACCCGGAAACCCCGCGCGCGCCAGCAGCGTGCCCAACACAATGAGCCCGAATAGCGGCACCAGTGCGGCCAAAATCGCGGCCAAATTCGACACGCCATCCCCCTCAAAAATACTGCCCAGCGTTAGTCTACACCGCTGGCTCGAGGCCCGAGAGCTGCACGCCTAATAATCGCACCGCGCGGTGCAGACGATGGGCGAAAAGGCATTCGTGCACCGCTTGGGCGAGCGGCTCGATTTGGCTAACGGCGACCTCAAGGCTGTGTGAGCGGGTGTGCGTGGTGAAATCGCGGTAGCGCAGTTTGACCGTGACGGTACGCGCGGCAAGCCCACGCTCGAGACAGCGGGCGTGGACTTCATCGAGCATCAGGCGGGCCTCGTGGGCAAGCCGGGCGCTACTGCGGCAGTCCTGCTGAAAGGTCCGCTCGCGGCCAATGGATTTGCGCACCCGCTCGGTTTGTACTGGCCGTTCATCGCGACCATGGGCGGCGTCGTGTAGGGCTTTGGCATGCCTCGCGCTAAAGCCCGCCTGCAGCTCGGCAAGCGAGCAGGCGGCCAAATCACCGACCTGCTCAATACCCAGTGCTTGGAGTCGCTCAGCGGTGCGTGGGCCGACGCCATGCAAGGTGCGCACGGGTAGCGGCCAGACTCGGCTGGGCACATCGTCAATCGATAGGGTGGTCAGCCCATCGGGCTTTTCTAAATCGGAGGCGATTTTGGCCAACAAACGATTGGGGCCGATACCCACCGAGGCAACTAGGCCGGTGGCTTGATGGATCGCCGCTTTAAGGCGCTTAGCAATGAGCGCGGCGGGTTCTGAATGCTCGGAGATATCCAAATACGCCTCGTCGAGTCCAACGGGCTGGAGGCGATGGGTGACTTTGCCAAGCTCGGCAAAGACATCGGCTGAGGCGGCGCGGTAGGCGCTAAAGTCGACCGCTAGAAAGACCGCCTCGGGGCAGAGTCGGGCGGCGGTGCGCAGCGGCATGCCAGAGTGAATGCCAAACACCCGCGCGGCGTAAGTAGCGGTGGAGACAACGCCGCGTTGATTGGGGTCGCCACGCCCGCCTACGACCACTGGCTGATCAACAAGCTCGGGCCGGCGTTTGAGCTCAACCGAGGCAAAAAACGCATCCATATCGACATGCATAATGACCCGGTTCATGGGCGCCGCTCAGGGCTTAAGTCGATTGCGGTGAGAGGTCGTGGAGAAAGCGCTGACCCCAGGCATCAATGGCGTTACTGCGGAGCACTTCGAGCATGCGCGCATGACGCCGCCGGCGCTCGGGCAACGGCATGGCCAGCGCGGTGTTAAGCCCCGCTGCAATGGCATCGGTGTCGTAGGGATTGACGCACACCGCATCGCTAAGCTCAGCGGCGGCCCCGGCGAGCTCAGATAACACCAACATGCCGGGGTTGTCGGGGTCTTGGCTCGCGACAAATTCTTTTGCCACTAGGTTCATGCCATCGCGTAGCGGGGTGACCACGCCAACCCGGGCGGCGCGGTATAACCCCATAATTGAGCCCCGCGCAAAGGCTTTGTTGAGGTAGTGAATGGGGGCCCAATCGAGATCGGCGTAGGTGCCGTTGATATGCCCACTCAAGCCCTCAAGGCGTTGGCGCAAATCCGCATACTCGCTAATGCTGCTGCGCGAGGGGCTAGCGATTTGCATGAGCACGGTATGGCCGCGGCGATGGGGGTAGTCAGCGAGTAATGCCTCAAACGCGCGAAAGCGCTGCTCGAGGCCTTTGGAGTAGTCGAGCCGATCGACACCAATCATTAAATCGCGCTCACCCAAGCCATCGAGTAGCCGGCAGACCCGCGGTGCGGCGAGGCTGCGCTCGGCAAGCGTGGCGAGCCCATCGACATCAACGCCCACCGGGTAGACGCCGGTGCGCAGGTTGCGATGGCGGTGGCGCAGCGCCCCCGGGGCGCGTACCAGCGCGCCAATGGCTCGGGTGGCTGACTCTTCAAAGGCATGGCGGTCGTTGTCGGTTTGAAACCCGAGCAGATCAAAGCGGCAGAGGTCTTCGAGCAATTGTCGATGCCCGGGCATGGCGCGCAGCACATCGTAGTCGGGAAACGGGATATGCAGAAAAAACCCAATGCGCGTGCGTAGGCCCCGATCACGCAGTTCGCGGGCGAGCGGCATCAGGTGGTAATCGTGGACCCAAACAATGTCATCGGGTTCGAGCAAGGGCATAAGCGCATCGGCAAACAGCGCGTTAACCCGGGCGTAGGCCTCGCTAAAGCGGCGTTCGTAGTCCATGGCACCGAGGTTGAAGTGAAACACCGGCCAAATCACCGCGTTGGCATAGCCTAAGTAAAAGTCGTCATAGTCGGCTTTGCACAGCGGCAGCGTGGCGTAATCAATGCCCTCGTGGTGTTGTATGCGCGGCCGGCTCACCGGGGTTTGGCTGAGCTGGCCGTCCCAGCCAAACCACAGCCCGCCATCGCGGCTCAGCGCATCGGCCAGGGCGACGCTGAGGCCGCCCGCCTGCGGCTGGGTGGCGCGGGGGTTGGGTACGCGGTTAGAGACCACCACTAAACGGCTCACAGTGCCTCCTCCCAAGTGCGACTTAAGCGCATAGCGGCATTAATTAACCCCACCATGCTGTAGGTCTGCGGGAAGTTGCCCCACAGCTCGCCGGTCTCGGGGTTGAGATCCTCGGAGAGTAAGCCAAGTTTCGTGCGGTGATTGAGCATGTTTTCAAACATCCGCCGCGCCTCTTCGCCACGGCCGATGGCGGCGAGCGCGTCGATAAACCAGAACGTACAAATGTTAAAGGCGTTTTCGGGCAGGCCGAAATCATCTTCGGCGGCGTAGCGAAAGAGGTGATCGCCGCGTCGAAGCTGGCGCTCAATGGCTTCAACGGTGGCGATAAAACGCCGGTCATCGGCGCCGATAAAGCCAAGCTCGTGCATCAGTAGCAGGCTCGCGTCCATGCTTTCGCCGCCAAAGCTCTCGGTAAACGCACCGGCGGATTCACTCCAAGCGCGTTGGCAGATATCGGCGTGCATGTGCTCGGCTTTTTCTTGCCAGCGCCGGGCATCAGCGTCGAGGTTGAGCTGCTCGGCGATGCGCTGGAGCCGATCACAGGCCGCCCAACACATCATTGCTGAGTAGGTGTGTACGCGAGCCCGGCCGCGGTACTCCCAAATGCCCGCATCGGGCTGGTCGTAGACCTGCGCGGCGGTCTCGCCAAGGGCGCAGAGGCGATGATAGAGGGCTTTATCGCCGGGACGCTCAAGGCGCTGATCAAAAAATGCTTGAGTGGCGGCGAGTACGACCGTGCCGTAGACGTCGTGCTGGACCTGATGATAAGCGGCATTGCCGACCCGCACTGGGCCCATGCCGCGATAACCGCCGAGCGCCTCGGCGTGTTGCTCTTCGATGCGCTGCTCGCCACCAATGCCATAGAGCGGTTGCAGCCGGTCATCACCGGTGGCCGCCACCAAATTGATGATATAGCGCAAGAACCCCTCCATGGTGCGGGTTGCGCCCAGGCGGTTAAGGGCATGCACGGTAAAGTAGGCATCGCGCAGCCAGCAGTAGCGATAGTCCCAATTGCGTCCGCTATCGGCGGCTTCAGGGATTGAGGTGGTGAAGGCGGCGATCACCGCGCCGGTGTCTTCGTAGGCCGATAGTTTCAGGGTGATGGCGGCGCGAATCACCTCGCCTTGCCAGTCAAACGGAATCGCAAGCGAGCGTGTCCATTCGCGCCAGTAATTTTCGGTGAGTTCTTCAAAGCGCCGGCCCATGGTGTCGATCGGCTCTTTCACACTCTCATCCGGGCCGAGCATGAAGGTGAGCGTGCGATCGACCACAAACGCGGTTTCATCGAGCACATGAGTCAGCGGCGCGTCGGTGGTAACCCGCAAGGTTTGATCGCGACGCAAATAGCGCACGTGGTTGCTGCCGCGAGTGGTTTGCGGTTGGCTCGCATCCCAACCCATTGACGGGCGTAATTGGGCCCGCACCACGGGGTTGCCACGCACCACCTCAAGCCGGCGAATGATCATCACCGGGCGGTAGTAACGCCCGTACTGCCGAAACCGCGGACAAAAGTCGACAATGCGCAGTACCGCGCCGCTGCGATCAGTCAGCTCAGTGCATAACACCGCGGTGTTGGGCCGATAATACTGGGTGGCATCGCACTGGTCTTGAAGAATAATGCGAAATTGGCCGTGGCCATTATTATCGACCAAGCTAGAAAATACCGGCTCGCCGTCAAAGCGCGGCAAGCAGGCCCAGACCAACGCCGCCTCGGGGTCGATGAGGGCGGCGATTTGGCAGTTGCCAATCACCCCCAGCTCAAGGTCTAGCGGGCGGTGGGCAGTGTCGTCGCTAGGCGGGTGAGCCATTGCAAAGCCTCGTTGACATTGTCGATGTGATAACGCGCGGCGCTATGTTGAGAATCGCCGATACGAATCGAATGCCCGCCCAGTGCGTTGACACTGACAAAGGCATCTTCGTCGGTGACATCATCGCCTAAAAACACCGGGGTGCGCCCAGCAAAGGGTGGCTCGCTCATAAAGGTTTCCACCACGCGGCCTTTGTGGGCGCTGGTGGGTTTGAGCTCAAATAGCTGCTTGCCAGGCTGGAGCACAAACTCATCACCCAAGACAGCGCATTGGTGCTCAAGCAATGTCTCGGCGGCCGCCGCGCTCTCGGGCGCGCCACGATAGTGCAGGGTCAGGGCGTTGCCTTTGTCTTCGAGCACGGTGCCGGGGTGTGCCTCGACAAAGCCGACGAGCGCCGCGCGGGCTTGGGCAAAGCTCGCGCTCTGATCGATGGGTTCATAGACGATGCCTTGGCCATCGCGGCGCTCGAGACCGTGAACGCCGGCTAGGGCCGGCAGTGCGCCATCCAAAAACTGATCAAGCCCGGCCAGGCTGCGCCCTGAGATTACCGCCACCGCGCCATCGAGTGTGTCGGTGAGTGCGCGCAGCAAGGCCGGTAAGTGCGCGGGTACGACAATGGCATCGGGGTGGGCGGCAATTTCAACTAAGGTGCCGTCAAAATCCAAAAACAATGCCCAATCCGTGTTTGGCGCGGGCAGCGTGGGCGCGTTGTGGGCCGCCGATGAGGTCGACATCAAAACCGCGCTAGCGACGCTCGTGGAGAAAGCCCACGAAGCCCTCGTCGAGCAAGTTGCCCAAGGCTTGGCTCATGGCCTCGCTGACCATACTGGCATTGGTTTTTGCGCGCGGTGGCAGGGGGCGCTGGCGGTTGAGTGTGCCGCGTGCACGGGTGGTGTAGCGCTCGCTACCGGCCCAGGCGGTGCCGGTCAGCGCAATGGTCGTCGCGAGCTCATAGGGCACGCCGGCGATGACTTCATGCTCGAGTGTGTCGATGCGAATTTCTACTCGTGGCAGCGCGCTGTCTGACCACAACGTGGGCTGAAAGCCGGCGTTGCGCAGGGCCTCGGCCGCGGCTAGCTGCAGGCTGTAGTCGACGTTGGCTTCGGTGGTTAGGCGCACCAGGCTGCCGTCGGGGTTTTCGAACATGCCCAAATCACGGCCATCGCGGCCGTCGATGACTTGTAGCGCGATGGCGGTGTCGTTGCCCAGTGACTCGCCAATGTCAGGCGGCGTCGGGGATAGGCGCAGTGTTTGGCTGGTTTGGCTGCAACCCACAAGCCAAATAAGGCCAACCAGTAAAACAGTCAGTCGAAGGGCGTCGCGCATGATTCAGTCCTCAATGGGTGAAGATCAAAGATTAACATTCTCAGTGCTCAGGTATGATACCGCCCCATAGCGGTCGTGCTTTGAAATAATGGCGCAAGGGAGATGACCACGATGAATGATCCAGCCAAAACGTTTCGCAAGCTCGGGTGGGTGTTTTTGGCCATTGCGCTGAACATTGTTGGGATTGGCATTGGCGCGCTGTGGATGAAAGTGGGCCCAGCGGCGCTGCCGTTATTGCTTGATCCGAGCAATGCGTTTATTTGGTTGACCACCGCGCTGACCTTTGCGCCGGCCTTGGGCAGTTTTTATGCCGCGCGCTTATTTCGTCGTCGGGCTTAGCGCGTTGTCCCATTGACGGGCACGACTTTGCCCGGGTTCATGCGGTTATTCGGGTCAAACGCGGCTTTGAGTTGCCGCATTAAACCCAGTTCAACCGGGTCTTTAAGACGCGCGACCTCGTCGGGCTTAAGCTGTCCAACCCCATGCTCGGCGGCGAACGAGCCCTGATAGGCCATGGCGACATCGTGGACGACGCGGGTAAGCGGCTGCCATTGATCCAAGAATGCCGCGGCGTCGAGGTGCTCGGGCTGGGTTAAGTTGACGTGCAGGTTGCCATCACCGATGTGGCCAAAGGCACATAAAATCACCCCGGGGCAGGCCGCTTCGACCTCGCGCTGGGCGCGCTCGAGGAAGGCCGGCATGGCGTCAATTGGTACCGAAATGTCATTTTTAATGCTCGCCCCGGCGCCTTTTTGCGCGCTCGGAATGGTGTTGCGCAGGCGCCAAAAGTCGGCGGCCTGTTCGGCATTGGCCGCAATGCGGTAGTCATCCACGCAGGCATCCGGGTGACTGAGAGCCCGCGCGAGCGGATCGGCGAGGTTGGCATCATCGGCGCTGGTGGATAAATCGACCAGTACGTACCAGGCATGCTCGCGGGGCAGCGGGTCGGTGCAGTCGCTGCCATAGCGCAGCGCATACTCGAGCGGCTGACGGCCCATCAGTTCGCAGCTACTTATGGTGTCACCGCTCGCCTGGCGGAGTTGACTGAATAACGCAACGGCCGCTTCGACGCTGCTAAGCCCCGCAATGGCGGTGGCCCGATCACGGATCGCGGGAAAGAGCTTAAAGGTCGCGGCGGTAATAATCCCGAGCGTGCCCTCGGCGCCAATAAACAAATCCTTCAGCGCATAGCCGCTATTGTCTTTACGCAGCCCGCGCAGCCCATGCCAGATTTGCCCATCGGGCAGGACCACTTCGAGGCCGAGTGTTAGGTCACGGGTATTGCCGTAGCGCACCACATTCATGCCACCGGCATTGGTCGCGAGGTTGCCACCAATCTGGCAATCGTCTTCGGCGGCGTAACTCAGTGGAAACAGCCGGCGGTGTTCGGCGGCTGCGGTTTGCACAGCACTAAGCCGGCAACCGGCTTCGGCGGTGAGGCTGTAGTTATCGCTATCGACGGCGCGAATCTGATTGAGGCGCTCGAGCGAGACGATAATCGCATTGGCCTTGCCCGCATCGGCAGGGGCCTCGGGGGCGGAACCGCCAACCAAACCGGTATTACCACCGCGTGGAATGACGGCGAGCTGGCTGGCGTTGCAGTGTGCGACCACCGCAGCGACCGCCTCGACATCGGCGGGTATGGCAACGGCAAGCGCGCGGCGATCGGCGTAGAGGCCGCGTTGCTCGCTTAAATACGGCAGCATGGTCGCGGCATCGACAATCAGCCCCTTCGGCCCGAGGATCGTGGCGAGTGCATCCAATCGATGGTCGGTGTTCATAGCCGCATAATCGCATGCCCACGCCAATTGAGACTAGCGCCTCTGGCGCCCGGCCCACGGGCGTGTATCATTCGCGGGGAGTGAGCTATTTGCATAAAAGGAGTGAGGCATGAAGTTGCACCAATGGGGATGGGTCGTGGTGTTGTTAGGCGCTGCAATGCCCGCTGCGGCCGATCAGGTCGACATTAATTTTAGTGGTGATGCGGCGGCGTTTAGCTACATCAAACCCTTGCAAACCGAAGGCTTAGAGCTTGGTGGGCGCTGGCTGCACGACACCGAGGATGGCGATATCGCCGACGCGAACGTGCATCTGGTCGATCGCCCCGAGCCGGGTCGTAACGCCCTGGTGCTCGGTATTGGCGGTAAGCTGCCGGTGATTATGGATGATGTTCGCGACGCCGACGGTGCCGCCTTAGCCATTGGCGGCAAGCTGCGCTGGACGCTGCCTGAGTACAACCGCGCGGCGGTGGCCGGCTCAATTTACTACGCCCCGTCGGCTACTTCGGGAAGCGATATCGATGGCTATCAGGAATACAGCGTCCGGGGTGAGTTTCAGTTGCTCGAAGATGCCAATGTCTATTTGGGCTTTCGGCATATTGAGTTGAGCTTTGATAAGGATAGCGATGGCGCCGATCGCGACTTTGAAGACGGCGTCTATGCCGGCTTTAATATCGATTTTTAGCCCCTTAATCGCCGCGCTGCTCGCGCTGGCCGGGCCCGCCGTGGCGAATAGCGCGGCGGATTCGGCGGCGCGCGGGCCGGAGGCGGTGGTGTTGATGTACCACCGCGTCGGTGAGGCGCAGTTCCCCAGTACCAATGTCACGGAAGATCAGTTTCGCGCGCATCTCGATTATCTTGCCGCAGAGCAGTTTAATGTCATCGGCCTTGAGACCTTGCTGAGCGCGCTCGAGCAAGGTCAGTCACTACCGCCACGCAGCATCGCCATTACCTTTGATGATGGCTATCGTAGCGTCGGTGAAGTCGCCCACCCGCTATTAGCTGAGCGCGGCTGGCCGTACACCGTCATGGTCAATACGGGGCCGGTGGATGATGGCTTTGAGGGGCATTTAAGCTGGGCTGAGATGCGTGCCATGGCCGCCGAAGGGGCGCGGTTTGGTAACCACTCGCATAGCCATGAGCCATTGTTTGTGCGCGCTGAGGAAGAAACGCCCAGCGCTTGGCGGGCGCGCATTCGCGATGATATTCAAACCGCGCAAACCCGGCTTGAACAAGAGCTGGGGGCGGCGGTGCACTCTAGCCCGGCGGTGCTCGCCTACCCCTACGGCGAATACAACCATTCATTGCTTGAGCTCACCGAGGCGCTTGGCTACATCGGCTTGGGTCAGCACTCAGGCGCGATTGGCGCGCAGGCCCACCGGCAGGCGTTGCCGCGTTTTCCTATGAACGAGCGCTATGCCGCGATGGAGGGCTTTGCGCTGAAAGCCCATTCGCGGCCGCTGCCGGTGGTTGGCCATCAGCCTAGCGACCCAGTGCGCGAGCGTGCTCAAGCCCCGCGGCTGACGGTGACCTTGGCGGCTAGCAGCGATGTCGTGCCAACCTGTTTTTATCAAGGTGAGCCACTGAGTCTGACTTGGATTGAGCCCGGCGAGCGCTTTGCCGTCGCCGGTGAGGGCGACCTGCCGGTTGGCCGCAGCCGCTATAACTGCACCGCGCCGGATGGCGAGGGCAATTTTTATTGGTTTAGCCAGCTCTGGATTTATGCCAAGGCAGGGACCTAAATAAGGCGGGGAGCTAAATGATGAGTGCCGCAGCGGCTCAGCGTGTATTGCAGATCACAGACACCCATTTACTCGCCGACCCGGCGGCTGAGTTAAGCGGTGCCGATGTCGAGGCGCGCTTTCAGGCGACCTTGGCGGCGATGCGGCCGTGGGCGGCGCAAGCCGATGCGCTGCTACACACCGGTGACTTAGTCCACGACGGCAGCACGGCTGGCTATCAGCGCTTGCGTGAGGCCTTGGCGAGTCTTGGCTTACCGGGGCGCGTGGTGCCTGGCAATCACGATGACCGCGCTGCGATGGCGGCGGTGTTCAGTGAGGGCTTGGTGCGCGCCGAGCCAACTTTGACGCTGGGTAATTGGTTAGTGGTTTGCCTCGATAGCCTGAGCGATGGCGCGGTGGAAGGCCGGCTTAGCGAGGCCGATTTGGCGGTGCTCGATCAGGCGCTAAGCCAATCGAGCGCGGCGCATGTATTGCTCGCGTTGCATCACCCGCCGCTGGCCGTGGGGACAACGTGGTTGGATGCCATTGGTCTGCATGAGCCTGAAGCGCTGTGGGCCCGACTCGATGCCGAACCGCGTTTGCGCGGGGTGTGTTTTGGGCATATTCATCACGCTTTTGAGGGCGAGCGCAATGGCCTGCCCATGCTCGCGACGCCGGCGAGTGCCGCGCAGTTTTTGGCCGGTGCCGAGACGTTTACGCTGGATGCAGCACCGCCGGCGTTTCGCTGGCTCGACTTGCATGCCAACGGGGCTATCAGCACCGATGTTGTCACGTTGCCAGAGTCGGTGTGACGAACGACTTCCAAGCAATCGGCGCAACCTTTAGGGTAGCGCTTTCAAGCAACTAACGCAGAAGAGGTTCGCAATGGAATACCGCTCATGGATGTGTGTGGTTTGTGGTTGGATTTACGAAGAAGAAGACGGCTTGCCGGATGACGGCATTGCACCGGGAACGCGCTGGGAGGATATTCCGGCCGATTTTGTCTGCCCCGAATGCGGTGCGGGTAAAGCCGACTTTGAGATGATCGAAATTTAATTGTGCCGGGCACGATTCGCGGTCTTTACGCCATTACCGATGCGCGCTGGCCGCGGCCGGTCGCGCTCGAGCCCGCGGTGGCAGCGGCCTTACGCGGTGGTGCCCGGATTATTCAGTATCGGGATAAATCCACCGATCGTGAGCGCCGTCTTGCCGAGGCGAGCGCGTTGGCAAGCCTTTGTGCGCAGGCCGGCGCGCTTTTTATCGTCAACGATGATGCCGCCCTCGCCCAGGCGGTGGGCGCTGATGGCGTCCATGTCGGTGAGCATGACGCGGCCGTCAGCGACGCCCGAGCCCAACTCGGTGAGGCGGCGATCGTTGGCGTGTCTTGTTATGGTGATTTAGACCGCGCCCAGCGCGCGGCCGCCGCAGGGGCCAGTTATTTGGCTTTTGGCAGCGTTTACCCCTCGCCCACTAAGCCCCAAGCGCCGACCGTGCCCCTGGCAATTTTTGCCGAGGCCCGGGCGCTGACCGATTTGCCGCTGGTGGCGATTGGCGGCATTAACGCCGATAACATCGCGAGCGTCCGGGCGGCCGGCGCTGATGCGATTGCGCTGGTGGATGCGGTGTTTGGCGCGCAAGATATCGAACAGGCCTGCAAAACCCTAGGAAACCTATTATGACGGCCAACCTCTCTGAGGCTTTATTTGCCGATGCCAACCAACATTTAGTCGGCGGTGTGAATTCGGCGGTGCGCGCTTTTCGTTCTGTCGGCGGGACGCCGGTGTTTATGCGCCGCGGTGAAGGCGCATGGATTGAGGATGTTAACGGCAAGCGCTACGTCGACTACGTGCTTTCGTATGGCCCGCTTGCCATTGGTCATGCCCACCCCGAGGTGGTGGCGGCGATCAGCCAAACCGCCGCCGATGGGACGAGCTTTGGTGCTCCCACCGAACTCGAGACGGATATGGCGAAAATGGTCAAATCGATCATGCCCGGGATCGAGCGCATTCGCATGGTCAACTCCGGCACCGAGGCGTGCATGAGCGCCGTTCGCCTGGCCCGGGGCTATACCGGTCGCGATCGTATTCTTAAATTTCGCGGCAACTACCATGGCCATGTCGATGCCCTGTTGGTTGAAGCCGGCTCGGGTGTGCTCACCTTGGGCATCCCCGGCTCGCCAGGCGTGCCCGCCTCGGTGACCGAGACCACACTGACCGCCCCGTTTAACGATATCGAGGCGGTTCGCGAGGTGTTTGCGCAATACGGCGATAGTATTGCCGCGGTGCTCGTTGAGCCGGTGACCGGCAATATGAATTGCATCCCCGGACTGCCTGATTTTCTCAATGGCCTGCGCCGCTTGTGTGATGAATCTGGCGCGTTGCTCGTATTTGATGAGGTGATGAGTGGTTTTCGGGCCTCGCTAGCGGGCGCGCAGGGGCTCTATGGCATCACCCCCGATTTAACCTGCTTGGGCAAAGTCATTGGGGGTGGTCTGCCCGTGGGCGCGCTCGCTGGGCGTGCCGAGGTCATGGAATGGCTCGCGCCCAGTGGCCCGGTTTATCAGGCCGGCACGCTCTCGGGTAACCCGTTGGCGATGGCGAGTGGGCTCGCGACCTTGCGCCACCTCGCTCAGCCCGATGTCCACGCGCAAGCCGAGCAATGGACCCAACGCCTGCTCGCGGGCTTGAGTGAGCGCGCGGCCAACGCCGGTGTCGGGCTTGTCACGCATCAGGCCGGCACCATGTTTGGGTTGTTCTTTACCGATGCCGAGCAGGTGGTGGGCTTTGAAGATGTTGCCAACTGCGATGCCGAGCGCTTTGTGCGCTTTTTCCACGGCATGCTCGAAGCCGGGGTCTACCTCGCACCGTCTGCCTTTGAAGCGGGCTTTGTCTCTACCGCGCATGATGAAGAGGCCCTTCGCCACACGCTCGATGCTGCTGAGCGAGTCTTTGCTGATCTGTGAATGGGCTTGAGAGCGCGCTCGCGCCAGCGCTGACCTGGCTCGCGGCTCACCCGGCTTGGGCCGGCGTTGCGATTGGGCTGATTGCCTTCGCCGAATCATTGGCCCTGGTCGGCTTGTTCGTCCCCGGGGCGGTGTTGATGTTTATGGCCGGCGCGGTGGTGGGCGGCAGCCAGCTCGACATTCTGCCCATGCTCGCTTGGGCGATCGCTGGCGCCATCCTCGGTGATGGGGTGAGTTACGCCTTGGGCCGGTATTACCGCGATCAGTTGCGCACGCTCCCGGTTATTTGGCGCTATCCCGGGGCGCTGGCGCGGGCCGAGAAGCTATTCCATCGTCATGGCGGCAAAAGTGTGGTGATCGGCCGCTTTGTCGGTCCCGTGCGCCCGGTGATTCCGGCGGTGGGGGGTATGCTCGGGATGCCGCCGGGACGATTTTTTCTTGCCAATGTTAGCTCGGCGTTGGTCTGGGGGCCGGCGTATCTATTGCCGGGTGTGGTCTTTGGCGCTTCACTGGTGCTCGCCCTCGAGGTCATGGGCCGGTTAATGGCCTGGCTGGTGGTGTTGTTTGGCGGTTTTTTTGTCTTGCACGCAGTCCTGCGCGCATTGCGACATCGGCGCGACTGGCTCTGGTGGTCGAGCTTGCTGGTGGTGTTGGCGAGCCTGTGGGCGGCGAGCCAGTCACTGTTGCCCTGGGGGTGGGAGCGCGGTTGGGTTGCCTTGGCTGACGCCCAGCGCTCGGCCGGGCTGCAGGCGCTCGCCTGGCGCATCACCCAACTGGGTGGGGCGCTGCCCATTGCGCTGGCAACGGCGGTGCTGGCTGGGGGGTTGTGGCGGGCGCGACAGCCGCGCCGTGCGCTAGCGGCATTGTTGGGAGTGGGGCTGAGCATGGGGCTTGCGAACGCCTTAAAACCCGTCTTTAACCTCCCGCGGCCGAATGATCTCAGCCAAACCGCGGAATTTGCCGCCGCCTTTCCTAGTGCCCATGCCGCGGCGATCGCCGCGTTGGTGACGGCGTGGCTATCCTGCGCGCCCCGCTTGCCCTCACGTCAACCGCGCTGGGCGGGGTTATGGCTGGGTTTGGGGGTGGCGCTCGTGGGGTTGGTCGCGAGTTCCCGCGGGGTGCTTGGCGTGCATTGGCCAAGCGATATTCTCGCCGGTGTCGCGTTGGGTGTGGTGCTCGGCGCGCTGCCGGGGCTTACTGGGGTTGCTGCCAGCAGTGCGCTGAATCGACCGCACGAGAACGCTCGGGTGGTGGCTGTATCCATTATGGCGCTCGGGTTAACGGCTGGGATAACACAAACGCTGCACTGGCCGGATCCGCGCGCGGCTTATCCCGAGCAAGCGGTGATCGCCTCATGGCCCGATCAATCCACCGGGCTTAACGCCGCGGCGTGGGCTGATCGGCGTTTAAGCTTAACCGGCCCGCGCGATGCGTTTGGCGCCTATTGGCTTGCCGGTGATGCCAAGCCAGCCGGCTTTGGGCGGTCGTGGCGGCCAGCGGCGGCTTGGCGCTGGCACACCGCGTTGCGCTGGCTTAGCCCTCAACCCACGCCGTCACGGCTGCCGGTGTTGCCGCGCTATCACCAGGGCCGGCTGCCGGCGGTGGTGTGGGTAAAAATTGATCCTGTGCAGCGCAGCCGCTGGGTGTTGCGGGCGTGGCGCGAGGCGCATACACCCACGGGTAGTGCTTGGCTATTAAGCCTTGAGCATGAGCGCATTCGCGGCGGGGTGTTGTTGCCGCGATTTAATCGTCGCCAAGCACGTGCGGGTGAGGTTGCCGCGTTATTGCGAGCGCCGGCTGTGCGGGCCGGCCTCGAGCGCCAAGCCGGGGCAATGCCGCTATTCGCCCCACGCCGGAATGAGCGCTTGGTCGATACCCAAGCGATCGAGAATGCGCGCGACGACAAAATCAACCACGCCGCCAATGCTGGTGGGGCGGTGATAAAAGCCGGGGTTAGCGGGCAGCATGACCACGCCCATGCGGCTGAGGGTGAGCATGTTCTCAAGGTGAATCGGTGACAACGGTGTCTCTCGCGGCACCATAATGAGTTCACCGCGCTCTTTAATCACCACATCGGCGGCGCGCTCAATGAGGGCCTCGCTGGTGCCCGCGGCAATTCGCCCCAGGGTGCCGGTGGTACAGGGGCAGATGACCATTTGCCGCGGCGCGCCTGAGCCTGAGGCCACCGGCGCGGTCCAGGCTTTGGCACCAAACACCGACAGTTGGCCGTCAGCGGCCTGAAAGCGCTCGCTTAACGCGCTCGCAATATCCGCCGGCCGGCTCGGCAGGGCGATGTCATGCTCCATTTTGAGTACCAGCCGTCCGGCTTCAGAAATGAGCAGATACACCGGCCGCTGGGCGTTTAGCAGGCACTCGAGTAAGCGCAGCCCATAAAGCCCGCCAGAGGCGCCGGTGATTGCAAGCGTAATCGGGGCGTGCGTCATGGTTGAGCTCCGTGCCGCTCGAGGGCGGTGAGTAAGCGCTGATGAATGCCGTCAAACGCGCCATTGCTCATAACCACAACCCGGTCACCCGAGCGGGCTTCAGCGCTAATGGCGGTGATGAGCGCATCGACATCGGCCGCGGTGGTCAGTGACGCACCGAGCGGTGCCAAGGCCGCTTTAATATCCCAATTGAGCGCGGGGTCGACAAGCACAAAGGCATGATCGGCGGCGCTGAATGCGCTGGCCAACGTGTCGGAATGGACGCCCATTTGCAGGGAGTTTGAGCGCGGTTCAAACACCGCCAGTAAGCGCCCGGGTGCCGGTGTCTCGGCAAGCGCACTGAGCGTGGCGCGAATGGCGCTCGGGTGGTGGGCAAAGTCATCGAGTACGCTAATGCCGTGGGCTTCACCCACCCACTCGAGCCGTCGGCGTACGCCGGCAAAATCACGCAACGCGGCGATGCTGGTTGGCAGCGCAACCCCGGCATCACGCGCGGCGAGTAGGGCGGCGGCGGTGTTCATGGCGTTGTGCGCGCCCGGTAGTGGCGGGGTGTAGGGTTGGGCGCCGAGCTGCCAGCCGTGATCGCTGGCTTGAACATGACCATCGCCGGGGGCGTGCTGGCCAAAGTCGATGCGCCGCGACCAGCAGCCGGCGTGCAGCACGCGCTCGAGTGCGGGCTCATCGGCGTTGACAATAATGCTGCCGGTGCCGGGAACGGTGCGGACGAGATGATGAAACTCACGCTCAATAGCCGCCAGATCGGGGTAAATGTCAGCGTGATCGTACTCAAGGTTATTAAGCACGAGCGTATTGGGGTGGAAGTGCACAAACTTTGCGCGCTTATCAAAAAACGCGGTGTCGTATTCGTCGGCTTCAATGACAAAAAACGGCGCACTCCCGAGCCGTGCAGCGCTGGCAAAGTTGCCGGGCTGGCCGCCAATTAAAAAGCCCGGGTCAAACCCCGCCGCTTCGAGTAGCCAAGCGATTAAACTCGCGGTCGTGGTTTTGCCGTGGGTGCCGGCCACCGCAATCACCCAGCGCTCGCGCAAAACGTGCTCAGCCAACCAGGCCGGCCCACTGGTGTAGGCCTGGCCGCGATTGAGCAGCGCTTCGACACTCGGGTGGCCGCGACTCAGCGCGTTACCAATGATGACCTCATCGGCGCTTTCGAGACGGACATTGGGCTGATCGGTGGTTAAAACCTCGATCTCGGCGTTGGCCAGTACCTCGCTCATCGGTGGGTAGAGCGGGCCATCCTGACCGCTGACCTGATGGCCGGCGGCTTTGGCGATCACCGCCAAGCCGGCCATAAAGGTCCCGCCGATGCCGAGGATGTGGATATGGCTCATGCGCCGCTAACCGCTCGCACAAATAAGCTCGCGCCAAACACATACATAAGGGTAACGCCAAAGCTCAACGCCCCGGCGAGGCTCAGTGCTGAGCGCAAAATATGGTTGACCACGGCGATATTCCAAATAAGCAGCACAAAAAAGGCCAGCGCCGCGGTCGCGTTGGCTTCGCCCGGGGCGCCAACGATCAGGAGGATCGGCAGTGCGGCGAGTGAAATGATGGCATCGCTGCCAAATAACGCCGTCGCGGTTTGCATAAAGCGCGGGCTATGGCCGCGCAGCGCTAACGCGGCGGCCACAAACGCGGCGTTATAACCAATCATTAAGGCGATTTGCAGAAATGGCTGCGCCTCGGGTGAGTATTGCTGAATCACCGGGATATTGAGTGCCGCGGTCAAGACAACAGCGAGCCCGAGGAGGCGCGCGGAATAGGGTAGATCTTCGGGGCCACCGCGCAGCGTGACAATGGCCAGAAAAGATTGGATGAGGGGGTTTTGCAACATAAACCGGCACTGCCTGATGATCGCGAAAAGAGCCCTGAATACTACGCGCGGGGAGGCAAAGCGCGCCAGCCTTGCTAGACTAGCGCCGAGTTGCAGGAGGAGGGCAATCGCCGATGGCCGCGAAAAACGCTTTTTACGCTCAGTCCGGCGGCGTCACCGCGGTGATTAACGCCAGCGCCTGCGGCGTGATTGAAACCGCCCGCGCCCATCCCGAGCACATCCAAACGGTTTATGCCGGCGCGAACGGCATTCTCGGCGCCCTCAACGAAGACCTCATCGACACCGCGGCTGAATCGGCCGCAACCATCGCCGCACTGCGCCACACACCGGCTGGCGCTTTTGGCTCGGCGCGCTACAAGCTCAAAGGCCTAAGCGATAACCGCGCCGAATACGAGCGCCTGATCGAGGTGTTTCGGGCGCATGACATTGGTTATTTTTTCTATAACGGCGGTGGTGACTCGCAGGATACCGCGCACAAAGTCTCGCAGCTCGGTGAGTCGATGGGCTATCCGATTACCTGCATTGGCGTGCCCAAAACCGTTGATAACGATTTGCCCCTTACCGATACCTGCCCGGGCTTTGGCTCGGTGGCCAAATACACCGCGATCGCCACGCGGGAGGCCGGCCTTGATGTCGCCTCAATGGCCGAGACCTCAACCAAGGTCTTCATTCTTGAGACCATGGGCCGTCATGCCGGTTGGATTGCGGCGGCCTCAGCGCTCGCCCGTGAGCAACCGGGTGATCCGCCGCACGTCATTTTGTTGCCCGAGGTCGCACTCGATCCGGCGCGCTTTCTCGCCCAAGTAAAAACCAGCGTCGAGCAATTTGGTTACTGCGTGGTGGTGGTCTCAGAAGGGGTGAAAACCGCGGATGGGCAATTTCTGGCCGATCAAGGCAGCAAGGATGCCTTTGGCCATGTGCAACTCGGTGGTGTCGCGCCGACGGTGGCAGCGATGATTAAAGCCGAGCTGGGGTATAAATATCACTACGCCATTGCTGATTATTTGCAGCGCGCGGCCCGCCATATCGCCTCGGCAACCGATGTCGAGCAGGCCTATGCGCTGGGTAAGGCGGCCGTCGAGCTTGCGCTGCAAGGCCATAATGCGGTTATGCCGACGATTGTGCGTGATGCCGATTCGCCCTATCGCTGGCATATCGGCCACACCGGGCTTGAGACGGTGGCCAATCGCGAGGCGAAAATGCCGCCGGCCTACATTGATGAGAGCGGCTTTTTTGTCACCCAAGCGTGTCTTGACTACTTGCGCCCGCTCATTGCCGGCGAGGACTACCCGCCCTACCGCGAGGGCTTGCCTGACTATGCGCGCATTCGCGGTGAGCGGGTGGCGCGCCGGCTGCCGGCGTTTGGGGACTGACCCCGGCGCCCACGGGCGCTATACTTCATAGAATTGATTAAGCTTAATTGAGGAGCGCAACCGCCATGGCCTACGAGGGCATTACTGCAGGGAAGAGCCTGCCCGACGACGTCAACATCATCATCGAAATTCCGGCCAACGCCGATCCGATTAAATACGAGGTCGACAAAGACTCGGGCGCCATTCTCGTCGACCGGTTTATGGGCACGGCCATGCACTATCCGGCCAACTATGGCTACATTCCCGAGACTCTGTGCGGTGATGGTGACCCGCTCGATGCCTTGGTGGTCACGCCGTTTCCACTCGCGGTCGGATCGGTGATTCGCTGCCGGCCAGTGGGTGTTTTAGCAATGGCCGATGAGGGCGGTGAAGACGCCAAGCTACTGTGCGTGCCGATTAGTAAGCTCACGCCGATTTATGATCACGTCAAAACGCCCGAAGACCTGCCAGCGCTGCTGCTCGAGCAGATCAGCCACTTCTTTGAGCGCTACAAAGACCTTGAACCGGGTAAGTGGGTGAAGGTCAACGGCTGGAAGGGCTACGAGGCCGCGGTGGCCGAAATTCATGATTCTGTCGCCCGCGTGAGCGGTTAGTCGGCGTGGTTAAACTCACCCGTATCTACACCCGCACCGGCGATAGCGGTCAGACTGGGCTTGGCGATGGTAGCCGTGTGGCCAAAACCGATGCCCGTGTCATCGCGTTTGGTACCGTCGATGAGCTCAATGCCGTACTCGGTATCTGCCGGCTGCATGCCGCCGGTGAGCTCGATGAGGGGCTTGCCCGCATTCAAAACGACCTCTTCGACGTGGGGGCTGATTTGTGCACGCCCGAAGTCGAAGACCCACCGTATGAGCCGCTGCGCGTTGTCGAAGCCCAGGTCGAGTGGCTTGAGCAGGCGATTGACACGGTCAATGCCAACCTCGAGCCGCTGCGCTCGTTTGTCTTGCCGGCTGGCAGCCCGGCGGCAGCCCATCTTCACCACGCCCGCACGGTGGCTCGGCGCGCTGAGCGTGATATCGCCGAGCTCGCGGTGCATACCCCGATTAACGCGGTGGTGCCGCAATACATGAATCGTCTGTCTGATTACCTCTTCGTCCTCGCTCGCGATGCCAATCGTGAAGCCGGCGGCGATGTGCTCTGGCTGCCCGGCGAACACCGCTAACCATGGCCTGGCAACAGGTCGAATTTGCCCTCGCCGCCGAGCGTACGGGGCTTGCTGAGGCGACACTCGAGGCGCTTGGGGCGAGCGCGGTCACCTGGTCGCAAGCCGCGGGTGCGCAGGCGGTGCTCGAGCCCGCGCCCGGACAGACGCAGCTATGGGATCAGGTCAATGGATCGGCTTTGTTTGCCGCTGATGTCGATACCGCCGCGGTCGAGGCGGCCCTGGTTGAGGCGCTTGGCGAGCGCCCGGGCGCGCTGTATTGGCAAGTGCTTGCCGATCAGCCCTGGGAGCGGGCGTGGCTGGCGCATTTTCAGCCCCAGGCGTTTGGTAACGGCCTGTGGGTGGTGCCGCATGGCCATGTCGCGCCTGATTCAAACGCGGTCAACGTCTGGCTTGATCCAGGCTTGGCGTTTGGCACCGGCACCCATCCGACCACCGCGTTATGCCTACAAGCGCTCGCCGCCGAGCCGCCCCAGGGGCTTAAGCTGATTGATTATGGCTGTGGCTCGGGGTTGCTTGGCATTGCCGCGTTGCGCTTAGGCGCGGCCTCAGTTGTGGCGGTCGATAATGACCCGCAAGCGCGTCACGCCACGCTGGAGAATGCCGAGCGTAACGGCGTCGCTGACCGCTTGGTGGTGGCCGACCCATCAACCCCACTGCCAGTGGCCGACTGGGTGATGGCGAATATTCTTGCCGGTGTGTTGTGTGACCTCGCCCCGCGCTTGCTCGCTGCGCTGGCTGACAACGCGCGCCTAACGCTTGCCGGGCTGCTGAGCGATCAGGCCGATACAGTGAAAGCAGCCTATACCCCGGGCGTTGAATTTGCCCCAGCCGTGGCCAAGGATGAGTGGCTGCGCTTGGATGCGGTGCGCACAGCGCTTTAATGGAAGCGGGGTTGTCGTTATGCTTGCAGGCTTACCGGCGAAGGATTGAGACCATGGCGAGCGACTCCTCACAAGACGACCTAGGCGTCGGCCCGATTCGGGCTTGCGTGCAGGAGACCGTTGGCGACTATTTTGCGCAACTCGATGGCCACTCGTGTGTGGATCTCTATCGCATGGTGATTGAACAAGCCGAGGCGCCGCTCTTTGAAGTGGTTATGCGCGAGTGCAGCGGTAATCAAACGCGGGCCGCCGAGGCATTGGGCATCAATCGCGGCACGCTGCGTAAAAAGCTGCGTCAGTACGGCCTCGAGAGTTAAATCATGATGCCGGTGCGTCGAGCACTTCTTAGCGTTTCCGATAAAACCGGGCTCGAACCCCTCGCCCACGCGCTCGCCGCGATGGGGGTAGAAATCCTCTCCACCGGCGGTACCGCCGAGCAACTGCGTCAGGCTGGGCTGGCGGTAACCGATGTCAGCGATTACACCGGGTTCCCTGAAATTATGGCCGGGCGGGTGAAAACCCTGCACCCGAAAGTCCACGGCGGCCTTCTTGGTCGCCGCGGGACCGACGAGGCGGTGATGGAGGCGCATGCGATCGCGCCGATCGATCTGTTAGTGGTCAACCTTTATGCCTTTGAGCAGACCGTTGCCAACCCCGATTGCACACTTGCCGAGGCGATTGAAAATATTGATATCGGTGGTCCGGCGATGTTGCGGGCGGCTGCCAAAAACTACGCCGGCGTTGGCGTGGTTACCGATCCTAGCCAATACCCCGAGGTTATCGAGGCGCTGCAAAGCGATGGCGAGCTGAGCGAAAACCAGCGCTTTGCATTGAGTGTGGCGGCCTTTAATCATGTCGCCCGCTACGATGCGGCGATTAGCAATTATTTATCGGCGCGCTCGGCAAGCCAAGATGAGCATCCCCAGCGCTTTCCCGGTCAGCTCAATCGGGTCTGGCAAAAAGTCGATGACCTGCGCTACGGCGAAAACCCGCATCAACAGGCGGCCTTTTATCGCGACCCAAACGCACCGGCAAGCCGGTTTGCCCACTACCAAAGCGCTCAAGGCAAGGCGTTGTCGTATAACAACTTAGTCGATGCCGATGCGGCGTGGGCGTGTGTGAATGCGTTTAGTGAGCCGGCCTGCGTCATCGTCAAACATGCCAACCCCTGCGGTGTGGCGGTGGCAGCGGATTTGTCGAGTGCCTATGAGCAGGCCTTTGCCACTGACCCAACCTCGGCGTTTGGCGGCATTATTGCCTTTAATCAGCCACTCGATGCAGCGAGCGCCGAGGCGGTGCTCGCACAGCAGTTTGTTGAGGTGATTCTCGCGCCCGATTTTGCCGACGCCGCACTGAGCGCGTTAGCGCAAAAGCCCAATGTGCGAGTCCTGCGAATGCCAAGCGCGGCGAGCGCTGAGGCGAGTTGGCGCTTGCAGCCGGTGGCGGGGGGCTTGCTCGTTCAAGACGAAGACACCGCGATTGACTCGCAAGCCGATTGGCAAACGGTTAGCCAAGCGCGGGTCGAGCCGGCGCTTATGGATGAACTAGATTTTGTCTGGCGGGTGGCGAAGTCGGTTAAATCCAATGCCATTGTCTACGGTCGTGGCGGGCGAACACTGGCGATTGGTGCCGGTCAAATGAGCCGGGTTGATAGCGCCCGTATCGGCGTGCGCAAAGCCGAAGATGCCGGTCTTTCGCTTCTTGGCTCGGTGATGGCATCGGATGCGTTTTTCCCGTTTCGCGATGGCATTGACCAAGCCGCTGAGGCCGGGGTGCGCGCCATCATTCAGCCCGGTGGTTCGATGCGCGATGATGAGGTGATTGCCGCGGCGGATGAGCATGGCATCGCCATGGTCTTTACCGGCCGGCGCCATTTTCGCCATTAAGCAGCAACGAGGATGGCCATGAATATTTTGGTGGTAGGCAATGGCGGTCGCGAGCATGCACTCGCGTGGCGGCTAGCGCGCTCGCCGCAGGCCGATCATGTCTATGTCGCGCCGGGCAATGCCGGCACCGCGCTCGAGCCGGGCATTGATAATGTCAACATCGGCGCCGAAGACGTTGATGGTCTGCGCGATTGCGCCCGGCAGCTCGATATCGGGCTGACGGTGGTTGGCCCCGAGGCGGCGTTGGCCGAAGGCATTGTTGATGCGTTTAACGCCGCTGGGCTCGCCTGTCTCGGCCCCGGCCGGCAAGCCGCCGAGCTTGAGTCGTCGAAAGCTTTTGCCAAGGAGTTTCTCAGCCGCCATGCGATTCCGACCGCCGCGGCGCAGACCTTTAGCGATCTCGACGCCGCGCGCGCTTATATTCTTGCCCACGGCGCGCCGGTGGTGGTCAAAGCCGATGGCCTGGCAGCCGGCAAGGGCGTGAGTGTTGCCATGACCCTCGATGAAGCGCTGCTAGCCGCCGAACAGATGCTCGGTGGGGCGTTTGGCGAGGCGGGCGCGCGCATCGTTATTGAAGACTTCCTGGTTGGTGAGGAGGCGAGCTTTATCGCCCTCGTTGATGGCGAGACCGTCGTGCCGCTTGCCTCGTCGCAAGACCACAAAGCCCGCGATGCCGATGACCAAGGCCCGAATACCGGCGGCATGGGCGCCTACTCGCCGGCGCCGGTGCTCAGCGAGGCGGTGCATGCGCGGGTGCTGGAGCGGATTATTAAACCGACCTTGCGCGGCCTGGTCGCTGAGGGGCGCGGCTATTCGGGGTTTTTGTACGCCGGGCTGATGATTGATGAGCAGGGTGAGGCCAATGTGCTCGAATTTAACGTCCGCCTAGGTGACCCCGAGACACAGCCGATTATGTTGCGCCTGGCAAGCGACCCGGTCGCGCTACTGTGCGCGGCGCTCGATGGCACGCTCGCTGAGCAGTCCGTGGACTGGGATCCGCGGCCCAGTGTCGGGGTGGTGTTAGCGGCGGGCGGCTACCCTGGCGCCTATGATCGGGGTCATGTCATTCAAGGCCTTGATGCCGCTGCCGCGCAGCCGGGTAAGGTCTTCCATGCCGGTAGCGCATTAAACGCCGACGGTGAGGTTGTCACCGCCGGCGGACGGGTTTTGTGTGCCTGCGCGCTCGGTGATGACATTCTAAGCGCGCAGCAGGCCGCTTATGATTTGGCCGCTTGTATTCATTGGCCCGGGCATTTTATGCGCCCGGATATCGCCCATCGCGCCGTGCGCGCCCAGCTTGCCGGAGAGCGTTGATGAGCGTTGCTTATTGGATGATCGTGGTGATGCTGTTAATGCCCATGGTGTTGGCGGGCATCGCTAAATCGCAGCCTGGTTACGACAATGCCCGCCCGCGCGAGTGGCTGGCGCAACTCGATGGTTTTCGTCAGCGCGCGCACTGGGCCCAGCTCAATACCTATGAGTCGCTGCCGGGCTTTTTTGCCGCGGTGATTATTGCCCATCAATTAAACGCCAACCAGCTTTGGATCGATGGGCTTGCGCTGGGGTTTGTGGTCTTTCGGATTGGCTATAGTTGGTCGTATATCAACGACCGCCCCGGGCTGCGCAGCCTGGTTTGGAGTGCGGCGCTGCTGTGTGTGCTCGGGCTATTCGCCCTTGCCGCGCTCACCGGGATCGGCGGGCCCACGTAGGCTCGCTGGGTCAGGGCCGTCGGGGCGAGTGCTCAGAAAGATAATGCCGATGACCATCATGGCGCTAACCCCCAGCCGCCACGGCAGTGGCTCGAGGGTGAACCACATATAGGTCCAGCTCAGTGCAATGAGTAATAGCCCGGTGATTTTGGCACGACGGGGGATGGCTCGATGATCGCGCCAGCTTCGCAGCAGCGGGCCAAAATGCCGATGACTATAAAGCCAGGCATGCAGCGCCGGCGAGGCCCGCGAAGCGCAGGCCGCAGCTAGCAGTAAAAACGGTGTGGTGGGGAGCAAAGGCAACACCGCCCCGAGGCTGCCGAGGCCGACAAACACCAACGCCAATAGCAGTAATGCCTTGCGGATTAGCTGCTCACGCAAACGGCCCTGGCTCCTTATTGCGATGAGTGATCCATTGCCTCCATGCCCTGATCACCGTGCTCAGCGCCCATCGCGGTTGGCGCTTTTACCGCCACGCTCACCTCGCGCGCGCCAGCGGCTTCAAACACCAATGTCAGAGTAAACCGCTCGCCTTCGGCTAGCGCCTCGGTGAGGCCTAAGAGCATGACATGGCGGCCGGCTGGCGCAAACACCACGCGGCCATTGGCCGGGATGCGAACGCGGGGCGTCGGTTGCATGCGGCTATTGCCGCCGGATTCGATGGTTTGGTGCAGCTCGGCGCGGGGTGCTCGATCGGTGCGTACACCGATGAGGTGATCACCCCGTGGATTGGGATTGATAATGTCAAAGTACACCGCCCCGGTGGGTAGGCCAGGCGCGGTGGCACGGGCCCAGGCGTTGTCAATGCGAAGATCTTCAGCGCTTGCCTGAGTGCTGAGTAGGCCGGCGAAGATAATAGTTAAACTTAACGCGGCGCGGCGAAGGGTGGCAGTGAGCGTCATCGGTTAATCCTCCGTGAGGGGTTGGGGCTGATCGCCTTGGCGCAGCGTAAGGATAGGCCAGCCCTCGGCCTGCGCGGCGGCGGCTAGTCGTGGATCGGGATCGATCGCGACCGGGTTATCGACATGGCGCAGCAATGGCAGATCATTGTGTGAGTCGCTGTAAAAGGTTAATGACTCGGCGTGTTGCTCAGCGGCATCCAGCCAGGCTTGCAACGCGGTGATCTTACCCGCCTGAAATGTCGGCGTGCCGCTATGCCGGCCGCTAAAGGCCCCGCCAATGACTTCGGGTTCGGTCGCCAGCAAATAGGGGATGCCAAAGCGCTCAGCGATGGGTTCGGTGACAAACCGATTGGTCGCGGTAATGATCATCAGCGTGTCACCGCGCTGGCGGTGGTCATCGACCAAGGCTTGCGCGGCGGGCAGCACACAGGGTTCGATATGGCGGGCAATAAAATCCTGCCGCCAGCGACACAGGGTGTCGTAGGGGTGTGCTGCCAGGGGTTGCAGCGCAAACGCCAAGAACTCGTCAATATCGAGCGTGCCGGCTTCGTATTCACGCATAAAGCGCGCGCTTTGCGCTTCGTGCTCGGCGCGAGCCACCACGCCGTGTTCGATGAGGTATTGGCTCCACAAATAATCACTATCGCCACCGAGCAGCGTGTTATCGAGGTCAAAAATGGCAAGCTGCACGGGTGATGTCCTTGGTGGTTGGATTGTCGCCGGATTCTGCGATGTGGAAGAATGCGGCGTAACAGAGGTTTAAGGTTATAAAAGTCAGTGATTGATTCAAAGGGTTTTCGCCCGAATGTCGGGATTATCCTTGCCAACGGCAACGGCCAGGTTTTTTGGGCACGGCGCATTGGCCAGGATGCTTGGCAGTTTCCGCAGGGCGGGATCCAGCGCAACGAAAGCCCGGAGGCGGCGCTTTATCGCGAACTCGATGAAGAGGTCGGTTTGCAGCCCGCCGACGTCGAGGTGCTTGGCGCTACCCGCGGGTGGTTGCGCTATCGTCTGCCCGCGCATTTAATTCGGCGCCGTCAGCGCCCGGCGTGTATTGGCCAAAAGCAGATTTGGTTTATGTTGCGGCTGCTAACCGATGAGGCCCGGGTGCGGCTTGATGCCAGTCACGAGCCAGAGTTTGATGATTGGAGTTGGGTGTCGTACTGGCACCCCTTGGCCGAGGTGGTGTCGTTTAAGCGCGATGTCTATGAGCGGGCCCTGGAGCAGTTAGCGCATCATTTATTCCCGGATGGCCCGCCTGCCCGGCCGGCTGATTCAGGCGCGGGGCTGCCGCCGGTGATTCAGCAGCGGCGTTAAGCGGGGCGGCGCACGCGGACAATCACATCGACGCCCTCGATGGTCTTGCCCGGTGGTGGCGTTGGCAGCGCGCTCACTGCGACCCCATCGGCGGGGATGTCTTCCATATCGCCGGTTTCTTCATCGAGAAAGTGGTGATGAGGATCAACGTTGGTATCAAAGTAAATGCGCCGCGGATCAGCGAGAATTTCGCGCAGCAGCCCGGCGTCGGTGAACTGATGCAAGGTGTTGTACACCGTGGTTTGCGACAGCCGTAAGCCCGCTTTGGCGGCTTCGGCGTAAAGGCCTTCGGCGGTGAGATGGCGCTCGCCATGGCCAAAGATGAGTTCGGCAAGCCCGAGGCGTTGACGCGTGGCGCGCAACCCGGCCTGCGCTAGCAGGTCGCGAAGGTAGTCATCGGTGCGGGCGGCGTCGGTGTTCATGGCATTTCCTATACTGGACTCAATTCGTACACATTAAACTAGCATGAAAGCGGCTGGCAGGGTAAGCCCCCCACCGGGCTGTGCGCCGCTCAGGCCCACGGTTTTAGCTCAACTAATAGGACAATGGCAATTAATACGAGCACTGGCAACTCGTTAAACCAGCGATACCAAACATGGCCGTGGCGGTTGCGATCCTCGGCAAAGGCGCGCAGCAAGCGCCCACAGTAGAGGTGATAGCCCACCAGGGCGACGACGAGTGCGATCTTAAGATGCAGCCAACCCTGCTCGAGCCAAAACGGCTGCAGTATCACCAGCACCACGCCAAGCCCCACGGCGACCACCGCGCTGGGGTTCATAATGCCGCGGTAGAGCTTGCGCTCCATGACCTTAAAGCGCTCGAGGCTAATCTCGTCGTCGGCCATCGCGTGGTAGACGAATAGCCGCGGCAAATAAAAGATCGCGGCAAACCAGGTAATCACGCTAATAATGTGAAATGACTTAACCCACAGCGCGATCATGCGGTGTTTCCCTTAGCTATCTCACGGGCAATCTCTTGGCCCAGGCGCTCAAAATCAAGCTTGCCGATCCGCTGCCAAATCACCCGCCCATCGGCACCGATTAAAACCGTGGTCGGCGTGACGCGGACATTGTCAAAGGCGTTCGCGATCGCACCGCCATCATCGAGGGCGATGGTGTAGGGCAGGGCTTTGCGCGCGACTAAGCGGCGGACACGCTCAGCGGGGTCGTAGTCCATGGCCACGCCAATGAGGTTAAGCCCCCTGGCGTCGAGGGCGTTGTGTAGCGCGATCAAATCGGGCATTTCGCTGACACAGGTGGTGCAGTCAGTCGCCCAAAACTGAATCAATACGGGCTCGCCGCGCATCGAATCGAGCGCGATCGGCTCACCGTCGAGGACGTTAAAGCGCACCTCGGGGGCAGGCTCGCCCGGCGGTGGTGCCAGCCAAACGAGGCTGAGGCCGGCGAGCAGGACCAGTATGAAAGCGCCAACCAACCATTCTTTTCGCGGCATACCCGTCTCCCGGCGTGTGTTGCACATTCTAGCGCGTCGGCGCGCCATCAATCTGGCATTATACAAGGGGTAAAGCGAATCCGAAGGGAGGCCAACAATGATTAATGCGGCGATTGTCGGTGGCACGGGTTACACCGGTGTCGAGTTGCTGCGCTTGCTCGCGGGCCACCCCGAGGTATCGCTTACCCAGATTACCTCTCGCGCCCAGGCGGGCACCGCCGTCAGTGAGGTGTTCCCGAACTTACGCGGCGTGCTTGATCTGGCGTTTAGCGCGCCCGACCCCGCCGCACTGGCGCACAATGATGTGGTGTTTTTTGCAACGCCGAACGGGACTGCAATGACCATGGCGCCAGCGCTCATTGATAACGGCGTGCGGGTGATTGATTTGGGTGCGGATTTTCGTATTCGTGACCTTGCTGTTTGGTCGCAGTGGTATGCGCTCGAGCACGCCTGCCCGGCGCTTGCCGCCACGGCCGTGTATGGCCTGCCCGAATGCCACCGCCAAGCGATTCGCACGGCGCGGCTGGTGGCCAACCCCGGCTGCTATCCGACCGCGGTGCAATTGGGCCTCATCCCCCTATTAGAGGCGGGCGTGGTTAATGCCGATGCGCTGATCGCTGATGCCAAATCGGGCGTCAGTGGCGCGGGGCGTCAGCCCAAGCAACACACGCTGCTGGGCGAGGCCGCGGAGAATTTCCACGCCTACGGGGCAAGCGGTCATCGGCACTTGCCCGAAATCCGTCAGGGCTTGACCGATGCCCATGGCGGGCCGGTGGGGCTGACGTTTGTGCCGCATTTAGTGCCCATGATTCGCGGCATTCACGCCACGCTTTATGCACC
This sequence comes from Spiribacter sp., assembly GCA_031581235.1. Lineage (GTDB taxonomy): Bacteria > Pseudomonadota > Gammaproteobacteria > Nitrococcales > Nitrococcaceae > Spiribacter. Next base: position 4,867 of record JAVLBW010000010.1, on the reverse strand, counting down.
ATTAACCGACCCCCGTGTCGATCTACAGGCACTATTCGAAACGCGGTATGCCGATGAGCCGTTTGTTGATGTCCTGCCCCCGGGGAGCCATCCGCAAACCCGGACCGTGCGCGGCAGTAACTGTGCGCGCATCGCGGTGCATCGGCCCGAGGGCGGGGATATGGCCTTGGTGTTGGTGGTCGAAGACAATCTGGTTAAAGGCGCCGCCGGCCAAGCCATTCAGAACATGAACTGTATGTTTGGCTTTGAAGAAACCCAAGGCCTGCGCCATACCCCGGTGCTGCCTTAAGCGATTGACGTTGGCGCGTGGATGGGCAGAGAATGATGGATCAACGATTCCAATCAGCCGAGGGATAGTGCCATGACAGAAGTGGCTGAGCGCGAAGACTTTCTTATCTTCACCGACAGTGCGGCCACCAAGGTCCGCCAGCTGCTCGATGACGAGGATAACCACGACCTTAAGCTGCGAGTGTATATCTCTGGTGGCGGTTGCTCGGGGTTTCAGTACGGCTTTATGTTTGACGAAAGCGAAGAGCCCGGTGACGCCGTGGTTGAAAACCATGGTGTGACGCTGCTGGTCGACCCCATGAGCGGCGCCTACCTAGAAGGTGCTGAGATCGACTATGTCGAGGGCATCGAGGGCGCGCAGTTTGTGATCCGTAACCCGAACGCGACCACTACCTGTGGTTGTGGGTCATCGTTTGGCGTTTAATCAGCGCGAACGCGGATAGATACCCCCCAATATCACCGGCGTGCTGGCGCCGGTGATCGCGCTCAAATCCAACGCTTGGCCGTTTAACGTCGCCCAAGCAAGCCAGGCAAATCCCACCGCTTCAATCGCTTCGGCGGGCAGTCCTTCATCGGCCGTGTCGCGTACCGCAACGGTTGGGAGTGCCGCGGCAATCCTCGCCATTAAGTCGCGGTTATAGGCGCCACCACCGGTAATAATGAGATCGAGCATTTCGGGGTTGGCCTGCGTGACCGCGCTCGCGATGGCCCAGGCGGTGAGTTCAGCGAGTGTTGCTTGCACATCCACAGGCGCTTCATCGCCGCGTAAATGCGTCTCGAGCCACGCGCTATTGAAATAATCCGTGCCCGTGCTTTTGGGGGCTGGGCGGGTAAAAAAGGCATCGCTTTGCAGCCGCGCGAGTAGGGCGTGATCGACGCGACCGCTAGCCGCCCATGCGCCCTCATGATCAAACGGCTGGTTGTGATGACGCTGTATCCATCCATCGAGCAAGGTGTTCGCCGGGCCGCAGTCAAAGCCGCTGACGATACGGCCGCCGGCGCCTAAGACGCTTAAATTGGCGATGCCCCCCAAATTGACAACGCCACGTGGGTGATCGGCGCCGAATAGCGCGGCATGAAATAGCGGTGCCAACGGCGCGCCTTCACCCCCGACGGCTAAGTCACGTTGGCGAAAATCGGCGACGACCGCTATCCCGGTTTGTTCCGCTAAGCGGCTTGGGTCGCCGAGCTGGCAGGTCACCGGGGGTGTGGCCCGCGGTGCATGGACAACCGTTTGGCCGTGCACGCCAATGGCATCGATCGTGGCGGCGGTGGTTTGGGTTTGTGCACAGAGTGTTGCGACCGCTTGGGCGTAGATGGCGCTGAGTTGGGCATCCATGGCGAGCGCCTCACCAAGCGGCGTACCGGCATCGATCGCGGCAAGCGCTCGGCGCAGATCAGGCGGGTAAGGCAAGGAGTGAAAGCCCTGCAGAGTGGGTTGGCCGTTGCCATCGAACGCCACTAAGGCGGCATCGACGCCATCCAAGCTGGTGCCGGACATAAGCCCAATGATGCGCATGGCGGTTGCCGCGGCGTTCAGTCGTCGGCCTGCGCGAGGCGGGTGCGATGCAGCTGATCGAGTTGGGCGAGCCAATCGGCGGTGCTGCGCTCAAAATCGGCCCGATAGCGCTCGGCAATGGGCTCAGCGGTGGGCAAATCAACGGTGCGTGGATTGCGGTGAACGCCATCAACGCGAAATTCGTAATGCAAATGTGGCCCGGTTGATGCCCCGGTGCTGCCGACATAACCAATGATTTCACCCTGTTTGACCCGATCGCCGGTGCGCTGGCCTTTGGCGTAGCTGCGCATATGCGCATACAGCGTCGTGTAGCGGGTGCCGTGGCTTAAAATCACGGTCTTGCCATAACCGCCCTTACTGCCGCGGTGGCTGATTTTGCCATCACCGGCCGCTTTAATTGGCGTGCCGGGCGGGGCGGCATAATCAGTGCCTTGGTGGGGTCGCTTGGTGCCGTAGATGGGGTGGACTCGGTTGGGATTAAACTCTGAGCTAACCCGAGTGAAGTCAGCCGGTGTGCGCAAAAAGGCCTTGCGCATGCTGCGGCCATCGGGGGAGTAGTAATCACTGCGGCCGTCGGCCTTGGTATAGCGCAGGGCGCGGAAGCGCTCGCCACGGTTAACAAATTCAGCGGCTAGGATATTGCCGGTGCGCACCTTCTTACCGTCGCGATACAGCGTTTCAAAAATTACGGTAAACCGATCGTTGCGGCGAATATCGAGGGCAAAGTCGATATCCCAGCCAAAGATGCCGGCCAATTCCATAATCAGGCGGTCATCGAGGCCGGCGTTGATGGCGGCATTATAGAGCGAGCTTGTGATAACGCCGGTGGCCTCCGTTATCACCCGCTCTAAGGGACGGGTGGCAACGCGGCTGGTGTAGCCGGCATCCGCTGTCCGCTCAACATACAGTGTCCGTGTCTCATCAAGGCGATAGCGCAGCGCGTTAAGTGTGCCGTTGTTGCTCACCTGCAGGTGAATGGTGTCGCCGGGGTAGACGCGGGTCAGCGCCTGGGTGGTCTCATCGGTATTCACCACGTCATGGACATCCCGGGCGGTCAGCCCGGCACGCTGAAACACCGCGGCGAGGTTATCGCCACTTTTGACGGTTTGGGTCTGCCACTCAGGCGCGGGCGATGTTCGGTTGGAGGGCTCGGCACTCGGCGCTGGCGTGGGTGTGGCGGTGAGTGCGGCGGCGCGCAGGGCATTGGCATCGGGTGGTGCTTCGGCTCTGGCCTGCGGTGTCGTATCGGCGCGGGGCAGGGTGAGTGTGGTCGCGGCACTCGATTCAGCGCTAATGGGCGTGGCGCCATTAAACGGCCAAACCAGGCCGCTCATAATGAGTAGACCGCCCAGCAGCAAAAGGCTATTACGCGGTGTCAGCCGTTGCATTAACAACGCCCGAGCGCGCGATAAAAAACCCGATTGACCAGCGATTTGCGTCATGCGGTCGAACGATAGCCGGGTGCTGTGAATGGGTCAACGGCTAGTGCCGCGCGAACAACCGCGGTTTTTGGGTAAACTGTGGGTTTGGGCAGCAATGACACGATGGGGCGGAACACCATGGAAACCAGCGTCGAGCACGCATTAGCCACCCTGCGGCGAGGTGCCGATGAGATCCTGCGCGAGGATGAGCTCAAAGCGCGGCTTGAGAGCGGTGATGTGCTGCGGATTAAAGCCGGGTTTGATCCCACTGCGCCGGATCTGCATCTCGGTCATACGGTGCTGATCAATAAGCTGCGCCAGTTCCAGGCGCTGGGTCATCAGGTGGTGTTTTTAATTGGTGATTTCACCGGCATGATTGGTGATCCGAGCGGCCGCAGCGCGACTCGCAAACCGCTCACCGCTGATGATGTCGCGCGTAACGCGGCAACCTATCGCGAGCAAATCTTTCGCATTCTTGACCCCGAGCGCACCGAGATCGCGTTTAACTCCACGTGGATGGGGGCAATGAGCGCGACCGACATGATTGAACTGGCCTCACGGCATACGGTGGCGCGCATGCTTGAGCGCGATGACTTTCATAAACGCTATCGCGCCAACCAGCCGATCGCGATTCATGAGTTTCTCTACCCGCTCGTCCAAGGCTATGACTCGGTTGCGCTGCGCGCCGATGTCGAGCTCGGTGGTACCGATCAAAAATTTAATCTTTTAGTCGGCCGCGAACTGCAGCGCGAATACGGCCAGGCCCCGCAGGTGCTGATCACCACGCCGGTGCTCGAGGGCCTGGATGGTGTGCAGAAGATGTCGAAGTCGCTCGATAACTATGTCGGTATTCGTGAGCCGGCTGAGTCAATGTACGGCAAGCTCATGTCCATTTCCGATGATTTGATGTGGCGCTATTTTGAGCTACTGAGCTTTCGCCCGCTGGATGACATCGCGGCGCTGCGTGAGCGCGTCAATGCGGGTATGAATCCGCGCGATGCCAAATTTGAGCTCGCCGATGAGCTGGTGACGCGTTTTCATGATGCGGCGAGTGCGCGTGCCGCGCACGAGGGGTTTGTCGCGCAATTCCAGCGCGGTGCATTACCTGAGGATATCGCCACGCATACGGTAGCGGTCGCGGAGGAGGGCATTAATATTGTGCCGTTGCTAAAGGCCGTGGCGCTCGTGCCGAGCACCTCCGATGCGCTGCGCATGATTAAACAACGAGCGGTGCGCATTGATGGCGAGCGCATCGAAGCGAGCGACATTGCTTTGCACGCGGGTGCTGAGCATGTCCTGCAAGTCGGCAAGCGCCGGTTTGCGCGGGTGAGCCTCGAAAAAAGTGTGTGACAGAACGTTGACAGTCCTTATCGATGCTGTAGACTTCTCCCTCTCGCCACGGCGAGGTCAATTTCCAAGCTAAAAAAGAAGTTGACGCGGCGACGCAATTCACTAGAATACGCGGCCCGCAGTCAGGGATTCCTGACGCTCTTTAACAAGATGGACCAGACAACTTGTGTGGGTGCTCGTGTCGGCATCACTGTTAACGCAGAGATATCGACTTAAGAGCAACCTAGAAATTTCTAGTATGCCTTGTGTCGAGCCAAGATTTGTCGGCTTAACCGACAACTACTCTTGA